>CAWFSW010000006.1:0-432702 GCA_963818605.1 uncultured Acidobacteriota bacterium
CAAAGTGGATGACGTCGAAGTAGCGATAGAGAAACTCGTGGTCGATTGTCTGCTCGTATTTCCCCTCGTCATTGACAAGCCAGATGCAATCTAGACCGTCGTTGCGGCTGTAATAGCCAACACGGAAAATGCGGCCTACATCCTTTTGCCACCCAGGTGTCCGTCTGCCCGCGTCAACCCACCGCACGACCGACTGAGGGGGGGATCGGAACTGTTTTGTCCATCGTTCCTCCGAGAAATCCCTAAAGTCCGATCAACCGAGGTTCAGAGCGCGCTCGAGTGTCGCGGGATCGTTGATGTTGAGAACGACGCCTTCTTCCTCTGTTGCGACTTCGCTGATGTCCTTCGCGTGCGACCACACAACTTGGCGTGCGCCGACCTCGGGCGAAGCATCCAGCAATTCCTGATATAGGCTCGCGCGAAAATCGCGGGATGCCCGCGCCGTCCCTGATACGTCGGCAGCACGATCGCTTTTCCGCTCGAATCAAATTCCGCGATGAGCTTTGCGACCAGTTCCGCGGAAACGATCGGGTGATCCACGGGGCAGAGAATCATGCCCGCCGTTGCGCCCTCGGGTAGGCTTCGAATCGCGGCCTGAATCGAAGAGAGCTGCCCCTTCACCCAATCGGCATTTACAACGATCTCCCCGGCGTTAGCGATTAACTTTTCGCGGATATTCGCTCGCGTGCGCTCCGACGATGATTCGAGTGATGCCCACGCGCTGGTGCTGCGTCACTTCGAGCAGATGTTCGACGAAGATTTTTCCTCGGTAGGGAATCAGCGCCTTGGGTGTGCCCATGCGACGGGATTCGCCGCCGGAAAGTATGACCGCAGCAAGCGGTCTGGCATCGATTGGCGCGGCAAGCGGTCTCGTGCGGTCGGCCGCGGAGGAGTTCATCTCGGAATCAATCGTGGTGGAGGGCTGCTGCGTGGGCGAGCGTAACGGACTTATGCGGCAGATTCTGCGCGTTGCGTCGCACGGCGATCAATTCCGCGGCGATGCTGACGGCAATTTCCTCGGGCGAGAGCGCGCCGATATCGAGTCCCACCGGCGCATGCACTCGTTCGAACTCTTCGGCGGAATAGCCCTCGCGTTCGAGCGCCTTGTAGACCGAAATCACTTTGCGCTTGCTCCCTATCATGCCGATGTAACGCGCCCCGGTCCGCACGGCCCACGCCAGCACGCGCATGTCATCCTTGTGCCCGCGCGTCACGATCAGCAGGTAGCTCGACGCGTTAGGCTTGATCTTCTCGTAGGCGTCCTCATACGCCGTGTAAATTTCGTTGGCCATGGGGAACCGTTCGGCATTCGCATACGCGCCGCGGTCGTCCGCGATTCCGATCGCGAATCCGGCGCTGCTTGCCACCCGGGCGACAGCCAACGACACATGCCCGCCGCCGAAAATGTACAGCGTCGGCTGCGGCAGAATCGGTTCGACGAAAATCTCCAGCGTACCGCCGCAAATTAATCCCGCGTCGTATTCCGCTTCATGGTTCAGGTTGAACGTCATCTTTCGCGGCTGCTCGACCTGCATCACTTCCTTTGCCGCCGCCCACACGTCCGCTTCCACGCAGCCGCCGCCGATCGTTCCGGCGATCGAGCCGTCTTCGCGCACCAGCATGCGCGAGCTTTCATAGCTCGGAATCGAGCCATTGGTGTGGACGATCGTCGCCAGCGCACCGCGCTCGCCCGCCCGCCGCATCCGCACGATTTCTTCGAACAGGTCCATGCTCTTTTGTCGAGCGTACTTGCCCCGTCCGGCATGTCAATCTTCGGCGGATTTGTTCGTGTGATATTCTGGCAAATGTGAAGCCGCGCGTTGTCCGTTTAGACCATGTCAGATCGCAGCTCCCAAAGGGTGCGAGTCGGCTGCGCGGGAATTTTACGGCTCGATTCTCGGCATGGAGGAAATCGAGCTGCCATTGCGCGCGAGGGGCGGCTGTTGGTTCCAGTGTGGTGACCAACAGCTTCATGTCGGCGTCGAACACGATTTTCGTCCGGCTAAGAAAGCCCACCCTGCCTTTGCAGTCGCCGATCTCGACGGTCTGCGCGCCGCGCTCGCGGTGCAAGGCATTGCGTTCGTGGACGATGCCAAGTTGCCTGCCGCCCGCCGCTTCTACGCCGAAGATTCCTGGGGCAACCGCCTGGAGTTCATCGAGAGCATCGAGTAAGGGCGTTGTTGGTTCTGTTTTTCCTCTCTGTCTCTGCTCCCTCCGTGATCTCCAGCTTTTCTCTGTGACCTCTGTGGTAATGCTTATCCCGCTTTTGATTCTCCAGTCTTTCTTACTTCTCTGCGGTGAGTGGTCTTCGCGACGCGTGCGGCGAGCACCCGTCGGCTGGACACTGCATTGGCGCGATGCTAATTTATCCCGCGTTTCAACCGAGCGAGGGCTTCTCATGAAGGCAGTGATTCTCTCCGAGCACGGCGGTCCAGAAGTTTTACGCGCAGCCGAAATGCCGGAACCGGTGATAGGCGACCGCGATGTGCTGGTGCGCGTGCGCGCCTGCGCGCTGAATCACCTCGACCTGTGGGTGCGTGGAGGCTTGCCCGGGCGCAACGTCCCGCTACCGCACATTCCCGGTAGCGATATTTCGGTGAAGTCGCGAAAGTCGGCTCGGCCGTCACCAATGTGAAGGTTGGCGAGCGCGTGCTTCTCGCGCCGGGCGTTTCCTGCGGGCAGTGCGAGCAGTGCATTGCCGGGCGCGACAATTTCTGCGCGGACTACGCGTTGTTCGGCTGGCAGATTCACGGGGGTTACGCGGAGTTCGTTCGCTCGCCGTCGGTCAACGTAATCCCGATCCCGGGAATATCACATTCGAGGAAGCTGCCGCGATTCCGCTCGTCTTTCTCACCGCGTGGCACATGCTGTTTACGCGCGCGCAGCTTCGCCCGTCCGAGGAAGTGCTGGTGATCGCCGCGGGAAGCGGCGTAGGCAGCGCCGCGATTCAGCTCGCGAAGGCGACGGGCGCGCGCGTGATCGCTACGGCCGGATCCGCATCCGAAGCTCGCGAAAGCGAAGGAACTTGGCGCGGACGAAACTTTGCTGCATACGGGAGAATTCGCGCGCGAGGTGAAGCGTCTGACCGGCGGCCACGGCGTGGACGTCGTCTTCGAGCACGTCGGCCAGGCCACCTGGGAGCAGAGCGTGTTCAGTCTCAAGACCGGCGGCCGGCTGGTCACCTGCGGCGCGACCACTGGCCCCGAGGGGAAGCTCAATATCAACTATCTCTTCGCGCGGCAGCTCTCGATTCTCGGTTCGTTTATGGGGCAGCAAGTCGGAGCTTTATTCCGCGCCCTCGAGCTCTTCAAGCGCGGATTGCTGAAGCCTGTCATTGACACCGTCATGCCACTCGAGCGCGCCGCCGATGCGCACAGGCGCCTCGAAAACCGCGAGCAGTTCGGCAAAGTCGTATTGACGATTCCGTGACACCGATTGCATTGGAATTGAATGTAGCGCCGCGGCCTTCAGCGCGGCATCCGAATCCGCGTTCGCCGCGTCAATTAGCGCGCCCGATGTTGTAGACTTGCTGCGCCAAATCAAATGCGCCGCGAACAAACCAGCGTCTCCCAGGAAGATTACCTGAAAGCGATCTGGGAGATTGTTCAGGAAGAGCAAGTCCCGATCAGCGCGCGGCTGGCCGAAGACTTGAGCGTCACCCCTCCCGCAGTCACCGCTGCGCTGAAGCGCATGACTCGCGCCGGTTATCTCCGCGTTCGGCGCGGCGGACGCATCGAACTTTCCGCGAAAGGCAAGGGAGCGGCGCAGCATCTGGTGCTGCGCCACCGTCTCGCCGAAAAGCTCCTCACCGAAATTATTGGCCTGGAATGGTCGCGCGCGCACGAAGAAGCAGAACGCCTCGAGCATGGCATATCTCCCGAGGTAGCGCGGCTGCTTCTCGCGCGTTTTGGCCGCGACAGCCGCTGCCCGCACGGCGTGCCGCTTTTCGGCGGGATGTCTCGTCTGCGGCGCAAACACGGCGCTGTAAAACTCTCCGAGACCGAGGTCGGCCACACCTACGAAATTCTGCGCGTGTACGAGAAGGATCCCGCGTTTCTCGAATTTCTCGAGCAGCGCCACCTGCGTCCCACGGCGCGCGTCCGCGTGCTCGACCGTGAATACGACGAGACAATGTCGCTCACGGTCGCGGGCCACGGCTCCGGCCGCATCCATCTCGGCAAGCCCGCCACCGAGCGCCTCTGGGTCCGGCGTTTGGTGACCGGCGTCTGCCGCTCGATTGCCTGCCTGATACCTTGCGCCCGCATGTTCAACGCTCTGCGCTACTACTGGATCATCTCCAAGGGCCATCGCCTGACTCCATGGGAATCGCCCTACATTCAATGGCGCATGGAAACATTCTTCGGCCACGAAGCCGCCGACCTCAGCGCGAGCCAATTCTTTGCGCTGATGTGGCGCGAGCGCGCCCGCATGGAGCGCTTCCTAGGCTGGGTCGCCGAGCAGCGCGCGGGGTTGCGATCTTCGAAGTGAGTGGTGCGCAAAATCCCATATCGGAGTAATCTCTCCGGCGTAGATCAGGAGGTGCCGCCGTGCGAAAGTCGAAAAGAGATTCGGTGAATCGCCGCGATTTTCTGCGAGCGGCCGCAGCGGGCACCGCCGCAATGGTCGTCCATCCTGCCGCCGCGAAGCCGCGCCGCCGGAATCGCCCCGCGTCGCCGGCGCTCCGCCACTTTTGAAGCGCAGCCGGATGCGCCTGCAAGCGCCGCAGTGGTGACGGTGGATCGCCCGGCTCCGACTTCATGGTGGACGTTCTCAAGACTCTCAATTTCGAATATCTCTGCGCGAATCCCGGCAACAGTTTCCGAAGCCTCCACGAATCGCTGATCAATTACGGCGGCAACCGCGCGCCCGAATTCATCACCTGCTGCCACGAAGAGTCCTCGGTCGCCATGGGCCACGGCTACGCGAAGATCGAAGGTAAGCCTCTGCTTGTCTGCGTTCACGGCACAGTGGGCTTGCAGCACGCTTCGATGGCGATATACGACGCCTTCTGCGACCGCGTGCCCGTGTACATCATTCTCGGGAATTTTGGCGACACCGCGCGAGCGCTTCGGGCAAGTGGATTGGACGCACAGCGCGCAGGATCCGGCGGCGATGATCCGCGATTACGTGAAATGGGACGACCGCCCGGTCTCGCTCCAGGGATTTGCGGAATCGGCTGTGCGCGCCTACAAGATCGCCACCACTCCGCCGATGATGCCCGTCGCGCTGGTGGCGGACCACGAGTTGCAGGAGTACGCGGTTTCCGACGGCGCGAATTTGAACGTGCCGAAGCTTACGATGACGTCGCCGCCTGTTGGCGATTCCGGAGCCGTTGCGGAAGTCGCGCGGCTTCTGGTCGCCGCTGAGAATCCCGTGCTCGTTACCGATCGTGTCGCGCGCACTCCCGCTGGACTCGCGGGACTGATCGAGTTGGCTGAAGCGCTTCAGGCGCCGGTCGTGGATCGCAATGGCCGCATGAATTTCCCGACTCGCCATCCGTTGAATCACACCGAGCGCGGAGGCGCGGCCATCGCGAATGCCGATGTGATCGCCGGACTCGAGCTCACGGATTTCTGGAGCACCGTGAACTCGGTAGGCGGGCAGATCAATCCGGTTGTGCGCCCGCGCTACAAAGCCCGGGACGAAGCTCGTGAGCATCACCGCCAACGATCTGTACATTAAGAGCAATTATCAGGATTTCCAGCGATACGCGCCGGTTGATATCGCGATCGCCGCCGATGCCGAAGCCACTCTGCCATCGCTCATCGAAGCCGTGAAGCGCCAGATCACGGACGACCGCAAGCGCACGTTCGCGGATCGCGGCACCAAGCACGCCTCCGCGCATCAGCAGGCGATGCAAGCGGGGCGCGAGGCCGCTGCATCCGGATGGGACGCCACCCCGATCAGCACGGCGCGCATGTCCTCCGAAATTTGGGCGCAGATCAAAGACGAAGACTGGTCGCTGGTATCGAATTGCCAGTTCGTCAGCCGCTGGCCGTTGCGCCTGTGGGATTTCAACAAGCACTATCACTACATTGGCACCGAGGGCGGCTATGGTGTTGGTTACGGTGCGCCTGCTTCCGTGGGCGCGGCTCTTGCGAACCGCAAACACGGCCGCCTTACCGTCAGCATCCAGAACGACGGCGACCTCATGTTCGCGCCCGGCGTGCTCTGGACGGCCGCGCACCATCGCATTCCTCTGCTGATCATCATGCACAATAACCGCGCGTACCATCAGGAGTTGATGCAGGTGCAAATCATGGCGGATCGCCATAATCGCGGCATCACCAATGCCAGCATCGGCAGCGTGCTCGTTGATCCTCCGATTGACTATTCAAAGCTCGCGCAGGGTATGGGCCTGCATGCCGAGGGTCCGATCAGCGATCCGAAGGATCTTGCGCCGGCGATTCGCCGCGCGATTGCAGTCGTCAAGGGCGGCGACCCCGCGCTGGTTGACGTGCTGACGCAGCCGCGTTAAGGAGAGACCTGTGCGTTATCTGACGGTGTTTGGAATTTTCCTCGCGCTGGTTATCTTGTCCCCGCGCGTCGAGGCGCAAACGTCCGCTGCAAAATCCTCGGATGCTTCCGCCGCCAGCATCGCGAATGGCAAGCGCGCTTTCACCAGCGCCGGCTGCGTGGCATGTCACGGCGCGCAAGGGCAGGGAACGGCGATGGGTATTCAAATCTCGCCGCCGCCGTTCGAGCTTCCGGCGCTCATCACCTATGTTCGCCAGCCGACGGGGAAGATGCCGCCGTTCGGCGCCGGAGTCGTCTCGGATCAGCAACTCGGCGATATCTACGCTTTCCTGAAATCCGTCGCGCCGCCGCCGTCCGCAAGCGAAACGCTTACCGGCAACGCTGACAATGGCAAGAAGCTTTTCACCGCTTACGGCTGCTTCGAATGCCACGGTCGGCAGGGTGCGGGCGCCAGCACCGGGCCGCGCATTGGCCCTCCCGCGATTACGCTCGCCGCGGTCCTCCGTTACGTCCGCGCGCCCACCGGACAGATGCCGCCTTACACCGCGAAAGTCGTCTCCGATCAGGACCTCACCGATATCTACACGTATCTCAAAACGTTTCCGCTGCCTCCCGCGGCATCAAGCATCCCGCTGCTAAACCAATAGTCTCCGTCGTCATTCATCGAGTCGCCTAAAGGCGAACGAAGCCATCCCGGCCCGATTCTGTACCTCCGTACAGTGGTTCTCAGCGCGCGCGCTGCGCGATAGTTCTGCTCTACACAAGCGTGCCCATCATGCGACGAATCCTCCTATTTCTTGTGCTCGGTGCGGCCCTGTTCCAGGCCAACTGTGCGGGTGTGACTGGCTCATCCTCCGGCAATCCGGGCAATCCCGGCGCTCCTCCGCCGCCAGCTAAAGTTACGGTCACGGTTTCGCCGAATCCAATTGCGGTACGCGCGGGTCTCGCGCAGCCATTCACCGCCGCGGTCACCGGGACTTCGAATATGTCCGTCACCTGGCAAGTCAACAGCGTGACGGGCGGCGCGGCCTCAACCGGAATGATCAGCGCGTCGGGTGTTTACACGGCGCCAGCGAATTTACCAAGCCCGAACACGGTTACGGTGCAGGCAGTCAGCATTGCCGATTCAAGCGCAACCGGACAGAGCTCAGTCACGCTTTGGAATCCGACGCCCGTGCTCACCACGGTCTCGCCAATGTCTGTTATGCAGGGTTCAATCTCCATCACGGTCACTGGCAGCAACTTCGTAAGCGGAGCGCAAGTGATGCTGGCTGGCGCGCCGCTGGCCACGACATTCTCGACCTCGACGCGGCTGCAGGCTACCGGCACTGCAGCTACGGTAGGGACATTTGCGGTCACCGTCGTCAATCCAGCCCCCGGTAGCAGCACCTCCAGCGCGATCAATCTGCAAGTGACCTCTGGTGGCGGCAATCCACCGCCTCCGCCGCCTCCACCACCGCCTCTCGCATGCAGCGTGATGCAAACGGGGCAGGGCGGCAGCCTCGGCGGCTTCGTGCCGTTCCCTGCGGACAATCTGTGGAATCAGGACATCTCGAACGCACCCGTTGATCCGAATTCAGCCGCGCTCATCAATTTCATCGGCGCCAGCGTCGGCTTGCATCCTGATTTCGGTTCTGGCGAGTTTGACGGCTCGATCATCGGGATCCCATATAGGTCGTTGACTCAACGCAAGGCCCAGTCACGATCAACTTCACCGAATTCGGCGACGAAAGCGATCCCGGACCGATGCCCATTCCGCTCAACGCCCCGATTGAGGGCGATCCGAATCCGAGCGGCGATCAGCACGTCCTCATTCTCGACAACTCGAACTGCTGGCTCTACGAGCTGTACAACGCGTCTCCGAGCGGTTCTGCGTGGAACGCAGGCTCCGCCGCCGTCTGGGACTTGACCGCCGACGAGCAGCGTCCCTATACATGGACTTCGGCCGACGCCGCGGGTCTGCCGATTTTTCCGGGCCTCGCGCGCTACGACGAAGTGGCCGCCGGCGCGATCAACCATGCGCTGCGTTTCACTCTACAAAACAGCATCGCTGCATTTACTCCGCCGGCCTCGCACTGGGCGGCCACGTCAACGAATGCCGATGCCGCGCCGATGGGAATGCGGCTGCGCCTGAAGGCAAATTTCGATATATCCGGATATTCCGCCACCAATCAGGTGATCCTGACGGCGCTGAAGAAATATGGTCTGATCATGGCCGACAACGGCTCGAACATGTTCATCAGCGGCGCGCCGGACGCTCGCTGGAGCAACGATGATTTGCACAATCTTGGCAGCGTCACCAACCAGGATTTCGACGTCGTGGTAATGAATCCGATCTACACCTCGGGGAATGTACCTACAGGCGCGGCGCCGAGCATCTCCACCTTCACTGCAAGCTCGCAGTCCGTTCCCGCGGGCACACCCGTCACGCTGAGTTGGTCTGTCACGGGCGCGTCATATCTGATCGTTTCGCCCGATATTGGCGCCACGCGCGGTACCAGCGTGGTCGTCACGCCCTCGCAGTCCACCGCGTACACGCTCTACGCCACCAATGCCTTCGGGCGCACCACCGCGACCGTCAACATCACCGTGCCGTAGGTTGTCTCTGTGGGGAAGTCGAATCCTAAGCGATGTGCACAGCAGAAACGGTGGACGTTTCGTCGTGCAGAGCCGCACCAACCTGGCGCACGAGGACGTCCTTCGAGAACGGCTTCTGTAGAAACGCCGCGCTTCCCGTAAAATCCTCGCCGCCCTCGTTTTGCTCCAGGTATCCGGACATGAACACGACCTTGAGATCGGGGCGAAGATTCTTGAGCCGTTTTGCCAACTCAGGCCCGCGCATCTGCGGCATCACGACGTCGGTGACCAGCACATGAATCGGCTCGGCGAGAGACTCTGCAATCTCCAGCGCCTTTTGGCCGTCGCTCGCCACGAACACGCGATACCCGGCCGCCGTCAGAAATTCGAAGGCAGAGCGAACGCACTGCCTCTTCGTCTTCGGCGAGAAGCACCGTTCCGGCTGCCCGGGCGCGCACGGGAGCTGCCAGCTCCTCCGTCGGATACGGAGTAATGTCCTGTTCCACACGCGGCAGGTAAACTTCGAAACGGCTTCCTTTGCCTATCGTCGTATCCACCCAGATGAAGCCGCCGCTCTGCTTCACCACGCCGTACACGGTCGCCAATCCGAGGCCCGTTCCCTTGCCGGATTCCTTGGTGGTGAAGAACGGCTCGAAAATGCGCGCTTTCGTTTCCGGAGTCATGCCCAGGCCCGTATCGGTGACCGCCAGCATCACGTAAAAGCCGGGCTCAAGGTTCGGCCGGGATTTCGCAGTCTCCGGATCAATCTGCACGTTTTTCGTTTCAATCACCAATTTTCCGCCGCGCGGCATGGCGTCGGAAGCGTTCACGGCCAAATTCAGGAGCACTTGCTCGACCTGCCCCGTGTCCGCTTTTATCCGTCCGAGCGACTCTCCGGCTCGGAAAGTAAACTCGATGTCCTCGTGGATCAGCCGCTTCAGCAGCTTGTACATGTCGGCGACCAGCGAATTCATATCGAACACGGTCGGTTCCAGCGCCTGTCGCCGGCTGAACGCCAGCATCTGGCGCGTGAGCGAAGCGGCACGGTCGGCCGCTTTTCGAATCTGCTGACCGCTGCCCAGCAGGGGATCTTTCGAAGGAAGCCGCTCGATGATGAGTTCCGAGTGGCCCTTGATGACCGTGAGCAAATTGTTGAAATCGTGAGCGACGCCGCCGGCCAGCCGTCCTAACGCTTCCATCTTCTGGGACTGCCGCAGCTCTTCCTCAAGCTGGCGCTTCTGCGCTTCGTTCTTCTGCAGCGTGCCGCGCATCTGGTCGAAGGCTCGCGTGACGTGCGCTACCTCGTCTCCGCCCCTGGCTTCGAGCGGGAACGCATAGTCGCCGCGTTCCAATGCCTGAACGCCTTTGTCCAGGCTCCCAAGCGGCCGAGTAAGAGTGTCCGAGATGAAGAGCGCGAGATAAGTACCGATCACCAGCGCCAGGACACCCAAACCAGCGAGCAAATGATTCAGCTCGCTCAGGAATTCCTGGGCTCGAGCGTAGGATTTCAGCGCGATCAATCGCGCGGCCGGTCCGTCACCCTCCGTGAGCCCCACGGAGATTGCGTAGAACGGTTTGTCTCCGATCTGGACGGGACCTGATGCCTGCAAATTGTGAGATTGCCCGCTCAGCTCATGCTCGTCGAGCGGACCCATCGTGCTGGTGACAACATCCCCGTTGTAGCTGAAGGCGAGATCCGCGGAATGGCTGCGGTCAAGGTTGTGGACGGCGGTGTAGTTCATTTCGCGGCCGACAACTACCGTGCTCAATTGCGTGTTATCCGGGGACGGATGGCGGTGGACCGGATGCACCGCAACCTGGTATAGAACGCCACCTGCGTACCACCAATCGGAAGTGCTCTTCTTCGCCAGCGTGCCGAAAAGCAGTTGCTGCGCGATGGCCGGAGTGAAATGTGGGTTCGTCGTGTGCAGGGTCGTGATCTGGTGGCTGTCGTCCGCCAGAACCACAAGATCGCTGCCGTCCGTCTCGAAGGGATCCTCGGTTGACTGCTGAAAGGTGTCTTGATCCAAGGCGGTCAGGTCTGCAAATGTTGCCAGTAGATCCGCTTTGCGGTCGAGCGCAGTCTGATGCTCGTGAATCATGGCCATGAACGTCAGAACCGAAGTCTGCGTTTCGGCCACGATTTCCTGCTGCAAGTGTTTTTTCGCGACGTGGCGGACGGCAAGCAACGTGGCGCAGCTGAGCGTGGCAATAGTCAACGCGAACGAAAGCACGAGCTTCGTACGCAGCCTGAGGTTGGACGTTCTGCCTGGTGTCAGCGTCATTGTGAGAGCGCGCCGGGCCTGCCTCGTATGCCCCGTTTGGCGCTGGATTCCCCACTCACAAAGTAGCTTCTGGCATCTCCTGTGGAAATGGCTCGCAGGTACCTTAGGCCAGGTACTTCCGATCTATCGGGGTTTGTTCGCCTTACATCTTTTCGACGAAAGTGACTGTAAACATGCGGTTTAGGCTGAAGTAATCTGGTAGATGGAATCGGTGCTGCCAGGCCCAGTGTCGTTCCATAGGGAGTACTGCAACATTGCGGCACAGGCCGGTGCTCAATTACCTCGAGCGCTCTGGTTAACGGTCAGCGTAGAAGCCGTCTCTGGCTTGCACGACTAGGTCTGTCTGCTTCGTAGTGAGGTGGAGTTTGTGATACCCGAGAGCAGCGTCCATCCCCTCGGGTGTGTAGCCGATGCTGTACTGACTCCGCAGCTCCTCTTCGATTTGCTCGTACACTTTGTCGATTGGCAGTTTTTTCGACACCTCAAACATGCGGGCGCCTGTTTCCTTGGAGATTTGCGTGAGAACCTTCTTGCCGTCCGGGCGATCCTCTTGAGGGTATCTCCGGTGACCACCACCGCCACCGCCGCCTCCCATCGGCCCACCACCGCCCATGGGTCCGCCTCCCCCCATGCCGATGCGGGGACCTCCGTAACCGCCCCCACCGCCACCGTGTTCGTCGTGGTCGGCAAAGAGAATCGAGTACACCAACGTGTCGCTGCGTTGCGCAGCCTCGATCGAGCTTTCGAGCGATTCTTTGCTCCCTCGATCCACGCCGTCCGAAAGGATGATGAGCGCCTTATGGCCCTGCTGCTTTTTCATTACCTCGTTTGACGCCAGGTACACCGCGTCGTAAAGCAGAGTTCCACCGCCACCTCTTCCGTGGGACCCGTGTCCGTAACCTCCCGAATTGCCTCCGTCATCGTCCGGCGTGTCGAGCAGTTCGAGTGACGCCTCGAGTCTCTTGTGCGAAGTCGTCAGATCCTGCAGCATCTCCACTTCGTGATCGAAGTGAATTACAAACGCTCTGTCCTTGTCCTCATGCAGCATGTGGTCGAGAAAGCTGTAGCTTGCTGTGCGCTCCGCGCTGAGTACTCGCCTCTGGCTGAGGCTTGTGTCCACAAGCAGACCGACCGTCAGCGGAAGATCGTTTTCCTGAATGAAATACTTGATCGTTTGCGGATGGTCGTCTTCATCCAAAGCAAAATCACCCTTGGTCAGATTGCGAACGATTTCGCCTTTCTTGTTCCGCACGGTGGCAAGCACGTTCACCACTTTGACGACGCTCGTGATGTCCGGTTTAGGTTGGTCCTGCGGCGCCTGTGCTGATGCGAGGAAGGGAATCAGCATCAGCGGAATCAAAGGCGCGAGCCATATTTTGTTCGGCTGTCTTTTCACACCACTTCCGCTGGGAATTTTGATGTGACTATCGGAAGCTTGCATTGATTTCATTCTACATGGACGACTGAGGGCAAAACCGGCCTTTGGCACAAACAAGAACCGGCTGCGATTTCCCTCGGCTATCGCAGCCGGCCGAATATGTTCGTTTACTGGCTTGGCGGAGCTTGGCCCTGCGGCTTCGCTTGTGAACCAGGTCCGCGCTGTCCGCCAGGTCCCATGCCGCGGGGGCCGTGTAATCCCGGGCCGCCGCCTCCGGGTCGATGGCGGTCGCGCATGATTTGACGCAGCTTGTCGCGCTGGGCAGGCGTCAGTGCATCCCGCGAATTGAGCCGGAAATCTATCGAGGACTTCTGGAGCGCCAATCGCGACGTGCTGATTTCCTGAAGCTTCGAGTCAATCGCGGCCCGGTCCGGCTTGTCGGCGGCAAGCAGGTCTCGCAAGTCAATCTGCTTCACTTCGAGGTCGGCTCGTCCGCGAATCTCCGTCTTCCGAAAGTCGGATTCCTGCTGCCGAATCTTTGCCGCCTGTTCGGCGCTCACGCCAAGCTGCTCGCGCATGGCTGGGTCGCTCAACAGGCGCCCGAGACCAAATTCCCGGCCTCTCATACCCTTGTGCATGCCCATCCCGTGGCCGCGGCCTTCGCGCCCATGACCCCAGTCTCCGCCGTCACGTCCTCGTCCCCAATCGCCTCCGTCATGCCCGGGACCGCCCCGACGCATGTCGCCTCGATGTCCCATTCCATCCTGGGCGCCGTGATTATCGGACGGCGGACTCGGCGGGTCACCTTGGGCGAGAACGGGAGAACAACTGATCACCAGAGCCAGAGCAATAAGCGCAGCTTTCGAGTGAGCTAGCACGTGTATCTCCTCCTGCTTTTCATATTGGATCGTACGTACAATTAGGATTCCGCCCAGCCGGTGCAAAAGTTCCAGGTCTTTTTCGTTTCCGGTGCGGGAGCGGCGAGCAGGGGTTACAGGGCGTTGAGGCTGCGTTTCATGGCCTGCTCGAATTCGGCGAAATATTGGCCGATGATGGTCAAATCGAATCGCTTGAGGATCTGTTCTTTTCTTTCTCGCGCGAGCAAGAATTCAAACGCGCGCTGCACCAGTTCTACCGGCTCGACCTTCTTGCCCGAGATGCGCTCGTATTCCGACGTCTTCATCGTGACGACATGCGACGTCTCGTTCTTTCCTTCGATCACGCGAACGCGAAACTCCTCAGGGCCAGCCTGTTCGACTTCAATTTTCGCGGCCATGTTTTACTCCGTGCTTGAGCGACTCAATATCTCACGCACTGGTCAGGCTATAGAGCAGAATTCCGAGAACAATCAGCGTGATCGCGGTGTAGAGCCAGTCTCTTTCGGCTCACATAGGCGACTACGGAGAATGCCACGCGCGCGATCGGTGTCGCAATCAGGATCAACAATCCGACTTGTATCAGTCCGCGCGAATGCCACGCCAGGGCGTCTCCGAAAATCGCACCGACGGAGCGCAGAGTCGCTTTGCTCGCCGCGAAAGATACGGTAGTCCGGTTTCGTCGCGCCATACTTGATCAAATACAGGATGCCTCCGGTTGCCACCACTACTGCGGCAAGAACAACTCCCACGCGCAAAAGCGTGCCGATCAAATTCTCGAAGCGCTTCTCGCTCAAACCGTGGGATTCGGACATGGCTAGAGCTTTCCCTTCATGCCCTGGACGATCATCTCGACCGCGACCGCAGCGATGGCTACGCCGAACACAATTCGCAGCGTGCGCACCTTCGCTTCCGGCAGAATTCGCGCGCCCAGCAGTGCACCGAAGAGCACGCCCAGCATCACCGGCATGGCCAGTCCGGGGTCAATATATCCGCGATGCAGGTAGATTCCGGCGCTCGCTGCCGCCGTGACGCCGATCATGAAATTGCTGGTCGTCGTCGAGACTTTGAACGGAATTCTCATCGCTCGATCCATCGCCAGCACCTTCACTGCGCCGGAGCCGATACCCAGCAATCCCGAAAGCGCGCCGGCCACATACATCAGTCCGAATCCGAGCGGCACACCGCGAACGTGATATGCGCGGACGCCTTCTGGTGTTGGATAGGTGCCGTCCAATTTCAGCAGCCGCGCGAACCGGTCTTCGGTTTCGTGAATCGGCACGCCGGTTTCGGGTTTGATGGACGTCCACGCGGAATAGAGCAGAACGATTCCGAAAATGATGGCAATCGCCGCGGTGGGAATGCGCGTCGCAAGAAATGCTCCGCAAAGCGCGCCCACCGTGGTGGCGACTTCGAGAAACATCCCGACGCGAATATTGGAATAACCTTCCTTCAGGTAGGCGGCTGCGGCGCCGGAGGACGTCGCGATCACGGACACGAGGGACGCGCCGATCGCGTAGCGAATATCCACTCCAAACAAAAGCGTCAGCAACGGCACGATGATTACGCCGCCGCCCAGTCCCGTGAGCGATCCCAGCAAACCCGCGAGGAACGAGCCGGCCGCGATCAGCAGCGTGAATTCAAGAGTCCCGTTCACGGTTCAGATCGCGTCCAGGGCCTGCTCGAAATCGCTCAGCAAATCGCGCCAGTGCTCGATGCCTACGGAAACGCGCACGAGGCCGTCCGTGATCCCTGCCTGCGCGAATTCCTCTTCCGTGAATCCGGAATGCGTGGTCGTTTTCGGATGGCACGCCAGAGTTTCCACGCCGCCGAGCGAGACCGCGTTCATGGCGATTTCCAGGTGGCGCAGGAAATCGAACGCGGCGGCCTTGCCACCTTCCAGTTCCAGTGAAAACATCGCGCCGGGATGGTCGCACTGCGCGCGATAAATTCTTTTCTGTTCGGGATCGGTGAACAGCGTCGGGTAGTACACGTGTTTCGTTTTCGGATGTTCCGCCAAATCTTCCGCGATTCGCTGCGCGTTCTTGCTCTGACGAGTCATGCGCAGGCCGACCGTCGGCAGGCGCCCCGTAAGCATCCAGCACTCATCCGGCTGGAGAATCGTGCCAAAGAGGCCACGCATCGGAGCGATTCTCTTAATTAGACTTGCATCCTTTGCCAGCACGATTCCCGCGAGCATGTCGCTGAGCCCGGACAGATATTTCGTTCCGGAATAGACGACGAGATCGGCGCCGAGAGAAAGCGGATGCTGGAATGCGGGGCCGAGCATCGTGTTATCCACCATCACCAGCGGGCGCGACGCGCCCTTCGCGATTTTCAATGCGGCGACGGCCGCGCAGGCTTGCCGAATATCCGTCATGATCAGCGTGGGATTCGCGGGGGTCTCGAGCAACACCGCGCCGAGGTCCGGTGCGGAGGCAATCGCGCCGGCGATTAGATCACCGCGCCAGCCGAGAACGGGAATGCCGACGATGCCCCACTTCGAAAGATGATCCTGAACGAAGTGCTGCGTGCCGCCGTAAATCGGAATCGTATAGACGACGGATTGGCCCGGATGCAGGAAAGTGAGCAGCGACGTCATGATCGCGGCCATGCCGCAATTGAATGCGAGCGCGGCGGTAGCGTCCGCCTCGAGGTTCACAATCTGGTCCTGGAGAATTTGCGCATTCGGGTGATTGAATCGCGAATAGATCAGGTCGGTCGTCTCGTCTTTGCCGATCTGCGCGCGGCCGGAGGAAATATCGAAGGCGCGCTCCGCCGCCTCAGGCGTGGGAAACACATAGGTCGAGCTTCGAAACACGGCTGGCCGCGCGGAGCCGACGGACAGGCTCGGATCGAAACCCTGCGTCAGGACTTTGGTATTCGGTCTCAACGCCCGCGATTCGCGGCGGTCGCCCGGATTGCTAGGACTCATGGCGGAATCTCCTCTCCATGTTTATAGCACCGAAGCGCGCGGAATTTTCGAGGGGCGTGGGGAGAGGGTCGAGGGGCGAGAAAAACGTTCCAGCCGAGGGGCGTGGTCTTGAGAAAGTGTGACACTTTGCGGAGGTGCCAATCGTTTGTTTTGTACGAGATACGGCGAAAATTACTTTGCACGTGTGACACTTTGTTTGGGGCGATTCGGGTGCGAAAATCCGTGGCTCGTGAGCCAACTTGGGGCGTACAGCGCGTCCTTCCACTTCGTCAGGGACGCACAAGGCGCGCACCGGGATCCCTGTTCTTCGCCCGAACCGGGAATTCGTGAAATGCAAATGCGCAGACGTGCGAATGCGGCGAATTCTCGCCGGCATCGTGCTTGTCGCGGCAAATCGTATGTCTGTCATTTCAATACTCCAATTTCAGGCTGGCACGAAGTGTGCGGCGCCGCGACTGTGCTGAAGGATAGGAAAAGTACAGGTTGCACAAATGTGGCTGGGAGAACCGCGGAAAAGGCGGAGCGCCGGCATGTTTGCTGAAACCGCACGCGACGGATGGACCGGCTCTTGCTGCCGAGCCAATCGCGCTACTGTTGGAGCAGCCGGAAACAGTTCACCGTTTGTGAAGCGGGGAGGATCCTCGATGGCGCAGAGGCACTCAACGGGGCGTTATCGCGACTCGAGAGTGGTGCAGATCGGCGTCGGCGGACTCGTGCTTGGCTCGGGACCGCTGCTGTTGGCGGTGGTGATCAGTCACCTGAAGGGCGACCCGAATCCGAATCCAATCGGCCTCGGCATTCTTTGCGGGCTCACGCTGTGGCCCTCGCTAATTTGCCTCGTGATCGGATTGATCAAGGTTTCCTTGCAAAAGAAAACCAGTACGCGCGTTAATCCCGGCGCGCGATAGCACGCCTATCCCTTTTGCCTTCGCCAGCAGTGCGGTTCCTGCGTCGCGACTAAGATTTCTTCCTCGGAACCTTCGCGCCCTTCTTCCGCGCTTCGGACAGGCCGATGGCGATGGCCTGCTTTCGACTTGTCACCTTGCCGCCCTTTCCGCTCTTGCCCGAACGGAGTGTTCCTCTCTTCTCGCGGTGCATCGCACTCTTGACGCTTTTCCCAGCAGCTTTCCCGTATCTCGCCATTGCAGTCCTCCCCTTGGTGGCCCGAAAACCCGGCCCGAATATCTCGCCGAGAATCATCCGTCACTTGCGAGCGAGCCGGAATACAGGTAAGAGCGGATAGCGGGAGTGAGTTACTTGTATGGCCGACCGCGCAGGGGGGCTGAATTCCGTCAGGCTCGCCGATTTCTAGAGTCATTGCCGCTTGGTATTGGCACGCATCCAGGCGGCAAAGGCGGTTTCATCGAGGCTTCCTGCGGCCAGGCTTAGCACCGCTCCTGCGGCGTCTTCTTCGGTGGCTGTAAAACGATAGCCGTTCGTTTCGAGAAAGAGCACGCCGACAACAAACCCGGTGCGTTTGTTGCCATCCAGAAACGGATGATTACGGACGATACCAACTGTATAGGCGGCAGCCCTGCCCACGATATCCATCTTCTTACCATAGGCATGGAGTTGCCGGGGGCGAGCCAGAGCGGATTCGAGAAGTCCTTGATCGCGCACCCCCGCCGGACCTTCGTCGAGAGCGAGAAGACGCGCATGGAGCGCGAGGGCATCGCGCTCGTCCACCCACAGCGGTTCGGTCATTTGGAGAGCGCGTGCAGCGTGTTGCGGTAGCGGCTAATGATGTCTTCGGCTTTTTTCATCTTCTTCACGAAGGCGGGATCGTAGGGCGTGAGCTGATACGCGCCGTTCGGTCCCTCAATCAGGTACAGGCGATCACCTTCATCCGCGCCCAGGCGGCTGACGGCCTCTTTCGGCAAGACAACTCCGAGGGAGTTGCCGATCTTTCGGACTTTGAGCTCGACCATTTATGATTCCTCCTCTGTTATAACTATTGTAGCAACTCTGCGGCGATATTTCAATCGCCAGGCCGGCCGCAATTGGTTGTGCCGCCAGCCAGCATTACGATGATTGGCAGCTCGGACATTGTGGATTAGAGTCTAGTGCCGTGAAGTAATGGAACACCCGCATCGAAAGGACCCGCGATGAGTGATCCCCAGGAATATCCGTATGTCACACGGCTCGACGTGCATTACAAACCGCTGGAGATTGTTGACGAAAAGGCGCTCGCGGATGCGTGCACTCACAAGTGGTTCAACCAAACGCTTTGCGAAGTGAATGGCTCCGTCGTGCGTCTTGGCGTTGTCGAAGGGGAATATCACTGGCATAAGCACGACAACGATGACGAGTTCTTCTACGTGGTTGAGGGGCAATTGCTGATTGATCTGGAGGGCCGCACCGTGGAACTGAATCCCAGGCAGGGATTCGTTGTTCCCAAGGCGGTCTTGCATCGCACTCGCGCGTTGCAGCGCACCGTGATTTTGATGGTGGAGAATATGGGGATCATTCCCACCGGGAATTAATGTTTTCTTGACCCGGGTAGGTCCACGCGGTGACCTTCGGAGCCGACAGACGGCCGACCGGGAATGCGCGGTATGACAGCAGCGGCACGCATCCTTCTGAGAAACGAAGAGTGCGGCACCCTCGAATATCACGCGGGACTGGAAGGAACTGCGGTGTGAATTGGTCGTGCTCGCGCGAAATTGCCGGAAGCCAAACCAACATAAGAGTGGGCCACCCGCCCGGACGGTCGAGCTAAATCCCAGGCAGGGATTCGTAGTTCCCAAGGCGGTCTTGCATCGTACTCGGGCGTTGCGGCGCACGGTGATTCTGATGGTGGAGAATATGGGGATCATTCCCACCGGGAATTAATGTTTTCTTGACCCGGGTAGGTCCACGCGGTGACCTTCGGAGCCGACAGACGGCCGACCGGGAATGCGCGGTATTGCAGCAGCGGCACGCACCCTTCTGAGAAGCGAAGAGTGCGGCACCCTAGAATGTCATGCGGGGCTTGAAGGAGCTGCGGTGTGAATTGGACCCGCGCGCGCTGTTGGTTATTTTTCGGAGACGGTTAAGGCTGCGCCACCCGCCCAAACCAACATAAGGGTGGGCCACCCGCCGGGTTGGAATACAGGCAAGAGTGGATGGCAGGGGTAGATTGTTTGTATGTACGCCGAACGATGGGCCACTCGCCGCCTGCTAAGCACAAGGTCACCGCTCCATTCTCCCCTACCTGCCCGTGGTAGAATCCGCCGCTAGGAGAAAGGCTATGCCGAGAACAACCTGTCTGATTAGCGTCGAGCTAGCAGATGCAATTAGAAAAGTTTCCCTTGCGCTCGGAGCGGGCGCACCAAACTTTGTTTGTCAAGATTGCGGACAGGCGTTATCGCCCCACATATCAGCCGACGACAAACAAATATCGCATTTCGAGCATCTCGCCGGTCATGGGCCGTGTCCAGGACGCGCGGCATAGGAATCGGAATTCCACGCGCGGAAAGTCGCGTCCGTTCGTGTCGGGAAAACTGCGTGTTACTATAGTTACTGTCCCGGAACGAGGCTGCCGTGGTACAGACAAAGAACGACCCTGCCGCTTCCTTTGGTTGCTTGGCCATTCTGGTCGTCTTTGCTCTTTTCGTGTGGTTCATTCTGCCCGACAGTTTGACCGATCCAATCCTCTATTCCATGGAGTACAGTGTCAACAGCGATCAGGTCCATCGGAACGCAAAACCAACGGACTGTGACTTCATGCACGCACCTCTTGGAAGTAAATCGTGTCACTACAGCAAGACCGTGACCGCCTACAATGCGGCTGGCTACGAGGTCGCGGGAGATGGCGCGCCAAAATACGGCCATGATACGAAAACAGGAAAACCAATCATCTCTTACGACGACGGCAAGACTTGGGCGTGGACGTCAGAGGATGCCCCCGCCAATCCTGATTTGACGATCAAGAAGGTTGAAATTGACTGGGTCAAAGTAACGGACTAAGCGCCGGCGAGGGCAAGTATTCGCAGGAAACCACGCTCTTGCAGGAAGACCAAGCTCGGTTGGTCCGAGAAATCTGCCTCGAACTCGAGTCCAAGAACACGCAGCTTTTTCCGCTAAGGGCTTTTGCTTCAGGGCGACGAAGTCGTTTGGCGCCCGTTTAGCGCCCGAAATACGCCTGTTTAGGCGGGACACTTCTAGTATATTCTCGCGGTAAGTTGCACAGTAGCAGCGGTTTTTTTCTATCGCGATTCTTTTAAGCCGAAGGTCGTGAGTTCGATCCTCACCTCCCCTGGCAAAGCGAAACGAGCCCGCGCCCGTTGCTTACGCGGAAGCCGCGTACCCTCGCACACGAGTCAAGAGGCGTATAATTGCATTTGGCGGCGACGCGAGATGCCTACCCTCAAGACTCCCGGCGAGACTTCCAAGCTCCACGAAGCGCGATGGTGGGAGGCCGAGCCTAACGGCAAGGTTCACTGCTACCTTTGCCCGCGGCACTGCCATATTGGCGAGGGGCAGGCCGGGTTCTGCTTCATTCGCGCGAACGAGGGCGGCAAGCTCTATAGCCTCGGGTACGCGCATCCAGCCGCGTTGCAAATTGATCCCATCGAGAAAAAACCGCTGAACCATTTTCTGCCGGGCACGCGCGTATTTTCGATGGGTACAGCCGGATGCAACATGGGCTGCTTCTTCTGCCAGAACTGGGACATCTCGAAATCGCGCGCGGACCAGGTGCGGTCGTCCTACGTGCCGCCGGAGGACGTGGTGATGCTCGCGATCCGCAACGGCTGCCCTGCGATTGCGTTCACGTACAACGAGCCGACGATTTGGGGCGAATACGTCATAGACATTTGTCACGCCGCGAAAGAGAACGGCATCAAAACGGTTATGGTGTCGAACGGCTACATCACGCGCGAAGCGTTTCACGACATCTACGACCACATTGACGCGGCGAACATAGACCTGAAGGCGTTCACCGAGACATTTTACGGGCGCACCACGCTGACGCATCTACAGCCCGTGCTCGACACGCTTCAGTGGCTGAAGAACGAAACGAATGTCTGGTTCGAGATCACGAACCTTATTATTCCGACTCTCAACGACGCTCCGGCCGAGACACGCGCGCTGGCCGAATGGATTCTCGAACATCTGGGGCCGGATGTGCCGCTGCATTTCACGGCGTTTCATCCCGATTTCAAATTGCGCGACAAGCCGAAGACGCCTCCGGAGACGCTTCACGCGGCACGCGCGGCGGCGCTCGAAGTGGGATTACACTACGTTTATGAAGGCAACGTCTATTGCGATGGCGCGCACACGTCGTGCCCGTCATGCCGGGCGATGCTGATTCGGCGCTCGTGGCACGATGTGGAGGAGAATCGTCTGTGAATGGATGCGGGCTGCGTTGCCCGAAATGCGGGCGTTCGGCGAGTCTCGCTGAGGGCGCTGAGCGATATGGCGTGAATTTAGCGGTTGCAGGGAGACGTTTGCGCGCGCGCTCGGGACTACTGCTGCGAATGCAGCGAAGGAGGCGCTGGCGCCGTTGGGATATGTCGGAGCTAAAGCTCCGCCCCTCACCGCAGCTGAAGCGATATGAGGAGGCTGAAATCTACTTAATGGCACTTGTGGCTGCAGCACCGTTTCTCGCCGAGCAGCGGTATGAGGATTACACCGCCGAGCAGCACTCTGTTTGGGCGGAGCTGGTGAACCGCCGGCGTCCGCAAATCGAGGCGTTCGCGTGCCGTGCTTATTTGGAAGGCTACAAGATCATCGGGCTGGAAGACGACCGGCTGCCGAATCTCGCCGCGATTTCCGCGCGCTTGAAGCCGCGAACCGGATGGAGCACGACACCGGTGAGCGGATTTCTGCCGAGCGACGCGTTTTTCGAAATGCTCGACGCGCGCATGTTTCCCACGACGACCTGGCTGCGCAGTCGCGATTCGCTCGGATACACACCGGAGCCGGATATTTTCCACGACGTGTTTGGCCACGTGCCGATGCACGCGCATCCCGTGTTCGCCGATTTTCTGCAGCACTACGGCAGCGTCTGCGCGAGGATCAAGGATAAGGAAACGCTCGAGCGGCTGGGGCGGCTGTTCTGGTACACGGTGGAATTCGGGCTGATTCGCGAAGGCGGCACTGTAAAGGTTTACGGCAGCGGCGTGATCAGCTCCCAGAACGAGTGCACCAACGTGATCGAAGGCGGGTGCGAGGTGCGCGATTTTAGCCTCGATGAGGTTTTGGCGACGCCGGTGAGGGTGGATCGCATCCACCATTTGCTTTTTGCGATCGAAAGCTTCGATCAGATATATGCGGCGATGCGCGAGGCCGAAACGCGCATGCTGGCAAGGTCCTAGTTCGCGAAAGTCTTAAACGGCCAGCGGATCTGCATAGCGGCTGAGTTCGACGCCGCTTCCCACCGGCAGCAGGAGGGAATCAATCTTCGGCTTCGACCGCACATGCTTGCGATACTTCAGCGCATCCTCGCGGTAATTCTCGGGCAGGATCATATTGTCCGCGGCGAAGAAGGCTCCGGGCGAAAGCTTCGGATAGAAGAGGTCGAGGCATTCGATATAGAGATCTTTCCAGAGATCCACGAGGACGAAATCGAACGGGCCCGCGAGCGATTTGATCGTCTCTCGCGCGTCGCCGAGACGGAAATCAACATGCGCGGATAGGCCCGCCTTCGTAAGCATGGTGCGCGCATAGTCCTGTTTGTAATGCGGCCTTTTCCGAGCGAGATGAGCTTTCCGCCGGTCGCGCGGGCCGCTTCGGCGAGCCAGACAGTTGAGTAGCCGTACGAGGTGCCGAGTTCGAGAATGGTTTTGGCTTTCACGCTCTTGGCGAGAATGTTGAGTAGCTGGCCGGTTGCGGGGCCGACGGCGATCAGGAATTCGTCGCGGCGCTCCAGCCACTCGTCCATCGTGCCCTTGAGCTGGAGCTTGTGTTCCTCGGCGCCGCGCTTTTCATATTCCGCGAGGACCGCTGCTATTGCCCCGTCCATATCCTGAAACCTCCCGAACCCAGAGCTGAGGCAGACATTATAAGACATGGGGAGAGAGTGTGCGCGACTGAGCGGCGACGGGAGAGAACTCGCCGCCTTCTTGAGCGGACATACAGCGCAATACGCGGGAAAAATGGCGGGGACGACGAGACTCGAACTCGCGACCTCTGCCGTGACAGGGCAGCGTTCTAACCAACTGAACTACGTCCCCGCGGTATTTGCACCAACTGGTGGGCGATCACGGATTTGAACCGCGGACCTTCCGGGTGTAAACCGGACGCTCTAACCGCTGAGCTAACCGCCCTCTGGTGATCGTAGCAGAACCCCGATGCTCGATGCCAGAGCTTAAACGCCGGCTGCTGAGCGTCTCAATCGCAAAGCCGGACATTCAAGCGTGCCGCGACGCAAATTTCGGAGGCCCGCGTACATCTCTCCATTCGTTTCAATTACAGCTAATAAAAACTCGCGCTCAGCCGATGCCATTTTTGGGCAGCCTGTACGTTCGTACAGCAGCAAAAAATAGCCTGTACGAAGGTACAGGTTTTCGTGCGACGTGTCGGATGTTAGCAGATTCACTACGAACGCCGCACCGGGTTCCCAATTTTTACAGGAGCGCATGCTACTCTGCCAATTCCGGTGGTTCTAGTACCCCGGACGCCACAACCATGTCTTCTCGACTCGGTGAAATACTCGTCAAAGACAGTCTGATCTCAGCAGATCAGCTGAAGCAGGCGCTCGACTACCAGAAAAAGAATGGTGGCCGGCTAGGAACTTGCCTGGTGAAGCTGGGTCTGGTGAGCGATGACGACATTACTGCGGTTCTCTCCCGGCAGTACGGCGTTCCGTCCATCAACTTGAAATTCTACGAAGTGGATCCCGCGGTGATCAAGCTCGTGCCGCAGGAAACTGCCGTTCGCTACCAGATTGTGCCGCTATCCCGCGTAGGCTCGACCCTAACCATCGCGATGACGGATCCGACGAATGTGTTCGCCATGGACGACATCAAGTTCATGACGGGCTTCAACGTTGAGCCGGTGGTTGCGTCCGAGACCGCGATCAGCGAAGCGATTCACAAGTTCTACGGCGATGTCGAGAGCGTTGAAGAACTCGACAAGGTGATGAAGGACCTGACGGGCGACGAAACGGACGCGCTCGAGCTGGCCGCGGAAGAGACCGAGATGGACCTGGCCAGCCTGTCGAAGGCGGCCGAAGAGGCGCCCATCATCAAGCTGTGTAACTTGATCCTGACGGACGCGGTCAAGCGCGGTGCGAGCGACATTCACGTGGAGCCTTACGAGAAGGAGTTTCGCGTCCGGTTCCGCATTGACGGAATTCTGCAGAACGTGATGGCCCCGCCGCTGAAGCTGAAAGACGCGATGACCAGCCGCATGAAGATCATGTCGAAGCTGGACATCAGCGAGAAGCGGCTTCCGCAAGACGGCCGCATCATGATCAAGTATTTGAAGGACGGGAAAAAGAAGGAACTCGACTTCCGCGTTTCGACCGTCCCCACGCTCTTCGGCGAAAAGATCGTTCTCCGCTTGCTCGACAAGGAAAATCTGCGCCTCGATATGACGAAGCTCGGATTCGAGCCCGAGGCGCTGGCGAAATTCGAGCGGCAGATTCTGAAGCCCTACGGCATGGTGCTGGTCACCGGCCCGACTGGTTCCGGCAAGACCAACACCCTCTATTCCTCCGTCGCGCGGCTGAACACGCCCGAGACGAACATCATGACCGCCGAGGACCCGGTCGAATTCCAGCTGCCCGGTATTAACCAGGTTCAGATGAAGGAGCAGATCGGGCTGAACTTCGCGTCTGCCCTCCGCGCCTTCCTGCGGCAAGATCCGAACATCATCCTGGTCGGCGAAATTCGAGACTTCGAAACGGCGGAAATCGCGGTTAAGGCCGCGCTGACCGGTCACATGGTGCTTTCTACGCTGCACACGAATGATGCTCCCTCGACCATCAGCCGATTAATGAATATGGGTATCGAGCCGTTTCTTGTGGCGACCTCGGTGAACCTGATTTGCGCTCAGCGGTTGGTTCGCCGCATTTGCGTTCAGTGCAAAGAGCCGCTCCAGATTCAGGCTCCCGCGCTCATCGAGGCAGGGTACTCGGCGGAAGAAGCAACGAAAACGATCGTGCAACACGGTAAGGGATGCGCGACCTGCAACAACACCGGCTACAAGGGCCGCGTCGGGCTTTACGAAGTGATGGAAATCAACGACGAACTTCGCGAGCTGATCTTGGTTGGCGCTTCGGCATTGGAAATCAAGAAGAAAGCCCTGGAACAGGGAATGATTACGCTGCGGCGCAGCGGCCTCCAGAAAGTGGCGTCCGGACAGACGACCATGGAAGAAGTGTTGCGCGAAACCGTACTGTAAGAGGAGAAGAAAATGCCTGGGATTACACTGAGCGAGCTTCTGAAGAAAATGCTGGAAATGTCGGGCAGCGACTTGCACCTTTCGACCAATAGTGCGCCGCGCGTCCGGGTCCACGGCAAACTGAAGCCGCTCGATATGCCTCCGCTGACGGCGGCGGACACCAAGGCGCTGGCCTACAGCGTGCTGACCGACGTCCAGAAGCATCGTCTCGAGGAAAATCTTGAGCTCGACTTCTCGTTCGGATTGAAGAGCCTGGCTCGTTTCCGAGGCAATATCTTCCACCAGCGCGGCGCTGTGGCGGCCGTTTTCCGCACCATTCCCTGGGAAATCAAGAGTTTCGATAACCTCGGCCTTCCAGCGGTGGTACGCGGGCTGTGCGACAAGCCGCGCGGCCTGGTGCTGGTAACGGGACCGACGGGCTCGGGCAAATCCACCACGCTGGCCGCCATGCTCGACAAGATCAATAACGAGCGCGAAGAGCACATGATCACGATCGAGGACCCGATCGAATTTCTTCACAACCACAAGAAGTGTCTCGTCAATCAGCGCGAGGTGCACTCCGATACGCATTCGTTCGCCAATTCTCTCCGCGCCGCATTGCGCGAAGATCCCGACGTCGTGCTCATCGGCGAAATGCGCGACCTGGAAACGATCGAATCGGCGCTTCGCATCGCCGAGACGGGCCACTTGACCTTCGCCACACTGCACACGAATTCGGCAGTATCTACGATTAACCGTATCGTAGACGTGTTCCCGGCGCACCAGCAGCCCCAGGTTCGCGCTCAGCTTTCCATGGTGCTGGAAGGGATTCTTTGTCAGTCGCTGCTGCCCAGGCCTGACGGACGGGGTCGCGCGATGGTAATGGAAGTCCTGATCCCCACAGCCGCGATCCGCAACCTGATCCGCGAAGATAAAATTCACCAGATTTATTCCGCGATGCAAACGGGAACCGGGCAGACCGGAATGCAGACGTTCAACCAGAGCCTCGCGAATGCCTTTTCCCAGAAGTTAATCACTATGGAAACCGCCCTTGCGAGATCCTCAAATCAGGATGAATTACAGGATTTAATTAACCGAGGGGTGACTTCGCCGCCAGCCGGCGGCCGGGTCCCAGTGCGGCGCTAATCGAATAGGGAGGTAACAGATCATGCCGGTATTTACGTATCGGGGAGTCAACCGCATGGGCACCACCGTTGCGGGCGAGCGCGAGGCCGAGAGCAAGGCCGCGCTCCAGGCCATGCTCCGCCGGGAGAATATCAACGTCAACAAGCTCTCCGAGAAGGGGAAGGAGTTCAACTTCCCCACGTTCGGCGCTGGCGTGGATCAGAAGGAGCTCGCGATCTTTACGCGCCAGTTCTCCGTGATGATTGATGCCGGTCTGCCTCTCGTCCAGTGCCTCGAAATTCTGGCGGGGCAACAGGAGAACAAGACGTTTCAAAAGATTCTCAACAACGTGCGGGCTTCCGTCGAGGGCGGCGCCACCCTTTCGACGTCCATGAAGCAGCACGAAAAAGTCTTTGACGCTCTCTACTACAACATGGTGGAGGCCGGCGAGACGGGCGGTATTCTGGACACCATTCTCCAGCGCCTTTCACTGTACATCGAGAAGAACGTCAAGCTGAAGCGCGCCGTGAAGTCCGCCATGATTTACCCCGTGGCAGTGTTGAGCATCGCGGCCGGCGTCATCGTCCTTCTTCTTTGGAAAGTCGTCCCGATTTTTACCACGTTGTTCAACGGCTTGGGCGCGGACTTGCCGCTGCCCACCCGCGCGGTTATCGCGATGAGCAATTTCGTGGGCAGCATCTACGGGTTCCTGATTCTCGTATTCCTCGTCGGCGCCGGCGTAGCGATCAAATTCTGGCAAAAGACGCCATTGGGCCGCATGACCATCGACAAGCTCCTGTTGAGGGCTCCTGTGGTCGGAATGGTCTTGCGCAAAATCGCCGTCGCGCGATTCACGCGAACCCTAGGCACCCTGATTTCCAGCGGCGTGCCTATTCTGGAGGGCTTGGACATCACGGCTCGCACTTCGGGGAATGCCGTCATCGAACGAGCCATTTCCATGACGCGCAAGGCCGTCGAGGCCGGGCGCTCCCTGGTTGAGCCGCTGAAGGAAACCGAGGTCTTCCCGGGCATGGTGACGCAGATGATCGGCGTTGGCGAACAGACCGGCGCAATGGACGCCATGCTTTCGAAAATCGCTGATTTCTACGAGGACGAAGTGGACGCGGCCGTGAAAGACATGTTGACGGCGATCGAGCCGATCATGATTGTCTTTTTGGGCGTGGTCGTTGGCGGCGTGGTCATTTCGATGTATCTGCCGCTGTTCTCGTTGATCGGCAAACTGTCCGGGCACTAAACCCACCGCGTCTCTGTCCGGTGGCGGCAGAGGCGGTGGACGCGAGTCCGTCGCGCGCCGCCGGGATCGAGCCGGCAGCAGAAAACATCAGCGAATCTGAAATGGAATTCACGCCTAGTGTGAGCGAATGGCTGCCGTTGCTGGGCCGCGTTCGCTTTCTCATTATCACTTTTCTTCTGGTGGTGTTCGTCGCGGTTCGCCAGTGGACGACCGCCTCTTTTCCCGTAGCAACGCTGTTCGTGCTCGGTGCCGTCTGGTATCTGCTCGCGACGGTCTTCGTGGTCTCGCAACGCAAGCTTCCGGGATTCAAATGGCACGCCGCCGTTCAGACGGCCATCGACCTCGCGATGATCACCGCAGTCGTTTATTCAAGCGGTGCGCAGGATAGTTATTTCATCTCGCTATATCTTCTGGCGATCCTGATGGGAAGCATCTTGTTTTCGCGGCGGGGCGCATTTCTCGTAGCCGGCGCAAGTTTCGCATTGCTGGGATGCTTGGTCGAGCTGACCTACTACGCCGTTATCCCGCGGACGGCGACTACGATGCCGGGCCTTCGGGAACTTCAGTCCTGGCTGGGAAGCAATTTCTTTGCGTTTTTCGCGGTGGCGTACCTCGGCAGCTTACTCGCGCAGACCATCCGCAAGAAGGGCGTCGAGCTCGAAGAGAAAAGCGAAGAGTTGAAGGACCTGCAAGCCTTCAACCGCGACATCATCGAATCAATGCGCGGCGGGTTGTTGACGACTGATCTTGAGGGCCGCATTTTGCTGGTGAATCGCGCTGGAGCTGAAATCACAGGCCAGGGATTCGGCCTTCTTCGCGGCGAAAATGTCGCGGACATTTTTCCGGGTTTTTGGCCGGTGGAGAGTGACGAGCAGGGAACTCCGCTCGCTTTGCGGAAAGAGATCGAATTCCGGACGGCCGCAGGAAACATACGGTTTCTGGGGCTGTCAATTTCTCCCTTGCGCACCGGGCAAAACGAAACCGGAGGCTTTGTTTTTAACTTCCAGGACCTGACCGAACTTAAGCGTCTGGAACGGGAAGTTTTTAACAAGGAGCGTATGGCGGCTCTTGGTCGGCTTTCGGCGGCCATCGCTCACGAGATTCGACAGCCGCTTACAGCTATGACCGGCGCACTGAAGGAACTGGCGCGTCTGGCGCCCCTTGAAGACGATGACAAGAAGCTGGTCCAGATCGTCAGCAGGGAATCGCAGCGCTTGAATCAAATCATTACCGAGTTTCTGGACTATTCCCGCGAGAAGTCTTACGCATTTGCGGATCTCGACATCGTGGCCCTAATCGAAGAAACGCTGCTTCTGATTGAGCGCCATGCCGGAGCTTCAGGCAAGGTGCGCGTGGAGCGCGGTTTCTCGGGTGGGAAGATTCGTGCTCATGTGGACCGCGACGCGATGAAGCAGGTTTTTTGGAACCTTTGCAACAATGCGCTGCGCGCGATGCCAGAGGGCGGCGTGCTTACCGTAAGCCTGGAAGCCCTGGCGGAATCGGTGCGAATCTCCATTCGTGACACGGGCACCGGTTTCGATCCTCGTTCAGCGGTCCGGATTTTTGAGCCTTTTCAATCGGGATTCGTGGGCGGCACGGGGCTTGGGCTTGCGATCGTGTACCAGATTCTCCAGGCGCACAAAGGGCAGATTCGCGTCGAGACGGAACCCGGCCTTGGCACGGAATTCGTGGTCGAGATTCCGCGGGCGACCCGCCCTTCAGCTCGAACCGCTCCGCGCATCGAGAAAAACGCTCCGCGCTCAGTCGCGCCGTTGGTAGGAAAGGCATAGGTCGCCCATGGCCCACCTGCTAATTGTTGACGACGAGCGATCCATCTGCGAGCTTCTCGAGATAAGCTTCCGCAAGGAAGGTCATAAGGTGGAAGTCGCCACGAATGGCGAGTCGGCGAAACGCCTGCTGGCGTCGCGAATTTTTGACATCGTGGTTTCCGACATTTGCATGCCCGATATGGACGGTGTAGAGCTGCTGCGTTATTCCAAGGAAGTATCGCCTTTGAGCACTTTCATCCTGATCACGGGCGTGCCTACGATTGACACAGCGATTTCCGCGGTCAACTTTGGCGCGGATCGGTACGTGATCAAGGGAGACCGGCTGCTCGACGAGTTGCGTCCGGCTGTTCAACAGGTGGCCGAAAGCCTCGCACTAAGGAAGGAAGCCGGCTACCTACGACGCGAGCTTCGCCGGTTGACCGGGCTCGACCACATGATCGGGACCAGCCCGAAGATGCGCGCCATTTTCGAGCTGATCCAAAACATCGCCCCGCAGCCGAGTCGCGTGTTGATCACGGGCGAGAGCGGAACCGGCAAAGAACTGGTAGCGCGCGCCATTCACGAAAATAGCGCTCGTGCGAAAAATCCTTTCATCACCATCAACTGCGGCGCTTTTCCCGAGACCCTTCTTGAATCCGAGCTGTTTGGCTACGTCAAGGGCGCGTTCACGGGCGCGAACGAAAACCGCCAGGGATTGTTCCACGCGGCTCACGGCGGCACGCTCTTCATGGACGAAATCGGAAACATGAGCGTGACCATGCAGGTGAAGCTGTATCGCGTGCTGCAAGAGGGCAAAGTCCGCGCGATCGGAAGCACGGAAGAAACCGATGTAGACGTTCGCATCATTGCCGCGACGAACAAGGACCTGGCGAAGGAAATCGCCGAGGAGCGATTCCGCGAGGACTTGTACTATCGTCTGAGCGTTATCCCAATTCACCTGCCGCCACTCCGGGAGCGCCGGGACGATATTCCACTGCTGGCGCGCGAGTTTCTTGGGCGCTTCACGAAATCAATGACGAAGAAAATTGACGGAATCGAGCCGGAAGCGATGCGCCGGCTGGAAGTGTACGATTGGCCGGGTAACGTACGCGAACTCGAGAACACGATCGAGCGCGCCGTGGCGCTCGAAAGCGGCAACCGGATCTCCGTGGATGCGCTGCCGGAACGAATCCAGAACCATTTTCAGGACTCGGTTCCCCACGCGTCGCACAATGGAAATCATCCGTGCCTCCCGCAGGAGGGCCTCAGCCTGGAAGAGTATATCCAAGGGCTGGAGCGCTCGTATCTGCTGGCTGCTTTGGAACGCTCTGGAGGCGTCCGCACGCAAGCAGCGACGCTCCTGAAGATGTCCTACCGCTCCTTCCGCCACTATGCGAAGAAATATGGCGTCTAGCGCGCCATTCGTTTTGGGCACGGATGGCACGATCTCGCGGAATGGCGGGGGGGGCGATTCCAGCGATTTTCGTCATTTCCGATGAGCACTAAGTGTCAAGGTTCAGGGTTTCGTGGCGCATCCCATGGACGGCGGGCGGCTGACGCCCTACGGATTGTGTCTGTATGTTATTGAAAAGTAGGGGTATAATTGCATTGTGTCGCGAGAGTAAGAATCGGCTGGGCGGCTGGCACCTCCCTTGCAATGTATGTGAGCGTACCCCGCCAGGGAGTACAAATCGAGTTTCGGAGCAATGCTCCTAGGAGAGACAATGAACAAGAAACAGAAGGGCTTCTCACTTATCGAATTGCTGATCGTTGTGGCGATCATTTTGATCATCGCGGCCATCGCAATTCCGAACCTGCTTCGCGCAAGAATCGCGGCCAACGAAGCGTCGGCAGTCGGCTCGACGCGCACGATCGTTACCGCTGAAATTAGCTACACCAACAGCTTTCAGCTCGGACCAGCGGTGGCGCTTGCTGATTTGGAGACGCCAGCCGGCGGTTGCCCCGGAACCGGTGCGACGTCAGCCGCAGCCTGCTTGATTGACTCGAATTTGGGCGGCGGAACCAAGAGCGGCTACACCTTCGTGGCCGTTGGGAACGGCGGAGCAGGCACGGCGTCAAGCCCGAATACGGGTTTCGAGGAAAATGCGACGCCGCAGACTGTCGGAACCACAGGTCAGCGTTCGTTTTGCGCGGACATGAGCGGCGTGATGCACTTCAACGGCGCCGGCACTGCGATTGGAACAGCGGCTGGTACATGTCAGGGTCTTGGAGCTGCTGCGGTAATGCAGTAGTAGCTTCGGGCTGGTTCTCAAAGAAGGGGAAGAAGCTGAGCTTCTTCCCCTTTTTTTTCAAGATTGAGTAGGGATGGGTAGGGAGATGTTGGAAGACGCGGACTACGACCATGTTCTCAACGAAAAAAACTCGCGAGAGTAACGGCACAAATCTTCGCAGCGGAGGATTTTCCCTGATCGAGCTGCTGATTGTGGTAGCGATCATACTTATCATCGCGGCCATTGCGATCCCGAATTACCTGAGCGCCAAGATCTCCGCCAACCAGGCGGGTGCAGCGGAGACTGTACGAACCGTCACCTCGGCTTCGGTGGTGTACTCAACCACGTATGGCAATGGTTATGCGCCGAGTCTGGACGCCTTGGGCGGGGTATCGGCAGTGCCATCGTGCAATGGTGCGCTGCTGCTTGACCCGATCATTTCGGCGGCTCCTTACCAGAAAACTGGCTATCAGTTCGCTTATCTCCCGCAGGGAGCGCCGGTTACTACGGTTCCGGTGGGGTGCGGGGCCGCAGGCTATTTACAATATCTGATGACTGCCACGCCACTCAGCCCCATGACTGGCACGGATAGCTACTGCAGCGACGAGCCCGGCACCATTCACTACAGTTCCACGGGCGCGGCGATTCCCACGCCAGCTGCTTGTGAGGGGCTGCCGTCTCTGCAATAGTTTTGGCGCTCGCTGATCCGCGCGGCTTTCCGCCCCTCCTCCCGTCCGCGACCTAAAATCCAGCCGCGTTTAAATGGCAAGAGATGGCGACGGCAGTGCTGGTTTCGGCAACCGCCTATCCTGCTGCGTTGTGAATGGTGGCGTGACCGGCGGATGATGGTTAAGGGGCAGCGAGGGCAGAACTCAGCCAACGCTAGCCTAGCAACTTGAGAGAAGCTTCAAAGAAATCCGCGCCCCATGCAGATCGCCAATCCCATCTCCCCACCCGTTCCAGCCTTAGCTGAAACGCCGGCCATCGTCTCAGGGGCGACCGGGCAATCGCTGAATCTCAGGAGCCCTTGGATCGCGTCGGCGCGCTTTCTTGCGATCTGGCTGTTCCCGGCGGCACTGGGTATCTATTTGAAGTGGTACATGATGGTGGACCAAAGTGGCTTCGCCAGAGAGGCCCGTTCGATGGGCCTCAACACGCTCAATATCCTCGACCGCTTCAGTTTTTTTCGCCTCGACCTAATTGTGGGTGCATTTGCTATTCCGCTCGTCCTTTTTGTCGCGAATCGATTTCTCTCTCGGCGATGGGCAGCTGTACTTACCGGAATAGTCAGTGGCGCGTTTATCGTTTTGATTGCGGTTCAGGTATTCGCGCTGAAAGAGGTCGGGCGATTCAGTTCTCTCAGGATGATCGTGGTCGGGCTGAACTGGGGGTGGCACGAACCAGGCTCGAGCGTTCAGTATTTGATATCCAAGGAAACTCTGATTCCTCTGGTTGCGCTGCTCGGTACGGTGGTCGCGATGGTCTGGGCTATTAGCAGCGCTAGCCGCACCATCTCAAGGCAATCTCGAAATCTCTGGAAGGCGGTCGGCGAATTATATTTGTTCGCTGTGCTAGTCATCGTATTGCTTTCTTTCAAGTCGGAGGTTCTCATCGGGCCGTACCATGAGAGCAGTTTTGTTCGCTCGGTGACGTCTCTCTGGAAGGAAAACGCCGTGGAGACGAGCGAGTTCGCTGGCGTGATACGGCACGGCGAAGGCCTCAGCGGACCGGATTTGTCCGCGTTGTCCGCACCAGAACTCATCGCGCGCTATCGCCAACTGACCAACGCTCCGTCGGCGCTACCCGATTCTCAGTACTTCGGAAAAGAAAGGGGAGCCAACGTTCTTTTTTTCATTTTAGAGACGACACCCGAGAAGTACCTTCCCGTGGACGGAGACATGAGTCAGTTTCCCAATATGGCGGCATTGCGGGATCGTTCCTTTGTCGGAACCCGCCACTACACGACATTCCCGATCACACGAGCTGCGGTCTTTTCGATTTTCAGTTCCTGGTATCCCGTCGACGATGCCCAGAACATTTTCGACTCTCCCACATGGGATCAAGCGGGCGATTTCCTCCGGCGGCTCGACTCCATGGGATATAAGACGGCCGTTTTTTCACCCCTGAATGCGCCAGGCGTTCCGGACCAAACTCTGTTCAAGGCGGTTGGTTTCGGCCAGCAGTTCTATCCGGCCTCGGCGATCACGACTTACGATGAACGGCCGTCCTGGAAGGCCGCGCGGGTTACGGCTGACATAGATACACTTCATTTGTTGGAAACGCATCTCGATCAATGGACTGCTCACGGCGATAAGTTCGCAGCGGCGTTCCTTCCTCAGATCGCACACTCTCCCTATCCGGATTCGGACTCGGTAAATACTGCTGATGAGCTGCAAAAACGTGGGCGAGCGATTCTCGCGACGGAGGATGTCTGGCTCGGGGAGATCGTGGCTCTCTTGCAGAAGCGCGGCCAGCTGGACAACACAATCATTGTGATCGTAGGCGATCACGGCCTGCGAACGATCGCAGAGAATCCGAACCTCCGTCGGGGCACGATAGACGAGACGGCATTTCGCGTTCCGCTGCTCATCTATGCGCCGCGAGCTTTGGATCACCCGGAGCGCATCTCCTGGTTGACGTCCCACGTGGATATCGCCCCGACGATCTTGGATCTCTTAGGCGCGAAAGGTAACAGGGACTCCGAGCAGGGCTCCGCTATCTGGAATTCCGGCTTGGCTGATCGGACCACGTTCTTCTTTGCCAAGCCGATGTTTGGCGCGGACGGGTACACGCGGGGAGGCCAGTTTTTCATGTGGCACTATTTTTCGGACAGCGTGTACGAAAAATCCACGCCTGAGTTTGATCCCACCGACATCACTCCGCGCAAGTCCGCCGTGGCACGCGACGTAACCTCGAATATTCTTGCCATGGGCGCGCTCGACAGGGCATGGCATGCAAAATTCGCATTCGCGCCGGAGCATCCTGCGACCGAATCCGCCGCGGCCCCGAGTTCGCCGGGAATGTCGGCAAGTCCCACGGATTGATCGAGAGCGCCAGCCTCCTTTTTTCTTGCTAGACTGCAGATATGCTCGCATTAATTCTCACCGCGATAGTTGCCGCGCTTTCAACTTCTCCGCACGATGCAAAGACTGTGCAGGCCCGTCTGGAGGCGCGCTATGAGCACGCGCACACGTTGCGGGCCTCCTTCTTCGAGCGATACACGGACGGAAACGGCGGCGCGTCCGCGGAATCGGGAACGGTTTATTTCTCGCGGCCCGGCCGAATGCGTTGGGAATACGAATCTCCGGAAGAGAAGCTTTTTATCGTGGACGGCACGAACGTCTGGTTCTACGTTCCGGCGGACCACACCGCGAGCCGTGCGAAGTTGAAGGAAAGCTCGGACTGGAGGACGCCCCTCGCACTTCTCACCGGAAAGGCCGATCTCTCCAAACTTTGCCGCTCGATTCAGTTGGTTGGCGCCGATGCGGAGAAGGGAAGCGGGCTTGAGGAACAGGCGGTGCCGCCTGCCAATTCGGTCTTGCTGTGCTTGCCGCGAGGCTCCTCGGGAACCGACCCGTCGTTCCAGGTGCTGTTTGAAACCGATCCGGACGCCCAACTTGTTCGCGTACTGATCCGCGAACCGGGCCACGTCGAAACGGAATTTCGGTTTGGCAACTGGGAGGAAAACGTGGCCATCCCGGAGGTGAAATTTCACTTCCAACCGCCACCGGGGGCGGCGATCGTTGACGAAGAATCCCTCGCGAACGAGATCCGCTGACGGAGTCCCGCCTGTCAATCTTTCAGAAACGCACTCGTCTCCCGCAGAAACACATCCAGCTGATCGTGGTGCACCCAGTGCCCAGCGTCGGGCACTTTGACCAGCCGTGCGCCGCGAATTGCTTTCGCGCGCCGGTCGGCTTCAGGCACGGGGAAAAAGCTCTCGAGTCCCCAGAAAAGAAGAATCGGGCAGGAAATCTGGCGGTAGAGCTCGACGGAATCCTCCACGCGGTGTCCGTAGGGCGGAAACACCCGCGCGTAATTGTCGAACTTCCAGACCAGAGATCCGTCAGACTCCCAGTTGGTTCCGTTCATCGTCAGATGCCGAGCGACTTCGTCGGTAAGATGTGGGTTGGCTTCTTTCATCCGAGCTACAGCGGCAGCGATGCTCGGATACGTCTTCGGCTGCCGCTTCTCGGTCTTGCGAACCGATTCGATCCAGTAGCGCATTTGCTGATACAAGGGCCCGTGGACTTTACTGTTCTCCGGGACGCCGAGCCCTTCGATGGAGACGGCCTTGAGCACGCGCTCGGGGAACACTCCGGAATAATTCAGCACGATCATGCCGCCGAGCGAATGGCCGATCAGGCGGATTGGGAACTCATTGATGATGTCGAGCAGAGCCGATAGATCGAGAACGTGCTCGACGAGGCTGTACATTGCTCCCGGCGCCCAGGCACTATTCCCGTGGCCTCGCAGATCGAGAGCATACACGTGGTACTGCTCGCGCAGCGCCCGCGCCACCCAGTCCCAGTTGCGCGCGTGATCCAGGCCGCCATGGACCAGCACGAGCGCCGGTTTTCCATCTTGGCCGTAGTCCCAGAATTGCAGTTTCAACCGGTCGGAGTAGAAAAAGTGCGAGATGGGTTCCATTGGTTTGCGCAAGTCCCGGTGACCGAATTAGAAATTCAAGGCGCGACTTTATCATAGCTGCTGTCCCGCCCGGCCATCTTCGCCCCGTCCGGTGCAGCACACCCTTTTGACGGTTGTCACATCCTATTGATGGGCTGTTTTCCCGGCTTCAGCCTTAGTCCGAAAAGGGTATGCTAAACTTTGCGTGAATCGCTCCTTCAAGAGCGACGCGTGTATACAAAACAATGGCTGACTTCGTATGCAAAGTCGGGGATGCCTCGGGCCGGATTTTTCAACAGGTCGAAACGGCGCAGTCCGAGGATGAAGCCAGGCGGAAGCTCGCCGACAGGGGATTCTACGTTTTTTCCGTCCGCAATCAGTTTGATCTTCTGGCGCAGTTCGGGCGAGCCAGCCGCGACCGCAAGATACGCCCGGCCGATTTCCTGATCTTCAATCAACAGTTCAACACGCTCGTTCGGGCAGGTTTGCCCATCCTGAGGGCTCTCGACCTACTTGCGGAGCGCGCTGCAGCTGCCCGCCTCCGGCCGGTGCTGGAGGACGTCAGGCAGCGCGTGCGCGCCGGGGCCCTGCTATCGGAGGCGATGGCAGCCCAGGGTTCGTTCCCCCCAGTATATGTGACGGTGGTCGCGGCGGGTGAGCGCAGCGGCAACCTCACGGGCGTTCTGGAGCAGTACATCTCCTATCTGCGCGTCACCACCGGCTTTCGCAGCCGACTGATCACGGCACTGATCTACCCTGCCGTCCTGGTCGCTGTGGCCATTATCGTTGTCACGTATCTGGCCACCTACGCTCTGCCGCAGTTCGCGGGCCTCTACCAGCAGTTGAACGTGCCCTTGCCGACGAGCACCAGAATCCTTCTTTCGATCGCTCTGCCATTGCGGAATTACTTTATATTTCTGGTTATCGCTCTCCTGGTCGGATCCGCCGCGCTCTTTCTTTGGACTCGCTCCGATCGGGGAGCGATCGCGATCGATCGGTTCAAACCGCGCATTCCCGTCTTCGGGGATATCTGGATTAAGGCGCAGATCGCCCAATTCGTGCGCACGCTCTCGACGCTGCTGGCCGGCGGCACTCCTCTCGTACCGGCGCTGCGTACATCGGCGGCGGCTATCGGCAGCCGGCTGATTGCAACGTCCGTCGAGCAGGCATCCGAGCGCGTGAAGGAAGGGCAGACGCTGCACTTGAGCCTCGCGGAAACGAAACTGGTTCCCGGCATGGCGCTCGAGATGATAGAGGTCGGCGAGGCGTCAGGCGCTCTCTCGGCAATGCTGACCAGCGTGGCAGAGTTCTACGAGGAGGAAGTAGACACGCGCCTGCAGCGCACGCTCTCGTGGATACCCATCGCCATTTTGGTCGTTATGGCCATTGTGATAGGCTTCATTTTGATCTCGCTGTATCTGCCCATGTTTTCCCTCCAGATAGGTTCGGTAGGAGGATAGGACCCGATGGCTACACCCATCAACAATCCGGCTGCTGGCGATGCGCCGAACCACGCATCGGAGCGAGACCAGGCCCGCCGCCTGGCCGAGCGCTACCGCTGCCCCTTTGTAGATCTCGCGGAGCAACGGATTGATCCCGACCTATTCCGAAGCATCCCGGCCGAATTGATGTTTCGCTACAACTTCGTGCCGCTGGCGGCACACGATTCCACGCTCGTTGTGGCCGTGGTGGACCCGAGCCAGTTGCAACAAACGGACGAGTTGGCGCTTCTCCTTGGCAAGCGCCTGCAGATAAAGGTGGCGACTGCATCACAAATCGGAGACCTGCTGAAGCGCACCGAACAGTCGCAACGCGTGCTCGATCAGGCCACCGAGGGATTCACGATTCAAGTCGTTAGCGAAGAAGAAGACAGCGAAGAAAACATTTCCGGCGAGAAGCTCACGCGCGATACGGGCGTGAGTCCCGTGGTTCGTCTTGTGGACACGGTGATCTTCACGGCTCTCGAACGGCGAGCGAGTGACATCCATATCGAGACGCGAAATTCCGAAGTGGTCGTGAAATACCGCATTGACGGAGCGCTCCAATTCGCCATGCAGCCGCTCGCCAAGGAACACCATGCTACGATTCTGTCGCGCATCAAGGTGATGAGCGAGCTCGATATCGCCGAGCGGCGCGTCCCGCAGGATGGACGCTTTCGCGTTCGCTACAAGGGCCGCTTCGTGGATTTCCGCGTGTCCATCATGCCGTCGGTCCACGGCGAGGATGCGGTTCTCCGCGTACTCGACAAGGAGAGCCTCAGCGAAAAGTTCCGCAACCTGACGCTCGATGTGGTGGGCTTCGACCATGAGGAAGTTACGCGGTTCCGCCGGTACATTCACGAGCCGTATGGAATGGTTCTGGTCACCGGCCCCACGGGATCGGGGAAAACCACTACTCTGTACGCGGCGATCAACGAGATCAAGAACGACGAGGACAAAATCATTACCATCGAGGACCCGGTTGAATACCAGGTCCGAGGCATTACCCAGATTCCCGTGAACGAGAAAAAAGGTCTGACCTTTGCCCGCGGCCTTCGCTCGATTTTGCGGCACGATCCGGACAAGATCATGGTCGGTGAAATTCGCGACCAGGAAACCGCGCAGATCGCCATCAATTCGGCGCTCACGGGGCACCTCGTCTTCACTACGGTTCACGCCAATAACGTGACCGACGTGATCGGCCGATTCATTAACATGGGTGTCGAGCCTTATAACTTCGTCTCCGCACTCAACTGCATCATGGCGCAGCGCCTGGTTCGCGTGGTTTGCGAGAGTTGCAAGAAAAAGGTGTCGTACGACGCTTCCGTTTTGAAAGATTCGGGTCTCGACCAGGCTGAATGGGGCGGGTTCGAATTCTCCGAAGGAACGGGCTGCCTGGAATGTTCGGGCAGCGGATACCGGGGCCGCACCGCGATCACCGAGCTGCTCGACCTCTCCGACCACATCCGCGAGATGATCATTGACCGCCGCCCGACATCGGAAATCAAGCGCGCCGCGAAGGATGTGGGCATGACGTTCCTCCGCGACTCTGGACTGCGTAAAGTCCGTGCCGGACTTACAACCCTTCGCGAAATTAATAAGGTGACGTTCCTTGACTAGCTTGACGACTACAGGTGGCGTCGCGAACCAGTTTTACCGAGTAGGACTGGTCGGGCGCATTGACCGCTGGCTGCACGCGATGCCGCATCCGTCGCTGGTCGTCGAGATTGCGGGCGGGCACGTGGCTGCGGCCCGATGGGGCAAGCGTCGCGGGCATCTCGAAGGCGTCGCGGTTGAATCACTGCCTCTGGGCGCGGTAATGCCCTCGACCGTTGAAACCAACATCACGCAGCCCGACGCGGTTCGTTCAGCCCTTCGTCGCGTGTTCACGCGAATCCCAGACCGGGGCGCGCCCATCGCGCTGCTGGTTCCGGATCTCGCTGTGCGCGTTTTCATTCTGCCCTTTGATAATCTGCCGCGGAGGGCCGAGGACGCTTTGCCGCTGCTGCGCTGGCGATTGAAGAAAAGCGTTCCCTTTGACGTGGACGAGACGGTTGTTTCCTGGAACCGGCAGGACGGCCGCGAAGGAAATCTGGAAGTCGTGATTGCCGTGGCGAGGCAGCAAATCGTCCGGGAGTACGAGCAGATTGTCGAATCTCTCGGCGCCCACGCCGGAGTGGTGTTGGGTTCCACGCTGGCCACGTTGCCGCTTCTGGAGGAACGCGGGTCCACGCTGCTAGTTCGCCTCTGCGGGAAAATGCTGACTACAGTCGTCACGCACGGCTCGAATCTGTGCGTATATCGCTCGAGCGAGATGGCGGCCGAAGCGAAGCTGCTGGAGCCGCAGGCGGTGCTCGACGAAGTTTTTCCGGCGGTCGCCTACTACCAAGATACTTGGGGTTCCACGATTGACCGCGCAAGGCTCACCGGTTTTGGCGATAGGGAAGCGATGTTCGGCGGCGCTCTCGCGGAAGAGTTGAAAGTGAGCGCCGGCCCGATCGCCGAAGCGGAAGGCGTGCAGGGCCTCGACGCCTCGGCGAAAGATCTGGTAAACCACGGCCTCGATGCCTTAGCAGGCTGGATGATGAACGGAAGGGCCTGAGCGCCGGAATACTCGGACTACCAACCGATGAGACTTCAACTCAACCTAGCTACCTCGCCGCAGGCCAACAATCGCCCGTTCGTCGCCTATTCGGCGCTGCTTGGCACGCTTGGCGTCCTGGCGCTTGCCGTTCTCTCGCTGGCTGCTTTCAGGTCCTGGCGCGCGAACCGCGAGCTGCATGCCGACATGGCTCGATGGGAAGCTTCGATCCGAACGAATCAGCAGCGGCAGCGCGAATTGGCGACCGGCTTCCGCAGCCCGGAGGCTCAACAGGTTCTTGACCGCTCCGCTTTCCTGAATTCCCTGATTGATGAGCGCAGCTTTCCCTGGACGAAAATCTTCATGGATCTCGAGGAGACGCTTCCACCGGGCGTGCGCGTCGTCACCATCTCTCCTCGGCTCGTGGAGGGCCGCGCTGAGGTGACGCTGGAAGTCGGCGCCACAAACGATGAAGGCAAGATCCAATTCCTGCAGGCAATCGAGAAATCGAAAATGTTTTCGGGCATGGTGGTCACAAGCGAGCGCCGCTCGGACCAGCCGACTGCGCCCGACAAAATCGTGCTGAACCTTACAGTGTGGTATTCGACGACATGACCGCAAAAACCACATGGCAGACCTGGAAAGCGTCGGTGGGAGTCGCCCTGGCTCTCGTTCTGGCGGTGGACCTTGCGCTGGCAGGTTACCTTTGGCGCGCGTCCTATCAGCAACCCCAGTCCTTACGCGGCCAGCGCGACCTCCTGGCGCTCCAGGCTAAGAAGCTGAAGGCCGATGTGGACCGCGGAGATAAAATCCGCGCCTCTTTGCCGCAAGCCGGGAAAGATTGCGACGCCTTCTATCAACAATCGTTTCTGGATTCGTCGACGGGCTATTCGCGGATCGAATCCGATCTCGGCGAGATCGCCACGAAGTCCGGCGTGAAAATCTCCGATTATACATTCAAGCAAAAAGAACTCAAGAATCGCGGCGTCACGGAAATCCAGATCACTACGGACGTGGACGCCGACTATCCCGCGGTCATTCAATTCATCAATGGTCTGGAACGTTCGAAGAACTTTTATCTGTTGGATAGCCTGCATCTGACGTCGGTATCCACAGGCGGAATCCGGTTGAATCTCGATCTGCACACGTACTTCAGGACCTGAGCGATGTCACGACGCACCCAAATCTACGTTCTCGCGGGGCTGGTGGTCCTGCTCGCCTATGTGACATATTTCTATTTCTTTAGAACGTCAGTTCCCGGTCTCTCAGGTGTGCTCGCTGCCGACACGAAGTTCGAGCCGCTCGACGTGCAGGAGCCGAGTCTGCGGCTCGACCAGCTCGAAAGACTTCGCAAGCTTGAATACTCGGGCTCGCACAGAAATATTTTCGTCGCCGGAGCGCCTCCCCCTCCGAAGTCGGCAGTGGGCGAGGCGGCAGCTAACGCGCGGCCTTTCATAGGACCGAGGCTGCCACCACCACCTCCGCCGCTGCAGATTCCAGCGGAATTCTTCGGGTATGCCTCGCAGTCCAAATCGGGAAGGCGCGTCGCCTTTTTCACCAGTGGCGATGACGTTCTAGTAGTCGCCGAAGGCGATAAATTCTTGAACACGTTCCGTCTCGTTCACATCGGCAACGAATCTGCCGATGTCGAGGAAATCTCCACCGGCCGCCATGCGACCGTTCCGCTCGTTCAACCGCCGGAACCGGGAGCGGCGACTCCATGACCGCCCGCCCTGCCATCTCGGTGCCCTCCACTGCGGAAATCCGCCGTAGGGTTTGCCGACTTCCGTCACATCAATCAGGGGAATCCGGCTACGCCTACCTGATGGTGATGTTCCTGGTCTTGATGATGGTCATCGGTTCTCAGGTGGCCCTTCAGAACCTCTACACGCAGGGCCGCCGCATGCGCGAGGACGATATGATCTGGCGCGGCAATCAATACGCTCGCGCCATCCGGCTCTTCTACCGCAAGACGGGCCATTATCCGCAGTCGCTTGACGACCTGAAGGAAGGCCTGCCCGAACTCCATTTCCTGCGCTATGCAGCCTACAAGGACCCAACGAATAGCAGCGAGGAAGGGGCCTGGCGCCTGATCTATGTCAACGCCGCGGGTCAAATCATCGGCAGCGTACGCTACGCCACGCTGCAGCAGATGGCACTGATGGATTTGAACGGCGGCACGATACCCACGACGCCGATGCCTGGTTCCATTGGCACGCCGGTTTCCAGCATGTCCTCTGGCTTTGGACCGAGCGGCGCGAGCAACCAGAACGCGCCACTGACTCCCCCTGGCGGGAATGCAGGGCAGCCGCCCTCCGGCTCGACTCCTGACAACTCTGCGGGCGGCGCACAGACCCCCGCGTCCGGGGAATCCGCATCGTCGGGACAGCCCGTCAACCCGCTATCGCTCTTGAAACCGACGGGCCCGGTTGACGGTCCCGTGCTCGGCGCTTTTCTGACAGGCGTCGGGGGCGGAACGAAATCCGACGCGCCTTCAATCAAGGTTTACAATTTCGGAAAGAAATACAAGGACTGGGAATTCATTTGGAATCCCCTCGAGGACCAGGCGCGGGCGGCACAACAAGCGCTATCTGGAGTGGGAGGACAGCCGGCCGGTCAGCCGGGAAGTCCGCTGGGACTCGGAATGCCCAATCCCGCCAGCGGGGCGCCCGGTTTCGGCGGAACGATCGTTCCTCCGCCATCGTCGCAGCCCCAGTCGCAAAATTAGTAGGAGCCTTTCGTGTTCGACGATCCCAATCTTGGGCCTCCGCCACGAAAGGGCATGAGCATCTACGTTCTCGTCACCCTCATCGTCTTTGGTTTAGCTGTTGTGTACCTCGCCGGGGTGTTCTACACGCGCTGGCATGGCGACCGCTTGGTTCAGGAGCAGACGGCTGCCACAAAGCGGGAGGATGATCAAAAAGTATTCCAAATGATGGGCGGCGACCGCTTCGACATTCTGAAGTTCTTCCCGTACCCCGGAGAGATCCAGCGCGGCGATTCCACGATGCTGTGCTACAGCGTATCGAATGCAAAGTCAGTGACTCTCGAGCCGCAATCGAACGCCGTGTGGCCTGCGTTTGAGCGCTGCGTGAGCGTCGCGCCGAAAAAGACCACCACCTACACGCTCACCGCGACGGACGCAACCGGTCACACAAAATCGGCTACCGTCACCGTCGAAGTCCGCTAGCGCCGGAAGCGCATCGGCGCGTCGAGGAATCGCTCGGTAGCGTCACTCACCCTTAGGTTCCCATAGCTCGATGCGATTACCCTCGGGATCCATCACCCAGCTGAATCGGCCGTTGGACTCGTCATCGATTTTGTCGTCCACCTTCACGCCTTCTTGCCGGAGCTGCCCGAGGAGCCGTTCGAGGTTCGCCACGCGGAAGTCCATCATGAACGACGCGCCGCTCGGCTCGAAATATTTGGTGTTGGCGGGGAAAATGGACCACGCCGTCGCGCCTACGGTGTCCGGATGGTCCTTCTCGCGCCACTGAAACGCGTGAAACTGCGGCGCGTTATCCCCTTTCCCGCCGGGCATAAGTGCGATCCCGAGATGGACGCGATACCAGTCCGCGAGCTTCGCCGGATGCTGCGCCTTGAAGAAAAATCCCCCGACTCCCGTGACCCTCGCTCCATCATTTTCGCCGCGTGACCCTCGCGCGGATTGCACCATCATCCCCAACGCAAAGCTAAACACGATCGCGCAGGGTATCCAGATTCCGGACCTCATGTTTCCTCCTTGGCTCCTTGCCTCGACCCGCCGTCGGCACAACTCTATCTCAAGGACCCTCGTCTGCTCCATTGCAAACCTTCTCGCCAGGGTGCAAAATGAAGCTGTAGGGAGCTGCAGAATGTGCCTGTTCAGGAGCTGCTCTTAACCATGTCCGTCGAACTCGCGAAGGGTGTCACGCTCGAAACGCCCGGCCAGGATGAAAATTTCCTGAAGGACGAGGGCATTCTCTTCGCCTCGCTCGATAAGGTCGTCAACTGGGCCCGCCGCAGCTCGATCTGGCCGATGTCGTTTGGTCTTGCCTGCTGCGCCATCGAGATGATGTCCATGGCCGCATCCCGTTACGATATTTCGCGCTTCGGCGCTGAAGTGTTCCGCGGATCGCCGCGCCAGTCCGACCTGATGATTATCGCCGGACGCGTATCGCAGAAAATGGCGCCGATCATCAAGCAGCTGTACGCGCAGATGCCGGAACCCAAGTGGGCGATTTCGATGGGCGCTTGCGCGACTTCCGGCGGCGTCTTCAATAATTACGCCATCGTGCAGGGCGTCAATCAGGTGATCCCGATTGACGTGTACGTCCCCGGCTGCCCGCCGCGCCCCGAGGCGCTTCTCTACGCCGTTTTTCAGCTTCAGAAGAAAATCGACGCCGACCGAGGCAGCTTCCTCCGCTCGATGAACTTCACCAAGAGTTGACGCTTCGCAGAGGGCGCGTTAAATCGGGGCGCGCTTTTCTGGCAGGGCAACGTGAATCAATCCACAAACCGGCACGATATCCAGGGAGAAAAACGAAAATGAATCACTACGGCGGGAAAGAACTGGCTGCATCGTTTCGCACGGTCCGCAAGAATACGATTCAGGTCGCGGAAGACATTCCAGAGAGCAAGTACGACTTCAAGGCAACGCCTGACACCAGGACCATCGCGCAAACCCTGGTTCACATTGCCTTTGGACCTGAATTCGCTTTCGCGGTTCATGGCGATAAAGTTACAGATATGACGAAGCTGAATTTCCCGGAACTGATGCAGAGAATCGGCGCCGAAGAAGCCAAAGTCCGAAACAAGGCCGAGATCATCGCTCTCCTAAAACTCAGGGCGAACGCTTTGCATCGTTTGTTGAGGCGCTGCCGGATTCATTCCTTGCGGAGGTTTTGACCATGCCGCCAGGCGGTTCTCCGGCAACGAGAACCCGCTTCGACATGCTGATGGCCGCGAAAGAGCACGAAATGCATCACCGCGGCCAACTAATGCTGCTCCAACGCATGGTCGGCGTCGTCCCGCACCTGACCCGCCAGAGGCAAGCTCAGCAGGCCGCACGCGCCCAAGCAGCGCAAACGCAAAACAAGTAACAGTGGCGCCAGACCCGGAGCGCATTCGAGGCGTTCCGGGTTTGTTGGCGTGGTGTTTGCTCTCCTCATGCCGACGCGCGCAGGATGCGGCGGGTCTCAAGTCTCCTCTGTGTCCTCGGTGCCTTCTCCGTGTCCTCTGTGGTAAATCGGTAGGGTTGCTCTGCGATGCCTCTGCATTCTCTGCGCCTCTGCGGTGGACTGCCTTTTGCTGAGGGGATTTGCCGTCAACTCGGAACTCTCAACTCTCCCGAACCTCCGCCGTGCCGCCATCGAACTCAACCACGCTTCCCGGCGCAAACTGTTCCCGCCGCACATAGCCCATCCCGATGGCGGGCTTTGCGTCGGGCGAAAACGCGGCACTGGTCACAAATCCAATTTCCGCGCCGCCCGCACGCAGCTTTGTACCCGATGGGTGGCGGAGCAATCGTAGAAAACTTCAGCCCTACGCGCTTCCGATTGACGTGCCCGCGCGTCCGCACGCGCTCGACGATTTCCTGCCCCGTGTAGCAGCCCTTGTTGAAGCTGATGTGCGTGCTTTCGAGCGCGGCTTCGTGAGGAATCATTCCATCGTTGAAATCGGCAGGGAACCAGGGCACCCCGGCTTCGAGACGCAGCGCGTTCAGTGCTCCCATCCCGATGGGTTCGCCGCCATGCGCGCGAACACCTGCCAGCAGCTTTCGCCAGAGCGAAGGAAGACAATCCCGCCCAGCGATGAACTCCGCTCCTGCCTCGCCGAAATGCGAGTGCCGAACCATCTGGCACGGAATGTTTTCGATCGTCACATCTCGAATGGACATTTCAGCCATATCTTCGAGCTTTACGCCGCAAGCCTGCTCGATAATCACCGCTGCGCGCGGACCTTCGACTGAAAAACTTCCCATTTGGTCGGTCAGGTCTTCGATTTTCACCTGCGATCCGATCACGTATTTCTTGAGCAACGCCACGGTTTGTTCCCGCGCGGACGCATGCGTCAGGACGAGCAGCTTTTCCGGCAGAGCGTACACTTCGAGCTCGGCCTGTATGCGCCCCTGCGGATTCAGCAGCAGCGCCAGGCGTCCCTTGCCCCGTCTCCAGAGCCTGAATGTTGTTCGATGAAATCGCGTGCAGGTATTTCACGCGATCGCGACCAGTCAGCTCAAGAAACGCATGCCAGTTCGCGTCGAATATCGCGACGCTTTCCCGCGCCGCGCCGCACTCGCGTTCGAGTTCCGCAAAAGCATCTGGTAGCGTGGAACCGGCGAAATCTCCCATGCGCGCCCCAGCCGCGCGATGCGCTTCAATCAGCGGTGTATCCATGGCCAATGTTTTCTCTCCGCGCCCATGGTATCAGATGCTCGAGGACGCCGGTTGACTGCACAAAATCGCCCGAGCTTGACCGGCAAGCGCCGCCCACGTATCGTTCTTCCTTCGAGTTGAGTTCGAAATTGGCGAGCCAGTGTTTTGCGGAGGTTTTCTAGATGAACTGCCTGAACTGTGGCACAGAGATGACCACCAACACGGTCGGCACAAAAAAGGACCGCGTTTCGTACGACATGTGCGAGAAGTGCGGCAGCCTCTGGCTCGACGCCGGCGAGCTGGACAAGATGGCGTTTCAAGTCGAAGGAAGCATCGAATTTTGCGAAGAAGAAAAAGGTGCCGAGCCCGAGAAACAACCTCTTACGTGCCCACGGTGCAAGGTGTTCAAGCTCGTAAAGGTCAAGTTTCTGGAATCGGACGACATCTTCTTACACCATTGCACGGATTGTGGAGGTTTTTGGCTGGACGGCGGGGAACTGAATCTGATTGATCAAGAGCTGACGAAGATCATGCCCGTGAAAGGCAAAGGGTTCTCTGATTTTGTAAACGACGTTCACGTTCCTTACTGGTCCAAGCGCGTAAAGATGAGAAGCAGCGATGCGGAATCTGACGTGGCATCGCCGCCGATCAAGGGCGCTGAGGCGCTTAGCAGCACGACTGATATTTGCCCGGCCTGCGGAAATAGTCTCGACCTGTATTCAATTTCCCGCATGGAGTTCGAAGGCTGTCCAAAATGCAAAGGTATTTGGCTCGTCAAGGACGAATTGCGCAAGTTGAAAAACACGGTCGAGGACGGCTCTCTGCATTGGTTGAACGACGAAATTGACAACATGGAAAAGACGAGCGTCGTCACGACTAATCGCTCCTGCGTGAAGTGCAAAACGGTGAAAATGGTTTCTGTTATTTGTGGTCATTCTTCGGTCGTTATCGATTGGTGCCCGCGATGCCACGGGATGTGGCTCGACGGCGGGGAATTTGTGGCCATCTCCGACTATCTAATCCAAGAATCCATGCACACCGGTGTCAAAGACATTGAAAAGCGGGTTATCGAAGACGCGAAGCGTGTTGTGACAGGAGGTCCAGAGGGCAGAATCGCAGAAGTTGGCGATGTCGCGGTAGACATCCATGCGCTCATCAATGCCACCATCTTCGAGCACCCAGCGCTATTGAAGTTTATCACGGGGATACCGCGCATCATGTGATGGGGCGCGCGTTCTGCACGCCGAAGTCTTTCCGCCTTTCTCTGCGTGGTCTGCGTTTCTGCGGCAAGCCTCGTTTGTCCGTGCTCTCCGTGCCTTCTACTGTTCTCTGTGTTAAGTTTCAATCCTCCGATGACTCTAGGCGTTTACATCCAGGTGCCCTTCTGCCAGACGCGCTGCACGTACTGCAATTTTCACACCGGCGTCGTCTCGCGCGACCGCTACGAGCCTTACGCCAACGCTATCTGCCGCGAGATCGCAGCGTCCGATCTTGCCGCTGGGCCGACCGTGGACACCGTGTACTTCGGCGGAGGCACGCCCAGCCTCCTCGATCCAGCGCTGCTCACGCGGATTCTCGACGCACTTCGCCAGACAACCGGCGCGGAGCTCACGGAAGTCACCCTCGAAGCCGATCCGGAAACGATCACGCCTCAGAAGGCGTCCGCGTGGTTCGCGGCAGGATTCAACCGCGTTAGCCTCGGCGCGCAATCCTTCAACGATCGCGAACTGCAGGCTGCGGGCCGCATGCATCGCCGCGAGGACATTTATCGCGCCGCCGATTTTCTCCGCGCGGCCGGCTTTCGCAATATCAGCATGGACCTGATCGCGGGCCTCGCCCACCAGACTCGCGAATCATGGGAAGCATCGGTCGGCCAGCTTCTGCGCGTCCTGCCCGAACATGTCTCGGTCTATATGCTCGAAGTGGACGAGGACAGCCGCCTCGGCAAGGAAGTGCTCGCGGGCGGCAGCCGCTACGGCGCTGCCGATATTCCGGACGACGACGCCATGGCCGACTTCTACGACTATGCCGCCGAGCGTTTCGCAGCCGCCGGCTACGAGCACTACGAAATATCCAACTGGGGTTTGCCCGGCCGCCACTCACAGCACAACTTGAAATACTGGCGCCGCGAACCCTATCTCGGCCTTGGCGCAGGCGCGCATTCGTTTGATGGCCTTACGCGCTGGGCCAACGTCCACGAGCCAGCCCGCTACGTGACGCTGATCGAACGCGGCACCTCGGCGCGCGAGCAGATGGAGACCGTTGTGCCGCCGCAGGCGCTTCAGGAGGAGTTCTACCTCGGCCTGCGTCAGCTGGAAGGCATAGATTTCGCCAGGATCGAGCGAGACTACGAAGTGTATTTGAGCGACCGGCTCGCCATTCTGCGGGAGCGCATTGACCAGCTGCGTTCGAACGGCTTCATCGAAGTGGACGGCCCGCGTCTCCGCATCGCGCCCGACCGCCTCACAGTCTCCAACGAAATCTTCGTCCAGTTACTGGCGTGAACGCTGTGGCTATGACACGGATGAATCCGGGATTCGCGGCTCTTCTCGTCGGCGCAGTTCTGATGGGCGCGGCTCTGCTGGAAGCGCGCCAGGCGTCGAACGGGCACGAGCAGCTTCCCGTTCGCGCAACGATCGCCGTAGTTTCTCAAGGCTACTGCTTGAATTCATATCAAGACAGGAAAGACGACCGCTTCGGCTCACTTGCCTTCCTCCTGCATCTTCGAATCGAAAATACGCAGCGACCACGCCTTGATTCTGTGCAAGGAATGTATCCGCACAGACGGCGAGCCGACCCTGTCCTCGATCAACCCGGATGGCACGCCTGGTCAAATTCGGAATGGCGGCATGACCTTCGATACTTTCGGGTTCGACCCGCCTCGGCACGATCCTGAAATTCCTGACAGGAACTACGCAATACTCAAGCCTCGCGAGACGTTTCGACGGTGATTACAGGACCGGAATGATCGTTTCCTATGACTCGCCGGCGAAATATCGCCTGGTTTCAGGGAATTATGTTCTTCACACAGAGTTTACGTCGTGGTGGATGGAGGAGAAGGACACGTTCGGCGATACTGAGAGCGAAATGGAAGCCTTATGGCTATTTGTACAGCGGTTTGCTCGTACCCGATTCGCTGATCGTACGCATCGACGTGCCAGAGAAAATGTCGTTTTGCCCAGTGAATAAATAGCAGGTTACTTCGGCTGAGGGCGGCCTAATTCTCGAGTCCGAGTCCGCGGATCTTGGTAAGCAGGGTCTTGTAAGAAACGCCAAGCTTTTCGGCGGCGCGCGTTTTATTCCACTTCGATTCGCGCAGCGCATTCTGAATTTTGAATCGCTCCACATGCGCGACTGCACGCTGCGACACCTCTTCTAGCGGTCCCTCCCACAGAAAACGTTCTTCGAGCATCCCGTCCGGCATTTCCTCGGGTGCGGGCCTTGCGGCAGGCAACTGCAGCGCCTCGGAATCGATCTCCGACGCCATTCGCGAGAATCGCGGCCCGCTCGATGGCATTCTGCAATTCTCGGACGTTTCCCGGCCACGGATATGTCCGTAGGCGCGCGTGCGCGTCGGCGGCCAATTTCAGCGCTGGTTTACGAAATTCACGCTTGAACCGCTCGAGAAAATGTTCCGCCAGCAGCAGCACGTCTTCCCCGCGATCGCGTAGCGGCGGTATCGTGATTGGCACGGCCGAGATTCGAAAAAATAGATCCTCGCGGAAAGTTTTGTCGGCGACAGCCGCGCGCAAATCCTTGTTCGTCGCCGTCACGATGCGCACGTTCGCTTCGATCTCTTGCGTTCCGCCGACTCGCTCGAATCGCCGCTCCTCGAGGACGCGCAGCAGCTTGCTCTGAATCGCCAGCGGCAGTTCGCCGATTTCGTCGAGAAACAGTGTTCCGCGATGCGCGAGTTCAAGCTTGCCCATCTTCCGCGCGCCTGCGCCTGTGTACGCCCCTCGCTCGTGCCCGAAAAGCTCGTTTTCGACCAGCCCCTCCGGAATCGCCGCGCAGTTCAGCGCCACAAACGGCTGCTCGGCCCTCGGGCTCAAATGATGAACGGCGCGCGCAAAAAGCTCCTTGCCGGTGCCGCTCTCGCCGAGCAAGAGGACAGTCGAATCCGTCGCGGCCACGCGCTGCGTCATGTTGCTCGCGTCTTTCATCGTCGGATGTTCGCCGACGATGCGCGGAAATCCGTACCGCGCGGCGTATTCCTCGCGCAGCAGCAAATTCTCGCGCAGCAATTCCTGCTGCTTTGCCGCGCGCTCGAGCAACAGCCTCAGATGATCAAGGTCCACAGGCTTCTGGATGAAGTCGAACGCGCCTTCCTTCATCGCGGTCACAGCCTCTTCAACCGAGCCGTACGCCGTCATGATGATCACGGGTAAGCGTCGGTTCGACACGACGCGCTTCGCGCAGGACGTCAATTCCTGAATTGCCGGGAAGTTTCAGATCGGTAAGGACCATCAAATAGCGCCGCGAGCGCACCTTATCAATCGCGGCGTTTCCATCAGGGGCTTCTTCGACAGTGTAGCCCGCCCGTTCGAGGGCCTTGCGCAGCATGGCGCGCAGCTCGGCTTTATCCTCGACCAGTAGGACGGGCTCCATTGCTTGAAATCTCTAGCGTGCCCAGCCAGAATCGCCGCCCGCCTTGCGGAGGTCTTCTTCAAGGTCGTCAATGGCTTGCTGATCGGCTTTGATCTGCCTGCGTTTTCGCGTCAATGTTGGCGGTCTTCTTGTTGATATCGTCGCGCGTCAATTCCTGTTGCATTGCCTTTACCGGATCGCTGTAATTCTGCAAGTCGAGGACGCCCAGCTCGCGCTGCATCACGCTGAGGTCTTCCTGATCTCGAGCCAGCTTCGCGCGCAACGCCGCAAATTTGTCTCGCCATGCTTTTTCGCCGTTTGTGGAATCTGCTTTGTGCGTCAGTCGCGTTCGCGTCGCCATCTTTGGCGGGCGTTGCGGCTTCCAACCGTCGAAATTCCGCCCGTCGCCGGGATATTGTCATTCGTGAACACTTTCGCGGACTTGGTCGCATCCTTCTTCGCTTCGCGTGCCTTCCGTGCTGCGTCCGCCAGAGACTCCTGCTGCGGCGCAGACGACGCCGTCACGGTCGAATTTGTCGTGCCGCTTGAAGGGGCCGCGCTCGATTGCGCGGGCGTCTGCGACTGAGTCTCCTGCGCAGGCTTGGGATCAGCCGACTGGGCCCATCCGCTTGCCGGAATCGCGAGAATCGCCGCTGCTGCGGCCCACGGTAAGATTGTGCGCATAGCTACGCCTCCCGGAACGCGCTTACAACCGCGCCCAATACCAGTTTAGATGCGTGTTGCCTGTGAGGGGAATAGAGACGGTGCCTTCTCCTGCCGCAAAGGTAACCACAGCAGGAATTCGGCCCCGCCCTGGGACCGGTTGCGTGCCTCGATGCTGCCGCCGTGCTGTAGTGCCACTTTCTGCACCACGGCAAGGCCCAGCCCCGTGCCTTCGGATTTCGTCGTATAGAACGGCAAGAATATCTTTTGCAAGTCATGTTCCGGAATGCCCGGTCCATTGTCTGCCACGCAGATGCGCTGCCATTTCCGCCCGCCCAGTTCTTCGAGCGTTCCCGAAATCGTCACGCGGGGCGATTTTCCGCCCTCGCTCGCGCGACTCGGCTCCGTTGCGCGCCAAATTCAGCAGCGCCTGCCGAAGCAGCGCCTCATCCCCGGGCAGTTCGAGAAACGACCCCTCGCTCGCGAACTCGCATCCGGGCACGGATTCCTGCAACTCCTCGGCCAGGCGCTCGACCAGCGGGGCCATCGCCACCGTCTCATAACAGATTTCCAGCGGCTTCGCGAACTTCAGAAACTCCGTCACCACGTGCGTCAGCGCCCGCGTCTGATCGAGTATCTTTTCGGCGGAGTCGCGCGTGTCGCCGGGCTTGGATTCGCCGCGAATCATCTGCGCGTATCCGGAAATCGTCGCTAGCGAATTCTTGAATTCGTGCGCGATGCCAGCGGACATTTCGCCCAGCGCGGCGAGATTTTCCTTCCATCGAATCTGTTTCTGCAGCGCGGTCAGCTCGGTGAGGTCGCTCATCAGGCACAGCGCGCCGCTCACCTTCATTTCCGGCATTCTCGGCGGGTCCGACACGTGCCGCCGCACAGCCATCCGCGCGTGCCGGTAGATCGGCGAAATCGTCACGCCAAGGTGCCGAACTTCTCCTTCGGTCGTCAAATGCTCCACTTCGCCGCGCTGAAATGTTTTGCCGTCCCGCAGGCACGCCGTCAGCATCTGCGACAAGCCCCGAATCGTCGCCCAAGAATCTCTTTGTACGACCGGTAGCGCATAGGTCGCAGCCCCAGCGCCTCTTCCGCCGCCGGATTTGACGAGCTGATCGCTCCCGTCGCGCTCACCAGCAACAGCCCCGTGGGCATATTGCGGGTGACTTCTTCCGTCATGCGTTCCGATTCCTGCGCGCGCTCCTGCGCCATCACGTGCAGCCGCGCTAATTCTTTTTCCTGCGTGCGGAGCTTTTCGATCACGCCCTGCATGGACGCGGCCATGAATACCGACGCCTTCTCCGAGTCGTGCTTCGGATTCTGCCAATCGGTCTGTGATGCCGCGGATTCGCTGCGGACGAATTTCCGCACGACCAGCACGAGCGCCAGCAGCGCCCCAAGCAGCAGCGTCAACATCACGACCGCATCCACCAGCCCGATCGGCGAAATGGCGGGATGAATGACCGGCGGAAGCGTCATCGCCCGGCCTCTGTTCGTCGAGATTCCATTCGCGCGCTCTTCATCGCACCATCATCAGCGACAGGTACCAATTCACCACCGACGTGCCGAAAAACATCACCAGTACCGCCGCCATACCCAGAAAACTTCCGAACGGCAGCTCGTAGTCCGATTCCTTCCGCCGCGCCAGCATGAACCCCAGCCCCAGCACGCTTCCCAGCACCGAGCCGACCAGGATCGTGAGTAGCGTCCGTTTCAATCCGAGAAATGCCCCGACCATCAGCATCATCTTCACGTCGCCGAAGCCCATCCCTTCGCGTCCGCGAAGCCGGAAATACAATTCCGCCACCAGCCACAGCAGCCCGCCTCCGAATGCCGCACCCAGCAGCGCATCCGCCAGCGAAATCACCGGCGACGGAGGAGGGAAGTCGAACATGCGATTCGCGAGCCACAGTGCCGTCCCGTCCGAAGGTTTCGTGAACAGGCTCAGCACCAGTCCTGCCGCAAAGCCGGAATAGTTCACCACGTCCGGCAAAATTCGCTCCCGCATGTCCGTGAACACCAGCACGATCATCAGGGCCGAAAAAATGGCCCACTTCAGCGCGTCCGTCGTCAGCCCAAACGCGTAATAGCAGGCCCAGAAAAGCAGCGCCGTCAGCAGCTCGACGATCGGATACATCGGCGAGATTCTAGTCTTGCACGAGCGGCACTTCCCGCCGAGCAGTAGCCAGCTCACCACCGGTATGTTGTCCCACGGGCGAATCGCCGCCCCGCATTTCGGGCACGCCGACGCCGGCATCACGATGGACTTCCGTCCCGGTATCCGCACGATGCAGACGTTCAGGAAGCTCCCAATGATTAATCCGAAAAGAGCCGCGAATATGCCGATCAGCGTAGAGGGAGCCACAAGTGAAGTTTGCCACATCGCCCCGCGCCCATGCCGCTGCCGCCGCGTAGTCGTGCCCCAACCGCTAACGCGTCCCCGTCCGCATTGCCGTAGGAGGGGGTTTTGGTGCTCGTAGGGGCACAGCATGCTGTGCCCGGCACAGATGCTCGGCGCAGTGTCACCCATCCGTCGCCTTCGTAGGGGTACGATCCCGACGCTTCGGGACCGTGCCCGGCGCAGATGCTTGGCGTAGCGACGCCCACCCGCCCCGATCATCCTTCCAGTTACTTTCTGCTTTCGTAGGGGCACGGCATGCCGTGCCCGGCGCACATCCTCGGCTTGGCGTTGCCCATCTGGCGCGAACGCGCTTCCAGTGGCCCGGGCGCTCCATTCTTGGTCCGCCGCAGGCGGAAAGGGTGGAGTTCTTAAACTCGCGACCTTCTCCGTGTCCTCCGTGTTAAGACTTTCGGTTTGGCCTCTTCTTTTCCGTTTCTTCTTCTTTGCGCAGAGTACTTTGTAGCGTAAAGTACCTCCAGGAGGCTCACCAATGACCGTTTCGAATTCAGCCAGTGCATCTGTGTCAAGAACCTGGTGCTCCTACTTCCTGGCCAATCGGCTGGATCCTCGCGAAATGCCTTGGGACGATCCATACGTACTCTCGGTCGCGGAGCGAGATGCGATTAGGCACTCGATCCAGCAGTTCCAACTGGGCGAAGGTTCCGAGGGCCGGCGGCTGCTCGATCGTGGACGCGCTCACGCCAGAGCCGTGGGCGATCCTTGCTTCTCGGAAGCGCTTTCGCTCTTCATCAAGGAGGAGCGGCGCCACAGCGCGCATCTGCTTCGCTTCATGCGCGGGCAGGGAATCCCTCCGCTTTCATCCCACTGGGTGGACTCCGTCTTTCGTCGCCTGCGCGTGCTGGCGGGCTTGGAGCTGTCGCTAAGGGTGCTGGTGACCGCAGAGATTATCGCTGTGCCGTATTACCATGCTCTCAGCCGCGCGACGGCGTCTCCGCTTCTGCGTGCAATCAGCGCGCGAATCCTTCAGGACGAAGCTGCGCACTTGAAGTTTCAGTCCTCGATGCTTTCGAGGTTAGGAGCGGCGCGACACCCGGCACTTCGGAGATTAGTTTCGCGCCTCCATCGGATCTTCTTGGTAGGCACGCTGTTTGTGGTGTGGGTAGAGCATGGCAGCGTGTTTCGAGCCGCCGGCTACGCCTTCGAGGAATTCGCGCTCGAAGCGCTAATCGAGTTCGCAGCGCTTGAATCGCCGACATCCCATCCCCTGACCGAACGCCTCGTTGGAATTGTCAGTTTTGGCGCGAAACCAGGAAGGTGAGACGGGAAAGAATCGCGCTGCCAGAGCAGTAGATGCCAATGGCAACGCGATCCATTGCTTGGCAAAAATCTGCGTCAGGCTCTTTTCAGCACGCGAGTAATGGCGACCAAAATCACCGCGCCAACAAATGCCACGATGATGGAACCGATCATTCCCCCGCCAGGCCAGATTCCCAAGAGTCCGAAGACCCAGCCCCCCAGTAGTCCGCCGAGGATACCGAGAATGATGTCCACCAATACCCCGTATCCGCCGCCCCTCATAACCTGACCCGCGAGCCAGCCTGCGATCAACCCAACAACAATCCATGCGAGAAATCCCATGTTTATCCTCCTCGATGCCTCTCAAGCCAAAGACTGCGTTTGGAGTCCGCAGCAGGCCGCGAATGTACACCTACCCCGCCGCTTCCACAATGTTTCAGTCCGGGCGCCAGAGGAAAGCCACGCGGCGGGTTCGCGCGTTAACCGAGAATTTGGCCTCTAACCCGAACTGCTGACCGTCGACTAAGCGCTTGTAACTCTCAGCGCTCCTTCCGCTCGGCCAGCATGTGCCACCTGTACTTTTTCTATACTTTTGCCCAGTCGCGGCGCATTCCGCATCGTGCCAGCCTGAAATTGCAGCATAGAGGTCACGAATTTGGGATTGGAAGCCGAAAACACGAAGCTGGCGACGAGCAGGCGGCCACGGCCGACCTCCCTCCATGCCCCAGCAATCACATCTGCAAGAGTTTGCCCTCGCCCCTTATCCCTCGGCCCTCACCCCTGCCCCATGACCACCTATGATTTTCTTAATCGCAAATATGACGAATTAGATTCCCGCCAAGCCGATGAAAAGACGGACCGAAAGTTTTTCTAATCGCCAATTTTTGCGCGTCACCCTGTTTTCTTGCGGGCGGGGAGGTGAGATTCTGTGCCCAAATTACTCGACACACGTGTCGAGTAAATGACGGCGCAACTCGCTGAAAACAAACGCCGACTGCCCACGCCAAGTGACACAGAAATCAAGGGTGGCCGTTCCCGGCGTGCGCCCGGGTTTCGGTCGCCTGCCGCGTAAGGTATATTCATCTCCTCGCCCAATGCCATCCTGGTACGAAAAAAAAATCCGCCGCTACGAGCAGATGCGCTTCGACCAGGAGCCGAAGCGCCGCACGCTTCCGTTTGCGTGGGGTGTGGAACACATCGGCGGTGACCCGGCGGAGGCCAATCCTCGCGCTTTCCTCGACCGCTACATCACGGACGCGATCGCCCATAGCGACGATTGGTATTCCGTCGCACCAGCGGAGGATTACGCGCTTGCGGACAACGTCCTCACGTTTACCAGTGCGATTGCTTCGCCCTGGGCCGCAAATAATCGCGTTCACGCCCAGTTTTTTCCGGCACGCAAAAAGGGACCGGCGGTCGTCGTGCTCGCGCAATGGAACGCTCGCTGGGAGGAACAGCAAAATGTCTGCCTCTGGCTGAACAAGTTCGGCCTCACGGCGGTGAAGATGAGCCTCCCGTATCACGACCGCCGCGTCGATTCCCGGACATCCGCGCGCCGATCACCTCATCGGTCCGAACATCGGCCTCACGATGCAGGCGGGCCGCCAGGCGGTGCTCGACGTTCGCCGTACTCTTCGCTGGCTCGAACAACAGGGCTATGGCCCGCTGGGCATCCTGGGCACGAGCATCGGCTCCGCAGTCGGATTCATCACCATGTGCCACGAGCCGGCGGTGAGAGCGGCGGCGTTCCTGCATGCCTCGACTTATTTTGGCGACGTGGTAGCTACGGGCCTTACGACAAAAACAGTGTGGGAGCCGATCGCCGCCGCCGGAGTCTCGCATGATGAGCTGAGGCACTTCTGGTCGCCGATCAGCCCGTTTCCGTACATCGCGCGATTGACCGACGCGAGGAAAAAACTTCTCCTCATCACCGCGCGCTACGACCCGACGTTTTGGCCGGAATACACGGAGGCGCTTCTTGCGAAGCTCCGCGCCGAGCGCGTGCCTTTCGAGGGGATGTCTCTTGCGTGCGGGCACTACTCGCTGGGCGTGAAACCCTTCAGCTACATCGCAGGCCACCGCTTCGGCAAATTTCTTCAGAAGGCCCTGACGAAATGAACGCCGAAAGGTTTCTCCGTGTTCTCCGTCCCTTTTCTGTGTCCTCTGTGTTCCTGTTCCGCTTTCAACGCTGTGTGTTCGGATTTGTTTTCTCTGCGTTCTCTGCGTCTCTGCGGTGGATGTTTCTTGTGGTGCTTTCGGTGTTACCGAATTATCGCGGCGAACGAGCCTTTCGCTACTTCGCGCGCGACGGCTTCGATATCCGGCGCAAGCGAACGATCCGCATCCACGGCCGGCGAAAGCGCTCGCACAATGTCATACGCTTTGCGCGTTTCGGGTCCGGGTCGCAGCGGCGACAGCAGGTCAATACCCTGGCAGGCCGCCAGCAGTTCGATCGCGAGGATATTTCGCAAATTCGCGAGCATCGGTTCAAGACGCCGCGCCCCGCCCATACCCATCGAGACGTAATCTTCCTGATTCGCGGACGTCGGAATTGAATCCACAGAATGCGGAGCGGCGAGCGGCTTCAATTCGCTCGCGAGCGCCGCGGCTGTGACTTGCAGGATCATGAATCCCGAATTCAGTCCCGCGTGGCGGACCAGAAAAGCGGGCAACTGGCTGGTCTGCGGATTAGTCATCTGCTCGATGCGCCGCTCGGAGATTCCGCCGAGCGTTGCCAGCGCCACGGCCATTTGATCGGCAACCATCGCCAGCGGCTGCCCGTGGAAATTTCCGCCACTGATCACTTCGCCCGAGCCGTCCTTGGAATTCACAAAAACGAGCGGGTTGTCCGTGGCGCTATTGAGTTCAATCGAAAGGGTTGCGCGAATCTGAGCGAGCGCGTCGCGCACCGCTCCGTGGACTTGCGGAGCGCAGCGCAGGCTGTAAGGGTCCTGCACGCGGGGATCTTTTTCGGGCGAACGATGCGATTCGCGAATTTCGCTTCCGCGGTTCATACGTTCGATGTTACGCGAGGTGATCGCCTGACCCGGGTGCGGGCGCACTCCGGCGATACGTGCATCGAATGCCGCAGGGCTCCCGCGCAACGCGTCAAGAGAAAGCGCCGCCGCGACGTCGGCGCTGTCCGCGGCGATCGCCGCTTCGCGCAACGCGAGCGCCGCTAGCGCGAGCATCGCTTGCGTGCCATTCAGTAGCGCGAGGCCTTCCTTGGCATCGAGTGTCAGCGGGGCGATGCCGGCAGCACGCATGGCTTCCGCGCCCGTCATCGTGCGGCCCTGGAAGATCGCGCGGCCCTCGCCAATCGCGACCTGCGCCAGATGCGCGAGCGGCGCGAGATCGCCGGACGCTCCCACGGAACCTTGCGACGGAATCACCGGATGCACGCCGCGATTCAGCATTGAGATGAGCGTTTCCGCAACGACAGGCCGGACGCCGGAGAAGCCTTTGGCAATGGCGTTGGCGCGCAGAGCGAGCATCGCGCGCGTCGCGTGTTCGCTGAGCGGTGCTCCCACTCCGCACGCGTGGCTACGCACGAGGTTGAGCTGAAGTTGGCGGATTTCGTCGCGGGAGATGCGCGTCGAGGCCATCTTGCCGAAGCCCGTGTTGACGCCGTACACGGCGGTGTCCGCCTCGACGAGGCATTCGATCACAGCGCGCGAGGCGTTCATTCGATCGCGCGCCGCAGGAGAGATTTCCGCTTCGGCGCCATCGAATACGAGGCGGTAGAGGTTCTCGAGCGTGAGGCGCTCGCCGTCAATTGCGATGCGGGTCACGTTTGCACGCCGGTGCCGATGACGATTTCGAGTGGCATCGCCAAGCCTTTGCCGTCGGAAAAAGTTCGGAGCGCCGCGAAGATCTCGGCCTCGGCCTTGGCTCGCGTTTCCGGCGTGAGTTTTGCGATCAGCGGCCGAAACGGTGCGGCGACTTCCGTAAACTGCTGCCAGTATTCCTCGGGCGAGCCGTCCCAGCGGCCAGTCACGGTCCGCACTTCTTCGCGAACGTCGGCGAAGCCAGCAGCTTTCAGGCGGCTTTCGAGGAGTCCGCGCTCGCCGAACATGAAGGCGTGCGGCGCATCCGGATCACGTGGCGGCGCTTGGACATACTTCATCAATATGCCGATCGTCGTGGTAAGAAACGGCTGCTCGCGTTTGCCCCACACAACGAATGCGACCCGGCCGCCGGATTTCAAAACCCTGTGGCACTCTCGGAATGCCTTCACCTGTTCGGGAAAAAACATGACGCCGAAGCGGCAAGTGACGACGTCGAAGGAGCGATCCGGGAAGGGCAGCGCCTCGACGTCCGCGACGCGAAATTCGATGTTGCCGAGCTCTTCTGATTTCGCGAGCTCTGCCGCGTAGGCGATCATTCCCGGACCAAGATCGGTTGCGGTGACGCGGCCGAATGGTCCGACAGCCTTTGCAATCGAAAGGGCGGGATCGCCCACACCGCTCGCCAAATCGAGTACCCGCATTCCTGGACGAAGCTGCGCGGCTTCGAGAACAGCTTCCGTAGCCGCGCGAGAAAACACGGAAAGTCGTGCGTGCCATTTGCGCCAGGCCGCGACTGTCTGCTCATCCGTCCATTCCTGGCGGAGTATTTCGCGGAAGCGTTCGATTTTGGCAGGATCGGGTGTGTTCATCGGGGGCCTTTCGCAACGGGAATAGGGTTTCCGTCCGGGTGCGCGGAACCGTCCGGGCGGCTGGGCGAGAAATACTTGCGATACTTTTCCGGCAGCGATTTTGGGCGGCCCAGATGGTCGCAAATCACGTGCGTCGTTTCGCCGATCGCGAGCAATTCGTCGGACGGCTGGCGCAAGACCTCGTAGGCAAACCGCAACGTGCGCCTGTCGTAACGCGTCACGCGCGTGCGTACGACGAGGATGTCGTCGAATCGCGCCGGGCGCTTGTAACGGCAGGAGGCTTCCGCGACCACGATCATTGTGTCGTCCTCGCTCTCCATTTGCCTGTACTCGAATCCGAGATGACGGCAAAGCTCGACGCGGCCGACTTCAAACCACGTGAAATAATTGCCGTGATAGACCACACCCATCTGGTCCGTCTCGGCGTAGCGCACTCGTACGGTGGCGTCGGCGAAGTCTTTCATGGCGCTATTGTTTGCCCCATTTCGGCGGGCGCTTTTCGAGGAACGCAGAGACGCCTTCGCGAAAGTCAGGCGTCGAGCGAATATCGGAATTGGCCTCGATGGCGGCCTCAAGCTCGGCGCGGATCGCGGAGTCTTCAAAGCTAAGAATGAATTTCTTGGTGCGCGCCACGGCGGTGGGGCTCACCGACAGCAAGGCGGCCGCTAGCTCGCGCGCACGATCCATCAATCTCTCAGCCGGAACGATTTCCGTGACGAGGCCCATGCGGCAAGCCTCGGCTGCGCCAATGATTCTCCCGGACAGCAGGAGGTCGCGTGCGTGGCGATCCGCGATCTGATGGCGCAAGAAGATGGCGACGAGGGCGGGCATGAATCCGAGCCGCACCTCGGTGTAGCCGAATTTGGCTTCGGGGACGGCGAGCGTGAAATCCGCGAGAGTGGCGATTCCGCAGCCGCCGGCAACCGCCGCTCCGTTCACCGCGGCAATGACGGGCTTGGGAAAGCTATACAAGCGATAAAACATCTTCGAGATTCGCCGGGCGTCCTCGAGGTTTTTCTGCTGCGATTGCTTCGCGACGACTTGCAGTTCGTCCAGGTCCATGCCTGCGCAGAATGCTTTTCCCGAACCCGTGATGATGACGACCCGTGCGGGTCCTTCATCCGCCTGTTGGAATGCACCCAGGAGATCCACGACCATCTGCGCGGAGATGGCATTGCGCTTTTCGGGCACGGTGAGCGCGATGGTCGCGATTCCGTCTTCGCACTGATAGGTGAGCGTTGGATAGCCCATTAATTGCGTCCTCTGGCAGCCACAGATGAACACAGATAAGCACTGATAGGGAGAAAAATCAAAGGCATACACTCCGGATGACGAATGCAAACATCAAGGCGCGCACTTGGTGTCTAGCTAAATAGCGGCGCCGCGCCAAGCACTTTCGCCGGGCACAGCATGCTGTGCCCCTAGGACGGCCACACCATCTCCATGCCTCCGTGACTCTGTATCTAATTCGGTTTGGCGGCTTCGGGCTGATGCGCGTACTTTTCGCGCAGTTCGCCGGTGATGGCGCAGGCAATGGCGAGCGACTTGGAGTCGATGCCGGTTGAGACGCCGCGAGCGGCGAGAGTGGTCAGCACGGTCTCGGTGGGAATGTTGCCAACGAGCTGATCGCCGGCAAACGGACAGCCGCCAAGACCGGTAAGCGCGCCATCGAATCGCCTGCAGCCGGATTCGTACGCGGCAAGCACCTTCGCAGCGGCGCCGTCGGGGCGGCTATGCAAGTGCACACCGATTTCAAGGCCGGCAACGCAGTCCTTCACAGCGCGATAGAGATGCGCTACATCTTCGGGAGAAGCAGTGCCGACTGTGTCCGCAAGCGATACGGTGCGGACGCCAAGGTCCTTGAGCCAGACCAACGCGTCTTCCACGATTTCGACTCCCCAAGGCTCGTCGTACGGATTGCCAAACGCCATCGAAATGTAGACGACGAGCTTTCGACCGGCGGCTTTCGCCTGGCGCTGGATCGTTCCGACCAAATTGCGTGACTCGATGCGCGACATATTCGCGTTGGCACGGCGAAAATAGGCGGAGATGGAGTAGGGATAGCCGACCGTGGTCACGCCCGGGGTCGCAAGCGCTCGTTCGAGGCCTTGTTCGTTGACGACGATACCGATAATTTCCGGCGTCTCGCCATTCGCCAGCTTTACCTGGCTTATCTGGTGCATTACGGCTTCACTATCAGCCATTTGCGGCACGTGCTTGGGCGAAACGAAGCTGACGGCGTCAATGTGACTGAAGCCGAGCGAGATGAGGCGAGTGAGATACTTGACCTTCTCCTCGGTGGGAATGTTTTGTGGCAAACCCTGCCACGCGTCGCGCGGGCATTCGACAATTGTGACCGGTTCGCTCATACGTTTCTGTTCTTGATCCATCGAGTGAAATCCACCAGCAACATAGGTATTCCGACAAGGGCCGAGCCGAACGCACCAAGAGCGAGAAACTGAATATAAGGCGGCACCGGGAACGCGATGGATCCGAACTCGTCGCCGAAAGGAGTTCGCTTCACCTCTTTGATAAAGCTCCAAACAAAGAACCACGATACCAGTGCAACCACAAGATACGGAATCGAACGTATCCGCATCAGGTTTGAAGAACGCCCGTCTTGAATTCGGCGACGTGGGGATTCAGAGCTGCAGATTCCAAAGATTCGATCAGGGCTTCGCGCGTGTGAGCGGGGTCGATGATCGCGTCCACCCAGAGGCGCGCGGCGGCATAGCGGGCGTCGGTCTGGCGCTCGTATGTCGAGCGGATTGATTCGTACAACTCCTTCTTGTCCTTTTCGGTGAGCTTTTTTCCTTCGCGCTCGAGCTGCTTAATCTTCAGCTCCACAAGCGTACCGGCGGCGGATTCGCCGCTCATCACGGCGTAGCGCGCCAGGGGCCACGCGAAAATGAATCGTGGGTCGTATGCCTTCCCGCACATGGCGTAGTGGCCCGCGCCGAACGTGCCGCCGCAGATGACGACGATCTTCGGCACCACGCTATTGGCAACGGCGTTGACCATTTTCGCGCCGGCGCGGATGATTCCGCTCCATTCGGCTTCCTTGCCGACCATAAAGCCGTTCACGTCGTGAAGAAAAATGAGCGGGACCAAGTTCTGGTTGCAGTCGAGAATGAAGCGAGCGGCCTTGTCCGCCGACTCGGTGTAAATCACGCCGCCAAATTCGATGCGTTTGTCGCCCGTGCCGGGGACGGTCACGTTGACGCTTTTTTTCTGATTCGCGACGATCCCGACTGCCCAGCCACCGATGCGAGCGTAACCGCAGAGAACGGTTTGGCCACGCTCGGCACGATATTCCTCGAATTCACTGCCGTCCACGATCCGCGCGATCACTTCGCGCATGTCGTACTGCTTTGACGAATCACCGGCGACGATGCCATAGATGTCGTCAGCAGGATACGCAGGGGACTTGGATGGCTTGTGATCGAACGGCGCTCCGGGCGGATGTCCCATTTTGTCCACGAGCGCGCGAATCCGATGAATGCACGCCTCGTCGTTCGGTTCGCGGAAATCGACGGTGCCGCTGGTCTGCGCATGCATCTTGGCTCCGCCGAGGTCTTCAAGTGAAGTTTTCTGGCCGATGGCCGTTTGCACCAGGGCCGGGCCTGCGAGGAAAAGTCCGCTGCCTTCCGTGATCAGAATGTGGTCGCACATGACCGGCAGATACGCGCCTCCGGCGACGCAAAGACCCATAATCGCGGCGATTTGAGGGATGCCGAGCGCACTCATTACGGCGTTGTTGCGAAACACGCGGCCGAAATCGTCAGTGTCCGGGAAAACATCTTCCTGCAAAGGGAGAAAAACGCCGCCTGAATCCACCAGATAGATTGTGGGAATCCGATTTTCAATGGCGATGTTCTGTGCGCGAATGACTTTCTTCGCGGTCATGGGAAAGAATGCGCCGGCCTTTACCGTGGCGTCGTTAGCGATGATCATCACGCGACGGCCCTCGACGCGGCCGAGGCCGGTAATCGTGCCGGCTGCGGGTGCGCCGCCCCATTCCTGGTACATCTCGTGGGCTGCGTAGATGCTTAGCTCGAAGAATTCGGTCTTGGGATCGATCAGCTTGGCGACGCGTTCGCGGGCCGTGAGGCGATTCTTCTTGTGCTGCCCTTCGATGGATTTCGCTCCGCCACCCTGGCGAATCTTTTCCTCTTCGTTCTTGATCTGGGTGAGGCGATCCACCATCGCGCGGCTGTTCTGCTGGAACACCGCGGCCTTACGATCCAGGTGGGTCTCGATGACCGATTCCTTCACTCGATGTTCCTCTTGGTGCGGCTACTTCGTATCCGGGCGCGAAATACGTCAATCGCCCGGATGCGTCGCCGCAACGCGCTGTCGTATGAAGTCTACAATGGCCTGGGTGGTGGTTCCGGGAAGAAAAATCTCCGCGATTCCGGCTTTCTTGAGATCGGCGATGTCCGCTTCGGGAATGATGCCGCCGATCAAGACGGTTACGTCGCCCATGCCCTTGGCGCGAAGTAAATCCATGAGGCGGGCGCAAATCGTATTGTGCGCGCCGGAAAGAATCGAAAGTCCGATCACATCAACGTCTTCCTGAATGGCGGCCGAGGCGATCATCTCGGGAGTCTGGCGCAGGCCTGTGTAGATGACTTCCATTCCGGCGTCGCGGAGGGCCCGAGCGATCACTTTCGCGCCACGGTCGTGGCCGTCGAGGCCCGGCTTGGCGATCAAAACGCGTATCTTCTTCTCAGGCATTTGGTTTCTCTGCGTACTCTGCGTCTCTGCGGTAGACTCTATTCCTCGTAATTGTTTACCAAGCGTCGAATTCCGTCCTTCAGGACAGCAACGTTAAAGTTAATCAGCAAACCAATCTTGCAGCCTGACAGACGCAAATACGTTAGCATGATTGCATCATGGACAGGAGCGAAGGCATCGATCGCCTTGAGTTCCAGGACAACTCGTCCATCCACGAGGATGTCCAGGCGATATCCGCATTCGAGCTTCACGTCTTTGTAGACCAGCGGAAGGGGCTTCTGACGCTCGAAGGCAATTCCGCGAAGTGACAATTCGCGGGCCAGGCACTCCTCGTACGCTGATTCGAGCAAGCCTGGACCTAGTACACGATGCACGTCCATCGCTGCGCCGATTATTTCATGAGTCAGTTGGGCTTCCGTCACTTCCCACCGCAGAGACGCAGAGTACGCAGAGAAACCGAAACACCGGAACGAGGAATATACCGCACCTAGCCATTCCTGGCTAACCAGAGAGCGGAGCGGAAAAGACCGGGGAATAGCGGCTAGGTGATGGCTACTTCCTGGTAGACGCCGAAGGGTTGGCGGAGGGCGTCGCAGATTTCGCCGAGAGTGGCGTAGGCTTTCACGGCTTGGAAAAGGTGCGGCATCAGGTTTTCGGTGCCGGCAGCCGCGTGGCGCAGCGAGTTCAACCGGCGCTCGACTTCGGCATTCGAGCGATCGGCGCGAAGTTTTCGCAGACGATCCGCTTGGCTGCGGCCAACTGTTTCGTCAATGTGCAGGGTTTCGATCGGCTTTTCGTCCACGACGTAATCGTTCACGCCGACGACGATCTTTTCCTTGCGATCAACGGCCACCTGGTAGCGATAGGCCGCGTCGGCGATTTCGCGCTGTGGGAAGCCGCGCTCGATGGCCGCGACCATTCCGCCGAGGGCGTCAATTTTCTCGATGTAGTCGCAGGCGCCGCGCTCGACTTCGTTCGTCAAAGTTTCGACGAAATACGATCCGCCGAACGGGTCGGCCGTGTTTGTGACGCCACTCTCGTAGGCGATGATCTGCTGAGTGCGGAGGGCAATCGTGGCGGCGGATTCAGTGGGCAGCGCCCATGCTTCGTCGAGCGAATTGGTGTGCAAGGATTGCGTGCCGCCGAGGACGGCTGCCAGCGCCTGCACGGCGGTGCGCACGACGTTGTTGTAGGGTTGCTGCGCGGTGAGCGAGCAGCCGGCCGTCTGCGAATGGAATCGCAGCGCCCACGAGCGGGGATTCTTCGCGCCGAAGCGCTCACGCATTACGTTCTGCCAGATGCGACGCGCGGCGCGGTACTTGGCGATTTCCTCGAAGAAATCGTTGTGTGCGTTGAAGAAGAACGAAAGGCGCGGCGCGAAATCGTCCACTTGCATTCCGCGGCGGAGGCAGTGTTCGACGTACTCGATGCCGTCGCGCAGCGTGAAAGCCAATTCCTGAATTGCGGTTGAGCCGGCTTCACGGATGTGGTAGCCGCTGATCGAAATCGGATTGAACTTCGGCGTGTGCTTGGCGCCGAATTCGATTGTGTCGGTGACGATGCGCAGCGAAGGCTCGGGCGGGTAGATATACTCCTTCTGTGCGATATATTCCTTGAGGATGTCGTTTTGCAGCGTGCCGGAGATCTTCTGCCAATCCGCGCCCTGCTTTTCGGCGACCGCGAGATACATCGCCCAGATTGGAGCGGCCGGGGAATTGATCGTCATCGAAGTGGTGACGTCCGCCAGAGGAATCTGGTCGAAGAGGGCTTCCATATCGGCGAGCGAGCTGATAGCGACGCCGCATTTGCCGACTTCGCCCTCGGCGAGCGGGTGATCGGAGTCGTAGCCCATCAGCGTGGGTAGATCAAAGGCTACGGAGAGGCCCGTTTGTCCCTGCGAGAGAAGGTAACGAAAGCGGCGGTTGGTGTCGTCCGCGGAGCCGAAACCCGCGAACTGGCGCATGGTCCAAAGGCGGTCGCGGTACATCGATGGATGAATGCCGCGCGTGTAAGGCGGCGCGCCCGGGACGCCGAGATCGCGCTCCGGATTCCAGTCAGCGAGGTCAGCTTGCGTATAGAGACGCCGAATCGGATAGCTTGAAACGGTAGTGAAATCGGCGGCTCGGTCGGGAGATTTCGTGAGCGTGGGCTTCAGCGTAGTTGTCTTCCCACGCGCGCTCGGCGGGCGACGGCTATTCGCGCGGACTCGAAAGCCGGAACAGAAGCAGGCTTTCCGAGCTTTCTCGTCCATCACATGTCACCTCATTGTGCTACTGACCGATGTTACCGATGTCCGGCCTGAGCGTCTACGTCCGGCGTGCCAGGGATATTCGGGACGCCATTCGAATTGCCCTTCAGTGCGCCGGCCACGGTGATGTTGTGCACGTCCAATGTGCGGCCCATGGCTTGGTTGAAATTCAGCTCGGCTTCGATGAGATTGATGCGATCGCGCAGTTCGGTGCCCTCCGCAGCCGTAAGCAATTGCTGCTTCTGGATGACGGTGAAGGCGGTCGAGGTTCCGAGCTGGAGTTTTTTCACTTCGTCGTCATAGCTCTGCTGCGCGAACACACGTGCTTCCTCCGCTGCGGAGATGGCGGCGCGGTCTTGCACGAGCGTGATTAGGGCCTGGCGAACGTTGAGCACGATCGTGTTCTGCGTTTGCAAATACTGCACTTCCTGTTCGCGCTCGTTGAGCTGCGCGGTTGCGTTGTTCGCTTGAGCGGCCCGGTTACGAATCGGCAGAGTCAGATTTATTCCCGCCTCGAGAGTCGGATATCTGCCACGGATCATGGCGTTCAAATCGTCGCTCAGGCCGCCATGGATAGGCGTTCCGGGCGTGGTAAGCGGTTGGCCGGAAACGCCGGTGGGTATACTGCCAACCGGGATCGTGCCGTCCGGAAGAACATCCCCAGGAAGGAAAATCGGACTCTCCGCCAGAAATGCTCCGGTGGGGGTGGCCGGCGTAATGACTCCGCCCAGGCCAGCCGCCTGGTATTCGCCAAAAAGATTGAGCTGAGGCAAAAGTAAATTCCGGGTCGCTTTGACTTCGACACCGGCGTTTTTCAAGTTAAGCGCGGCCTGCTGCAGTTCAGGCCTTTTCTGCCAGGCTTCCTTGACCGCGTCATTCAGCGAAATATTCTCGATATTGGGATTGAAAATGGTTGTCGTAGGAATGATTTCAACGCCGTTCAGCGTGCCGGAGAGAGGATCCTTGGTGATTGCCACGAGCAGGGTGGTTTCGTCGAGCAATTGCGTCGTCTGTGCCTGGACGAGAGCTTGCTGGTCCGTGGCGAGCTGTGATTGCGCGGTGATCACGTCGAGAGGAGCCATCGTACCGATCTCGAGCTGCTTCTTATTGTTGTTGTAGAGCTGTTGATCGGCGGCGACTGCGACCTGTTCGACCTTTACGTTCTCTCGCGCGAACACAAGCTCCCAATAGTCGGTGGCGACTTGGGTGACGGTCGCAATCACTTGCTGGGAAAACTGTGATTCGCCGACTTTCACTGTGTTCTTTGCTTCGATGATGTACCGCGTGTTGGGAATTCGCCCGAAACCGTTCAAGAGTGGCTGGGTCAGCTCGACCGTAAGCGTGGATTGCTCGTAAGGATTAAAAAGGTCGAAGCCGCCAAAGTTCGTGGACTCGCGCGAGTTGTTAAAAGTCACTTGCGCTTGCGTGCCGGTGGCAAATCCTTGCGTGTAGCCAAAGTTCGCAGTGGTTATGTGGTTGTCCAGGGCCACGGGAGAAGTGATCTGCGTTGTGATACCGGCAAAAATCGGGTTGTTGATAGGAGTCTTCGTTTCCTCGATAGCCAGGTTGCTGGTGACGGTCGGGTCAAATTGAATTCGGCCGTTGGCGCCTGACTTGGCGAGCAGGAGGCTGGCCTCATCGAGCCAGGGGACGTACCGCTCTACGGCGATCGCGAGATTGTTCTCCAGTCCGAGTGAAACCGCGTCCTCCAGGCTCAGGTTCAGCTTGCCATCCTGAATCAACTGGTTGATCCGCGGAGTGTTCACAATCTCCGGTTTCGCCACTTTGATCGGTGTGTAAGGCGCAATCAGGTTCGGGAACCACGAATTCGGCTTCGAATAGTCCTTCCCTGTGGAAAGCCCCAGGTTTCGGGTCGGAGCCACTGGTGGCCCCTGCGTTTCCGCAGGAGGCTGATATTGGGGAGGGGGAGGCAGCACGCCCGGCGTCTGATCCGTTTGCGCGGCTGGCGCTGCCGGTTGGTCCTGGGCGTAGACGGGCGAGACCATCATTGAGGCCGCCGTCGCGATCACCATGACTACATGCGTAATCCTTCCACTCATCGTGTTTGTCCTCTCAAAAGAATCCGCGATTCAGAGATGTGCGCACAACCCCAATGTATTGAAACGCGCGGGAGGCGCTATTTGTTTCACGAACTATCTCTCCCGGTGATTGGGCGGCCATGCGTATCCCGTGACATTCGACGTTCAGGCGGGAATTCGGGCGTCCTCAGATGCTCATTCCGGGAAATGTTCGTGTGCGTTCAAACACGCAGACACGTGAGTGTAGCATCGCGTTCGGACCGTGACAATTGCGGTTGCGACGAGTTTGAATCCCGACCGAGGAGAGAGAAGGCTAAGAAGACCTCAAGGCGCACCACAGAGGGCACAGAGAAGGCACAGAGAGCACAGAGGAGGCGCAGACATACGGCGTCACACCTCGATATATTTTCGCCCATTCCTGCGTAAACAGAGAGGACGCACCGAAGCAATTGGAATAGAGACTCAGATCAAGAAGCAGGTTCGGCGCGTTGACACCTAGTGCTGCGCGCTCTACCATGGCGCAGCCCTTCGAAGCCGCTCATGCCCACTCACTCCTTGCCCAAACCAACCAGGATTCGGATGCGCACGATCGTTCTGGCGACGATCTTCGCCGTTCTGGCTGGCATTTGCGGCCGATCCGCGTGCGCGCAAACGGTTGATCAGGTAGCTCCACAGGTCAAGGCTACCGGATACGTAACTGACCTTGCGGGCGTCCTGAGCCAATCGGGGCGTGAGCAACTCACAGCCCTGTGTACTGAAGTAAGCCAGAAGACTCAGGCTGAGATCGCCGTCGTCACGATTCGATCGCTCGACGACCAACCAATCGAGGACTATTCCCACACTCTTGCTGAGCGGCTTGGCCTTGGACCGAAAGGTCAGGGCCGTGGCGTATTGATTCTCTTCTCGACGAGCGATCACAAAGATCGCATCGAGGTTGGCTACACACTTGAGCCGATTTTGCCGGACGGCAAGGTGGGCGACTTTCTACGCGAAGCTATTCCCGATTTGCGCGCCAACAATTACGACGCTGCTCTTTACTTGGTCACGCGGAGAGTCGCGGACGTCATCGCAGCTGACAAGGGCGTTACGCTCACCGGTGCCGCTCTCGCGCCGCAAGAGTCATTCGGCGGCCGAAGGAATTCGCCGATCGGGCAATTCGCTTCCATCGTGTTCACGATCTTCATTGTGTTTTTCGTGTTCCGTCTTTTGGGCGGCGGAGGCGGCCCGAGGGGCGGACGAGGAAGCAGTTGGTGGATTTGGCCTCTGATCGGAATGAGCATGGGTCGCGGCGGTTGGGGCGGCGGTGGTTTTGGCGGCGGGGGCGGCGGTGGAGGCGGAGGGGGATTTGGCGGATTTGGGGGCGGCGGGTTTGGCGGAGGCGGTGGCTTTGGCGGTGGCGGCGCGAGCGGCGGATGGTGACGTGAAGTGACGCAATTGTCCTGGTTACGAAGCGAGGTGGTTTAGCGCATGGAAACGAAACTGAGCGACTTGGTGACGCGGCTGAAATCGGCGGCCGGTGACAATTTGAAGGCCGTGGTGCTTTACGGTTCGGCTGTGACCGGCGAATTTCAGGAAAAGCACTCCGATCTGAACACATTGTGCCTGGTCGAGCGCACAACGCTGATTGAACTCGAGCGCCTACACGCCGTCGCGGAATGGTGGATCGGTCAGAAGAATCCAGCTCCGCTGGTCTTCACGCTTGAAGAGCTGGCGCGGTCGGCGGACGTGTTTGCGATCGAGATGCTGGACATGAAGCGCCATCACCGAATGCTTTTCGGCGCGGATTTTCTGGAGCAAATGGAAGTCCCGCTGCGGCTGCATCGGCTGCAGGTCGAGCGCGAGTTGCGGACTAACTGGCTGCGATTGCGTCAGGCGGTCGTCGTGGCGCCGGCGAAGAAGAAGGCGCATCTCGGCATCATGCTATCGTCCGTGGCTGTGTTTTGCGCGCTGTTTCGGCACGCACTGATCGCGCTCGGCCAGCCGGAAGCACATGGCAAACGAGAGGCAGTGGATGGCGTGGCCGCGCTAAGCGGAGCGGACGCATCGGGATTTCACAGCATTCTGGAATTTCGGGCAGGGAAGCGCAAGGAGAAGGATATTGATATCGAAGCGGCGATGCATACGTACCTCGAATTTGTCCAAGTGGTGACCAACGAAGTGGACCGCCGGCTCGAAACTTCCTAGGGTTCGGCGGCGTACCAGGTGTAGGGTCGCGCGGTAGCAATCGGTTGAGTTGTGATAGATTTTCGGCGGAGGCTGCTCATGAAGGTATTTCTCGGAATTGTCGCGGTTCTGGTGATCATTGCGCTTCTTTTTGGCGGCATGTACATCTCGCGCCGCAATCAGATGGTCACGCTGAATGAGTCGGTCAAGTCTGACTGGGCGCAGGTGGACGTGGTCCTGCAGCGCCGCTCCGACCTAATTCCGAATCTCGTGGAGACGGTCAAGGGATTTGCCGCACACGAAGAGACCGTCTATAACGACATCGCTCAGGCGCGTGCGGCATTGGGTGGCGCGCAGACTCCGAAGGACAAGATCGCCGCGAACGGCCAGCTCGATGGCGCTCTCAGCCGCCTATTACTGATTGTCGAGAATTACCCGCAGCTCAAGTCGAATGAGAATTTCCTGAAGCTGCAGGACGAACTTGCGGGCACTGAAAATCGCATCGCGGTCGAGCGCAAGCGGTACGATGACGCCATTCAGGCGTACAACACCTACATCACGCTCTTCCCGAACAACGTCATCGCAGGCATGTCCGGATTCCAGCGCAACGACGCATACTTCGCGGCTACGGAAGCTTCGCGAGCGGTGCCGAAAGTGCAATTCCCGCCGCCGAACCGGCAATGAACTGCAAGGACCGGATGCCCGATTACAGCGGTGGTCCGGGCGTTGAATCACAACCGCGCTGTCCGAGTACGCTAAGACCATTCAAAAAGGCGCGCAGAATTTAATAACATGCGGTCGAAGCTTCCAAAAAGGCGCCACGCATATTTACCGTTCATTCTCGCTGTCCTGTTGTTTACATCCGGAACATTGCAACGTACAACTGCGCAAACCTGCGGGAACACAGGCGTCGCTGTGCAGGTACTCGGGTCGGGAGGTCCGGACTTGCGGGACAAGCGGGCCTCAAGCAGCAATCTCGTCTGGAAGGATGGGAAGGCATTGGTGCTCGTTGACGCAGGAGGCGGAAGCGCTCTTCGATTCGGCGAGAGCGGCGCCGAGATGTCCCAACTGAAAGTCATCTTGTTTACTCACTTCCACGCCGATCACAGCAGCGACCTGCCCGCTTTAGTCCACTCGTCTCGTTTTGAAGGACGCAAACTTCCCCTACCGGTATTCGGGCCGCCTGGAGACGATTCCGTTCCTTCCACGACGGAATTCCTTGACGACCTCTTCGGGAAGTCTCACGGCGCATGGCGCTACATGAGTCCCGTTGTGGACGGCGGCCAGCCCTATCTGCTGCAGCCTCACGACGTAATTGCAGAAGATATTCCTGTCAATGTTTTCAAGAGCGGCGAATTGAGTGTGGACGCAGTCCGGGTGGATCATGGTCACGCGCCAGCGCTGGCATGGCGCGTGGATATCGACGGGAAGCGGATCGCGTTTAGCGGGGATACCGGCGGGCACGGAAAGGGCCTCCCGCGCCTGGCAGAAAACGCCGATCTGTTCATTGCAGACAACGCTACGTCTCGTTCTTCGGATCCCGCGACGATCGCAATCCTCATGCCTCCATCGGTGATTGGACAGATTGCCGCCGATGCTCACGTGAAGCGGCTCGTGCTGTCGCATCGAATGGCGGAAACCCTGGGAAAAGAGCATGAAGCGCAATCCAGCGAGGACATCCGAAAGCTATATACCGGGCCTCTGGAATTTGTCAACGACCTGGATTGTTTCCCTCTCAAGTAAACGTTGATTTGCTCGGACTCGCCGTGGTGCGACGTCGGTGCGCCCCGTAAACTAGCCGGCTAGGTGGCTGACGGGCTGCTTGACCGCGATTGGCGGGGCGCGTCGAGCGCTGGCGGGCTTTGAGCCTTTCCGGCGGCCGCCGAGAGAGTTCAGTACAGAATAGCCTCGCCAGAGCATTGCATGCTGAAGCAGTCGGAAGTACATTACTGGTCGGCCCGGAAGGTAAGTTGTAAGGTCCGGCCACGATGCGCGCAGCTGCTCCCCCGCCCCTGCCGACTGAGCTCTCTCTCCGGACGCAGCCGTTCTGCGACTCGTTGCTGTGCTGGAATGCCAACGCAGTGGAGCGCGTGAGCCTATCCGCCGCTCCGGGTGTAAATGGAGGTCAAGTCCATGTTTCTGGATTTTTTTAACTTGCGCCAGCAGCCGTTCGGCGTCACGCCCGATCCGGTTTATCTATACCCGAGCCGGACACACTGCGAAGCGCTCGACTCGCTTACAGACGGAATCATGGGCGGCCGTGGATTTCTCGCGCTGATTGCGGAGCCGGGCATGGGCAAAACGACGCTTCTCAATCAAGTGCTTGACGGTCTGCGTGATAAGGCGCGCGTCGCGTACCTGTTCCAGACGCAGTGCAACTCCCGCGAATTCTTCCAATACCTTCTGAGCGAGCTAGGCGTTGATTCGACCGGCATGGGGCTCGTGACCATGCACAACAAGTTGAATGAAATGTTGTTCGCTGAAATGCTGGCGGGCAGGCGATTTGTCCTGATCGTTGATGAGGCGCAGAACCTGGACGACACAGTGCTCGAAACCATCCGGCTGTTGTCGAACTTCGAGACTTCGAATACGAAGCTGCTGCAAATCGTTCTGGCGGGCCAGCCGCAACTCGGTGAGAAACTAGGCCAGAAGCATCTGGCGCAACTGCTCCAGCGCATTGCGGTAGTGACCCAACTGGAAGCTCTTTCGCCGGAAGAAACGGCCGGCTATATCAAGCACCGGCTGAAAGTGGCGGGCTATTGCGGCGAAGGCATATTCGAATCTGAGGCCTTGGCCTTGATCGCCGAGCGAAGCCAGGGCATTCCGAGAAAAATCAACAGGATATGCTTCCACGCCCTGCTCGAGGCGCATGCCCAAGGGCGCCGGACCGTGTCAACCGACGTCGTCAGGAAGGCAGATCGTAAGTTGGACGTCTTGGCTACTGTCTGCCCGACACCCTCGCAGGAACCGTTGCCTACGGGTGCCAATTCTGCAGGCGGAAACACCATGCCCGCGACGCCGGGGCTTACGTACAAGCCGCTTGCGGCGACTGGGTTGCGTCGCTGGGGGCTTTTGGGGAGCGCGCTCGTCGCCCTGGTCTTGGCGGCCGCATTGACCATGTCGGGCAACACACATTGGGACAGCATGCAAATTATCCGAGATCGGGTGACGGCGGCTCTGGGCTCATCGTTCCTTCACACTCATCGCGCTAGTGCTGCGGGCGATGAGAATGCCAAAGCCATAGAGTTCTTAGAGAGCCGGCTGCAGAGCGAAGAGGGAGACGAGGAGCGGCAATCGTCTGGCGTTCGGGAAGTAGCGCAAAACGGGAGGACTGTCGAGCCTCAGCCGAGCGAGGAAGCGGTTCCGAGCGTTACGGCGATACAGGCAACGAGCACAGAAAACGATGCGCGCGTTATCGTCATGCTCGACGACGCGGTCCAGTTCAACTCAGCGCGGATTGGTTCGCCCGACCGCATCTATTTCGATCTGTATAAGGCGCGGCTGAGCCCGTCGGTTGGCCAAAGGGCGGTTCCGACCGAGGGTGGGCTGCTCAAGTGGGTACGGGCCGCGCAAAATACGGAAGGTGTGGTCCGCCTGGTTCTCGATGCGGAAGGGGCGAAGGATTATTCAGCGCAACTTCTTTCCGCGCCCTATCGATTGGTGATCGACCTTCACGCGCAGGCAACGGCCATCCCTAACGCCGGTCTGAGTGAGAACGCGGGACCCAAAGCAACCGACAGCCCCGGAAGTGAACCCTCACTGACGCGGGCATTGGGGCTGAAGATCAACCGCATCGCGATTGACCCGGGCCACGGGGGATACGACACCGGTGCGATGGGGCCGCACGGTCTGGTAGAAAAGAATCTTTGCCTCGACGTGGCGCTGCGCCTGGGCGATCTGATCGAAAGAAACATTCCGGGTGCGGAAGTGATCTACACGCGAAAGAACGACAAGCATGTTTCGCTTGAAGAACGTACGGCGATCGCCAACGGCGCCGACGCGGATCTCTTCATTTCGATTCACGCGAATTCGAGCGACAGCCGCGAGGCGCGTGGGGTCGAGACGTACTACCTGAGCCTATCCGCCCCTCCAGAAGCCATGGAACTAGCAACGCGCGAGAACGCGCTCGCGGAATCTTCTCTCCACGATCTTCCGGAATTGATCAAGAAGATCACGAACAACGAGAAGATCTCGGAATCAAAACAGCTCGCCGGGGATATTCAGAATGCGCTCTCGCAGCGACTCCAACTCGTAAGCCGGCGGGAGACGAACCGCGGCGTGAAACAGGCGCCATTTGTTGTTCTGACCGGCGCCAACATGCCTGCGGTGCTTTCGGAGATTTCCTTCGTCAGCAATGCGAGCGATGAGAGCCTCCTGCTTGAGAGCGGCCAGCGCCAGCGTGTCGCCGAAGGCCTCTATCGTGGCATCGCGGCCTACCTCGATAGCTTGAACAGTCTTCCGGCCAATAAGGAGAAGCTTGTCAGCGAAAACCGCTCCAGCACCGCATCGGGAGTCGAAGCGTTAACGGCCTTAATCGGGCGAAACGCCCTTAAGTTTTTAAGCGGTGGGAATTAGATCTCCGTTCTACCGACCGATGCGGGGCAGCTTGACCCCGATTGGCGCGGCGCGCTAGGCTATTTCCCGGCCACCAAACTTGATGAAACAAACCGTACGAATCGCCGGAGGGATCAACGAACTCTTCGGCACGCTCGATGAAAACCTGAAATTTCTCGAATCCACCCTGCACGTCACCACAAATCTGAAAGACCACGACATGGAGATCGAGGGCGAGCCTGCGCAGGTGGAGCGCGCCGCGCGCCTGCTGGGCGCGTACAACGATCGCGTCCTCGAAGGGCGCATTCCCACGAGCCAGGAGGTGAAGGCGCTGCTCAGGACCGCCGCGGACCAGCCCGTCTCCACGCTGCATGGCGCGTTCTCGCCTTCACACAAGCGCGCTCTTGGCAAAAAGAGCGTGGTGCCCAAGAGCGCAAACCAGAAGCGCTACATCGAGGCTCTCGAAACTTACGACATGGTTTTTGCCATCGGCCCGGGCGGGACGGGAAAGACCTATCTTGCCGTCGCGCTGGCCGTGTCCGCGCTGCTCTCGAAACAGGTAAACCGGATCATTCTCGCGCGGCCCGCCGTCGAGGCTGGCGAGAAACTAGGTTTTCTTCCCGGAACGCTTCAGGAAAAAGTTGATCCGTACATGCGCCCGCTTTACGACGCGCTTCACGACCTGCTGGAGGCGGACAAGCTCGAGAGCTTCCTCGAGAAGGGCATCATCGAAGTCGCGCCACTGGCCTTCATGCGCGGCCGGACGCTGAACGATTCGTTTGTGATACTCGATGAAGCGCAGAACACGACCAGCGAGCAGATGAAGATGTTCCTCACTCGGCTGGGATTCAATTCCAAAGCGGTCATCACCGGCGATGTCACGCAGATTGATTTGCCTGATTCGCGCAAGTCGGGACTGGTGGAAGCGATTGATGTGGTCGGCGAGATCGAAGGCATCTCGTTCGTTTATTTCGATGAACGCGACGTGGTACGCCACAACCTGGTGCAGCGAATCATCAAGGCATACGAGGAACACACCGGCGTCCGCGGAAGCGGAGCGAACTCGGGGCGTCCCGCGCGCGCTGCTGGCGCCAACTTGCCGGCCGAAAATCGAACCCGCGAATAGCCACTCAGGGTAAAATCCCACCTTCATTTGGCGCTGTACTGGGCGCGGACTGCGTTCAAACATGACGACAACGGTTGAAAACTGGGCCGAGCAAGTCCGCGCAGGAGACGTGCGCGCGATTTCGCGAGCCGTTTCGGCCATCGAGAACCGCACGAGCGAGGCCGAAGCGCTGCTTCGGCAACTTTTCGCCTACACGGGCCGCGCGTGGCGCGTGGGGATTACGGGTGCTCCGGGCACTGGGAAGAGCACGCTTGTGGATCGCCTTGCGGCGCACTATCGCAGCGAGAAGAAAAGTGTCGGAATCATCGCGGTTGACCCTTCAAGCCCGTTCACCGGCGGTGCGATCTTGGGCGACCGAGTGCGAATGCAGGGGCACGCGGGCGATGAGGGGATCTTTATTCGCTCCATGGCCACGCGCGGATATCTTGGCGGGCTCGCGCAATCCACCGGCGACACGGCCCTGCTCTTGGACGCTGCTGGCAAGGACATGATCCTGGTCGAAACGGTGGGCGTGGGGCAGGGCGAAATTGAAATCGTGCGGCTGGCGGATTGCACGATTGTGGTCCTGGTTCCGGGCATGGGCGACGACGTGCAGAGCCTGAAGGCTGGCCTGATGGAGATTGCGGATATTTTCGTGATCAACAAATCCGATCGCGAGGGCGCCGGACGGTTTGAGGAGCAGCTCGGCGCTATCTTGCAAATCGTTCCCGAGCGCGCAGGATGGAAGCCACCTGTGGTTCGCACGGTCGCCACAGAGGATCAAGGCGTCGGGGACCTGGCGCGGCAGATCGCTCTGTTTCGCGAGCACGTGAACAAAGCGCAGGACCGGCCGGCGCGGGAACTCGCGTATTGGAAGGAGTGGCTGCTGCGCCTGGTCGAGACGCGGCTGATTGAACGAGTACTGGGGGACCGCGCCAGCTCAGCGGCATTCGAGAAACTTGCCGCGGAAGTGGCCGCGCGTAAGAAGGATCCCTACGCTGCTGTGAATGAAATTCTCTCGAGGGGTGGCGTGTGAAGCTCGGCGAGCTGGAATTCCACATAATCTCCGCGGGGCACGTGCTGCTCGACGGCGGCGCGATGTTCGGCGTGATTCCGCGCCCAATGTGGGAAAAGAAAATGCAGCCGGACGCGCGCAACCGCATCACGCTTTCGATGAATAGCTTACTGATTCGCGCCGGCGGGAAACGGATCCTTGTCGAGACCGGGGCGGGCGACAAAATGAACGCGAAGGCGCGGGAAATCTATGGCCTCGATGGTCCGTTTCTCGAGGATGAGTTGCGCGGTTATGGCCTGCGGCCGGAGGACATTGACATCGTCCTGAACACGCATCTGCACTTCGATCACTCCGGAGGAAACACCCGGGTCGATAAAGACAAGGTTGTGCCCGCGTTTCCGAATGCGCGCTACATCGTTCGGCGCGGGGAATTCGAACACGCCATGAATCCGAACGAGCGGGACCGCGCGAGCTATTTCCCGGAGAATTACGTGCCGATTCAGGCCGCCGGGAAGTTTTCGTTCCTTGAAGAAGACGGGGAGATTGCTCCGGGCGTCGAGGTGATTCGCATTCCCGGGCACACCGCTCATATGCAAGGTGTGAAGCTAACCGGGGGAGGGAAGACGGCGTTTCTTTTTGCGGACTTGGTGCCCACGACGGCGCATCTCCCGATTCCGTGGATTATGGGTTACGATCTCTACCCCATGACGACGCTCGAGAACAAGAAGCGATGGATTCCCGAGGTCGTTAGAGAGGGCTGGCTCGCACTTTTTGCGCACGACGCGCGATGTCCTGCCGCTTTCTTGCGCGAGCGCAACGGCCAATGGGAAACTGAGCCAGTGACAGTAGATTAGGCTCCGCACAACTCAGGAGCGTGAATGGCGAAGGCGAAGAAGTCGAAGATGGGCGGCAAACAAGATCCGATCAAGACTGCCATCATCGGTGGGAGCGGCCTATACCAGATGGCGGGCCTGACCGACACGCGCGAAGTCCGCGTGAAGACGCCTTTCGGCGATCCCTCCGATGCGATCGTCGTCGGTACGCTCGAAGGCAAACGCGTTGCGTTTCTATCGCGCCACGGCCGCGGGCATCGCTTTTCGCCGAGCGAGATCAACTATCGCGCGAATATTTGCGCGCTGAAAATGCTGGGCGCCGAGCGGATTATTTCAGTCAGCGCCGTGGGATCGCTGCGAGAGGACCTGCCGCCACTCGAGTTTTTGATTCCGGATCAGTTTTTCGACCGGACGCGGGGGCGTATCTCTACTTTTTTCGATGGGGGCATCGTCGCCCATGTCGGTTTCGACCAACCGACGTGTCCGGCGCTTTCCGCGCATCTGGCCTCGGCCTGTGACCGGACGGGAATTAAGACGCATCGCGGCGGGACGTACGTCTGCATGGAAGGGCCGGCGTTTTCAACCATCGCCGAATCGCACACGTACCGCCAGCTGCGATTCGATGTGATCGGGATGACCGGCGTGACGGAAGCCAAACTCGCCCGTGAAGCGGAACTCTGCTACGCTACGTTCGCTTTGATCACAGATTACGACTGCTGGCACCCGCAACACGACGCCGTCACGCTGAATGAAATCCTCGCCAACATGGGGCGCAATACGGAGAACGTGCAGCGCGCGATTCGCGAGGCGGTGCGCTCCTTGAGCGACGAGCGAGCGTGCAAATGCGGCGCGTCGCTGGCACACGCGATCATCACCGACCGAAAGGTGATTCCGGCCGCGACGAAGAAGCGCCTCGCGCCGATCGCCGGCAAGTACATCTCGTAGTGCGCTTGCTGGGCGCCATCTTCACCTGGACGCCTGTGGTTCATCAAAAACGCAGAACTGCTCAACGCGGCCTGCTAAAACTGGGAGAGATCATGTCGCTTTTGGTCGTGGGGTCGGTCGCGTTCGATGGCATTGAAACTCCGCACGGCAAGGTTGAGCGAACGCTGGGCGGAGCGGCGAGCTATTTCGCGTTGGCCGCCAGCCACTTCGCGCCCGTCCGTCTGGTCGCCGTGGTTGGCGAGGATTTCACGGCGAAGGACGAAGCAGTTTTTCGCGGCCGCAAGATAGACTTGGCCGGCTTGGAGCACGCCAAGGGTAAATCGTTCTTCTGGGCCGGTCGCTATAGCCAGAACATGAACGAGCGGACCACGCTGACGACAGAGCTCAACGTCTTCGCCGACTTTCATCCCACGCTCCCGGCAGCATACGTTGACTCGTCTTTCGTATTTCTTGGCAATATTCAGCCTAAGCTTCAGCTCTCCGTCCTCGATCAGATTCGCCGCAAACCCATGGTCGTCGGCCTCGATACGATGAACTATTGGATCGGAGACTTTAACGCCGAGCTGCGCGAAACGCTGAAATACGTAGACATCCTGACGATCAATGACGATGAGACACGTCAGCTGACCGGCGAGCACAATCTATTCCGCGCTGCCAAGCAAATCTTCAAGATGGGACCGAGCACGCTGATCATCAAGCGAGGCGAACACGGCGCGATTATGATTCACAAGAATTTTGTGTTTTCGGTCCCGGCATATCCTCTGGAAGAGGTCCGCGACCCCACGGGAGCCGGGGACACATTTGCCGGCGGTTTCATGGGCTATCTCGCGGGCAAGGGGCGCGTCAACGAGCAGTCTCTGCGCGCCGCGATGGTGTATGGCTCCGTGCTGGCGAGCTTCACGGTCGAACGATTCGGAGTGGAGCGACTCGCGAAGGTGACGCGTAAAGAGATCACCTCGCGCGCGCGGCTGTTTGCCAAGCTGACGTCATTTAAACTCTAAGCCAAGCACTCTGGTTGGTTGTTAGATCGAGATCCATTTGGGGAGTGTCATGCTGCACGATTTGACGAGCTACATGGTCGGCCGCCTCCTGCTGGCCACGGTGCTCGGCGGCATCATCGGCCTCGAGCGGGAACTCCGGCACAAACCGGCCGGCCTGCGCACCAACATGCTGATTTCACTGGGCGCGGCACTGTTCACAATCATTTCGTTCGCGATGGCCAGCACGGTCGGAGGGGATCACACGCGCATCGCCGCGCAGATTATTCCCGGCATTGGCTTTATCGGCGCGGGCGTGGTAATTCGCGAGCGCGGGGCTGTACTGGGCATTACCAGTGCCGCCACGATCTTTGTGATCGCAGCCGTTGGGATGGCTTGCGGCGCGGGATTACCGGTCACGGCGGTGTTCACGACTCTGTTGCTCCTTGTGGCTCTTGTGCTGCTCGGGATCGCCGAGGCACGTTTCGGCCTCCACAGCCAGCTCACGACTTTTCGCATCACCGCCGCCGACCAAGCCGGAATGATTGAGCGGGTGCACGATATCGCGTCGCAAATGGGGGTAGAGCTTCGGCGCTGGCAGAGTCACAAATCTTCGGACGGGTTCGTGGTTGAGTTCGATGCGGACATAACAATTCCGAAGGAGCGCGAACTGCTGACCAAGCTGGGTGATCTGCACGCCCACTGCGAAGCTCGTGCACTGCGCTGACGCCGCGCGTCTCGAAGCCAACCATTCGCCGCGTTCCAGAATCCGAGTTGACGTGCCGCAGGCCAGGATGCTATCAATCGTGCTCAATTAGCAGGGGATTTGCAGACGGTCTGTTGTGTTCCTCGTACCGTGTTCCCGGCAGCTGGCGCCGAGCGGCTTCGGGATCCCGTTTGAAACTTTCTAGGAGGCTGGTCTTGAAGCGTTCGCGTTGGGTTGCGCTCACGTCGGTTGCGTTCGGACTGGTGTTGCTAGCCAGCTGCAATGGCGGCCAGAAGATTCCCCCGTTCAATGCGACACCTACTGTCACGGGGTTTTTCCCGTCGAATATCACCGCTGGGAGCCAGGCTTTCACGCTGGTGGTCTCCGGAACAGGCTTTATATCCAATTCTCAGGGCGAGACGTTCATCAATTGGAATGGATCCCCGCGCTCGACGACGTTCAACGACGCCACAGGGGAACTTTCGGTTCAGATATTCGCGTCCGACGTCGCCACGGCGAATACGATCGGCATCACGGCCACGAACCCGATACCGGGAGGCGGGACGTCGCAAGTGATTCCCCCCACGGACATCTTTACAATCGTGCAGCCGCAAGCCGGCTTGACGATCGCATCGCTTGATCCCACGAGCGCGAACGCCGGAGGAGCTGCTTTTACGATCACCGTGAATGGAACGGGCTTTGGGACCAACGACGTTGTGACGTGGAATGGCAGCCAGCGTGTAACCACAATCGCAGCGATGAATGCTACCGTCGCGACTGCCCAGATCACAGCTGACGACATCGTCACAGCTGGCACGGCCAGCGTCGCGGTCAGCACGCCTAATCAGGTCATTGCGACTCCTTCGCTCAGTTTTGCGATCACAGGCCCAAATAATCCGACTCCCTCACTTTCTTCGCTGTCGCCCTCTAGCACGGCCCACGGTGGCGGCGATTTTGAGATGAGATTGGATGGTTCGGGGTTCGGACCGAATGCCACTGTGGAATGGAACGGCGGCTTTATTGCGACTGCATTTATCAGCTCCTCAGAGCTGGTCGCGTATATTCCGGCGGCGGAGATTGCGAACATGGGATCGGCATCCGTTACCGTGGTGAATCCAGCCCCCGGCGGGGGAACGTCGTCGTCCACAATGTTCACGATAAAGTGAGCATTGGAAGTCGGTTTCCCGATTTCGTCACTTAACTCTTAACTTCCGGCATCGTTCCTGCCGCTAGACTCACCTCCTTAAATTCCTTATTCTCGATTGCGACAGATGACTCCACCTCTCAAGCCACCTGCGCTACGCCCGGGCGATGGGATTCGAATTCTTTCGCTCGCAAGCCCCGTACAGATCGATCATCTGCAGAAGGGTTGCGAGGAACTGGTGCGCCTGGGGTATGCGCCGGAAACGGACCGGGAAAGTGTGCTGGCGAACGAAGGGTTCTTCGCCGGATCTACAGCGAATCGCCTCTCTGCTCTGAAGGAGGCTCTTACGCCGAAGCTTCGAGCCGCGCAATATTCTGCTCGCGCGGCGGATACGGCTCGAGCTATCTACTCGAAGGCTTGGCGGCATTACGAACGCGCGCCAAAATACTGCTCGGCTTCGAGCGATATTACCGCGCTCCAAATCTTCCTGTGGCAGAAGTTCCGCTGGGTGACTTTCTATGGCCCGATGGTCGCTTCGAACTTCGATCGCGGCGCGGACGCTCCGCACGGTTACGACCGTGCGAGTTTTGTTCGCGCGCTAACGGAAACGAAACAGGGCTGGCACCTCGATCTCTCCGGCGAGCCGCTCGCGCCCGGAACAGGCACTGGCGTCCTTCTCGGAGGCTGCCTGACGCTCGTGGAATCCACGCTTGGCACGCCCTGGGAAATCGACACGCGCGGAGCCATCCTGGTTCTCGAAGATCGCGGCATGAAGCCTTACCAGGTGGATCGCGCGCTCATGCATCTTCGGCAGGCGGGGAAGTTTGAGGGCATCGCTGGAATCATTCTCGGCGACTTTCCGGAATGTGACCCGCCGATGGGATCACAAGCTGTGGTGGATGTCGCGCTCCGGATTCTGGGATCGCTCAACGTGCCGCTGGTCTGGGGCGCTCCAATCGGACATACATCGCGCGCTATGTTGACACTGCCTCTGGGCGTTCGCGCCGAGCTTTCGGCGACTGGACCTGGTGTGCTGCGCATCCTCGAACCGGCGTGTGCGCCATGAGCGGTGGAATCAACAAGCTCGCCGCGCGCCACATCCATCTTCTTGGTATCGCCGGAGCCGCGATGGCGCCGGTTGCGGGCATGCTGAAGGAGCGCGGATTTCACGTGACGGGTTCGGACGTGAACGTCTATCCGCCGGCTTCCACGCTGCTCACGTCGCTGGGAATTCCGTGGAACGAAGGCTACCGGGAAGAGAATCTGAAGCCGATGCCCGACCTCGCCGTGATTGGTAACGCGATCTCGCGCGGCAATCCGGAAGTCGAACGCATCCTCGACGATCGAATTCCTTACTGCTCGATGCCGCAGTTGCTGGAAGAATATTTTCTGCCGGGACGAGCTTCCATCGTCGTCGCTGGGACGCATGGCAAGACAACCACTACAGCCATGCTCGCATGGATCTTTCAGACGGCTGGGCGGCGGCCCGATTTCCTGATTGGCGGCGTGGCTCCGAATTTTGGCGACCGCAGCTATGGCCTTGGCGGCGGTGAAGAGTTCATTATCGAGGGAGATGAATACGACACGGCCTTCTTCGACAAGGGGCCGAAATTTCTACACTACCATCCGGTGGAGCTGATTTTTACGTCCCTGGAATTCGACCACGCGGACATTTATCCAGATCTTGCGTCCATAGCGCTTCAGTTTCGGCGTCTCGTGAATCTCGTGCCGCGCCGCGGACGCATTTTGATCTGGGGTGAGAGCGCGGAACTGAAGGAAGCCACCGCAAAAGCGTTCTGCCCCGTCGAAACCTTTGGGCTAACTCCGGAGTGCGATTGGTGCGCGGGAGACATCCAGTGGCAAGATGATGCCACCGAATTCCGCGTAGCCTACCGTGGGAACGAAATCGCGCGCATTCGGATTCCCGTGGCTGGCCGCCATAATGTACTCGACGCTCTGGCCGCGATCGCTCTGGCCTACGGCCGAGGCGTGGAATGCGACGCGATCGAGCGCGCGCTCGCCACGTTTCAAAGCGTGCGCCGGCGCATGGAGACCAAGGGCGAAGCGGGCGGCGTGCTGGTTGTCGAGGATTTTGCGCATCACCCGACAGCTATTCGGCTGACGCTGGAAGCAGCTCGCACGCGCTGGCCCGGGCGGAAAATATGGGCGGCTGTCGAGCCCCGGTCAAACACGATGCGCCGCAAAATCTTTCAGAACGACTTATCGGACGCGCTGGCCCTCGCTGATGTAGTCCTGTTTGGGCCCGTGAATCGCGCCCAGTTGCTGGCGGAGCATGACCGCTTGTCACCCGAAATGATCTGCGAATCGCTGCAAGCTCGTGGACGCACAGCGAAGGCGTTTGCCTCCGCGGATGAAATAGCGGGCCATTTGGCCGCGGGCGCGAATCCGGGAGACTTGGTACTGATCATGTCGAACGGCGGATTTGACGGCCTCACGGCGAAGCTACTGGAGAAAATGAAGACGCGGCAAGGTGCCCGAGGATGAAGTTAGCTTTGTTCCTTCGGTCGGCCGTCCTAATGGTTCTATTGGTTGTCGCAGTTCGGCCGGCGACAGCGACGATCCGCTATTCGGTGTCGTTCGATCATCCGGAGAAGCATCTTTTTCAGGTGACTATGACGGTTCCGGTGAAGGGGAGTGACGCCGTCGTCGCGCTGCCCGCCTGGAATGCTCTCTATCAGGTACGGGATTTTGCGGCTCGCGTTCGCGATGTAATGGCTGTATGCCACGTGCCGAACCCCATCCCCCTGCAGTTGCGGCAGCTCGATAAGGACACATGGCGAGTGGCCCTGTCTGCGCCATGTGAACTGGAAGGCAGAAATGACATCGAGATTCGGTATTCCATTCAGTGGGACGACCCAGGCCCTTTCAACTCGCAATTGAACGAACATCACGCCTTCATCAATCTCGCGGAAATCTTGATGTATGTGCCCGACCGTCGATCTGAGGCTACTCAGGTCGCGTTCGTGAATATGCCCACCGGTTGGAATATTACGTCCGAGCTTGCGGCGGGGTCCGAGCCCGCGTCATTTGTCGCCCCGAGCTACGATGCGCTGGTTGACGCGCCCGTGGAAGCAGGGAAGTTCGAAGAATTCAAATTCGAGAGCGGCGGGGCGCATTTCCGGGTAATCGTTGACGCGGCCAACTGGAACCAGGGACGCCTGGAAAACGCGCTACGACGAATCACCGCGTACGAACTTCAGCTAATGGGTGGAGCGCCGTTTCAGGAGTTCGCGTTCTTCTTCCACATCGGGCCCGAGGCAGCGGTCGGCGCGGGAGGCATGGAGCACGCGAACTCGACCGTGATTGCGGATACTTCGATTGAAGGCGCTGCGTCCGTCGCGGCCCATGAATTCTTCCACGTCTGGAACGTGAAGCGCATCCGGCCACAGGACCTCGAGCCTGTTGATTACACCAAGGAACAGTACACGCGCGCGCTTTGGTTCGCCGAAGGCGTTACGGACACGTACAGCGCGTTCACGCTCGAACGCACTGGTCTGTGGTCGAAGCGTCAGTTCTACGATGACCTGGCGTCGCAAATCGAGCGGGTGGAATCGCATCCCGCGCACGAATGGCAGAGCGCCGAGGAGTCGAGTCTCGACGCGTGGTTTGAAAAGTACGATGCTTACAACACTCCGGAACGTAGCATTTCGTACTACGACAAGGGGCAGATCCTCGGCGACATGCTCGATCTGGCGATTCGCGATGCGACCGACAACCACAAATCTCTCGACGATGTTTTGCGGCTCATGAACGAGAGATATGCGAAACAGGGCAAGTTTTACGATGAGACCAAGGATATTCGCGCCGCGGTCGAGGAAGTCGCCGGCAAGAGTTTTGAGGATTTCTTTCGTCGTCACGTTTCCGGCGCGGACGAGATTCCGTTCAATGATTTCCTTGGCAATGCCGGCCTGCAACTCAAGAGCCGATGCCGGCTTTTCCATTTCTGAAATTTCCCACCCGAACGACCGGCAGCGCCGCATCCGCGAGGGCTTTCTTCATGGCTCGACAGACTGAAATGCCGATCGCGGGTATGCCCGAGCTGGGTTCCACTTCTGGGTGGTTTGCCGCTTCCATGATCCGGACTCTGCTCCTGGGGCTGTTTTTCGCACTCGCCATAATCCTGGTGCTTCCGTGGCTGATTCTTTGGAGCGTGATTGTCGGTAACGCCGACCTCATGTACGGACTTGCGATGAAAGTGGTGCGCGCGGGAAACCGCATCGTGGGAATTCGAGTTCGGGTAGAAGGCATCGAAAATATTCCGCCCGGCGCATGCGTCTTCATCTCCAATCATGTGTCCAACGCGGATGCGCTCGTGTTTATTCCTATTATTCCGCGGCGCGTGGCGATCCTGATCAAGCAGGAGCTTTTCCGCATTCCAATTCTTTCCACCGGAATGCGGCGAGCCCAGTTCATTCCGGTAGACCGCTCCGATAGGGAAGCCGCGGCGGCGAGCATTGACGTCGCCGTACGCACACTGCACGAAGGACTCTCGTTCGCCATTTTCCCGGAGGGAACCCGCAGTGCGGATGGGCACTTGCGTCCTTTCAAGCGCGGCGCCTTCACGGTAGCCATCCAGGCCGGGGCGCCTATCGTGCCCGTGTCCATCTCAGGGACGCTGGCGCTGATGAAGAAGGGAGACTGGATCATCCGGCCAGGCGAAGCGGTGGTTCGCTACGGCCCAGCGGTGGAGGCTTTGTCTTACACGATGGATCGGCGCGGGGAATTGCTCGGCCGCGTGCAGGCGCTCGTCGCCGCGGGTCTCCCGTCCGAACAGCAGCCAATTGATCGTGCGCCGCGACCGACTCCGCGGGCACCTGCTTAGCTCTCGCTGGTATACTTCACTGCGATGGCTGGCAAACTAATCCACGAAGTGATTCCCGTTGGTATGTTGCAGTGCAACTGCTCGATTCTGGGTGATCCCGCGACGGGTGACGCAATCGTCGTGGACCCGGGCGACGAAGTCGAGCGCATCCTGGAGACCGTTCGCCGTCACGGCCTTAAAGTTCGGACCATAGTAAGCACGCACACTCACATTGATCACGTTGGTGGCCTCGCCGGACTCCATCGCGCAACCGGTGCGCCGGTCTTGATTCACGAGGCCGATTTCGCGTTGTACGCAAATCTCGACGAGCAGGCGCAGTGGCTCGGCGTCCCCACTCCCGCCATGATGCGCATCCGGGATTTCGTGAAGGATGGCGACACACTACGCTGGGGCGAATAGAGGCGCGGGTACTGCACACGCCCGGTCACACGCAAGGCAGCATCAGCCTCGTCGTGGATGCCAGCTCTATCACTCTCGCCAGCAAAGTCCCGACCGTTCCGGGGATTCGCTCTCGGCCGCACGACTCCTGGCGGGCGACACGCTTTTTCAAGGGTCGATTGGCCGCACTGATCTCCCCGGAGGCTCGTTCCCACAGATTCTTTCGTCCATACGTGAAAAGCTGCTCTGCGCTTCCCGACGAGCTCGTCGTTTATCCCGGCCATGGCGACACGACTACGATTGGTGCGGAGCGCGAGTTCAACCCGTTTCTGCGATGACGGCTCGTGCGCCTGACCGGCGAAAGCCCAAGGATTGAAAACCTGAGCTGCATTATTTAGCGATCCCGTCGGATTGAAGTCATGCGGAGCGGATGCTATCTTCGGCGGCGCCATTCCACACCACGCGACGAAAAGGGGGATCGAACACATGAAGAATTCGCGAACTTTGAAGTGCGGACCTGTCGCACGCTTGGGGAGCTTGCTGTTGATGTGCGCTTTGCTGTCGCCGGCAATTGCGCGAGCGCAGCAGTCCGCTCGCGGCGCGCATTCAGCGTCTCGAAGATATCGAGGAAATTCGCACCGTGCTGACGGACTACGGCCGTTACCTTGACGCACACGATCTGGTCGCGTACTCGCATCTGTTCGCGTCCGATGGCGAGTGGGTAGGCGGATTTGGCACAGGTAAAGGGCCTGCGGGGATTCAGGCACTTATGGAGAAGAACCTGGGCGTCACTGCGAACGGCAAGCCTGGCTCCACGTATCACCTTCTGACCAACTTCCTGATTGACGTGCAGGGCGACACAGCCACGACATGGTCGCGATGGAACTTCGTCGTCACCAGCGCCGACAACAAACCCTCGATCATGTACGGCGGCCACTATGACGACACCTTGGTACGGGAAAACGGGCACTGGAAGTTCAAGCGCCGCGTGGCAGTCAACGACATACCGCACTCCGACCCGCTTCATGCAAAATAACCCCAGCGACAGCGCCACGCACTAGCCGCCAAATTGGCATGGTCCTAGGACCATCTATTGTGCTCTGGGGAACACATGCTCCCGAGTTCGCTTTACTCCCCGCCGTGCGCGCTGGATAATCACGCCGGTCGTCCATATGTAGCAGCGCCAGCTTGCGTTGCCGGTGGGTTGGAACTACAGTAGCGGATGGGGGAGTTGTCGTTTTCATCCATACTGTGCGCATCCGAGCGCAGTCGCTCGTGCGAGATTTCCGTCCCGAGTTTGTTACCGCGCGAGTGCGTGCTGTTTCCCAGGTGGGCCGCCATTCAATTTGCGGGGTGATCGAGACATGAGACGTTCTGATCTAGTGCGACATGCGACGAAGGGCAAGGCCGTGCGTACATCGCAGATTGTTTTCGGCGAAAGGCAGCATCTTTTGCGCGTGCTCGATTCTGTCGAGCGCAGCGCTTTGCCTGCTGCGCGCCTTGACCAGGAGCGCCGCGTGATCGAGCAGCTGATTCACGCCCGGACGCAGGAGCTTAATCGCATCAACCCAGGCTGGGACGAAAAAGTCGGCGTGGTTCTGAGCGCGGAAGTGAAGCCCGACGCGCTCGACCAACTCTCTCGCCAGGCTCCCAAGGAAGATTTTTATCTGCTGCGCCTGATCAGCGAGCATCCGAAAGTCGCGGCGAAGACTCTCGCGCGGCTTTCGCATCACCCCTATTCCGCGATCCGCGAGAATATCGCGCGCCATCCCAATAGCGACGCGTCCACGCTCTCCCGGTTGAGCCGCGACCGTTCGCAGCCGCTCTGGTATCTGGTGGCTTTCAATCCGAACGCTCCCGCCGCGCTCCGCAAGAAGCTGCAGGAGCGCATGCGCCGCCTCGGCGAAAAATCAGCAACCCAATAGCAAGCTAAGTTTGATCGGAGCGCAGGGAATTAGTTGCGCGAAGGTATTGCTGCGTCTGCGGCGAGGCTTCGCTGTAATGCGTTTCACGTAGTTCTGCGTTTCGGCAAAGGGCGGAACGCCGCCGTAGCGGTCCACCATCTCGGGGCCGGCGTTATAGGCTGCGAGAGCGAAGCGCACATTCCCGCTGTATCGCGCGAGCAGATCCTTCAAGTAATGAGTGCCCGCCTCGATGTTCTGGGCGGGATCGAATACATTCATGACCGCGTAACGCGCGGCCGTTTCCGGCAGCAACTGCATCAAGCCGAGAGCGCGCTTTCTCGAAACTGCTTTGGGATCGAAATTCGACTCGGCCGCAATCACGCGCGCGACAAGGCGTTCATCCACGCCGTGCTTTTGCGCCGATGCGTGGATTAGGCTAGCGTACCGGACGCCGAAATCGGTATTTGCGGGCGGCGGAGCAGGGAACTGGTCCTCGGGTTCAACGTCAATCAATTCGGTGGCGGCAATATCGACCGTGCCTCCCGCCACCGAAAGCCTAACGCGCTCGCCATCGAGCTGGTAACCCGTTACGTGAAGCCTCGCGCCAGAGCGGAGCACGGCATAGTCAGCGCTCGCCGCGGGGGCGAGCACCGTCGTCGCGGCGAGAAGCGCAAATATTGCGGTAATTCGGTGACTCATTCGGGTCTAAGGTTTGGCCGGTGGATTCGCCGGCGGGCGCTGTTGGCTGGCCGGTGGCACGAGGCCATTGTCGCGCAGGTATTCGACGATCTGCCCGTAGTGGTCCATCGCGTGAGCATCCACAAAGACCGCGAGCGCGGCCCGCGTGCTCAGAAACGGAACAGCAGGATCCTTGAGCGGCGTGAAAGCGTTATCGGCAGTGATGGTTGCGATTGCCGTGTGGCCGTACGCGAAAGAATCCTTTAGATACTGCACGATCTGATCTTTCGTCTGGATCGCGTCCGGCCCGTTTGAACCGATGCCTTCATCCGGCGCCGCTGGGGGAGTCTTGCCAAGAATCGCGTCAAAGAAGCGATTATTCACGGTCGCGATGTGCTTCACCTGCTGGGCAAACGTGCGCACTCCCTTGAACTCGCCGTTTGTTGGCGCGAACGAGTACTTATCTTCGGGCATAGCTTGAGCCAGGCCGACGATTTCGCGCTCCTCAATCGTTAGCTGGAAATTGAGAACCGAAGTGATGCTGGGCGGTCCCTGAGGCATCGGCGGGCGGCCGCCACCCTGCTGCGCTGATACCGTCGTTCCCGCGACCAAGCTTCCCAGCATCAGAATCCCCACACCCATACACGTTTTCATGGCATCCCCCCTTGGTTTGCCTACGGCACTCTATTGCGACCCACCCTGCCTAACGAGCTCGAAGGACGTACCTCTCAATGGCTTCGGCTACTCCCGCCTGTTCGTTCGAGAGCGTAACGCTCCACCCAAACGTTTTCAACGCCGGAACGCTATTTCCCATGACCACCGGTAAGCCTGCATATTCTAACATTTCGCGGTCATTCCAGTTATCGCCGATAGCCATAACGTTCTCTCGAGGAATGCGGCGACGTCGTGTCAATTCCGCCAGGGCCACGCCCTTGTTCACGCCGAGCGCCAGCACGTCGAGCATGGAAAGGTTTCTGTGCGGATATTCCGTGAGGGCAAGCGTAAATTCCCCCGCGATCGGAAGCGTCTCTAATGCCTTCTTCGCGCGGTTGATTCGTTCGCAATCGTCGAGAAACAGTATTTCGACGGGATCATCTTCGTCAAGGCACGCCGTCAGGGGCGCGATTTCCGCAACGTGTTCGCGATGTCTCCGCAAATACGCGCCGACAAATGGTCCGTGCCAGTCCACGTGCTCAAAAACGATCTGTTTCGCAAAAGGGCGATCGAAGATGACTCCAGCGCACGAGCGAAACTCGGTGGTCGCGTCGAGCACCTTGCCGGCCGTCTCGGCAGGAAGCAATTGACGGTAAAGCGCCTCACCCGCGGCGGACTTGATCAGCGCGCCATTACTCACGATCAGGTGCGCGTCACAGGCAAGTTCTGCGGCGATAGAACGCGCGGAGTGGTACCGGCGGCCCGTGACGATTACTATCTCGATCCCTCGCGCCGCAGCCTCCGCGATGGCGCGTGCGTTCTCGGCTGGTAGTAGCGACTGACCGTCCAGGAGCGTCCCGTCGAGGTCCGTAGCAATTAGTTGAATTGGCACTCATCCATTGTACCGTGAGGGAATCGCCCAGGCTCCTGCTGCCGGGGCAATTCATGCGGTGAGGTGGCCCTGTCGAAAGGGCCGAGAAATCTCGTGCTAGACCGACTTCAGCCGGCGAAGATCGTCGTCTGGAATGCTGAGGGAAGCAATCTCCGCGCTTCCCTTGCCGTGCAAGTCCGATAACGCGCTTTGGACGTGGTTACTGCCGATGGAAAGCGAAAGCGCTAGGAAAGCCCACAGCGCCTCTTCGCCTAGAAACTTAACCGGCTCCGCCGTGCTGCCAACCGCTCCATGGCGTACAAACCCGACGGCGAACTCCGGCTCTCGCGCGTCGGCCTTGTTCAACCAAATCACATGTAACGAGCCCTCGTTGTCCATGTTCGGACTGGAAGGCTATCTGAACGCGAAAGGAATCTCGGTTCGACAGCCGACAGAGCAACACATCGCGGCCACGACTGAGGGGAAAGCCACCCTCTACCTGCGGTGGCGGTGGTGATGGTGATGTCGGTGATGATGGTGATGCGCTGGTGCCGCGCCAGCGATGCCTGCGACTGCGGAAACAGCGATTAGAGCCAACAGCAAAGATAAAACCTTAGAACGCCAGGAACTCATAAAGCCTCCGTAATAGGGCCGGGTACTCCGAACTGAGTGAATCCTCGATCCATACATTGGACTACATTGTAGTGAATACGGTTGCGCATAACTGCCTCATTACAGACATGGCGGCAAAAGGGGAGGGGGTCGCCCGGAGCGCCGTTAATACGCCTCTTCCGCAGTACGTGCAGGGAAATAACGAATAACTAGAGCAGCCAGCGTTCTTGAAATGCGCAGAGGCGAGGCTGTATAGTGGGAGTCTCGTTTTTCGTCTGCGTTAGTTTCCGATGGGCGTGTAGCTCAGTTGGGAGAGCGCCTCGTTCGCAACGAGGAGGCCGCCGGTTCGAGCCCGGCCACGTCCACCACGCCCCCGGGCACTTACTCCTTGGCGTCACGAAGCTGTAGTACCGCTATTGACTAGGAATTTCCGGTCATGTATAGGCACACTGTCTGAGCAACTCAGGACGTGTGCAAGAGGTTGTCTGTGCGTAAGCAAGGCATCCGCATCGCCCTAATCTTGTTCCTGAGCGTGAGTGTGTTTCTGGCCGTACGCAACGTGGCGCGTGCCCAGGAGAAATTTGACAATCTGCAAATCGATCGAGGGCGCGGGATACTGCGCGATGCCCGCGATTCGGTAAAGAAATACTATTATGACCCTACATATCATGGGCTCGATTTAGAGGTCCTGTATCAGCAGTACGACGAGCGAATCAAGACCGCGTCAAGCTTCAACGAATGCCTTCGCATGGTGGCCGCGTTCCTCGGAAGCCTGAAAGATAGCCATACATACCTGATACCTCCCGATCGTCCGTTCCGGTTTGATTACGGATTTCGAATGCAATTGTTCGGCGACAACGCGTTCATCACTCGCATCCGCCCCGGCACTGATGCGGAATCGAAAATCCGTCCGGGCGACCAAGTGCTCACCTACGAAACCAACTCAGTGAACAGAAACGACTTTATCGATCTCTTGTACATGTTTAATGGACTCAGTCCTCGAAGCAAGACACAGCTGGACCTGCGCGACCCCGACGGAGCCATCCGCCGCGTTTCGGTTGACACCTCGGTCCGGCAATTGAAGACCGAGCGCAATATCACGGGCAGGTCCGGCAACGACTATTACCAGTTGCTGAGAGAAAGTGAGAACGAAGATCACATGCTTCGGCAGCAACAGCAGGTGATGGGCGATGTAGTGATCTGGAAGATGCCAACGTTTGTTCTTTCCGATGCCGAAGTGGACCGTCTTTTTGGAGTCGTCCGCAAGCACAAGACATTGATTCTCGATCTCCGAGGTGACCCCGGCGGTACGGTGATGACGCTCGACCGCATGCTCGGAAATGTTTTTGATCATGACGTGGAGATCGCCGATCGCATCGGGAGAAAAGATCTGAAGCCGGAGATCGCCAAGACCGTGGGAGGCCACGCTTTTGCAGGGCAAGTCATCGTCATCGTGGACAGCGCGTCCGCGTCGGCCGCGGAACTATTTGCCCGCGTGATTCAGTTGGAACATCGGGGACTCGTTTTGGGCGATCGCACCTCGGGGAGCGTTATGGAAGCCGAAATATACCCGTTCGCTTACGGGCTGGATACGGAGATCTACTATGCGTTTTCTGTTACGGAAGCCGACCTGATCATGAAGGACGGCAAGAGCCTTGAGCACCTTGGCGTGACGCCAAATGAAATTGTTCTGCCGACACCCAAGGACCTTGCTGCCGGGCGAGATCCCATTCTCGCTCGTGCGGCCGAGGTCGCGGGCGTGAAACTCGATCCCGGAGCAGCAGGGAAGTTGTTTCCATTCGAGTGGCTGCCATTCTAAGCGGAAGCCGCTAGTCCGGGATGACTGGCCTTCAGATGAGTCCATGGAACCGTTTTTCTGAGGCGGCCGAGCTGCCTTTTTCTCCTATTTTCCTTGTTTCCTGGCGGCATCCGCGCTCTTCTTGCAGCGGTCTTGCAGGCTGCTCGGAACCTGGCCGCAGCGACTGAAGGCGTCGGCGGCATCGGCATAACGATTCAAACTCTGCAGCCCCAAGCCGAGAACGAAGAGGTCCGTCGGATCGGGTCTGGCGGCGAGTTGCACCGATTGCTGAAGTTCTTTCACCGAATCCTCATAGTCCTGGCGGCGGAAATAGACGAGACCCAAAGCGCTGTGCGCCGCGGAGAGCAAGCCAGACCTGGATTGAGCAAACTGATCGTCGGTCGTGTTGGCAGGCTTCGGCAGTGTGGGGATTATCTCCATGGCGTGTTTCTCGTAACGCTCCGCCTTGTCGAGGTTTTTGAGGGCGTCCGCACTCTCGGGGTTAAAGTCGTGGGGAATCATCCAACCATCGATCACGAGCACTGACGCGTCATCCGGATTCAGCGCGAGAGCCTTGTCGGCATTGGCATAAAAATTCTTCGTGTCTTGTTTTGTAGAGTAAGCCTGCGTCAGAGCCGCGTAAACGGATTCGGCATACCGGCTCATCGGATACTTTTGAACGAAGGCTTCGCCGAGGCGGATTCTTGTATCCAGGTCCTGCGGATTCAATGCGTAAAACGTCTTGTAAGCGGCTTCCTCCGCAGGATCGGCTTTTGGAAGTGCCGGTGCGACGGTCTGGTTCAAGGCACGCAGCTTCAACTGCTGATTCTGTTCCTGCAGTTGCTCCTGATCGGTTACCTTATTTGGATCGGTTCCCTGAGCGCTGGAAATCGCCGCAAACGCGAGGCTCAGAGCGAATGTGATTGCCAGGGATCGAATTGCGGGTTGCAGGAGCGAAAACGTCATTTCAGTTTTCCCCTTTGCAAAGGCCGCCTCTATGGCCTCCGCATGTGACGGTTGTATCGGGGCTGTGGTTGCCCGCATTGTAAGGGGAGATCGGCTAGACATCAAGACGTCCTCGAACGCGAGAAAACTCGTTCGCAACGAGGAAGCTGCTGGTTCGAGCACGGTTATGGCCGCTAAGTTACATTGTAGTTTCAAGTTCGGGATCGACTGCGAAGCTCGATACCTTGGTCTCCGCCTTAGCTTTATTTGAAGCCATCAGTGATGAAATATCGGTTGGCTCCTCGAGCAGGTCCGCGAGAAGAAGCCGCATGTTGCCGGGGTTTGTGGCGTAGGAAAGCCCCGTCTGGATATCAACTACCCGCGCGCGGATAAGCTTTTCGACTTCGTCGTCGAAGCACTGCATTCCTTCCGTAGATCCGTCCCGCATGGCATCGAGCAGGGTTTTTCCTTCTCCCTCGCCCTTTTGAACATATTCGCGGGTGCGCAGTGTCGCTTTCAGAATTTCAAACGCGGCCACGCGTCCTTTGCCGTCTTGTCTGGGGATCAAACGCTGCGAAATGATGTAGCGGAAGCTTTTGGAAAGCCGCATGCGCACCGCGTTTTGGTCGCCGAGCGGGAACGCTCCGACGATTCGCTCGACGGTCTTTGACGCATCAATCGTGTGCAGCGTTGAATAGACCAGGTGCCCCGTCTCCGCCGCCTCGAGCGCTACTTCGATCGTTTCCCGGTCGCGCATTTCACCTACAAGGATCAGTTTCGGAGCTTGTCGCAGCGCGGCCCGCAGTGCCAGCGCGAAGCTTGGCGCGTCGCTATGCAATTCCCTCTGGTGGACGGTGGACCGTTTGTGCGAGTGGAGAAACTCGATGGGGTCCTCGATCGTGATGATGTGGCACGCTTTCTCTTCGTTGATCTTGTTCACGAGTGCGGCAAGTGTCGAGGACTTGCCACTCCCGGTCGGTCCGGTGACCAATACGATGCCCGGCTGCAGCTCGGCCGCCTCAGCAAGCTGCGTAGGCAAGTTCAGCGCGTTAAAGTCCGGGACATTGCTGGCAATCACGCGCATAACGATCGCGCAGCTACCGCGCTGCGTGAAAATGTTCACGCGAAAGCGCGAGAGCTTCGGCAAGCTATAGGAAATATCGCACGAGCCTTCCGTTCGCAACTTCTCCACGGCGTGGGCGTTCCGCCCGATCAGGTCGCCTGCTATTCGCGCTGTATCTTCGGCGCTCAGCACGCCTACGCCTGCGATTTTTAATTGTGCAAGTTGCCCGCTGATCTCCACCTGTGGGGCGCGGCCGGGAGAAAAGATCAAATCGCTGATTTTCTCCGATGCCCGAAGCATGGAGGCGATGATGGTCGCTGTCGGTATGGGCGCAACGGCGGCGGGTGGGCTGGCGGCGGTGGCTGGGTGGAACCCATGGGACTCTCCTCGGAAACGGCCTCGCGCTGGTCCGAATGGAGAGGACCATGTATCGCTACCGATCTAGTATGAACGAGGGTTACATACCCACCCGCTGAAGATAGCGTCTATGTCCTCAAACGATTAGCGCCCCCAGGCTGCTATCGGGAACGACGCGAAGGCGAAGCTCCGACGAATGGGATGGCATCCCGGAGATATCGGCCCGAAAAAAGTTATGCTGTCGGACCAAAATTGACTTACCATCGAGTCACTGTGGTGGCGATGGCAACACGCCGTGAGATGTCGGCTGGCACTGGGTGGGCCAGTAAACAGGACGCCCGGCTAGGTCCGCACCGATTCCCCGTTCTAGCCGGCCTTCCGTGCAAAGCCGCGGGCGCGCTCGCGATCGTTCTTCTGACAGCAGGCACCGTGGTGGCTCAGCACGGGTCGCCTTCAACGCAACTGCCTCCGATCCTTCAGGCGCCGGCAATTGGGCCGAGCGCGTCTGACCCAATCGATGCGTTGACTAGATTCGAGACTAGCGACCTTGGCTCTATGACGGTCGACACCAGCCGGATAGTTGATACCGAGTCGTGTAATTCCTGGACCGAATCGGGAGTTCACAGCCCTACTGTAAGCGCCAAGAGACTTGCGGTGCCGGGCAAGGCCGTGACCGAATACCAGAAGGCCTGCGGCGCGTTCAAAGGCAAGAAGTTTTCGGACGCCGAGGAACATCTGCGCAGGGCCATCGAATTCTACCCGGATTATTCCGCTGCGTGGGTCGTCTTGGGCCAGGTTTTGGAATCAGAAAACGAGAATGACCAGGCTAAGGCCGCCTGTGTCAAGGCTGAGAACCTCGACCCTGGATACGTGGCATCGTATCTTTGCCTTTCGGAATTTGCAGCAAACGCCAGCGATTGGACAGATGTCGCCAAGTTATCGGCTCAGGCGCTGGCAATCGATCCGATCGGTAATCCCTACGCGCTGTACTATGCCGCGGACGCGGGGCTACATTTCAATCAACTCACCCAGGCTGAAATGCATGCGCAGTCTGCTGTCAAACTGGATGAGTGGCATCACCTACCAGAGCTTCACTTGTTGCTCGCTCAAATCTATCAAGCCGCAGGGAATGTCGTCGGGGAGGCCGTGCAATTGAGGGAATTCCTGAAGGTGGCGGCCAGTTCCAAGGACGCTCCGAAAGCGAGGAGCATCCTGGCAAAGCTTGAGGTACCGCCTGCGAAGGATCAATCCGCGAAAGACCCAGTCGCGACCGACCGGCCCGCTAAATAAAATCCCCGGCGAAGCACGGCTCGTCTGTGATTGAGACAGGCTAGCCCAGCAAAGAATGCAACTGGATGCACTGTTGGCAGTTACGGACGCCCGTTCGTAGCGCCTGTTTCTCGTTCGGCCACAATCTTTCGAGCATTCGCATAGAGCGCTTTCGCCTGCGGGATTGAAGCAATGGCCTTATCCAACTGCGGATCGTTCTCGAGCGCGATGCGGTAACCGTCGTTCAGCCCGAACACGGTCGTAAATACCTCGCGCTTGATTTCCCATTTCAACCACGGAAGGTTCTGCTGGATGTCGGTTTCGCTTGCCTGTATGTGCTGGTCGGCCAGGTATTTCCTGAACTGCGCGATCACGGCGTCGTCCACCACAAAATCCTTTGTCACGTCCGGCTTTTCGCCGAGATAGTAACGCACGAAATCGCCTACGCCCTGCGGCAGGGGATAAAACGCTCCACGCCTCTCAAGCAGGGTTTCGAAATCATCCGGCTTAGGAGCAGCGACAGCTACATCCGGCGTGATTCCGCCCTGGCCGTACACTTGGCGTCCCGTGTCCGTCAGTTTCACCTCGGGAGCCTGCGGCGGTTGCGGATTGTAGTGGTAATCGTAAAGCGTCTGGTTCTTGTAGTCGCGCTGGATCAGGCGTCCGCTCGGAGTGTAATAGCGCGCCGTGGTCAGCAGCAGCGCGGTGTCCTCGCTCAGCGGAAATTGAGTCTGCACCAAACCTTTTCCAAAGCTTGTCTCACCCACGATCAGTCCGCGGTCATGGTCCTGAATCGCGCCGGAAACAATTTCTGAAGCCGAAGCGCTTTGCCCATTGACTAGCACGATCAGCGGCACCTCGATGCCCTGATTTCCTCGGACCGCGTAATACGGCCGCTCCGGTGATGATCGCCCCCGGTGCGACACCACCAACTCGTTCTTGTCCAGGAACATGTCGCACATGCCCACCGCTTGATTCAGCAGGCCACCGCCGTTGTTGCGGAGATCTATAATCAGCCCGTCCAGCTTCGAAACGTCGAGTTGCTTCAGCGCTTCAGTCAGGTCGCTGTCGGTTGTTTCGTTGAACGTCGAGACGCGCACATATCCGATCTCGGGCTTCACCATCTCGGAATATTCCACGCCGGGTCGGGGAATCTCGTCGCGTACCACTGTTACTTCGATCGGCTTGTCCCACCCTTCGCGTCCGAGTGAAATGTGGACCGGCGTTCCTTTTGCGCCCTTCAGCAGGTCGGCGACTTCGGTGGTCGTCAGGCCTGTGCACGATTTTCCGTCGACCTTCAGGATCGTATCGCCGGGGCGAATTCCGGCTTTGTATGCGGGAGAATTAACAAAAGGCGCCTGAACTACAGTCTGATTCTCGCGCTGCGCAACAACCATGCCAACTCCGTAATATTTGCCTTCTTGCTCCTCGCGGAAAAGCGCGTACTGCTTGGGATCGAAAAAGTTCGAGTGAGGATCGAGCACGTGAAGCATTCCGGGGATCGCTCCGTCGTAGATAACTTTATCGGTGTCCACCGGGTCGGCGTAGTTCCGCTCGACCACCGAAAGCACGCGCGTGAAAGTCTTCACGGAATCTTGGGTGTCGTCCGAACTCGAAGCCGTCGCGCTCGCCTGGGGACCGAAAAAGCCCCCTAGCCCGGCTGACACCGCCAGAACCAGCACCAGCAGCAGTATTCCACGCGCTGGAGAACCGGAAGATTCGGGAGTCTTTGCTTCGTCTCTCGATACTCCATGGGTTGTTTGCATCATCCCTCTCTATTGCCCCGAATCGCCAGTATAGCACACTGCTTTCGGTCGTTTGACACGCCCGGAAGCCTCTTCTATGATGCAAAAACGGCCGGAGAGATGGCCGCCAAGTTCCGAATGCTTAGCGTCCCGCATCTTATTGTAATCTTTATCGTTGCTCTGATCGTCTTCGGTCCCGAGAAGATCCCCGAGCTTGCGCGCAACCTCGGGAAAATTATGGCTGAATTTCGCCGCCTGACGGGCGACTTGCGTTCAACCTTCGAGGGCCATCTGCGCGATCTGGAGCGCGAGGCGGACTCCCGGAAGATAGCTGCGCCTGCCGCATCACCAGCCGCCGCCATCATGCCTACGGCCGCTCCCGCCGCTGCCCCCGGCACGGACTCGCAACCGGTGCCAGCGTCGCGCGGAACTGTCCCCTCGAATCCGCCGAACGCCGCAGCGATCGCGAATCCAGCAGGCAACGATCCCTCGCCCGCTGTGCCAGACGTTGCCCCTGCGCCCCCGGATCCGATGCACGATCCGTATCTGATGCAAATGGACTTTCCCCCTCCCGATTCGCCAGGGGAGTCTCAGCCTGTCGAGCCCGAGCAAAACCCCGAACGAGTGACCGATGGCGACCGCCGCTCCTCCTGAGCGCACGCAGCGCTCGCGCGCCGAGGAAGAAGCCGGCGCGGCGATGTCATTTTTCGATCACCTGGTCGAGCTGCGCAAACGGCTGATCAGCGCCCTATCGGCCGTCGGCGTCGGCATGATCGTCGGATTACTCGTCTCCAAGCGCTTCATCAATTTCATCGTCCAGCCGATGCTCGTCGCCCTCCGCAACAATCATCTGGAAGACAAGCTCTACTACACGAGCCCAGCGGGGTATGTAGGTCTGTATATCAACCTCGGTCTGTATCTGGGCGTGGTGCTCGCCATGCCCTGGGTTCTGTATCAAATCTGGCTGTTCGTCGCCCCCGGACTTTACAAGCACGAGCGGCGCGCCACGGCCAGTTTCATCGTGTCCGCGATGCTGCTTTTTCTGTGCGGCATTTGCGTCGGATATTTTGGGCTGCTGCCGCTTGTGCTCACGCGGGTGATTGGTTTCGCGGGTGAGGGCCCCATCAGTCCGCTGATCAGCGTCAACGAATATTTCAGCTTGATACTCGTCGTGTTGGTGGGCCTGGGCGTGATCTTCGAGCTTCCCGTGGTGGTCTTCATCCTCTCGCTCTTCGGCATTGTCACGCCGAAATTTCTGCTTACGAATTTTCGCTACGCGATGCTCGTGATCACGGTTCTAGCTGCTATCGTCACTCCCACGCCGGACGCCACGACCATGTTAATTTTCATGGCTCCGATGCTCGTGCTCTACTTTGTCAGCGTGCTGGTGTCGTATGTAGTCCTGCGCCGCAAGCGCGCTCGAGCGCTCGCCGAAGGGGAGGCAAAATAGTGTCTGCCGCTATGCGCAACTCCAAGTCGTATCGGATTCCACTGGCCGCCTTGGCAGTCTTATTCGCCGGAGCGTGTGGCCATGACTCGGCAAGGCCGAGCAGCCCGGTCAATGCTTCATCCTCTACTGCGGCTGCGACCCCCGCGCAGATCGTGATTCCTCCCGCCGATGTGGCGCTTCCAGCCGCTCAGACCGGCGGATTCGACGGCGCCAAGGCCTACGATCAGGTCGCCAAGTTCGTTAGTTTCGGCCCCCATCCGCCCGCCTCCGATGCGATCCACAACTTGCAGTCCTACCTTCGTTCGCAATTGCAGGGCTTTGGTTGCGCCGTTGATGAAGATGATTTCACCGCACCAACCCCAATGGGCAAATTAGGTATGAAAAATATCATCGCGAAAATTCCCGGGACGGGGCAGGGAATCATCGTCCTACTCACACACTACGACACCAAGCGCTTGGACAATTTCGTGGGTGCGGAAGACGGAGGTTCCTCGACCGGCTTGATGCTTGAGATGGCGCGCGTCTTGTGCAGCCGGCCAAAGCAGGCGAACGCGGTATGGATCGCATTTCTCGACGGCGAAGAAACTCAGGCGCAATTCGATTGGGACGACAACGACAGCACCTACGGGAGCCCGCGAACTCGTCGCTCGTCTGGCCGTTTCGGGAGATTCGAAACGCGTTCACGCAGTGATACTGGCCGACATGATCGGCCAGAAGAACTTGAAGATCCAGCGAGAACCGGACTCGACGAAATGGCTTACAGACCTGATCTGGACTACCGCCGCGTCCCTCGGTTACAAGGACATCTTCGTGCCTCAGGAACAGGGTTCCGTGGAGGACGACCACCAGCCGTTTCTTCACCGGGGTCTCGCTGCGGCAGACATCATTGATTTCAGCGGCTACTCTGATCCTGGCTACTGGCATACGGTACAGGACACGCTCGACAAAATCAGCCCGCGCAGTCTCGCCATCGTCGGCCACGTGATTCTCGAATCCGTAAACGCGCTACAAACCAGGTTCCGCTGACGTTTACAACTCCTCGCTCTTAAGCTGTTTATATAGAGCCGGGCTTCAGTCCGGCAGCCTTCGCCGTTCGCGGGCGCGCTACACCCTCCGCGGTCCTCGCCAGATCCGCACCGGCAACGTGATAATTCCGCGAACCAGCCCGAGTGCCCCATCCACCGCAATTCCGACAATGCGGAACGGCAACAATACCAGCCAAATGACGGGATACAGCACCAGGGCGAGCAGAGCCAGCGGCCAGCACAGAAAGAGCAAAAGGCACCACAGAATGAAAGTGGCCATCGCCGTTAGTTGACCTCCCGTTCATGCATACGCACGCAAGTGCCGATGAGTTTCGCGCGCGACTTGGATCGGAAGAAGGTGAGTTTAGAAACTATGCTACATTTTTACCACGATAATGCCGACAACCAAGGTCAAGAGCTCCGGTGGTTCCTATGCCGTGATTTGCGCGCCTGGAGCGCTCGCTCGCGCGAGGTCCCTTACTTCGCACCGGGGCGATTCGACTAGCACGTTCGTGCTCTCATCAGCGAAGGTGTGGCGTCATTGCGGACGGGCCGTCGCGGCGAAGATTCCGGGTCGCGCCGGACGCCATCCGATTCTGTTCGACGACTGCGAATCGAGCAAGAACTCTGGGAACCGTCGAAGCTATCGCACGCCAACTCGTTCAGGCGGGTGCCGACCGACAGGCGACGATCGTTGCGGTCGGAGGTGGCGTGGTCGGCGACGTTGCGGGTTCGCCGCAGCTACTTACCTGCGTGGGGTTCGGCTCGTCCATATTCCGACCACGCTCGTAGCTCAGGTGGATAGCGCCGTCGGTGGGAAGACGGGCGTGAATCTCCCCGAAGGGAAGAATCTCGTCGGCGCGTTCTACCCGCCGAAAGTCGTGATTGCCGATCCCGCGTTGCTGGCGACCCTTCCGCACCGCGAGTACCGCTCCGGACTGTACGAGGTGATCAAGTACGGCGCGATCGCCGACCGCGAGCTGTTCGCGTTCCTCGAGCAACGAATGCGCTCCGTGCTGCGCCGCGATCCTGCGTCGCTCAGTTGGGTCATTTCGCGTTCGATTGCCATCAAAGCGAGGGTCGTCAGCGAGGATGAGCGCGAAGGCGGCTTGCGCCAGATTTTGAATTTCGGGCATACGCTCGGCCACGCGCTCGAGGCTGCTACGAACTACCGCAAGTTTCTTCATGGCGAGGCGATTGCCTGGGGAATGATCGCGGCTTCGATGATGGCTTTGTCCATGAACCGTCTGCCCTTGATACATGCGTTTCGGATCGTGCGGCTCATCGCATCCGTCGGTCCTTTGCCGAAGGTGCCCGCGATACCGAGCGCCAGGCTGCGTTCGATTCTCTCAGGCGACAAGAAATCGCGCGGCGGCCGCGTCCTCTGGGTGTTTCCGCGCAAGATCGGCAAAACGGAATGGGGAATCGAAGTTCCCTGGCCGCTGGTTCAGAAGGCCGTTCGCAGCCTTCCCGAGATCATGAACGAAGCGCAGAACGGTGCGGAGCGTCGCGGCGTGAAGCGCGGGAAGTCTTGAGCTCCGACTCGCAATGACCGCGGCTGCGCAGAAATCGGCTCCGCTTCCCGGAACTCGCCCCCGCGGCGCCACAGACGAACGCGAGGCCTCGGCGCGCGTTCGCGACATGTTCACGCGAATTGCCCCGCGCTACGATTTCCTGAACCATCTCCTCTCGTTTTCGCTGGACCGCATTTGGCGTCGACGCACCGCTCGACATTTCCAGCAAATCCTGAGCCGCCCGGAAGCCCGCGTGCTCGATCTCTGCTGCGGTACAGGGGACCTCACGTTCGCGCTCGATCGCGCCCGCTCCTCCGCGCTCAGTCCTTCGCAGCGGCGCTCGCCGATTGTCGGCAGCGATTTCGTCGAAGGGATGCTTGTTCGCGCGCGCGACAAGGCAGCTGGTGCGCGAAGCGACGCTTTGTTTGCGGCCGCCGATGCGCTTAATCTCCCATTCGCCGATGGGAGCTTCGATCTCATCACCACCGCCTTCGGCTTCCGCAATCTTGCGAATTACGAGGATGGCCTGCGTGAATTCGCGCGCGTCCTGCGACGGGGAGGGGAACTCGGCATCCTCGAATTTACCGAGCCCGGATCGGGCCCAATGGCGGGAATCTTCCGCTTCTACTTTAGGAACGTCTTGCCCCGTATTGGCGGCGCGATTTCCGGCGACAAGGAAGCGTACGCGTACCTACCCGGCTCCGTGTCGAAGTTCCCGTCGCCTCCAGAACTCGCCGCGCTGATGGAAAAGACAGGCTTTTCCGACGTGTGCATCGCCTCCTGGAATTTCGGCAGCGTGATTTTGCACTCTGCCCGGCGCTCCTAGACGCTAACTACCTTCTCTTCCTCCGATCGCGAACTCTCGCTTCTGAACTCCGGCCCGACTCAGGTATCATGTTGCCGTCATGTCTACAGCCGCCGCACCGCAAGCCGTGATTGATCTTCGCAGCGACACCGTTACGCGCCCAACTCCTGCCATGCGCCGCGCCATGGCCGAAGCGGAAGTCGGTGACGACGTGTACGCCGAGGATCCGACCGTCAATCGCTTGCAGGCTCGCGCCGCGGAAATCTTCGGACGTGAAGCCGCGCTGTATTTCCCATCCGGCTCGATGGCGAATCTCACCGCAATCAAGACCTGGACCCACCCCGGCATGGAAGTGATCTGCGAAGCGCAGGCGCATATTTATCTCTACGAAATGGCTGGCGTGGCGGCGATCGCGGGATGCATGCCCAATACCGTGCCCGCGCCCAGCGGCGCGCTCACCTGGGATCTGATCGAGCCTCTGATTCGGCCGCACATTTACTACCGCTCGCAGACCGCGCTGATCGAGCTCGAAAATACGCACAACATGCACGGCGGCACGGTCTATCCGCCGGAAATCTCGAACGATATCTGCGAGCGCGCGCATGCCGTCGGGATTCCCGTGCATCTCGACGGGGCGCGCATTTTCAACGCCTCAGTCGCGCTTGGGCGCGGTGTCGCGGACATCACCGCCAAATTCGATTCCGTAATGTTCTGCCTCTCAAAGGGACTGGGCGCTCCCGTTGGCTCCATGCTGGTCGGTTCGCGCGATTTCATTGACAAGGCGCGCGTCACGCGCAAGCTGCTCGGCGGCGGAATGAGGCAGGCAGGAATACTCGCCGCAGCCGGTCTGATCGCGCTCGAAGAAACACCGAAGATTCTCCATCGTGACCACGAGAACGCGCGTCACCTGGCCGAAGGCCTTGCCAGGATTCCCGGCGTGTCGATCGATCCGAAGAAAGTCGTCACAAACATTCTGATTTTCGACGTCACTTCGTCCGGGCGCACCGCCGGCGACGTCTGCGCGGCGCTCGCGAACCACGGCGTCCTCTGCGGCGCGACGGCAAGTCCACGATTCGCATGGTCACTCACTACGACGTGGACCGTGCCTCGATCGACCGCGCCCTCGCTGCCATGGCCACTGTTCTCTCCGCGCGCTCGTCGTAGTAACGCACCTGGTTTGCCTCTCTCGGCGTCTCTGCGGTGATATTTTCTTGTGGTTACGGTTTTCTCCGTGCTCTAACTCCAGCCTCCGTGTTCTCTGTGGTTCGCTTTGCACTTCGCCTTGCGCCTTCGGCTTTGTTAACATTGAGTGTCGGACGAAAGGGAATAATTCGAATTGAAGACCTGGGCTCTAGTTTTCGTTCTCACATTTGCAGTGTCCCTCGGAATCATCGGCTGCAGCAAAAAAGAATCCGACGAACCCGCCGAGCCGCCTGCCCCGACCGCAGTCGTTGACCCATCCACCGCCGGTTCGATTTCAGGTACCGTGAGGCTTGATGGCGCGCCTCCCAAGTTCAAGGCGATCGACATGTCCGCCGAAGCGGCCTGCTTCAGGCGAACTCTTCGCCGGTCGTTCCCGCAATCGTCGTCACTGGCGCCCACGGCGCACTCGAAAATGCGGTCGTTTATGTGAAATCGGGCCTTGGCAGCTACCGCTTCGATATTCCGACCACGCCCGTCGTCCTCGATCAGAAAGGCTGCATGTACGAGCCGCGAGTTCTGGCTGTGATGACGCGACAGCCGTTCGAAGTCCATAACGAAGACCAGACGATCCACAACGTTCACCCCATGCCGCGCGAGAATCGCGCCTGGAACAAATCCGAACCCGTAGGCGATCCACCGATCGAGGCGAGCTTCACGAAACCCGAGCTGGCGATCCCCATCGCCTGCAACATCCATCCGTGGATGCGCGCGTTCATGTTCGTTTTTGCGCACCCGTACTTCGCGATCACGCCCAAAACCGGAGACTTTGAGCTGAAGGGCATTCCTCCCGGTACGTACATGATCGAGGCCTGGCACGAACGCTTCGGCTTTCAGGACCAGACCGTCACGCTGGGTCCCAAGGAATCCCAAACCCTCGATTTCGCCTTCCACGCGCCTCCAGCTCACTGAAAAAAGCGCTAGTCCCAGCGGCATCTCTGTTCGCTTGACAACGTAGCCATTCGGGTGGAAATTGCGCTTGTTGACGTGAACGGTAAGAGTGCAGGAGGACGAAAATGGCGGAAGCAACGCAGCGCAAACGATCGGCGGATGGCGGTGCTTATGGCCGCACGCCGCAGCATCCTGATTTCGAGCTTACGCAGGTTGGTCCGGGCACACCCTGCGGCGAGTTGATGCGGCGCTATTGGCAGCCGGTGTCGCCTTCGGATAAAGTCACCGCCCGCCCGCAGGAAGTGCGCATCCTCGGCGAGGATCTGATTCTGTTCCGCGACAAGGCGGGCCGCCCCGGCCTGCTCTATCCGCGCTGCATGCATCGCGGCACCACGCTTTTCTACGGCAAGGTTTCCGAGCAGGGAATTCGTTGTTGCTACCACGGTTGGCTTTTTGCCGTTGACGGCCGCTGTCTCGATCAGCCCTGCGAGCCCGAGGGCGGCCGCAATCTCGACGTCGCGCGCCAGCCCTGGTATCCACTGGAGGAGCGCTACGGGATGGTCTTCGCCTATATGGGTCCGCTGGAAAAGAAACCCGCGCTGCCTCGCTACGACGTTCTCGAAGACTGCGGCCCGGCTGAAGAGCTGCGCGCCGATATGGGCGCTTTCGGAGCGACGGGTGACAACAGCCTCGCGGTCGCGCCCTATAGCTGGCTGCACATGAACGACAACGTCATGGACCCGTTCCACGTGCAGATGCTGCACTCGACCTTCAGCACGGTCCAGTTCGTGCCGCAGTTCGCACTGATGCCCAAGGTCGAATTCTTCGCCACCGAGAAGGGCGTTTGCTACTCCGCCAAGCGCAAGCTTGATGATGGTCGCGAATACGACCGCATTTCGTCCTTCCTGATGCCCAACATCATGTGCGTCCCCAACCCGATTGATATTTCTCAGGTACGGGCTAGCAGAATCACATGGTCGCTGCCCATTGACGATTCGCACTTCACGATGGCCACCGTTTCGAGGCTTCCGAAGTCGGCGCCGCGAGATTTTTCCGGCGTGCGCTTTAACGGCAAGCTCTGGGGCGAGATGACGCTCGCGGAGCGCCAGAACACTCCCGGCGACTACGAGGCGCAGGTCGGCCAGGGTCCGATGGGCATGCATTCCGAAGAGCATCTCGCCAGCAGCGACCGCGGGATAATTATGCAGCGTCGCATGTTGAAGGCACAGATCAAGGTCGTCGCGGACGGCGGCGATCCTATTGGCGTCGAATTCGATCCGGCGAAAGCGCTCGTCACGCTCCGGTCGGGAAACTTTTATAAGGCGCCGCAGCAAGCCTAGGGCAGCGAGCGGCCGGCGAATTCGATACGCATCCCAAAAGGGAGATTCATGCCAAGGATCATCAACGTAGAAGACGTTCCGATGGTCGAGCGGCCGAATATTCGTGAGGGCACTTTGCGCTCGCGCCGCCTGCTGACGGGCGAGCCTGGCACGCCCGGGAATTTTTCGCTCCAGCTCTCATCCACGCCGACTTACTATTCGCCGCGGCATCGCCATAATTTCGACCAGGTCAGATATCAGCTCGCGGGTGATTTCGACTTCGCGACGGACGGCGCCATGAAGCCTGGCTCGGTCGCCTATTTTCCGGAAGGCACATATTACGGGCCGCAATCGTGCCCCACAGGAAGCGAGACTCTGGTCCTGCAATTCGGCGGAGCCAGCCGCAGCGGCTATCTTTCCGCCGAGCAGTTCGAGCAGGCGACCGCTGAACTCGCCAAGCACGGCACGTTCACCAAGGGCGTCTACACGCAAGTCAAGCCCGATGGCAGCAAAATCAATAAGGACGGCTACGAAGCGGTGTGGGAAAAAGTAAACGGGCGCCCGCTGGAGTATCCCGGCCAGCGGTATCTCCGCCCCGTGTTCATGGACCCCGAAAATTTCGATTGGTTGCCGCTGGCGGACCAACCCGGCGCGAGCTGGAAACATCTCGGCGAATTTTCGGAGCGGCGCACGCGCCTCTCGCTTTACAAGGTCGAATCGGGTGCGTCGTTGCGCCTCGCCGATCACTCGATTTACTTTGTGGCGGCTGGATCCGGGTGCAGTGGGCGCCGCGTGTTTTCGCGCGCATGCGACGATTCACCTCGGGCTCGGCGAGCAGGGAAGCGTGAAGGCCAGCGAGCCGGTCGAGCTCCTCCAACTCGGCCTTCCTCATTTTTCCTAGCCGGGAAAACCGCCCTCGGCTTTAGGGCCGTGCCGTTTGCTCCTCTCTGCGGCCTCTGCGTCTCCTTGCCCTGACACAGGAAGGGTTCGGTGAGACCCGAATTTAGTCGCGGTACTTGCTGCTGGTTTTGAAGCCGATATAGAATGGGCCGCCCGTTGAGGAGGAAACATCGCCATGAAAATTCGTCGGATTTCGATCTGCGTGGCCGCGATCGCGGCCGTAGTCCTGTTTGTCGCCGGCACCGTGAGCCTGTCCTCGGCGCAAAACGGCGCGGCAATGAGACAGAAGCCGACCGAAGCGCAGATGCTCGACCTGCAGAAGCAGTTCGAGGACGCTAGCATTGCAGCTGATGCCGCAAAAGTTTCCGCTCTAATGTCCGACGATGCCATCTTCGTGCACGGCAGCGGTGCGGTGCAAACGAAAGCGGAATACATAAATTCGCTGACGAGTGGGCAGTTGAAGCTTTCCACCTATCAAATGAACGGCGGCAAGGTTGTGTTCTTCCGAGGCGGCGCGGTCGTTTCCGGGCCGACTGAAATTTCACTCGTAGTCCCCGGCGGGGCACCTCCGCGGACTCTGCGTCTGCTTATCTCGACGGTGTGGGTGGAAAAGCCATCCGGATGGCAGGTCGTCCTCAATCAGGGCACGAGCATCGCCCCACCGCCCGCTGCCGCGGCACGCTAGAGGCCATCTCCTAAGCGGATTCCGTCAGGGCACGGCTTCAGCCGTGCCGAGGTGCTGCGCGACCTTAGGGGTTTTAACCCCTGAGGTCGAAACGTCAATGTTCGTTGCATTGATGAGGCAGGTCCCAGTTGGAATAATGTCTCCTTTTCTGGCGTGTAGAATCAAACTGTCTTGACGGGAAGAAGACTGGTGGAGGGGAAACGCATGATGCTTCGTGACAATCGAGTCAGATCGACAGCCGTCACCGCAGTCGCCGCGATCGTTTTGTTCGCGGGCGTTACTCTGCGCGCCGGGGCACAAACCTCCCAGTCATCAACCACGCAAAAAGATATGGTGGACCTGCAGAAGAAATTTCAGGACCTTACTGTCGCTGGCGATAGCGCGGGCGTCTCCGCGCTGATGTCCGACGAAGCCATCTTCATCCACGGCAACGGCGCAGCGCAGTCCAAGGCGGAATTTTTGACCGCCATGGCCACCGGCCAACTGGCCTTTTCTATGTACGAGCTGAAGGATCCCAAGGTCGTTATTTTCGACGGCGGCGCAATCGTCTCTGGCCTAGTTGATATCGCATTCAAGGCGCCCGCCGGCTCGACGGCTCCGCCTCGCATTATCCACATGCGCGGCTCCTCGGTATGGGTGCAAAGGCCCTCGGGATGGCGCCTGATTCTCGATCAGGACACCACTATACCCGCGCCTCCGCCTCCTGCGGCAGCTCCCGCGCCAGCCGCTCCCGCGACGCACTAATCTCATCAATTTGGCCCGCGGTCCAGAGCTTACCGTTCACAGTTGCGACAACGGCCCATCCACGCCCGCGCCTCTGTTGTATCTCAAGTAATCGGCAGATAGGGAAGGCGGCCCATTTCGGTCGCCAGCGATAAAATGCGACTGTCCGCCACAAAATGACAGGAGACTGCAATGCCACTCCGATTATTGGCGATCGCTGTGTTCTTGATCTGCGGAGCTTTTTTCGCGAATGCGGCCCAGGACCCAATCCTGCTGAGCGTTTTGGAAGATGTCCCCGGGCACTATGTGGGAGAGTCGAATTCCCGTGCCGTGCGGGTCGTCTTTGCGAAGCGCGGTGACACCTGGCAACCCTTCCCGAGCGAATGTCGGGACCAAGGGTGTTTGAAAAGCATCTCGGCAAGCTATCCGGAGGAAGTCCAATGGACGATCTCGTTCGACGGGCGAGACTTGGGTCATTTGACCGCTCACACCAGAAAGGAGTTCGAATTTTATTCCGACATCGGTTTTCAAGACATCATTTCTGGAGGCGCGGTTCCGAGTGTCGGCGAGCGCTCGGACAAATATGCGGAATTCCCAGGCTCTCCCGTTTATCGTCCACTGATCGCGGACTCGCAATCGAATTTCACTGACCCGGATCACTGGAAACCCGGTCAGCTCTCGCCAGAAGCCATTGCTGCAGTTCGCCGTGAGTTCCGGAAGAAGTTCCCGAGGGTCACGAACTGTCGGACTCCGGACGAAAACATTGCCAAGCCCTGGGCATATGCCGACGAAAACATGAAGCTTCTGAAAGTCTATTCTTCGGCTAAAAACTGGTCGGTGGTCCAGATTGCGTTGCAGCCGTATCGCTGCGATGGTCCTGAGGACCATGAATTCCTAGATCAATGGTTCGCAGTTTCTCCGGAGCGTGAGGTTGAGATCTTGGATGAGGGCATGTGGCTGGTCGACGCGGGGGACTACGACAACGACGGGAAGTCCGAACTCGTATTCTCCATCAGCAGATACGACCGCGGAGGTTATGAAATCTTTTCGAACGATTTTAGCCGACACGCTACGTTTGAGTTCGGCTACCACTAGCCGTCGCGTCCCGAGCGCAGTCGAGGGCGGATCTCATCTCTCAACGTACAGGGTACTGGTTCTTGTACGTATCTTGTCCCTTCGGTCGGGCGCGCAGGAACAGTAAATCTGCTAACCTGAAAAATCTGTATAACATTGATTGAATCGGATCAATGATGCAGACGGTTCTCGGCTCTCTTGACGGGAGCTCGACGCTCTTTGAAAACTGAGTGGTTTGACAGACGAAGGAATCCGTTTCTAATCGACACTCTGGCGATTAGAAACGACTCTAACTTGCTGAAAAGAAAAGGCGGCGACCCATTCTAATCGACACAGATCGGACCCCGGCAAACGAGCGAAAATTCGCCGGAGTTTCACGCGGGGCCTTGGACCGCTCGGCGCGCCGACGCGAAATCGGCCAGAAACTTTTGCGTTTTCCGCAGTCGGTACTTACAATGGAAAGTCCTTCGCACACGTGATGTCGCCAAATCAAACTCAAACGTCTCGCGGCGTTTACCGCTTCGCGGTGGCAACTTCCTGCTGCACGATTTTGCTGCTAATGGCGGGTGCGCTGGTCACCAGCAACAACGCCGCTGATTCCGTTCCCGATTGGCCGCTCGCCTATGGGCGCCTGATTCCTCCGCTGATCGGCGGGATACGGTTTGAGTACACGCACCGCGTACTCGCGGGAATCGTTTCCATCCTCACGCTGATCCTCGCCGTGTGGCTGGCGTTTTCGGAGCGTCGGCCGCTGGCTCGGCGCCTCGGATGGACTGCACTCGGCCTCGTGCTGGCGCAGGCAGCGCTCGGCGGATTCCGTGTGCTGGAAGGGTTTCCGTCCATTTCCGCGACGGCGCACGCAACGCTCGCGCAGATATTCTTTATCACCGTTGTCGGTCTGTCGCTGTATCTGAGCCCGTGGTGGCAGAGCGATCTTGAGCCGCTCGAAGATCATGGCTCGCCTCACCTGCGCACGCTGGCGTTGTGGATGACGGCGTCAATTCTGGTGCAACTGATACTCGGCGCTGCTTTCCGCCACGGGGCATTCGGCATCGTCCCGCATCTGGTGGGAGCGGGCGTCGTAACGGTCTTTGTGATCTGGGCCGGCGTGACTGCGAAGCGCAGGTTTCGCCAAGTGCGCGACCTGCGCCGTGCCACGATTCTGCTGCACTCGTTTTTCGGTATTCAGATCTTGCTCGGTGGCGCGGCATGGTGGGCCGTCACTGCCGCCGCCGATGCGGTCCAGCCGACATTCGTATACGTGATTCTCACCGTCGCGCACGTTCTTGGCGGAGCGCTCACTCTGGCCGCCGCGGTGATTTTCACGCTCACCTGTTTCCGCCTGATTTCTTCGACCGTTTCCGCGGGCGCTGATTCCAGAGCGGTGAAACATTCTGCCGAAGGGGCGGGGGCCTAGAGAAATGAACGAAGCCCGCGCCAATACGCTTTCGGGATTCGAACGGCCGTGGGCATACGTCACGCTTACCAAACCGGACGTCACTTTTCTGGTAGTGATCACCACGGTCGCCGGTTTTTATCTTGGTTCGCGCGGCCCGCTCGATTGGCCGCTGCTGCTCCATACATTGGGCGGTACGCTGCTGGTCGCCGGAGGGACGGCGGCGCTGAATCAATACATCGAGCGCGAAATGGATTCGGTAATGCGCCGGACAGCCGCGCGCCCGCTTCCGTCCGGAACGCTGCAGCCGCGGGAAGTGTTGATCTTCGGGCTTAGCACGATCATCGTTGGAACCGCGTGGCTTCTGCTCGCCGTGAACTGGCTGGCCGCACTTGTCGCCGTTGCGACAAGCGTTCTCTATCTTGGCCTTTATACGCCGCTGAAGACACGCACTACTCTTTCAACCGCAGTCGGCGCGATCCCGGGAGCGCTGCCTCCGCTGATTGGCTGGGCTGCGGCGCGCGGCTCGCTCTCGCTCGGCGCCTGGGTGCTCTTCGCGATTCTATTTTTCTGGCAGTTCCCGCACTTCATGGCCATTGCATGGATGTACCGCGAAGATTACGCGCGCGCGGGCATACAGATGCTCCCGGTAGTGGACAAGAAGGGTGACGCGACGTTCCGGCAGATCATTACAACATCGGCGATTCTGGTGTGGGTCAGCGCGCTTCCCTCAGTGGTGGGCATGGCGGGAATCCCTTACTTTTTCGGAGCGCTGGCGCTGGGAATGATTTTGCTGCAAGTCGGATTATGGGCGAACCGCTCGCGAACTAACTCCCGCGCCAAATGGCTCATGCACGCCACCGTCGCGCACATTCCGATTTTGCTCGTATGGCTGGTGCTCGATCGTTTGATCACGCGATGAGCATCGGCGTCCCTCTCGAATCACTTCCGAAACTCAACGCTTCTCTCAACGCCGCATGCACGGTTTTTCTAGTACTCGGCTTTATCTTTATCCGCAACGGAAAGATTCGGTATCACCGGTTTTGCATGATCGTGGCGTTCGTATGCTCCACGGTCTTTCTGGGTTCCTACGTTTACTTTCACCTGCACGCGGGCGTGATTCGTTTCGGGGGCCACGGCTGGATTCGCACAGTCTATCTCGCCATCCTGATTCCGCACACGATTCTGGCAATTGTGATCGTGCCGCTGATTCTGATTACGTTGTCGCTCGCCCTCCGCGATCAGTTTGGCCGCCATCGCGCGATTGCCCGCTGGACGTTGCCGCTGTGGCTCTTCGTCTCCGTTACCGGCGTGATCGTTTACTGGCTGTTATATATTGCCTACACCCCAATCTGGCCTGCTGGGATGGGTTAGTAATTTAGCGAGCCAAAGACCGAATCACCGCCTGGAGGATGGCGACCCTACCCGGAACGTCACTTATACGAGACAACGGCTTTGCCGTCTTGAATCTGGATATCGTTGATGTCGGATGGCAACTTGAGCTTTTCGCGATTTTCAGGTGACGCCATCATTTTCGTGACGGCGGCATCGAGCATGGACTGCGGTAGAGGCAGGGAACCGAGCTTTCCGGCGACCGGTACGAACTTTATGTAGCCGTCCTGCGAGCCGAGGTGTCCATCGAGCTCGAGCGACAGATCCTTCCCGTGGAAATCGAATATCACGTGCGCCTTCACGAGGTCGCCGTCCATGTCCACTTGTACGTCCTTCACTGACGATTGCACCTGTTCGAGGGTTGCGCCGTCGTTGCCAGAAAGTGCGGCCAGGGGCCCTGCGTTCGGGTCACTCGGACTTGCGGCTACAGGCACACCCTCTGATGTCGGGGCCGGCGCCGGTGCTGCGGGCGCAGGCTGTGAAGATTCTTCGGTTTGGAGGTTCTGCTGCAGATAGGAGTTCAGTTCCGTGCTATCGAGCTGAACCTGCGCGGGCTTGCCGGCAGCCTTGGCCTGGTCGGCAGCCGCGAACTTTTGTTCAGCCCGCGATGCGGCGGCAGGATCGTTGGCCACGTCCGGTGGCGGCGATTTGCGCATCACCAGCACCAATGTCAACAGCAGGCCGGCAGTGGCGCCCCAACTCAATATCCGGTAGAGAGTCTTAAACAGCGCGGGGTTTGACATGGAACCTCCCCTTCGAGCTTCCAGTCTACCAACAGGGGCTGACGCGAGGAGTTCGCGCGCGACAGCCGTGGCCTATCGTCCACTGGCACGAGGGACAGGCCACGGTTACAGCGGTTTTCAGAGAGGTGTTACCGCGAGCTATTAACGCCAAGGAACAAGGCATACGTACCCAAGTTGACACTTTCCACAGGTGTACCCAGACTTGAAGCAGGCCATGGTGGTCTCGGCCCGCGGCGACTCCGAATTTCACTCAAGGGCACAGGCAGAGGATGCTACCAGTCTCTCTCAGTTCAGCAAATCACGCGCCGGTGCGTTGGGCCGCGCTGCTGCTGGCGTTTTTGCTGGCGCCCGCGGTATTTGCGCAGGCGGAGACGCAAGACGCGACTCTGGGGCAGACGGATCCGAATAGTCCCGATGTGTTCTTGCCTTCGGTGAGTGCCGTGCCGATCATCTCCGCGGGTATGGCCTACAACACTTTTATTCAAGGAGGGACGCCGAATCTCCACCCGCTGATCTCGCCGGTAATTCTGATACCGCTCGGCCAAAACTGGCTGATCGAATCGCGCGACACGTTTGAGATCAACCTGGCCCCTGTCCCGGGCGAGAGCGGCTACAAAGGCTACCTTCAGAAGGAAGTGGACTACCTGCAGTTGGATTACATCGCCAACCGGTACTTGACGGTCACGGTGGGCAGGTTTCTGACGCCTTTCGGCGTCTACAACGAGCGTCTCTATCCCGTCTGGATTCGTGATCTGCAGAGCGATCCGCTGATTCTGCCGATCTCGACGGGCCCGAGCGGCGCTGGCACGGGCGTGATGCTACGAGGTGGATTCAAGACGACACCCAAAGTGGAAATTAATTACGCGACGTATTTCTCGACGCTGAGTACGGATACGCCTCTCGATTCGGATCGTGACATCGGTGCGCGTGCCGGCATATTCCTGCCGGGGCCGCGCCTCGAGTTCGGCGGATCGTTTCAACACTTGTTGCAAGACGATCATTCCAATTCGTTCGGATTTCATTTCGCGTGGCAGCCGCCTCCTCTTCCGCTCGATATCCGCGCTGAATTTGCGCGCTCGCACAACGGAAGCGGCTACTGGATCGAATCAGCCTACAAGTTGAGCCAGGTGCCCGTTTGGCACGACGAAATGCGCCGCGTGCAACTGGTCGCGCGGATGCAGCAGTTCTACCTTGGCAAAGTGGTTGACGCGGACTTGCCGGACGTAAACACAAACATGTTCGAATTCGGCATGAACTATTACTTCCGCGACGATTTTCGGTTTGTGAGCAGTTACGGGCGACAGTTCGCGCCGGACGGCGGAAACATGAACGTGTGGACGCTCGGCGTTACATACCGGTTCGTACTTCCGGTGGGCCGCGGAGACGTCCAGTGATCAACCGACGCCTCTTTCTTGCGGGTGTACTGATTTCGATCGTTGGAGCGCTGCTGCTGGCAGGATCGTCTGCAGGGCAACAAGCTGGCAAGCTTGCATCCGCCAAGGCGACCAGTTCGACCAAACCATCTGCGGCCGGCGCGCCGGATGACCAATCTTGGCGAGTAGAGGGCGAGAAGAGATTTCAGGCGAACTGCGGGCGTTGCCACCAATCGCCGCACAAGTTCCCGCCGCGAATGGTGATGACGATCGAGCGGCACATGCGCGTGCGGGCGACGCTCTCGGACGAAGACATGCGCCTGATTGTCCGGTACTTGACGCAGTAGGAGCATTGCGACGACGAGGGAAGAGGACGCTTCAAATATGAGTGCACTACGTCAGAACCTGCTCGCTGCTGCGGCGCTGGTTTTCGCGTTCGGGCCGCAAACGGCGCAGGTCCAGGCGCCCCATGTGATTGAAATTCTGGCGGATCACGACAGCAGGTTCAAGATGGCGGGGCAGAAGGAACCGGTAATCACGGTCCGCGCGGGCGAGCAGGTCGCGCTGCGGATCACGGCCATCAAGGCCAAAAACCGCAATCGAGACGGCTCGATACACGGTTTTTCGCTGCTGCGGGCGAAGGACAGATCGCGTGTGCCCGGCTGGGATTTCCTGCTCAAGCCCGGTGCTCAGGAATTCATGCTCAACGCCCCATCCGAACCCGGGGAATACGTGGTGGTTTGCACGGTGATCTGTAGCTCCGACCACGAGGGAATGCACATGCGGTTTGTCGTTGTGCCGTAACGGCAAGCCGCCGGGGAGTGCGCCAGAAAGGCGTCCCGGCAGAGAAAATGAGAAGTCTAAAGGGAGAGAAAATGACGAGCAGAAAATCACGATTGGCAATGATGGTGTTGGTTCTTGCCGTTGCCCTGGGATGCATCGCGGGCACCGACAAAGAACAAGTCTTCAAGGGGGAAATCGGGGATTCACAGTGCGCGCTTAACGTTCATTCGCTAAGCCGCTCGCATGAAGAGATGCTGCAGAAGAAAGACGTCGGGACGACCGCGGCAGACTGCGCTCGTTACTGCGTGAAAAATCTAGGCGGAGTATTCGTACTGCAGGTCAAGGACAAGGTCTACAAGCTCGACAATCAGGAGCTGGCCGAGAAAAACGCAGGGTCGAAAGTTAAGGTAACCGGAGTGCTCGACGCGGCGACCAATACGATCGCAGTGCACTCGATGCAGCCCATACAGTAGCAGTGGAAACGATTCACGGAATAGAGCGCAGGTGGCTAATACGTTTCGCGCGGCAAAGAATCGGTGCCGGGCGCGGCATGCCGTGCCCCTGCCAAAAGCACTAGTTGCGATGCGGAGGTCGGAACGGCGGTTTATTTCTCGAGCGTTCGAATTACGGCGTCTGTAAATTCCCGCGTTGTTGCGCTGCCGCCGACATCCCGCGTAAGCGATTTTCCATCGCGATAGACCTTATGAAGCGAGCATTCGATACGGCCAGCTGCTTTCGCTTCGTTGAGGTAAACCAGCATCAAGATCGCGCTCATTAGCAGCGCTGTGGGATTGGCGATTCCTTTGCCGGCGATATCCGGAGCCGTGCCGTGTACCGCCTCGAAAATGGCCACATTTTCACCAATGTTCGCGCTCGGTACCACGCCCAGGCCGCCGACGAGTCCCGCAGCAAGGTCGCTCATAATGTCGCCGTAGAGATTGGTCAGAAGCAGCATGTCGTATTGAGTGGGCTTCAACACCATCTGCATGCATGCGTTGTCAATGATCAGTTCTTTGTACTCGATGTCCGGATACTCGGCCGCTACCTTGCGGATCGAAGTCAGGAAAAGGCCGTCCGACATCTTCATGATGTTCGCTTTGTGAATTCCGTGAATCTTCTTGCGGTTCCACTTTCGGGCATACTCGAATGCAAATCGCGCGATCCGCGTGGATGCTCTCTCGGTGATGATTTTCAGGCTCTCGACGACACCGGGCACGACCTCGTGTTCCAGTCCTGCGTAGAGGTCCTCGGTGTTTTCGCGGATGAGGACCATATCCACATCCTGAAATCTCGATTGGACGCCCGCTAGATTTTTCACTGGCCGCACGTTGGCGTAAAGATCGAGCGCTTTGCGCAGGCCAACGTTGATGCTCGGCGGCCCGGATACCACGCCGGTTGCGAGCGGTCCCTTCAGCGCCACTCCGGTCTTGCGAATGGCTTCGACCACGCCGGAGTGCATGAAATCCACGCCCCGGCGTTCGAGGTCGCCGCGCGCCGCCGTTGCTTCCCATTCGATCGATACGCCGGCAGCGTCGATGATCCGCTGAACCGCTTTGGAAACCTCTGGGCCGATCCCGTCTCCGGGAATCAATGTGACTTTATGTTTCATGTGATTGGATTAGTTTATTGGTTTCGGCTTCTCTTGTCTCTGCTTTGGATACGACTAGTTTCTTTCCATTAACCGGATGGAAAATGGTGCATTCTTGGGCCTGCAGCGGCCCTGCAATTCTGGTATAATAGCTTTGTGATGATGGTGCGCGGTCGAGACCTACCGCGCGCAACCTTGGGAGGTTAACATGTCGGTTCAATTGACACCGGTAGCGGTTACGAAGGTAAAAGAGATTCTGTCGTCGCAGACGCCCATGCCGACCGGCTTGCGTGTAGCGGTGGTTGGCGGTGGCTGCTCCGGCTTTAGCTACAAAATGGCCTTCGAGAACCAGGTCAACGAGGCCAGCGACAACGTGTACGAATTTGACGGCCTAAAGGTACTCGTGGACCAGATGAGCGAGATGTATCTCGACGGAATCTCCATTGACTACATCGAGACTCTCGAAGGCGCGGGCTTCAAGTTCAACAATCCGAACGTGAAGAGCACGTGCGGCTGCGGCAGTTCGTTCACTGTCTAAGCGCGCTAAAACCGACGCTTGAATTTCATGGCTCCCGGAGGATGAAACCTTCGGGAGCCTTCTTTTTTTGCCGAGCGTATCTAGGGTCCTCAATCAATACGTAGGGGCGATTTGAGCCATGCATGGCCAAAAGCAGCGGCGCAAGCGGTTCAGAGAGGGGCTGATTGCGATCGACCGCTTCAGCCTTTATTGGCGGTTAATTAGCGAACCCCAGTGGACTACAGAGGATGGATATAAAGGCCTATGCATTTCCGTTCGTGCCGAAGACGGACACCATCGAGAACTGATTCTAGAATACGCATTTCCAAAGAAAGCTGGTTCGAAGGGTGCGCCGAAACTTCCTCAACGCCCAAAATTCTCGGACAAGATGGTCGAGGCCGATATTCGCCGAGCCATTGTCGCGGGGTGGGACCCGACCTCTCGCGGAAAAACTTTGGTTGTTGAGGTTTCTGAAGTTTCAAGCTGATTCAATGCAAGGGACGACTCTTGATTGAAAACCATTCGCGCGAACCGTATGCTAGCGGCTCCCTATGAAGATTGCGTTAGCCCAATTCAATCCGACCGTTGGTGATTTCGAGGGCAATCGAGCGCGAATCCTCGAAATGGCGCGAGAGGCGAAGTCAGGCGGCGCCGACCTTGCGGTCTTCTCCGAGTTGTGTGTTTGCGGCTATCCGCCGCAAGATTTGATCGAGCGCCCTTCGTTCGCCGAGCGCAACCAGAAGGAACTCATGCTTCTGGCGCACGAAATTCCACTTCCTTCACTCGTCGGCTTTGTCGGCAAGGCGCAGGACAACACGGGAAAGCCCGTCGCCAATTCTGCCGCGTTGATTGCACGCGGGAAAATCCTGTTCGAGCAGCGCAAAATGCTGCTGCCCACGTACGACGTCTTCGATGAGGCGCGGTACTTCCAGCCGGCGACGATCCAACATGCGTTTCAATTCGGCTCGGATACCCTAGGCGTCACCATCTGCGAGGATAGCTGGAACGATAAGAGCTTCTGGCCTGAGCGTCTTTACGATCGCGATCCCGTGGCGGAACTCGTGAGCAAGGGGAGCACGCTAATCCTGAATATCTCGTCTTCACCGTATGAGCTGGGGAAACGCGGGCTGCGCCACGACATGTTGCGCGCCATGGCAAAGGATCGCGGCGTGCCGGTGGTTTACGTGAATCAAGTGGGCGGCAACGACAGCCTGATCTTTGACGGATCGAGCATGGCCTACATGCCCGATGGGCGCGTGGCGGCGATGGCGAAATCGTTCGACGAAGACCTGGTGTACTTCGACAGCGCGACCGGGAACGGCGATATTCGACCGGCAATGGACGACGAATATGAGGCGGCGTACAGGGCGCTCGTGATTGGGACGCGCGACTACGTCCGCAAATGCGGCTTTCGAAAAGTTGTGATCGGTCTGAGCGGAGGAATTGATTCGGCGCTGGTGGCAGTAATCGCCGCGGATGCGCTGGGCCCGGAAAACGTCCTCGCGGTGGCCATGCCGGGGCCGTATTCGTCCGACGCCAGCCTGCGTGACGCGCGCGGCGTGGCCGGAAACCTGGGTATTGAGCTGATTGTGCTGCCCATCACGGACACGTTCGCGAGCTATCGAGGTGCGCTGGCGGGCACCTTCGCAGGGCGGTCTGAGGATGTGACCGAGGAAAACATGCAGGCGCGAATCCGGGGCAGTTTTCTGATGGCGCTCTCGAACAAGTTCGGGTCGCTGGTCCTGAGCACGGGCAATAAATCGGAGTCTGCGGTGGGGTATTGCACGCTTTATGGCGATATGGCTGGGGGGCTGGCAGTGATCTCCGACGTTCCCAAGACGATGGTTTATGACCTGGCGAGGTACGTCAACCGCGCGAAGAATAGAATTCCCGAGGAGGTGTTGCAAAAGGTTCCGACCGCCGAGCTTCGCCCGCAGCAAACCGATCAGGACACGCTGCCTCCCTACGAAGATTTGGATCGGATTCTCAAGGCTTACGTGGAGGACTTGCAGGACCCCGCTCAGATTGCCGAGGAGTGCCTGTTGCCCATCGAGCTGGTGCGCGCCGTCGCATTGCAAGTTGATAAGAGCGAGTACAAGCGGAAGCAGGCGCCTCCGGGGCTGAAAGTAACCTCTAAGGCATTCAGCGTTGGACGCCGATTTCCACTCGCGCAGAAGTATTCGCTCTAACCCAGGCTCGCCCTACACTCCCAGGACGTTTACGAGCTCGCGGACGGAGGCTGCGGATTTGTCGAGTGCGGCCTTGTCCTCGGGTGAGAGCTTGACCTCGATGATTTGCTCGACGCCCTTTGCGCCCAACTTCACGGGCACGCCTACGAAGAGTCCTTTGATTCCGTACTCGCCCTCCAGATAAACAGCGCAGGGAAGAATCTTCTTCTTGTCCTTGAGGATCGCTTCGACCATTTGCACCGCGGCAGCCGAGGGAGCGTAATACGCAGACCCTGTCTTCAGCAGGTTGACGATTTCCGCGCCGCCTTTGCGCGTGCGCGCGATGATGGCATCAAGCTTTTCTTTAGATATCAGTTCGGGGAGGGGAATTCCCGCCACCGTGGAATAACGCGCGAGAGGAACCATATCGTCACCGTGACCGCCGAGAACGAAGGAGTGGACATTCTCAACCGATACATTCAATTCCGCAGCGACAAAAGCGCTCATGCGTGCGGAGTCCAGGACGCCTGCCATTCCGAGGACCCGATTCTTTGGGAAGCCACTAATCTTGAACGCTGCCTGTGCCATGGCGTCGAGGGGATTAGTAACTACGATCAGGATCGCGTTGGGGGATAGTTTGACGACCGCTTCAACCACCGCTTTAATTACGTCGTAGTTAGCTTTCAGCAAATCGTCGCGGCTCATACCCGGCTTGCGTGGGAATCCGGCCGTAATCACGATCACGTCGCTATTGGCGGTTTCCTTGTAATCGCCGCCGGCCGTCGAGATGCCGGCCGCGTGCGCGTCGGACCCAAGAATCGGCGCGGATTCCGCCATGTCCAGCGCCTTGCCTGCGGGGACTCCATCGAGGATATCGGTCAGCACCACGTCGGCGAGCCCCGCGTCGTGAATTCGCTGCGCGGTTGTCGAGCCGACAAAGCCGCCACCCACAACTGTTACTTTCTTACGCATTCGGAGGTCTCCTTGGACGATTCAAAATTGTCAGCAATCCTGAAATGGAGCGCGAGAAAGTTCCTCACGACAAAAGAAAGAGCAGATCCCTCGCTTCGCTCGGGATGACAACGAATTTGGCTAGCGGCTGACCGGCACCTGCATGTTTTCGATGATCGCGGAGGCAAAGTCCGCAGTGCCGAGTTTCTTGGCGCCGGGCATGAGCCGCTCCAAATCGTATGTGACGCGCTTCTGTTGTACGGTGCGCGCGATGCCGCCCTCGATTAGCTCGGCTACTTCACTCCAGCCCATGAAATCGAACATCATGGAGCCGGAGAAAATCACAGAACTGGGATTAATGACATCCTTATCCGCATATTTCGGCGCAGTACCGTGCGTGGCCTCGAAGCAGCCGTAGCCGTCGCCAATATTGGCGCCTGGCGCCATGCCCAGGCCGCCGATTTGCGCGGCGCACGCGTCGGAAATGTAATCACCGTTTAGATTGGGCGTCGCGAAAACCTGGTATTCGTCGGCGCGCGTCAGCACTTGCTGGAAAACAGAATCGGCGATTCGATCGTTGATCAGAATCTTCTTTTTCCATTGACCGCCGCCGTGCGTGGCCGAGATGGAATCCAGTACGTTCTTGACTTCGGTGTACATCTGTTTCTTGAAGTCGTCAGTGGCTTGGTCGAGGCCAGGCTCGATCATCGCGGCGTTTTTCTCGATGCTCAGGCCCGCGTCGTGGTCCTTGTTGCCGAGGATCCAGCTCTCGCGTTCGGTGACGACTTGTTGGCGGAACTCCTCGGTCGCTAGCTCATAGCCCCAGTCGCGAAACGCGCCTTCGGTGAACTTCATAATGTTGCCCTTGTGCACAAGCGTGACGACCGTGCGCCCCTTTTCAATGGCGTGCTGGATCGCACGTCGCACCAAGCGCTTGGTGCCTGTCGGCGAGATCGGTTTGATGCCGACGCCTGAATCCAGGCGAACTGATTTCTTCGTGCCTTTAAGCATTTCATTGTTCAAGAAATCTATGAGTTTTTTTACTTCTGGCGTGCCTGACTTCCATTCGATTCCCGCGTACACGTCCTCGGTATTCTCGCGGAAGATGACGATGTTCATGCGCTCGGGATGTCGGACGGGGGACGGCACGCCCTCGATATATCGCACGGGCCGAACGCAGGCGTAAAGATCGAGCAATTGGCGCAGCGTCACATTCAGCGAACGGATACCACCGCCGACGGGAGTAGTGAGCGGGCCCTTGATCGCGACGCGGAAGTCCCGGATTGCGTCAACGGAATCCTGCGGCAGCCAGTCCTTGAATTGGTTGAACGATTTCTCGCCGGCGAAAATCTCGAGCCATGCGATTTTCTTCTTGCCACCATAGGCTTTTTCGACCGCCGCGTCGAACACGCGACGAGACGCCTTCCAAATGTCGCGCCCGGTGCCGTCGCCTTCGATGAACGGAATCACGGGCTGGTCCGGAACATGGAATTTGCCGCCGCTGTACTCGATCACTTTGCCGTTCGACGGGACCGGGACCCCGTTGTAGGAACTCTTCATGGATTGCCGTCTCCCTGAGCCGTTAACCCTTCGATAGAACGAAATACCTTAACACAGTCCCCGCCGCCGTTGCAGGTAGGACATGCGTTTCGCGAACGAAAATTTCAAGTGAAACTGCGCTTGTGGAGCGCGATCTATTTCAACTCGCACTCGAACTGTCGGCAAGCCGACCCGCGGTGTCCGTACGGAAATTGGTGAGGCACTACTTCGCGCGTTTCTTGAACCCTTGAGCAATCATTGGAATCGAGTAGACCTGTGCGGCGTTGGCCACTTCGTTTCCCTGTGGAGTCTTTCGCGCCCCTGGCCAGAATGAAGAGCGTTTTCTTGTCGTGGCCGGAGAAGGCTACGCTGATTACTCCGCGCGGGGTGGGAATCAAGCCGAGATACTTGCCGTCTGGGGCGAGCACCTGAACGCCCGGACCCGGTGGTGACGTAAATGCGACCGGCCGCATCAATCGTGCTGCCGTCGCCAAAGCCTCCGCCTTCGAGTTTGCCGAATTCGCGCTCGTTTGTAAGCGAGCCGTCGGGCTGGACGTCGAAGGCGGCGACCGTCTTGCCATTAGTCACGTAGAGAGTCTTTTCATCCGTGCTGAGGATGATCCCGTTCGTGTGCAGATCGTCTCCGTACTTGGTGACCTTGCCACTGGAACTCGCGTAAAAAAGCGCGCCCATCGTGAAATACGCGCCGCCTTTGCTATCCGCCGCCAGATCGTTGAGCACGATGCCAATGCAATCCAGCGGATCGCCTTGATAGCTATTGGCCAGGGTTTTGTGAACCGGCGCGAGCTCGACAAGCGATGGATTCAGGCCCCTTTCGTCAATAAACAGACGCGCCCTTTGTGCTCATCGAGAGAGCGCCTCCAGTATTCGTGTCCGTATAGACGACGGACGCGTTGCCATTCTTATCGAGCTTCACGACCGCGCTGTTGTCATTCTGCGCGACCAACAGGCCGCCGTCAGGCGAGCCAATGATGCCGTCACCGTTGTTGCCCAGCTCCTGCCAAACGAACTTCCATTGCTCGCCCGCAGCGATGACTCCTGGAATTTCTGTGACCGTGTAATCTCTCGGGCCGGGCGCCGGCGCCGGCGGGCCGCCTTGCCCTGGTGCGCCAGCAGGGCGCTGAGCCGGCGGCGGGGGATTCTTGCATGCGGCCAACACGGCCGCTTCTCCGGGATCTTGCGTAGCTTGTAGCGAACGCTTTGCGCCAGCCGGTTGTGCAGTCGCCGGCGGCGCCTGAGTTTGGCCAAGCGCATAGGTCACGCCAAGAAAGCTCAGTACAATCGTAAGAATTACTTTCACTCTCATAAGTCCCCCAAGGACGTCAGGCTATCAGGTATCGAATCGCAGAGACTTCTTCGAAGCCTCCGGCGGCTTGCGGAATATAACTCCAAACTCGCTCTAGCTCTAGTTCAACTCGCAACAGATTTAGCCTGCCGGCGCAGTGCGCCCCGCGAATTTTGTGATCGCTGCCATTAAGGCTCCCAGCAGAAAACCGCCGACGTGCGCCCACCATGCCACGCCACCCGCACTCCGCATCCCGAGCGAACCGACTCCGCTCAGGAAATTGATCAGAAACCATATGCCAATGAAAATCCACGCCGGAACGCGCGCCATGAAAAAAATGATGAGCAACGGTACCAACGTCAGGATGCGCGCGCGCGGGAAAAATACGATGTACGCGCCGAGAACTCCCGCAATTGCGCCACTCGCTCCGAGTGAAGGAACGCGGGAACCCCACGAAAAGAGCACCTGCGAGGCGCCCGAACCTATCCCGCACACCAGATAAAACAACAGATAACCAACGTGACCGAATTGATCTTCGACGTTGCCGCCGAAAATCCACAGAAACCACATATTTCCGATGATATGGAGAAAGCCGCCGTGCAAAAACATGCAGGTGAAGAGCGGCAGGAAAGCTTCGAGTGGTGTGTAGCGATGACCCTCCAGCGCGAGTTGAATGTGCGAGGGAGTAAGGGCGTAGGTCTTGATGAACGCCTCGGCCGCTGCGGGCGGAAGGGTAATCTGGTGAACGAAGACGAGGACGTTTGCAGCGATCAGCAGCAGCGTCATGATCGGGAAAGGTGCGCCGCGGGTTTAGATCCTTGAGCGGAATCATGGTTTCGCGCTCGGCGACGCAATCGCCGCGTGAGATGCTTCCAGCAATGCCTCGTGCGAGTACGCAAGCTCGGATCGCCGGCCACTTCGGCGCAGCTCGGCGATCCTCTCCAGGGAAGCGATGCCGCCGCGCGCTCCCTGCGCCGTGCAATTCAATGCCGCGGCCGCGCAGCTGAATTCAAGTGTTTCTTCCACTCCCCAATTGCGATCCAGTCCGTAGAGGAACGCTCCGTGGAAAATGTCACCTGCGCCCGTCGTGTCGGTCGGATGGACCCGGAAGCCGGGGCAGAGGAGAAAGCGTTTGCCATCCCACGCGAGGACGCCAAGCCGGCCAAGCGTGGCGCCCGTCAAGCGACACTTGAACCTGTGAAAGATCGCAGGGAGCGATTTCAGTAAATCGCGTTCACCTGTCAATCGTTCAGGAAAATCTTTCGAGGAGACAATGAAATCCACATATTCAAGTAACACTTCAACGCGTGGGTAGCGATTGTCGAAGTCGCCGACAACGGGAATTCCTTCCTCGTGAGCCCAGCTTGCTGCCTGAGCCGCTGCCTCGGTGTCGTGGCCGTCCACCAGCAGCACCCGCGATCCGGCGATCCACTCCCGTTGCAATTCTTCCGGCCTAAGCGCGATTTGCGGATCGCGCTTCCAGAGAACGGTGCGTTCCCCTGATGGTTCATCCACGAGGATAAAGGACGACTGACTCATGGCTCCGGGCGCAGTAATCCAACGGCAATCGACGCCTTCGCGCTGCATCTCCTCTACTTGAAGCTTTCCAGCAGCGTCATCGCCGATTTTTCCGACATAACGCGCGGAGAGACCCCATTGCCGGCACGCGACAATCGCGCTCGCGACTTGGCCGCCCGGTTTCACCTCAGCGGAAAGCAGTTCGACCTTCGAGTCGAGGGTGGGGAAGTGCGGCAACCGGATGATTGTGTCCGTGGCGTTGATTCCAACTCCCACGACGTCTGCGTGCGGCAGTACATTTGCTCTATTCATGCGCGAACACTGTAGCCGACCTTCGAGGAATTTGAAATGATTGCGCCGGACTCTCCAGTACGCGTCGTTTATCAATTGCGCCGCGTGTCTCGCTGTGGTAAAAAAAATAGTCCCGCTGCGCGCGGCGCGCGCGGCCTGTTCGAGCTCCGATCGAATCGGAACGTCAGTCCGCCCCCGCCGGTCGACACGCCGACACTTCAGATGCCACTTCATGAATCCGAGGCCATAGTTCTACAGCGCTATAACCTGGGCGAGGCCGACCGCCTGGTAAGTTTCTTGTCGCGCACGATGGGGCGCGTCCGAGGAGTGGCGGCGGGATCGCGAAAGACGAAAAGCAGATTCGGTTCAACGCTCGAGAAACTTTCGCACATTCGAATCTGGTTCTTCGAACGCGAGGCGCGCGACCTGGTGCGCATCAGCCAGTGCGAGATGATCGAATCGTTTCTCGACGTTTTTCGCGATTACCCATCAAGCGTGGCGTTCGCGCTATTTTCGGAGATCACCGAGACGGTGTTACCAGAACGCGAAGCCGCCGACGCTAATTTCCGGCTGCTTTTGCTCGCGGCCCAAACGGTGAAGCGGACGGGCAAAACGGAAGTATCACTTGCGTATTTTGCGTTGTGGACCGTGAAGCTTGGGGGCTGGCTGCCGGTGCTGGACCATTGCGCATTCTGCGGCCAAGCCCTGACTGAAGACTCGGGAGCATATTTCTCGCCGAGCGCTTCGGCGGTCGCCTGCGGTAAGTGCCGGAAGCCTGGTATGCGCGCGATTTCATTGGCGGCGCTTTCGGTGGCGAGGCGAATGCTTGGCGAGCGGCTGGACCGGTTGAGTCAGGATGCAACACCGGACCCGTCGGGCGCTCGCGCTGCAAGGGAATTGACGAATGCAATGCTCGATGTAATCGAACATCAAATCGATCGCAAGCTAAAATCTCGAGAACTTCTGGAGTCGCCAGTCTGATGCCGCAAAACCGCATTTCGAAAGCAAAACGAGAACATTCGAGACTGAAGGGGCTCACGTTTCAAGATCTTCTACTAAAACTTGAACATTACTGGACGACGCGCGATTGCATTTTGCAACAGCCCTATGACATCGAAGTCGGCGCCGGCACGATGCATCCGGAAACTTTTCTCAGGGTTCTCGGCCCGGATCCGTATCGCGTCGTTTACGCGCAGCCAAGCAGGCGCCCCGCTGACGGCCGTTATGGTGAAAATCCAAATCGACTCTACAAGCACACTCAGCTTCAAGTGATACTCAAGCCGTCGCCAGCAAATATCCAAGACCTTTATCTTGCGAGTCTCGCCGCAGTTGGGATCAATCTAAAGGAACACGACATTCGCTTCGAGGAAGACAATTGGGAATCGCCCACGCTTGGGGCTTGGGGAATCGGCTGGCAAGTGCTGCTCGACGGGCTCGAGATTACGCAGTTCACATATTTCCAGCAGTGCGGAGGCGTGGATCTGGATCCGATTTCGGTGGAGTTGACGTACGGACTCGACCGCATTGCCGCGTATCTGCAGGGAGTAGACAATGTCTTCGACGTTCGCTGGTCGAATAACATGACGTATCGCCAGGTGCGGCTTGCAGAAGAGCAACAATTCTCTGCGTACAGCTTCGATCACGCGGATACGGTGTCAACCCGGAAGCAGTTCGACCTCAACGAGGCGGAATCGGCGCGCCTGCTGGCGGCATACGATGGGTTGAAGGGCGCCGCAAAAGTGCGCTTTCCCGTGTTGCAGGCCTACGATCTGTGCTTGAAGTGCTCACACCTCTTCAACGTGCTTGATGCGCGAGGTGCGATTTCCGTCACTGAGCGAGCAGGAATGATTGCTCGCGTGCGGAAGCTCGCGACTCAGGTGGCTCGCGCATGGCTCGACCAGCGCTCGGCGATCCAATCGCCGGCAGAGGTGAGTGCGTGAAATTTCACGGAGATCTTCTCTTCGAAATTGGCTGTGAAGAAATTCCAGCCGGAATGATTTTGAAAGCATCGCAAGAACTTAAAGCGATACTTGTGAAGCATCTGTCGGCGAATGGCCTTGTCGACGAGCCGACAGCTCAAGCGTCAATTGAAACATTCGGTGCGCCTCGCCGCCTGGTTGCCATCGCGCGAAATATTAAACTAAAACAAGAAGATGTGACGCGCGAAATCAGCGGCCCGCCGAAGTCAGTTGCATTCGATGTTGCTGGCCAGCCGACGCGCGCTGCGGTGAGTTTTGCGGAGAAGCAAGCGCTGCCGGTATCGAAGCTCACGATTATAAATACAGCGAAAGGCGAGTACGTTGTTGCCAAGCAGCTGGTGCGTGGAAGACCTGCGGCGGAAATCCTTAAGGATGTTCTGCCGGAGGCGATCCGCGAAATCTCGTGGCCGCGCTCAATGATCTGGACGAGAGCCCAAAGCCCCCGCTTCATACGCCCGATTCGCTGGATCGTTGCGCTGCTGGATGGCAACGTAATACCGTTTTCGTACGCTGACGTCCGCGCGGGGAATCACACTGACGGCCACAGATTCCTGGGCAAGAGAAGTGTTCCGGTCTCGGGACCGCGCGATTACGAGGCAAAGCTCAAGCGGAACTTCGTAACGTGCAGGCCGGAATTGCGGCGAAAGAAGATTGAGGCTGAGCTTCGCACCCTGACCACGCGCAAAGGATTGCGCACGCATCAGGACGCGGGCCTGCTCGATCTCGTGACGTATTTGAACGAGTGCCCCAGCGTAATCATTGGAAATTTCGATCCTGCATTCCTGACGCTTCCTGACGAGATACTCATCACGGTAATGCGCGGTCATCAGAAATATTTTGCGATTGAGAGTCGCAATGGTGATCTCGCTCCGCATTTTCTAGCTGTCATTAATCTGCCGCGCGATCCCAGGGGACTGATTCGCGCGGGCCACGAACGCGTGCTGCGCGCGCGGTTTGCCGACGCCCAGTTCTTCTGGGAGACCGATCAGAAGGAAGAAGCTCGGCGATTATTTGCCAAAGCTGGCGGCAGTCACCTACGAGCGCAGGCTGGGAAGCTACGGCGACAAAGTTGAGCGCATGCGGTCGCTCGCGCGCTGGCTTTCCGAGCAGTGGTTTTCCGGCGGAATCGCGCAGGCGGATGTGGCGGGGTCGGACCGCGCAGCGGAACTGGCGAAATGCGATCTGGTCACGGAGATGGTTGGCGAGTTTGCCGAGCTGCAGGGAATTGTGGGCGGGCTGTACGCTCGCGCACAGGGCGAGCCGGATGAAATCGCATGGGCGGTTTACGACCAGTACAAGCCGCTTGGCCTCGATGATCCGCTGCCGCGTAATTTGACTGGCTGCGCTGTCGCGCTTGCGGACAAACTGGATTCGCTCGTAGCTTGTTTTGCCGTGGGCGCGATACCCACGGGTTCAAGTGATCCTTTCGCTTTGCGGCGCGCAGCGCTCGGAATCGTAAAGATCATTCTCGAGAAGAACTTGCCGCTGTCGCTTTCGGCTGCAATCTCGGCGGCGGCGAAATCTCTAAAGGAACACGCCCCCCGGATCGAGGCGTCCGATGCGGTTCAAAAGCAGGTGCTCGATTTTCTGCTTGAGCGCGCGCGGTACATCCTGCGCGAGCGGCGCGGATATGCTTACGATGAAATCAACGCCGCATTTGCCGCCGGCGCGGATGATCTAGGAGATGCGGTCGAGCGCGTGGCCGCGGTGAAGGCCATCCGGGACACGAAGAATTTCGCGCCGCTGGCGGCGAGCTTCAAGCGTATCCGCAACATTCTGGAAAAATCTGCGGGCAAGGGCGACAAGGGGCAGGGAGCGGTCAAGCAAGAACTGTTGAAAGACGCGGCTGAGCTTCAGCTGCACACGGTCGCGCAGCGAATCGGCGAGGAAGCGACGCGGTTAAAGAAAGAGAAGAAGTATCGAAAGGCTCTGGAGAAGATCTCGGAGCTGCGCCCGTCCGTTGATTTCTTCTTCGACAAAGTTCTAGTGATGGTTGAAGACGAGGAAGTGCGCCGAAATCGAATTGCGCTGCTCGGAACATTGTTAAAGGAATTTTCCAACATTGCGGATTTCTCTGAACTTGGGAGTGAAGACGCGAAATAGTTTGATCAACAATCACATGAGTTATCGGCGCGCCGACAACAATTGATGAGATATCGGCCTTGCAGCAAAGTTAAGGAGCGAAATGAAATACGTATATTTCTTCGGAGCAGGAAAAGCGGACGGCACGGGCGACATGAGGGATTTGCTCGGGGGCAAGGGCGCCGGTCTCGCGGAAATGACTCGCATAGGCCTGCCGGTTCCTGCCGGATTCACGATTACCACAGAGACCTGCGACTACTACTTGAAGCATTCCCACAAGTATCCAAAAGAACTACGCGCCGGGGTGGCCAAGAACGTGGCGCGACTCGAAAAGCTCACCAGGAAAAAACTGGGAGATGCCAACGACCCATTGCTGGTGAGCGTCCGATCCGGTTCGGCGCGTTCGATGCCGGGAATGATGGAGACAATCCTCAACCTCGGGTTGAACGAGAAGTCCGTGCAAGGCCTCGCGAAAGCCACTGGCAACGAGCGGTTCGCCTGGGATGCCTATCGCAGGCTCGTGCAGATGTATTCAAGCGTGGTTATTGGGTTGCCGAAGGAAGAACTCGAAGTCCGTCTGCGGAATATGAAGGACAAGCTGGGCGTGAAGGACGACACGCAGGTTACCGCGAAGGGCTGGCGCGATCTCGTTGGCGAGTACAAGGCATACTTCAAGCAAAAGACCGGAAATGATTTTCCTGAGGATCCAATCGAACAGCTTTGGGGCGCGATTGGCGCCGTGTTCGAGTCATGGATGGGCGAGAAGGCCGTCACGTACAGGCGGGTTGAGAAAATTACAGGCTTGCTCGGCACTGGCGTCAACGTGGTGCAGATGGTATTCGGCAACACGGGAGATGATTCGGGCACGGGTGTTTGTTTCACGCGCGATCCTTCCACGGGCGAGAAGGTTTTCTTCGGAGATTTCCTGCTGAATGCGCAGGGCGAAGACGTGGTTGCTGGAATTCGCACGCCGTTGCATCTCCGCGAACTCTCGAAGCTGATGCCGAAGGTCTATCAGCAACTGGAACGCGTTCGCGAAAAACTCGAGCGACATTATCGCGACATGCAGGACATGGAGTTTACAGTCGAGAAGGGCAAGCTGTACATGTTACAGACCCGCACCGGCAAGCGCTCGCCGGCTGCGGCGTTTCGAATGGCCGTGGACATGACGAATGAGAAGCTGATCAAAGTTGAAGAAGCACTTGAGAGAATTAAATCCGAGGATATCGAGCGGCTTTTTTATCCCGTGCTCGATCCAAAACTCGCGCGAGCGGAACTTGCTAGCCGGAAGCTGGCGGAAGGAATTAATGCCGTCCCGGGGGCAGCGGTAGGCAAAGCCGTGTTCACTGCGGAGGAAGCAGAGGCCTGGGCCGCGCGCGGAGAAAAGGTGATTCTGGTGCGGCGAGAGACAAGCCCGGAGGATGTGGGCGGGATGTATGTGGCGCAGGGAATTCTGACGGCCACCGGCGGTAAGACCAGCCACGCCGCCGTGGTCGCGCGCGGCTGGGGGAAGTGCTGCATCGTCGGCGCGGAGAAAATTGATATTGATGCGCGCGCGAAAAAGATGACCGTCGGCGGGCGATCCGTGAGCGAAGGCGAATGGATCACGCTTGATGGCGGCGACGGCTCCGTTTACTCCGGGCAGATTGACTTGATTCGTCCGGAGCCTCCGAAAGCCTATGAAACGCTGCTGAAATGGGCCGATAAGGTGCGAAAACTTGGAGTGCGCACGAACGCGGATACGCCGCGCGATGCGCGTCTGGCGCGCGAAATGGGCGCCGAAGGAATTGGGCTTTGCCGCACCGAGCACATGTTCTTCAAGGATTTTGAGCAGCCGGAAAAGAGCATCGAGCGGCAGGATGCAATTCAGGAAATGATCCTGGCGGACACGCCGGAGGCACGGCGGAAAGCTCTTGCGAAGCTCCTGCCATTCCAGCGCCGGGATTTCATCGGAATTTTCGAGGCCATGAATGGTCTGCCGGTGACGATCCGAATGATCGATCCGCCGCTGCACGAGTTCGTGCCGCACGAGCGGGCCAAGCAGGAGGAGCTGGCGAAGAAGATCGGCATTCCAGTCGAGACCGTAGTGAGGCGCGTCGAACAATTGCACGAAGCGAACCCGATGCTGGGACATCGCGGGTGCCGGCTCGCCATCACATATCCGGAAATTCAGGAAATGCAGGTTCGAGCGATTATCGAAGCTGCGATTGATTGTCAGAAGCGTGGCATTAAAGTGTTACCTGAGATCATGATTCCGCTCACTCTCGACAAGCGAGAGTTTCAGATTCTGGAGACTCTGACCCGCCGCGTTGCAGGTGACATTATTTCGCAGGCTAAAGTGAAACTTGAGTATTTAGTCGGGACGATGATCGAGCTGCCAAGGGCCGCGCTCCTTGCCGGCGAGATTGCGGAGATCGCGGAGTTCTTTTCGTTTGGCACGAATGACTTGACGCAAACGACGATGGGACTTTCGCGCGACGATGCGGGGCGTTTCCTTCCCGAGTACGTGGATCAAACCAAAGCGGCGATTTTCAAGGAAGACCCGTTCCAGACGCTGGACGTGAAGGGCGTGGGAATGTTGATCGAGTGGGCCATCGCGCGCGGGCGGAAGACGCGGCCGAAGCTCAAGATCGGGATCTGCGGCGAACATGGCGGAGACGCGGAGAGCGTAAAGTTCTGCCATGGCGCGGGGATGAATTACGTGAGCGCTTCGCCGTTTCGCGTGCCGATCGCGCGATTGGCGGCCGCACAGGCCGTGATCGAAGAGAAGCAGGCCAGAAAACGTTAAGGGCTGGCGCCGGGAACCATCGAATTGAAGCAAGCGCCCACGCTTACGATTGACTCTCCTTTGTTGCTTCGCGTGCGCCGCGAGCTGCGTCGAGTAGCCGACCCCCGAAGAGCGGCGGGGGCGCAGGCTTACATGAAATCGGCGATGCCTTATTACGGCGTGTCGGCGCCTTTGCTCCGCGCATCCTGCAAGAAAATCTTCCCTCAAGTTGATCTTCTATCGCGCGAAGATTGGCGCTCGAAAGTGTTCGAACTATGGCGCGGCGCAAAATATCGCGAAGAGCGGTACGTCGCGATCATGCTTACGGGAGACAAACGCGCGGCCGCGTTTCAAACTCCCTCGGCGATGCCTCTCTACGAAGAGATCGTCGTTACAGGCGCTTGGTGGGACTACGTGGACGATGTGGCGTCACATCGCGTGGGACCAATCTTGCGCAGACATCCCGCGCCCATGAAAAAGAAAATGCTCGCGTGGAGCAAATCCGCGAACATGTGGAAGCGGCGTACGTCCATCATCTGCCAGTTAGGATTCAAGCAGCAGACCGATCTCGACTTGCTCTATTCGTGCATCGAGCCGTCTATCGAGTCGAAGGAATTCTTTCTGCGCAAAGCCATCGGATGGGCATTGCGTCAGAATGTATGGACCGATCCCGTGGAAGTGAAGCGCTACGTGCGCCGCAACCGAGACCGCCTCAGCGGACTGAGCTACCGCGAAGCTCTCAAAAACGTCTAAAGTAGCGCGCTGCGAATCGCGCGAGCGAGGCTCCGATGAGAGAGTTTCTGCTTGTCATCCTGCTGTGCTCCCCGACACCCCTGGCAAATGCGCAAGTTCCGTCTGCTCCAGCAGCGATTTCGGATGCGGACGAGATTCGGGCCGGGGCCGTACTGGCCGCCAAATTTGAGGAGGCGAATGGTTTGGCGCCGACGCCTCAAACAACTAAAATTGACGCTTATCTCCAGAAAGTGGGCGATCGGGTCGCGTCGCACGCGCAACGGGGGCTTCCATACCAATTCCATTTCGATCCCGATCCTGCTTTCAAAAGTGCGGTCGCCCTTCCAGGTGGGCAAGTCTTTGTCGGCGCAGGCATTCTGACGTACATGGACACGGAAGATCAGTTGGCCGCCGTGCTTGGACATGAGATCGAGCATGTAGCTCTAGGCCAATGCCGCGATCGGCTGATCCAGGAAATGGCCAAGAAGCATCTCTCCAAAGTCGATTTTGAGAAAGCTCGATCTCGACCCGTTTATGCCCGGTTACGGACACGATGGCGAGTTTGCGGCCGATCGCGAAGGAGTGAAACTGGCCATGAAAGCGGGCTATTCCGCCAACGCGGCGGTGCGATTGTTGCAGATGTTTGTGCGGATGGGGCAGCAGATGCCCAACACGCCCTCGGAAAGCCAGTCGAATCTCGAAGCTCGAATCGCGCAGATAAAGTCTTTGGCGGAGTCGCAGAAACCGTCGCCTACCGAAAAACCACTTGGCCTGCCCGAGTAGGGTCGAGCGTCCCGCGAACGAGCACTACGTAGGCATCTTGAGGAAGAAATAAACGCCAAGAAATCCGAAAATGGCGTCGGGCCCCCAGGCAGCAAGCACTGGAGGTAACTGCCCGGCGGAGCCCATGGCTTCAAGCAACGCGGCGGACGACCAATAGATCACTCCAATCGCCACAGCGACAGCGAGACCGCCGACTGCGCCACGGGTCCCAACCAGGAACGCAAAAGGCGCACCGAGAAAGACGATAATTGCCGCGATCATGGGGAACGCGAACTTCTTGTGCCACTGGACGGAAAGGCGTGCCGTATCAAATCCGGCTTGCCTGAGGCTGGCGATGTACTCGCCCAGTTGTCTCCAGTTCATCTGGAATGATTGCCGCACTTCACGCCGGAAGTAGCCGGGCGGTTCGGTCAACTCCGCGATCGTGGTGGCTTTGAACGGTTCATATCGAATGACTCTCCCGTCGCGACCGAAGTCGCGCACCCACCCGCCGGTAAGAATCCATGCGTTTTCGCTCGCCTCCCACGTGGCGCGCGTGGCGAAAATTCGGCGCCGCATTTGGAACGTGGCCGGATCGAGCTCGAATACGTTCAGGCCGCCGAATAGCTGACGGTCGGAATCGAAAAGCTCGTAGTTATAGATCTTCGAGTTTTCACCGAAGATCCACTGGCGTGCGGGCTCGAAGTAGGTTTGCGCAGGGCGACCTTTGATTTCGTTGCGAAGAGCGTCCTGGCGCTGATTTGCATAAGGTAGAAACGTGTCGTCGAGCAGGAAAAGGCCGCCGGAAACCAGGAGCCCTGCGAGGAGCAGCGGGAGGACGAGCCGGTAGAGGCTGACTCCGCTGGCCTTCAGCGCGATCACTTCGTTGTTTTTCGCGAGCACGGCGAGGCTGACGAGAGTCGCGACTAGCGTCGCCAGCGGGGCAAGTTGATAGACCATCAGCGGCACGAGGTAACGGAAATAACTCAGAACCGTGAGGGCCGGGACGCGATTGCGCGCGATATCGCCAAGCAGATCGAAGAGCGTGAAGGCATCGAAAATCAATACGAACGCCGCGAGCAAAACAAAAAAGTAGTAGAAAAATTGCTGAAGCAAATACACATCTATAAGCATCGGAAAGGCCATGGCCCTGCTAGCGGCCAGCGCCTGACGCAATCCGACGGCGTGTCGCGGCGCGGCAGCAGACCCGTTGGACGCCGGTGCGATTGCGGCCTTTCGCGAGCGTGCCCAGAGCGATTCGAGCCACGCGAGGATGGCGTTCGGTCTCCGGATGTTTTCGACCCGAGCCAGCATGATCAAGCCGAGGATGAACGCGACGATGTTGCCTGCCCACACGCCGAGAAATGGCGAGATGCGCCCCTGCGCGGCCAGATGATCGCCAGACACGAATAAGAAGTAGTAGCCCCCGACCAGGATTAGCGTCAGGATCAGCCCACCCGCACGGCCGCCCCGCCGAGGTCGCACGCCCATGGGCACGCCAAGCAGCGCGAAGACCAGGCATGCGGCTGGAAATGCGATGCGTCTTTGGAACTCGACGCGCGAAGTGCGCCACCCTGGGCCCTTGTCGCTCAGTAGCGCTCCGGCGGGTTCCTCCGCGACGGAGAGCGCGCTATTTTTCGATGGCGAACTCGCGCCGGAAATGTCCACGGGAATGTCGGTCTCGCCAAACGTGGTGACGTTATATTGATCTGGGGTTCGCTGATCGTACTCGTGCGTGCTGCCGCTCCCCAAGTGAAGGTCTATCTGGTGCTGCGCGGGACTGGTTACAATCTGCGCCTCTTCGGCGATGGTCACAGAGGATTGCTGAGAGTGATCGCCGGATTGCGGGATCAGATCTGACGTCGCGCCGGCGGCTGACGCCAGGAAAACTCCACGCCAGTGCGTCGCCGCAGCTTCCACATCTTGCACGTATAATACGAACTTCGGAAAGCGTTCGTCGAATACGCGCGGCTGGACGGCAAAGGGCGCTTGCGACGAAAGAAGCTGCTGTTGGAGGCGGGCGACTGTGCGCAGGGCCATCGGACTGAGCCAGAAAGTTGTCGCGAGGGTTCCGCCTGAGGCGACCAGCGCGACAATGCCGATCGGGAGCAGCAGGCGCCGGAGGCTGATGCCGGAAGCGTGCAGCGCCACGATCTCGCTATCGGCGGAGAGTCGACCGAGGCCGATGAGCACGCCGACGAGCACGCCGATCGGAAACGTAAAGCCGAGGCCTGGAGGAATGGTGCAGAGAAACAGCAGCGCCACGGTCCAGATGCTGCCAGTGTGCCGGACGACAAGGTCCATCAGCCGCACGAGCTGCGGGACAAAGAATACGAAAGTGAAGACGGCGAGGCCCAGGATGCCGTGGGAAACTACTTCGCGCGCAATATATCGATCGAGAAGGCGCATAGAAGCGCGGAGCACATTCTAGCACCGGGAGAAGCGGATTGAGTCGTGTAAACCTCGTTATCCTCTGGCACATGCACCAGCCGCAGTATCGCGACCCGGCCACCGGGCAATACGTGTTGCCGTGGACTCGCCTGCACGCGCTGAAGGACTACTGGGGGATGGTGAAAATCCTCGAGGAATTCCCGCGAGTGCACGCCACGTTCAATATGGTTCCGCTGCTTGTGGAGCAGATCGAGGAATACGCGAGTGGCCGGTTCAAGGAACCGTGGTTCGAAATCGTCTTTGCTCCTGCTGAGTCGCTTTCGCCGAACCAGAAGCGAGACGCGCTGGAACGCGCGTTCCAGGTAAATGAAAATCTCCTCCGGCGGTGGCCAAGATTTGCCGAGCTCGAATCCCAAACGCGCTCCGGGGGCGCGGAAGCCTGCGTGGCGCGCTGGAGCCGGCGAGAATGGCGCGACCTGCAAGTGCTTTCGCAACTCGCGTGGATGGACGAGGAGTATTTAGCGAAAGACCCGGCCGTTCGTGCGCTTTCCGAAAAAGGAGAAAACTTCACGGAAGAGGACAAGGCTATGCTGCTCGTAAAGCAGCATGAACTGCTCGCAGCGGTCTTGCCCGAATATCGCCTCGCCGCAGCGCGCGGCCAGATCGAAATCTCGACCACGCCTTATTACCACCCGATCCTGCCGCTGCTCTGCGATTCCGATATCGCTCGCGTGGCCAACGAACATACGCCGTTGCCGCACCCCGCATTCCGATACCCGGAGGATGCGCGAGAACAGCTCGTGCGCGCGCGGCAATTCCATGAGCGCAGTTTCGGAAAGCCTCCTGCGGGGCTGTGGCCCTCGGAAGGTTCGGTCTCCGATCAGGCGCTCGAGATCGCGGCCGACCTTGGATTTCGGTGGTTTGCCACCGACGAAGGCGTACTAGGGCGCACCAAGAATATCGGATTCTGGCGCGACGCATCCGGCTACCCGGAAAACGGCCCGGAGTTGTACACGCCATGGAGATTCAAACGCGGCGAGCGGGAAATGACTGGATTTTTCCGGGATCACTATCTCTCGGATCTCGTTGGATTCGTTTACAGCCGCATGGGGGCGGAAGCAGCCGCCGACGACCTCCATCGCCGAATCCGCGCGATCGGTGATCGCGAGCCGGAAGGGCGGACGGCGACAGTTACCCTGATCCTCGATGGCGAAAATGCCTGGGAATACTACCCAGGAAACGGCAGGGAATTCTTGCGCCGCTTTTACGACCGCATCTCGGGTGACGATCAAATTCAGGCGCTGACGATGAGTGAAGCGGTCGAAGCTGTTCCTGACCCTCCGCGCCTGGAGGGAATTTTCCCCGCTTCCTGGATCAGCGCCAATTTTGACGTGTGGATCGGCCACTCGGAAGATGTCCGGGCGTGGGATCTGCTGCGTGACGCGCGCGGGGCCTTCGAGCGCGTGAAGGAGCGTGGCGGCGTCAGGAGTCCGACCACGCCCGGAGAATGGACGCCGCAGGGGCGGCGAGCCTACGAAGCGGTGCTCGCGGCGGAGGGAAGCGATTGGTGTTGGTGGTACGGTCCGGAGCACGGCTCGTCCAACGACGCCGACTTCGACCGGCTTTACCGAAAGCACCTCACGGACATTTATAACGCCATCGGGGAACCAGTTCCTGATGCGCTGGCACAGCCAATCAAACATGCCCCTGAGGGTGCGCGCCGCGAACCGCCCACGGCCTTTCTCGACGTCCAGGTTGACGGGCGCGAGAGCAGCTACTTCGAGTGGCTGGGCGCGGGACTTTACTCGACCGACCGCCGCGGCGACGCCATGCATGGACGCCAGTATGTCCTGGGAGATTTTCATTATGGATTTGGACCCGACCATCTTTGGCTGCGCGTGGATCCGATTGCCGAAGCCGTGGCGAAGATGCCGGAGTTTCAGTTGCGGCTGACGGTCTGGGATTCGCGCGAGACACGCATTACGCTGCGCGTCGAGGACGGGAAGCTCAGCGGATGCGTTGTTGAGCACGACGGTCTGTGTCTGCTGCGTCCCCAGGCGGTCGTGTCGGCGGCTTACGGAAAAATCATGGAAGTGGGTCTGGCGCGCGAACTATTTGATTTGCTTGGGCGCCGCGAGCTTCTCGTAAGCGTCGCGATGTGGAGAGGAGGGCTTCCGGTGGACGTGCTGCCGGTCGAAGGTATGCTCGAAGTGGCCCTCGGTGAAGAGAATTGGGCCTGGGAGAAGGAAGTTTCGGCGAGTTAGCCGTAGTAATACGTATAGACATTTGGAACCCACCGCGGGATAGTCAGCGCGTCCCTTTGTAGGGATGATCCAAAATCAAAACTACTAATCGCAGTTGGCTCGGCTGTATTTGAGCCGCCCAACCTGGAAACGAGAACCCGTTCTCGTTCCCGGAAGAGGGCCTAATGAGAATTAAGCTGTCGGTCGTGGGCCTTCTGGCGCTGGCCGGAACGGCAGGCATTTTCTTCGCGGCGCGATTCGAGCCGCATGGTCCGGCGCGTCCGCGCTACCCCGCACGAGTTCTCCCTCAAAGGCGAATTCAAAACAACGCCGCTCGAAGTGTGGCCGTACGTGATCTGAGATTGCAGAGGGATTCGACTAAGGTCCATGGCGTCGCGGACAGTCAAATTAGCCCCTCAACTCCTGGCGTCGCGAGATTTTCGGTTCCGATGACTTTTGAGCCCAATGTCGGGCGGGCAGACAGCAACGTCCAGTTTGTGGGTCGTGGCAAAGGTTTGACGGTCCTTTTGACACACCAGGAAATCGCTGTTCGCGTTGCGACGCCCGCGACTGCGCAGAACGGCACGGTCGTGCTTCGTGTAGCCGGCAATGCGGGTTTCGATTGGAAGGGCGAAGGAAGGGTCCGTGCGGAGAGCAATTATTTTCTCGGGAATGATCCGAAGAAGTGGCACACCGGCGTGCCACATTTCGCGCGCGCGGAAACCGCAGACGCGGCTCACGGAGTCGGCATGGCGATCTATGGCAACGATGATGGAGTTGAATACGACTTGCGTGTCGCGCCGGGCGGGGACGTTTCGAAGTTGCGATTGACGCTGACAGGCGCCGAGAATCTGCGTGTCAACGCCTCCGGTGATTTGCTCATGAACGTGGCCGGCGACGAAGTGAGGATGAAAAAACCTAGGGTCTATCAAACTCCGCATACAGGCTGGCACTCATCCCGTTCGCGGCATCGAGGGTCTCTGGGGGCGCGCAGAGCGAGGAAATATTCGCCTCATCAAACGCAGCGAACACGACGCATTAGACTGGGTAATGCACAGCACAAACCAAAACGAGCCGCCAATCCTTGTGCGCCCAAATCGCCGAGTGGCCAGCAGGCAACAGCTGCACAGAACGGAATTCCGTGCCTCGGCCAACCCAGCACGCGTACGCAAACTCCCACGAAAGTTCAAAGACGAATCATCGAGGGCAGCTACGTCCTCGAGGCCGATGGCTCAATCGGATTTCGAATCGGGCCGCACGATCCGAATGCCACGCTGGTCGTCGATCCATCCCTTTCGGTCGCGTATGGGACGTTTCTAGGAGGTTCGGGAACCGACACCGCGGCAAGCATCGCACTTGATGCGTCGGGGAAGATCTATGTTGGCGGCACTACCACCTCGACGTCATTTTCGGGTGCACCGGCTAAGCGCCTCGGCCCAGCCGATGGCCCGGCAGAATTTTTCATCGCGAAAATCGATCCGACGTTGACCGGCGCAAGTTCGCTGATCTATCTCACATTCTTCGGCGGAAGCGGCACCCAGGCTGGAGGCCTGATTGCCGTTGATGCTTCCGGCGATGTCGCGATCACGGGGACCACGACCGCGACAGATTTCCCCGTGACGGATACGAGTGTGCCGACGAGCGCGCTCGCGAGCGGCGATGGAAACGACCTCGCCGTGAGCGAGATCGGCCCTTCGGGCAGCATCCTTGTATTTTCAACGCTCTTCGGCGGGAGTGGGGCAGAATCGCAAAGTGGCCCGGGCGGAATAGCGCTCGATGGCAAAGGCGACGTGTATATTTCCTCGGATGTGCATACGACGTCGCTCGACTCGGCTTCCGCGGATTTGCCCGTCACCGCGGGTGCATATCAATCCGCGTGGGACGGAGAGCCCGGCGATGCCTTTCTCGCGATCTTCCAGCCGCCGGCTGCCGCAGGCGGACCTGCGGTCCTCAAATACTGTACCTATCTCGGAATAAACTCGATTGTCGAACCGGGCGTCGGGGGAATTGCCGTGGATGTTTCCGGGAGCGCCTACATCGCCGGATTCACGTCCATTGGCGGAACTCCCTTTCCTGCGCAAAATGCGATCCAGACCATGTACGGCGGCGGCTCGTCAGATGCGTTCCTGATGAAGATCGCGCCCGCCAGCACCGGTGCGACGGATCTGGTCTACGCAACGTTACTCGGTGGCGCGGGCGCCGATCAAGCTCTCGCCATCGGGCTCGATTCTGCAAATCCCCCGAATGCCTATATCACCGGCACAACGCAATCTTCGAATTTTCCGACCAACGGCACGGTTGGAGCGTATCAGGCTGGCCTTCATCCAAACGCTACGGCGAATGCATTCCTCTCTGTCGTGTCGCAGAACGCTATCACCGGTCAGTCGGCGCTCGCGTACTCCACATACTTTGGCGGGTCGCATACCGACGCGGGTAACGCCTTGGCTGTGGTATCTCCGAACGCGATCTACGTGGCGGGTGCAACGACTTCACCCGACTTGCCCTGGCACAACAATCTTCAACCGTTCAACGGTGCGGGCGATGCGTTCATAGCCAAGTTCGACCCGACGTCTCCAGGCGCCGCGTCTCTAATCTACGTAACGCCACTGGGCGGAACATCGCCCGTCGGCGGAACGGGAAGCGCTTCGGGCAACGCCGTCGCCGCGGACAACGCGGGGCACGTGTATGTCGCGGGTGCAACGACGTCGGGAGACTTTCCCACAGCGGTCACGACAGAAAGCACCATGAACGGTTTCCAATCGGCGTGCGCAAGCTGCTCCATGACGCCTCCCGTCGCCGACGCTTTTCTGGCTGAGGTTGCCGAGAGTTCGACGTCGATGCCTAGCGTGTATTTCAGTGTCGGCCACGCGATTTTCGCGCCAGGTACGATCGGAATTCCAAGCACCCCGGAACCCGTCGCAGTGCTCAACGGGGGAGATGCCACGCTCACGATTTCAAGCATTCAAATCGGCGGCCCAAGCGCCGGCGATTTTTCTCTCATCGGTGGCAGCGCATGTTTCACCCAGGCAATTAGCCCGGGTCCCGCGGTGAAATGCTCGTTCGAAGTTGGCTTTACCCCTTCGACGGCCGGACCCGAAGACGCTGTCGTTACGGTTTCTGACAATGCGCCGGGCAGCCCGCAGATTCTCGAACTGGTGGCAACCGGGCAAGCGCCACTCGCTGGGGTTTCCCCACCGACTCTGGATTTCGGCAACCAGCCGGAAAATTCCACGAGCGCGCCACTAACGATTACGTTGACAAACACAGGCAGTCAGAGCTTGACGCTCACGAATCTTGTTGAGACAGGACCAGACCCGGGGCAATTCGCTGTGTTTGCGGGTGGCGACCCGGGAAGTCCGTCCTGCCAAATTGGAATCTCGCTCGCGCCTGGAGGCCAGTGCGTGGAGAGGCTCGCGTTCGAACCCAATGCCCAAAGAACGTTTAACGCGGAGATGGATTTTTACGACAACTCGTCGGGCGCCTCCAACTCTGAGCAGATTGTCCCGCTGACGGGCGTCGGGACGGTGACGGCGCCCATCGCAACCCTCACGGCGCCGTCGTTGGTCTTTGGAAGTGAAAATGTTGGCAGCCGCAGCGGCGCCCAAAGCGTCACGTTGACCAACCTGGGAAGCGCTCCCCTCACAATTGCAAGCATAGCCCTGACGGGTGCGAACGTACCCGATTTCGCGATTGTGGCCAATGGAACTACGTGTCCGGTCTCGGGTGGAACCTTGATCGTTCAGGCTGCCTGCGCCATGGCAATTCAACTAGCACCTCAAACTGCGGGGACGAAAAGCGCCGCGCTGAGTTTCACCGACAATGCCGCCGGCAGTCCCCAACAAGTGACGCTCTCCGGAACGGCTACGGCGGCGCCAACTCTGCAGGTTTCTCCGCCAAGCCTGACCTTCACCGCGCAGAGCGAGAACTCCACGAGCGCTTCGCAGAGTATCGCCATCTTGAATTCCGGAGGCGCGCCCGCGGAAGTTTCGGGGATAGCGGTTTCCGGTCCGAACGCATCCGATTTCTCTTCCGCCGCGTCCTGCGTGCCGAATCCTGTGCCAGTCGGAAAAAGCTGCCAGATCAGTGTTTCGTTCACACCGGGAGCGACGGCTCCTGGGATCCGGTCGGCCACCCTCAGCGTGCCAACGGCTATGCCGCCGACCGTCGCTCTCACGGGAACAGCCACGCAGGCAAGCATCTCCGTGCCCGCTGGCATCAATTTCGGTACGCAGCTGGCAGGCGGTGCGGGGGGAACTCCTCAACCCGTTACGGTGGCGAACAGCAGTTCTGGCCAATTCGCGGGTGCATTGACGATCACATCTGTCTCGCGGTTGGGGACGAACTCAGGGGATTTTGTCGTTGCCAGCGGTGGCGACGGATGCACCGGGCAAAGCGCAGCCCCTGGTGGCTCGTGCACTATTCAGGTGGCGTTCAAACCATTACAGTCGGCGACGTGTAACCAGAACGGCGGATCCAGAAGCGCCACGTTGAGTTTGAACGACAACGCTCCCGGCAGCCCTCAGGGTATTCAGCTGAGTGGCACAGCCTCGGACTTTTGTATCGCTTCTTCTCCCGGCCAAGCTGTTGTTGAGCCGATTACGGCAGGTCAATCCGCAACTTACCTGCTGGAGATCAACTCGTTGGCTGGCTTTACGGGCTCGGCGGCGCTGTCATGCTCGGTTCCGGCTGCACTCTTGGGGACTTGTACGATTACCACGACACCAGCCAGCAACCCTACCGTCGTCCAGATCACCCCCACCAGCTCAGGCCAATTTCAGGTAGTCGTCACGTCAACGCCCGCTGGCGTCGTATCGAGCGCAAACGCGAGCCCCGCGTGGCAAGCGATGCCCGGACGTCCCGAGCGCGATCGAATCGCTTGGATCGCCATTCTGTCTTTACCGTTCTTGGTGACTTGGGTACTCGTACTCGGCCGCCTGCGCGCTCCGTTCGGGAGGGTCGCCCAGGCAGCGGTGCTGTTGGCGGCATTTGCGCTTGCAATCGCAGCATGCGGCGGGGGAGGCGGCACTTCAGTTCCCGCCGTTCCCGCGCCGGGTACTCCGGCCGATACGTATACGATTATGGTGACCGCGACGGTCACCCCGACAGGTCAAGCGAGCGTCACGCGCACGTTTCCACTGAGCCTTACGGTCCAGTAGGGGCTGCTCGTTCGAGTTCAGCGCAGTTCATAGAAAGTTCAAAATACCTTGATCGCCAAATCGCGAGGTTGCGACCCGGTGGGAATCAGTGTGATCAGTCCTGATGTTTTCGCCCGCACGATTGCGAGTTCATCCGACCCCGTGTCCACCACAACCAGGATATCTTCTCCCGGCGTGAGCTGGCAGCTTCGCGGCGCTTGGCCGACTGAAATGGGACGCGCTACCTGGCGAACGTTGATCGACACCGGCACGATATGTCCTGCTGCCGGGTCAGAAACGTAAAGCGTCGAGGCGTCCGCCGTCATCGCCGCGGAGGCAGGGGACATTCCGAGCAGTAAAAAGTCACCGACCTCATTGGTCTGCGTGTTCACGATAAGCAGGCCATGGGCGTTGCTGGACGGAATATAAAGCTCACCTCCGTCAGGCTTGAGGATCAGCGCGTCCGGCGTGCCACCCAGTGCAAGATTTGCCACCAGCACGCTTTTCTTCAAATCCACTACGGAAATCTGATTCCGCGACCCGGAGGTGACGAAAGCCTTCGAGCTGTCCGGCAGGATTACGATTTGCTCCGGGTCAGGCGCCACCGTGACCGTGGCGCGCGGCGCGAGTGTGGCGGCGTCCAGTATGGACACGGTCGAGTCGTCGCGATTGGAAACCACGACAAGTTTGCCGTCCGGTGAGACGCGCGCAATCCAGGGGCGCCGTCCGGCGCGTCCGCGCGCGACAACTGCGCGTGTCGCGCAGTCAACGGCAACAACGGTGTTCGACCCGGAGGCCGCGACATAGGCGCGTGATCCGTCGGGCGAAAAATCGAGCGCATAGGGTGCGGCGCCTACCGGAATCCGCGCAGCAATTTGATTCGTCGTCGCGTCGAGCACCCATGCGTACCCTCCTGCGGAGCTAAGTCCCCAGATCTCCTTGCGGGTCGGGTGGGCGCGGATTCCAGTGGGTCCAGCTCCGACGGGAATAGTGGCAGCAGGGGACAGCTTGACCAGGTCAACGGCCGTGACCGTTCCGTCGCCGGTGTTACCAACGTATGCGAAAAGGTGCAAACCGGGACGCAGAAAGGAAGGACGAAGCTCAACCGCTACCTCGCGGGCCGCGAGGCCAAGCAAAATAGCCAGCAAAATCACCAGCCGGTAATTGACGCGAAACTTCAATTCAGTGTGCGGCCGAGGACTGCGGCAATGTCGCGTGCTTCACGCATGAGCTGAGTGAATTCCTCGGGCAGAATGGACTGCGGGCCGTCTGACAGCGCCCGGGCGGGATCGTGATGGACTTCAACGAGAATGCCATCCGCTCCGACGGCGACGGCAGCCCGCGACAGCGGAAGCACTTTGTTGCGCCGGCCCGTGCCATGCGACGGGTCCACAACAATGGGAAGATGGCTCAGCCGCTGAACCGCCGGCACGACGCTCAGGTCGAGCGTGTTGCGAGTGTGGTCGGTGAAGGTGCGCACACCCCGCTCGCACAGGATAACGTTGTAGTTACCCTCGGACATGATGTACTCGGCGGCCATCAGCAATTCGTCGAGCGTCGCGGACATCCCCCGCTTCAGCAGGACGGGTTTGCGCGCGCGCCCGGCGCGTTTCAGAAGCGAAAAATTCTGCATGTTGCGGGCGCCGATCTGAATTACGTCGGCGTACTTCTCCACCAGATCGAGCGACTCGTTGTCGATCGCCTCCGTAATTACGCCGAGGCCGAATTTGTCGCGCACTTCCGCGAGTATTTTCAGGCCCTCCTCGCCCATCCCCTGAAAACTATAGGGCGACGTGCGTGGCTTGTAGGCTCCTCCACGGAACAGGCGCGCTCCGGAGGCGCGAATCCCTTCAGCGATGGTGAAGGCTTGCTCGCGCGTTTCGATAGCGCAGGGTCCGGCGACCATGCCGACTGCCTTGCCGCCAAAGCTGACTTCACCGGAGGGCGTCGGAATGCGTACGATGGTGTTTTCCGGCTTCAGCTCCCGGCCGACGAGTTTGTAGGGCTTGCTGACCGGGATGCATTCGACGACGCCCGGCATCGAGTCGAGAGATCCGGTTTCGACCGCGCCGCTATTGCCCGTGATGCCGATGGCCGTGCGGCCCGCCCCGGGCATTGGGTGCGCGCGATACCCGAGCGACTCGATTCGCTCGCAGACTGCGCGAACCTGTTCCTCGGTCGCGTTCGATTGCATCACCACAAGCATGGATGGCTCTCCTGAGCGAATGGGAAACGATGAGTTTAACTCAGGAACGTTTGTACGCGCAAAGAAGCAATCGCGGTTTCGCGAAATTTGCGCGGCGGAATCGTCTTGGTACTTCGCGCTTCAGCCTGCTAAAGTCCACAACCAAACTTGTTCAAATGTTGGGGCAGGACGTCCGAATGGCAAATGTAGATATCCGGCCCTTATCGCTCGGCGAGATCCTGGATCGATCATTTTCTTTATATCGCGAGAACTTTCGACTTTTCGCGGGCATCTCGGTGATTCCTCACTTGATTGTTCTGCTCTGGAACTTCGCGCAATTGCGTCTTATTTACTTGCCCTCGATCCGCGCGCGAGCTCTGGGCCTTCCGCCACCGATGGGGCCGGCGTACACACTAGGAGTGGATTTGGTCTCCCTCGTCGCCGAGGTTTTTCTTGTCTACCTTCTCACTCAAGCTCCTACGGCATACGCGGTGTCTGAACTTTATTTTGGTCGAACGACATCCGTCCGGGCAGCAGTCGGCCGATTGCGATCGAAGATGTGGCGTTTGGCCTCAGGCACCCTTCTAACAGGCGCGGCAATTCTTGCCTCGACGGTCTTACTCTTTGTTCCAGGCGTTTCGCTTGCCAGCAGGCTCATTACGGCGCTTCCGGCCGCAGCGCTCGAAAACCTCAGTCCCCGCAGAGCATTTGGGAGAAGCTTCGACCTCACGCGAGGTTACGTCGGCCGTGCGCTCGTGATCTACCTTCTCTACTTCTTGCTACGAATTATCGCTTATGCGTTTCTCTACTACCCGCAGAGACTCGCGGTCATTCTAGTGCGCCAGAACGCAGGAATGGCGTCCGCATGGCTAGCCTTGGCTCACGTCGGTTCTGTCGCCGCAGCGACTCTTATTTTGCCTTTCTTTACGATTGCGGCTACGGTGTTTTATTTCGACTTACGCGTGCGGAAGGAGGCGCTGGACCTGCGGTTGATGTTGAATGCGGACGGCCAGTTACCGCCAGCTTCGTCGTGACATTTTTTGGAGGCGCGGGGCGGGATCGAACCGCCGATAAAGGTTTTGCAGACCTTTGCCTTACCACTTGGCGACCGCGCCCCCGTCACAAATGCCGCGGAGGCCAATTGCGATTTTGAATGATAGCATCCCCACGATAAGCTTTTCCACCAGCGTTCCGGCCGCTCCTGCGAGCTAGGCTCCGCTTTTTCGTGCCCTTTGCGCGCGCGGCGACTTTCCGATAAAATACGTGTTCAAGCACACGGACAACCTGAGGGAATGGCGGAAGAAAATTACAGGACTGATCTGACCTTCGACGCTGCCGACGAATATCGCCCCGAACCAACTCCCGCGCCTGAAATTCCCGCATGGAAAGACGGCAGCATTCGCATCGGGATTCACACCTCGATTGCCGGAGACATTGCTGCTGCGCTGGATCTAGCGCACGGCCTTGGCGCCAACGCGCTGCAGATATTTTCTTCGAGCCCTCGAATGTGGGGTCACGGGAGTTCGAGAATTGCCGAAACGGATGCCGCGAGGTTTTGCGACCGTCGAAGGGAATTGCATCTCGGTCCCTTGGTCGTCCACGGCAACTACTTGATCAATCTGGCCTCGCCAAATCCGGTGTTGCGCACCCGCTCGATACAGGCATTCCATCAGGAAATTGTCAGAGCCCTGGCCCTCGGCACGGACTACCTGGTTATTCATCCGGGCAGCGGGTTGGGTGCCTCCGTCGAATCGTCCATCGCGGCAATTGCTTTTGGAATTAAGACGGCCTCGAGAGGTTTGAAGTTCGGTGATCTGCGGATACTGTTGGAAAACACGGCCGGGCAGGGAAGTGCGCTCGGCTCGAGGTTTGAGGAGTTGAAGGCAATCCTGGACGCATGCCCGGATTTGCCGCTCGGCGTGTGTATTGACACGGCGCACACTTTCGCCGCTGGGTGGAGTATCCACACCGAGGAAGGATTGCAAGTTGCGTTGCGCGACATTGACCGGACAGTTGGCCTCGCTCGTGTTGCCGTAGTTCACGTGAACGATTCGAAGACGCCACTCGGTTCGCGCGTGGATCGGCACGAACACATCGGAAAAGGATTTATCGGACTGCAAGCCTTCGGCAGGATTCTGAATCACCCGCTGCTCGCCAAATGCGCTTTCATTCTTGAAACGCCCATTGATAAGCCGGGGGACGATAAGCGCAACGTCGCGGTTCTCTGGAAGCTCACTGGTCGAGTGGTGCGAGCCACGGGACCCGGCATGAAGCCGCGGCCACACAAAGGTATCAAAGTAAGCGCGGCCAAGGCTGGCGTGCGCGCAAGCAAAAGATCACGGGGGAAGTGAACTTGGCTGATTACGATTCACAGCAGATCGAAGCGAAGTGGCAGAAGGTTTGGGACGAGCAGGGCGCATTCCACGCGAACGATGGTGACGCCTCCCGTCCGAAATATTACCTGCTCGAAATGCTGCCGTATCCCTCCGGCACGCTCCATATGGGCCACATGCGCAATTACACCATCGGCGACGCCGTGGCGCGCTACAAGCGGATGTGCGGCTTCAACGTGCTGCATCCCATGGGCTGGGACGCGTTCGGATTGCCTGCGGAAAATGCCGCGATCAAGAATGGAACTCATCCGCGCGATTGGACAAACGTAAACATTCAGGAGTTTCGCCGAGTCTTGAAGCGGTTCGGCTTTAGCTACGACTGGCGGCGCGAAATATCCACCTGTGAGCCGGAATACTACAGGTGGAACCAGTGGTTCTTCCTGCGCATGCTCGAGAAGGGAATCGCCTACCGAAAAAAGAGCAAGGTGAACTGGTGCCCCGAATGCCTCACCGTGCTGGCCAACGAGCAGGTGATTGACGGCTTCTGCTGGCGCCACGAGACCACGCAAGTCGAGCAGAAGGAGCTTGACCAGTGGTTCTTCCGAATCACGAAGTATTCCGACGAACTCCTCAATGATATGAGCCAGCTCGCGTCCGGATGGCCCGAGCGAGTGCTCGTAATGCAGAAAAACTGGATCGGGAAATCGAAAGGCACGCGGGTGCGTTTCGACGTTGCGGGAATCTCCGAAACGAGCCTCGAGGTTTTCACCACGCGCGTGGATACGATTTACGGCGCCTCAGCCATCGTTGTTGCCGCCGGGCATCCGCAATTGGGCAAATTGCTCGACGGAGTGCCGGGGCGGTCCGCGATGGAAGCTCAGCTCAAAGCCATGCGGCAGAAAAGCATGCGCGCCGCGGACATTGCCATCGCGGAGAAGGAAGGTTTCTTTACCGGCCGCTTCGCCCAGAATCCATTTTCCGGCGAGCAAGTGCCGATCTGGGTGGCGAATTTCGTCCTCGCGGAATACGGAACAGGTGCCGTGATGTGCGTGCCGGCGCACGATCAGCGAGACTATGAATTCGCCGGCAAGTACGGCCTTCCCGTAAAAATAGTGATCCAACCCATGCAAGGGCCGCCATTGCGCCCCGATCGCATGAGCGAGGCCTACACCGAGCACGGGCGGCTGGCCAATTCGGGCTCGTATTCCGGGCTCACGACCGATCAGGCCATCGAGAGAATGACCGCCGATGCAGCCGAAAAGAAGTTTGGTGCGGGCGAGACGACGTATCGCTTGAAAGACTGGGGCGTGTCTAGGCAGCGCTACTGGGGCACGCCCATTCCTGTGATTTACTGCGAGAAGGATGGCATGGTTCCGGTCCCGGATGACCAGTTGCCCGTTCGTTTGCCGGAGCAGTTGGCGATCGCGACGGCGGGGCAGTCGCCACTCGCGAGCGTGCCCGAATTCGTCAACACGAAATGCCCGAAATGTGGCGGCCCGGCGCGTCGCGAGACCGACACGATGGACACGTTCGTGGATTCCTCCTGGTATTTTTACCGCTACACCGACCCGCGCAACGACAGAGCGCCTTACGATCCGAAGAAAGTCGGCTACTGGTTCCCGATCGATCAGTACGTCGGCGGGATTACGCACGCAATCCTGCACCTGCTGTACTCCAGGTTTTTCTGCAAGGTGATGCGCGACCTCGGGCTTGTGAAACATGACGAGCCGATCGCGCGGCTGTTCACGCAGGGGATGGTGCAGAAGGGCGGAGTGGCAATGTCGAAGTCGCGCGGCAACGTCGTCGGCGCGATAGACATGGCCGATAAATATGGCTGCGACACCGGAAGGATGTACACCCTGTTCGCCGCTCCTCCTGAAAAGGATCTCGAGTGGAGCGAGCAGGGCATTGAAGGTTCATCGCGCTTTCTGAATCGTTTGTACCGGTTGATCGAGAAGCACGCGGAACGCTTGCGCGCCGTTTCCGTTGACTGGAATTCGCCCACTGACATGGCTCAGGCCACGGCCAAGGAGAAAATCCTGGTCCGTCGAGCGCACCAGACTCTCAAGCGTGTGACCAACGACTTCGAGGTGCGCTGGCATTTCAATACCTCGATCGCGCTGGTCATGGAACTCGTGAACGAATTTCACGCTCAGGAGCCGCTCGATCAGGATGCTTCGCCGGCAATTCTGAAACGAGTTCTCTCGCTGACGGTGCTCATGCTCTCGCCGATGACCCCGCACATCGCTGAAGAGATGTGGGAGATGCTCGGAAACTCAGGCACGATCTCACGCCAGAAGTGGCCGCAGTATCGCGAAGATCTGACGCGCGAAGATCAGATCGAGATCATCATCCAGATCAATGGGCGATTGCGTAGCAAGATGTTGGTGGATGAAAACCTGAGCGAGGACGAAACCCGGGATCGCGCCCTGAGCGATCCACGAATTGCGCCGCTGGTAGTCGGCAAAGAGATCGCGAAGATTGTGGTGGTGCCGAAGAAGCTTGTGAATATCGTACTGCGTTAGGAACGGCTTGTTTTTTGTTCGCGCAGAGCAAGGCACACAAGAAACACTAAGAGATGCAAACGCATACGGAGAGATCATGGCGCCAAATCCCGGAGCCGCAGCGACAGCCAGAGAGCACGGAGGCATGGTGAGCACGAAACACGGAATAGTCGTGCTGGATTTTGGCGGCCAATATACGCAACTGATCGCTCGCCGTATCCGAGAGCAGCTAGTGTTTTCCGCGATCCTCCCGTGCACGGCCAGCATCGCGGAGATTCGCGCTCAAGAACCCGTCGGGATCGTGCTGTCGGGCGGCCCGAGCTCCGTGTATGACAAGGACGCCCCATTGTGCGATCCAAAGGCGCTGGAGCTGGGAGTTCCTGTCCTCGGCATCTGCTACGGCATGCAGTGGCTTGCGCACTCCCTTGGCGGAAAAGTCGAACGCGCCGACCGCCGTGAGTACGGTCGGGCGCAACTCGACATCGAGCGCGACTCTAAACTGTTCGCGGGAGTACCCGCGCAATTGAGCGTCTGGAATAGCCATGGGGATCACGTCGTCGGCTTACCCGCCGGCTTTCATGTGACTGCTCGGACGAACAATGCCGTGGCCGCTGTCGAAAATCCCGCGTCGCGGTTTTACGGCGTGGAGTTTCATCCCGAAGTAAACCATACGGATCGCGGAACCGATATCCTGCGCAATTTTGTCTTCGGCGTTTGCGGGGCGAAACAGAATTGGGATCGCGCCGGATTTATCGCGGAGACGGTTGAAGCGATCCGCGAGCAAAGCGAGGGCGCGCGAGCGATCTGCGCCCTGAGCGGAGGCGTGGATTCAACGGTTGCGGCCGCGCTGGTTCACCGCGCCATCGGCGATCGGCTGACGAACGTATTCGTGGACACGGGGCTTCTGCGTCGTGATGAATTTCGAGACACGCTCGAACTGCTGCGGGATCGCCTGGGCCTGAACGTGATTGGTGTAGACGCGTCCGAAAGATTCCTTGGGAAATTGGCGGGTGTCACGGATCCGGAGCAGAAGCGCAAAATCATTGGCAGCGAATTCATTGCCGTTTTTGCCGAGGAACAACGCAAGCTCCTTGGTGGCGCGCAAGCCGGCCTGCCCGTAAAGTTTCTCGTGCAGGGAACTCTCTATCCCGATGTGATCGAATCGGTTTCCGTGAAGGGTCCGTCCGCGGTCATAAAATCGCACCACAACGTGGGCGGCCTGCCGAAAGATATGCCCTTCGCACTCATCGAACCGCTGCGCGACCTCTTCAAGGACGAGGTGCGGCAAATCGGCCGGGAACTCGGGCTGCCGGAAGAGATTCTGGTGAAGCAGCCATTCCCCGGACCGGGCCTTGCCGTGCGCTTGCTCGGCGCCATCACGCCCGAGAAACTTGAAACTTTGCGCGCGGCAGACGCCGTCGTGGTCGAAGAAATTCGACGTGCCGGGCTGTACGAGAAAACCTGGCAGGCGTTCGCGGTGCTTCTACCGGTTCAAAGCGTGGGAGTGATGGGGGACGGTCGCACGTACGCCGACACAATCGCGGTCCGCGTGGTCGATTCGCTCGACGCCATGACAGCGGATTGGACGCGCCTGCCGATGGAAGTGCTGGAGAAAATTTCAGTGCGAATCGTGAACGAAGTGCCCGGCGTGAATCGCGTGGTTTACGATATCAGTTCAAAACCGCCGAGTACGATCGAGTGGGAATAGAGACGCGCATCATGGCGTGTGGGGCGGAACAGCCGAAGCGCACGTACGCGCAAGCGCGCGGAATGATCACGTGCGGTGACATTCCCTGTTGCAGGAGTTATTTGCGGAAACGGCTGCCTAGCGGTTAGCCATCTTCTGCGCCATGTATAGAAGCAAGCGACGGTCGCCTTCTTCTATTTTGCCCAGAAGCCGGCGGAAACGACCCAGGTAGCGGGCGTCCTTACCGGTGCTGCCCCAGGCGATATCGTCCGCGCTCTTCCGCTTCGGAAGATTTGGCAGCACGGGCGGCTCTTCGCCGTCGTAGAAGAGTTGGTAGAGCGGCACTTCCATCGCCCTCGCCAGCTTCTCAAGAGTTTCAATTGCCGGCACTGTATGGCCGTTCTCGACGCGCGAAATGTAGCAGCGGAGCAAGCCGGTGCGCTTTTCAACGTCGCCCTGGGAAAGTTTCTTGGTTTCTCGTAGCAGTCGGATGCGGTCGCCGATTATCATGGCGGGTATTGTCACATGGACCAGCAGGCGCTGCAAGAAAAATTTGACTCACGGTCGCTATTTTTCGGCGTAACCTAAAGCGAATGGCGGACGTCCCAAAGACTATGGTAGCCAGCGCCCCGGCGCTCACGCTTCCTCTCGACCGAAAGGGAAAGAAGGAAGAGGACAGGGAACTGGTGCGCTTGTCTCAAAGTGGAACTGAGACGGCGTTCGAGGAATTGGTGCGTCGTCATCAGCAACGCGTGTTTGCGCTCGTTGGTGGAATTCTGCGGCGACCGGAGGATGTAGAGGACGTCGCGCAGCAGGTATTTCTCAAGGCCTATCTGGGGATCAAGAAGTTTGACCAGCGGGCGGCGTTTTCGACTTGGCTCTATAAGATTGCGGTGAACGAATGCTGGGATTACTTGAGAAAGAAGAAAGTCCGGCCCCTGGTGTATGAAGCGGACTTGTCGGAGGAGCAGGTTTCGCGGCTGGATGGCATCGTGTCCGCGGATCGCCCACCGGAGAGTGCGAGTGCCCGCGCCGAATCGCGCGAAGTTCTCGAACGGATGCTGGCGGCGTTGCCGGAGCAGGATCGTGAGTTGTTAGTTTTGAAGGAAATGGAAGGGTTTTCTGTGCAAGAGCTGGCCGAAATTCTCAACCTCAATGTGAACACGGTGAAAGTGCGGCTGTTCCGCGCACGCGGCCGAATCATGGACGTTTATCGGCGACGGATGGATCCTGGCGGCAAGAACGCTGGATCTCACTCAGCGCAAAGGAAAGGGTAAAAGCCATGGCAACGGACACTGAGTTCGGAAACGTAGCTTGTACGAGCTATGAAGCAATGCTGGAGGACTACCTCGAAGGCACGTTAAGTTCCGCCGACGCCAAGATCGCGGAAGAGCATTGGCAGAACTGTGTGGCGTGCCGTGGCGCGCTCGATCAGGCCGCGTCGAGCGTTCGATTGCTTCGCGTGGCGGGGCCGTCTAATGGTCCGGGACCGGCATTCGCGCGCACGGTTATGGCGCGAATTCGCGCTGCGGAACAGGACGGATCAGCCGAGCGCGCCGGTTTCTGGCAACCGCTCGTGCGTCTGGGATGGAAATTTGCCGCGACCGCGACGATCCTTCTCGGCGTGCTCGTGTCATATGACGCGGGCTGGGGGCGTCACGCGCAACCCAATGTAAGGACCGCACGTCTTATGACTGTGAGTGATATTTTTGGTCCGGACCCGGCGAATCCTCCGGCAAATCGGGACGAAGTTCTGATGATGGTGGCGGAAACCGATCATGCGAACTAACAACGCTCGACTCGAAGCGGCAGTCCTCGTGTTCGTCGTTTTTGTCCTGGGGATACTGCTCGGCGGCGTGGGCAGCCATCTTTGGGACGAACGAGTAGAGGGACAAGTGCAGGCGCAGACCGCGGCGCAGTTGAACCTCAAGCCGACGCGAAATGAGAGAGTGAACGATCTTACGCAAAGGCTACAGTTAACCCCGGAACAGCAGAAGCAGGTTGGAGCGGTGTTTGACGATACAGTCTCGAAGTGGCAAGCGCTCTACGCACCTCTCGATGCTGCGCACGAGCAGATTCGGCAGCAGGGCCGGGCCAACATCCGTGCGATTCTTACTCCCGACCAGCAGCTCAAATTCGACGATTTCCTGAAGCAGTTGGACGAGCAGCGAAAAAAGAGCGCCGGCAATCACTAGGTCCGCCCTCCGGTTCCTTCGTTATTTCGATCCGGATTAGCCGCACCCCCGCGCCACATCATGAGCGAGTCTTCTATTACATCGAACACCGCTCCAAACTCTCCCGCTAGCGGTGCGACTGGGAATATCCCTACCATCCGACTGGACGGCGTTCACAAGACTTACGACCTGGGTGAGATCCATGTCCACGCCCTGCGCGGGGTTTCCATGGAAATCCACCCGGGGGAGTTTGTCGCGGTGATGGGCTCCTCCGGGTCGGGGAAATCGACCCTAATGAATATCCTTGGCTGTCTCGACAAGCCTACGCGCGGCCATTACTTCCTCGATGGGAAGGATGTCTCGGGTCTCACCAAAACCGAACTTGCGAAAATCCGAAGCCGCAAGATTGGGTTTGTGTTCCAGCAATTCAATCTCCTGTCGCGCACTTCAGCCTTGGAAAATGTTGAGCTGCCCACGATCTATGCGGGCATCCCCATCGAGGAACGCCAGCGCCGGGCCGAGGAAGCCCTCAAGCGCGTGGGACTGGCTGATCGGTCGGACCATTTCCCATCGCAGCTTTCCGGAGGGCAGCAACAGCGCGTAGCGATCGCCCGTGCGTTGGTCAATAATCCCTCGCTGCTCCTCGCCGATGAGCCCACCGGGAATCTCGATAGCCGGACAAGCATTGAGATCATGGACATCTTGCAGAATTTGAATGATGAGCACGGCCTCACCGTTGTGATTGTCACGCACGAGCCGGATATCGCGCAGTACTCCAAACGTGCGCTCGAATTTCGCGACGGGAAAATGATCAAGGACGTGCTGATTCAGCGCCGCTCGATTGCCGCCGAAATTCTGCCGACTCTGCCTACGCTCGACGATGATGACGACGATGCCGACGCGATTTCAGGCGCAGCCCCGGAAGCGAGTGCCAATGGAGGTACCACTCCGAAGTAAGGCAGGATTCCTTAGGTAGGAATTTCGAAGCGAGGCTCCGGGATTAAACGACCCAGTTAGAAGGTCAACTCGTCGGGCGATTTTTAAACCAGGCCTAAAAGGGGATATCTTCGTCGGAGATTTCCGGGCCTGCCGCTGGTTCTTCCGGACCGGGTCCCGCAACATCGAAATCCGCGTCCGCCGAGCGGCCGTGGCCTATCCCCGCACCGGATCCGCCCGCGCTTGCTCCCGCAGCGGCGCCTTCCGCGCGAGAAGTCAGCATTCTCATCACGCTTCCGACGATTTCCGTCGTTGTTCGTTTCTGGCCGTCGCGCTTATCTTCCCACTGGCGCGTCTGGATGCGGCCCTCGACGTACACCAGCATCCCCTTTTTCAGGTACTGCTGCGCAATCTCCGCCAGCTTTCCCCACAGAACAATTCGGTGCCACTCGGTGCGCTTCTGGCGTTCGCCGGCGCGGTCCTTGAAAGTCTCATCCGTCGCGAGCGTGAAGTTTGCGACGGCTTGCCCGCCAGAGGTGAATCGCGTTTCTGGATCGCGCCCCAGGCGCCCTACCAGGATTGCTTTGTTGACTGACATGGGCAGGAGTATAGCAGAAAGGCCGTAGTCAAAAGAAACGGTTGGGGTGTTCTGCCTGGACGCCCGTCGCCGTGCCCGATCGGCACAATTTTGGTACTATGCGCGCGAAGTTCGACTTGGGTCATCGGAGGTCTAGCCATGAGTGAAACGCAGAATTTCCAGCATCACGCGAGGTTCTTCCCGCCGTTCCATTTCGTTGTGATGCCGATTTTGCTGGTGAATCTCGTGTGGTGCATCTATCGCGTAGTGCGCGCCTTTTCGGCAGGCTCGGTCATTTCGTTGCTCGTGGCCGTGGCGCTGATTTTCCTCGCACTCAGCGCTCGCGTGATGGCTTTAAGGGTTCAGGACCGCGTGATTCGTCTGGAAATGCAGCTGCGAATGCAGCAGGTGCTGCCGGTAGACTTGCGTTCACGAATCAGGGAGTTCACCGTGGGTCAGCTGGTAGCACTGCGCTTTGCGGGCGACGGGGAGTTGCCGGATCTCGCGCGGAAAGTCTTACAGGACAAAATCACGGACCGCAAAGTGATAAAGCAATTGGTTCGCGATTGGCAGCCTGATTTTCAAAGGGCATAACAGCCAGCGCAAAGGTGCGTGCGAATCCGTAGCCGTGGCGGCTTCCCCTCGCAGCACTAAGACAAGTTTAGCGTGTTGGGCGTGACGTGGGCGTCGCGCCAAGCTCGCGCAGCTTCGCCTGGGCGCGCTTTGCTTCATCCGAGCCCGCGAAGCGGCGCTCAACTTCTCGCAGGTCGCGTATTCCGCTCGCTTTCATTCCCAGTTCCAGTTCGGCCATGGCCTTCTTCAATAGGGAAGCCGGCAACTTAAAGCTCTTCGGATAGTTCGCCAGCACATTGTCGTAGGATGTGATCGCTCCCTTGAAATCGTCCTGCGCGTACGCAATTTCGCCGAGGTAAAACGTCGCATTGGATGCCAGGTCGTTCGAAGGGAAATTCCGGATGTAGTCCGAGAACTCCTGCCGCGCGAGATCGTACTTGCCGCCGGTCAGGTCCCTCAGTCCATTTTGATAGAGCGTGTCCGCCGAAATCGGCGCTGGTCGCTGCCGAAGGCGGCGGTGCGGCGCTATCCGGGTTTCCGCTTGGCGAATTGACTGCGGTCGGGCTCGTCGTGGAACCGCCAGAAACCCTCGCATCAATGCTCTGCAGCAGGTTTTGGACGTCGGTCAATTGCTGCGAAAGCTTAGCCACGCGCGCTTGCACGTCCTGCATATTGTCCGAGAGTCCCTGCGTCTGCTGTGTCATCGTGTCCATGCGCGCGCCCGTGTTCGCCTGGACTTCCTGCACTGACTTTTGCAGCGAACCCATTTCGCCGCCCAGTCTGTTCACGGAATCGAGTGATTGCTGTACGAGCGTCCTGAGCGCGGCGTTGTTACCATCCATCGAACTGCGCAGGTCCTGCTGAGCTTGCAAAATCTGCGTCACCTGCTGCTGTAGCTCGATCATTTCTTTCGAGACGGCACCTGCAGGCTGAGGAGCGAAGAGCGTCCCGCCGAGTGCGCCGCAGAGTACCGCTGCAAGTGCCAGCGCGAGCCATCGTGTGCGCAAGGGAATGCCTCCTTGGAGAAACTTGACCAATTCCGGTCTGCGGCCCCCGTTGTGCCGCGGCTGCGCCGGCCCGCGTCAGCGATTAAGAAATCTTCATCGCTGACGCAAGCGCGGGCAGGTTGTTAGCGTGCCAGAACGAAGTGCGCGCGGCGGTTCTGCTGCCAGCACGATTCGTCGTGCTCGGTGCAGAACGGACGCTCTTTGCCCCAGCTCGTCGTTTCCATTCGGTCGGCTGGGATGCCCAGCGAGATGAGGTAGTTCTTCGCCGCCTCAGCGCGCCGCTGTCCCAGACCGAGGTTGTATTCCGTCGAGCCGCGCTCATCGCAATGCCCCTCGATTGAAACATGAACCTGTGGATACGAGCGCAGGAACTCCGCATCCTTGGTCAGTGCGGCGCGAGCTTCGTCGCGAAGATCGGACTTGTCGAGTTCGAAATACGCGTCCTTCACGTTCTGCTCGAAGAGCTCGCTCACGCCCGGTTGTGCTGTGGGCGTGGACGCCGTTGGCGCGGATGCGTTCACGCTAACGCTCGCACTGGCGGTAGCGCTTCCGCCGGCGCCCGTGGCAGTGATCGTGTACGTTGTGGACTGTGTCGGATTCGCTGGAGTTGAGCCTTGCGGCGCGACTTTTCCGATGCCAGGTTGAATGTCCAGGTCTGTTGCGTTAGTGGACGACCACGAGAGGGTCACGGTCTGACCGGAATTTATCGTGGATGGCGAAGCGTTTAGCGTCACCGTGGGCTGCAACGCCGGAGCGGGAGGTGGCGCGGGTGGAGTTGCCGCCACCTTCTTCTTACAGCCGCCGGCTACGGCGACAAGAGCTACGAGGCCGAAGAGCAATGTGAATTTGCGAAAAGTACTGCGGTGCATGGACTGCCTCCTTCGGCGCCGCCGCGAGGGCTTAGCGGCTTCGCCGTGAATGAATTTACTCCATTACTGGCGGTAATATGCCTTGAGACACTTACAAGAGCCTGGGCCGTCATTTCGACGACCAACTGGGCGATTCATTCTGCCCTTCAAACGTCAGCTGCCGCGCCTGGCTGCCATCCGCCAGCATGGACCATATTTGCCGTGTCCCCGTGCGCGTGGACTCAAAAACAATATGCCGTCCATCGGGTGCCCAGCTGGGGCGTTCATTGCGTCCTGCGTCCTTCGTCAGCTCGACCAGCTGCCTACTAACGATATCCATAGCGTAGATATCGTAGTTACCGCTCGGACGTCGCCAGCTAAATGCCAGCAATTGTCCATTTGGTGACCATGCGGGGTCTATCACGTATCCCATGTCCGGCAGATTCAGCTTCTCGACGTCGGACCCGTCCGAGTTCGCGAGATAAAGCACCGGCGATCCTCCTCGATCGCTCACGAATGCCATTTGCTTGCCCGTTTTCGGATTCCACGCCGGTGACGTACTCACGCCCGCCGCGAACGTGATGCGGTGCAGATGTGCTCCAGTCGCATCCGAAATGTAAATCTCGGGATCGCCGTTCAGGCTCGACATAAATGCAATCTCCGAGCCGTCGGGCGACCATGCCGGCGAGCCATTCGTTCCGCGATACCGCGGGAACGCAATCAAGCGATCGGACGCCGTCGAGTATATGCAGATCTGCGCCGACGTGACGCCGCGGTATGGTGCAAAGCACGTGAACGCGATTCGCGTCGCGTCCGGCGACCAGCGCGGAGTGAGCGAGATGGATTTCAGGTGCGTGAGTTGTTGCTGATTCGCGCCGTCGTAATCCATCACCCATATTTCCTTATTGCCGTTACGCGCGCTGGAATACGCAATCTTGGTTTGGGCGATGCCGGACTGCCCGCCGCTCAGCACGCCGATAATATCGTCGGCAAACTGATGCGCCATGCGCCGCACATCGGCGTCCGTTGCGGCGCCACGGTAGATTTTCTGCAGGGCGAGAGGCGCCGCCGGATTGTGCACGTCTGCGAGATATCCCGCGAAAGCGACGCCCGACGTATCCGTCGAAAGATTGCCGTATGCCACCATGTATGCGTTCGCCGGAGCGGCCGCCCAATCGTCCGCCTTCAACTCGCTCGGCTGGCCCGGCACCTGCACCGGATAGAAACTGGGACTGACCATGTCAACGATTCCGGAATAGTCGAGGTCCGCCCACACCACATCGTGAAAAGTCTTGGGCAGCGGCTGCGCGAATGCCGAACGCGCCGCCGTATCGGGCAGCGCGAGACGCGCCTTCGTGACGCCCAGCCCAGTGCCGGTCTTGAACCAATCCTGAGCTGCCGACGGCAGCGCAAACGAGAACACGGCCAAAACCAATACAAGGATAACCTTCAAAAATGACAGCGGTGTAAACATCCGTATCGCCAATGGGCACCTCTTATGAATGCTGTTTCGCCAATCGTTAGATGATCTCGTTCGCATTTCGGTCATTCCAGCTTCCATTAATTGTTCCCATCTTCGCCCTGCTTCGATGTCTTCGCGGCCAGCTTAATCACCGGTGGAAATCAAACCAGAACTCTACGTTCACGCTGGAGCCTGAATATTCGGCAGGCAGTCGCGCGAGCGGACTAGAGTCCTGGACCGCTCGGGTCGCCGAGGTGTCCACGGAGCTATTGTTGCTCCGCTGCGTCATCTGAATATTTGTGACGGTGCCATCACGCAGAATCGTGAACGTGACGATCACGCGCGGCGCCGTAGCCACGCTTGGGTCCACGGTCGATGCGAGCCAATTTCCACTGATGCGCCGTTGTACCGCCTCGACGTACCACGAAAACCGCGAGCCGAAATCTCCGCCAGACGCACCCGTAAATCCAAGTCCAGCCTGCGTCGTTCCCGCGCCCAGCGCGAATGAAGTTGTTGGCACCGTCGGAGTGCCGCCCCCGCCATACGGAACCGCGTTTTCAGGCGGCGGAGTGGGATTCTCAAGTACCTTCGACGGCCGCGTAACATACTTCGGCGGCTTGTTCTTCTCGAATTTCGGTATCGGAATGGCATCGGGCGCGGGCTTGGGCTGCGGCGCGGGCTCGGATTTGAAAAGCCCTTTCGATTCATCCACCACGCGATTCGGCGACACCACCTCAGGGCGGGGAAGCGGAATCGCAGGCACATTGCCGACAAGTCCAACGCTGATCGAGCCTCCGGGGCCGCCCCAATCCGCCTGCCTGCCGTAGAAATACGAATAGAGAACCGCGAGCACGCAAAGGGTCACATGAACGATGAGCGAAATTTGCACAAAGGGCTTGAGTAGATCGTTCGGGCGAGTTGCGGCGAGCGTTGTCATTTCACTGGGCTGTTGGTCGCTCGCTGAGCGGCTGCGTCACTACGCTCACATTTTGAATTCCCGCCTGGCGTAGCGCGTCAACCACCGTCGCCCAGCTTCCAAACGGGACGCTCTCATCGCAGCGCACGTACACGGCTTGTTTCTTCGGATCAGGGGACTGCGCCACCACCTGCTTGCCAATGTCGTGTATGTTCACGGGCTTGTCGTTTAGATACACGCGCTGCCCGCGATCAATGGTCACGACCATCCGTACCTCGGTCAGCTCCTTCACTGTCTTTGTTTTCGGCACGTCCACTTCAATGCCGGACTGCAGGATCGGCGCTGTGATCATGAAAATAATCAGAAGCACCAGCACCACGTCAATAAACGGCACCATGTTGATTTCGGAAAGCGAAGTCCCGGTCTGGCGTTCGATGGACGGCATGGCAGTAATCTACGAGTTGTACAGCGTCTCAACTTTCGATACGAATTCCGCGGAGAAATCATTCATCCTCGATGCAACGCCGCGAATCCCGTGAAGGTAGTGGTTGTATGCGATCAGCGCCGGAATCGCGGCAAAAAGCCCCGCTGCGGTCGTGACCAAAGCCTCTGCAATACCCGGTGCTACCGCGCGAAGACTGGCGGCCCCGGCGTCACCCAATCCGGCAAACGCGTCCATCACGCCCCAGACCGTGCCGAATAGTCCAATGAACGGCGAAACCGATGCGATTGTCGCCAGCGACGACATTCCTTTTTCGAGGCGGCGAATTTCTTCTCCCGCGGCCACCTGCATTTCGACGCCCACCGCGCTCGCATTCCTCAACTTGCCGGCCACAGCCACGCCGCCTCGAGGATTTGCGCCGCCGATCTGCGATTCCAGTTCGCGATATCCCGCCGCATACACGGAAATCAGCGGAGTTCCGCCCACGCCGGCGCGCAAAGTGTTTGGATCCGAAAGCCCGCGGCCTGCGCGAAACATTTGCAGAAACTTGGACGTCTTACTTTCGAGCCCGCCAAGCTGAGAATATTTTTGGAGAATTAACGCCCACGAGAAAATCGAGAGCAGCAGAAGTATTCCGAGGATGACTCTTGCCACCCCACTCGTCTGTTCCAGAAGAGTGAGAGGGCTGGCAAAAAGTAGCAGCGCCAGGCCAGAAATTGTTTCCCCCTTGAAATAACGAAATTTGCCAGGCAAAACTACCGTAGCATACGCAATCAGCAGATTCAAACTTATCAGACGCTGCGTGAAAGATTTAGGCTGCCTCAAACGACACACGGAAGCTGGCCAGTCAGCGCGAGAATTTCGTAGTCAGTCCCCCTGCATCTGTGTTACTTATTCCTAGTGACTCACGAAGTTTGCATCGCTTCATTTCAATTTCATATCTCACTGCATAAATTCTTCCGGTTATTGAACTACACGGCGAGTTACTTCTAGCCGCATCTCGTCACGCGAACGCTCACCCGTCACGGGTGTTTTCCACTTGAATTCCGGTCCAAGGAGATTCCATGAGCGCGCCTGAGACAAGATCGGGAAGTCCCATCACGTCCTTCGTGAAGCACCACTATCGCCATTTCAACGCGGCCGTGGTGATTGACGCATCCGAGGCCTACGTGAAGCATCTCTCGAGCGGCGGCAAAATGTTTGTCACGCTCGCGGGCGCGATGAGCACTGCGGAGCTGGGCCTTTCGCTCGCCGAGATGATTCGCCAGGGCAAAATTCATGGAATCTGCTGCACCGGCGCTAATCTCGAAGAAGACGTATACAATCTCGTCGCACACGATCACTACAAGCGCGTGCCCCACTACCGCCACCTCTCGCCCGCGCAGGAGGTCGAGCTCCTCGAACATCACCTCAATCGCGTCACCGACACTTGCATCCCCGAAGAAGAAGCCATGCGCCGCATCGAGCGCGCGATCATGGAGGACTGGTACGCCGCCGACAAATCCTCGCAGCGGTTCTTTCCGCACGAATTTCTTTTCAAGGTTCTTCTCTCGGGAAGGCTCAAGCAGTATTACCAGATCGACCCCAAGGACAGCTGGATGATGGCCGCGGCCGAAAAGAATCTACCCATGTTCGTTCCCGGTTGGGAAGATTCGACGCTCGGAAATATGTTCGCGGCGCAAGTCATCGGTGGCAACGTGAAGGCTGCGACCACAATACGCGGTGGGATCGAGTACATGATGGAGCTGGCCCGCTGGTACACGGAGACGGCCACGAAGACGCCCCTCGGCTTCTACCAAATCGGCGGAGGCATCGCCGGAGATTTCCCCATTTGCGTCGTCCCGATGCTTCACCAGGATCTGAAGCGTCCCAACGTTCCGCTGTGGGCCTATTTTTGCCAGATCAGTGATTCGACCACGAGCTACGGCTCCTATTCCGGCGCCGTCCCCAACGAGAAAATTACGTGGGGCAAGCTCGGCGTGGACACTCCGCGCTTCGTCATTGAATCGGACGCCACGATCGTCGCCCCACTCATGTTCGCTTACATCCTCGGGTGGTAATCGCAGTCGCCCGCCAATTCGCCCGGCACAGCGCTGTGCTAGACTCAGAAAACGATAATGAGCAAGGCTTTCGACATCGGAATCGACGCTCTGGCGCGCGTTGAAGAAGTCGGCCCAGCCACCGCGGATCCCGGCCCGCAATTCGCAAACGGTAAGTCCTTCTTCATCGAAACTTTCGGCTGCCAGATGAACGTCCACGACGCCGAGAAAGTCGCCGGAGTGTTTCTCGCTCGCGGATATCGGGCGGCGCAAAGCATCGCTGAAGCGGATGTCATGCTCTACAACACGTGCTCGATCCGCGAAAAGGCTGCGCAGAAAGTTTTCTCGCGCCTCGGCGCATGGCGGGGAATCGCTGACGGCAAAATCATCGGCGTGATCGGCTGTCTCGCACAGCAGGAAGGCGAGGACATTTTCGAGCGCGCGCCCTGGGTGAGCCTGGTCTGCGGCTCGGCAAGTTATCGAAAACTTCCGCAGATGGTGGCGGAGCTCGAAGCCGGTGGCCGTCGCGTGATGGGTCTCGATCTCGATACCGACGAAACATTCGAGACCGAAATCACCCGGCGCGATAATCCGCTTCGCGCCTACGTGACGATCATCGAGGGCTGCGATTACGCCTGCTCCTATTGCGTTGTGCCGCATACGCGCGGGCCCGAGCGCAGCCGCCCTAGTGAAGCTGTTCTTTCCGAGGCGCGCCGCCTGGCCGAAGCGGGTTACACGGAAATTCAGCTATTGGGGCAGACGGTGAATTCCTACCGCGATCCATCCGCACGAGCGTTAAGTTTCGTCGAGCTGTTGCGCGAAGTCGCGACGGTCGAGGGAATTCGCCGCGTCCGGTTCACCACGTCGCACCCTAACGATTTTCATCGCGAGATTGTGGACGCGATTGACTCCACGCCGGCGCTTTGCGATCACATCCACTTGCCCGTGCAGTCGGGCTCCAGCCGCATTCTCGGCGCGATGCGTCGCACGTACACGCGCGAGGAGTATCTCGAAAAGATTTCCTGGATTCGCGCAGCGCGGCGCCCCATCAGCATTACCACGGACATCATCGTGGGCTTTCCCGGCGAAACCGAGAAAGACTTCGAGGAGTCTGTCACGCTGCTCGATGCCGTTGGTTACGACGGCGTCTACGCGTTCACCTATTCGCCGCGCCCAAATACGTCGGCTTCGACTATGCCCGACGCGATTCCCGAGGAAGAGAAGTCTCGCCGCCTTGCCGTTCTGCAGGATCGCCAGCGCCAAATTCAGATCGAGCGCAACAAGAAACTGGTCGGCGAGACGTTCGAACTCCTCGTGGACACCCACCACGCCGCGCGCGGTCAGTGGGCTGGACGCACCACGAGCAACCTGATCGTTAATTTCACTTCGCCGCGTCAAAATCTTCTGGGAGAATATGTACAGGCGCGAGTCACGCGGGCCGCGCCCTTCAGTCTTGTCGGCGAGCAATTAATCTGACGCAGCGGAGGCCACCATGGAACTCGAAGTGAAAATTCGGGGCCTGATGATGGACCCCGCAACCAACACTCCCGTAGTGGTCCTTCAGGAAACTCATGGAACCGGCGTTCTTCCCATTTGGGTCGGAGTCCCCGAAGCGCAGGCCATCGCTCGCGAAATCGAAAAAATCGAGGCGCCTCGGCCGCAGACGCACGATCTTCTCAAAAACGTCCTCATCGGACTCGACGTGCACGTCCAGAAAGTAGTCGTCTCCGATTTGAAAGAGGACACCTTCTACGCTTTGATCTGGATGGAGCGCGACGGTCAGACCATGTCCATGGATTCGCGCCCCAGCGACGCGTTGGCGCTCGCCCTGCGCCTCGATTGCCCGATCTTCGTCGAAGATCAGGTGCTGAAGAATTCGACCAAGTCCGGCGTGGTTTCCGAAAAAAGCTCCAACGAAGAGTTGCGCAAATGGCTCGAGGGCCTGAACGACGACGATCTCGGCCGCTACAAGATGTAGATTCTTGCTTTCCCTTGGAGTGCTGCGCGTGGCCATGCGTTTCCCGAGCGGCTCCCTTGTTCTTCCCGCGGTCGCAATTACCATACTTTCAGCGATTTCGTCTATCGTGGCGCAGGAGCCTGCGGCGATCCCCGTTGAAAAGGAATCGCATCACCAGATTGTATTTGAAAACTCCTACGTGCGAGTTCTGTTCGTCGAGATCCCACCGCACGAGACGACGCTGCTTCATCATCACGTTCTGCCGTACATTTCGATTCCTCCCGGCGGAGCGGAGACTTTGCCCGTGCAGGCGGGAACTGGCGCGCAACAAGTAAGCCGAGTGCCCAGGATCGCCTACGCAGTGGGTGGATTTTCACACGCAGTCAACAATCCCAGCGATGTGACGTTGCGAAATATCGCCGTCGAACTTATCCGCCCTCAGGGGAGAGTTCGGAACCGTTGCGAGGAGGTCGTGCACGGCCAGCCGCTCGTTGACTGCGACATGCCTTCGTCAGCGAATCCCGCGCTTCCGCTCCACTACGCTCTTTTTGAAACGGATGAGCTTCTCGTCCGATATTGGGAGCTTGGGCCGAATTCGACAATCGCCCCGGCGGATAGCCGCCACGACATTCTCGTCGGCGGCGTTAGTGGAGTCGTGAAGGCAGAAGGGTCCGGAAGAGCGCCTGACGACCCGGTCCTATGGGCCAAAGGGGGCTACTAGCGTTGCCGGCCGGATCGAAGGCCGTATTCACATTTGGGCGGGACGGCGGTCACTTTGTTGAGATCGTGTTCAAAGACAGCGCCCCAATGCGCGACAGCGAGTAGGGCCGCGGAACGGAACCCTGCGGCCCGTCAGAACTTGATGATTTGTAGGTAATGGTATTTCTTCAGGAAGACGCCAGCGATTCCTGACATCGAGTCCTGCGCGCAGTGTTGCATTATTCCCGGTCGCAGGCTCTTCCGCATCGACGCGAGAATTCCAAACATCGCGCCGTAGACGGTAATCACGACCACGCCTTTGAGCCCCTGGTATAAGTGCGCCGCGCCGAATACTGCCGACTGCAATACGATCCCGGCAATCACGTTTCCGGTCCACGCCGTAAACTGTCGCTGCAGGTATCCGCGGAAAATGACTTCTTCGCAGAATCCCGCAACGCACGACAAAAGTACGAATACGACCGCTTCAATAGCCGTCTCCGGAAGCAGGAACTTCGCCGCTTCCATTCCGCTGAAATGTAGCTCAAGGGACATCACGACCAGCACCCCTACCACGACAATCCAGAAGAGAAGGGCGATTCCCACGTCGCGCCAAAAATCTCCGCCAGCGCCGCCATTTCCCACCGATGATTTCACCAAGCGTAACCTTGTACCGTCTCAGTCCAAACAGCCAGACGTACCCAAGCAAAAACAATTCGTAGGCGATCGTGGAAATGTAGAGAATCATCCGACGGGGCAGGTGAGCGCCCTTAGCCAGCTGCGGTTGCCCTTGGAGAATGGCTAGACCCAGCAAAATGACCACGAATAGGGCCGTGTGCCAGATGCCGGCAACCGGTGTCACTCGGTCAGTCGGGACAATCTCCTGCGACGCTGGATTCTCGATTTCGCCGTTCGCCATGTCACCTTTCGCTTCCGTTTGTTGTGCTGGAGTGTACCAAGTCCACCTCCAGCGTCAAAGCTCGCCGACATCAAAGCACCGTCTCGAATCAATGGATCGGGCGCTTAGGCAAAGTCGATTAGGGGGTCGGAGCTTCAGCTCCGACATAGGTACGTCGCGCGAAGCGCGTTCCAATGCGCTGTCTTATCGCAGCAAGTGTTGTAATTGGCGATGCGCTGCGACGTTAGTTCTCATTTCCAAATCGGAGCACTGTTGGAGTCGACCCGGCACATGTTGGGACGTCAAATTTTCCTTGCGTTAGTCACGCCACAATAGGTAGAGTGGGCGCTAGTCGTAGTGGCGAAGGGGCTACCGGGCTCCACATATAGGCCTGCGGTTGCCATCCGGGGAGCGAGGGCCAACGGTTTGACCTGCGTCCTGTCTATTGCCAATCAAAAGGGCGGCGTTGGGAAGACCACTACATCCATCAACTTGGCCGCCGCGCTCGCGGTCAAGAAGAAAAGAACCCTCCTAATTGATCTCGACCCGCAATCCAACGCCACCATCGCCTTCTTCTCGTCGGACGAAATTCAGAGCACCATGTACGACATTTTCGCCGAGCATCCTACCGAAATGGCGAAAATTATCCGCCCGACCAAGGATCCGAATCTCCACGTCGCGCCCGCTCGGCTTGCGCTCGCCAGGCTCGAGGCAGCAGCTCGCCGGTGCGTTCGACGCGCCGTTCAAGCTGAAAGACGCGCTCGCGCCGATCCTGAAGAATTACGACTACATTGTGCTCGACACGCCGCCGGCGCTCGGCATACTCACCGTCAACGCGCTGGTCGCTTCGACGCATTTGCTCGTGCCGATTCAGGCGGCCTATTTCGCCATCGAAGGCACCGACGACCTGCTCGAAACCTATGGACGAATCCGTGCCCGGCCCAACCCCGCGCTGAAAGTTCTCGGCGTTGTAATTACACTTTTTGACAAGCGCACTAACATCTCGCGCGATACGCATGAACAGATTCGCGCCACGTTCGGGAACGCGCTGTTCAAGACGCGCATCAGCAAGAACGTCCGCCTGGAGGAAAGCCCGGCGTACAAAGAAACCATTTTCACGTACGCGCCAAAGTCTTCCGGCGCCGAAGAATACAAAAAGCTCGCACAGGAGGTATTACAACGTGTCGAAGAGGATCGGGTTGCCCGTCACTCTCAAGATGCGGCATGACGCGCATTACGTTGAAACGCTGACCAGCTTTAGTGGCGCGTCCATCGGGCGAATGATCCCGATTGATAAGATTCGGCCCAACCCCGATCAGCCGCGCAAGAATATCGGCGATGTCCGCGAATTGTCCGATTCCATCCGCGAAAAGGGTGTGCTGGAGCCGCTGCTGGTCCGCTACATGCCGCGCGAAGACATGTATTACATCATCTCCGGTGAGCGCCGCTTCCACGCGTCGCAAGCCGCCGGCCTGCACGAGTTGCCGTGCATCGAAAAAATCGCTGACGACGCGGAGACTCTCGAGCTGGCTCTTATCGAAAACCTTCAGCGCAAGGATCTCACGCCATTTGAGGAAGCCGACGGTCTGCAGCGCCTCGCCGATCAATTCGATTACACCCACGACGACATCGCCAAGAAAATCGGCCGCGCGCGTTCGTCCGTCACCGAAACCATGTCGCTGCGCGTAATTCCGGACGATGTCCGCCGCGCTTGCGTCGAAAAGGGAGTCGCCTCGAAGTCGCTGCTTCTTCAAGTCTCCCGCCAGCCCAGCGAAAAGAAAATGCGTGAGATGGTTCAGCGTATCGTGCAGGGCGGATTGACGCGCGATGAGGCCCGCCGCGCGCGCAAGGACGAAACCGAATCCGCGCCCCGGCCGCAGCCCTTCAACTTCGATTTTCAGTCAGAGGACGGCGCGTTCCGCGTGCGCCTTCAGTTCCGCAAGAGCCACGTCAGCGACGAAGAGCTTGCCGCCGCGCTGCGCACGGTCCTGCGCCGCATCGAGTCCGGCTCACTATCATCCTCCGCCGCATAATCCTTCAGCGGTCGCCGCCAGCCACCGGCTTCGTAGGGGCACGGCATGCCGTGCCCGGCGCACATGCTTGGCAAGTTGCCCCCATCCGCCTCACGTGCCGGCAAAGGATCTTCGTACCGCCGGCTTGTCTGAGCTATGCCAAAGGGCGTCTCGCACGCTCCCCGGGTTTCCTTTTGTACCGCTTCTGAGCTACGAAAGCTTCGCCGACAACTCCACAAAATCCGCAGCCACCACATCAAACCCAGCCAGCGTCTCAGCCGTGGCTGGGGCTGGCTTCCTGTCCGGCCCGCCTTCGAGCGGACGCGGCACGTAACCCGTCTTCAGTCCCAGCGCCCTCGCCGCGTTCAGATCCAACGGATGGGCCGCCACCATCATCACCTCGCCCGGCTTGCAGCTGAGCAGGTCCACCGCGCCCAGATAAACCTCGCGGTCAGGCTTGAAGTGGTGAAAGAGATCCGAACCGAACACCGTGTCCCACGGCAGCCCCGCGAATTTTGCCATCTCCACGAGTAGAGAAACGTTGCCATTCGATAGCGTCGCAATCACGAAATTCTTCTTTAGTCGCGTCAATCCCTCCACCGCATCCGGCCACCCGCTCAGCCGATGCCACACGGTATTCCAGTGCTCCTTTTCTTCTTCGCTCAGCCCGGTGATGTTGTACTGCTTCAGCAAATCATCGAGGATCATTCGGTGCAGATCGTCGAGCTTCATCCATGGCAGCGTGCCCTTGCGCACCTTGTCCATTGACGGTCCGTAGCCCGCGCGCCACTGATCGGCAAATTTGCCCCAGTCAATCTGTAGATTTTTCGCCTGCCCCCATTGCGTCGCCTCGCGAATAATCGACCCGCGCCAATCCACCACCGTCCCGAACGTGTCGAACACCAGCGCCTTCACCCCCAGCGGATTCGCGCCAGCCGCGCGCGGCTGCGCCGCCATAGCCATCGAATCAGTTATTCCCGTGCTGGACATCGCCGCCAATCCTCCCAGCGCCACCGGCATTCCCAGAAAATCACGTCTGCGCATGCAATCACTCCTAGTTGAGCCGTAGCACACCAACGGCCCGCGCATACAGGGATTGAACCGCCCGGTAGGGTATCACTCCGTCCGCCGCCAATCACGCTGAGATGTGCAAACGAATTGGAAGGTCGCGACGTCTGGGTTTTCTTTGTAGGGGCACGGCATGCCGTGCCCGGCGCGCGTGCTTGGCGATATGCGCCACCTACGCGTTTTGCTTGCAGCGAAAGATGTTCGTACCGCCGGCTTGTCCCGAGCGGAGCCGAGGGGCGTCTCGCCGGCTCTTTTCCGTTGTGTTTGTTACTGATCGGCCGGAATCACTTCCGCCTGTTGCCTGTAGGTCCCAAACTTCTGCGCGATGGGTTTCAGCGTCGGATAAAACTGCACGAAGCTATGTTCGACGGCGGCATGGTCTTCGTGGCACTGCCAGCACGCCGCCTTTGGATTTGCCGTAGCGGTTTTGTCGTCGCCGCCGAACCCGAAGTACGCCCACGTATCGGGGAACCGGCTCTCGTCCTTCACTTCGACTGCCAGACCCATCAAGTCCGTTTGGAAGTGCCCGGTCTTGTTGATTGAACCTTTCGTCTGCTGGTCGCGATCTTCGAGCACAAACCACGTTTTGTCCGGCCATTTGCCGCTGGCGACAAATTGGCGATAAGCCCACTGCGGTACGAACACATTTGTAAACATCTCGTGGCTGCCCGGCGCGGGACTGTAGTTCATGCCCAATCCTGACGAGAGGTAGATCCACTCGCGGTACCCCTCGGGACGAACGAGCTTGTCGCCCGAATATTGCGGTTTCGGATTGCCCGCCTTTTGGTCCGACGCTACCGCCTGTCCCAGCGCCGCGCACAGGAGTACCGCCGCACCAAAGAGAAGAAGTCGCTTCATGTGTGCCTCCGGACCAAACCGCGTTCCCGCGCCCAGTGTTGTCGACGCTCGTCTTCCTGACGCCGTTAGACGTGCCAGAGTTCAGTTGGGAATCACGAGAAACGCAAACACTTCAGTGCCAAGCGTTCTCGATTCCGCCAGGAATGTCCGTCTGCCTCGCACAGCCTCAGTTGTGTTTTGCCGGCGCGGCATTCAGCGAATTGTAAATCGTCTCGATCCATGCGTCCGAGCTGACGAACGTCCCCGAATACTTCTGCCAGGGCTCCATGATCTTCTCGCTCTTCATCTGCGCAACGGTTTTGTGTTCCGCCATGGCCTTCTGCCCCACGGTAAGCGTGTCTTTCATCATCTTCGTATATTCGCGGAGGTCATCCATCGTCGCGAGTTCGCCGTGCCCGGGAATCACCTTCGCGTCCGCCGGAAGTGTTGCCAATACTTTCTCGCACGCGGCGATCATTCCCTGCACGCTTCCGCCGCCGTTCACGTCAACAAAAGGAAAGCCGTAGCGAATGTACTCGTCGCCCATATGCACCACATTGTTCTTCGCGAAATAGACGACCGAATCGCCGTCTGTGTGCGCGGCGGGAAAATGCATCACGCGAATTTCCTCGTCGTTCAGGTGCAGCGTGATGCGATCGCCATACGTGATGATCGGCAGTGCCACCTTCGGCTGCGGCGGCTGCTTGATATTGATGGCTCCGCCCGGACCGTTCCCGATGGCGCTACCTTCCTCCAGCCGCTTCCTCAAATTCTCATTGGATATGATCACGACTCCACGTGCGCCCCATGCCGCGTTTCCGTCCGTGTGGTCGCTGTGGTAGTGCGTGTCAATCGCGAACCGTACTGGTTTGTCGGTAATACCGATGCTCTTCAGCGCCGCCTGAATTTTGTCGGCCAGTGGAGCATACTCCGTGTCCACAATCAAAATGCCGTCATCGCCCAGTGACGCGGCGATATTGCCGCCCGCGCCCTGCAGCATGTAGATGTTCCCGGACACTTTGCTGACTTTGATCTCTACTTTCGAAAAGTCCGGCTGTTGTTGCGCAAGTGCCACGCCGGCAATCAGCAGTAGGAATGCAGCCAGCCATATTTGTCGCATCATCGGTATTTCACCCCTCAGTGAAGTGCCGGAATCTTACCACCGATTTCGTTCTCCTTATTCCGCACATCGTCTTGTCCATGCCATTTCGGCCCTATCCTAACGGCACTCTGACGGTTTTTATCAACGCAACCCCTGAAATCCCTTCTTCTCCTCCCCCTGAAGCAATGCGGACAAAAAGCTTCTGGCAATCCCTCTTTACTCTGCGTTCTCTGCGTCTCTGCGGTAGTCCTTTCTCTCTCTGTGTCCTCAATCAGCTCTCAGTGCGCTCTGTGGTAATTCTTTAGGTCTCGATTTCGTTCCTGCGGCCAAGCCTCTGAACTCCAATCTCAAGAGCGGACTGTCAATTTTCAGCTGCCAACTGGTATTCTCTTTTTGGCATGGAATTGAGTTCCCAGCAGCTCGCGATCCTCAATCGCCTCCGGCAGAGCGGCTTCGAAATCGTCGCGTTTCCGATGTACGAGAGTCACGTTGGCGTCCGAAGAGGGAACTGCGGTGCGCTGCTTGTTCCCGCCGGCCCGGAGGGATTCACCCTCTACGGCGAGCCGTCCTACCTCGTCGCTGGCGGACTGAGCGCTCGCACGATCCAGTCCGATGGCCACTGGTTCGTCCGCAAAAAGGACAAGCTCGAGGCCAGCCCCGAACGCACCGCCGAGCTGGAATCCTTCGCCGCCGAGCTCGTCAACGCCCTCTTGCCCGTAGCGTAACGCGATCTTTCCGTTGTTGGTCGTTGTTCGTAGGGGCACGGCATGCCGTGCCCGGCACCAATCCTTGGCAAGTCGCAACCATTCGACTATGCGTGGTTCTTGAAGCCGTGCTTCTCTGTCTCTGCGCTCTCTGCGTCTTTGCGGTGAGTGCTTTCGCCTTTCGTCCCATTCCGTTCTCGGGCTACTTCGGCGCCGCGTCCACTAACGCTGCCGTCAATTCCACAGGCATATCCAGCATCACGTCGTGTCCGCAAGCCATGCTCAGCGTTTTCCAGCCCTTGTTCTTCGCTCTCTCGTTGAACTGCGGAAAAGGCGATTCGTCGAATCCCGTCGCCAGTATGAACGTGACATTTTTCACTGCGTCGATTCCTCCGCTGAGCCGCAGCTTCTCGTCGAACGTCGCCAGCGGCTGCGGCGTGCACTGGCGGTCCACCCACGCCGCATCCTTGGCATTTACGTTGAACGCCTTGGCGGGAATCGGCGGCACTTTCCACCCATCGCCTTGATTTCTCGCGCCCTCACGCTGCGCGTTCTGTTGTGTCATCGGTAGCGTGTCGTGCAGGCTCTGCCCATTCTCCGGCACGAACGCGTCCAGGTAGACGAGCGCGCTGATTCGTTCCGGAATTCGGTCCGCAGCGCCTCTCACCACCACGCCGCCATACGAGTGCCCGCACAACACGACGTTCGAAAGCTCCTCCCAGCGAATCAGGTTCACCACGTCGAGGATGTGCGTCTCGAGATTGACCTGCTGCGACAGCAGATGCGACCGCTCGCCCACTCCCGTCAGCGTCGGCGTGAACACCTCGTGCCCCTGCTCTTGTAAAGCCTTGCGAACCCGCTTCCAGCACCAGCTTCCGTGCCACGCACCGTGAACCAGAACGTATGTGCTCATCGCTCACCTTCGCCGCGAATCAAAATCGCCGCCCATCATGCCACGCCGTCGCGCAAATCGGAGGCCGATTGTTGTGCCACTCGTTCTTCGTTTCGTCAGCAACCATTGCAGCCTTTAGCAATTCAGCACCGCCGGTACCGACTAGATGTCCGCTCGGCTATCCTTGAAAGTAGTGGCCCACCCTTCGGCGCCGCGAGAGCCCTTGAAAACCATCGCTATCATCGTCGGAGTGGTCTTTCTCGGGCTCGCGGCAATTGCGGGCTGGCAGATCGGTTCAGTTTATCTGGCGAATATCGAACTGCGGAGTGACCTCAAAGATCTCTCATCGCTCACCGGCATGAGAATCGGCTTGGTTAATCCGCGCACGGATGACGAAATCCGCGACCTCGTGATCGCCAAAGCCACCGAACGCGGGATACATCTCGAACCCGAGCAGATCAACGTGGAACGCAACGGCGAGGGTATTGGCGGATCCATTTACCTCTCGGCGGAATACGACATTCGCATGGACGTCCTTGGCTTTTCCTGGACGATACACTTCACCGCGGCGAGCCCGCGGACCTAAACGGATCCCTGGAAGAACTTACGGGTGATTCGCGCTTGGTTTGCCAATAGCCATATAAGTTTGTTGGAGCTGCGAGGTTTGAGTCTCAACGAACTTGAGCGCACCGTCGAGTAGGCTGTCGCCGTCTAACGAGAACCCCATGTTTTTTCGGATAAGGTCGTTCGCAGGAGCGTCAAATCCTTCACGGAGCAAAGCCGCATACCGTTTCTGGAACTCCTTCGGATCAGCCTCGCTCATCTCGTAGAGTTTGCAAGCAACCAGACCGGCGTACAAATAGCCAACTAAATAAAGCGGGTCCTCAAACAACAGCCGTTTGCGCATCCAGTTCCGTCTAAGGACGGGCTCTTGAGGCGCGAAAACTTCATAATGCGCGAGAATCTCCCCGTTAAGTTTGTCGATGTCATCAGCATTGCGGAGGGTACCAGCCGCCACGCCATCATAGAGACCCTGTTCCAGAGTTCCCTCTTCCGCCGAAGTGAATATCTGAAACGTGACTTCATCCAACAGGCGCTCCTGATAGTAGGCCTTCTCCTGCATGGTGGCGCTTTGCTTTTCAAATTCATGCCACAGCAGCAACTCGTTGAAGATGGCATAGGCTTCAAAGAGGAAGTTGGGACCATTCCCATAGTAGGGTGAAACGCCGGCGTCATTCATCAGTTTGCGATGGATCGCGTGACCGCCCTCATGAATGATCGAATCTATCGCATCGAGATCACCATCGAAATTGTCCACATATAACGAAACCGGCACGCCCGAGTAGCCCACGGAGAAGCCTCCAGGTTGCCGTCTTGCTCCTCCTGCGATGTCCAGCGCTCCATTTGCTGGGGTCATTAACCACGCGAACTGTGTCACGTACTCGTTACCAAGAGGCGCTACCGCATGCGCCATCACTTTCTGCGCCTGCTCAAAACTCAGCGACTCGGGAGCGTACCCGGAAGACATTCCCATATCCCAACTGTGCACATCCTGGATGTCGTTCAATTCGGCTACGCGGGCTGCGCGGACGCGCTGATACTGCTGCAACACCGCGGTGTGCTGCTGGACCGACTGGAGCATGGCCTTCACCTGATCCTCGGAGAGTTGTAAGCGGCCTGCATACTTTCGGGCGGGCGCACTCGGATACTTACGCGCTTTTGCCAAGGCCGTCTCCATACGCACTATGTCGAGCAGCGTGGCTGCAATCAGTTCACGATGGGGCTGGTAGGCCTCCACTCGCGCCCGAAAGGCTGCTTCCCGAAGACTACGGTCGGGCAGGCTGGACAACTTCTGCGCATCCGATATCGGGTTCAGTTGTCCAATGCTTGTCTGGAGCGGTTTCGCGTCGGCCTTCACTTGACGGACCAGTGCGTCATAACGATCCGACCAGCCATCGAGTAGAGGGTCCGCAAGGTCACCTAGCAACTTCTCTTCGGAAGGCGGGAGGAGATGCCGCGCGTTTTCTGCTGACTGCTGCATAAGAAAACGGTAGGACTCAAGGTGCAGGCGAGAAAGGTCCGCGTCGGAGAGTGACGTAAACGCCTCCGCCTCCAGCTGCTTCTCGACGAAAGCTCTCACCGCACCGGCCTGCTTCGCACTCTCGTCTTGGCATTCGTTTGCCTGCTTGTCTTCCGCATCGTCTGCTGTGCGAAGCTGACAGTAAGCGTAGTGCCTCATCCATGCCGTATTCAGGCCTGCGCCCTCATTGAATTGAGTGATGCTACTTTCAGGTCTCCAGGGGCCGCCGTCGAGGAATGCCTTAGTCCGATCCATAAGCTCGCGGCGATCCTGCTGCTCGATCTCTGTACTGGGGAAATACCGCGTGAAATCAAGATGGATGCCAAGGATCTGCTTAGAGGGTGCGGATTGTTGCCCACTTGCCAAGGGGGAGATGACTATGGCGAGAGAAATCAGCATCACCCAAGAAGTGATACGTCGGCGAATCACGTCGGATCGATATCGCATGCAATGCCGCCCAGTAAAGCCAACTCGCTTCGAAAAGCGAATTGCTTCTCCAAACCACGGAAGCACCACATTCTATTCTTAGAATAATCAGTCGGATAGACCCTCTTTTCAGACCACTACACCCAAGAAAAATGAATATCGCGATCCTTTCCTAGTCGCATTGGAGTCGTTAAGCGCCAGCGCGCTCGTCAGTCTTCCTCAAAGTCCACAGGGATCCGCGCTTGCACTCCCGCTCCCGTGTACTAAGATGGTTACGTGAAGATCGCGAACCAGAATTTGATTGAAAGGGCGGTCCGACCCGAGACTTCGGTGCCCCGTCGACGTGTGTGCGGCCAGTCGGCTTCTTTTTCCTCGCGACATCATTCGGGGAAGGCTGGTCAGGCAATCTACGCAGCGGCCGTGGGGAGCCAGAGCCGGGTGATTGGGCCTTCCCGTGACCTGGCTTGCGTGAGTTTAGCTCCTGGGTCCGGGTCATTTTGCAGTGCTTTTACTCGCAACATGGTCCCGAGTAAATTTGTCGGTAACTCGTTGAAAACACACGTTTCGTACACTCACCAAGTGCAACAAAAATCGAGGGGGCTACATGACCGAAATTAGGGGCTCCCAAGCGGTCGGTCGCGACCCTTACGACGTGATTTGCATCGGCGCTGGGCCCACGGGCCTTGCCTGTGCCATCGAGGCCACTCGCGCCGGAATGCGCTCGCTGGTCATAGACAAGGGCGCTCTTTGCAACTCGCTCTACCACTACCCGATCAACATGCTTTTCTTCACCACGCCTGAGCGCATGGAAATCGGCGATCTACCGATGACCACCACCGGCGGCAAACCGACTCGGGCCGAGGCCCTGAAATATTACCGTCGCGCCGTCGAGCACTACGGCGTTGAAACGCGCCTCTACGAACGCGTCGAGAAAATCCACGGCAAAGACGGCGCATTCGTCGTGGATACGCTCTCCGAGGCCGGCGCCCGCCATCAATATCACGGCAAGAAAATCATCATAGCCACCGGTTATTATGACCGCCCGAACCACCTTGGAATTCCCGGCGAAGATCTGCCGCACGTCTCGCACTACTTCACCGACGCTCATCCCTACTGGAACCAGGACGTCGTTGTGATTGGCGGAAAGAATTCCGCCGCCGAAGCCGCGCTCGATCTTTTTCGCGGTGGCGCGCGCGTCACGCTCGTTCATCGCCAGCCCGAGATGGGCAAAACCCTCAAATTCTGGGTCAAACCCGACATCGAAAACCGCATACGCGCCGGCGAAGTCCACGCGATGTTCTCAACGAACGTTACGCGCATCGAGCCCGGCCAGGTGTGGGTCAAGAATTCCGGGCCCGAAAAAAGCATTCCCGCCGCGCAAGTTTTTGCCATGACCGGCTACCACCCGGACTTCGATTTTCTCGAGGAGCAGGGAATCCGCCTCGATCCCGAGACTCGTCGTCCGGAGGCCAATCCCGACAGCCTCGAAACCAACGTGCCCGGCATCTACGTCGCAGGTGTCGTTGTCGGCGGCCTGAAAACGTCCGACATCTTCATCGAGAATGGCCGCTTCCACGGCCGCCAGATCATTTCCGCGATGACCGGCAAGGGAAAGCTTCCAGAAACAGCCCCGGTCGCGCCGCCCGGTGAGTGATAACTCACGTGATTGCCATCGTTCTTCGTCAGGGCACGACTTCAGTCGTGCCGCCGCTCTTCGATGGGAGAGTGGCTTCAACCACTGGGGGACGGTGCTGGCACGGAAATGGCAGAAGCGCCGGACCCGAAAATTTGCTAAAGTGAGTTGCACATGGCATCAATCGTAAGAGAAGTCGGCGAAGTATTCGTGACGCTCGTAAAGGGCTTCAGCGTCACGTTTCGCACGATGTTTAAGAAGACCACGACGGAAAGCTATCCGGACGTTCCGGCCAGCGTCCAGCCCCGCTATCGTGGTATCCACGTCTTGCAGCGCGACGAAAACGGATTCGAGAAGTGCGTGGGCTGCTTCTTGTGCGCTGCCGCCTGCCCGGCGAATTGTATTTATATCGAAGCTGCGGAAAACACCGACGCGCAGCGCATTTCCGCAGGAGAGCGCTACGCCAGCGTCTACAACATTGATTATTCTCGCTGCATTTTTTGCGGCTATTGCGTCGAAGCCTGCCCCACCGACGCCATAACACACGGACACAGTATTGATCTCGCCCCGTACGACATCAACGCAATGATTTATCGCAAGGAACAGCTGCTCGAGCCCTGGCCACCCCGAACGCCCGCATCGTGATCCGCTGGCCCTTCGCCCGCCGCGGACCAGATAACGAAGGAAGTGCTTTCGGCAAACCCCGGTGACGAGGTTTTCGCAGTGCTACGACACCTTGTCTGCTGCTGGCTTCGTCACTGCGAAGTCCAACCCCGCACCGCAACCGTTTTCTCTCTAAAAAGTTTACTCGCAACTCGATCGAAAATATTTTCGACGAACGGAAGTCGTTTCCGGAAAGAACAATGGCCTTGACGTCCAGCGTTCATCGTCACCGCCACACCCGACCTTGCACTCACGACCATTGTCATCGTCGCCGACTTGCTTTCAATGCCGCCGAAAACACCATCGATCGACAAAAGTGCTTTGCGGATAGCTCCCTGGTCTTCGGGTGAGGAGCTCAATGATTACGCCTGTTCACAACGTCGAAGCTTTGGCGTCCGCGCCATTGACTCAGCACTTCTTCGTAGCATGGCGATTACTTTGAGCAAGGCGAAGAACCGCTGTGCGGAAACTGCCGCAAGCCAACGCGGCCTTAGCCGCTAAGATTGAAGTTGCAAGTCGCCGCTCAGGCGATCCACCGCGACATAACCGCGCAAGCTAAACGGTTTTCGAGTTAGACACCGGCCAAGGCCTGCGGCCATTGTTGCTGCGCGAGCACGAGGCCCTATCGCGCGCAATCAGATCAGTAGTCACGCACTAAAAGCCGCGCCGCATGCCTCGCCTTCCGCGAACAGCGCCCCCACGGAATCATCTAACGGTTATCGTGAGCAGATCGTACTCGCGACGCCATTCTCGAAGCGCACTCAGCTCGTAACGACCCGCGCGAAGGCCTCACGGCTTCCGCTTGATTTGCCGCGTCGGAAAACGAGTCCCGCTGAAAGCATCGCGGCAAAACTCCCGCGAAATCGACGGTACTTAGGTTCGATTGTTTTTCTCCGTTTTCTGAAGCAGCTCCGGTTTCGACAATATCGGCCGCCATATTGTGTTCCCTTTTGGTGTCACTGCGCTTTCAGCACGCGGTACGCAAATCATCGTAGTCGGACGCCTCGATCGGCGTTTCGCATCTCCGCCGCTTGCTCCAACGGTACGAACGACAGTCAACCGCTCGCCGCTCGTGACCGTCACGCTCTACTTCTGCGAATGAATATCTTATGTTGGCGAATAGGAAGCTAAACAACTAAGGATGCGCTGAGGAGAAATGCGCTGAGGGGAAATGCGCTGAGAAGACGCACGAGAGGCGGCGACGGCGTGTCAGGTTGGCGAATTCGGCGCGTGAGCATTAATTTGGTCGCGGAATATGGCGAACGAACTGTGTGGGGGCGCGACGATGCGTTGCGAGAACGGATGGCGAGCGATTCGAGATTCGCGGGACTGTTCGCGTGCGCAAACGCCAAAACGGCAACGGGAATGCCAATGGTGCGGATGTTCTCGCGAACAACTTAGCGCGCATTGCGAAGGCGCTTTTAATACCGATGCGAAACATCGTGGCCGCGCCCAGCTGCCAAACGCACGAACGTTCAAGGGAGATGACGACATCGAGTGGCACAAGCGCTGAGAATATGCGCACGCGCGTGAAGGACGCATCGCCGTCAGGGCTGAGAAAGCGAGGTGCCACGTCGATAAAGCGGCGCCGAAGGGCAGGCTAGGCAGCTGCGCGTGTGACGAGGCGCGCCGCCAATGCCGATGCAAAACGCACTAGCTGGCGATGATTGCCGAACACATAAAAGTTTGGCCGCGCAAATGGAGACATCGAGTGCGACGGGCGTTGCGAGATTGCCCGCGCGCGCGAAGGCCGCATCGCTACCAGAAATTGGATCCGGAGATGCCACGGATCCGAGTCGCTGCAGAAGCACGAGCCGGTCGGCTGCGCGTATTGCAGGGCGCACGTCTGATGCCAATGGAAAGGATTTCAGGGGCCTTTGATTTCCGACCGAATGACAGTTTATCGGCGTGAGTGAAAACTTCGCGCGATGCGGAGGTTGCGAGTTCTCACACGCGAAAAAGTTGAGTTGCCGCCAGAAATCCGACGGGCAGTTGCGGTTCTTCGAGTCGTTGCAGTGGCACAAGTCAGTCGGCTGCGCGCATTGCGGAGCGCAGAGCCAGTGCCATTGCGAACTGCTTTAGGCGGCGCTGTTTGCCGAAGGCATGGAAGCTTTAACGCGCAAGCAGAAACATCGAGCGCGATTTCGTAAAGGATCGGGCGCGAGAGGGCGTTGGAGGGCGCATGCAAATCTCGAACGCGGTGGAATTTGCGGATGGTGGCGCAAACGAGAACGCGACATCGCGGGCATTAGCGGCGGGCGGTCGAGTGCTTCGGGACGGAGTCGGTTCGAAATGTCGGCTTTTGAGTTCGTTCACCGTACGACGACGCGATCGGCGAAGAGGCGGTACAACTTCTGCTGCGTGCGCGGTTCGAATCGCCGAATTTCGGTTGTTCGTGTGCGTGGAGTGGCGGCGTTGCTCTTAGCGAGGCGTTTTGCGGAACGAGTACGTCGGCGCATCCGGAAAGATCGTGGAATGGCCACTGAATTCCGTCGACGGGGTTTCGTCGGATTTCACCTGGGCCGAAGGGAAGGGGACGAAACGCGTGATGGAGACTTTGCGATCAGAGATTTCTGCGGCGGGACTCTGCTGATGGCATCGACGGCGATCGCGCGCAAGCTGGAAACACGTGGCAAGTGTGTCACGAAATTCCACTATCAGGCTCCGCCTTCGCCGGAGTCTGCCGGCGCGATCTGCCTCAGCTGGCAGCCGCAGGACTCCCGACTAAACCCGAGCGACAGGTGGCTGCGACTTCTCGACTTCACTCGGTTCCCACGTCGACACAGCGAGAACAGGGAAGCTATCGCGCTCCGTATGAGACGCGCGCTCGAACAGGTAGGGGCAAAGGCCGAGTTTCCCGAGGCGCCTCTTTCGCGATCGGTCGAACGACAGGGACGTGTCCTGATCGGCAGGCATCGCGCGCGCCCCAGTGCGACAACTTGCCTGCGCTGGTTCGCAGAGGCCTCCTCGCTGAGCTTGTCGAGGCGGTGCCTCTCCGATGCGCTCGCGGTTCCGCGTGGAGCGGCTCGACGAGATCGTCGGCGGCTCCAAAGTTCGCGGCCACAGCTTTCGCAAGCGGCGTTGAGCGAGGCGAGAACGGTAAGAGGCGTTGCGTCGAGTCCCGGCTACTGGCCATCGCCGGGGGGGTGTCGATGCCCTCACGAGCAGGCGATGCCGCGTGGTGAGAAAGCGCGCGCTGCTGTCCACGCTTGCGATTACGCGCCGGCAATTGCAACGCCGCCCGTGACGCATCACGACGCGGCGCTAAGGCGTCTCGATGCGATTGGCGATCACGCTCAGGCTCGCCTTCTGCTTGCAGCGCGCGGGATTCTGGTAGAAACGCGATGGCAAGCTGCTCGAATTGAGGGGGAGGCGGAGCGGTTTCAAAAGCGAACGTCGGCGAGCCGGCGTCCTGCGCGCGCCGCCATTCAAGAATCGAGCGCGCAAGCCGCGCATCGACCTCCGATTCGATCCACTCATCGAGAATTTCCTGAAACTCCTTGCGCAAATTCGACGCAAGGTTCAAACGCGACAGTTCAACGGATTCAAGCGACATCTGCGAACAAGTTGCCAAGTAATCGAGCGGCGGCCGGGTGGCGCCCATGAAATTGCCTCCAGTGCTTTTGACCCCCAAGAGCAGAGGGAGCGAATTTGCGGGCGCATAGTAGCACGGCATTCAAGTAGCGCAATGGTACGCGAGTAGCAGTACCGCAATGCCGAGCAAGGTGACGATGGCTCGCGGCTAGCCACGACAGCAAATGGCGCCGCGGCGGTGGGAGGGAGCGATGCACTACAACCGTCGTTCGGCCATCTCCCTGGGGAATTACGCACGGGAAGACCGCGAAAGAAGGGCGCTGATCGAGAAGCGGCGCAGGTACAACCGACTCTACATGCGGAGTTGGCGCGCCGACCCGAGGCATCAGGCGTTTGAACGCGCAAATCGCGAACGGTGGCATTACGAACGCAAGCTGCGCAACGCGTCGCGTATTTACCATCCGTACTGCGACGACAACGGAGATCCGGTTTGCGGATTTTGCCGCAAGACTCCCGTGGTGACGCGCGTGCAGCGTTTGGAAATCCGCGATTGCGCGCCGCGCGGGTATGTAGAAGTTCGCGTTCCCTACTGCGGCGAATGCTGAGGCCAGGCGAATTAAAGCGCGAGAGCAAGTTGCAGATGGTGCCGCGACAGGCGAGCAAGTGATGAGAGGCAAAGACTATAACGCGGGATTGCGCGGCGTGCTTTTCGAAGCGCGGCACCATCGGCGAATGGGCGCCGCCATATGGCTCTACGGCTGGCTCGTGCTTCGGCAGACTCACCAGCAGGGCGATCTCGGCTGGGTGCTGGGCGGTGCGCCGATCAGCTACCGGGAAATTGAAGAGGAGACAGGATTTAACTGCCGCACTCTCGAACGCTGGATGCACTCGCTGCGCCGGCACGGATATATCGAGACCGTAGCCGCCCCCGCCGGCGTGGTCGTGCGCATCACAAAGGCGAAGAAATTTCCACAGGGTGGCCGCAATTCTGCGTATGGGGTACGCAAATCTGCGGGGACCGTCACGCAAAGGCGCGTACCAACTGAGCGCAATCCCGCATGGAATCAACAAACTGCGGACCGGATAGGTAGTTCATTTGTAGCTGGATCACAAGAAAGAACAATACCGGCGAATTCGCGCACAGATTTCCACAGAGAAGATCAGAAACAACAAAAGCAAAACCTGAACTCAACTGCAAATTCTTCCGGTTTAGATCAAACACACACAAGCGCGCGAAACGCGGAGCCGGATTTCACGGCTGGGCCACATTTGCAGCAGCAAAACAAATTCTTCCTCGAAGCGCGCCTGCGCCAGCAATTGATTCGCGCGGAACGCGACGAAGATGTGCGGCGCGAACTCGCCGTGGGCAGCGGTCCGGAGGTGCGACGTTCATGAGCTCGCGCTCGAAATTGCGATTGCGCAGGGAAGTGGGACACGGAGGAATGATCCCGCCCGGCTGGCGCATGGCGTGGTACGAGCCGCGCCGCCGAATCGGCGTGTATTACCCGTCGCCGCTGCATTGGGTGCTGCGCGTGGTGAGAGAAATCATCTACCGCTTGCGCGTCGCGATGCGCGCGCCGGAAATCGAGTGTGGGCAGGTTTTCGAGATGCAGCGCACGCATCGCGATCGCGAGCGCCTGGCCGATGAATACGCGCGCGGATACCTGATCGGTTGGCGCGAGTGCTTTCACTCGTGCCTCGCGGCCGTCGAGGAAGAGCTTACCCGCTCGGACGATGTGTGGGAGATCGGCGCGCTGCTTACAGATACGCCGAAGCTCCCGAGGGACAATTGACGATGCGCGCTACGGAAGTATTCGACGAATGCCACGGCCGCTATCGCGGCCTGCGCGAATGGCTTGTGGATTCGACCGGCTCGGTGCGTTCGCTCGATTTCGAGAAGCCATCGGCGGGCTACTTGTGGCGTCCGGATCGCGCTCGCGCGTGCGATTACGTCGCGGATTTCGAACGCATCGGGCGGCATGCGCTGCGGCGACCGGAATGGAAGGGGCGTCTGAAATTATTCGACGTGTATTTCGTGCGCGGCGCTGAATACCGGCGCGCGATTCGCATGGTGGGCGTTGCCGAGGGAACTTTTGATTATTGGTACCGCGAGGTCAAGCGCGCGACTGGCGCGGAATTCTCGCGCACGGGACTGTATCCGCCGTCGAGATATTTCAATGTGCGGTAATTAGGCGCGGTCTTTTCGCGAGCCGAGCAGCAGGTTGCGAATCAGGGGAATGCCGAGCGTGAACGGCACGAAGAGAATATTCTTCATTAGGCTGGAGCGCTGTTCCAGCCGGTCGTGAGCCGCGTCCGCCTCGATTTTCTTGCCCGCGACGACCGCGTTGATATATTTCAGAAAATCAACGCCGCACTTTTCGCATTGGCCGCCCGTCCGCTGCTCATGCTTGCACGAAGGGCATTCGTAGCGCAGCGTGGCATGGCACCGCGGACAAAATCGCGCGACGTCGCGAGCGTCGGTGCTGCATTTCGGGCACTTCATGTGGTTATTTTACAGGGGCGCGACGGCATGGGGAGCCCGGAGACACGTTCGTGCGTCCACAGGGTTAACACTGGCCGCGAGGGCAGGCGAATGCGTTGTTGGCGGCCGCACAAGGCGTCGCAAGCGTCCTCTTCGTAGGGGCACGGCATGCCGTGCCCGGCAATCGTGCTTGGCGATGCCTTGCCATTTCGCAACCCGCTCTGTGCGAGCGCAAGGTTTGTAGCGCCGGCGGCTCGCCGGCGGTTTGAATCAGCCTTTGCATCGCGCAAATTCGCCGGCGAGACGCCGGCGCTACGGGCTCGCCCGCCACGCTTTCGTCATGGTTGACGCGTCGCGGTGCCGCACCGGGCATGGCATGCCATGCCCCTACAAAACCCTCTTTCGTGCGTGCGTCCTCGGCGCGCGATCGAATGAAACGGCTTACCAGCTTGGGCGGAAGCGAATGTTCGGCGAGTAGCCGGGCGCCTTCGTGGCGTTGCCGTTGCAGGTTTTGCGGGTGGCGTCGCCGGGACGCACGGGAGCGGCCTGCGCTTTCGCCTGGCGCGTCGGCGCGAGCAATCGCACGACGTGTCCGAGACGCTCCTGGCGATACGGCTTCGCGATACAAACGACCGCGCCGAGCGAATGCGCGTTCGCGTAGTCGCTCGGATACGCCGAGCTGGTCATCAACATTACAGGCACGGTTTGCAGCCGCGGCGTCGCCTTCACGTAGGCGCAGAGTTCGTAGCCCGGCAAATCTTCGCCTTCGATTTCCGCGATCAGCAGAGCCGGCGTGAACATTTCCAGCACATGATGCGCCTCGGCAGCGCTGCTCAGCGCGATCACTTCATAGCCTTCGGCGGTCAAGTAGGCCTTCAGCGTCTCGCGCAGGGACGTGTCCTTATCCACCACAATGACGAGGGGCTTTTTCTCGCCGAGCTCGGACGAATGAAAAGTTTCTGACGCTGGTTTCGCATCGAGCCTGCGGCCGCCGGAATCCACCAGGTCCTCTCCGGCGCCGGATCGCAGAATGATGGCCACGGAGTAGCGGCCGTCCGGCAATTGCGCGACGCGCGCCACGCGGCCCGATTGTTCGGCCTGCACGGCGACGGGGGATTTGCTGTAGGGGAAGGTAACCGCGACAACCATGCCGGTTTCGAATTCGGCGCTTTTGGTCACGAAAAGCACGCCGCCGCGGGAAACGTCAAGCGTCGTCGAAATCTCGTCCGGGCCGCCATCGGTGAGGTCCACGCTGCGCACGCGCACGGGCGCTGAAATCAGCGCGCGGCGACGGCTGCGGCGCTCGCCGGGCGAAGCTGCGCCAGATGTCGAATTCTGAGCCGCGGCCGCGCTATCGGGCGATGCCGCTGGATTGCTCGTTGCGTCTCGGAAGAAATCGTCGGCGGGCAAATTGCCGGCCTGATTCTGCTCGGGGATCGAAAACTCAAACGTATCGCTCATTCTGAGTGGCCTCGTCTTTTGTGCGTGCGTGTCCGAAGGGAAACAATACCAAAAGGCGCGCTGTGCGCGCAGTAGAGGCAAAGTCACATTCGTGCAGTACCGGCGTGGCGCGTTCCAGCGGTACTTCCGTACTAGCCAATCTCTGGTACCGGGCCACTGGCGCAGGGTGGCTCACGAGAGTTGTTCGTAGGAGCATGGCACGCCATGCCCGGCGCAGATGCTTGGCGTAGTTCATCCATTCCACAAGCGTCCGAGCCCATCGGCCGGTTTTCGTAGCGCCGGCGTCCCGCCGGCGAATTTCCGCGCGGAGGCTCGGAACAAAATCGCCAGCGAGACGCTGGCGCTACAAATCTTCGCTTGTTTTTCTTCGTAGGGGTGTGGCAGGAAGGGCTCCCAGGCCGACGGTTAGTCGAGCCTGGGAAATCAGGCACGCCCGGCAAACGACCTTGGCAGGCTTTCGCCATTGCACCCAAATTCACCGCGCGAAACGCTGTGTTCCTGGCTGCTTCGGTGTGACGCCTCAACGGGCACGATATATCGTGCCCCTACGAAATCGTTGCTGGATGGGCATCGCTGCGTCAAGCATCCGCACCGGGCACGGCATGCCGTGCCCCTACGAAGAGAAACACGTCCTGGCTATTTATCCCACACCGAGCGCATGCCGTAGGGAACTGGCCACGAGAGGCCTTCGATCTCGCGGATTTTGCCGCGCTCGATTTTGAATAATTGCGGCTCGATGAAACTGATGGGCCGCAGAAACTCGCGCGGCACCGCGACGCTGCCGACGTCGTTGACCGCGACGGTCTTCACGTTGCCGCGATTGTCGAATACAGCCACGTTGAGCACCAACCCCTGCTGTTCGTCCACGACCAGCAGACGCCGGTCGCGCACTTTCGAAAGCGCGCTAAAGAATCCGCGATCGAGTTCAACCGCGCAGCTCCCGCTGAAAATGTGAAACGCCGGCTGCGCAGGATCGGCCACTGGTCCGGCGGAATTGCCGGTCGCGTCCATGCCATTTTCACGTCGCGAGCATTTGTCGCCAAACGGGACCGCCGATCCCTTGTCCTGGGAGAAGCCGTCGAAATAACCATTCGTCGCGGCGATCAATTGCTCGCGCGGCGTTCGCGCGGCAGCGTCCACCGGCTCGAGCAGCGCAACGTCGGGCGATACGAATGCTTTCGGGTCAAGCTCGTCAATTAATTTTGGCGTCATGATTCCGGCGGTGTTCGCGCCGAGTCCGCCGGCGGGGCGAAGCTCCTCGCGCGAGGTGATCACTTCGACTTCGGCGATGCGGCGGTCCTGCACTTTGAATCGCACAGCCATCACGCCGAGCAGCGTGCCGTTATATTCGCTGAAGTCACCGTAGAATCCAACCGCGCCCTTCGAGGGATCCGCCAGATACACGCGGTACGTGCCGCGATGCGAGAACGTCTTCCACATACCCTCGCCCGGCTTCACGATTTGCCCGTTCTCCGTGTATTTGATTTCGGGCGCCATGGCGACGCCGTACGGATTGTGCATTCCGAGCGCGCCGAAAAATTGGTCCACGAATTTGTAAAGGCATTCGCGGTCGCACGGGCTGGACCCGGCCGGCATCACCGGATGCGGCGCGATCACGCATGACTTGCATTCATCCGCTGCTAAACTTGTTGGCGACGACGCGATGCCCAGCGCTGCCAGTGCCACCAGGATCAAGAGTGAAGCGACGCGCGCGCGGTGTGTAGCGCCGGCGTCCCGCCGGCGTTTTTGAGTGGCGCTGGCATCGCAGAAATTCGCCGGCGAGACGCCGGCGCTACGGGTTCGCCCGTCACGCGGTGCTCGTGGCTGAATTGGCGTGGCGCCGGACCGGGCACGGCATGCCGTGCCCCTACGAAACCGTCTTCCATTCGCAGCTAGCAAAATATTTTCAAATATTCGCATGATGGTCTCCCGCGCCTATGGCTTCACGTAAGGTGACGTGATGTTAAATGGGACTTCGTACATGGTCATTTCGATCAGGCGAATCGTGCCGTTTTCCACGCGGTACGCCTCGTTCGACATGTTCGTGCGCGGCGTCATGAAATACGGCGGCACTTTCCAGACGCGCCCGTCGGTCAAGTGCATCTCCGTCACCGTGCCGTCGAAATCGAGGAACGCCGACGCCAGGATCGCGCCGCGCTCGACGTCTACCACCAGGTAGCGCCGGTCGCGGCATCCCGTGGTGAATCCGAGAAAGCCCAGCTCGTACTGTTTCTTGCAGGGCATCGTCGCGAAGTCGCTGATGTCCATATCGGAGTGGCCGTAATTCTGCGGCTTCGGCTGGTTCGTGGTGTAGACGCCGTCTTCCGTGCGCTCGCAATCGTCGGTGAAGGCGTAAACGCCCCGCCCGTCATTTTTCGAAATAGCCTCGTAATACATGTACGCGGCTTGCTCCAGCGCTTCGCGCGTTTGCCGGAGCGCCGGAGGAATCGGTTTCAGCCACAGATCTTTTGGCTTGCCGGCCTTTTCGTACGCGGCGGCTCCGCGAGGATCGTGCGCGAAAAATTGCTCGGCCTCGGTGATCACGTGATTTTCGACCTTGAGGCGCACGATCAGAATTCCTGCGACGTCATTTTCGTAAAGCACGCAAATGCAGCCCACGTCGCCGCGCTCGGGATCGGCGAAGAAGTGCCGGTACGTGCCGATGCTGCTCGCCGTGGCCCAGAGCGCGTCGCCGATTTGCAGCGGGACGTTATCCTGCGTGTATTTCACGTTCGGCGAAAGCGGCGCACGCGAGGGATCGTGCGCGACCATCGCTTCGAGGTAGCGCGTCGTGATCGCTTCCAGGCACGCGCGATCGCACGACGCGGTGTTCGTAGCGCCGGCATCTTGCCGGCGATTGTGACTTGCGTCCGGCGTCTTGGCCGTTGAAGTCGAAGTCTGCGCGCGGAGCGACGGAACCAGCGCGAGCGTCGCGAGCGTGACGATCGCCACGCGCATCGAAATCTGAGTGATTCGCGAACACACCAGTTTTCTCAATTTCATTCTCCTTCTGATGAATGGACCGCGCCTTCCGAGCGCGCGCCGGATTCGGCCGCCAAAGTTGTATCACGAATTCCACGCAGCCGAGCGCGAGGTTTTGCAGGGGCACAGCATGCTGTGCCCGGCAAACGACCTTGGCAAGCATCTGCCATTCAGCAACCCGCCACAAGAAATAGCTTTCGTAGGGGCACGGCATGCCGTGCCCGGCGAACATGCTTGGCGACACTTCGCCATGCAAGGAAAATGCGTTGGCCGCCACGGTTTTCTTGTGGGTGACAATCTCTAACGCCGCACCGGGCACGGCATGCCGTGCCCCTACGAAGAAAATGCCGGCTACGCTGCGGCCGTGGTTCCCGCTTCTCCGATGTGCAACAATTGCTTGCGTGTGAATCGCGGCGGAGAAGGGAACCGATGGCTGCGGGGAAATCGTATCGCTTGTCTGTGCTGGATGTTTCGCCGGTGGCGTCCGGCTCGACGAGTTCGGACGCGCTGCGCAACACGCTCGACCTGGCGCAGCTCGCTGACAAGCTCGGCTTCACGCGCTACTGGCTTGCCGAGCATCACAACACGCCGCTGATCGCCAGCTCCGCCCCGGAAATCATGATTGGCCACGTAGCCAGCGTCACGCAGCGGATTCGCGTCGGCTCCGGCGGCATGATGCTGCCGAATCACACGCCTCTGAAGGTCGCGGAAACGTTTCGCGTCCTCGAGGCGCTGCACCCGGGCCGCGTGGACCTCGGCATCGGGCGCGCGCCAGGCACTGACCCGCTTACCGCGCTCGCGCTGCGCCGGTCCCGCGAATTGCTCGGCGCCGACGATTTTCCCGCGCGCCTCCACGATCTGCTCACCTTTCTCGATCACGGCTTCCCGCAGGGGCATCCGCTCGAACGCATTCGCGCGATGCCCGACGACGTGCCAATGCCCGACGTATGGCTGCTCGGCTCGAGCGATTTTTCGGCGGAGCTTTCCGCACAGATGGGATTGCGCTTCGCCTTCGCGCATCATATTGCGCCGTGGCCGGCCGTCGGCGCGCTGCGACTTTACCGCGAGCATTTTCAGCCGTCGGAATTTCTGGCGCAGCCCGAGGCGCTGATCGGCGTCTCGGTTGTGTGCGCGGAGACGGAGGCGCGCGCCGAAGAACTCGCGCGGCCGCTCGCGCTCACGCTGCTGCGCTTCCGCTCAGGAAAAATGGGGAGGTTTCCAAGCATCGAGGAGGCCACCAGCTACCAGTTTTCGCCCGAGGAGCTGCAGATCGTCGAGATGAACCGCGACCGCTCGTTTGTCGGCACGCCGGCCAAAGTGCGCGCCCACCTCACCGCGCTCGCCGAACAGGCCCATGTGGACGAAATCATGATCACCACGATGACGCACGAACACGCCGACCGCCGCCGCTCCTACGAGCTCCTCGCCGAAGCTTTCGATCTCGTCCCGGTTTCGTAGGGGCACACGCTTGGCAACGCGCTGCCGATTCAGCAACGGTTCCGTAGGGGCATGGCATGGCATGCCATGCCCGGTGCGGCATTGCTGCCCGCAACCACGAGCACGGCGTGGGGGCCAATTTGTAGCGCCGGCGAGATGCCCTTCGACTGCGCTCAGGACAAGCCGGCGCTACAAACCTTCCTCTCGTGCAAATCGCGGAGGGAATGGCGAATGGTCGCCAAGTACGTTTGCCGGGCACGGCATGCCGTGCCCCTACGAAGAAAAAGCGTACGATTTGCGGCCGCATTCAGCAGGATTTCGGGCTGAATTTTCCGCTCCAGCCGCCGGGTTGTTTTCCGATTTATTTCGTGGTATTATTCCTTTGCGTTTGTTGCTCTTGAGATCCTCTTGACCAGTTCGACGAGGCTGCCGGGCGACCGTCCGACAGTCTTTTTTTTGGCTGGGGCATTCCGGGGCACAGATAGCCTTCTGGGCGACTAACCGTCGTCTTATGAATTGATTAGGAGCAGTATCGTGGCTACAGAACAGGGAACAGTAAAGTGGTTCAACGCAGCAAAGGGTTATGGCTTCATCCAGCGCCAGTCCGGTGAGGACGTCTTCGTGCACTTCTCGGCGATTCAGTCCGAGGGTTACAAGAGCCTCAACGAAGGACAGGCCGTCGAATTCGAAGTAAAGCAGGGTCCCAAAGGTTTGCAGGCCGAGCGCGTCACAGCCCTCTAAAACCTGTCAGGACGTCACCGTTTTATCGCAATCCATAGGAGGCAATGTGCAAACTCTCGGCGAGGGTCAGGCTATTCGTCACGACCAGTACGGTCTTGGCGTCGTTACGGAATCAAACGGCGAGCGCACCACCATTGATTTCGATAATCACGGCGTGAAGAAGTTCGTCACCTCAATCTGGAGCGCGGAGTTGATCGGTGAGCCGCCGACGGATCGTCCAACGAAGCGCCGCGGCCGTCGCAAGACCGTCAAGAAAGCCTAACCAAGGACGCCCGGCAGGGAACTCTAACCCGGCATCGCAATCGAACGGCCCCCAGCGCGCCAGCGTCGGGGGCCGTTTTTACGAGTAGCGCACTCGTCTCCGCGGCCAATCACCTTCGCTGGTTTTGTAGGGGCATGGCATGCCATGCCCGGTGCGGCATACCCCGGTCTCGGTCAAGGGCACCGTGTGGCGGACGGTGGGTTCGCAGCAAATGGCGAAGCTTCGCCAAGTTCGTTTGCCGGGCACGGCATGCCGTGCCCCTACGGAGAAAAGGCTAGCTAGGAATTGCCGCTCACGGCGCGACCAGGTTGCTCCGTATTGCAAACCGGACCAAATCACTGAAGCTCGTGAAACTCATCTTGTGCATGATGTGATTGCGGTGGCTTTCGACCGTTCGCGTGGATACGCCGAGCGCGCCCGCCACCTCCTTATTGCTCTTTCCTTCCGCGAGAAGCTGCACCACCTGCAGCTCGCGCTCCGTCAGCGGAGATTTGGGCTGCCCGTCTTCGTCAACGGCGGCTTCCGGCGGACCGTCCACGAAACTCTGCGCCATGGCGTTGGCCAGCTTGCTGGTGAAGAACGGCTGGTGCCTTCGCACGCGGTCAATCGCTTCGAGCAGCTCCGCATCGGCGTCGGTCTTCAGCATGTAACCCAGCGCTCCGGAGCGAAGCACCTCGCGTGCGAGCTCCTCGGAAAAATGCATGCTCAGAACCAGGACATCCGTTTCCGGCGAACACTCGCGCACGGCGGCCGTAACCTCGAGGCCATTCATCTCCGGCATGGTCAGATCGAGCAGGACGAGATTCGGCTTCGCTTTTTTCACCAGCTCCACGGCGTCGGCGCCGTTCGACGCTTCACCGTACACTTCGATGTCGCGCTGCGTCTCCAGTATCGCGCGCAGCCCGCGCCGCACCACGGGGTGATCGTCCACCACAACGACTCGATACGGTGCGGTGTGCCTTAAGGGCAATCCAGGCATCAGCGGCGGCAGTCCCGGCGCACCATCCTCTGAATTCGCCACTGAACCTTTGACGCGATCTTTCATGTCGGCCATCCAATCGGACGAGTCCCGGCGCTCGCGATACACAGGTGCGGCAGAACGTCCGGGTCGCCATCTCATAAGCGCGCGGGAATTTACTCTCTCGCCAACAGAACGTCAAGCGCCTCTCGTTTTTGCTCGGTACTAAAAATACGGATGCGTATCAGTAGTTACCGCAATGAGGGCGGGTCTAGTACTGTCCCGCGCTGAAACGGCTGGGGCGCGGCGCTTCGGCCCCTGAAGTCCTGCGAGCCGATATTCTAGCTAACCTTTCTGGCGGCGTTTCCCGATAAAGAAATTGGGTGGCGCAGAGCGAGCTTCTGGGTTGATTTCCACTTCTTCTGCGCTTCCGCGGATCGGCGAACGGAAAGAGGAATGGCCATGGTTGTAACCGCGATGCGAATTCTGGTGGTTGGAGTGCTGCCGAGGGGCGCGGTCGATATTCTGCGACGATTCAACGATCGCGGCTGGGGATCGCGCCAGGTGCTGACGCTGCAACAGGGACGTGAGCAGTTGGAGACGTACGATTTTGACGTCGTCCTAGCAACGGAGACTCTTTGCGACGGGCGCGGGTACGACGTCGCCGAAATTGTAACGCGGCACCTGAGAACGCTTCTCGTCGGCGTGGCGCTTTCCGATAGCTGCCTGTGGCTGCCGGTCGTCGAGCGCGGCGTCGGCGTGCTGGGCAAGCGCGCTCTGAACGCGCAAATGCTCGAAACGGAGATGGAGAAATTGCTGAGGGCGAGCGCGCGCGACAATGTGCGCGACATCGCGAGCAAACCGACGTTCGCGGGCGCGCGTCCCGGTCCGCAACGCTCGACGCCTTTGCAGGGCGCGGCGACGACACAGCGTTCCACAAGCTTGCGGCGCAAATATCGAGACCGTGGCCACGTGCCGGTGTGAAGGCGAGGAGCGCTGCTGTGAAGACATACGCAGTTGCGGACTCAACTGTTGCTACCCGGAACGCCATTCGAAAACGCACATTGCGCGCACTCGGAAAATCCAAGCGCGATTGCATCACGCTGAGCGATCCCACCGATTGCCTGCTCGAAGCCTACGACTGCGTTGCGCGCCGCGCCTACGAACATTTTCTCGCGCGAGGGCCGCGTCCGGGCGGGGAACTCGCGGACTGGCTCCGCGCCGAGCGCGAATTGCTGCTTGGCTTCACGATCAACGTGCAGGATTCCGCGGAGTTCGTCTACGCGCTGGCGAGTATTCCCGGCGCTACTGCGGCACGGCTCGAAGTCGGCATCGAATCGCGCTGGCTGGTGATTCTTGCGCAGGATTCGCGCCCCGCGCAGGTTGTCCGCGACGAAGTTGTGTCGGGAGTCACGCGCAGCTTCGATCTTGGTCTCGCGATTAGCCGCGGCAAACCGCCGGGATCGCGGCGCGACCGCCAGAGCGCCACGAGGAGTCCGGTCTGGGCGACGAGCGCACCCCGTCGAAATCCGTGTGCATCCTCGAATTGCCCGCCGCTGTGGACGCCGCTCGCTCAATCGCGATTCTCTCAGATGGCCTCCTGGGCATCCGCATGCCGAAATTCACGTCTCAACAGTGAACCGCACCGCCGTTGGGTTTGTAGGGGCACGATATATCGTGCCCGGCAAGCATGCTTGGCAATGCCGCACCATTCGCGCCGACGTCGCCCTTCGGCCGTAGGGGCACGGCATGCCGTGCCCGGTGCGGCGTTACTCGAAATCGGCCACCAGCACAATGTGTCGGACGCACGTTTTCTGAGGAATGGCGAGATCTCGCCAAGGTCTTTCGCCGGGCACGGCATGCCGTGCCCCTACGAAACCGAGGGCTTTGGCGGAGATTTCCGCGCGACGTGCCACCACAGCGCCGCGCCCGCGATCACCGAGACAACACTTGCCGCTTGCGCATTCGTCAATCCGAAGAACGATCGAGGATTGATGCGGATGAACTCCACGAGAAATCGCGCGATGCCCGTGAGGATCAGATATGCCGCGAAGACGCTCCACGGGGCGCATAAACATCCGAGCTTTCAGAGAAGACAAAGTCATCGCAAGCGGCAAGCTTGAGGAACACACGCGACGGTCTACAAGATTTCGCGCATGCCGCACTCAAGTTCCGCGGCGGATAACCGGCCCGCACCGGCTGCGTCGATCATTGGTCAGCTTGCACCGCATCCCAGCCGCCACAAAATCCACGCAATCACGCACGCCGCAATCAATTCGTAAATCGGCGTCGGATGGACGCGGTCGGTCGTCGGCACGAGCCCGTGCGGAAAACTCATGCCCCACGGAAGGGAAGTGGGCGTGCCGTAGTCGCCGTCGCCCGAAAGCAGGCACCCGATCCGTCCGACGCCGTAGCCGATTGCCGCGGCCGCCGAGCCCGCGTCGAACACTTCAAGCAGCGGAAATTTGTGCCGCCGCGCCAGCCACACAAACGCCGCGAAACCCGCGATCAGCCCTCCAAACCATGCGAGCCCGTAGCGGCTGAAAATCTGCCCGAGCGGGTCGGCGAGAAGTTCGCGGGGCGTCTCGAGCACGTGATAGAGCTTCGCGCCCACAATGCCGATCAGCGCCGGAACCGCGACGAACATTTCCGCCGTCGTCGTGTCCTTCGCGGCCAGCCCGCGCCGCGCCATGTCCGCGCGCAGCACGTAGTACGCGACCACCATCGCCGCCGCGATCATCAGCCCAAATGTGGGCACCAGAATCGGCCCGAATCGTAGAAACGGTATCATCGCGCGCCAGTATATCCGATTGGCCACGGAGACACAGAGGAACGGAAAATGGAAGATTGAAAATGACCGGAGCCTGGGACGCGAATGCGAGACCGCGCGCCCGGCAAACGAACTTTGGGATGTTTCGTCATTCAGCTCAGACCCGCCGCCCGCGACAGGTCGCACGTTGCTTCACGGGTGCGATGCCGCACCGGGCATGGCATGCCATGCCCCTACAAAACCTTCTGCAATCCGCAGCCATTCGCGCTGGTTTTTCTTTGTAGGGGCACGATATATCGTGCCCGGCGCGGATGCTTGGCGTGAGGCAGCTCATCCCGCGATGAATTCGTAGGGGCACGGCATGCCGTGCCCGGCAATCGAACTTGGCGTGATTTCGCAATTCCTCGATGGATGCGGCGCGAGCGCTCGGTTTGTAGCGCCGCCTTGCCCTGAGCGGAGCCCAAGGGCGTCTCGCCGAGCCCATTTTCCATTTTCTATTGCCGGGTTTCCGCCTCTTCTGCAACCTGGGGGTGCTGCGGAGCGTCTAATGGTGTAGGATCAATGAAACGCGACTGTTGCCTCGACCAGCCTTGCGAGGTGTGAAAATGATGCGCTCAAACCTATACCGTTCGGCCACAGCACCATTCTTCGTCGGAGCTTTGGCTGTGGCTGTATTTGCTTTTGCGCCCTCCGCGGCGCTAGCACAGCATGGCGGCGGAGGCGGCGGGCACGCGAGTGGTGGCGGAGGCGGTCATTTCGGTGGTGGCGGCGGTTTCGCCGGCTCTCACGCGTCTGCGCCGGCAGCATCGCATTCGAGCGCAAGACCGGCCACGCGATCCGCGCCTGTAACAAACTCGCGGCCTCCCGTAGCGACATCCGCGCATCCGGTCACGACTTCGACAGGCGCCGTGAACGCGCGCCAGACACTTTTCGGCAAGCCAGCGGCTTCTGGTTCCGGCGCCACCTTGGCGGTCCACGGCGAGAGCGCCGCTCCGCGCACAACGGTCATCGGCTTTCCGCCGACAGATTCGCATGCGTGGGAAGCCACGCCGGCGCATTCCGGGCCGGTAAGCTTTTCCGGACAAGGTCGCGAGATTTGGCAGGATTCGCCTTCGCGCAGCGGGAATAGCGTATCAACAACGGCGCCCTCAGCCTCCAATCGGGTGTTTTTCGCCGGACGCGCATCAGCGACGACCGCGCGCCCCATTCCGCCGCACAAGGTTTTCTTTCCGGGTGGATCGGGTCCAATTATTTTCGCGCCGGCGTTCGGATTTTTCGGCGGGGGCTACGGCTTCGGATTTTTCGGCAATGGCTTCGGCTGCGATCCGTTCTTTGGCTGGGGATTTAACCAGGGCTTCGGCTGCAACGGATTCGGCTACGGGCTGGGTTATGGCTACAGCGGCTTCTATGGCCCGGGTTACGGGTACAACTACGATCCCGGCTACGACAGCTCGTACTCCGTAGGCCAAAGTTCAGCGGATTCCTCCAGCGACGCTTCGAGCGACGGGTACGGTGCCTACAGCGGAACGAGTCCTTCGCAGCAGAATTCAATTGCCGCGCCGAGTGATGCAGCGCCAAATGACGGCGATGCGGCAACGTCTATCAACGCGGCGCCCAGCGCGACAGCGGCGCCTACCCCTCCGCCAACGACGATCTACATGAAGGACGGCACCAGCTACGAAGTGATGAGTTATTGGCTCGATGCCGGCAAGCTGCACTACATCACGAATTACGGCGGCGAGACCTCGATTGACATGAGCCAGCTCGACCTTCAGCGCACCGTTGACGAAAACGCCGCGCGCGGCGGCAGCTTCACGCTTCTCCCGGCGCCAGCAACGGACGCAGCGCCAGCACGGAAGCTACGCCCGCTCCGCAACCGCAGTCAAGCGCGCCCGCGCCCACTTCGAATACCCACCGAGGATGGTTTGTCTTCGGAGGGGCACGGCATGCCGTGCCCGGCGAAAATCCTTGGCGACCGGCAGCCCGTTTGCCCGAATCGTCCGCTCGCGATGGTTTTTCTTCGTAGCGGCACGATATATCGTGCCCGGCAAACGTTCTTGGCGAGATTCCGCAATCCGGCGCAGAAGCACCGTCCGTCACGGCGTTCTCATGGATCACGGCTCGCAATGCCGCGCCGGGCACAGCATGCCGTGCCCCTACAAAACCATGTCACGTTGGGCCGGTCGCGCACCGGTCGCCTTGCACGATTTTTCTTTACACGAATAAGCACTTGACACGAGCGTTGCACGCGCGTAGAAATTCTATCGTTATCCTCGTTGTGTGCCCGCGCAGTTCTCACTAGAAATTATCTTTTCCGCGGAAATCTGATTCTCAAGCTCCTTTGCTCCTTGCGTCGCTTCGCCCGCGTTACTGTTTGCTTCTGCCACTTGCGCCGTCACCCGTTCAACCATTCTTCGCAGCTTTCCGCAGGCCCACGAACCACTAGTCACCTAATCACTAGCCACTAATCACTTCTTCTGGAGTCCCCATGCCGAACTACAACACACAGGTTCCCCCGTACTCGATTTTCCCCGGCGACGTTGCACTCGCATTCAACAGTGAAGCGCCAGCGGCCGGCCAGGCCAGCCAGCAGTTTGCGCTGCCGAGCTACGCAGGCTTCCCGGAAAACGGCCGCACGATCCGCTGGCAGACGATCTACGGCACGGCGCCTTCGGCCGTCAGCATCGTCCTGCAAACGGCGATGACCGATGCCGACGCGCAGTACACGACGATTGACACGTCCGCTGCCACTGGCGGCGAGGCCCGCACCGTCACCGGTGTGCGCGGCAATTTCGTCCGCGCAAAAGTAATCTCGATCACCGGTGGCGCCGGAATCATCGTGCAAATTTTGGGTTGAGTCGTGTTCCCGGTGATGTAATACAATCCCCGGCAATCGGAGGCCCACCGATGCCGAAGCCCGTGGCTCGCGATATTTGTCCCGGCTGGTTCTGTGTTTGCCGCTTCGCGGCTCAGGAGTTTCCCCGCCCGATCTGTCCGGCACGTGGGTGCTGAATATCGCCAAGTCTAAAGCAGCAAAATCGCAAAGGACTCCACGCTTACGTCCGAGACGATCGACATTGCCAACAAGAAGTCGGCCATCGTTTTTCGCTACAGGGCCGACGGCAAGGAAATCAACGGCAATGCGTATTCGCCAGAAGGCCAGGATGCCGCGTCGTGCGGGGCGGCCAAATCTGAGCTCAAAACTACTGTGAAGGACGAGTTGGTAGGGTTCCGCGCTCCTGATCGGATCCAACCTGAAATAAAAATGCCCAGGGATTCCGCACGTCGAATGTCAGCCGGATTTGAGCCCATCGTAAACTAGTGGAGCGCTGGTCAGTTTCGCCTGACGGCCGAACTCTTACCCACGAAGCGGACGACGTAAGGAAGACATTCGTATACGACAAGCAATAAATGCTTCCGCGGTTACATCCGCGCGCTGCGACGATCGGCTTGGCCATCTTGTTGGCCGTGTCCGCGCTCGCGCAAATCGCGCCCCGCCCAATCTTTCCGGCACGTGGAAGCTCAATGCCGCCAAAAGAAAGTGTCGAAAAAGACGCGGACTATCGATCCGGAAACAGTCGTCATCAAATGCGCCGGAGCGGGAGCATCGAGATCTCCACTACTCCAACGGAAAGCAGAGCCTGGAAATGTTTATCGCAGACAGTAAGGAGCATGTTGCCCATGAAGGGCCGCGCGCAGGCCAGTGGATCTCGAAAGGCCGGAGTGGAAGAAATCGGACGCTGGTCACGAATTAATGGGCCGAGTGAACGGATGAGACGGCGGGCGATGTTGAGATCTTTCACGGCACCGAACCGCTGGACACTCTCGCCAGACGGCCGTTCGTTGGCGAAAAAGTTTCCAGGGGGTCTCGGCGATATTCCCCGTCAGATCTTCGTCTACGACAAGCAATAGCCGCGCGGTTGTCCCGCCACTCGCGTCTCACCCCTCGCACCTCGCCATTGCGCTATGATGGTGGCGTGGTCCGGGGAATCAGTCTGACTGGACGTTTCGCTTTCGGCGTGGCAGTGATCGCGGCCTTGCAGTTTTTTGCGGCCGCGCAGTGCAGCCGCGCTCAGAACGCGACGCCGGCGCCGGGCGCGTCGTCCACACCACCTGCAGCGCAATCTCCCGCGCAGGCTCCGGCGCAACGAGCTCCGAGTTCATCTCCATCTGCGGTATTGGACGTATCCCAGCCGCCCGCAGCGACTTCGCACGGCCAGCACACCGTCACGGTTACATTCGACTACGATTTCCGGCTGACTCCCGCCTGCTCCAAGAAAGTTACCAAGAATTGCGTCCAGCAATTTGCTGCGTACGATATTTCCGCCGGCGCGAAACATGCTTCGTTTCTATTTCCGATTCCGCTACCAGCAAAACCTGTCGGCGCCGTTCCCGGAATTACGGGCACCAGCCCGAAGCTCGATTTTGAATCCGGCAAGCACCTCATTTCCGTTACCGCGCAAGGCCCCGACGGCAGGCAATCCAGGAAAAGCGTTTGCACGACCTGGATCACAGTCCCGTAATATTTTAGTGACGCCGTTTGCCGACGCCTTTTCTTCGTAGGGGCATGGCATGCCGTGCCCGGCAAACGTGCTTGGCGGCGTTGTGCCATTCCACGCAAGAACACCGCACGTGACGCCGTGCTTCTGGCTCAAGGCTTCTGGTGCCGCACCGGGCACGGCATGCCATGCCCCTACGAAACCTCCTCGTCCCATGCCCACACCGCGCTGCATCGCGCTCGTGCCGTCTCGCGCACCCTCGCCGATATGGAACCGTTGCACGCGCGAGGCGCTACGCGGCGACCGCTTCTGCGCCGATCACCGGCAGAGCCCTCGACGGCGCCGTGATGGGGTTCCTCGACACGAAAGAATATCTCCATGCCCAAGCCAAATACCGCGCTAAAGCCCGCCGGCGCGCCCTCCGCAAAGAGAAAAAATCGAAACGGATCCGGAGGCGGGCGCAACAAGAAAGAAAACCACGTCGCCGCGCGAAAGCTCCGCGATCCCGCCGGAGCTCTTGCAGATTTTTTCCGATCTGAAGCTCCGCCGTGACGGCCCTCCCGGCCCGCGAATCGCCATAGGCGAAGCGCTCCGCGAGCGCGGCCTGGACGAATACACCATCGCCGACACGTACGTGCACGTGGTGGGGAAGCTGACCGCGGGTAAATCCGACAGTGGCGGCGTGCAAAAGCTTCTCGTGGACGTGCTCAAGGAATGTTCGCGCCAGATCGAGGCGTCGCAGCCGCCGATGCGCTCGGCCAACCCCGATGCGCCCGTGATCGTGCAGCTCGTCCACACCGTAACGCGTCCCGTGCGCGCGCTGCCGTCAGCCAATTCGTAGCGACGTTTCTTCGCAGAGGCCTGGCATCCCGTGGCCGGTGACGATTCCTGGCGCGATGCTGCCCATCTACCTCGACCGTTCGAGCTCGGCGGGTTCGTAGGGGCAGGGCAGGAAGGGCTCCCAGGTCGACGGTCAGTCGAGCCTGGGAAATAGCCGTGCCCGGTGCGGCATTGCGCAGGGTGAGCCATGAGCACTCCGTGACGCACGAGTCCGTAGCGCCGGCGTCTCGCCGGCGAATTTCTGCGCTGCCAGCAGGACGCAAAACCGCCGGCGAGACGCCGGCGCTACAAAACCTGCGATTGCGCCACACCCTCGGAAAATTCGCGAATCATCGCCAAGCACTTCTTGCCGGCCATGGCATGCCATGCCCCTACAAAGGCAAATTCCACGCGGCGCGCTGTAAGTTTCGCCATTTTCCATTTTCATTTCTCCATTTTCCCTTCCCATTTTCCGCATCACCAAGGAGCCATCATGACTTCACCGACCACAACCGCAACAACGACGGGCGCCAGCAGGACAACTATCGGCTACATCGTGCAACTCTGCGGAGTTGGCGCGTTCGCGCTCGGAGCGATCCTCAGCCTGCACCACATTCCCATCGGCGCATCGTTCGTCGGCGGCGCCGCCGCATTCTACGTAGGCCAGAAACTTCGCGCGCTGACCTAAACTCGTCACTCGAAACTCGAAATACGAAATGCGGCTCACTCGTTTCGAGTTTCGCATTTCGAATTTCGGCATCCCCCATGGTCACGATCACATCCGGCGTCGAGCGCTTCGTGCAAGACGTTCAATCCGAGAACGCTGCCGCTACCGAGACCGCCGGCCCCGCCGAATCCGCGCCCGCGTTCGAGCCCTCGAAAATCGATCTCGGCTACGCGCCATTTCCCAAGCAGCAGGAATTCCACGCGTCGCCGGCAAAATATCGCCTGTTCGGCGGCGCGGCAGGTCCGGGCAAATCGAAAGCGCTGCTAATGGAAGCAATCATCCAGGCGCACGAGCACCCAAACGCCAACACCCTGCTGCTGCGCCGCACGTTCCCCGAGTTAGAGCAAACGCTGCTGCATTATTTCCGCCGGGACGTCCCGCGCGAGCTTTACAGGAATTTCCAGGAATCGAAGCACCTGGTCACGTGGAAGAACGGTTCGACGACGCGCTTCGGCTACTGCCAGAGCGAGCACGACGTTTACCAGTATCAGGGCGCGGAATTTCTTTTCATTGGCATTGACGAGCTGACGATGTTCACGCTGCGCCAGTGGCAATTTCTCACCAGCCGCAACCGGTGTCCCGTGCCCGGCACATTTCCGTGCATGGCCGCGGCGACGAATCCCGGCAACATCGGCCACGCGTGGGTGAAATCGCTTTGGATCGACAAGCAGCCCGCGCCCGGCATGGAAAATCCCGCCGAGTACGATCCGGCCGATTACGATTTCATTCCCGCGCGCGTCACGGATAATCCGATTTACGCGGGCGACGAGCATTACCTGAAAAGTTTGCGCGCGCTGCCGTCGCATTTGCGGCGCGCATTTCTCGACGGCGATTGGGACGTCTTCGCCGGCCAATATTTCGACCGCTTCGATTACACGCGCCACGTCGTGCGCGCGGAAGAGATTCACTTGCAGCCGTGGTGGCCGCGCTGGATCTCGGTGGATTGGGGCTTCGAGCATCCGTCTGCCGTGTATTGGCACGCAGCAGTTCCAGGTGGGACGACCGCGCGAGATGGTTTTGTAGGGGCACGGCATGCCGTGCCCGGTGCAGATGCTTGCCGCGATGTTGCCCATCCACCTCGATCGTCCGCGAGCGAAGGTTCCGTAGGGGCACGATATATCGTGCCCGGTGCGGCGCGGGACCAATCATTCCACGAGCATAGCGTCTCGGCCGGCGGGTTTGCGGAGGATGGCGACTCCTCGCCAAGGTCGTTTGCCGGGCATGGCATGCCATGCCCCTACGAAACCAAGGCACATTTGTCCGGCGCCGAGGTTGTGTGTACCGCCGGCGTCTCGCCGGCTAATTCGGTCTTCTCCCGCGAGAACGAAAATCGCCGGCAAGATGCCGGCGCTACAAACACCGCGGCGCAATCGCGCGTCGTGTCGTATCGCGAATACGTGACGCGGCGCACACCGCCGCGCGAACTCGCGCGCGAAATCATTGCGCGCTCGCTGCTCAGCAGCGGCGATCCCATCACCGCCGCCAGCCGCGAAAAAATAGACGCGATCTACCTCTCGCCGGACGCCTTCGCGCGCCGCACCGACGAAGCCTCCATCGCCGAGCAGATGGGCGACATCTTCACCGCCGCCGGCCTGCCGCGCCCGATTCCCGCGGATGACGACCGCGTCGGCGGATGGATGCTCATGTATCAAATGCTGGATGCTCGTGAGTGGATACTCACCGACAATTGCATCGAGCTGCTGCGCACGCTACCGAACCTGGTGCGCGATTCGGCGCGCGTCGAGGACGTCGAGAAAATGGACGGCGACGACCCCGCCGACGCCGCGCGCTACGGCCTGAAATCGCGTTACGGCGCGCATCTCAGCAGGGGATTGAGCGACCGGCGCATGCCGCTTGCCGATCGCCTCGCCGCCCGCGTCGTCTCCGCCGACCCCACTATCCGCGCCATGCAAGCCCGCAAAGCCCAGCTCGAGGAAACCCGCGGCGGAGGGCCGGTAAAGTTTCCGCACCGCCGCCGCTACCGAGACCAGTAAGAGTTTGGTTTTTCTTGGGATTTAGCGTCGCCCTGACTAATGGGAAGGGCTATCGGTATTAGTCAGCGTTGCCGGACGGTCGATATCGAGAGCAACGTGAATCACGCCCGGCATTTCCTTGGAGCAGAAATTCTCGTCGAGCTTCACCGTCGCATCCCGGTACCTCAGGGTAGTTTGACCAGCACAGCTTGATTGAAGGCCTCCCTGAACCACCCGCGCGCCGTGGACCGCCTGAGGCCACACCTCATCCAGGATGCCATTCACCGTTTCGAGCGACATGAGAGGGTTCGACTTGCCCTCGGACGGGGCGCCCGGCATAAGGTCGATGTGCAAGGCCACTCCGTCTTCGCCATACTTCGCCATAAGCAACACGCCGGGTCGCACCTTATAAGCCTCGCTGATCCCAGCGGGGCCGTGAAGGTAATTTGTGCCCGTACCGTTCTTAATCGTATGCACGTTGTTATACGCGGCGCAGGCGGTCCGATCGAACTCAATGGAGGCCGTTTCGACGCGGACGACGCTGGGATCCTGCCCTTCACCTCGCACGATGCCTCGAACGAAGACGTTTTCATAATACCAAATCCTGACATTGTTGTTATGCCCACCCGCGACAATGAGCTTCCCGCGGATCTCGGGCGGTGCGAGTTCATCAACAATACTGTCGACGGTCTCTAGAGAAAGCGTCTCCGTTGACGGCAGCGGCGCAAGGTCCATGCGACAAGCCCTGCCATCCGGCCCCCAAATCACATCCATGTCGACCCCTGGTCGAACCGTGAACTCGTGCCTGCTGTCCGGCTTGCCGTGAAGATAATCGGTTTTGGGCGCGGTTTGCGGGAACGCCGCGGCGGCGGTGAGCAGGAGCACGCATCCAGCAAGACATCGCATGTTGGCTGAATTGTAATCCCGAGTCTGGCATTCCACAAACCCACCGTCAGCAAGATGCACCTGGCAGTCCACTCGACCAATGACCTCGATCAAAACCCTCTGGCGGCGAATTACGTCCACGCGCGCACACGCGCGCCTCGAATCCGAAATCGCGCATGCGCGCGCTGAAATCGTCCTCTTGCGCGCTGAAAATCGTGCGTTGCTGAATTCGATTCTCGGAATCGCGGGCATTCCGCCGATTCCTGTAGGGCTCCCAAGCTCGACGATCTCCCGAGCGCCTCCTGCCGAGGCCTCGGGAGCCCTGTCATTCCGTCGACCTGGGAGTTCAGACACGACCTTCACTGCGCCGTCCCCCGCAGCCGGTCATTCCGGGTCCCCGACGCCTTCCAGCGGCGGCGACGAATCTCTCTCGACGCCCACCTCCTCCTCTCCCCAAACGGCCGCCCCGAGCGATTTGTCGTCCCGACAGTCTGTGACTCGGAATGACTCCTCCCTCTCTCCGTCGTCGCCGGGCCTGCGCGTCGCCGCGCCGATTCGGCGACGTTCCTGGCACCAGATCAATCGCATGCTGGAGTTGGAATCAGCGAAAAGGAAAGATCGCGAAACCAGTGGCGAGCATGCTGCGCCCGGTGAGCGAGCTTGGCGATATCTCACCATCTGCCTCGTCGAGACGGTCCGCGAAACTAGCTGCGCCATCTGCGCGGCCCACCATTGTGTATGTCTAGATCACACGAATACCCACCGGGCACATCATGCTAGCCCCTACAATCTTGCTGGAGGATCCATGCCATTCATCAACGGGCGTTATCACGTCAATCCAATCATGGGCCAGGCGCTCGAAGCCGCGCGCGAGGCCGAAGCAGCGCTGCTCACGCTGCAACAGCAGGCGTCGCGCGACTCCGGCGATTCATCCGCCAACGCATCCGGCGACGACGACGCCGATCCCGAAGATCCGTCATCCGCAGACTCGGCAGCCGATGCTGGCCCGATCCATCATGTGGAGATCGAGGCCACCGAACTGGTTCCGTCAGGTTCGGGCCGCGCAACGCGCGGTTTTGTCGCACGCATACATCGAAGTGCGCCTTCGTCTTCCGTTGTCATTCCGAGGAGCAACGCGACGAGGAACCTCTCTTCCGGCGCCGCAAGAGAGATCCCTCGCTTCGCTCGGGATGACAGCTCTCAAATAGATCGGCCCGCGCCTCCGCCGGAAACGCACGTCTTCTCCGATCACGGCGACCTCGTGAATTTCCTCCGCGACGCGCTGGCGAAAGATTGCTCGCAGCGCTGACGACGCGCCCGCGCGACTTTTCTTAGTAGGGGCATGCCATGCCCGGCGCAAATCCTTGGCGCGATCTTGACCATCCGTCACGACTATCCACGCACGCATGTTTCGTAGCGCCAGCGTCTCGCTGGCGTTTTTCTACGATCCGGCGATCATGAAAAGAGCCGGCGAGACGCCGGCGCTACAAAGCGATCCCGCCCGCACATGCGTGGCAATTTCGCGCCACCCACTTCCCGCGCGCGTATCCTCGGATTATGTGGAGTGCGGCGGCTTGCCGCCGCTGTATGCCGTCCCGGCTTGCCGGGACGTGCTCCGGTCGCGAGCCATAGACTAGAGCGCCGATCTGCGGAATTCACGCATCAACGCTGAATCTTGGGCGATTCAGATTGCGGAGCCATCTTCGCAGGCGAGGCGAGCCTCGCCTGCAAGTACAGCGGTGGCGGGCCGGTATGAAGCGTAGCTCGGATTATGCAGCGAAGGCCCCGTGCGAACGCGTATTCGCCCCTTGCGCCCGCACAATGATCTAGAATGCATTCACGAGGTATTGCCAACTTGAGTACGTGGAACGCGCCACGTGGCTATACGCGCCATCCTCACCGGAGCGGGGCCGGCGGTCGTCGGCGTCCGCTCCCGCGTTCGTGCGCTACACGGTTCTGGTGCTCGCGGCGGTGCTCGTCATCACGCTCGGATGGCGCGGCGTTCGCTGGACGATGCATCACCCCGCAGCGGCAGACGATAAACGCACCCGCTCCGGATGCGAGCGCATTCGGCGTCGCTCAACCGTCGGACGGCGCGTCATGGGAGCGCGACTTCAGGTACGCGCTTGCATCGGCTGAGAGCGACTCCGAGGCGGGAAATATTTCGGCCGCCGAAATCAGCGTTGATCGTGCCGAAAGTTTCGTCACGGTGGCGCGACTGCAATCGCTCCCCGCATCGCCCGAGACCATTGTTTCCGCTCTCGCGAAATTGGACCAGATCCTGACGCTGCATCCGGACGACATGCGCCTGCTCGAACACGTTACGCTCGCGCGCATCTCGCTCGCCGAGCTGGCGTCGTCCTTGAACGCAAATGAAGGCAGTGCCGTGGTTGCCGGGTCGCATGGCACGCGCGTCTCAATCAGCGCGCCGCGAGAAATTGCCGCGGGCGAGACGCTCGATCGCAAGTCGTTCGGCGGAAGTTACCTAGACGCGACGCTGATGCCCGATACCGCGGAAATTCTTCTGCCGCCGTTCACGCGCGCGTTCACCGACAATATTCGCGTTGAGAATTTGACGATCGAGGGCGCTGCGCAAACGCTCGACGGAATTCACTGGCGCAACATGACGTTCATCGGCACGCGTCTGCGCTATGAGGGCGGAGGACTCGACCTGCAGAATGTGCGATTCGTGCGCTGCCGCTTCGGCTTTCCCGCGGACGACCGCGGCGCGCGCCTCGCCAACGCCATCGCCCTCGGCCACACGTCATTCAACCTAGAATAATTTGCTATCAAGAATGGTTTCGTAGGGGAACGGCATGCCGTGCCCGGTGCGGCGTCGGACCCGTCACGCAATGGCCCCGGCGTCGCGGGCGGTGGGCTTCAGGGGAATGGCGAATGGTCGCCAAGTTCGTTTGCCGGGCACGGCATGCCGTGCCCCTACAAAAACTTTTCACCCGTGCGACCGGCGATCCGGACCGAATCACGAGTCACGAATCACGGACTCTCGCCGTTTCAACTATTGCCCGTGATGAAACAGGTGGGAACTGACGGTGGGCCAAAATTCGTTGTAGGCGTTGCTGGCCATGCGCGCGCCGAAGCCTTCGAGTGTGCGGATCGCGGCGTCTTCGCTGTCGGCCTGACTATCGGGGCGCCACGTGTTCGATAGCCAGTTGCTGCCGGGAATGGCCATGTAACGGGCGTAGGCGGCATGATAATTTCCGTCGCGGCCGCGAGCGACGAACGTGAGCTTGATCACATTCTTCACGCGCGCGCCAAAAGTTTCGTCCGGCACGCGAAAATAACGCGGATCTTCGCCCCAGAGTGAGCCGAGCGTCGCCTCCATTGTGTTGCTGACCGCCGCGCCAGCAAGCAAAATTCCCGAACGCTTGCCAAAGCCGTCCCAGTGCGGGCCGTCTTCGGGCGGCAAATCTCGCGCAGTCTCGATGCCGGCATATACCGCGTCGCCCAGCAGGCGCTGCGGCTCAACCGTATTCTTCAGCACCCAGCCCACGCGCTGAGCGCCCGTGATCGGTTCGTAGAGCGCATTTTGCAGCTGATTGTTCGGACCCGGCGCCGGAGGGGGATTCTGCTCGCTCGATTGGCTCGATGTGCTGGTTTGACCGGGCTGAACGTTTTGCGGAGGCGCAGGCGTTGTCGCGGACCCCGACGTGTTACCAGCTCCCGCTCCTGCGGCTGATTGCGAATGCGCGGCAGGCACGCCCGCAAAACACGTCGCGAGCGCAAGCGTGCATACGGCCCATCGAATCCGCACAGACATCGTCATCGTCGCCACTCTTCTCCAGGAAGTTCGAGCCGAAAGCGTGGGCGAAAGCGTACCAGTTCTCCCGCGGCAGTGGAATCACTTCTTTTCACCCTGAGCGCAGTGAGCGAAGGGTCGCAGACGCTCGGCATGGCACGACTCTCCGCTCCACACCTGCGATGTCAGGTGCATTTGTAGGGGCACAGCATGCTGTGCCCGGTGCGCCTCCAGACCCGTCATGCAACGGCCACGGCGTCGCGGGCGGTGGGTTTCAGGGGAGTGGCGAATCCTCGCCAAGTTCATTTGCCGGGCACGGCATGCCGTGCCCCTACAACAGCTAAACCATCCGCGAAAGTTATCGCAGCGCTACTTCAGCGAGACAATCGAATGCCCATACAGACACCTGTTCCGAATGCGAACCCCTCGGTCGTACCGGTCGAAGGACCGGCGCAACTTCCAACAAACGCGCCCGTAGGGGCACGGCATGCCGTGCCCGGCGCAGATGCTTGGCGTGATGCTGCCCATCCGTCTGGTTCGCCTTCCTCCGCTGCGACAAATTTCGGCCTCAACAACGAGCATCTCCCCGAACGCATGCAGGAAGCGCTGCGCCGGCTCGTATTCCAATTCTCGACGGAATCCGAAGCCTCGCGCCGCCAGGAAATCCGGCGCATCAAGCAGGCGCACCAATTCTGGCGCGGACTGCAATACATGTGGTGGAGCGAGCGCGACCAGAACTGGCATCTGCCGTTCGAACAGAAGTTGGTGAACAACAGCTCGGTCGAGGACATGCCGCGCTACGAGTTCGTCACGAATATTTATCAGGCGTTCGGACTGTCGCTCGTGTCGGTGCTGTCGCAGGACGTGCCGCGCGTGCGCTTCTTCCCGTCGTCCGCGCAGGCCGAAGAGGACGTCGCCGCCGCGAAGGCCGCCACCGAAGTCGCGGGCCTGGTCGAGCGCAACAATCGCATCGGAAACCTGATCGTCGAGGAAGCTTTTAATCTGTGGACCGACGGCAAAGTCGGCGCGTACGTGCGCTTCGTCGTGGATGGCCAGCGCTTCGGATTTCATCCCGAGACGGAAATCGGCGCGCGCGAAGTGAAGCTTGGCAATGATGTGTACGTTTGCCCTGATTGCGGAGAAGAAACGCCCGCGCGCGCCGACGGTTTGGTAGGGGCACGGCATGCCGTGCCCGGTGCGGCGTCACATCCGTCAAACGATGAGCGACATGGAACGTCCTCAACGGTTGTTGCCGTTGGTTCCTCGGACTTCGGCATCGCGCCGAATGGCTCAGCGTCGCCAAGCACTGACGCCGGGCACGGCATGCCGTGCCCCTACGAATGCTCTCGGTGCGGCGCGCTTCTGACCGAAGAAGACTTCGTCGCGGCGGAAACCATCACCGTGCCCGCGGCGCAGACGCGCCTGCGCGTGCCCAATGGACAGGAAGTGATCACCATCGTCGGCGGCCTCGAATTGAAAACCCCTCCGTGGGCCAACGACTCGCACGAGTACCCGTACATCCAGTGGAATATGGAAGTGCATCAAGCGCGGCTGCGCGCGGCCTATCCGCACGCTGCCGACAAAATCGGCTCGCCCGTCGCGAACGGCATGCAGGAATACGAGCGCCTGGCGCGTCTTGCGCAATCGCAGGGCGGTCCACTCACCGAAGGAGGCGATTTCAATCCGAATTTGATTACGTTCCAGCGCACATGGCTGCGCCCGTGGGCGTTCTTCGCGCTGGACGACAAAGCGCTGCGCGACGAACTCCTGCAATTATTCCCCGACGGCGCGTACGTCGCCTTCGCCGGCGACACCTACTGCGAATCGCGCAACGAAAATATGGACGATCACTGGCGCGTTCTGCACGCGCTGCCCGGCGACGGATCGAGCGGGCGTCCCGCGCTCGGCGATTCGCTGATCAGCGTGCAGGAGCGTTTCAACACGCTTTCGAATTTGCAGATCGAAACCTACGAATACGGTATTCCGCCGATTTACGCCGATAGCGAAGTGCTCGATTTCGATTCGCTGCAAAACCAGACTGCCGAGCCGGGCGCGCATTATCCGGCGCGCGCGAAGCCCGGGCAGTCGCTCGCCGCTGGATTCTTCCAGCCGGAGCCGGCGCAAGTCCCGCCGGATCTCGCGCAGCACGCCGCGAACCTGATGGGGCCGATCGCACAATTTCTTACCGGCGCGTTTCCGGCGCTTTTTGGCGGCGCGATGACCAACAACGACACCGCCGCCGGATATTCCATGGCGCGCGATCAGGCCATGGGCCGCATCGGGCTGGTCTGGCGGCGAATGAAATTCTTTCACGCCGATATCATGCTGCTCGCCGTGGATTGTTTCCGGCGCAATCGCCCGAACGATGTGGAGGTGACTCTGCTCGGTGCCGGCGCGGCATTCGAATCAAAATGGATTCGACTCGCGGATCTGAAGGGCAATCTTTTCAGCTATCCGGAAACAGACGAGCAGTATCCGACGCTGTGGTCGCAGCAGCGCGCCGTCCTGATGCAACTGATGAGCAATCCCGATCCGCAAATTCAGTCCGTGTTGGCGCACCCCGAAAATATGGCGCTGATCAAGCGCATGATCGGGCTCGAGGAATTCGTAATACCGGATGAGGAGTCGCGCACGAAGCAGTATCGCGAAATCGCGCAGATGGTCGGGGAAGCGCCCGTCGTGAAGCGTCACGACGCGTCAGGCGTCGAGCTCACACTGCCCACAATTATGCCTGACGAGTTCGCGGACAATCACGCCACGGAGCTGGAAATCTGCATGCGCTGGTTTTCGTCGGATGCCGGACAGGTGGCGAAAATCGAATCCCCGTTAGGTTACGCAAATGTGCGCGCCCACGCCATGTTCCACCGCGAGTTCCTGCTGAAGCAGCAGCGCACCGCAGCACAAGCGCAGCAGGGAGGCATGACCAGCGCGTCGTGACGCTAAAAGTTTCTTGGGTGAAAAACGGTTAGGCCCGGTATCTGCTTGAAGTCATCCTTCTCGTCAAAGGTAAGGATATGATCGATTCCGTTGTTCTTCATGACCACGCTGTGTATGACGTCTCCAACACCCGAGTGATAATTCAGAATCCCGCGCCGCACGTCATCGAAGAACATCGAAAAGTCGTAAACCTTTTCTGGGCTCACCTTAAGAAAATGCAATCTGAGTCCGCCGAAGCTCTCAAGAAACAGGCGGCTTTCGATGGTCGCCACTTTGCCAGGATCCATGTTCTTTGATGAAATGAGGATATTGACCATTTCAGTGACTGCCCACACAGATGTGCAAAGCCAAACATCCTCGGCGCTTGTAAAGACTTCCAGTGCCCTTTGCACCATGCGCTTCTTGGATGCTTCGGAGGAGTCAGGAGAGAAGTACGCAATGAGGATGTTACTGTCGAGATAGATTGACCGCATCTACCTTGTTGCGCCGGCGCGCACGGCTCGCTTCTCTTGAAACGTTCGGATCGCTTTGATCGACACGGTTTTGCCTGATTTCATCTTGAACTTCACCGTGACGGGCTTGGCGATCGTCTTAAAGACTGTCAACTTGGAGTGGGTTTTTCGCATAAGTACATTTTAGCACTTTCTTCTGGCGCGGGCCATGGGGCCGATATCGAGGTCGCCATGGTCAGCGCGGATCGGTTTTGGCGTTTTGCGATTTTACGGAAAACGCTTCGGCGGGGGCGGCGGCAGGAATTCGACGCTGAGCTTCAAATGCGACGATGCCGGCTTGCCGCCTGATCGACCGGGCACAAATTCCCACAAACTGAGGGCCCGTTCCGCTTCGCGTTGCAGCGCGCGCGGACCGGACAACACCGTCGTTGCCGCCACATATCCTTTTTCGTTGATAGTGACGTCCATCGTCACAACCCCGTCCAGCTCCATGTCCTTGGCCCAGGGCGGCAAAGTCGGCTGTGGCTGCGACACCACTCTCGCGGGAATAATTTCGCCAGAGGATAACCCACCCTGGTTTTGGCCGCTTGAAGAAGCAGCGTCGGTAGCAGCAGTTGCTTCGCGGCGGTTCGTCGCTGTCCGCGTCTCAGCGTGAGTGCGTGGCGCGAGCGTAGCTTTTGGAGTTGGCACAACAATCGGTTGTGGAGCCCTGGCTGACGCTGTGGCTGCGGGCGGGGTCGCCGCAGCAATTGCGGGCGACGCGTCCGGCGTCACCGGATTCGGCGCCGGCGCTGCCGTCGGTTTCGGCGGTGCCGTCGCGGACGCCACAGGCGCATCGCTCGGATGAATAAATACTCCGCGCATAGCGTTCCAGATGAAACCAAGCAGCACCACGATCACGACCACGGCGCCGATCGTCAGATACGTCGCGTTCTTCCCGGTCGTAAGCTTTTCGGAAAGCGGCACCTTCGTGCGGGCCGCATCAGGCTCGAGCGCATCCTCCGCCTCCATTGCGCCGGCCGGAGTGCCCCTCCCAGAATCCTTCGCAGCGGCGTCGCGCTGAAGCTTCTCCGCCTGCTTTTCCTTGAACGCAGCGAATTTCGCGAGTCGCGCGTCTCGTTCCATCAGAGCGGACAGATGCTTCTGATCATCGCCGTGCTCGAGCTCCGCGCCATCGTGTGTAGAAGCGGCGTGGGCCGCACCGGACATTTGCTTCAGCGCTGCGTCAATCTGTTCGCCGGTTGGTTCGGTTGGATGCGATTCCGTCGTTACCACGGGCTCAAAGCTCGGAACGTCCACGGAAGGCGCGGCGGACGAATTCGGAACCATCTCATGCGCGGGTACGAGCTCTTCGCGCAGAGGGCCCTCGGCTTCTTTCCCGGGCTTGACCATGTTCGGCAAATGGATATTGGACGCGGTCTCGCTCATCATCGCCAGCGAGTCCTCGGCAGGCGTTTCCGGCTGGCTGTTTGTCTTGGGTTTCTCGGCGACACTCGGGGGATTCTGAGAGATTGGCTGCGACCGCGTAGCATCGGCGTTCCAGAACTCGGGATCGGCGGTCGTGAATTCCAGCTCCGTGAAACCCGGCTCGTTCTCGGGAGGCGCTTCCACCACTTTGGAAAGAATCTCTCGCCCGTTTTGTTCATTGTGGACGAAGACAGCCTGCCCAACCACCAGTTTGCAGTGCAGATTTAGCACGGCGCCGTTGTCGAACACGAGCGTCGTCGTCGCGTTCTCTTTGAAAAGTTCGCGGCGATCCGTTCCCTCGACAGTCTTGGCCCCTTGGAGTATGAGCGGAACCTCCAGGGCCTGCGCTTGGGCTATCCGCGCGGCGTCAGGCATGATTTTTCGTCCCGTTTGTTCGAATTCGCGACACGTGCTTATGGTCCCCCGGTAAGAATCCGCCGACTGCACGCCAGGGCGCGCTTAAGGCGAATATCCCCGCCTCTATCGTGTCCCGTGGCCCCGCCCGTTACAATAGACCGCAAGTACAGGGTTCCACGAGAGTTACTATCATGCGAAGAGGCCCCGGCTGGGTCTAGCACCCACTTGCCCCGTTAGCGCGTTAGTCGGGACTTGAGGGAGAATCCGGAAAAGAGTTTTGCTTTCAGTCCCACTCGTTTTACTGTACTGCAACACGTGCGTGCTTTCTCTTCAAGGGGGAGAATGGAGGCGTCGTGAAGCAGGCGAAAGCAGTCCTGCTACTGTTCTGCCTGACATCTGTGCCTCTTCTCAGCGGGCATGTCACGAGCGAACCTCTGTCCTCAACGGCGTCACCTTCGAATATCGCATCCTCGAACGCTGCGAAGGACGATAACGTGCGTGCCGAACTTATCGGACTACAGTTGCGGGATGGCTTGACAATCGCTTCATACGATTGGCGCGGGCTTCGAATCGTGGATTTCAGGAAGCGAAAGGCTATCCTGGGCAAGCCCTTTCCGAATCATCGCGCCCAGGGAGGCACACTTAGCCACGACGGCGATCAAGTTGCTTTCACCCTCAAGTCTTTGTCACTTTCGCCACCCTGGACCTTAGGCGTGATGAAAACTGACAACTCAGACCTTCGCGAATTCCCGAGCGTGCGAAACTCTTGGGATATGTGCTGGTCGTTTGACATGTCGCGTATCGCGATGGGTACCCTAAACACGACGAACTCCACTCTTCGATTGACGGTTCTGAACATTGCCACGGAATCCGTCCGGGAGCTTTCTGCTGACGTTGGAAGGCTAACCACTCAGTGTTGGTCCCCCGACGGCAAGGAAATCGTTTTCGAGTCGGGAGGCAAAGTGGTCGTTCAGAACATCGAGGACGGGGAACGGAGAACGCTTGGCGTTGGAAGAGTTCCTACTTGGTCGCCCGACGGGAACTGGATTGCGTTCCTTGATGAGCACGACCACAGCTACTATGTCGTTCACCCTTCCGGCGAAGGGAAGAAAAAACTGTTCCATCACCGGAGAGCCGTTGCAGGGCTATATTGGTCGCCCGATTCTCGCGTTGTCGCCTATGTCATTGAAATTGGCGGCTTCGCTTCTCTAGAAGCGTACAAGCTTGAGGTACGACGCCTAGAGGATGGTTCGGAAGACTGGGTCGATGACGATGGTTTAGGCTGCTGCGAACGCCTTCAGTGGATCACTAATAGGGCTTTGCTTTCTCAGTTCCGATCAGAAGGCTCACCGGACTGAACGGTCAACTCCTGATTAGTCGGATTACCGGACGTCTCTAACAATGTCGGCCCTGTCAAATCGTTTCTGCGCGTACGTCGGCATTCACTCTGAAGAGTGTGCTTGTTGGTGGCATTCGTTGGCCCAGCGTCGATGACCACGGCTCGCCTGTAATCTAGCGGTCGGCTTCGGTCCGACCCAAACATCTCTTCGATCTAAACGTCGACCATGATTACCACTTCAAACTCCCTCTTGCGAGGGAGCGGGATGCCCATTCAAGTGGACGGCGTTCTAGTTCACGCCATATCCGGTTACGGCTGTCCCGCGTGCGAACCGAACTTTACCGACTGCGCATACTCCCAACCGTTCCGCCACATCCAGTACAACCGAACTGCCAGCCTTCGAGCCATGGCCACCTTGGCGATGTTCCTCTGCCGACGCATCGCCAGATGAACGTACCGACGTCTCCAATCCGAATCACATCGCGCTGCGGCTTGTGCCGCTTCTCCCAGCAAGAAACGCAGCAAAGAGCTGCCTTGCTTGGTGATGTGTCCCAGCCGTTGGTGGCCGGCACTGGAGTCTTCCGAAGGAATCAGCCCCACATAGCTGCCGATCTGCTTGCCGCACTTGAATCGTTCCGGGGTTCCGATGATCAGCACGAAGGCAAGCGCCGTCAGTGGCCCTACGCCGGGGTGCGTCATTAATCGCAGCACTTCGGGCCGCTTCTTGGCTTCCTGCTCGACCGCTGCAGTGAGCGCCTCGATGGTTGGGTTCATGCGGTCCAGCAGATCCAGCAGATCTTGCCGACGCCGTGACGCCCAGGTAGCCAACGGAAGCTTTTCCAGCTGTGCTCGCCCTTGCTCGCTCCACAGCTTCTTCTTCTGGCGCTGCCCTTGGTTCATCGCCAGGGCCTGAAGCTGGTTCATGATCCGCGTCCGCATCTGCACCAGCCGATGCCGGTGCCACAGCAGTTGCCGCAGATCACGATTCTCCGGACTCGGTACCCAGATGCGAGGGAAGTTATTTTCCAGAAGCAGCTTCAACAGAAGCCCGGCATCGTTGCGATCGGTTTTCTGCTTGCGGACTCGTTTGGTTTTGATCTCGGCCGCATCGCCGATCCAGACCTCGATACCCAGCTCTGCCAGTAACCGCTCGAACCAACGTGAATATCCGGTGGCCTCCATCCCCATGCGCACGCCGACTCCTCGCTGTCTCAGCTCCCGGTAGAACCTCTCGGCTTCTCCATCACTGTGGTTCAATCGCCGTTCGCCGCTCTCACCAGTCTCGGTATCTACAAACGCGATGTACTGATCGCTCGGGTGATAATCCACGCCTATAATCACCATGTTCGGCTCCTTTCTCCCGAGCCTTTGGTCTTCGACAAACCAAAGTCTACCCGGGTCCAAGGAGCCGACATTGTTATGAAATCAAGTGGGTACTGGTCCCAACATGTCCGGTTAGCGCGTTGATGAGGCATGTGAACTACTTCCGAGTGCGCCGTCACTCGGGGGCAATCCCAGGAGGGGCAATCAAGAAAATTAGTCACCTAGAAAGTCAGCTTGGTCCGCAACTTCACGTCATTTTGATTTTTGTTGGGCGATCCATTTGTCCGTGCGGGCATCGAGGAGATCGAGCGGAAGCGTCCCGCCGTTGAGCATCTCGTCGTGGAAGCTGCGGATGTCAAACTTGGGGCCCAATTCCTTCTGGGCGCGTTCCCGGAGTTCGCGGAACTTCAACTGGCCGAGCTTGTAACTCAGCGCTTGCGCGGGCCACGCGATGTAGCGGTCGGTTTCGGCCTGGATGGTAGGCTCGTCGATGGCACCAGACTTGCGAAGGAACTCCACAACTTGATCGCGTGTCCATCCCTTTGAGTGGATTCCCGTGTCAACAACGAGACGTGCGGCGCGGAAGAGCTCGGAGGTGAGCCGACCGTAGTCCGACACGGGGTCCTGATAGAAGCCAACCTCTTTGCCAAGCTGCTCTGCATAGAGGGCCCAGCCTTCGGTGTATGCGTTGAAGCCGAGGCCATAAAGGCGGAACTTCGGCAACCCCACGAGCTGTTGCTGAACAGATAGTTGCAAATGATGTCCGGGGATACCTTCGTGGTAGGCGGTGGCCTCGTCGTCAATGAGCGAGCGATCCGCAAAATCCGAGGTGGCTACGACTACGCGGCCGGGGCGCTTGCCGTCTGGGGTGCCGGTCACGTAGTGGGTTGCAGCGGCGGACTGGAAGGCGGGTATGGCTTCGACGGTCACTGGCGACTTGGGAAGCAACGTGAAAAGCTCCGGGAGTTTTGGCTCCATCTGGGCGATGTAGTGGCGGAAATCGTCAAGGATCTGTTCCGAGGATGTCGGAATGTATTTGGGATTGGTTTTCAGGGAGGTGCGGAAGGACGCGAGATCTGCGAAGCCTTCCTTCTTTGCGATGACAGTCATCTCGCCCTGGATACGTTCCATCTCGCGCAGACCGAGTTGGTGTATCTCATCTGGCGTCATGCGGGTTGTTGTCCGGCCGTAGATGTCATTCTGGTAGCGCCTCTCGCCGTCCGGGAGTGCCGTGACCGCGAGGGTAGTCCGGCCTTCTGGTGCGTATTCCGATCGCAGGAAGGCGGCGAAGGTCTTGTAAGCGGGAATCACGTCATTTTGGATGGCGTCGTTAATCTGCTGAGTCAATCGCTTCTGGTCTTCGAGAGAGATCTCCACAGGATACTTTTTTGTCGGCAACAGAAATGGATCGGCGTCTATGATGCCCTGACATTGGACGGGGAGCTTCTCCAGAAGAAATCGGACGGGCATGAGCTTGTCCTTCATCCCGGCACGCAGGACTTCGGTGGTCTGGCTGAGGACTCGGGGGATCTGGTGAAGGCGGGCGATGTAGTCCTCGTAGTGCTTCACGGAGTCGAAGGGAACGGAAAGCGGCAAATCAGCGAGACCGGTATGGATGCCATTCTGCTGGTTGATCGGCATCTCGTACTCTTTGAGATCGAAATCGGCGATTCGTTGCTGGAGCACTCGAATGAGGAGGTCGTGTGAGAGCTGGTCCTGGTCAGAAAAGCCGGTGGTCGGGATGGCTTCCAGTCGGCTAAGGAAGCTCTCGTCTGTCTTGTGTCGCTGGGCAATGGCGTCGAGTGAGTAGTCAGCGAGCTTGTCGTTGTAGCGGTAGTCGCCGAAGGCGGTGGCGCGCTCGGGAGAGTTGCGGAGATCGGACTCGTACTGCTCTTCGAAAAGGGCGTTCTGCGTGGCGAGGCGATCGGCAGCTGGTTTGAGGTCCTGGGCGAAGACGCACGCGGCAAAGCTGACCAGGAGAAACAGGCTCGCAAAGAGGCGCATAGGTTTTGCAGCATAACAAACCGAAAGGGAGTTGCGCGAAGAAATAGGCCCTCCGGCACGGAAGCTGAGGGAGGTTCTAAGCCCGCAACCGTTATTCCGGAGGAACCGTCACCTACGCGAAAATTATCGGCGACCCGTTGAGCTGGCAGCGTTAATCGGAGTTTTAGGCGGTACGAATCGGCGTTGGCGGCACGACGATCTCAACAAGCCCGGTCGCCACGTCGCAAACGAGGCCTGAAATAAGCCACGCGCCCGGCAATGCGGGAATCGCCCGGAGCGCAGCGACGTCGACGGCAACCGCCGCGCGGGGGTCGGTGACCGCTTTCGTCTTGAGCTCGCCTTCCTTTATTTGGAAATAGTGCGCCAGCGTGGCGGGGTCGCCAGCAAGGCGAGCTCATGCCGCAATCGGTGTGCTGGAGCACGACGAGGTGAAACTCCCCGCCGCCTCCAGGAATCTCTCCGGCAACCTCACCGATTCGCCCAAGTAGGCCTAATTGCTCCAACAACCCCGGGGTGACTCTTCCGCCGATGTTGCGCAGCACGACGGCCTCGCCGGGCTTAATTCCGAGGACATGAGCCGGGTCGGTTCGCATGTCAGCGCAAGCGATGATGACCGCCTTTACGTTGGGCAGCGCCCGCAGAAGCAAGGGCATTAGTGCGCCTGCAGCAGACTGCTGAGCGGCAAATTCTTTGTTGCGTTTTAACAAGTGGTCGAGATTATTCATGCTGATTCTCCCCGAGATCTGATCTAACAGCGGGACCGTCGCCTTGAACGTGGCCACCTGCGACTTTGATGCACTCCCATTATGCGATGCGTTAGGGCGGTCAGAAGTTACAGCGGATCAAGGCAATTCGCGGCTAAGTTCTGATTAGTCGGATAACCCGCAACTTGCGTGCCGGGACCCACTCCTCCGGTTAGCGCGGTAATCAGGACTTGGGTAACCGACCGACGCCGAAGAACCCTGTTTCTGGTGCGTCTGACGTCGGGGTCATTTCTACTTGCGGCCCACCGCACGACCTTGCTAACAAAAGTTTCCAAGTTAATCGTTTCGGGCAATACTAGCGCGTTTCACAGGACTAATGTTGATTTCGGTAAACATTGGTCGCTGAGCGCATTGGCCTGAAGGCAACCGTTGAGCCAAGGGTCACCTAGCCGGAAATGCGACCATTCGGCCAAGCGACGAGAAGCCCGTTCTAACCAAGCCTCCGCCGCCAGCCTTAGCCGTATCTCGCGCATGACGATCATCACAACTTCAACTTCTTATTTCGCCTGCGCTAGCCCCGCAAGAACTGCGGCAAATTTATCGAGTATCTCAATCCAGCCTTCTAGTTGCCCGCTGTTTTTTGCGTGCTCCATGGTTTCATTTCCAATCAAGGTGACTTTCGTCTGGCCGTTTCCAAAATCCTCAAAAATAACCATGTCGTTCGCACCGTCTATGGCCTCATGTTCTATTCCATAGTGCGCAGGCTCAACCTTGTTTCCCTTCGAGTCGGAAAAGTACATGGAGTAAACGATCTTCTCGTGCAGAACAATCTCGTGGTATTCCGCACCATTCCAGAACTCCTGCCCATCCGGCGATCTCATGCAGCAGAGAAATTTTCCTCCTACGCGAAAATCCATCTTGCAAGAAGGCGCAGTAAAACCCTTCGGCCCCCACCACTGCATCACATATTTCGGGTTTGTCCACGCCTCCCAAACCAATGCGCGTGGGGCATCAAAAACTCTAGTGACAACCATCCGCTCTGCCTCGTTACCCGTGTTTTTTGTCATCTTTGACCTCCGCCTTTTTCATTTGATTCACAACCACATCCAACTTATCGAAACGCTCTTCCCAGAATCGGCGATAGCTAATCGCCCACTCGCTGACTGTCTTTATCGCCTCTGGCCTAAGCCTGCACACGCTCTCTCTTCCGCGCTTCGTCTTGATCACAATCCGCGCCCGCACCAGGTAGGCAATATGCTTTGAAATCATCTGCTGCGAGAGTGCAAACGGTTCCGTCAATCCGTGCACAGAGGCAGGCCCATGGGAGAGTCGTTCGATCATCGCCCGGCGGGTTGGATCAGACAGAGCAGCAAATGTTGTATCTAACTTATCCACAACCATATGGTAGTGAATTATCTGTCGATGTCAAGTGTGGATTTCAGAGTTCGCGATTTCTATTTCCTGATCTCTGAACCCTGTGACACCTGCGCTAAATCATGCTTCCCCATGCCCCGCGTATCGCAGCTGGGTGCATGGTTTGACAGATAGGCTTCCTTGAGCAATTACTCATTAACATGACGATTAGAGTGCCACCGCAACCTGCGCAGGAGCCCGAGCCGTCACTTCGGAGGCCCTGGCATCAGGGGCCGGGGATGCGGATTGCCGTTGGAACCTGTTCTCGACGTATTGCCGGCCCGTTGGGGAAGTGATCTTTGCCAATTGGCTTGCTACGACCTCCGCGATGAGTGCTAAATCGCCAATCCGCTCATCGAGAAGATTAGTACCGGGAAGTCGGCTTGTCGGAAGCGATCCGGATGACTCCCCAATCACGGCCGATCCGGAAGGGGGCCGGTGCAGAAGTCCGCTTCCGAGAAGTTCAGACTTCCTAACTCCTGATTAGTCGGGTGGATTCGATAGGTCGATGCAACACCATCTAAGAGATCTGCAGTTTAAGGATGGTGTTTATGACCCAGAGGAAACGATCGAGGCTTTCTCCCAGGCAAGAAATCGATGTATGGAAGCGGTGGAAGGCCGGGCAGTCGTTGCATGCGATCGGTCGCGTATTTGGCAAGCCGCATACTTCCATTCGCCATTTATTGTTGCCTCGGGGAGGGATTGCTCCGGCAGCTACGCCGGCGATCTCGTCTAGCCCTGACGCGGTTTGAGCGAGAGGACATCTCGCGCGGGATCGCATCCGGTTCATCGATTCGTGAGATAGCTAGACATCTGGATCGAGCAGCTTCGACGGTGGGCCGGGAAGTCACACGCCATGGTGGCCGTCTCGCCTATCGAGCGCATGAAGCCGATGACCAAGCCTGGGAGTCGGCCTTGCGGCCCAAGAGGTGCCTTCTTGCCCTGCACCGGAGGTTGCGAGAGGTCGTTGCGAGTAAACTGGTCCTGGAATGGTCGCCTGAGCAGATTTCCGGGTGGCTGAAGACCGAGTATCCCGAGGACGAGAGGATGCGCGTGTCCCACGAGACCATTTACCGCAGCCTGTTCATCCAAGCGCGTGGAGTGCTGAAGAAAGAGCTGCTGGAGCACCTGCGAACCAAGCGGCGCATGCGCCGCTCGCGGCACTCTCGTATCTTCAAAGATTCGCGCGGTCAAATCGCAGATGCCATCTCGATTAGGGAAAGACCTGCCGAAGTTGAGGACCGCGCTGTCCCTGGTCATTGGGAGGGCGATCTCCTGAGCGGCTCAAAGAACAGTCACATGGTGACCTTGGTGGAACGGCATTCACGCTTTGCCATGCTGATCAAAGTGCCCAGCAAGGACACCGCAGTGGTGGTGACGGCATTGAGTCGGCACATTCGTAGACTCCCCGCTGCCCTGCGGCGCTCGCTGACATGGGATCGCGGACTGGAGATGGCGAAACACAAGGACTTTACGGTAGCTACGCATGTGCAAGTCTACTTTTGCGATCCGCAAAGTCCCTGGCAGCGTGGCACGAATGAAAACACCAACCTACTCTTGCGGCAATACTTCCCGCGAGGAACCGACCTGTCGGGATATTCCCAAGCGCAACTCAACCAGGTCGCGCTGCGCCTAAATCAACGCCCGAGAAAAACGCTAGGCTTCCAGACTCCCGCGAGTAAACTGCACGCAAGTGTTGCATCGACCGATTGAGCTGGCACGAATCATCGGACAAGTTGGTCCCGGCACCCACTTCTCCGGCTAGCGCGCTAATCAGGAGTTAAGCCTGCTCGGGCGTCGCTTTTGAAAAGGGCACACCTCTGAATGCCTGGATGGCAATCCAACATCCCAACACTTCCAGAACGAGAAGTAGAACTGCTGTCACTCGGAACTGCAGCGCCCATCGCGTTGTCGCGACATAGAACACATTGAGTGGACCCGGGGCCACAAAATGCTCATCGCCTCCGATGCCGAGTCCAACGGCCAGGGGAAGAAAAAGAAGCACGCCTCCGAGACGCGGAAAATCAGCCCACAGTAGTACCAATGCAACCGTCGGCACGAGGGTTATCGCAGCCGTGGCGGCCAGCACTTGATCGTCTGTAAGCCCCGGAGTGATTTTCGTCACCAAGACCAGGTGCCAGAAGACGGCCGCGGTATGCGCTACAACAACGAACGTTGCGTATCGAGCGGTGCTCTTCATAAGACCTCCGGCCAGCGATGGCTGCCCCCGACCTGACTGAACGGTTTGGCTCTCCGAAGCCGCTGGAGATTTGTTCCTTTGTCATCGAGAGGACCGCCCAGCTCGGCTTTTGCTCATCGCGCGGTATATTGAGAAAAATAACACAGTGTAGGAGCCAAGTCCTGATTAGTCGGATAACCAGGCAGGTTCGTTCTGGTGCCGCACTCGACTGCTAGCCGGTCAGGACATTACGTCTCGCCCGGCACGGAAGTTTCCGCTTGCGGGCAACCACCAAGTGCCTTCCGGTCTTTTTCCACTCGCGGCTCTGTTAGTGGAAGGGCAGGGCTTCCAGCCCTGCCAACAAGATGCCCGCGCGCAGCGCGCTCCTATGCGCAGTATCGCGGTGGCAAGTGGTAGAGTCGTCTGCGATCGCTGCATCGCGCTGCCGAACAACAATCAGGCGAAAGCTCTAACCTGCGGCCGGCCCCGGAAGCTGCTGCGTCATGCAATGAATCGTGCCGAGGCCGAGGACAAGATCGCGGCAATAAATTGGCACTATTTCGCGATCGGGGAAGAGCGCGCCAAGTTTTTCAAGCGCGATGCGGTCCGCGGGATCGTTGAAGGTGGGCACCAGCACGATTTTGTTCGCGACGTAGAAATTCGCGTAGCTGGCGGGCAGGCGCTGGCCGTCGAACCACACCGGCTCCGGCATGGGCAGCGTTTCGACGCGCAGCGGCTGGTCGTCCTGGTCCTTCATGCTTTTCAGCAGCGCCAGATTTTCTGCCAGCGGCTCGTAGTTCGCGTCCGTGGAATCATCCTCGAACACGGTCACCACGGTTGACGCGTCCACGAACCGCGCGAGATCGTCCACATGCCCGTGCGTGTCGTCGCCCGCGATTCCTTTGCGAAGCCAAAGCACGTTGGTGACGCCGAGGTAGCGGCGAAATATTTCCGCGTAATCGTCGCGCGTGAATCCCGGATTGCGCTCCTGCACGCTGCTCAGCAGGCATTCTTCGGTCGTCAGCAGCGTCCCGCGGCCATTCACCTCAATTGAGCCGCCCTCGAGCACCACGCGCCGCCCCTTATGCTCGGGCAAAATCACACTCCGTGGCCCACCGCTGGTTTGTTTTCGTAGGGGTCCGCCGCGGCGGACCCGGCGCAGATGCTTGGCGCGACGCCGCTCATCCATCTGGGTCGCGACGCGCGCCACGACCTTGGCGTCCTTCTTGTAATCGTCGTATTTCGCCCAGCCATTAAACGCGAAATTCAACAGCGGTTTTTCTAGGTTTTATCCCGTTGCTGACTCATACCGAGCGGAGCGAGGGACCTCTCCTGCGGTCACCGGAAGAGAGATTCCTCGTCGCTTCGCTCCTCGGAATGACAATGGCGCGTGACTCGACAACCGCAATCGGCCCGGAATCGCGCATCCAGCCGCGATCGGTGGGCACATGGAAGAACGTGATCGCGTCGAGCGCGGCGCCGGATTTCCGCAGCATTGCTTTCACGCGCGATTCCGCGGCGCGATTCTCAACGAGCAGGTTGACGCGTTCCACGCGAGTCAGGTGCCTCACGATTTCCGCGAACGCCCACGGAATCGGCGCGAATTTCCCCGGCCAGTCAGTGAGTTCGTGCGGCCAGCCAAGCCAGGTCGCCTGGTGCGGCTCCCATTCCGCCGGCATGCGGAAAACCTTGTGAGTTAGATCAGGGATCGCGCTACTCCTGCGCACAGTGACGAGGAACGCTTCCTCTGTGGTCTCTATGCCTTCTCGGTGCCCTCTGTGGTTCAGTTCCGTTCGGTTTTTTCGACGGGACTCACCACAGAGAACACGGAGAACTGCGCACCGAGAGCACAGAGTGGAATCCCTCGGCTCCCGCTGGTCGCTCGGGATGACGATCCTGGTCGGATCGTCATTTACCAAGCCAGCGGCTGAGGATGGGCTGATACGCATCCACGCGGCGGTCGCGCAGGAATGGCCAATTGCGGCGCGTCTCTTCGCTTTTCGCGGGATCGCATTCGACTACGAGGATTTCCTCTTTGTCCTGCGCGGCTTCGGCCATCATCTGCCCGAATGGGTCCGCGAGGAACGAATTTCCCCAAAATTCGAGCCCGGTGTCGCTCGTCGTATGCGTCGCTGTCGAGCCCGCCGCCACAGGCGTTCCCTCGAATCCAACCCGATTCACCACCGCGACGTACACGCCGTTGGCAATTGCGTGGCTGCGCTGAATCGTTTTCCAGGCGTCGAGCTGCGCCGCGCCGAACTCCGCCTTCTCCGCCGGATGCCAGCCGATGCTTGTAGGATAAAAAATCACCTGCGCGCCGCCAAGCGCCACCGCCCGCGAGCCTTCCGGATACCACTGGTCCCAGCAAATCTGTATGCCGATGCGGCCGACGTGCGTGTCAAACGTCGGAAAGCCGAGATCGCCGGGCGTGAAATAAAATTTCTCGTAGTAGAGCGGATCGTCCGGAATGTGCATCTTGCGATATTTGCCAAGAAACGATCCGTCGGCGTCAATCACGGCGCAGGTGTTGTGGTAAAGGCCGGCCGCGCGGCGCTCGAAGAGGGAAGCGACGATCGCGACTTTGTTTTCGCGCGCGACAGCCGTCAGCACGTCAGTTGTGGGCCCGGGAAACGGCTCCGCGAGATTGAACAGGTCGGGATTCTCAGTGCGGCAGAAATATTCGCCGTGAAATAGCTCGTCCATGCAGACGATTTGCGCGCCGCGCTTCGCCGCCTCGCGTATTTTCTCGACTGCGCGCGAGAGATTCTCCGCCGCATCTTTGGTCGAGCGCATCTGAATTAAGCCAAGAGTGAATTTGTCGTGCATCGCCGACAATCCTATCACGAGTGTCGCGCGCCAGTTTCGCCGCCGTAGGCACAGCTCGTTGCGGCGCGTTTATCGTCAGGCAACGGTTTCGTAGGGGCATGGCATGCCATGCCCGGCGCAGATGCTTGGCGTTGTGCAGCCCATCCGCCGCCAACTCCGCCTTGCCTTCCTGTTTCTGCGGATCGGGTCTACAATTCCGCCATCTGCATGCGCCCTGAGCCTTTTCTCCCCCGGCGTCGCTCGGTTCGGTTGCCCACCCTGGATTATTCTGAATCGCATTCTTATTTCATCACCATCTGCGCAAAGAGCAAACGGCCCATATTCGGCAGGATCGTGGCGAACGAGATGGTGCTAAGCGCGATCGGCCAAGTCGTCGAAGCGTGCTGGATGGATATTCCGTTCCACTTTCCAAATGTTGAATTGGCGACACACGTCGTGATGCCGGAGCATCTTCACGGAATCCTGAGACTGCGTGAACGAGCGATGGATGACGAAAGCATCGCCAAGGTCTCGCGCCGGGCACGGCATGCCGTGCCCCTACGAAGGCAACAACGCGAGTTCGCAGTTCCCACGGTTGCATCAATTCCGACAATCGTTGGAGCATTCAAGTCCGCGGTAACCAAGCGATTGAAGCAGGCAATCTGGCAGCGGGGTTACTACGAGCGCGTGATCCGGGACGAGAATGAATTCCGCAAGACGTGCGAATACATTCGCTCGAACCCCGCTCGGCGCGCGCTTAAGGAGGGGTCTTCGTAGGGGCACGGCATGCCGTGCCCGGCAAATGACCTTGGCTATTTCGTGCCATTCGATGCGCCTCGCCTTAATCGCCCCCATTGAATATGCGAATGCCTACCTGCTATCTCGCTCGGGAATTTGTTTTGAATGGCGAAGGTCAGTCAAGCACTGGCGCCGGGCATGGCATGCCATGCCCCTACCAAACCCGCGCTTGAATTGAACTGCGAGGTGACGTTACAGTGAGCGCTCGATGCCGCTCGAGACGCGCGACGCGCCGTAGACGCTCTTCAGCGTTGGCGGCGGCGCGACCAGGCGGACGACATGCTGCAGCCGCTCGGGCTGGAATGGCTTGGCCATGCAGACGACGGCGCCCAGCTGATGGCTCGCCGAATAATCCGCCGGCTGCGCGGAACGCGTCAGCAGGATTACAGGGACGCGCTGCAGGCGTTCGTTGCGCTTGATGATCAGGCAAAGATCGTGGCCGGACATGTCCGACGCCTCGACTTCGGCGATGAACACGGCAGGGGTTGTGGTGCGCAGTACTTCGAGAGCTTCCTGCGCGGTCGCCACGATGATGACGGTGTATCCATCCTGCGTGAGCATGTTGCGCATGATTTCAGCGGTTCGCGTGTCCGGCTCAACCGCCAGCACGATGGACTGAGACTTCTCCATCGCCGGCAGTCCTGCGCCGGTCGCGCCCGCGTCCATCGCGGGACCCGTGGCGCCCTTGCGGTCCGCCTTGGCATCCGCCTTCGCGGCCTGAAATTGCACGGCGACGCTGAATTTTCCGCCCGGCTGCTCGCTCACGCGGACGATATCCGCGGTCTGCGCCGAGTTCAGCGCCTGCGCAGCGGTGGAAAAGGGAAATGTGACGGCGAGCTGCTGGCCCTTCCAGTAGCCCGCGTGCTTGGCCGTGAAGAGCAGGCCATCGCGCGACACGTCAATGCTCATGCAGACTTCTTCGAATGGTTCGGGGGAATTGAGGGCTTTGACGTGAACCTGCGCGGAAATTTTTGCGCGGCGTCTGCGGCGCCGTTCGATTGCGCTTGCCTGGGCCTTTGCGGAGGCTGCGTCTGCTTTTGCTTTTTCTTCCACTCCGGAAACTGTCGAGCTCATGCAATCACCTCAGAGTCTGTTGCGGGCCATATCCGTTCTCCAGGACAGCCGAGTGGCTTCCCCCGCTGACACTAATTTACCGAGAGTCGCTATCACGCGAAATAGTACGATGGTTTCAATTTTGGGAACTTTTGGCGCCTCGCGCATAGGCTGTAAGTCGCTGATTCTCGGAGCGTTCCGGACGGGCTTCAGGCCGTGTAGTGCATTTTCTGCACTACACGCGAATGGTCACGAACACAAGTGACGCGCATCATCGCCCATTAGGGTTTGACTTCGTAGGGGCACAGCATGCTGTGCCCGGCGCAGATGCTTGGCACGGTGCTGCCCATCCATCTCGGCCTCGCGCCGCCAATCAGACACACCAACTGCCATCGGACTCTGCAACCGAAACGAATGGCGAAGGCCCGCCAAGGTCGATTGCCGGGCACAGCATGCTGTGCCCCTACGAAACCACCCCCGCAATTTTCTTCGACGATTCATCGCATCACGGAGGTTTTCAGCATGGCACCTGCATCCACGGCAACGCGCGAAGCGCCCACTGCGCCGCATGACCACGCGCACGCGCCAGCGCCGCGTTCCACGCACGGGACAACTCACGGCACGACGCACAATACGGGACGCCCGATTCCCGCGCGGCCCTCGCGCACCGCAACCGACGACGAAATTCTCGGCCTTGATTCAGCCGCCGCTGATACAAACAGCTCCGTAGGGGCACGGCATGCCGTGCCCGGCGAACATCCTTGGCGTAATGCTGCCCATCCGTCGAGGCCTCGCGCTGACGCACGCACTGCTGGCGTTACGCAATCCGCATCCGAAAGCGACGATCCGTGGCGCGAAGACGCATCTGCGTCATCCTCGTTGTCGCCGGAAGATCGCCAGAGTGACGCTGATGCGATGCCGCAATCCGCGGAACCCGAAGCCCTGCGCGCGACGCTCGACGCCAATCCCGAGCTTCGCCGTGCCTGGGACGACGCGCAAGCGTACCGCGAAACTTTCGCGACGCCCGAAGAAGCCCGCAACGCAACGGCGCTGCTCGCCGATCTCGACCGCATGGACGCGCTCTTCTTCTCGCGCCGTCCTGAAGATCATGCCGAACTCGCGCGCACCGTCGCCAGCCTAGATCCCGCTGCCTTCGCGTCGCTCGCGCAGGCGATGAGCGGTTTGGCCACGGAGTCACAGCGACACGGGGAGAATCGAGCAGGGAACCGCGGGCTTTCGTCCGCGCCTCCCAGTTCACTTGTCATTCCGAACGTCCCGACGCACGTCGGGGCGGAGGAACCTGCTGTTGATTCCAACGTACAAAAGCAGATCCCTCGTCGTCCCGAAACGCCGGGACTCGCTCGGGATGACAACGCGGCGGTATCAGGCGCGCCGACCGCCGCGCAAACCGAATTCTTCCATTCGGCAAACGCCGCTGCGGTCGAAGGCGTCCTCGACGCCATCCAATCGCAGGTCGAGCGGCTGCTTCCCGAAGGAGTTTCGAAATCGGCGCGGAATCGCGTGGTGGGCGAAATCTATCGCGAACTTGATACGACGCTGCGCTCGAATCGCCAGCTCGGGCAGCAGATGCGCGACGCGTTCCGCTCCGGCGCACTCGATGCGGAACACCAGCGCGCGCTGGTCTCGCTGGTCACCGGCCGCGCGCGACAGGCGCTGCCGGGCGTGGCGAAACGCGTGCTCAACGAGTGGACTTCGACCGTCGTCGCCGCGAATCAGGATCGCCGCACGCGCCAGCGCGCCGCCGAGCACCGCGTGGATATCGCCGGCTCCGGCGGCACAGGCAGCGACGGCCCGCGCTCGATGACCCCGCGCGAAATTGATTACAAGCGCATGTCCGACGCCGACATCCTAAATTTGTGATCGGCGCACCGCCAGCGACGTTTCGAAAAAAGACGCGCGGCATTCAGCGAGAATTCGATGAAGTTTGTAGGGGCACGATATATCGTGCCCGGCGCAGATGCTTGGCGTGATACCAGCAATTCGCCAACGGTTTCTCTTTGTAGGGGCACGGCCTGCCGTGCCCGGCAAACGTGCTTGGCGGTATCTCGCCATTTGTCGAAAAATCACCGCCCGCGACGCCGTGCTCGTAGCCTACCATTCGCAATGCCGCACCGGGCATGCAGCCATGCCCCTACGAAACCGTTGCAGGCCGCGCGCCCCGAGTTCTTCTCGCATTCGTCCGTAAAGGACACCCGCCTTCGCGCTCCGCGCTTCTGCGCGGCAAGCCAATCACCCGCCTGCGTGCTCTGGCACTTCGGCGCGGCGAGCTAATCACGAATTCCATCCAAAGGGGAACCCAATCACATGGCTCAGATGCAGAACGCGCAATCGGTTGCGCTGCAACTGGAAAAGGTCCGCGACAAACTTCCGCTGCTTTACGAGCGGGACGACATCCTGCTGACCATGATCCAGCAGCGCGGCGACGTGGAACGCGTCAGCTCGCGCAATATGCGGCTTCCGCTGCAAATCCGTCCGGGAGGCAAAGCCGGCCTCGCGAATATGGACGGCGGCGACCTCGGCCGCGGTTCCGGAACCATCTACGACGTCGCGCAAGTGACGCCCGTATTTTTCCGGGACGCGGTCGAAATCACCAAGCTCGTCGAATACGCCAGCAACGCGCCGGACAAAGCCGTCGAGAACGCCGCCAAGCGCGAAGTGAAGAACGCGATGGCGCAATTCCGCGCGTTTCTCGACAAGGTGATGCAGACCAACGGTAACGGCGTGCTCGGCACGATCGGCACGATCACCACGACCGGATTGCCCTCCGGAGTCGCCGCGCAATTCACGATGGCGAAGCCGCCCGGCGCGCAGCTTTTCTACTACAACCAGACCGTGCAGGTGTACGACCCGACGCTCACGACCAATCGCGGCTCGGCCAACGTGCTTCTCGTGGATCCGTTCAATTCGCTGATCCAGGTGGACGCGCTGCCGAGCGGCACTTCCGCGAACGACGTGGTCGTTCACGACGGCCTCACCGGAGCGCAGCCCACTTCGCTTTTCGGCATCCTCTATCACCAGACGAACGCGACCACGGGCACGTGGCTCAACCTGAATCGCGCGACATATCCGGTGGAACTCGCCACGCCCAACGTGAACGGCAACAATTCCGCGCTCACGCCCGGCGCGGTGCGCCTCGCCATCAACAAAGTGCGCAAATCTCTCGGCTCGAATCAGGTGAGCAAGCTGATCGCCTACACCTCGCTCGAGCAGGAGCACCAGTGGGAGCAGCTCGGCGTCACGATTTCTCAAATCATCAAGGAAGGAGCGGGCGGGCGCGCAAGCGATCTCGACTTGCTCTTCACCGGCGAGAAATCCATGGCGGGCGTTCCGATCAAGTCGAGCATCAACGCGAATCAGTCACGCGTGGACTTCCTCGACCTTTCGCACTGGGGACGCGCCGTCATGCAGGACATTGATTTCTACGATGTCGGCGGACAAACCGTGTTCCCGATTTACGGCGCAAGCGGAGGCCTCGCTTCGGCGTACATCTTCTACTTCGTCACCGGATTCCAGGTCTGGAACGAGTCGCCGCGCAGCGGCGCCTACATCAGCAACCTGGCCATCCCAACGGGGTACTGATCATCCGACTAGGATGATCATCCCGAGCGACCAACGGGAGCCGAGGGGTGGCGGTTTTACGTTTTTCGTAGGGGCATGGCATGCCATGCCCGGCGCAGATGCTTGGCGGGATTCAGACCATCCAGCGATTAGTCTTTCAGCGCGCCCGAATGGCTCGATTTCGCCAAGCACGTTTGCCGGGCACAGCATGCTGTGCCCCTACAAAATCTCTGAGCTGAGAGCGGCTGTTGACCCCGTGCGGTCGCAGCGATAACATTCCGGGCTTCGCAACAAGCATGAATGCGCGGAGGCAATCGTGAAGAAGCTGTTGCTCGCCGGTGTCTTTCTCTCGTGGTTCGTCGGGCCCTCCGTTCTGGAATCGTCTCCGCAACTAGCTCGACTGCCTTTCTCGACGCAAAAGGTCCGGTACCTCTATACGTGCTCGTTTGATCAAAATACGCGTAACTACTATTGGAGCGACGCCTTCAGCACCAGCGAGACAGACACTGCCAAGATTAGCGAGGCTTGGGACGACTTTATCGAACAGAAGTATCACTACAAGAACAAGTTCCCGCGCCATTGCTACGGCGAGGCGCAAAAGTCCTTGGAGGCGGCGCAGTGGTGGGAACACTCACAGATCGAACGTATCAGTTCCATGAACCCGACCTGGAATTTCATTGAGACTGCCTGGCACTACCCAGGTACAAATGCAAGTGGCCCACCGTCACTACCGATCCCGCCGCGCTAACCGTGCACCGCGGCTCGGAAGCCGCGGGTACGAAGCTGCCTCAGTGTTGACCAGGCGCCTCCACGGCGATAACATTCCGAGCCTCGCAACAAGAACGAACGCGCGGAGGCTCGTTGGCATGCACGTGAAATTATCGTTGGGAACTGCGGCGCTGCTATTCGCCGCGGCGCTCGCGGCTCCAGCTGCTTCCGCGCAGGCGACGTCCTTTCAATGCATGGCCACTTCGGTTGGGCCCGGCGGATCGAACCTCGTCATTTACGTGAGCCAGTTGATCGCGGGGGACATGGGCCAGCGCGCCACGCTCACCAGCGCCTGGGGCGCGTACGTGAAGGAGACCTATCCGGGTGGGACGATTGCGTCGTCACTTTGCAATCCTCTCGGCTCGGACCCTGCGACGCAGCAGCGAGTCATTTCCGCCGAACAAAACGCGTGGCAGAAAAGAGGCTTGAACGTCGTGCAGGTGAATTGGAGTCCGGGGCAAAAGCAAAATTCATCCCCGAATCCGAATACCAATCCCTACGCGGCGGCGCAACCGCCCGCGGAAGACAAGTCCAAGGATGCGCCAGCCGCTGACGCGCAGAACGCTCCGCCGCCAGCGGATCCGGGGCCGCAGCCGCGCTCGTCCTATTGCTACTCGGACGAGAAAAAGCCAACCATCTATTTCAGCGATGCCTTCGACACAGTTGATCTGCCGGACCCCGACGTGTGGGTCAACGCGTTCGCGAAGTTCCTCACGCAGAAGTACGCGTACAAGGGAATCGTGACGTGCAAGGACACCGACACAGTCTTCAACGCGCAGGGCGCAATCCGCGACCAGAAGGACGGCCTGACAGGGAAGCAGACCGTTGATACCGATTGGACGTATGAACCGCCCGCGCCCGGCGATCCCGCCGCAGCGGACCCCGCACCCGCCGCGAAACCCGCGCCCAAGAAAACGACTCACAAGACGAATTAACGCTGCGCCATTCGAATCCGGTTCGTAGCGCACACCACAATTCACAAACGCCAGCGAGACGCTGGCGCTACACACCACCTCCGGTTTTTTCGTAGGGGCATGGCATGCCATGCCCGGCAAACGTGCTTGGCAATGACCCGCCATTTGAGAATACTGATCGCACGATCGCTGAATGGTTCGGTTCCTGCCAAGCATCTGCGCCGGGCACGGCATGCCGTGCCCCTACAACACCGTTTCCAATTGGCACGACGGCTTGACGCGCGCGCTCCGACCGCGACATCATTGCCGCATCGGAGGCACCCGTGCGGAAATTAATCATGTTCAACAATGTATCGCTGGACGGCTACTTCGTGGACGCGAACGGTAATATGAATTGGGCGCACAACCCCACACCAGACGCGGAGTGGGATGCATTCATGGTTGCCAACTCAACCAGCCGAGCTGTGCTGGTCTTCGGCCGGGTCACCTACGACCTGATGGTGAGCTATTGGCCCACGCCGCTGGCGGCCAAGACCTGGCCGGTTGCCTCCGAAGGCATGAATACGGCGCGGAAAATTGTGTTTTCGAGAACGATGGACAAGGCGTCATGGAACAACACGCGGCTGGTGAAGACCGACCCGGTGGCGGAAATGCGAAAATTAAAAAGCGAGCCCGGCGATGACCTGTGCATTCTGGGCAGCGGCAACATCGTCGCGCAATTGTCGCCCGAAGGCTTGATTGACGAGTATCTGATCGCCGTCGCTCCCGTCGTTCTCGGCAAGGGGCGAACGATGTTCGAAGGCGTCACAAAGAAGCTGAGCTTCAAGAGGACCAAGACGCACGCCTTCGCCAACGGCAACGTGTTGCTGAACTACGAACCGCTCGCGTAGCGGGAGGGCATCGGCGTGGACACATCCACTGCGCAGGGAATTGTGGACGCGATGTCGGACGCGTGGAATCGCGGAGATGCGGATCAATTCACCGCGAGATTTGCGGACGACGGCACGTTCACCAATATCTACGGGATGACGTTCGTCAGCCGGCAGGCGTTCCTCGATCGCCTCATCGGGGCTTTTCCAGCGATTCCCCGGCAGCACCACCTCGATGGAAGTACGCAGCGTGCGGCTCGCGCGGCCCGATGTCGCCATCGTTGACGTTGATTGCGTGGGCGAGCCTATCTCGAAATTTCCTCCATTCACGCCGGCGGACGAAAAGGGAATCGTGCGGATGCACCTGCTGATGGTCCTGGTGATCGAAGGCGGGCGCTGGGTAATCTCGGCGTTTCACAACACGGCAGTCGTCCCGCAATTGCAGCGACCATAATTCAATTCGCAGCGATGGTTTTCCTTCGTAGGGGCACGGCATGCCATGCCCGGCGCAGATGCTTGGCGATCTGTCGGCTATCCGGCAGACGTTCTGTAGCGCCGGCATCTTGCCGGCGATTTTGTTCGCGCACACCGAAATTCACAAACGCCAGCGGGACGCCCTTCGGCTGCGCTCAGGACAAGCTGGCGCTACCAACACGCTCGACGAATAGATTCGGGTGGATGGCGAAATATCGCCAAGCACGTTTGCCGGGCACGGCATGCCGTGCCCCTACAAAACCATTCTTGGGTCACAAAAGAAAAGGGGCGGCTTGTCGGCCGCCCCTGAACTTCGGTTTACGCCTTGCCCGCTGCTACTTCTTTTCGCCCTTTTCTCCGCCCTTCGGGTGCGCATCGGTTTTGGCGTTGTGCTTGTCGTTGTTAATCTGACGGCTCTCTTTGTTCTGCTGGTGTTCGATCTGGTTATGCTCCGCACCAGTCAGGTGGCCGCCATTCTGCTGACGATCGGTTTTGGCCTCGTCGTGAATCTTGGTTTCGTTGTTCTCGACGTGCCTGGTTTCACCCGGCGTCATCTGCCCGGATTTAACTCCCTGATTGATCCGGTTCTGCTGGCGATCCTGGCGCGCGTTCACGCCCATGCCTTCTGGGTGAGCCGGGCTCCCGTGATTCACCGACGCGTAATTGCCGCGGTCAACACGAGCGGCGTGCTGGTGTGAGATCTGATCCGGCGTCCGCCCGATATGCTCTTCGTGCGCATAGCCGCGTTCCTCAGCCGACGGACCTCTCTCGATACCGCCGTGCCCGTTCCAGCTAACTCGGCTGCCTTCTCCGCCGTGGATCACACTGCGATCCTCGTACACGCCGTGGAATCCCGCGCCTGTGTGCCACACCGCTGTGTTGTACATGAAGTGGCCGCCGTCCCAGCGTCCGCCGACGAAGCCGACGCCGCCGTAGCCGAAACCGTAATTAACTCCGCCATAGAATCCGACGTGAGGTCCCCAATAACCCGCGTGCCAGCCGTAAAGACCGCCCGCGAATCCCCAGTAGCCGGGCGTCCAAAGGAAACCAACTCGCGGAGGCGCAACCCACACGCCAGGAGTCCAGTAGTAGCCGTCAGTGCCGTAAGCCCAGAAGCCGGGCGTCCAGAGGTAGCCCTCGGTGGGGCAGGGCGGCTGTTCGTAAACGGGAATCGCCGGCGGAGCAAGCCTGATCGAAACGCCGACGGCGACCTGCGCGTGCGCTACAACGGGTATCGCAAAAAGTGAGGCAAACAGCAGAAGATAGCGGGCCTTCAGCAACGTTCGCATGTATTAATTCCTCCATTTTTGTCCCCGCACCCTGGGTGGCACGTCGGGACGCTGGCTGCTTATGATGAGTATTATACGAATCCGGTCCCTGGCGGACACAAAATCGGCGCCGCCACATCCAATTGGTCAAACCCGGCAGCCCCGGAAAAGTTTCGCCGTTTCTTTATAGGGATTACAGCGCATAGCGCACGCTACATTTCCATAAATAAAGGCACTTTGCAGAACGGACCTTAACGATATCAGCCGCCGGATCGCACAGGCATACTGGTTGCGCGACAAGGGTCACGTGGTTCTCCGACTGAGTCACACCCGGGGTAGGCTGACCTTGCTTGCTGTCGGCGTCACAATCACAAGAATTGTTGAACTGAAACGTGTACACCATCTGGTATGGAGTTATTCCGTCGCTGCTTTTACGGCATTCAAATTGAGATTGCCGCACGCTCTGTAATGCAGCCTCGCGCAGCAGCGGGGGGCCGCTGATCACTTCAGCGGATTCGATACTCCCATCCTGGTGGACGCCGAGCATCACTACGATGTTACCTGAAACATGCGCTGTTCTTGATATGGCTGGATAGACGGGCTGAGACAGCTTAACCAGGACGACCGTGCCCTTTGAATCGTCGGGTTTGGTGTCGCTTTGAGCGGAAGACCTCGCGCCCAGAAACAAGGCGGTCGCCAATAGCCCCAGTTGGACAAGGCGATTCATTGAATTAAGTCTAGGCGCGGAGGCCCAATATGTCGAGCAGGGGCGCGCGCACCTGCAAGAGCTATTTCGCGGCGCCGAGCAGAAAGGCCCAATCGGCGGCATACGCGGGCTCGCCATTTGCGTCGAGCGGCGTCACACCCGTAGCGGACATACTCACGTGATACGCGTCGGAGCCCGCCGGCATTTTGTTCGCGGGATTGGGCTCGAGCGTCAGCACGCGGATGTGGTCGGGCGGAATTTTCAGCACCGCGTACGCCGCCTTCATCGCATCGGCGCGTGATTCCTTCGCGTGATACGCCGCGTACCAGCGGTCCATCGGCGTCGCGCTCACCGACGTAATCCACGGCGCCCACTGCTTGGTCGCTTCGACTCGGTCCCACGCGCCCGAAAGATTGATCACGCGCAACACGACGCGTTTTTTTCCGATATACGCTGCGACGCCGCCGCCCTGCGAATGCCCGCAACCGCAATGCGCGACCAGTCCGGCAGGCCGCTCTTGAGATATCGCCCCCAATGCTGGTCCGGCTGACGCTGTTCCAGATAGTGGAGGAGCTTCATCAGCCGATTCGTGACGGACTCGTTCGGCAGATCGTCAATGTCGGCCGAATCCGCATCGCCGAAAATCCGCTTCTCGCGAAAACGGTCGGAACACGCGGGATCGGGATTCGGCCCGCAAGTTTGTGGGTCCGAGACACCGTTGTCGTACATCAAGCCGATCACGCGATAGCCTGCGTTCGCGCCCGCAACCAGAAACGGCCACGACGCGCTCGGCTCGCTCCCCGTGCCGGGGAAGAACACCAGCAGGTTCGCCGTGGGCGGCAAGCCGTCTTTCACGAGCGCGATGTTCGGCTTATTAAAGCGCTTGATGGATGGGTCAACGTCGCTCGGCAGAATTTTGTAGAGCTGCATGCCCGGCGCCGCCGGCGGCGTCTGTTGCGCCGCGACGCTGGCCCCGGAAATCCCCATCGCCGCGCAAAGCGCCGCAGCGCAAAATCCCGCGCGAATCGTTCGTACCGCAGACTGTAGTTTGGTCATGACCGCAAGAGTCTACTCCCGGAAGGCGCCGAAGGAAAAGAGAAGGGTGAAGGGCGACCAGGCGGGGCGCACTCAACTATTTCGTATCCTTGAGACAAGTTGGCGCATCTCTCCGACATGATGCGCCTTCTCAGTTTGGGATATAATCGGTCTCCCCGAGGCCCTCGAAGTAGGGTGCTGCGATGATCACTACGAAAGAACGTTGGCACGAACTCTGCAAGCAGGCTGCAACCGAAAAAGATCCCGGCAAGCTGGTTGAGATCTACGACGAAATTAGTTCGATCTTGCAGAGCGCGAGCAACGCCAGCGAACAGGCCAGTTTGAGCGAGAAGCCGACCGCCGCAAGCGACCGTCAAGCCTAAGCGAAGCGGCGTTACTTCGGCTGCGTGAAGATCGGACGGCTAGCCATCCGAAGTTCGTGCGGCGTGGGCTGCTTCTTCTTCGGTTTCTTCGTTTCGCGCTTCTTTGCGTCTTTATTTCCCATGCATTAATTGTGCCACGGAGCGCGAGCCTTGGCTAGACCCTGCCGCAGCCGATATTTGCGCGCCGTGGCACTGTCATCGTGAGGGCACGGCATGCCGTGCCCGGCGCACGACCTTCACAGTGTAATCTACCCATCGCGATCTGATTCGCTTGTCATTCCGAGGAACGAAGTGACGGGAATCCCTCTTCCGGTTACCGCCCGACGATGCTGTCGCACGAAGAGGACCCTGCGCTTCGTTCGGGATGAAAGCTCTCAAACGGGCATTCATTCTCGAATGGCGCGATCACGCCAAGCATCTGCGCCGGGCATGGCATGCCATGCCCCTACAAAAGGCGCGCGCGGGTTACTCACCGATATTGACCATGTTGACGCGTCTCCGCAGTCGGGCGTAACATCGCCAATAGTTGCGCGATCGGTAGGGAACTGGACGCGCGGGAGGTCATCATGAACGCTACGATGAAAATGTCGGTTGCGATGGCGGGTTTGCTCGCCGCGCTGGTGCTCAGCGCTCCGACGGTCCGCGCGCAGGAAGATCTCGCGTCCGTGGATCCCAGCATTGTTGTGCCGCCCGCGCCGCAGACCGTCGCTCCCGAAGCCGTGCTCAAAATGGTGCAGGAGAAAGACCCCACGATTGCGCTGGTGGATACGCAGCCCGTTGACGGCTACGCGGAAGGACACATTCCCGGCGCCGTCAATTATCCCTGGGTGATGCGCGTGAAGACTTTCCCGATCAGCCTGCCGCGCAACAAGACGCTGATCATGTACGGCTCCTGCCCGCACAATACCGACGACCTGGTGCGGCAGCTCGCGGAATTCGGCTACACGAACATCAAAGTGATGGACGGCGGCTGGTACAAATGGGTCGCGCTGAAATATCCCGCGGCAGGGAAGGGCGAGAACCCGTCGTCGCAACCTGCAGTCGCGCAAAACGCCGCGCCCAGCAAAGCCGATAAGCCAGCCACGCGCTAAAGGCAGCGAACTTTCCCCGACAGAAAGCACGGCGGCTGAATGGGCGCCCTGGAAAAATTCCCCCGCATTACGCCTTTCCTCTGGTTCGATTCGAACGCCGAAGAGGCCGTCGAGTTTTATCTCACTGTATTCAAGAACTCGCGCCGTCTCGACGAACTGCGCGCCGGCGAGGGCGGCCCGGCGCCAAAGGGCAGCATCATCACCGTCGCATTTGAGCTCGATGGCCAGAAGTTCACCGCGCTCAACGGCGGCCCGCACTACAAGTTCACCAACGCAATCTCCTTTGTCGTGCGATGCGATTCGCAGGAGGAAGTGGACTATTACTGGTCGAAGCTTTCCGCCGGCGGAACCGAAATTCAATGCGGATGGCTGCAGGACAAGTATGGCCTGGCGTGGCAGATCGTCCCCGCGCGCCTGCCTGATCTAGTAAAGAACCCGAAGGCGATGCATGCCATGATGCAGATGAAGAAGCTCGACATCGCGGAGCTCGAGCGCGCCGCGAAATCGTAAGCGCTTGCGGATTATTTCTTCTCGATAGGCTCGAATCGCGGGTTGAGCACCGCCAAAGTCGCCCACGCATCCCGCTCGGCGCGCACCACCAGAAGGTCGGGCCGCGTCTCCTCCCCGTGTATCTCAAACATGCGCATCATTCCGTACACTTCAGGAGAGGGAGCGATGATGATTCGCCGGAGATTCGGAGCGCGCAATACGGGCTTCGACCTGGCCACTTCTTCGATCGCCCCGGCAGATGCCTCGAACGAGGTCACTTCCGAGAGATCAACGACGCCTACGCTGGGATGAGTGCGGATCGCGTACTCAGCTCCGGTCCGAAAAAACTCTTTCAGCGTTTCGTCGGTAACGCGTCCGTGGAGCCGGCAACGGAGAATGTTGTTCTTCGAATCGAAATCAAAGCTATAGGGCATCGGGGCCGTCGCGGATCAGTGTCCGCGTTGGCGGGATAATCTCATTAACTGCGGCACGTTGAAAAGAGATACGGCTACGGAGTTTCTATCTTCGCGCAGCCGGTTCTGAGATGTTCAAATGCTCCGCATGTGCCGCCGTCTGCGTCGCCGCCTGCTAGCGCGGCAGGATTACGACTTCGTCTCTCGGGATCGCGTCGAGCGTGGCCTTGTCAATATTGAGGTGCGCGGCGACTAGCTCCGGAGGCGTGTGCGTGAGCCATTCCGAGAGCGCAAGGTCCTGATAGTAGCTGCTCCTGAACATCTCGAGAAATTTCAGATCGGTGTCGCCGGTGTTCTCCACGTAATGCGGCATCGTCTTTTGAACGTAGCCGACGTCTCCCGCCTGAAAATCCATGGTGCGAGCGCGGCCGCCGGTTGCGAACACCGTCATGCGGCCCTGGCCGCTGATGAAGTATTGCCACTCGTCGGCGTTGGGATGCCAATGCAGTTCGCGAATTCCGCCCGGATGAACCGTGACGATGGCCGCGGCAATCGTGGTCGAGACTTTGAACTTGCTGGAATCCACGATGCGCACCTCGCCGCCCTTCATGCGCTTCGTGACCGGCTGCTCCATGGTGCGAAACGCAAAATCGTGCGGCGAAGGCCCGAGCGTACCCGCCGCCACTCGCTGATCCTCCGCGAGCGGGCCCGGGACGGCCGTCTGAAAGATGAACAGCTCCTCCTTCGGCATTTTCTCGAGCGCTTGCTCGCTGACGCCGAAATTCTTGGAGAGAACATCGCGGGGCGTGTGCGCCATCCAGTCCGTGAGCAGCACCGTGGCATATTCCGAAAAATTGCCGTCGTCGAAAACCAGCAGGAATTCGGCGCCGTCCGGATTCAAGCCCTGAATTGAGTGGGGAATTCCCGTCGGGAAATACCAGAGATCGCCGTCCTTCACGTCGGCGACGAAGCTCCGCCCGTCGGAGTCAATCGCGGTGATCCGCGCGTTTCCATAGAGCATGATGGCCCACTCACCGGCCGCGTGCCAGTGCAGCTCGCGAACGCCGCCAGCAGTCAGTCTCATGTCCACGCCGGCGATCGTCGTCGAGACCGCCAGCTCGCGTACGGTGACTTCGCGCGACCAGCCGCCGGTGTGAATCCGTTTGTGCGCCAGCGAGAACGGATACTTGAATGTCTGCACGCCGCCCGCATCGGTGCTCGGCGGAATATTCGAGTCCGGATTCTGCGCGTCTAACGCCTGATTTGTTGGTCCGGGATCGCTGATTTTTCGGTTGCCGCCCTGAGCTTGTGCCGCCGCCTCCGCCGCCGAGAGCATTGCGGCCGCGCCGAAGGCCGCGCCGCCAATTCCCAGGAAACCTCGTCGCGAAAAGCCGGCCTTGCCCTTGTCCTTACTCATGTGATCAGTCCTCGAACGAAAGTTTTCCCGATGGTGCGCACTTGGGTGCCGGGAGCATACGCCCAAAAGCGCTCAAGGGTCAAAAGGATCGGGACATTTAGCGGAATTCAAAGGCGCCTCACTGTTGCATATTCTTGATGTTACGCCGCAGAATGGCGGCAATGAAGAGGGGACCGATCGGCGTGTGGTTCAGCGTGGCGCTGGCGCTTCTGATTCTAGGCGGTTGGTTGGGTTACGTGACAGGCTCCAGGGTCGCCCTGCACTGGTTTCTCCACGAGCGCGAGAAGCAGGGACCACTGCACGGGCCCGATCGCGCGCATGCTGAATCGGCGTTATCCGCGCTGACCTTCATTCAAACGGCGCAGCTCTATGCCGGCGTCACGCAGAATGATGAGAACCTCGGCAAGAAATACCTGCTCCGCGAGATCGAAGGACTCGAAAAACTCCAGCGCCTGCCCGATGTGCAGGAGATCCGACCTATTACTGACTTTTACGTCGGGTTCGCATACGTTGACGCGGCGCTGGCGGACGAGCAGGAGAACAATAAAGAGTCCGCCGCGATGCACATGAGTTCGGCGCAAGCCTTATTCCAGTCTCTCGGCTGGCGCGACTATTCAGCGGACGCGCTCAGAACGGTCGCCGGGCGCGAACTCGATAAATGGAAGTTGCATGTACCAGCGGCGCAGAAATCCAAATGACACTGGCGGCTAAAATCACGTACCTCGCGGCGTTGCTCGTCGGCCTTTCGATCGGCGGATACTTCGGCTTCCAGAGGACCGCATTGGCCCTGGACTCTTATTACAGCGCCAGAGACGAGGTGGCGCCAAGGGTGCTCGATCACTTCTCGTATTTGCAGTACACCTACGCGGACTCGGAGCATGCCAAGGCCGGACTGCAAATGGCCGCAAATGTCCTGGAGAAAATTCAGAAGCTACATCCAGACAGGGGCCACGAACAAGAACTCGCTCTCACCTACACACGACTGGCGTTGCTTGAGGATGCGGAAAGTAATCCTCAGCAGTCCCACGCGCTCATGACCAAGGCACGATATTGGTTGGCAGCGAGTAATGGTCGAGACTACTCAGAATCTGAAATAAAGGACATGCTGAACGCCTGGGACCGTAGTGTTCGGGAATAGCTAACCTGCTACGCCAGCGACTACTGCTGAATTTCGATCTTCGCGTAGCCGATTCTTACTTGCTCTAATGCCTCGTGCAAACCGCCGCCGGTATCGCCCGCGCGAACGGAAATGATCGTCGCATCAGTCAATTTGTATCGCGCGGTCGGCTCGCCGCCAGCCGACGTGATCACGATGTCAATCTCCGGGAAATGCTGATGGCTTGTGAAGGCTCCAAGAAGCGCGAGCGATGATTTGTCCATTTCTTTTACGATGGCCACGGGCCTGTGAACGGCCTTCTCGCCGCCAGTCCCGCCTGTGCCCGATTCGTCCGCCATGGCGGCGATTTGCGATGCCGAAGGCAAATTCGCTCCGTGCAATATAATCCAGCCGTTGAACCGTGGGTCCGTTGATTCGCCGGCGACTTGGCCGTGCGACGTGAGCGCGCGCATGTATCCGCCGCTTTGAGCGCGGGCGGTGGCGCCGCATAGGAAGCACGCGCTCGCAATCAAAATTGGCGCGGCGAATCTTAGCGCGCTGCGGACGCCCCAGCGAATTCGTCCAGGCGTGCGCGTCGCGGCAACATCAGAAACCGTGCGAATTCCCAAGTTATCCTGCGTAGCCATGTCGTCCCTCCAGGCGATCCCATTACTTCGATTGTCTTACGAATCCTCAGGCTTGCAACCCTCCCGTGATCAAAGTGCTACGCGAAACACACGAGGCCCCCGCCTCGATCCAGACGCGCGTCCGGCAAGCCGGAGGCACGAACCGCTATGGCGAGCCGAACTTCCGCGTGGTTTGGGGAGGCTCGCGGCTCACATGGATTGGTGGCCGGTGGACGGACCGCGACGCACACGGAAACATGATTCGCGAGTCGGTTGAGCTGCGGCAGGTGCCGAAATATTTGCCGCTCGATCGCTGGCACATTGAACGCTGGACGCCGCCGGAATTTTACGGCTCACCGGAGCTGTGGTACGAGCAGACAACGGAAACCGAGGACGGCATGCGTGTCCCGGCGCTTGGGCCATATCCTGCGCGCGGGGAATACGAGCACTGCTTCACGCTCGAGAGCGCCTCGGGCGAGTTCATTGCGCTGACGCCCGCTGCGACGGACTGGATCGTGCGCGCGATTGAATGGTCGCGCCGCCAGCCGCGCCAGGCAAAGCGCCTCGCACTCGCCGCGCGCGAATCAGCCCGCGCCCGCGACTTCGACCGCGCCGCCGACGAAATCCTCGACGAAAGCTTTTCTCTGTAGGGATTTGCTGCGGCGGACTACGCCCGGTGCGGCATTCCACACATTTGCCAGGCGCTCGTTTGGCACAAAGTTCGGCATTCTGGTGTCAATAAGATCAGACGAACAGACCTCCGAAAAGGTGACCGACATGGGCATGACAGTTGGCGCACATAAAACCGGGACAGTCGCGGATCCCAATATCGTTCCGCTGATCGACGTGCTTCTAGTGCTCATCATCATCTTTATGGTCATCACGCCAAAATTGCCCATGGGATTGCCTGCTCTGATTCCGCAGAAGGCTACGAATTCGGGACTCGAACAATTCAATCCGATCGTAGTGCAAGTGTTGCCAGGCGAAAAGCTCCTGATCAACCGCGAACCCAGCGATTGGACTGCCCTCGGCCCGCGCCTCGCGGACATCTTCAAAGAACGCGCCGATAAAGTGGCCTTCGTGAAGGGCGCTGACGAAGTTCCGTTTTCACAGGTCGCGCGCGCCATCGACATCATGCGCGGCGCAGGCATAGTTCACGTAGGTTTAGTCGCGGCCGCGGCAGGCTCCGCGGAATAGTTCGCGGGCCTTCGGTTCCAGGCATTCTGTGCGGGACCGACGAGCGCTGGGTGGCAAACTATGAAACGAAATCAACGGAACCGTGCAGCACCTTCAGCAATATGAGGCCGCCGAAGATGGCGAGGACGATGCTGAGCAGCGTGCCGATCAGGAAATACTCCGCGAAGCGGCCTGACTTCATTTCCTGATAGCGGACGATGGATTTTGCGGTGAGCACCAGGCCGATCGTCGCCGGCGATCGCATGATCACGGCGGTGAGAATAATTACCCGCTCCAGCCAGCCGATATACATGCCCGCATTCTGCAAATGCTCGGAACTTTCATCGGCCACTCGCGGCAGATCGCGCAGGAGCGACTTCGTCAGATAGCGGACGACGTAGCCGCCCGCGAACACCGCCGCGACATAAACTACGAGGACGGCGAGAGCCTTCGTGTCGTACGGCTGGAACGCCTGAATGGCAGCGGATATTTCTCGCGCCGGCGTTTGCGTATACACGATGACCGCGATCGCTATCGTGATCACATGCAAGGCTTGATCGGCGAGGAAGGGAACGATGCCGTCGGCGATACGGCCTACTTTCGCGAGGCTCAATTTAGCCCAATCAATCAGCAGGTGCACGGCGGTGAGACTAAAAAGAATCGCGTGAAACCGCAGCTGCAGGAGGTTCGATGGAGCGACCGCGCCCATGACGACCGCGACAGCCAGATAATGCAATAGCCCGTGATATAGATAGCCGCTCGCCTGGCCTTTTTTCTTGCGCGCGATCAAAGAGTTGGACTGGAGCAGAAAATCAGCGACGAGGTGGCCGAGCCAGAAGATTAGAAGTGTTTGCATGAATATGTACAAGTTAATTCAATTGTACGAATACGTACAATCACTCCCATTCGTCGCGCAGGATCGACTTCATCGTGCCCGCAACTTCTGCGAGCTGCCAGTAGCTGCCTCGTTTCAAGTTGCGCGAGGCGGTGGATATATCCAGATGCAGACTCCGCGCGGTGCGGTCCACGCGCCGCTTCGTGAAATACACATCCATCGTGCGCCACTGTGCGTCGGTGACATCCAGAAGCAGCGTGTCGTTCAATCCATATACCAGATTGGCGATTCGATCAAAGGATTTTCGCGCGGAGCGGAAAGCCGTTAGCGTGCGGTAGCGATAGAGTGAGTTTTGCTTGACGTCTTCGATTGCCTGGCGCGCGAAGATGAACGCGCCTCCGCCCAAGCGGTTCACCGGAGTCCGAATCGGCCCGCGAATATCGCCGATTCCCACGCCGATCCGCAAGCTGAAAGGCCTCAGCCTGCGGCGCAGATCGAGGATCAATTCCGGGAGCGCGTCAATGCGCGAAAGCACTACCTGAAACTCGTCTCCCGCCGTGACCGCATAGGGCACGCGGATCCACTTCTCACGCAGATGCGCATTCGTGGCGCGGGCGAGTTTTGCGCCCAGCATCGCGCGCAGTCGCGGTTCACGGCGGGAGTGGACCACATCGGCAATAAGAACGCTGGAGCTGTGTTTCATAAATTGTACCCTTATGTACAACTATGCCTGATTGTACAAATACGTGCAATCGTTGTAAAGCTCGGAAATGAGCCTCCGTTCCCGGTATTAACCCCTGAAAGGAAAATCCCTTGCCCACTGAAATACAAACTGCAGCACACCTCGCACAAAGCGACGTTCCGCGCCCGCTTTCGCACTTCGGCAGCGGCCGGCGCGAAACCATCATTGACACGCAGCCGAAGGGCGATACCGCCGCGACGGTCGCGATCGCGTCCATCTCCGACCAGGACTGGTACATCTCGCGAACCCACGGCGTCTACCATATTCCGGCATGCGCAAAGCAAGCGGGGCCCCCGGGTCCCCGGCAAGGGGAGCCTGGGGGATCAGTCGCCGCCTACGCGCTGCTGCTGATCACTTCGCGCGGCGACGTGATTGACATCGGCGACGGCCGCCGGCTCCCGTTCGCGATTTCCGCGCGCGAGATCGCCGACGATCTCCTACAGGATCTGCACGACCACGGCATCTTCGTGTGCGCCGGCGCGCGTCCCACGCTCGAGGAACTTGCCGCCGCCACATCGCGCCGCGATGCGTACTATCACCGGCTGATCTCCGAGGGTGACACGCTCTGGGCGCGCGGGCATTCGTTCCGCGAGATTTCGGATCTGCATCGGCGCGCGGCAATGACCATCGGCGTCGAACGCGAGTGGGCGTACGTCCCCATGCGCTTGAGCGATTGCCCCGCATGCGGCGAGAAGGTCAAGTCCGGCGTCGCCGTCTGCAAGCATTGCCACGCGATCCTCGACGCTGAAAAAGCCGCGCAGCACGGCCTCGCTGCCACAGCCGGAAACTCGCCGGCCGCTCCGCGCGAGACTGGTAAACCTTCGCCGCGCTGACCGTCGCGGCATCCGCAAAAATACCAATAATTCTCAGCGTGCCCGCGGAGCGCGCCGGACATACAATTCCTCGCGGGATGGCATCCACACGCATGAAAGGGAAGGGAACGCGACGATGCCCAAAATCGTGAATGGGGAAATGATGAATACAACCAGGCTCGCAGGAAGGCGTAGACCCTCCACGTTCGCTCGACGTCTCGCGATCGGCGCCATCGCTCTTGCGGCGATGTTCGCCATTGCCGCGCTGGCCCCGGCCGCCGGCGCGCAAGGCTCGCGCAAAGACGACATCGTCTTCGGCACCACCGGCCATCCGGTCTCCGGCGCGACGGTGCGCATCTGCCAGGCGACGGCCACCGGCACGCCGTGCACGCCGCTTGCGACTGTCTATACCGACGCCACGCTGACAGTGCCCACGACAAATCCGTTCCAGACCGACGGCCTCGGCAATTATCACTTCTACGCGCCCGCCGGACGCTACCTGATCCAGATCACAGGCCCGGGAATTACCGGCACGGTCACGCAGCCCGACGTGATTCTTCCGCCGGATGTCTCGTCCTCCGGCTCCGGCAACAATATTTCCGCGTTCGGTCTGAGCCTTGGGGGCAATCTCGCCGTTGCCGGAAACGCCACGATCAGCGGAACGCTCACATCCGCCGGATTCAATCCGGGCGTGCTTACGCCTTCTTCGCTGCAAGTCAGTGGCAATGGATGCTTCGCCGGACCGCGCCCCACGATTGACGTCAGCTGCCCTCCCTACGGCGCGAAAGGAGACAGCGTCACCGACGACACCGCTGCGCTTACGGCTGCCATCACCGCGGCCTGCTCGACGACAATCGGCGGCGTGGCGACCGTTCCCGACGTGGGCCTTCCGCCCGGCCTCTATCTTGTGGATCAGACGCAGGGATCCTCGACCACGCCCGATCTGCCTTCTTGCGCGGGACTCCATCTCGTAGGAGAAGGAAGCAGCCCGCTCATGCAGCTTTCAACTCCTCCGGGCGTGCACATCCAGGTCGTCAAGGGAGCGAACCCAAGCGCCGCGCCCGTATTCGCTCAGACTTCAGCAGGCGGCGTCGGGATGACCATCGAGAACGTCCAGATGGATTGCTACAACGAATGCGTCTGGTTCGACGATGTTGTCGGAATCAAACTTCTTAACACCGCATTGCGCGTGCAGACAACCGGGCTAACCGATAACACTCCCCTGAAACTAACCAACGTCTTCGACTTCTGGATGAAGGGAGGCGCCCTCATAACGCTCGCTCCGGGAGGTTCCACGATCAACGGCGCGCTGCCGGTCTCGATCTGGACGGGAGAGACAACGGGCGGCGGCTCACCCAACGTCTATATCGCGCGAATGGAAGACACCACCCTTCAGGGCGGAGCGATTCTATACATTCAGCGCACTCCGTCCATTGGCCCTCAATCCATTGACTGGGTGTTCCGCAATATTTTAAGGGAATCATCCACGTCTGACTTCATTGACCTGACAAGCACGGCCGGGCCCATGGCTTTTGGAGACATCACGATCGACCATTTCCAGGACGCAGACGGTACAGGTGCGGCGGTTATCAACGACAGTGCGCCGGGAGATTTGCAGGGCGTGACACTGAATCACGTCACCAACCCCAACGGCGGCGGATTCCTCGCCAAGGCCATTGTGATGTCCGGCTCGGGTCAAACTCTCGATCACGTGTTCATCACCGGCTGTAGCACTTGCGCGTCGGGAGTCTACGACGGCAGCGGAAACCCACTCGGACCGTATACCTCGCAGAACACCGACGGATTCGATTTTGTCGTCAACACCGCGGACAATTTCCGCCTGAGCACGACTCCGTTTGAGCAAGGCGATGCCTTCGGCCACGGTCCGGCGGCTCGCTTCACTGCAACGGGATCGCAGTTCTCGTCGCTCGCACTGGATCCTGCCCTAGGACATCTTTTCGGCAATGGCGCAAGCAATGGATGGACGGGGCAGATTGTGCAGAGCAGCCCGAACACTCTCGACATTGGATTCTCCACCACGTTACCGCCGACTGGAGTCACGGCGACGCCCGCGAGCGGCGGTTCGGTTGCAAATGGCACTTACTACTACTTCGTTTCTCCCGCATTTGGCGGAAGCACCTGCGCGACAGCATCCGTGGGAGCGCCGTCGCTCGTGTCGGCGGCGGCCACGACGACTACCGGAAACAATCAAGTGAACGTCGCGTGGACTCTGCCTTCCTCTGCCCCGGCTACGCTCACGGGATTCTGCGTTTTTCGCAACACGGTGCCGTCTACTTTCGGCACGCAAACGGGCGCCTACGTCGCGGGCGCCACCTCCACCAGTGTGACGGACACCGGAGCGAACTTTGGCACCGCCGGCAGCGGCGTCGAGATCAACCACATGCAGGCGTTTCACCGGTTCACGCCCACGTCTCTCGGCGTCAATACCACCAGCCCGCAATTCAATCTCGACGTGAACGGATCGGCCGCCGTGAATTCGCTGAACGGCGTGCAGATGGCAGAGCGCTTCACAGGATCGGACGCTGCCGCGAAAATCAACGCATGCCTCACCGCCGCGAGCGCAAGCAGCGGCGTCTGCGACGCGCACGGCATGACCGGCGCGCTCACGGGAGCCTCGCGCATCCAGATTCCCGCGGGCACCACGCTCCTTTGGGGACAGGCCCAGCTCACCATCAACGACACGACCAATAACGACGCCGTCGAATTGCTCGGCGACGGCAGCTCGCTCGTCAGCTACCAGGAAAGCGGCGCAGGGACCGTCCCGCGCGCCGATTCCAGCGGCTTCATCGCCTGCCAGCCCGCGGGATGCACGGCGGTGAAAAATCCGAACGCCGCCACGCGCAACGTGGACTGGGTACATATCAGTGGAATGTATCTGAAGGCGACGGGCGCAGGCTCGACGGTACTGAATCTCACCAGCGTCGGCCACGCCGATATCGAAAATAATCGCTTCGTGATGGGAACGGGCGGCAGCTCCTTCGGAATCTTTGGCGACACATCCACCGGCGGCTTCGATTCCACGAACACGCTGATCAAGCACAATGAATTCGATCCGCAATTTCAAAATGACCGCTGCCTGCATCTCGCGGGCGTCTTCAACGTGGTTGAGATGGAGCAGAACACCTGCATCCTGCCCGCGTCGAATACCGGCACGGTTTGCTTCGAGCTTGCCAAGGATTCCAGCAGCAACTACCCCAACAACGACGAGTTCTACGGCAACGATTGCGAAGGCTCGACCACGTCGTTCGGCCAGATCGGCTACAACATCATCAACGCGGATAGCGTCACGATCGGCCCCAACAATCGCTGCGAAAATGTCTACAACTGCTTCCAATTTCCAGTGGACGGCAGCGCGGTCGGCATCCACGTCCTCGATCCCTACATTTCCGTTTCCGCGAACTCCGTGATCAAGGCCAACGAGCCTTCCACCGCGCAGATCGCGATTGATAACAACGGGCCGAACTGGCTGCCCTCGATGCATTACGGCATCAACGATCTCGCGGGGCGAAATTTACTGGGGAACGCCGCGTTCGAGGGTTGGTCCAGCGCGACCGCGCTGTTTTATTGGGGCGGCGTCAGCGGCACCAGCATCAACCAGGCCGGCAGCGGCATCTACGCGCAAAACACCAGCGCGGGAACGCCAGCCGACGCGACCACGCAGGGCACATTCAACGTGAAAATCGGCGACAACGCCACCGCCGGGCTGGGCGTGAACTCCGGCTGCATTCAAGTGGACGCGACGATGAACTTACACGCTCGCGTTTCGCATCGCCGCTTCCTCGACGAGCATCAACTTTCGCCCCGGATTCCGCTTCTACTCCGATCCGAACTGCACGGAAGCCGACAAAATTACCAACGTCGCCACGAACGCGCGCGTCCTCACGCCTGCGAATTATTCGGGCACGTCCGCGCTGATCGGCACCGGGCCGAACTGGCAGAGCAGCAACGCGTCACTCACCTACAACAACGGGATCACCTGCAATTGCAACGTCACAGGCTCCGACTGGCAGGTGGCGACCGCAAGCACCTGGACGCCTACGCGCAATTTCGCGGTCACGTTCCGCGCGCCCAACGCGTTCTCCAGCCCCACGACCGTCGCGCAATCCATGCGCGTCTTTATTCTCGAAAATACGGCCGCGAATCCGAACCAGATTTTTGTGGACGACGCGGTGCTGAGCCAGGGACCGGTGAGCAACAGCGTTCCGCTCACCGCAGCGATCTCCGACAGCGTCAATCCCGCCGTGTACGGCAATCTCAATGTTGCGGGCGGTCTTACCGTCGGCCCGAGCGCCCTGCCTGCGGCGCTCACCAATGGCACACCTGTGGCAGGGAATTGCGCCGCGTTCGCTTCAGTCACCACGAACGTGCAGGATTCCGGCTCGCCGTGCCCCACGCTCTTCACCAAATATGCGATGGGATTTCTCTCAGCGGGAGAGGCGCCCAGCGCGAATAACGCCGTGAATGTTTCGGTAATTTATCTGCCGAACATTCAGTTCTCGCATCTCACGGTGGACGTCTCCACGACGGATTCGAGCACCAGCGATTTCTACAGTTGGGCGATCACGGACGCATCCGGCAACGTGAAATGCTCCATCACCGCCGTGAATGTAACCGCGGGCGGCGCAAGCGATCAATCGTGCACGCAGGGAACCGTGACGCTCGCGGCCGGTCCGTATGTCTTTGCGTTCACCGGCAATGCTACCACGGGAAAAATCGCGTATAGCGGCACCGCGCCCCTCGCGCTATCGAGCGCCGTCTCAAGCTCCACGAGCTCGAGCGGCGCGATCACGTTCCCGATCGCAGTGCCAAGCGCCGGCGTAACCTACAGCGGCTACGGCCTCCCCGCGATTATTTTGCATTAGTGGTCGCGCCGTCTTTGCCTTTCTCTTCGTAGGGGCACGATATATCGTGCCCGGTGCGGCATCACTTCGCCGAAGCAACAAGCAAAACGTTGCGTGCGTTCCGTTCACGAAAAATGGCGAACCTTCGCCAAGAATCTTTGCCGGGCACGATCCCGATACGTCGGGACCGTGCCCCTACAAAACCATCTCGGGTGCTGGCGCGGTGAGATCTTGCATGGGCTGTGCGAGTTCGCGCCGGACACTTAAAGAATATTTCTTCGAGGCCTTCGCGCCGTTTACTTTGCGCTGGCGGCGGGCGCCGCGGCATCCGTGGCCAGGCTTTTCTGCAGAAATGCGAGGACCTTTGGAATCGCGTCGAGCGAGGATGCCGCATCTCCCCGCGGGACACCTCCCGCAGTCGCCCCACGACGCGTCCCTGGAAGCCCGATCGTTCCATGCCACGCTGGAACGATGGCGGGCTCGCCGGCGCGATGTCCCGCATGCGAATACTTGAGTTCCTCCACATCGTAAACAAAATGCGCGTTCCGGAGTCTTTCGGCGGCTTCAGTGACCATCATCGAGGACGGCCACACGCCGTCGTCTTCCCCGGCGATCATCAGGATCGGCCCGTGCGTATTTTCGACCGGTATTTCCGCGCTCAGTAGAGAGCCGGGATTCACTCCGGGTGACGGGCCTCGCGGAATTCCCCTGACGTATGCGAGCGCCTGGCCGCGCCACGTCCATGCATAAGGCAAAGCGTTACTGCCGCAACAGGCCCCGATACGCACGTTGGCCGGCACGTAAGCGACGACAGCTTTGACATCGGTGTACATCGAACCGAGCTGCAGCGCGAGTTCGCCTCCGCGCGAGGTTCCGAGCACGGCGATATGATCGGGTTCGATTTCTGGCCGTTTCATCATCCAACTGAGCGCATAGCCGAAATATTCCAGAGGAATCGCTTCGAGATCCTTCGGCAGGTCTTCGTATCGAAAATACGCGAGCGCGAATGCGGCGTACCCGTGCGCCGCGAGCCATGAAGCCTTCTCGACAGGGACGCCACCGTCCGACCCGCCCACCACCAAAACACCGGGCCATGGACCGCTTCCCGCTGGAAGAAACAGAATTCCGTGCAACCCGCCTTGCAGCTTGATTTGTCGCACTCCCGGGCCTAATTGCAATTGCTGGAGCGAGACGCTTGAAACCTGCTGGCGGTTCCGCATCAGGCGGAAATCGATCGTCTGCACGGCAAGATCCGGTGGCGGAATATACGTCCTCACAGCTTTGTCGACTCGCTGCATGGACCAGATCAGGCCAGGCCCAGAAATTTCTTTGTACGAACCGCCGATGGGAGGTTGCACGGACGAATCGATGGCGCCCTGCGCATCCGCAACGAACTGCGCCTCGGACTTCCAGTGCGCGCTTGCGCCGTCAATCAACTCCGCCTGAATCGTGACGTGTTCGCCGGGCTGCAAGCCGCTTGCGCGAATCGCGACGGCATCGTCCACCATCGCAGGATTCGGCGACGCTTGAATCGTTTGCGCGGACCCATCGCCGAAGGCTCCGGTGATGATCCCCGCGATCAACAGACCGAACATGGCAGGCGCCGTCTTCACAATGCAGGGATAGTACCCATTGAGTAGGCTAACGAAAAGAAGAACCTTCCCGGCTGCGCGCGATGGCGAGGCGGTCCCTGCGCCTGCCGAATCACAGAACCAACTCAAAATAGATGAGCGGCGCTTTGCGGTAGGTCACGCGGCCGACTTCGCGGAAGCCGCACTTGGCGTAGAACTCTCCGGCGCCGGCGTCACCCTCAAAAGCGTCAAGGCGGATCGCATGGGCCGGCCAGGCCCGGGCCTGTTTCGCTGCTTCTTCGAGCAGCAGGCGGCCAATTCCACTGCGTTGCATGGCGGGAGTAACTGCCATTCGGGTCAGATAAAGCGCCTTTTTCACCGGCGTGAAATAAGAGACGTCAATCGCCCAGGGCTTCTTGGTCTGCAGATGCAGCGTTCCGACGATTCTCTTGCCGGTCCGCGCGATTAGGGCGCGCGAGTGCCGCATGCCGAACAGCATGCCCTTCAGAGTTGTCGCCGAGGACCAAACTCCGCGCCCGTGGCGGCTGGTCAGGTCCTCTGCAACAGCGTTGTGCATTGCGACCAGCTCGGGCGCGGCGGCCTGAGCGGCGATGGACACAGTGAGTTTCATTGTTCGGGTGATCTCTAAGGTTCGAAGAGTCCGCGGCCTTGCAGCAGTGCGCCGTCTGATGCGGTCAACTCATCGTACCAAAGTGAATTTGACGTGGGAAGTCGGCGGAAGCCGCCGGCCGAAACGCGCGCGATGGCAGCGAAGGCGAATGCCAGACTCTTTTCGTGCCGTGAAAAAATAACTCTCTTCCGACCCTCAGGTAAATGACATGCACATTCCCGAATCCGCACATCTATGGGCGCTATTTGCGGCTGGCCACGGCCTGCACGTCTTGAAGCGCGCGAGCCTTTCCGCGGGATCACGAATCTCAGGCACGAAATCGCGCGTGGACTGGGTGCGCACCAACGCGCTAAATCTGGGGATTCGGCTATTCGTGAACGCCGCGGGATTTTCGTACTGGATCGCGCATCCGAACGCGGCAACGCAAATGATTCACACGATCGGCATCCCGTTCAATCTCACGATCAAGCCGGGCCATGCTACCGCCGCCATGTTTGGCCTCTCAGGCGACAGTATGGTGGACTGGGCCGCCGCGAAGGTTCCATTCCTGCAGAAGGAAATTCCCGCGACCAGCAGTGATTCGTAATGGGTGACCGGTGATTGGTGAAAACCTGCGCGAGAGCGCAGTATCGTCTTCAAGCGGGGACCGTCATGGGACGCACTTCCTGATCCACGTTCCGTTGTTCCTTGTCGCGCGCGACTTCGAGATCGAAATGAGCCTGTAGATTCACCCAAAACTCGGGCGTCGTGCTGAAAAAGCGAGCGAGCCTCAGCGCCATCTCCATGGATACAGCCCGCTCCTCTTTGACAATCTCATAGACGCCCGGGGCAGGCACACGCAGCGCCAATGCCAGCTTGTGTGGGTTTAGTTTCAGCGGGACCATGAACTCTTCCCGCAAAATCTCGCCGGGATGGATGGGCTTTAGCTTCGGCATTTTGCGCTCTCCCTAATCGTGATAGTCCGTGATTTCCACTTCATACGCGTCGCCTTCTTTCCACACGAAGCAAACGCGCCATTGGTCGTTGATGCGAATGCTGTGCTGCCGTCTGCGATTGCCTCGTAGCTTCTCCAGGCGGTTGCCCGGCACTGCCGCCAAGTCATCCAGCCGCTTTGCGGCATGAATCATCGCCAGTTTTCTCAGCGCCTGTCGCTCGAACGCCTCGAATTGCTTTACGCGCTCGCGGTTGAACAGGCGTTTCGTAGCATCCGAGCCAAACGACTTGATCACACGCCTAGAGTATAATGTGGCGCGTTAAATGTAAATAGATTATCTCGCTATCAGATCACGGGTTTTCGGCGTACACGTGCTTCACCACATTCGGAATCGCGCTCAGGTTCGGCCAATCGGGGAATTTCGTTTTGAATTCAGCGAGCAATGTGGTCCCCGCTTCGTCGGCGGACTCGCCCTGTTTCTTCAATCTGAGCGCATCGGCCTGTAGCTCGGTGAAGAACTGAAAATCCTGCTCGATCAACGATCCATCGCCGAGTGCACCGTGGTCCGGCACGATGTAGTTGAATTTCATCAGGCGCAGCTGCGACAAAATATCCACCCAGCCCTTCATGCTGGCGTTGTCGTCCGGCAGATTCGGCACCATTTTGTTTTGCACGATGTCGCCCGAGATCAGCGTCCGGTCCGGCTGGACGTCAACCATCTCGTCGCCTTTCGTGTGCGCCTGCCCCAGCCAGAAAAGCCGCGCGGTGACGCCGCCGAGATCGAGTTTGAGTTCCTTTTCAAACGTGATGTCCGGCTCGCGAAACGTGACGCCCGCGAGCAGCTCCTTCATTTGCGCGGACCTGCTGCTGAACATCGCGACGAATGCCGCGCCCTTGTCTTCCAGTTCCTTCTGCTGCGCGATCGGCCGCACGAGAATCGTATTCGGCGGAAACGCGCCTTCGCCCGCGGCGTGCTCGGCGTGGTAATGCGTGGTGGTCAGGTAGAGCACCGGGCCTTTGGCAAGCTTTTGCGCCTCGTGCAACGCGATCGCGCCATTGCGCGGACCGAGTCCTGTGTCAACCACCAGCGTCGCGCGACTACCTACCACGATGCCAATATTAGGGAATCCGATGATTGCCCATACGTGATCGGAAACGTGCGTCACCTGATTTTCCGGCAGCATCAGTGATGCAGGCGCCTGCGGCGGCCGCGCCGCGGCAATCGCAGCGGCCACGATTAATAGGCGCGGCAACTGCCGCCAACAAGCTCGCGACCAACCCAGCGGAATCACCCGACGCTGATGATAATGTCGATTCAGATGGCATCCCTGCTACTTTCAAAGCCATGAATGGCTGCGCGTCGTCCGAAGTCTTTGTACTACACCGACGACCGATTGCTCAGCATCGAGGAGCGCAGCGGCAATGAATTTGTAGGCACGCATATGGGGCCCCAGGTCGACGGCTAGTCGAGCCTGGGGGATCAGGCGTGCCCGGCACGACCTTGACGACGAGTCCCGATTGACGCTGTCCGCAACGACGTCCGCACTGAGAGCACGGACTTTTTGGTAGCGCCGAAGCGTCTCGCTATCGGCGAGTTTCGTTGATCCGAGCCAACTCCAGCAGAAACACGCGCCCGCGAGAAGCCCGCAGCTACCGATGCCACTGACGAGCCGACGCACGCTGCAGCTCATTCGTTGCGGCATCAGCAATGCCTGCACCGGGCACAGCATGCCGTGCCCCTACGAAGAAAAATCAACCGCAGCAGCGCGCACGCGATTACAGATGTCTCCGCCATCGAACCAGAGCCTCGCGGACATACCAAATCACGAGGCCGACAACGGCGTAGTAGGCGCCGTTAACCGGAATGGCGACCAGCAGCATCGCGATCATCGTCCCAGGGTGATCTGCATTGGCGAAAAAGAAAACCGTTGGAAATGTAGCGCATTCGACATACCAGATGATGGCCGCCACCGCATCACTCACGCGCATCCAGGGCCAATCGGATCTCGTTGCGTACGATAGCGCAATCCACGCGATCGGCGCGAAAGCGCCGGCGATAAAGAGCCAGCGGACGAACCGGCCCGCGCCTTGCCGGAGTTGGCTCGCTCAGGTTCTGCGCTCGACTTGGAATCCAGCGGCTGCGCCATTTCCGCACATTATCTCCGATCAGCAGTCACGAATCACTAATGACCGACCTCTAGCCACTCATCACTAGCCACTGAAGTTTGTCCCCGGAGGCACACATGCCCGTCGTACCCACAACGGCGTATTCGCAGGCGGAAGACGCGCTGAACCTGGCGCGCGCGCTGGTCAACGACACGGCGGGCACGGTATTCACCGACACGCTTCTGATGCCGCTGCTGAACTCGGCCTATCGCGGCCTGCAGCGCGAGCTGGCGGAAAATGGCGTGAGCGTTCTCGCCGAGCAGCAGGATTTGAATCTCGCGACCGATCCCGTGAGCGGCATCACGCCCATGGAAATCAGCGACGTCTCCAGCCCGCAGCTTCCCACCGACTGCCTCGCGCCGCACATGCTCTGGGAGCGCGCCACCTCCAACACCACGGACGTTTTCGTGCCCATGGAGAAATTCACCAGCGGCGGCGGGATGCTGAACCTGCAGCCGAGCACCTATCTGCGATTGTGGGAATGGCGCGAGGACAAAGTGAATCTGATCGGCGCGACGCAGCCGATCACGGTGCGCATACGCTACGAAAAAGTGCTGCCGCTGCTGACGCTGGGCACAGATCCCGTGCAGATTCGCTCGGCGACCGACCCGCTCGGATTCGCGACGGCGGCTTTGGCGGCGCGTTCGCGCGGCGCGCGGGCGCTGGCGCAGGATTTGCTCGGCACCGCGCAGATGGCGACGGAAAATCTGATCGAGCGCTACGTCCGCCCGGAGCAGACGAAGGGCCGCCGCCGCATGCCCTACAGCTATCACCGCCGCATCGTGTATTTGTAGGGATTTGCGTCGTTGCTTTGTCTTCGTAGGGGCGCAGCATGCTGCGCCCGGTGCGGCATTCCATGTATTCGCCACGTACTCGATTGTCCCTCGGCCGCGTCCGCGGGGGCGAATGGCGCAACTTCGCCAAGGACTGTCGCCGGGCACGATATATCGTGCCCCTACAACTTCGCTGCGCGTATGCGCGGTCGTGCCAAGCATTTGTGCTGGGCGTAGCGGTGCTACGCCCCTACGAAGCTACGGCGCTTAATCGTTGATTACATCTACTTGCGGTTTGCCATCGTGGAATGACACACGGAGCCGGTAAGCATCCTCCGTCATCTGACCGTCCTGCAATGTGACGCCGCCGGAGCCTACGATGGAATTAGCTTTCGCGGAGTATTCGAGCGTCGTCGACCTGATGGTCATCTGGTCGTACATATATATCGCCCAGGGCTCCCGCAGCCCTGAATAGCGCACGATGTCGCCATTCACCTCGCGCTTGTCGTACAGCACGAGCGGCTTTGGACCGTCTGGCACGGGCGCAGCCAGCTCCTCGGACTTGTTGCAGCCGCCAATCGTTCGCCGCGACACGGACAATCTGGGGTAGTACTCCGGAGCACCGGGCATGGTGAGTACTTCGGAGGTGGCAACCACGGGGGCGGCCGCCATGGTCAACCTGAAATTGAAATTAATGTCGGCGCCGTAGCGCGCGAGGAACTCGCCCCGAATCCCATCGCAGAAGCCGGGTTCGTCGACCAGGAGCGAGTAGATCCCAGGAGCCAGCTCGGCAGAATACGTTCCGGTAGGCGAAGTGCGGATCCGAATCGTTTTCTTGCCGCGAATGAAATAGACATCGGCGTTGGGCATCGCCGTGGATGAGGGACCGGTGACCTTCCCGTGAACAATCGCTTTCGAGGTGCTGCCAGGCGCAGCACTCATCAGATTTGCGCTGACCAGCGCCCACAGGGCCGCGAAGGTGATGAGGCGCGAACTCAACTCGAAACTCCCAACTCTCAACGCAACAATCTTAAGGGCCTAAGGGAGCATGTGCGGCGGCTTGATGACGTCGAGAATGATCTGCAGAGAACGGCTCGCGTTCATGGAGTTACCGCTGGAATCCACGGCGCTGGCCACCACATTCATCGTCGTTGTGCCGATCGGCGTGGCCGTGGAAGTGGCGCTGTTATAGCCACCACCGCAGGCACCCGAGAGCACGATAATTCCGAACGCCATAAGCGCCCGTCTGGCGCCGGAACCGAACTTCGACAGCGCGCCCATCGCACCATAGCCAAGCGCGCCGAGGCCGAGCGCAATCGTCGCGAGAATTGCCAGCAGAGCAGGGAATTGCGGCGCGGGTTCGGGCCGATTCGTCACGATGCGCAAAATTCCAGTTGGTCCGCGCGAGCCGGGCAGGAAGCCTGACGCCGCTGGACTATTGCACGGGTTCGGAACTTCCGGCGTCAGCACGGTAGCCGTTGAAGTTGCAATCAGGATGCTGAAGGGAACGTTCCCTCCGACCACCGGCGTGATCGGGCAGGGCATATACGCGCACGTGGTGAATTGCGGCAAACCGGCTGGGCACACCAGCGTCACCATTTCGCCGTTTTCGCCGAACACGCCGACCGAAGTCAGCTGCGCCATGAATGTGGCCGTGTCACCTTGCCCGACGGTAACTTCATTCGACTGACCCGCCACAATCTGCAAGTTGAAGTCGTCGCCCGTCCCAGCAAGGTTTATCGCGCCGACGTCGCCCGCGGTGTCGGTTACGACGATCGAGCCCTGCTGCAAGCCTGTTCCCAGCGGCGTGAAGGCGACATTGATCGTGCATGACGCATTTGCCGCGAGCGTGGAGGTGCAACTCGTGCTCGTTACCGAGAAATTTACCGGCGGAGGCGGCGGTTGCGTCGTGTTGAGTGGCGGCGTAATCGTGAGCCCTGTGATTTGCGCTCCCGAACCATTGAACACCGTGAACGCGACCGACGCTGTCGAGCCGCCCGTTGGCTCACTGCAGAAGCCAAAGAAATTCACTCGCGCGCAAGCGGCCGGATTAGGCCCGGGCTCGATGATGGGGAAAGAGAGACCGCTGACCGTGCTCCCCGCGAGATTGATTACAGTCGTATCGCCGTTCGAGTCCGTTGCCGTCAGCGCAGCCGAGCGCAATCCCGCCGTCTTCGGCGTGAACTCCACGCCGATGGTGCAACTCGCGTTAGCCGCGAGCACTCCCGTGCAGGTTGTGCTCGCGACCGTAAAATCCGTGGCGCCAAATTCCGAGGAAAGCCCGGAAATCGCCTGGAGGGAGACGTTCACTCCCGTCTCCGCGGCACCGGCTCTTAATGTGAAGGTTTCTGCGGCGCTCGCGCTCCCGACCGCCTGGCTGCAATAGGTGAACGCATTGTCCGGCAGGGTGCAGGAGTCGCCCGGCGGCGCAAGAGTCAGACTACCGCCGGTGCCCGCGAGGTTTATAGCAAGAGTGTCGCCTCCGGCGTCAGTCACCGTCAAAGCGGACATTCGCAAGCCCGCGACCGTCGGCGAAAACGCGACGCCGATTTCGCACTGCATGTTGGCCGCGAGATTTCCAGTACACGAGTTGCTGGTGATCGTGAAATCGCCCGGCGCGAAGCTTGTCGCTGGCCCGAGACCCTGCAGGATTGAAGCGGAAAGACCCATCACCGCGGAGGCGTTATTGATAAAGAACACCTCGGCGGGACCCGTGCTGCCCGGGACTTGATCGCAGAACGTATATCCGTTTCCTAGCGGACAGCCCCCGGTCGATTGAACGTCGAAAAGCACGAGGTTGCCGGGGGTACCGGCCGCTGAAACCGTGTCCACGCGATTCAGGCGCACCGCCGCACAAGCCGCGAATACCATCACCATTACCGCGCAAAATTCCAGCAGTCGCCGCACCAAGCTCCCCCTCATTGCAATAGGATTCGACGCTTTGATTCACAAGCGGGCGTACGGGTTGCGTCGCAAGCCGCCCATCATACCAGCGCGGAGCGCTGAGTAGCCAGCGGCGAGTGGATGGTTATTGGAAGCGGTTGAAGACCGGTCTCAACACGGAGCTTCACTTGACCGAGGGGCTTCTGGCTTCCAGCCACGCGCGGGCCTCTGCTTCTTCGCGGAAGGGGCGAATTTCGCAGACATCCTCGACGAGCATTTCCAGCATGCGCATCATGCCGTAAGCCTGGTCCGTGGAAACCACGACCGCCGTCGGGCCGATTTTTTCCTCCCGCGCAAGCTCTCGAAGTCCGTCAACGATTTGGCGAATTTCGGAGGGAGAAATCTGTATCCCGGCGCCGCGGAAGTCCACAAACTTGCGGTATCCGCGAGCATTTTCGCGCACTTCGAGCTTCATGTGGGCCTGGGCATCCGCAAAGGTAACCGACCCCGTGGCGACAGCGTTGACCTGGCGGTGCTCGTGATCAACGCCAACGATGACCGGCATGTGACCTCCTGCGTTCGATCAATGCAGGGCGAACCGCACAGCTTAGCGATTTTCTGAATCGGACGGCGAGCATCCGCTCGTGGCCAGCCACGCGCGCGCCTCTTCTGCGCTGCGAAACGTTTTTATTTCGCAACAGTCGCCCGCCAAATCCTCGAGCTCGCGCGTCGCGGCGACATCGGCCTCCGACGAAACCACGAACGCGATGCAGCCCAGCGGGCTTTCGCGGCTCAGTTCCCGGAGAAATTCAGCGATTTGCTTGAGTTCGTCGGGATCGCACACAATCCCGGCGCCGCGCACATCCGCCAGTTCCGGATAGCTGAGGCCACCTTCACGTCTCTTGTGCAGCAAATGCTCCCGCACATCGTCCAGACTGACCGGCCCGAGGGCGATGACACGAACCTCGCGGTGGTCACGATCTACGCCAGTGATTAGCGGCATATCTCACCCGTCACCCCCATCCTTGCATTGCGGAAATGCTACGCCCGTTTCGTCGCAAATTGCGAGCGGAGAATTTCGCCGCACGCGTTGTCCTGTGGGAGCACGTGCTCCTAAATTTTCAAACCACATTTTTCTCGGAGGAACCATGGCACTCACATTTACGCTCGTTGACACGTGGGACGACGGCAAGCGCATCCACGTCGCCGGCACCGTCGCTGCGTCGGGGAATTACACGACCAGCGGCGACACGCTCGACCTTTCGGAGTTTCCAATCATCGCCGCGACGCAGGCACCCGTCCAAGGCACTGCGTGGATGGACGGCCTCGCCGGGTACGACTACGTTTTCTTTCCCGGCTCGGCGCTGAATAACGGCAAGGTGAAAAGCTTTCAGCAGGGCGCAAGCGCCGGCGCGTTTCCGGAGCTGGCCGCGGGCGCGTATCCGGCCGCCATCACTGCGGATACGATTACGTTCTACGGAATATTCAAGAAACTGTTGTAAGCCGAGAGCCTTTGCTGCCCACAAGCAACGGTTTCGTAGGGGCGCAGCATGCTGTGCCCGGCGCAAATACTTGGCTAGGTCGTTGACCACAAGCCATGGTTTCGTAGGGGCACGGCATGCCGTGCCCGGCGCACATGCTTGGCAAGAATTCAACTTCTGGCCGAACGCCACCGCACGTTACCGATCGCTCGTGGCTCACAATCGCCAACGCTTCACCGGGCACAGCATGCCGTGCCCCTACAAAGACAATTCAACACCACCGCCGCACCATTCGCTGATCACTAATCACACGCACCACACACCCATCGCGCATCGTCATCCCGAAAAGCGATCCCTCGGCTCCTCCGCCGCGGCGGACTCGGGATGACGATCCTGATCGGATCGTCATGTCCATCGAATCGTTCTCCCCACTACCGCTGAACGTTTTCAGCACCTGGGTCACGCTGCTCGACCCCTCCGACGTGCCGATTGGCATGTCGCCCAATCTCGGCGACGTGGATTTCTTCCCGGGAGGGGTGCGCACGCGCGCCGGACTCGTCGCGCAATTTCCGATTCTCAGCGGCGCGCCCAATATCAACGGCTTGAAGTCCTACATCACCACGAATCTCGTGCAACGCCTGCTCGTATTCGATTCGCTCGGCAACATGTACAAGGAAACCTCGCCGGGATTTCTTTCCCTCGCCATTTCGGGCGCCGCGGAACCGAACCTCTATCTCGCCTCGACCACTATTTTCGGCCGCGAGTACATGGCGTTTGGCGACGGCGTCACGGGTCAGGACCTGCCGCGCCAGTACGACGACCTCAACTTCGATCGCGTCAGCCAGATCGGCCCCGCCGAAGGGCCTGCCGTCGCCGATGCAACTGCGGGGAGTATTTCGCCGGGCGTGCACCAGTGCGCCGTAGTTTTTGTGACGCGACAGGGATTCTGGACCGAGCCTTCGCCTCCGGTTTCGTGGACCGCGGCGGGCAGCCTGGAAGTCAGCGTCACGAATATTCCCACCGGCCCGGCGAACGTGGTGCAGCGCCTGCTCGCATTCACCGCCTCAGGCGGCGCGAATTTCTATCACGTGCCCGCGACGATGGTGATCAACGACAACACAACCACGTCGCTCGTCGTGGATTTCAGCGACACGATTCTGCTTTCCGGCGTCAGCATGGATTATCTCTTCAGCCAGATCGAGCTGCCCGAACAGCTCGGCGTGGTGGATTATTCCGAGCGGCTTTTCTGGTGGGGCGAGCGCGCCAATATGGACAACTGGCGCAATCTCACATTCGATGGCGGATGGGACGCGTCGGGCAACGGCCGTCCGCTTGGCTGGCAGCTCGATCCGTCGTTCGGCGCCGGGCGGCAGCCGGCAGGCGAGCGACGCGGTGTGGGGCGATTCCTACGAGATCACGGCGGACGGCGTCACCGCCGCGCGCGGCTACATCTTCCAAAACGCGATCGTGGACGCCAGCGGCAATCCGCTGATGGTGAAGAACACCGATTACTCCGTGCGCGCGCGCGTGAAGCGGACTTCGAATCTCAACGCCGGCGTGCTTCGAATCAACGCGTTCAGCTCGACCGCCGGGCAGCTTGGCCCCGGCCTTGCCGTGACCGTCACGCAGGCCACCACCGGATATCAGGAGTTCATCGCGGACCTTTTCACGCCGCAGACGTCTTTGCCGTCCGATCTCACGTTGCGCGTCTATGCCGATGGCACGCCCGCGCCATCCGGCGAAGCATTCCTGGTGGACAACATCGAGGTGTTTGAGACGAACGCGGCGCGCAATCCGTCTCTGGTGCGCGCGTCCGGCACCGAAACGCCCGAGGCATACGACGGCATTAGCGGCATCATGAGCATCGCGGAAAATAACGGGCAGGGAATTCGCGCCGCGTTCACGCTGCGCAACAATCTGTACTTCGTGAAAGAGCGCAGTATGTACGTGACCGCGAACGACGGCGTCAACGAGCCCGCGCTCTGGCAGGTCGAGGAAGTTTCGAACAAGGTCGGTACGCCATCGGCGCATGGCGTCGCGCTGGGCGAGGAGTGGGCGATTATCGCCGGCCGCTCCGGCGTTTATTTATTCGATGGCAGCGAGCCAACAAAAATCTCGCAGGAAATCCAGCCCACGTGGGACGCGATCAACTGGGAATGCGGCCAGCTCATCTGGGTGCAGGTGGACACGCAGCGCAAGCGCGTGTACATCGGTGTGCCGATGGGCGCCGCGACGCAGCCGAACCAGGTGCTCATGCTCGATTACACCGAAGGTTTCGGCGATCCGCTGATGGCCATGCTGACCGCGCCGGAGCGTTCGCGAAAATGGGCGCCCTGGACGATTGCCGCGAATTCGTGCGCGCTGATCGAGAGGTCCACGGGCGTCGCGCAGCTTTTCTTCGGCTCGAATAACTTGAGCGGGAAAATATACGCGCTCACGCCGGGCGCGTTTTCCGACGATGGCGCGGCCATCAATTCGTTCTACTCGACGGCGTTCCTCGCGGCCACCGGCGCGGCGCTCAGCGGCCGAAATCTTTTCGGCTACCTCACGGCCTACGTGCAAGGCTCCGGATCGCTCGCGCTCGCCGCGCTTTCGCCGGGAGACGTCGTCTCGACCGCGCTCGGTTCGTGGACGCTCGCCTCGCCCTCCTCGCGCGATATGGAGCAATTCACCAACGTCCTCGCCGAGCGCATCTCGTATCAGATCGGCACCAACGCCGCGGGCTCGTGGTTCTCGCTCACGAAGCTCGCGCCCTGGGCAAAGCCCGACCCGTTCGCAATTGTCCGCGGAGGGAATTGACGTGACGATCCCCTTGCCACCAGACTCTAGTTACTGCAAGTGCAAGAATGTATTGACCTTAGTGTCCTAAGTCTTGACAAACCGCTTGGAAGATGTATACTTAGGTCGAACAGATTACGGGTGCAATCCCCGTAGCGTACTCACGAGGGCCGCCCTAAAAAGCGGCCCGTCGTGTTTTAAGGGTAGACTCGCTCCGATTGTCGCCATTTCCGCACGTTTTTTCCATTGCACTGAAAACTACTGAATGGAACTATTATTGTGGAGTTTGCCTCCCATTCCCCAACCAACGCCACCGAAAACGCGTACGGCTTACTGTCGTACTCTTTGATATATATCCATTTTGCGGAAATGGCGCGAGGATTCTTGGTCCAAATTTCGTCCGGATTTTCGAGTGTCTCCCGGGCCGACCTCAAATGCCTAGCCCGAGACCCTCCCTCTCTCAACTCATAGTGAGCGAAACCCTCAACTGTCCCCAAAATGACGTCGCGTTCACGGGGCATCGACAGCTCTTCGATTCCCTCGACGACCACGCCTGCCATGTGGAAGAAATGGTGTTCGAAACAGTGAATTTGATGACCACATGGACCAACTATAAGCGCCTTAGTCCCCTCCAAGAAGATCTTATGGAACTCAAGATATAGTTCCCTAATTGACGCGCACTCTACCTTGACCGGCCGGGTTGGCTTGTCAGGAATTGCTCGCTCTTCGCACTCTTTCGGTTCTTCCATCAGACGAGCTCTCTTCACTCTGCAGAAGCCTTCGCCATCTGCCTTTCATGCGCCGTTTCGAACCCCGCGTCCCCTCGATCCTGCCCGCTCACGACCCGAAGACTTCCTGCAAGAGATCTTTGGCCCTACCTACGCCTGGATTTGTCAAACTGAAGCGACTTCCTTTGGCTTTTCCTCCCTTGAGAACAAGCCTGGCGTTGAGAGGTTTGCTCGCGATGCGATCAACCCGGTCTACGGTGCAGCCTGATTGCTCTAGCGCCCATTTGAGGGTTGTCACTCCGACCTCTTCTTGTTTTGCCATCAATTTGTAACCGAGAAGAAGCAAAAGGAGGGTATCCGCCTCGCGATCTTGTGTGTGAGGCAGCGCCCTGAGTGTAAGACGGCCCTTGCGTTCGTCGAAATCGAATGCGCGGGCCGCCAGGGGCCCAGCGACGTCCTCCGGTGAACCGCCGACTGCGCCTTCGAGTTCTGGTTTCTGAAGGGTAACCTTGGCGGTGTGCGTCGAAACGAGTTCACGCCAAGCATCGAAATCACGCCTTACAGCGTCTTCGGGTCCCTCGCCATTAAATTGATGTTCCGCAATTTTAACGCTGAGCTTATAGGGTTCCATGGACTCACTCCCAACACACAACCTATCATTTCTATGGTTTATTGGCAATGAAATATTTTCTGTCCTACAAGCGGCTTGCTATGAGTTGACTACAGCCTGTGCCATTAACGCGGTAACGCGTCGTACTGGTAAATATGCCTTGCTACGGGAATTGGCAGCCATTTACGCCAACGGTACGTTCGCGTTCGAATCAGGCTCGCAGTGATTCTTGCGGCGGGAGGAGCGAATGGCGGGGGGAGCCGAAGAAACAGGCCAGCGGCGAGGATGGTCTGCCGCTACCGGGCACGCCGCTGGACCCTGCTGACGCGCGCCGCAAGAAAATCCTGGTCATTGCGGCCGAATACCTCAACGTCAACGTGCAGGAGTCAGGCTCGCCCGAAGTTACTTTGAATCTGCCTTGAGCTCGTTGATCACGAGCATGGACGTCGTCGAATTTTGCCCGGTGGCTTGGCGGTACCGGTCAATTGCCGCCGCTGTCTCGTGCTGCCGGAGCAGCGCCATCAACTCCGATCGCAGCGGATCCTTGATTCCATCTGCCAGTGACTTGTAACGGGCCTGCGCCTCTTCCCGCGCCGCCGCGTTATCGCGAAACTCCTTCAGTGTTTGCTCCGAAGCGCACGGCTGATCGGCGAACCAGCGCCCGTTTTCCCGCACGAGCCACAGCACCACACTTCCCACATCGTCGCCCTGCTGGTAATCAATGTGCAGTTCGCTCGTGGGCCTCACGGGAAATCGCGCCATGCTTTCCATGGCTTTCAGATTGCCTTCATTCACGGCCATGACGGTGAACGTGTAGTTCGCCGGAACCGACTCGCGTACGCTGACCTCCATCGCCCCGTCGTAATAATCCTTTGTGTCGGGGGTGATGCAGGCCACCGACTTCGGATCGAAGAAAGTGAGCAGGCGCGGAATGTCCTTGGCGTTCATCGCCGCCACGTACTGGGCAGCGAAGGCCTTCGCTTCGGCGGCCGACGGCTGATTCTGCGCGTGCACGCGAAGCCCTGCCATCGCGACCAGCACACAAACACACACGATGCAACGAATGGCGCGTTTCATAGGTTTCTCTCCGGGAAAAGCTTGCTCTGATCTGAAGATCGCACGGCCGGTGGCCGCACACAACGAGCCTGACCGCTTGTGCCGCCGAAGAGTTAATTAACCGAATCCTTCGTTTCTCTGTGCCTCAGTGACTCCGTGACTAAATTCCCATGCTGAACATCCAACAAATCGAAGCGCTGCGCAAAGCGAACCCGCAGCTGTACGAAACGCTGAAGCGCCTGTCGGGCGCGTCGCTCGGCCCGAACCAGGGCTGGAGCCTCGACAACCAGATCACCGACGGCACGGACTTCGCGCGCGTCGTAACCGGTGCGCTGACGAACGGGCAAGTTGATCCGACGAAATCGGGCGTGCTGATGAAAGGCTCCGTGCCGCCCACGTGGTCCGGCACGTTCACGTACGCCTCGACCACCACGAGCCTGACGTGGTCGTGGAGTGGCCTCACAATTTTCCGCGCCGACGGCACCACCACCGCGATTCCCAATGGCTCGCTCGCCGTCAGCGGACTCACCGCCGCGACGACTTACTATTTTTATCCCTACTGGGACGACACCGCGTCGGCGCTCGCATGGGTTGGCAGCGGAGTCGGCGCACCCGCGAACGCGCAAACCGCGAAGACAAATCTTTCGGCGCAGCAGCAATCGCTGCAAGGACTCATCCCGCTTTCGCAGGGCGCGATGGTCGCCGCAACCACCAGCAGCGGCGTCGGCGGGGGATCGGGCGGCGGCAGCGGGAGCTGCTTGCGCTCCGGCACGATGGTGCTCACGAAGGAGCGCGGGACGGTCGAGATCGAATCGTGCGTCGTCGGCGAACACTTGCGGTGCCCCGCGGGCGCTGGCGGCGAAACATGGACGCGCATTGCGCGCCTCGAAGTGCGCGACGCGGACACGTTCATCCGCCTGCATTTCTCGAACGAGGAATCGCTCGACGTGACGCCGCACCACATCTTCACTCTCGCCGACGGTTCGCCGATGCGCGCCGAGCGCCTCTGCCTCAGCGACGTATTCGTCGGCCGCTTCGGCCGCATCACGCTGAAGCGCATCGAGGCCATCGTCCTTCGCGGAGAAGACGAGGGCGCGAAGAAAGTGACCGTGAGCTGCGAGCCAACGCACCAATTCTTCGCCGGCCACCACGCCGCCACGATCCTCACGCACAATTATACGTTTTCATCCTAGGGGACGATCCATGCCCTTCATTAACGGCAGGTTTTACGCGAATCCGGCACACGGGCGCGCAATCGAAGCCCCGCGCACGGCCGATGCAGCTTCACAACATAGCGGACCCGGCCAGCAAGATGACAGCGCGCACTGGGTAACGATTGATAACCATCCCGTGTTGATCCCCGAGGCGCAAGCCCGCCCGGGGTACCGTGGTCATGCGGGAACCAAACCCCTTCCCGGGTCGGGCCAAGCTAGTATTTATGCCGATTCATTTGAGGGAAAGCAGACTGCAAATCAAGAGACATTCCATCAGAATGGTTACACGGCGGCCCTGTTGCCGCGCGCCCGCTGGCATTCTCTACCGCTTGGGACTCGTGTCGAACTCACACATGACGGCAATCGCGTCGTAGTTGAGGTCAATGATCGGGGTGCCGGGGACAAGGATCCCCACTCCACGCGAACGCTGGACCTTTCCCGTGCCGCAGCTTCCGCCCTACTCGGCCAGAAGGTCAACAACGATCTGGACTCGCGGAAAGTGGGGCTGATAAAGTTGGATAAGATAAGGGTCGTTCCGGCCGATACACCGTTAGGGCCGGTAAGGCCCTGAGAGTGGGACGATATGCACAACAGTCTGTTCTACCTGCTCGCCCTGGTTGTTTTTTCTGGAGTGTCTTCCGGGCAAACCGCCGACGGCCAGATCGTAGTCTCTCAACATTTCCCAGGGCGAGAGCGCGTGGGTGTTCTCTGCTGGAGTATCCCGGAAGAAGGTGTCGGCACCCTGTCCCAAATCGTCGTTTTTGAGACGGACAGACAAGGGACCACACGAGTGTTGTGGCAGTCTCCGCTCGACAATTCCTATGCTCCGCAAATTCGGTTTATCCCGGAGATCGTTGCGCAAGGCCTGCCTCTGTCGCTGGTCCAGCGGCAAACAGGGGCTTCAGAATCGCAACTCGATGTGATTGGAAAAACGGCGGGTCGGATCGGACGCCTCCTCCAAATCGATGGCTTCAAGTTTGACGTCGAGCGCCTGGATGACGTGAAGCTACCTTTCATCATCGCTCACATGGACGCGAGTATTCTGGATGTTCCCGAGATTTATCGATGGAACGGGACTAGCTTCGCGAAGGATAGCTCATCGCACCCGAACTACTATCGGCAGCTGTTGGCTGACGACAAACAGAAGCTTCCGGAGGATTCGAGTGGAGCAGTCTTGGTGAATCTGTCGCGCATCGCGCTACTGGCGGGCGACCGAGCCAGCGCGAAGGAGCTCCTCGACCGCGCGCTTTCGAGGGAACGCAGCAAGGGCGACGCAGCAAACCAGGAGACGCTCAGGCTAATCGCCGAAGCATTGCGGTCGTTGGAGCGCCGTTCGCGTTAGTCGCCTGGACGACGACATCTGAGTCGCGAAATGCGATTCGTAAACCGTTTCACCGTTCACATGGCATCCACCGCCCTTTTCGCCTGTGCTATAAGATGTCGGCATGGCCAACGTTCAAGCTTTCTTCCGCGATAAATCCGTGCTCATCACCGGCGCATCGTCCGGCATCGGCGAGGAACTCGCATTGCAACTGGCGCAGGCGGGCGCAAAGCTGACGCTCACCGCGCGCCGCAAGGGTCGGCTCGAAGCCCTCGCGCAGAAAATCGCTGATACAGGCAAGCCGCGCCCGGTCGTCACCGAATGCGACGTCACGCGCGATGGCGACCTCGAGCGCGCCGTGGCGGACGCCACCCGCGCCTTTGGCAAACTCGATGTGGTCTTCGCCAACGCGGGATTCGGCGTGGTCGCGCCGCTGAAGAAACTTACGATCGAGGACTACCGCCGGCAATTCGAAACCAACGTCTTCGGCGTGCTGCGCGCGATTTATGCGGCGCTGCCCGAGCTTGAGAAGAGCAGGGGAAATCTCGCCATCGTCGGGAGCGTTGCGGGCTGGATCGCGACGCCCGGCGCGTCGCCCTATTCGATGAGCAAGTTCGCGCTGCGCGCGCTCGCGGACTCCATCACCTTGGAAATGCGCGCTGCCGGCATCACGGTGACGCTGCTCAGTCCGGGATTTGTCGCGAGCGACATCCGCATCACGGACAATCAGGGAAACGTGCACTCAGGCTCGAAGGACCCGATTTCTCCGCGGATGATGGTGAGCACGCCGGTAGCGGTGCGCGAAATTTTGAACGCCGTCGCCAAGGGCAAGCGCGAGCGAATCGTCACTGGGCACGGCAAAGTGTTCGTCGCCATCGAGCGATTCGCGCCGTGGTTGCTCCGCGCCCTCACCGCGCGTATGGCCACCATCCGCACGAAAGACGACACGCGCAAGTGGGATTAGGCTTTTCGTAGCGCCGGCTGTCCTCAGCGAGGTCGAAGGGCATCTTGTCGGCGTTTTTCTGATGCAACGCCTCCGCGCCGCCTATCCGCCTTATTGTCCCTTCCCGTGGTCCGTCAATTGCTCGTAATACAATTCGTTGCCAAAAGGGAACTACCATGCCGTGGGTGAACGGAAGATTTTACGCAAATCCGCTCTTTGGCCACGCGCTCGAACGCGCTCGCGACGCCGAAGGAGACCGACTTTGGTCCGAGCAGTTTCCCGAAATGGGATTCGAGCCCGTCGCCAATCAGGACCCGAGCAAGGCCGTGCCGAAGCAAACAACCTCGCCGCAACCTCAGGGCCGGACTCAGCCGAAACATCAACGCGACGCCGACCACTGGGTCACGATAAATGGGCGTCGCGTCCTAATCCACGAACCGCAAGGCAAAGCACTGGCGTCTCAACTGTCGGATCGGGACAAATCCTATCTCGACAGATATTACGATGCGGTAGACAAGCTCGCCAAAAAGTACGGCGTCGATCCGACGTTGGTTCTGGGCCTGGGACTAGAATCGGGGTTTGCTTCGAGAGGCACGTATCTGAGAACCGGCGACGCGTTTGGGATGACTGGCGGCAATACGAGCCATATGACGACTGCCGCTTCTCCAGACGAGAACGTACGGCAGTTCTTCGACAGTTGGGGCGATCAGATTCGCGGTGTTGGCAGTGACACGTCCGCGTTTATCAATGGCCTCGAAGGCCGCGACGCCTCGGGAAAACAGGTAAGAGGCCGAAAGGTTTACAATAGCGTCAACCGCAATTGGCCGAACGTTGTTAGAGACGGCATCAGCCAAATGAAGCGTAGCGTTCCGGTTTACATGTCTCAAAGAAATTCGCAGAAGGTCACGAAATGAACGCCGGTCAGCGACACACGTCGAGGCCCATAAAGGCTTCGCTCGGATTTACGTTGGTCGCATTAATGGCGTTTGCCAGCAGTGCAAGCCCGCGCATCTATCACAACGAGGAATTCGGGATTACACTCCCTGTTCCGGAGCGCACCTTGCTCTGCGCGTTTCCTCCTCAGCATGACCATGGTCCCGTTTTCGTTTTAGGGGGAGCCACCAACCAGGCCTGTTTCGACCTGGATCGCAATAGGGCGATTGTGATTTTCGCCAGTTACAACGCGTCGGATGAGACGAAGAAGCTGCTCGATTTCCTGTGGTGGGAGTGTACGGGTATCGCGAAACACCCGTGCGGCCTGCCGCCAGAAGGTCTGCGAATCAAAGGACGAACTGCCGCTGCGGCACGCGTAGACGGCGCTGACGGTTGGATCGACATCTTTGTCGTTACACAGGCAGGGAAACCCGACCCTGCTTTCGACGCGTCGGTTCCCACGATCAACTACGACCTCAGTCTACGCACGACGGCGGAACATCTCGACGAGGATCTTCGCGTCTTTCGCGCGGTCTTAGCATCCGTTCGACTGGCACCCGCAGACTCAACGCTTTCCAGCCAGCCCAGCGCTACTTTAGCGCGGCGGTGAATAGCGCCGTGAGCTTGCCGAAGGCGCGATCGGCTTGCGGTTCGCGATAGGCGGGGCTGTCCGCGACGGTCCAGCCGTGCGGCGCGTCCGCGTAGAGCTCGCTTTCGTACTTGCCGCCCCAGGCTTTGAGCGCCGCGTCGAATTTATCAATCGCTTCCTGCGGCATCGAGTGGTCGTTCGCCGCGTGGCCGAAATAGAGGCGCGGCCCGTCCTTCGGAATGCGCGGCAGCGCGAGATGCGGGCTGGTCGGCTTGTCGGTAAAAAGTCCGCCGCCGTGAAACGACGCGATCGCGCCAACTCGATCCGGCCGCGCCGCAGCCGTGCGCAACGCAACCTGCCCCGTGAAGCAGTACCCGACCGCGCCCACTCTCGCCGCGCTCACCGAGGGCTGCGTCGCCAGATAGTTGACGTACGTCGCCGCGTCTTTCTCCATCGCTTCCGGCGGCAACGGCCCGACCAGCTCGCCGAAGCGCTTCATGGTGCGCTCGTCGCCCGCAAAATTCGGCGTGAAGTCGAAAATCTTTCCGCGCGCCGTGCGATAGAACGGATTCACGAGCAGCACGGTGTAGCCCGCCTCGGCCAGCCGCTTCGCCATCGCGCGATGCGACGGGCGAATGCCCATAATGTCCGGGTAATGAATCACGCCGGGGCGCTTTTTGCCGTCCTCCGCCTCGTACAAAACCGCGTCGCAAACGCCATCCGCCATCTTGATTTCGATCTCTTTTCCGACCACGTTGCCCCCTTTGGTTCAGCCAGTCAGTAGTATTACGAAACCACTCCGTCGAAGTACTCGACGGTGATGCTTTCCAGGATCGCGCGAATCTTCGGGAAATAAATCTTCCCGTGCGGCGACGACTCATGTTCCGCCAGCGCCGCCGCGTCGCGATACTGTTCCTGCACGATGTAAGCTCGTGGATTCGTGCGCGACTTGAGCAGCGAGTACAGCAGGCAGCCCGGCTCTTGATTGCGGATCGCTGACTGCATCTCACGGAAGAGCGATTCGAATTCGTGTTCGCGCCCTTCCGCCACCAGAATAGTCTTCAGTCCGCCGACCATCTTCCGCATTCGCTCCGGCTCGGATCTCACACTTTAAGTTTCCTAGGCTACCACACGAACGCGGCCGATTTCCGCAAGATGAAACGCGGCCCTACCGCGATTTCCTGGTGAAAGGTACGAGCATCGGAACGCGCCGCTTGTAATCCCTGTACGCGTCGCCGAAGAACGAAATCAAGTCGCGCTCTTCGAGGTAAATGCCAACCAGGATGTAGCCCGTCGTGAGGACGGCGAACAGCAGGTGGCCCTGCGTCATTCGTGGCGTAGCCCAAAAAGCCAGAATAAAGCCCAGATAAATTGGGTGGCGAACAAGCTTGTACAGCGACGGCGTCTTGAATCCGACCGACGTGGCCTGCTGGCCGCGCGCGTAGAGAGATACCTGTCGCAGCCCGAAAAGCTCCGCGTGGCTTACGAGAAACGTCGAGCCAAGAACCATCAGCCAGCCAATCGCGAAGAGCGCAAGCAGAATCCACCGCCCGGCAGAGTTTTGAACGTCCCAGATGACGCCCGCCATGGGTCGCCATTGCCAGTAGAGCAGGATGAGGCACGCGCTCGAGAGCAGCACGTACGTGCTCCGCTCGATGACGCGGGGAACCACCTTCGTCCACACTTTCTTGAAGCCCTGCCGCGCCATCACGCTGTGCTGGATGGCGAAAAGCCCCAACAGGATCGCGTCAATCAGCAGCGCGGCCAGCGAGAATTCTCCACCGCCGGAATCAATGGACTTGGGAACCAAAATGTTGCCGACAAATCCGATCGCGTAAACGAACGTGAGAAAGAAAATCAAGTAAACGACGATCCCGTAGAGGAACGCGAGTATCTTCGCCATTTCGAGGCCTCCTTGCCGCCGTATGAAGGGAAGTCGGCCCGTAAATAGCACCGCGCCGAGTTGTTGTCAACGCCTCGGCGGCCGGTGGCGCCGTTCGGCTCGCGGATCATTTCCACTTCGATTGTTTTGGGTCGCGACCCTCGTAGCGGACGTTCTTTCGGTAGATCACGAAAACCAGTCCTATAAGAGCCAACAGGATAAATTGGATTTCGATGAAGCGCTCTTGGAATCCCAAGGACCGATGCGCGAAATGTTCGTAAACGGGGACGCCAACTAGACCGGCAATTGTGTTTACGCCTAGCAGCACGTAAAGCGCCCAGGCGATCCAGGGCGTCTTGCCAACGAAATACCAATGGTGAGGCCCGTTACCAGGCATCGCGCGCTCCGAAGAAACGTGAAGCTCGAATGACCGGAAAATCTTACTACATCACGACTCTCGGCGAATGGCAACGGCACGCTGCCCGGTTCGCCAATTCGCATTTCATCGCGCTCGATTCCGGCTTTGTAGCGCCGGCGTCCCCGCCGGCGAATTTGTGCGGCCCGACCGTGGACGAAGATCGCCAGCGAGACGCTGGCGCTACGAACAACCTCGCTTCGGAATCGGATGCCGGATCGGCGCAACATCGCCAAGATCTTGCGCCGGGCACAGCATGCTGTGCCCCTACGGAGGAAACTTCGGCGCAGGTGAACGCTGACGCAAAAATTCTTGTCCTCATCGAGGCGGACGAAGGCGTGCACCTCGCGCTCGAGGGCGAGCCTGCATTCGAGGCGCTGCCGCATCCGCTCGCGCAGAAACCGATCTCGGGCGCCGCGCAATCCGCACTCGCGTCGCACGGCGTCGCGCCCGGCGCCACCACATTCGACGCCGCCGAGGCCGTCGCGCGCGTGCACCCGCTGCTGCGGCACCGAGTTTTTTAGTTTCCTATAGACGACCTCGTGCTTATTCGCGAATACACGCCGGCTGATCTCGACGCCTTGCGCCGCATGCACGCGCAACAGGGCTTCGATTACGCGTTCCCCGATCTCGCCGATCCGATTTTCGTTTCGAAGCTCGTCGTCGAGGATGACGACGGCCGCGCGGTGATGGCCTCGCTCGCGCGACTCACGTGCGAAATGTATCTGCTCGTTGATCGTGACGACGACTCAAGCCTGTCATCCCCAGGTCTGTCTTTGACCGAGAGATCTCTTTTCAGCGCTGGCGCCCGTGATACGGACACGCAAAGAGATTCCTCGCTGCGCTCGGAATGACGAGCCGGGTACGCGTAGTAGAGCAGGGAAGGCCCGCGCGCGCTGGACGCAGCTGCTCGCGCTGCACGCGGCCGGCGAACGCGACTTGTTCGCGCGCGGCCTCGACGACGCGCACGCATGGCTCCCGCTTCCCATCGCGCGCCGCTTCGGCCGCCGCCTCGAATCGCTCGGCTGGGTCCGCGACACCGCGTGGACGCCGTATTGCCGCAGGCTACGTGGCACCGGTTCTCCGTAGGGGCACGGCATGCCGTGCCCGGTGCGGCATTCCTCTATTGCGCCACGTCCGCGACGACGCGTGGACATCGTATCGCCGCAAACTTCAGTTATAATTTGAATCTAAGCCTCTCTTCGGGATGTGACGGGCAATCCATCTGGAAGGAGAGACTACAGTGCAAAGCGAATCGTTTTTTCGAACCGAGCAGCAAACGCCGTAAGGGTTTCCCGTCAGAGACGAACGTTAAGCGCGGGTTTCCGCGTCGTGCATGGCGACAAGGAACTCGTCGAAAAGCTGGGCAGAAACGACCTCTGCCCGTGCGATTCCGGACGCAGGTTTCAAAAAGTGCTGTATGCGACTGGGCCACTATGACGGCGCAAGACGCAACCAATACCAGCGGAAATAGATAATAGGGGCGCGGCTAACGGCCGTGCCCTTATTTTTTTCTACGGCTGACACAAGGTGTCGTTCCGCCAATTCGCGCGGCCACGCACGTAGCACACGGACGCCAACGCCGCACCGGGCATGGACATGCCATGCCATGCCCCTACGAAACCACCTCATCGCGCACGCACGAATTCGCCAACACCATCCAGCGTAAATGCTCGCCGCGTCGCTTTTCCATTTTCGATTTTCCATTTTCGTATTTCGGAGGTTTCACCCATGGGCCGTTCCGCGCAGACCACGCGCAATCTCACCGACCAGCAACTCGCGCAGCAAAATCAGTTGATCTCGCAATCGAATCAGGCAAGCCAGCAGGACCGTGCGCAAATGATGCCGACGATCACGAGCCTGCTGAACAGCCAGGGCTATACGCCGCAGCAGCAGTCCGCGATCACGCAGCAAAGCATGGGCGCAGCCAACACCGCGTTCGACGCGCTCCGCGAGCGCGCCGCAAATCGCATGGCCGCCACGAACAACAGCGCAGGTTACGGCGACCTGACCGCGCAGCTCGGCCGCGAACAGGCCCAGACCGATGCGAGCCAGGCGCAGCAGAATCAAATCCAGTTCGCCAACCAGCAATTGAAGGAGCAAATGGCCGGCCTCAACGCGCTCGGGCAAACCTACGGAATTGACACGAACCTGCTCGGCAAAGCGATGGGCGTTCCCTCGGAGCTGCTCGGCGTGCGCCAGCGCGCGTCGTCGAATTCCACGAGCGGACTCGGCGGCCTCTTCGGCCTCGGCTCCAGCATCGCCTCGCTTTTCGGCTAGCGCGAGCGTCAAACGCTTTTTCTTCGTAGGGGCGCAGCATGCTGCGCCCGGTGCAGATGTCTGGCGAGACTCCGACAATCCAGCTTCCGCGCCCGACCCGAGGGTGCTTGTAGCGCCGGCGTCTCGCCGGCGATTTTGACTGGTGCCGCGGAAGCGAAAAGAGCCGGCGGGACGCCGGCGCTACGAAAACCGTCCGCACCGCGTCTGTGCGAGCCGCCAATGAACATCCAGCGATGATTTACCGTTATTCCCAACCCATGCGTGAATTCATAGACTCGAATTGGTGGACGTTCGCGCTCACCTTCATCGTGCAATTCTTACTCTTCGTGCGATGGCTCTACCGCCGCGTCCGCAACGACGAACTCATGCGCGCGTTCATTCAGGACATGGCCGCGAACCATCTGCCGCACATCTACGATCTGCTCGACAAAATGTGCGACCGGCAGGGAATCGAGCGCAGCCCGCCGCCGCCGATCCGCTGGCTCGAACTTGCCGAGAATGATCCCCTCGTGCGCATCATCCGCCGCCGCCGCTAGCGGCCGGCCAGCGGTAGGAATGCCGTTTTCTTGTAGGGGCACGATATATCGTGCCCGGCGACGATTCTTGGCTCCGCGCAAGCGATCAGCCGAACACTTGAAGCCCGAGACTGGAACAATTGCCCACTGGTAAACGCATTGCCAAGCATGTCTGCCGGGCACGGCATGCCGTGCCCCTACAAAACCGTTCTCGAGTTGAGCGAGACGAGCCGCCTTACTCCACACGCGCGGTGCCGCTGGTCGCATGCACGGCCGGAATTTTAGGGGGTCGCACCTTCAGGTGCGACATAAAGGCCGGCGCGAAGCGCATTCCGATGTGCTGATTTTATCGCAGCAAGTGTTCGCGGTGGACAGCTCAGGCGATGCGCTTGCCTTTGAATACTACGACGGGCGAGCCCTCGGCGATGAACGCCGAGTCGGGCGGACGGTGCAGCGCTTCGGCAAACGCGCTTCCGTAAGTCCCAGCGGCGTCGCCTTCAAATCCGGCGCGCGAGCTTTGCCACACGCGCCACTGCGGATGCGTCACATGATATTCGATCGTGCCGCCGCCGCGCTGCAAGGAAGGGCTCCCAGGTCCCCGGAAGGACAGGGCTCCCGAGGCCTCGGCAAGAGGCGCTTGGGAGATCGTCGAGCCTGGGAGAGCAGAATATCCCCAGTAGTGCTCGGTGATGAATTGCTCGATGCTGCCTTCGGCCGGCAAAATCGGCTCGCCCGCAGCCTCGGCGTGTAGCTTTGCCCAGGAGCCTTGAATCCGCCATTCGTATTCGGCTGATTTTGCCGCGCCATCCGCGCTCACGCGATGCCGCATCGGATAGCGGCTGTAATTTTCGCCGTACGCCAGCCGCGCGAGCCATGCCACCGCGCGCTTCGGTACGATTTCCTTGATGAAAACCACGCCGCGACGTTCCTCGCCATCGTCCGCGCGCCGCCGGACGTAGAAGCGCAGATTCACCTCGTCGAAATTCGCATGGAAGGGAAGCGGCAGCACTCCGAAAAGCTTCGTGCGCAGGAACCGAAATCCCACCAGGCTGACGTACGTCTTGCCGCCGAACGAATCGAGTTCGGTGCCGCGCGGAACGTAGCCTTGCACCAGGCGCGGATCAACCGCGTAATTCAACATCACCAGATCGCACCATTCCGCCGAGAGAAAAATCCGTGCGTCCTTGCCGCTCTCTGTCATTGCGCGATGACCTTGCCGAGATGTCCGCCACCTGCAACGTCTTCGTAGGGGCACGATATATCGTGCCCGGCGCAGATGCTTGGCTCCGCGCGAGCCATCAGACGAACGCTTCGAAGCCGGGACCGCGAAACAAATGCCCGTGGTAAACGCATTGCCAAGCAAGTTTGCCGGGCACGGCATGCCGTGCCCCTACAAAATCGCTCTCGTCGCGCGAGGCGCCCGCCGCCCGCTGCCTCGACATCTCGCGAATCGTGCTGTACACTCTCGCCACTTTCCGGGTATCAACCTCCAGGAGGATTTCATGGCGAGACGCCAATTTTTCCGTTCGCTCGCAGCCATTCCGTTGCTCGCGCTTCCGGGCGCAGCCCAGGAAAGCAAAAAGAAGCTGCACGTCATGATGAAAAGCGCGTGGGGCTCCGACGATCCGTCACGCGCCTCTTTCGCATTTAATCACGCGCTGGCGCTGGCCGGCGCCGGTCACGAAGTGCAGATTTTTCTCGTCGGAGAGGCCACCGTCCTGATGCGCAAGGCGGTCGTGGATGAAGTTGTTCCCCTTGGATGGCCTCCGCTGAAAGAAACCTTCGATAAAATTGTCGCCAACAAAATCCCGGTCTTCGCGTGCGGCGGTTGCAGCCGGGCCCGCGGTGTTACGGAAGCCGACGTCAGCCAGTGGGGATTCAAGTTCGGCAATCCGACGATCTTCGTCGGTCTCGTCGAGTGGGCCGACCGCATCATCACTGAATAGGTTCTTCGCTGCGGTCATTCCCTCGCCGGCAAATATTTCGCCAGGAAATCGGCGACTACTTTGCGCGTGATCTGTCCGCCGATGCTGCCCCACACAAGATCGTACCCGTGCTCGCCGTACGGCACGCCGAGCAACTCGTTCGGCACGCCCGCGGCATTCAGCTTCTCGACGATTTCCGTATGTCCGCCGAACGGAACCAGATGATCGTGCGCGCCCGCCGCGATCAGCGTCGGCGGCAGACCCGCTCGCACGTGAAATACAGGAGAAGTCACGCGATACCGGTCGGGAAATTGTTCCGGCGATCCGCCGAGGTAGCCCGTGTTGAGCACTCGCGAGCCCGCGGGCGGGATGCCCATGTCGAGATTCCATGCCATCGCGAAATCCTCCGGCGGATACAGCGCGAAAACCGCTTTCGGCTGCGGCACCGTGCCTCCGCAGTCCGACGCAACCGTTCCGTCGCCGAGGCCGTAAGCGACCTGCAACGCCAGCCCTCCGCCCGCCGATTGTCCGGTGATCAGCATTCGATCGGGCGCGATGTGGTATTCGTTCGCGTGCGCGGCAATCCAGCCCATCGCGCAAGCCACATCCGGCGCGGCCAGGTTCCACGACACCGGCGGATCGAGACGGTAGTCAACGTCGAACACGGTGTAGCCGCGCGCCGTGAACCAACGGTCCCAACGAATCCCGTCGCTACGCTCGCCTCCCGAATATCCGCCGCCGTGAATCATCACCACTGCCGCATGGGGCACCGGGCGCGGCGCCATGCTCATGGACATGCTCATCGCCATGGCTGACAACGCTGCGCCCGCATTGCTCGCAGATGAACCGGGCGGAAGATAAACATCGAGGTAGAGATTTTTGCCATCCACCGTGGCGAAGAGCTGAGTCTGATCGGGCATCGGTCGCGGCCCGGCCGGGATCACGCGCAGGTGTTCCATCAGGGAAATCGGCGCGTCGTAGCGGCGCGCCATGCGATGCAGCGCCGCAATCGGAACCGCCGCGCCGATGGTCGCGAGAATCGCGAGCCACAGAATGATCGTCGTCGCGGTGCGTCCGCCAAGCCGCCGCGCCCAAAGCGCCAGCAGAATGGCCACCCACCCCGCCACAAAAACATGCACGGTGAAAAACGACTCGAATATGGTTCCGATCACCGCGATCAGCTTAAAAGGAGGGAACAGCGCGCCCATCACGATCACGACGACGAACAGCGTCACCACCCATGTCAGCACGGTGACCGCCCGCCGCCCCCACTTTCGCCCCGAAGTCTCAGCTCCGCCGCCAATTCTCATGTCCGTCTGCCCGCTCGCATCACCCATGTCCACGCTCCCCGCGTCGCCCCCGTCGTCATCCACGCGGCGCCGCCATTCCCGCCGCGCATATTAGCACCGCTGCCTCGAAGCGCGAATATCTCCCGGCCCTGCGCAGCGCCACCGTTGAATTGCCTTGGTGCGTTAAGAGCCCAGTGAAAGAAGAAACGCCGGCGGTGATGCAGTTGACACATAAAAGGAGTGTTCAATGAAGGCCGTGACAGGGCGACAAAAAAGAAAGAGTAAGACTAATTTGGTTTCTGGCTCGTCATCTTTACCTGCGGAGGTATTTGCGACGGTTCCCGGAGCATCCCTATCGTTTGGAACAGTAGCGCAGTATTCTTCGCGCCTCCGCGCCAATGGAAGCGACAATTCTCGGCCTTCAAATTCACAAACTCGAAATCGCCGCCGGAATAGAAGAGGTCGCAGTTCTTGAGAGTGCAGTTGTTAAAGACACACTCCTCTAAGACGAACGTTTGATCGGAGAAGTTCTTGTCTTCGTAGATGTGCACGGCGTTCGCTTTCATGCCAACCGCTTACTTTGGTGACTGAATTGGTTTTATGTCCCTGACTGCACCATTAGCTTTGGCATAGTTCTCAACGGTATTTTGGAGTACTGCAGCCAACCTTAAAGCATGCTCCGGGGTCATCACAACCAACGCCTTGTCCACAGACATGAATTTCCCGGGTTCCGTTTCTTGAATCGTCGAAATATACAACTGAATGTCCCATTGAGTGGCAGCGAGGAACACATTGTTGCAATAGATCGTCGGCTTGTTTGGATCAGACATCCGCACGAGTGGTATTGCAAGCACTTCACCCGGCTTTGAAGCTTCGTTTGGCATTTTAATCTCCCGCGATTTCCGCGACTTCGGTCTGGTTCGGTTCGGTCAGAATCAGATTCAAATACTTATCTCCAACGTCCATGCCTCTCGGGGCGTCCGGTGTGGATACTCCTGTAGAAATGTAAATTGCGCCCGAATTAACGGATGCATGTGTATGGGATACACTTCCAGACGTGCTGAAAATTTCGCTTTCAGTAATGATCCCCAACGACAAAGTCCCGCGCGTTGGGGAAACAGGTCGCCTTGTAACAAATTGCTGTTCGATTCCCAGAACGCACAAAACGGCATCGAGTGTTTCCACACTTGGATTGCCTTTTCGCGAAAGCGCCCGATAAAGGTTCTCCCGATTTACTTTGGCAGCCTTTGCAGCTTTTTTCATTCCCATTCGCGCTTCCGTCACATCTCGCAAGGCGACAAGGAACGCTTCTTTCGAATCAGCCTTAGCCGCCGATAGATATCCAGCGGCATATTCAGGATCGTTTCGAAGATCGTCTAGGAGATCGTTCCTGTAATTTCTGTTTCGCATTGTTTGTGCGCTCCTTGTAATCTCTCCAAAGCGCCTTCGACTTTTCTATATCGGAATCCTGGGAGGATTTGTCTCCCCCCAAAAGTAGAACTATCTCGTCTCCATCCACGCCGTAATAAATTCGGTAACCGGGACCGAAGTCTATCCTGTTTTCCGATGCGCCCGCTCCAATGGACTTGGAGTCGCTAAAATTCCCAGCAGAAAGGCGTGCGATGCGGGCGTCAACAGCTTGCCGTGTCGGTTTGTCCGTGATTCCATCGCGCCAAAGCCCAAATGGAGCGGGTTTGCCCCCATGCGGCAAATAGTATTTGACCTGCCTTTCTCGTGCTTCCACGCATCATCTGGGCGGTCCTTTCAGCATGTAGCATATAAGCTACAGCGATGACGTAGGATACCACCCGCCTCCGGTTTTGTAAACAGCGAGCGCACTCTGCCTTACAATTGTCTTGAGAGTCAATATTATATTCAGCCACAGGTACAACAGGCGGACGTTGCGGGAGTCGGACCCGCAAATCCACGGCAGGTCGCGAATTATGAGCTCCTAAACTTACGCATGTGCAACGCATCCATATGTAGCTTATAAGCTACCCTCATGGGTTTGTCAACCGAGAGGATAACAGATTGAGGCGCGCAGCGCATTTCTCTGCCCCGATTCTCTTGCAGCAAGTACTCGGCCTCGATCGCGCGCGCCGCCTTACCTCCATGCTTCCATCCGCTGATCTCATCGCGCTCGCACGTGCCGCTGCCGCTGCGCACGAACTCGATCCCGCGCTCGTCTGCGCGGTCGTCGAACAGGAATCGGCGTGGGACACGCATGCGATCCGCTACGAGCCCGGTTTCCGGACGCGTTACGTCGCGCCGCTCGGCCTGCCGCCCACCGAAGAAGTCGCGCGTTCAATTTCCTGGGGGCTCATGCAGGTGATGGGACAGGTCGCGCGCGAGCACGGCTTCGGCGGGAAATTCCTCAGCGCGCTCTGCGACCCCGCCGTTGGCCTCGAGATCGGCTGCGCGGTGCTCGACGCGAAAATGGCGATCCGATCAGGATCGCCATCCCGAGGGAGCAACGCGACCGAGGGATCTCTCCCCCCAGCGAGAACTGATGACATCGCGCGCGCACTCGAGCTATGGAACGGCGGCGCAAACGCCGACTACGCGTCGCAAGTCCTCGCGCGCATGGCGCGATACAAATGAACGCGCATGCCGGAAGGGAATTGGCGATCCGATCAGGGTCGCCATCCCGAGGGCGTAACGCGACCGAGGGATCTCTCTTGCTGTGGTCGCTCACCGATTTTCGGCGCTTCTGGTCCTCGAGATCGCGCCACCGCTGGGCTCACGCGCTCGGCCTCGCGCCATTACGCGACCTCACAAATTTCGGCGACGTCGTATGACGCCGCCGGCGCGGAACGGAAGGGCGGGGATTTATCCTTGCCGCCGAGGTCGGCGCGAAGCGCCTTCCCTTGCGCTGTTTCTCTCGCAGCACGTGCCTGGGGCTTAGCGCCATGCGCCCGCCTCGCTAGTTTTCGCCTCAGAAGAGCTGCCTGCGCAACGCAACTCCGGCGCACTATTCGTCGTATCTCAAAATAGCCGCCCACGCTGCGCGCTCCTGCTCGTCCGCGCGGTGCCCACTCGCGTCGCCGGTCACATTCAAAAAACATATGTGCGCGAAGCGCCTTCCTTTGCGCTGTTTCTCTCGCGGCATGTACTCGCGACGCAGCGCCACAAGGCCGCCGTACCCTTTTGCCGCAAGCGAAGTAACCGCCCGCGCGGCCAATTCGGCGGCGGGAAACTCACCTCGAAACAAATGCGTCCGCGAAGCGCGTTCCATTGCGCCGTTTTTCTGGCAACATGTACTCGCAAAGTGGCGCCACGAGTCCGCCGCAGTATTTTTCGCCTCCACAGATGGCGTCGCCCGCGCCACCGCTCCCAAACACGAGCCACTAATCACCAATCACGAATCACCATCCTCTCCCACTGGACCGCCCATGACCCGCCGCACAGTTGAGATCGTCGCGTTCAGCGTCGCGCTTTTGCTGAGCGCGATGTCCATCCACGCATGGCTCGCCTCGCGCGACGAGCAGCAGCGCCTCACGTCCACCCTCGCCTCGCAGAAACAACTGCTCGACGCAGCCGACACGCGTGAACGTGCGCGTCAGTCCTCGCTCGACGACACGCTCGCTCAAATCGAAAAACTCAAGCGCGCGACGCAGACGCCCGAGCAAATCGTCCGCGATCTGCCGAAATATTTGTCGCTGCCGCAACCGATCACGCTCGCAACAGCCGCTGCCAATCCGAGCGCCGCGGCCGCTCGACAGGGAACTGAGGATCCGGCAAGGACGCCCACCCCCGAGTCCGCCGCGGCGGCGACGCCCACCGCACCCGCGGCGGATCAGAAGCTGCAAGCGCGGGGCTTCAGCCCCGCCACAATCGACGGGCGCGAAGCGACCACCTCGTTGCCGCGTGCCGTTGCGCAAGCCGCAGGGCCGCAGCGACCTTCCCAATTCCCTCCCTCGTCGTCTCAAACGTGCGACCCGGTAGGGAATTGCGCAGCGCAAATTCCCTCCGCCGACCTGAAACCTCTCTACGACTACGTCCAGGACTGCCGCGCCTGCCAAGCCCAGCTCGCCGCCGCCAAGCAAAGCGCCTCGGATGACGCCACCAAGATCGCTGCCCTCACCCGCGAACGCGACGCCGCCATCACCGCATCTAAGGGAGGCACCTTCTGGCGACGGCTTCGCCGCAACGCGATTTGGTTCGGCGTAGGAGCCGCCCTCGGGGCCGCCGCCGGCTACAGCGTCTCGAAACATTAGCCGCAACCAGAGCGTCCGGCTTCGCTGCCGCTGCAGCGCATCGAAGCATCAGCCGCGAGCGATCACGGCCCGGCCGCCCATATGCATATCAGCATTGACTTCTGCGAATGAATATTATGTTTAGATGAACCCAGTTGATCTCAATCGCTCGCCCAGAGCGGCTTGACGGTTTTGCGTTCGAGCCATGCCTGCACCGACGCGTCTAGTCATGCGAAGTAATTCTGAGTTATAAGACGGGATGGCAAAGCACATCGTGGGAACAACAGGGTATATGTGGGCCGTGTTCAGCTTCGCAGTTATTGCGGCGATCGCGGTGGATCTTGGCGTTTTGCACCGCAAAGCGCATCGGATCTCGGTGAGGGAGGCGCTCGCGGAGAGCGCGGGTTGGATCGGGCTCGCGCTGACTTTTAATGTTTGGATTTATTTTTCCATGGGGTACCAGGCTGGACTCGAATTCTTGACGAGTTACGTCGTTGAGAAATCGCTGAGCATCGACAATATTTTCGTTTTCTTGCTCGTCTTTCAAGGGATGGCCGTTCCCGCCCAATCGCAACATAAGGTCCTTTATTACGGTGTCGTCGGCGCGCTGGTGATGAGGGCAGTTTTCGTCTTTGGAGGCGTGGCATTATTGAACCGCTTCCACTTCGTCCTATTTGTGTTTGGCGCGATCCTGATCCTAACTGCGGTACGAATGCTATTGCCCGGTGAGCACAAGGTTCGTCCAGAGCGAAACTGGCTGGTGCGGATCGCTCGAGGCCTCGTACCCGTGACGCCTGGCTACGAAGGGGAACGCTTTTACCTGCAGCGAGCCGGCAGATGGAATGCCACGCCATTACTCTTGGCATTAGTCGCTGTCGAGGCCACGGACATCTTATTCGCGGTTGACTCGGTGCCCGCCGTGCTTGCGATCACGCGAGACTCCTTTATAGCGTATTCGTCGAACGTGTTCGCGATTCTTGGGCTACGCGCGCTGTATTTTGCGCTAGCGGATTTGCTGCCTCGATTCCGGTTTCTGCGGCCAGGACTCGCAGCGATTCTCTTGTTCACTGGCGCGAAGATGCTTGCGAGCGAACGAGTTCGGATCTCCACGAACGTGTCCCTCGGGATCATCGTCGGGATAATGGCCTTGATGATTGGAGCGTCCATCCTGTGGCCACAGAAGAAGAGGAGCCGAGGGTAGTGTGCTTCTCGCCGACTCGTTTATGTCACACCTAAATCCGTGACCGACAAGGCTGCGAGTCTACCGCGCTCGCGAGCACATTCCGGTGTCTGTCGTTGTGGCCGGGAAGAGACGGCACGGAGCGTTGCACCGAGCGAGCGATTCCCTTCCACGGGTATTTCGGATTCCGGAAAATAGACGGCTAACAACAAGACACCCGGGAGGAGAAGCCCGGGTGTCCGACTGCTGTACTCCCGCCAGGGAGAAAATCTACTGCACGAAACACTCTGTCTAATGCCTGTTGGCCACGCTCATATTGTGGACGCCGGAAAACAGGAACATGCCGGTGCTCGCGGACTGAGGGATCCACCAGCTGCGCCGGATAAAGCTGTACTGGCTGCGCTGCATGCGGCGCGCGGCGAAATCCAGAATGGCCGGGCCGACCTGGATGGCAGCGTAGATTCCCGGCGAATGCGCAAAGGGACGCATGAAAGGGTCCGCCTCGGAAGCCCCGGTCGCTACCGCCTGTCGAGTCGAGTAGGCGTCGAATGCGGCGGCGCTGTGCTGAGCGATGGAAAGAAGCAACCAGTTTCGGCGCGGATACTCCTCTGCCGAGATTACACGGATGGGCTTCGCAGCCGGAGGACCCGGCAAGCGGATCGTGGACAGCGCCTGGGAATTCTGAGCAGCGGTCTCGAGTGACACCATGGTCAAAGTGCGGGAAGTTACGCCGGTTGAATCGCTCTTGGACGACGAATTAGTCGCGGGTTTCGGCTGAGCCGGAATGGCGTCTGCAGGCGCGGGCGCTGATTTGACTACGGATGCCGTGGATCCAAGATCTACGTCCGGCAGCGCGCGAACGGCTGGGGCGAACTGTAAGAACAGTGCTGCGATGGCAAAAACCATGGAAGGGGGAATCTCCTTTTTGCCTTGCCTTGCACAGATAGGAAAGGCACGGCCAGTACCATCCGCCCGATACCGATAAAGGCTTTAATTTCAGTGGTAAGCGGAAATGTCACGTGGACTCCGAGGGAAACTGGCTGGCCAAAGACCGTGCCGGTGGAAGCGCTTTTCCACTATTTGCCCCGAAATGCGAAAGTCCCGCGAAACACCCCCTGTCTAGGTCTTGCAACTAGCACATAATAAATGGCTTAACGATATCCTATGGGCACCGCAGGGCTTAGCGTCCGATAACCTGAGCGGGCGCACTTCTCTGCCGTGTGTGGGTCGACAGGAGAGGCTAAGGAGAGGCTATTTCAGCGCAGCGACGGCTTGGAGGCTCGTGCGTGCCGCCGCAATGGTGCGGCCAATGTCGTCGTCCGTGTGGGCGGCGGACACGAATAGAGCTTCAAATTGAGAGGGTGGTAACAGGATGCCCTGGGACAGCATCCCGCGGAAGAATGCCGCGAAGCGGGAAGTGTCCGATCTCTTGGCGCCGGCATAATCGCGGACTGGCGTTCCAGCGAAAAACACGGTGAGCAGCGAGCAAGCTAAATTGACGTGGCCGGGCACACCCGTTTCGGCCAGGGCGGAGCGTAAGCCTTCGGCAAGACGAGCGGCCTTCGCGTCCACCGCGGGATAAAAGCCACGCGCTTCGAGCATGGGTAAAGTGGCAAGACCGGCGCGCATGGCTAGAGGATTCCCGGAAAGCGTGCCCGCCTGATAGACGGGGCCGAGTGGCGCGATTATGTCCATGATTTCACGCCGGCCGCCGTACGCCGCGACGGGCAGTCCCCCGCCGATGATTTTGCCGAGCACAGTAATGTCAGGGTGAATCCCGAACGCAGTTTGTGCGCCACCATAAGCGAGGCGGAAACCCGTGATGACTTCGTCAAAAATTAGAAGCGCGCCCTCGCGCTCGGTGATGCGGCCGAGTGCTGCGAGAAAATCGGGGGCGGGCGGAACGACTCCCATGTTGGCAGCCACCGGTTCGACGATGATCGCCGCGATTTTGCCAGCGTGCTGCGCGAAGACGCGCTCGACAGCGCCGACGTCATTGTACGGGGCGTTGAGCGTGAGCCGTGCGAGCGCATCGGGAACGCCCGGGCTCGACGAAATCCCGAGTGTCGCGAGACCGGAACCAGCCTCGACAAGAAAACTATCGGCGTGGCCGTGGTACGCACCCTCGAATTTGAAGATTAGGTCGCGCTTCGTGAATGCGCGAGCGACGCGCACGGCGGACATCGTCGCCTCGGTGCCGGAACTGACGAAGCGAATGCGCTCGATGGAGGGGAGGGCGCGGGCGATGCGCTCGCCAAGCTCGATTTCGAGCGGCGAAGTCATCCCGTAGCTCGTGCCACGAGAGGCCTGATCTGCGATCGCAGCAACAACGTCAGGATGCGCGTGGCCGAGAATGAGCGCGCCCCAGGAGCAAACGTAGTCAAGATACTCGCGGCCATCGGCGTCCCAGAGGCGCGAACCCGCGGCGCGGTCAACAATCATCGGCGTGCCCCCGACGGCGCGGAATGCGCGCACGGGACTGTTCACTCCGCCAACGAGACTTTTCTGGGCTCGCGCAAAGAGTTCGGAGGATTTGCTCACACTAGAATCATATTACGAGGAAGGCGATTGGAACCACAGATGAACGCAGATAAACGCGGATGTAAAACAGAGACAAATCCCTCGCGCGTTCGCGGTGGCTGCTTCTTCGAGCAAACGTCTGCGGAAAGACCAGGCACGCCATCTTAACCACAGGCGAATGGGCGACGGCCCTGCCAAGCAACTTCACCGGACACAATATATTGTGCCCCTACGGGAAAAAGCAAAACCTGAGGGAACGCGGCAAACGCTAGCAGGACTTCAGCCAGCGGGCTACGTCTTTGGCGTGGTAGGTAAGAATCGTGGAGGCTCCGGCGCGCTGGATGCTGGTCATGATTTCGAGAACGATGCACTGCTCGTCAATCCAACCGTTGCGCGCGGCGGCCTTCACCATCGAATATTCCGCGCTGACGTTGTAGGCGGCGACCGGCACGTCGAACCGGTCGCGGACGCGCGCAATCACGTCGAGATACGGCAGAGCGGGCTTGACCATAATGATGTCCGCGCCTTCTTCGAGGTCGAGCGCAACTTCCCGAAGCGCTTCGCGAGCATTGGCGGGATCCATCTGATAGCTGCGGCGATCACCAAATTGTGGAGTGGACTGCGCGGCTTCGCGGAACGGACCGTAGAACGCGGAGCAGTATTTCGCCGCGTAGGCAAGGATCGCAACGTCCGAAAACTTGTTTTCATCGAGCTTGCGCCGGATGGCAGCCACGCGGCCATCCATCATGTCGGATGGCGCGACGATGTCCGCCCCGGCTAGCGCGTGCGACAGAGCGGCGTCCGCCAGAAGCGCGATGCTCGGATCGTTGAGGATTTCGCCGTCCTTGATCACGCCGCAGTGGCCGTGGCTCGTGTATTCGCATAGGCAGACGTCGGTGATGACGAGCAGATCGAGTTTGGCTTTGCGGATCGCTTCGATTGAGCGCTGGACAGCACCTGTAGGCGAGGCCGCTTCTGTGCCGGTCTCGTCCTTCTTCTCAGGCAGGCCAAACAGAATCACGGCAGGAATCCCGAGGCCGGCGACCTCACGGCACTCTTCCACGATTTGATCGGGCGATTGCTGGAAAATACCCGGCATGGAGCTGACTTCCGTGCGAACTTTATTTCCCGGACACGCGAACATCGGATAGACGAGGCCGCTGGTGGAAAGCCGCGTCTCGCGTACAAGCCCGCGCAGAGCTTCCGTACGGCGTAGGCGGCGGGGACGATGAATCGGGAAGGTCACGATTGCCTCGGATGAGCGGGTCGCTCGTGGTAATACTTCGCGATGGCATCGGCAAGGCCCACGGCGGACGCTTCTTCCGCTTCGATGTGCACGCGCACTCCTGACTCACGCATTGTTTTCGCGGTAGTTGGTCCAATGGCGGCGAACTGCACGCGTTCGGCGAGCTTGACGAGTTCCCCTGCGCCAAGAAAGGTATCCAAGTTATGGAACGCGGACGGACTGGCGAAAATGGTCACATCAATTTCAGCGTCGCGAATGCGATCGAGCACGGCTTGATCGGGTGCCTCGGGCGCGACGGTCCGATAAGCAACGACGTCGGTGACCTCGGCGCCGCCTTCGCGCAGTGCCATGGCCACCTGAGTACCCGCGCGATCGCTGCGAGGCAGAAACACCCTGCCGCCCGCGAGAGAATCTCGCAATTCGTGCGCAAGCGAATGCGCCGTGTGATTTGTGGCCACGAAGTCCACGTGAAATCCTTGCAGCTTGGCAGCCTCCGCCGTCGCCGGTCCCACAGCTGCCACCCGGCGAGTCGCGGGTGGAAGGCTGAGTTGCTCGAGCCGGAGCGCCACAAATCGTACCGCATTCTGACTGGTGAATAGAACCCAATCAAACGAGCCGAGTGCCCCCAGCGCACGGTCGAGTGGCTTCGAATCCTCCGGTGGCTCGAAACCGACCGATGGAAGCGCGATGATCTCAGCGCCCATGTGTTCGAGCGTGCGGATTAATTCTCCCGCTTGCTCGGGCGCCCGCGTGACAACGATGCGTTTCCCCGCCAGCGGTTTCTCATGCGCGTCAATCATGGCTGCCCAACCGATCGCCCGGCGAGACGCAGAATCCTGTCCGCGCCCGCTTCGATTAGGATTTGCCCCAACCGCTTCCCTACCCCGGCAGGATCCGATGCAGGACCGCGATGTTCGCGTCGCACGGATTCCTTCCCGTCCACGGAAAACACACCAGCTTCCAGATGCAATTCACCGGCCGTCGCCCGACCCCATGCGCCGAGAGGAATCTGGCAGCCGCCCTGCAGCTCGTGAAGAAGTGCTCGCTCGGCAGTAACGCAGACGCGCGAGTCGGCATCGTCAAGCCTGACGACAAGCGCCGAAGTTGCCGCGTCGCCTGCGCGCGTTTCGATTCCGAGCGCGCCTTGACCAACCGCGGGCAGCATCACGTCAGCGTTCATTACCTGCGTGACGCGTGCAGTCGCGCCAAGCCGATTCACGCCGGCAACGGCCAGAACGATGGCGTCGAACTCGCCGGCATCGAGTTTCTTCAGGCGCGTGTCCACATTGCCGCGCAGATCGAGCGCTTCGAGATCGGGGCGGTTGAGGCGAAGCTGCGCCTGGCGGCGCAAGCTGCTGGTGCCGACGCGCGCTCCCGGCGGAAGGCCCTTCAAGCTGCGGCCGCTGCGAGAAATCAGGCAATCGCGCGGGTCCTCGCGACGCGTGATCGCGGGAAATGCGAGGCCCGGGGGAATCTCCGTCGGGACGTCCTTCATGCTATGGACCGCGAGATCCACGGTATTCGCAAGCAGCGCGTCCTCGAGTTCCTTGATGAAGACGCCCTTCCCGCCGGATTCGGATCCGATCTGTTCGTTGATTTGAGCCACTGACGCGGATTGCATACGGTCGCCGGAGGTGCGGATGCGCACGATTTCGGTTTCGACGCCGTGAAGTTTCGCGAGGCGCTCCGCGATGTGGTTGGCCTGCCAGAGCGCGAGCGTGCTGCCGCGCGTCCCGATTCGGAGCCGCGTCACTCCTTGCTCCCGCCTTTATCAGAATCGCGGTCAATGCCAAAAAGATGGCGCAGGGCTTCGATGGCGCCAAGGCGCCCGCGCATTTCGCGCGCGTTCCGAAGGCGTTCGGCGGGTTCATCGAGAACCCGCTCGATCAACTCTTCCGTGATACTCGAAAGGCGCTGGCGCTCTTCCGGCGAGAGGTCCTTCATTTCGGCAAGCCTCTCGCGCAACAGAACCTCGCGGTGCTTGCGGAACCGGCCGCGAAGGTCTTCGACGATCGAGCCGGCCTCCAGCGACGTCCGCCAAGCTTCGAATTTTGCCACGTGCTCGGAGATGAGCGCTTCGGCGCGCGGGATTTCGGCTTCGCGAGCGCGCTTGTTCTGTTCGACGATTTCGCCGAGGTCGTCAATGTTATAGAGATAGAGATTGTAGAGACCGGAGGATTCCGCAGCGACGTTGCGTGGCACTCCGAGATCAACCACGAAAACAGGCCGGCCACTGCGAGCGGCCAGTGCGCGTTCGAGCATTTCTCGCGTCAACACATGACCAGCGTTCCCCACCGATGTGACGATAATATCGGGCGCGGCCAAAACTTTTTCGAGCGAATCCCAAGCGACAGCTTCGCCGCCCATCCGCTGCGCGAGATCGGCCGCGCGGTCCTGCGAACGATTGACGACATGCAGGCTGCCGATATCGCGATTGCGAAGATGCTCCACAACCTGCTCGGCAACTGCTCCCGCGCCAAGAATCAATGCCGCGCGCCCTTTCAGATTTCCAAAGACGCGCTCGGCAAGCTTGATGCCTGCAAGCGAGACAGACATTGGCCGCGCGCCGACTTCGGTTTCCGCTCGAACCCGTTTGCCGACTTCAAGCGCGCCTTGGAAAGCGCGGTTGAGTATCGGGCCGGTCGAGCCATGGTCAAGCGCTTGACCGTAAGCGGTACGAAGCTGGCCTAGAATTTCAGCCTCGCCGAGCAGCATCGAGTCGAGGCCCGCGGCGACGCGATAGAGATGGCGAACCGCGTCAGTTCCCTCCCAACGATACAGACGTCCGTCGAGTTCGGTGCGCGAGATGCGATGGAACGAAGTGAGGAACTCTTCCATTTCGTCGGTGACCGCGGAACCGGCCGCCGCCGGCACGCCGTATAGCTCGCTGCGGTTGCACGTGGAGAGAACGACCGCCTCGTCGAGAATTCCCCGGCGGCGGAGTTCGCCCGCTGCATCCAGCGCCTGTTCAGCCGTGAAGGCGACGCGCTCGCGAAGTTCGACGGGGGCGGTGCGATGGTTGCAGCCGATCAGCGCGACGCGTATGCCACCTGGGGCGCGTCCGGTGGCAGGGCCTTTCGAGTTGGATGCGGTAGCCATCAGAAGAACCGGTGAAACCTCGTGAAATACAAATTCACCAGCGTATAGCTGAAAAGCACGATTGCGAAATTCAGCGTGCAGACGAGCGCTGCCCGGGAGCCTCGCCAACCGGAAGTGCGGGACAACAAGAGATAGGCTGCGTAAACACCGACAATCAACAGAGTGACCACTACTTTCGGATCGCTCCACGCGTACATGCCCGTGAGGCGATGCTCCCACACCAGCCCGCTAGCAACGCCGAACATTAGGGCCGCCAAGCCTACAAAGACGCTGCTGCGCGACATCCGATCGAGCGCATCGAGCGCGGGAAACCGCCAGAAGGCCACGCCGGGCCGGTGCGAGCGCAAGACGCGGTCCTGCACCAGGTACACGACGCTAAGCACGAATGAGAGGGCAAATGCGGCATAGGCCCAGATATTTAGCGTGATGTGAAAAGCGAAAAGAGGGCCGCGGGCGGGCGGCGGGGCCGGCATTTGGTGGGGCGCGAGATAGTCCAGGACCGCCATCCACGCAACCAGTAAAAGTGTCACGAAGGCGCCCACCGAACGCTGGCGGTGAAATAGCTCCAGACCGAGATAAGTGATCCCCAAAAGCCAGGCGAAAAGCGACATCGAACCGTAAAGGTCGTCGTAGGGAACGGCATGCGTCCCCATCGAGCGATCGAGCAACGCGAAGTAATGCAGCGCGATGCCTCCCGCTAGCAGCAGCGTGGCGAGACGCCCCAGCCAGACATTAGGAGCATAGAGGAGCCGCGCGTAGCAAACGAAGCTCGCGGCGTAGAGTGCGAAGCTCAAATAGCCCATGTGATTTGGCATGGAAAGCGCCCGGACCGGTCGAAGGATTATACCGCCAAACAGGCCGCAGACTACTGTCCCTACGGGCAATGCGAGGCGCAAGCGCCTTCTGCTATGATGATCAAGAATCACCCGTTCAGATGACCCAGACCGCCGAAAACACGAAGGAACTATTCCTGCGCGCCTGCCGGTTCCAGCCGACTGAGCGTGTGCCGGTTTGGATCATGCGCCAGGCGGGGCGCTATCTCCCGGAATATCAAGCGGTACGGGCAAAGCATACGTTCCTCGAGATCTGCAAGACGCCGGAACTGGCGGCGGAGGTGTCCATTCAGCCGCATCGGGTGCTGGGCGTGGACGCGATCATCGTCTTCTCGGACATTTTGATCGTCGCCGAGGCCATGGGGCTGCCGCTTGACGTACCCGATTCCGGGCCGGTGCTCTCGAATCCCGTGCGCGACGCGGTAGCGGTTGGACGTCTTCGTGAATTCGATCCCGAGCGCGAGACGAGCTTCGTTGGCGACGCTATACGCGCGATCTGCAAGGCGGCGGGGCCGACTGTGCCGGTGATCGGGTTTGCAGCGGCGCCGTGGACACTGGCCTGCTATATGATCGAAGGGCGGACACGCGGCGATATTTCGCGCGCCAGACAAATGCTGCGCGACGAACCGCAGGTAGTGCGCCAACTGTTGGAACGAATTGCTCGCGCAACCGCGGGATACTTGAAAGCGCAAATCGCGGCGGGTGCCGCAGTAGTGCAACTCTTTGACACATGGGCTGGTGAACTCTCGACCGAGGAGTACGCCGCGTTCGAGCTTCCCGCGACGCAGCTGATTCTGCAAGCGCTGAACGAAGAGAGCACTCCGAAAATACTTTTCGCAAAAGGGTCATCGCGTCACTTGGAAAGCATGGCGAAATCGGGCGCGGATGTGCTGAGCGTGGACTGGCACACCGATCTCGCGGAAGCGCGGAAGAAGCTGGGCACGCGCGTGGCGCTGCAAGGAAACGTGGATCCGTCCATCTTGCTCGGGCCAGGCGATGAAATTCGCCGGGCGGCGCGCGAGGCAATCGAAAAGACCAGCGGCGCCGGGCATATACTCAATCTTGGTCACGGAATTTTGCCTAATACACCGGTCGAGAACGCACGGGCATTCGTTCAAGCGGGAAAAGAAGCGATGGTGGCGGTTCGTCCATGAGTGACATAAGGACAAAGCACCGCGACAGGATCGAGATTGGTGCGGTCTCCGAGCATCTGCTTGAGAAATACAATCGACCTGGCCCGCGGTATACCAGCTACCCCACTGCGCCGGTCTGGAAGGACGACTTCGGCCCGGACGACCTCGAAAAATCCTACGCGCGGGCGGAGGCGCTCGCGACGCCGCTGTCACTCTACATGCACCTCCCCTTTTGCGAGAGCTTGTGCCTTTTTTGTGCGTGCAACGTCTCGATCCAAAAGGACAAGAGCGTCGCTGTTCCCTACCTCGCCGCGCTGAAGCATGAAATTGAACACGTCGCCGGAAAGGTCTCGAAGAAGCGGCCGGTGATTCAATTCCATTGGGGCGGCGGCACGCCAACCTATTTGGCGCCCGCGCAGATGGAAGACCTTTTTGGCCACGCGCATGAACGGTTTGCCTTTGCGCCAGACGCCGAAATCGGAATCGAAGTGGACCCGCGCGTGACCAGCCGCGCACATCTGGAGTCTCTGCGACGCCTCGGATTCAATCGGCTGAGCATGGGCATTCAGGATTTCGAGCCGAAAGTGCAGGAGACGATTCGCCGCGTCCAGCCCTACGAAATGACGCGCGACCTGATCGTCGCGTCGCGCGAACTCGGCTTCGAAAGCCTCAGCGTGGACTTGATTTATGGATTGCCCTATCAAACCGCTGCAACGTTTCAAGCGACAATTGAACAGGTTCTCACGCTCGCTCCCGATCGCGTGGCTATGTTCAGCTACGCCCACGTGCCCTGGCTGCGGAAGCAACAGGGCGCTTTCGCCACGCACTTGCCGGAAGGACACGAGAAATTCCAGATTTTTCGCGCCGGGCTCGAGGGATTTTTGAGCGCCGGATACGTTTACATCGGGATGGACCATTTCGCGCTTCCCCAGGACGAGCTCGCGACGGCTCAGCAGGACCGCACGCTGCACCGAAACTTCATGGGATACACGACCAAGGCCGGCGCCGATCTCTACGGGATGGGCGTGAGCGCGATCAGTTCCGTGGGCGAAGCGTACGCGCAGAATCGCCGCGAAGTTCCGGCATATCAGACGGCGGTGACTGAGCGCGGTATCGCCACCATGCGCGGATACAAGCTCTCGGCGGACGATTTGCTGCGCCGCGCCGTGATCGGGCGGTTGCTATGCCACACGGTCATTCCGAAGCGCGAGGTCGAACGCGAGTTTTCGGTTTCGTTCGATGAGTACTTCGCTGCAGAACTTGCGCGTCTCGCGGAACCATCTGCCGATGGGCTCGTGACTCTTGACCGAGACGAAATCCGGGTTGCGCCGCTCGGGCGCATCTTCATCCGCAACGTCGCCATGGTTTTCGACCGCTACATCGAGGAACAGAAGATGGATCAGAAGCCTCTGTTTTCGAAGACTCTGTGAACGCCGCGACAATTCCATGAACCCACAGGTCGTCGTCATCGGCGGAGGAATTTCTGGTCTGGCGTGCGCGTACCGGTTTTGGCAGCTGGGTGTGCCGGTGACGTTGCTGGAAGCGGATGAACGCGCGGGTGGCCTAATTGGCACCGTCGAGCAAGAGGGATTCTTGTTCGAAACCGGACCGCAGAGTTTTCAGGGGACAGATTCCGCGCTCGATCTGGTCCGGGAGCTGGGACTCGAAGTGGACCTCTGCCAGGCTGACCCGCACGCGCCGAGATACGTGATGCGCCACGGGCGGCTCCAACAGCTTCCCATGACGCCGCAAGCCGTGCTGAGGAGTTCCCTGCTGGGAATGGGAGCGCGGTGGAAACTTGCCTCCGAGGCGTTTCGGAAAACGAAGCCGCCGACCGAGGAAGAATCCGTCGCGCAATTCGTGCGACGCAAGTTTGGACATGAGATTTTGGAATACCTCGTCGCTCCATTCGTTTCCGGCGTATACGCAGGCGATCCGGAGAAGCTCAGCCTGCGCTCCGCATTTCCACCGCTCGACGAATGGGAGCGAACGTACGGCAGTGTTCTACGCGGCGCGATGAAATCGCGGCCTGCAAAGGGCGCGGGACAGGGACCGCCGCCGCTCTGTTCGTTCCATCACGGCATGGCGGTGCTGACGCGAACCATGGCGGCCAAACTTGGTGAGAGCGCCCGGATGGGCGCGTGCGTAGATGCCGTCACTAGGAACGATCGCGATGGGTCAGCAAGATATCAGATTAGCTTCACGCAAAAGGGCCGTGCGGAGACGCTCGAAGCGCGGGCCGTCGTGATCGCGACTCCGGCTTATACGGCGTCGCACCTAATTTCCTCACTATCGGCGCCGCTCGCGCGTTCGCTCTCCGGAATCGCGTATGCCGGAATGGCAGTCGTAGGCGCGGGATACCACGCGAAACAAATCGGAACGGTCATGAATGGATTCGGGGTCCTGATTCCGCGGAGCGAGAAATACCGTACGCTCGGCATCGTCGGGAATTCGTCGCTGTTTCCGGACCGGGGAGGGGAGGGACGCACCACACTGACCAGTTTTGTCGGCGGCGCGACTGACCCGGAGATTGTAGAGAAGCGGGACGAAGAAATCCTCGCCATCGTGCAGGAAGAAAGCGCGCGGATTCTCGCAATCACCGGCCAGCCCATCGTTTCACGCGTCTGGAAACATCCCAAGGCGCTGCCGCAATACAATCTCGGCCACGGCCACACCGTGGAAGCGGTGCGCGATAGCGAACGCGCGATTCCTGGCCTCTATTTCGTGGGTAACTATCTCGAGGGCCCCTCCATCGGCAAGTGCATTGACCGTGGTTCGCAGGTCGCTGAGGCGGCGCGAGCCTACTTGCGCGAGGGCACGGCCGAGTCCGCCTGAATTCCCCTGCCGACTCGATGCTTGCGCTCGCCACCAGCGCCGTTATAATGCTCTTGCTTACCCGATGCCCAACGCACAGAAGTCACGACGCGAGCTCCTTGAGCAATTCGTCGCTCAGAAACCGACCGACGCCTTTGCGCGATATGGACTTGCCCTCGAGTGCGTGAAGCTGGGGGATGATTCAGCCGCCGCCGGCCACTTCCACAAGCTCCTTGAATCCAATCCCGATTATTCCGCGGGATATTTCCAGTTCGGCCAGCTTCTTTCGCGTCTCGGGCAGCTTGATGAGGCGCGGAAACTACTTTCCGACGGTATCGTGGTCGCGCAAAAAGCGGGAGACATGCACGCGCGGGACGAAATGCAGGCGGCCCTGACGCTGCTTCGCTAGTCCCACATCGCGGCGAGACCGCAATACATGCAGAGACCAAACCGCATTCCCCTTTTTCCACTCGACGTGGTGCTTATGCCAGGAGCCGAACTCCCTCTCCATATCTTCGAACCGCGCTACAAGGTGATGATCGCGCACTGCCTCGACGAGAAACTCGAATTCGGCATGATTCTGGCCGCGAATCAGGCCGTCGCGGGTGTGGGCTGCACTGCCGAAATCGTAAAGAGGATTCGTGACTATCCCGATGGGCGACTGGACATTCTTACCAAGGGCCGCGCTGTATTTCACCTCACGGACTTGCTCGACGAGAAGGAATACTACGAGGGCACGGTCGAGTACGTAGCAGACACCGTTCTCTCTCATGACGCCGAACGCTCCGCACAGCTCGTGCAGATCTTCGAGAAATGTCACGCCCTTCTTTTCGCAAGGCCCTGGATGGACCCCGCGGACAATGAGCCCGCAACACTGGCGTACCGCATGGCGGCGCTCCTTCCGATGGAGCTCGAAAAGAGGCAGGCACTCCTCGAAATGCGATCGCAGCACGAGCGGCGGGAGTTTGTCCTTCGCTGGATGGAGCGCTTTCTGCCCATGTTGATCGCACAACAGCGCGCTCAAGGACGCGCCGGCGGCAACGGCCACACTCTGAACTAATTCCACCCTCGCGTCGCCGGGCAACCGTCCTGCTCGCGCATCAATCCTAATTATGCCTGCGCGTTGCGTTCCACTATAATGGCGAGGTCGCACGGAACCGGATCGGGCTTCGCGCCTTCACGAGGAGTTGGTGACTGAATGAGTCCACAACCGAAGAATTTGGGTGAGCTTCGCCGCAGTCCCTGGTCGGAAGAGAAGATCGCCACGCGAACTGTCCGGCAAGAGCTTCGCGAGAATCTTCTGCAGAAGCTCGAGAAGGCGGAACCGATCTTCCCCGGCGTCCATGGCTACGACGACACGGTGATACCGCAGATCACCAACGCGGTCCTTTCACGGCATCATTTTATTTTGCTCGGCTTGCGCGGACAGGCGAAGTCGCGAATCCTGCGCGGCCTGGTAAGTTTTCTCGACGCTCAGATTCCGGTCGTGGCCGGCTGCGAGATCAACGACAATCCCTATCGCCCGATTTGCCGCGCCTGCCGTGAACGAATCGCAACCGAAGGCGACGCCACGCCGATATCCTGGATCGGTCGCGAGCAACGCTACGTCGAAAAGCTCGCGACGCCCGACGTGACCATTGCCGACATGATTGGCGACGTGGACCCAATCAAAGCCGCGCGCGCCGGCAAGAATCTCTCCGACGAGTTGACCATTCACTACGGCCTGCTGCCGCGCGCCAATCGCGGAATATTTGCGATCAACGAGCTGCCCGATCTTGCCGGCAAAATCCAGGTCGGCCTGTTCAACATCATGCAGGAAGGCGACATCCAGATTAAGGGCTATCCCATCCGCATGGCGCTGGATGTGTTGCTCGTCTTCACGGCGAATCCGGAAGATTACACGGCGCGCGGGAAAATCATCACTCCGCTGAAGGACCGCGTCGGCTCCGAAATTCGTACGCACTATCCGGCGAGCGTCGCCGAGGGCATGGCCATCACCGCGCAGGAATCGTGGACGAATCGCGAGGGCAAGCGGCGGATCCAGGTTCCCGAGTATATCCGCGAAATCGTCGAGGAAATTGCGTTTCAAGCGCGCGAGGATAAGCGAGTGGACCGGCGGTCGGGCGTCAGCCAGCGCCTGCCGATCAGCACCCTTGAAAACGTGTTGAGTAGCGCGGAGCAGCGGGCCGTGCGCAGCCACGATTCAGCCGTCGTCGCGCGTGTGGCTGACGTGTACGCCGCGATCCCTTCGATGACCGGGAAGTTCGAGCTCGAGTACGAAGGCGAGATGCGCGGCGCGGACAACATCGCGCGCGAGCTGATTCGCGCAGCAGTTGGCAAGACGTTTACGAAATATTTCAAGGACGTCAATTTTCAGCCCGTCGTGCAATGGTTCGAAATCGGCGGCGAGCTGAAAGTGCCCGCGAATGCCGCGAGCGGCGAACTATTGGCCCAGCTCAAGAAAATGCAAGGACTCTTCGAACACCTGGAAACGCTGGGCGTCCGGTCGAAGGACGATGCCGCCATCCAATCGAGCGCGGCGGAGTTCATTCTCGAAGGGCTCTGGGCGCACAAGCGCGTGAACCGCAGCGAAGAGCGCGGATTCTTCGCCGAGACTCGCAAGACGCCCGAGCCGCGCGAACCGCGCGAGCCTTCCGGCCGCATGCCGCGCCGTCAGTTCAACTGAAATGAAATACACGAAGTATTCAAAATACGCGCCCGGCGCCGCAGACGACCTGGATCTGCAGGAGCTGATGAACCGCCTCTCGGATTTCTTTCTGCAGAGCGGATTCGAAGGGCAATATGGATTTCACGAGATGGATATGGAGCGGTCGCGCGAGCAGCATTTGGAGGCGCTCCGCCAGGCGATCTTGCGCGCGCTGCAAGAGGGTGATCTAGTCCCGCCGGAATTGATGCAGAAGCTGATGGAAAATCCGGACTTGTCGCAGAACCAGGAGTTGCGCGACCTGATTGACCAGATCATCGAGCGCATGGAAGAGGAAGGTCTGATCACGCAGCAGCAGTCGGCGCGCGTGACTCCTCCGCCATCGGAAACGCCGGGCGGGCAGATTGGCAGCGAGCAGCCCAACGTGGAGGCCCGCTTTGAGATTACGGACAAAGCGCTCGACTTCCTCGGCTTCAAGACTCTGAAAGATCTGCTGGCTTCGCTTGGCAAGAGCAGCTTTGGCCGGCACGACACGCGCGATATGGCGACCGGCGTCGAATCGGGCGGAAGCTCGAAACCCTACGAATTCGGCGACACGCTGAATATGGATATCAGCGGGACGCTCTTTAATGCCGTGCAGCGCAACGGTTTGACGCTCCCGATCGAGCTCGATTATCCCGACCTGATGGTTCACCAGTGCGAGTACCAAAGCTCCTGCGCGACGGTGCTGATGCTCGATTGCAGCCACAGCATGATTCTCTATGGCGAAGACCGCTTCACTCCGGCCAAGCGCGTGGCGCTCGCGCTTTCGCATTTGATTCGCACCCAGTACCCGGGCGATTCGCTCCACTGCGTGCTGTTTCACGATAGCGCTGAGGAAATTCCGATCGGGAGACTGGCGCGCGTCCAAGTAGGACCGTACTACACCAACACGCGAGAAGGGCTGCGGCTCGCGCAGCGAATCTTATCCCGCCAGAAAAAAGATATGCGGCAGATCATCATGATCACTGATGGCAAACCATCGGCTCTGACGCTCGAGGACGGCCGAATCTACAAGAACGCGTTCGGCCTGGACCCACTCGTTGTTACGCAGACCATGGAAGAAGTCGCCAAATGCAAGCGCGCCGGCATTTTGATCAACACGTTCATGCTCGCGAGCGACTACAGCCTGGTGCATTTCGTGCAGAAAGTTACGGAACTCTGCCGCGGCAAAGCCTACTTCACCACGCCGTATACCCTCGGGCAGTATCTGCTGATGGATTACGTCGGACGAAAGACCCGCAACATCCACTAGGATTGTGGAAGCTGGAATTAATCCTCTACGGCTGGATCAATTAGGCGCTTCTTGTATTTTGGAGGCTTGTCGCGCTTGTTGGGTATGGTGCGCTCAGTCGGCGGAAGACCGACGCCGAGGCGAGCGCGACGTCGCGCTTCCGTTGAAACCTTCCATTTCGATTTTTTCTGGCGCGCCATGATTCCATCTGGGATTGTAAACCGAAAATACGTTCAAGAGGGTCGCCGTCAACTCTTCGGCGGGACGGCGGCAAATTTCTTGCGGGCCAGATCGAGCAGCTTCGGGTCGGTGCACACTTCGTAGTAAGCGCGAGTGCCTTGCGCGCCGATCTTCCCGCCAGGAAGCAACTGGCGAACGAATCCCTTGCGAACCACAATCGGCTCGATTGATTCCCCGAGCGGGACTTCGCCGAAATAGAGCTGCACGCGATCCTTGCCCCAGGGCAGCGGGAAATTGCCTCCCATGGGCGAAAGCGAAATCTCGGCGCTCAGTTTCTGAAATCCCTCCTCGTTCAGCACGATCCCGTTCAGGTTGAAGCGAACGAGCAGCTCTTCGCTTTCATCGTCCGCCGCGTCATCCATCAACGTCTGCAATAGGAACACGTTGAACGGTGAAGCGTTGGTCTGAAACAGGCGTTTCGCCATCTTTGCGCAGCTCGAGAGGCGGTCGGAAAGATTGAGCGCGCGCGAAATCATGATCTTGGAATCGGCGTCCTCCCAGAGAGAAGGCGCGGAATCCTGAAACGCGACGCCCACACCCAGCTCCAGCGCTGGAAGGTCGGCCGTCTTGGCCCGAGCATTGTAAGCGGCCGTAACGGCCAGAATTTCGCGCGCCAGGACGCACGCGCGGGCGACGGCCCGCCGGGTCGCGCGGGTTGATTCGGTTTCGTAAATCGCCAGGATGATGGCATCGCCTTCGATAAATACTTTTGCGGCCCCATATCGCTCGAGCATCCGCTTCACGGGTTCGTGTAGGTTCATGCTGAAATGCGAAGCGGGATTCATGCCGCGCGAGAGCAAATCCTTCGTCATGCTGGTCGAGCCGCGGACGTCCGCCTTGATCACCACGTGATTGATGACGGGGTCGTCGGCAGGGCGGTTTTCCTCCGGATGGAGGAATTCGTAGAGGCTCTTATTGGAGCGCGAAAGTTCCCGCGCGCGCTCGGAGTGAACCAGATTGATGCGCTCCATCCACGCGGCCACCTGCTGATAGTTGCGGCGATCGCGGCGCAGGCGCATGAGGTCTTCGGCGAATTGAAGGCCTATGCCCAAGGTCTCTTCGGTCGTCCGGCGACGGATGGCGCGAGACGCTTCCTCCAGCTTCTTCATCGATACTTTTCTGGCTGGGAACTTTTCAAGAATCTGCGCCACTCGCTTCGTTTCCTCGCGCTGCACCAGTGCTTTCTTCAGTTGCTGCAGGTGGACCGGCGGGCAATAGTCCGCGGAAATCTTGCGCATCTCGTAGCTGGCGAGGACGTGAAATAGCAGGTCGCGCTCCTCCAGCCGGTGAACCCATTCCTCCAGCAGTTTGGCGCGCGTATCCGCCGCGGTTTCGCCGTCCGCCGAGGAAACGTCGCCGGGTGCCGGGTGGGCGTCAAAAAGGCGGTGCGCGTTGGCGGGCTGGTTCAGGTAATCGCCCAAACGGTGATGCAGCTCTTCGGTAAGGAATTCCAGGCGCTGTTTCGCGGCCACAATCTGCGGGTCGAGATCCTCCAGGTTCTTTTCCAGCGACGCGGACTTCCGCCGAAGATCGTCCAATTCGCCTTTTAAGTCGCCGGGAGCGACAGCCTTGCGCTTGAAGAGCGATGGGAACGAGCGGTCGCCATCACCCGCTCGGGAGGCCGCTTCCTCCTGCTCGGCCTCGACGCGAGCATGTTCCGAGCGGAGCAATCGCGCTTGCTCCAGCAGGCGCTCGTGCACGTTGCGGGCCTTCGAAAGCTCCTCGGCGCTGTCTCCTGCAAGGACGTAGTCACGGACGAAGTCGAGCAGCAGCGCGTCGAACGTTTCGAAGCGGTCAGGATCGTTTACGAAGTTACCGAGCAGGATGTAATGCTCGAGGAAAAACTGGTCGTCGTTGCCGCCCTCAACAAAGAGGAAACGGTTCTGCAGCAGCGGGTAGGCTTCCGGAAAATCGTCGCCGAAAAGGGCGCGCCGCGTCTTCGAGATCGTCCCTTCCTCGACTTCGCGCCAGATGCGGCAGAGGGTTTCGCCCACCTGACGGATCACGTTCTTGCGGTCCGCCTGCAGGTCGGCGATCTTCGAGCGCATCACGTGGGCCTGCTCGCTATGTTCGAATAGCTCACCGCGTCCGCGAATCCAATCCTTGCATTCGACCAGGATGCTCGAAAACTGGTTGCCGGTTTCCTGGCTGATGAATTTCAGCAGCGCGAGATGGTGGAGAACATCTGTCTCGACCGACTGCAGAAATTTCGCGCGAGTCACCGACTCCTGCAAAATATCCGAGAGCATCTTGCGGAACGCCGCATGTTCTGGCGAGCCCGATTGCTTGCGGTCCTTGTCCTTGCCGTAGAGCAGGTTGATGTTGACCGCCTGGCGGACGAGGTCCCCTAAATACTTGCGCGTAAATTCCACGAAGCGGGGGCTGAGGAAAACGTCATAATGGATGTTGTCTATTCCAAGCGTTAGATTGGTCAGCCGGATTTCGGCGGCGTAAGGCTCCAGCTTCATCCGCGCGGGATGGACTGACGTGGGCGCGATGTGTGTTTCCGGCATCGGGAACTTGATCGGAGCGAGCTTTTACTGTAGCTGAGGCTTGAACTCAGGCGCAATGGCACGGCGCGTAAGTGTTACTGTACCGAGGCGGGACTGCGCCGCCGCTGGCGTGCTTTAGGATGACGTGCAATGGAAACTGAAAACCTCTCAACAGATAGATTTGACGACACTTGGCCGGCGCCCACCAACGACGAATCGAGGGATCACCAGGCCCTGTCCCTGCCGCAGTCCGACAGCAACGCCGACCAGGGTCCGTGTCTGTATCTGGGGCCGCGCGGACAGCGATGTGGTCGGCGGGCAGTCACGGGCGGATTTTGTGCCATCCATCAGCCGGGAGCGATCAGCCTTCCCAAGGTCGGTGTTTCGAAAAAAACGCTCGCCGCCATCGCCGCTATCGCGGGAGGTTTGTGGCCACTCATCGCCGATCTCATGCGCGAGATCATGCGCTGGATTCATTCGCACTGAGGCTCCATCCGCGCCGAACGAAGATGAAGCCGAATTCGGCGTTTGCAGGTAAAATATCCAGTCATGTCGAAGCTACTTCAAGGTAAAACGGCAATCGTTCTCGGCGTCTGGAATAAATGGAGTATCGCCTACGCCATCGCGCATGCGTTTGCGCGCGAGGGCGCGAAGCTGCTGCTCACATATCAAAACGAGCGCGCCAAACCCGCAGTCGAGGAGTTGGGTCGCGAACTCGGGGTCGCCGGATTCTTCCCTTGCGAGGTTCAGGAGCAGTCCGATATTGACCGAATGGCGGAGTCCCTGGAAGCCGCGGGGCACAGGCTCGATATCGTGGTTCACAGTCTGGCCGCCGCGAAGCACGAGGAATTGAATCAGCCCTTCCTCCAAACTTCCCGCGAAGGATTTCAACTCGCGCTCGATGTGAGCGCCTATTCCCTGGTCGCAATTTCCAAAGCTCTCTCGCCGCTGATGACGAACGGCGGCGCGATCATGACGCTCACCTATCTTGGGTCCAGGCGCGTGGTGACCAACTACAACATCATGGGCGTCGCCAAAGCCGCGCTCGAAGCCGAGGTGAAATATCTGGCCAGCGAGCTGGGGCCGAGCAAGATTCGCGTCAACGCCATATCCGCCGGCGCGATCAAGACGATTTCTGCGCGCGGCGTGAAGGATCTCTCGAAAATGCTTGAGATCTCGGCGCAACGTGCGCCGCTGCGACGCAATACAGACATCGCGGAGGTCGCGGATGCAGCCGTGTTTCTCGGCAGCGACCTCGGACGCGGTGTCACCGGAAACGTCCTGTACGTAGACGCCGGATTCCAGATTATGGGGTTGTAAGGCCTGCTGTCAGCCTGCGTTAAGCAACGCGGCCGGATCGTCAATTGATATGCGGCGGGTATCTTCGCTGACATGCTCCAGCCGTATGCGCACCACGGGCCAATCGGTTCGCAGCGTTAGCTTGTCGGGCCATTCCACGATCACCACTGCCCGTTCGGCGAACACATCCTCCAGCCCTAGCGTATCAAGATCGTGGAAATCGCCGATGCGGTAGAGGTCCACGTGATATACCGGCTCGCCTCCGCCGTATTTGTGAACCAGGGTAAACGTGGGGCTGGTCACTTCGTCTTCGCGAGCCGCGCCCAAGCCACTGGCGATCCCCTTCGTCAGCGTGGTTTTCCCCGCCCCGAGGTCTCCCGAAAGCAGCACTAGCGCCGGCGCTTTCAGCCGTGCGCCGATTTCGCGTCCCCGTAAAATAGTTTCTTCGGATGAGTGCGTGACGATTTCGCTGCTAGCCACGGCCGCACTCAGAATAGAATTGCCGATACGCGCGAGGAATGGCATGGATCAGATCCGAGGCCATTAGCGGCGCTTCCCCGCTCTCTGCATAGGCGATGTCGCCCGCGAGTCCGTGCAGATATACGCCGAAAGCGAGCAGGCGCTGCCAATCGGCCGTACCGTATTGCGCCGTCAGTCCGGCAAGCATTCCGGTTAGGACGTCGCCCGTGCCTCCCGTCGCCATGCCAGGATTTCCAGTTGAATTAATGAACGCGCTGCCATTCGGAGCGGCGACTACAGTGGCGCTGCCCTTCAGAATCACGATAACGTTCCAATCGGCGGCGGCTTGCAGCGCAACGTCCACGCGACGCGCTTGCACTTCCTTTACCGTGCAGCCAATCAGTCGCGCCATTTCGCCCGGATGAGGTGTCACGCAAAGCATTCCGGCTGCGTGTTTCAACTCCGACGCTCGGCCCGCGAATGCGTTCAACCCGTCCGCATCCAGAATGATCGGCACGGATCGATTGCCGAGCACCGTGCGAACGAATTGTTGCGTCTCGGCCTGCGTGGAGAGGCCCGGTCCGATGGCGAGCGCGCGCTTGCCCTTCAGCAACGAGGCAAAAAGACCGCCTTCGAGACAGCGCGCTGAAACGGTGCCAGCTGTAGTCGCGGCGAGCGGTTCCGTCATGATTTCCGGCGTGTGCGCCGCGATGATAGGTAACGCCGGTTCAGGCGTCGCGACAGTGACCAGCCCCGCTCCCACTCGCAGCGCCGCCCACGACGAAAGCACGGCAGCACCACTCTTCCCGACCGATCCTGCAACGACCAGCGCGTGGCCGTAATCGCCCTTGTTGCCCGCGGCTTTGCGCGGAATCGCGAACGCGCTGAATTCACCCGCCTCGGTCCAGCGAAGATTTCCCTTCCCGGTTCCCTCGATCAACGCAGGAGGCGAGCCAATTTGCCGCACGAGCAGGTCACCGACAAGGCGCCCTCCCTCGCCGAGAATCATTCCCGGCTTGGGCGTCGTAAACGTAATCGTGTAGTCCGCGACAACTGCAGCGCCCTGAACGTCGCCCGTATCCGCGTGCAAACCCGAAGGAATATCCACGGAAACCACGGTGCATCCTGCCTCGCGCGCATTGATGCCGGCGATCACCTCACGCAACCGCCCCTCGACCGGACCTCGCACTCCCGTGCCCAGAAGCGCGTCCACGACAATCACATTCGAGGACAGAGGCATCCACCCGCCCGCGCCGTTTCCTCGATCGACAACAAGCTTCCCCAACTTTTTCCACCGCTTAAGATTTGCAGCGGCGTCACCCTTCACGTCATGCGGATCGCCAATAAAATACGCGCTCAGCTTAGCGCCCATCTTCAATAGGTGGCGCGCGACGACAAACCCGTCGCCCCCATTATTGCCCTTGCCGCACAGAACCACGACGCGCCTCTGCGCCAGATTCGAAAATCGCGATTGAATAAACTCCGCGACGCTGCGTCCGGCATTCTCCATGAGCGTCACGCCACGGACGCGATAACGCGAAGTGGTGACGCTATCAACCTGCTTCATTTCGGCTGCACTAAGAATCTTCATCGCTGAATCATCGCTGCAGAGTTGCACGACCTCTCAGTCGCACCGGAGGTCTCCCACCAGACCAGTATAATGCCATTGCAATTATCGCCTGAGCCGGCGGCGGCACGCTCAGTCATGCGATGCTTTACCCCATGCGCGCGACAACAACAGTCATATCGTCCGCTTGCTCTGGCGTGCCAGCCCACTGCTCGGCAGCCGCCACGAGATTCTCGGCGATCCGCGCAGCGCGGGCACCACGCAGACGAAGCACCTCCGCATTCAGGCGCGCCATTCCGAATTCCTCGCCGTACACGCTTTCAGGTTCGGTCAGCCCATCGCTGAATGCGACCAGCAGCGTCCCCGGCCCGACCTGCAGCGTGCATTCTACATACGCTGGATTCTTCGAACATCCCCACCACCGTTCCGCCTTGATCGAGCGCTCGCACGGTTCCTCCCCCTTCGATGAAGATCGGCGCGAGATGACCGGCATTCGTGTACGTGAGCGTTTTGGCTTCCGAGTCATATACGGCGTAAAAAAGCGTCGCGTAGCGGTCATCGGTTGTGTTTCGAAATAAATGCTTGTTCAGCCGCGAAACGATTTCGGCGGATCCGGCGCGCCCTTCCAGAGACGCCGTGCTCCGCAGCGCCGCCTGCAGGCTCGCCATCAGCAACGCCGCGAAGATTCCCTTGCCGCTGATGTCGGCGAGAGCGATGCCCACGCGCGACCCGTCGAGCGGAATAAAATCGTAGTAGTCGCCACTCACCACACGCGCGGGCCGGCAGATCGCAGCGAGCTCCAGCCCCGGAAGCGAAGGAATCGTATGCGGGAACAGTTGCTGTTGCACCTCGCGTGCGATTTCGACTTCGTTCTCCAATCGCTGGCGCTCGCGCTGCCCCTCGATCGCCTCGGAGATCGAACTCGTCATTTCGTTGAAAGATTCGCCGAGCGAACCAAGCTGATCGCGGTTCAGAACGCGCACGCGATGGCTGAAATCTGCCGCGCCGGACATGTAATGTCGCATCATAAAGATCTCCGACTGACCGGGTGATCGTGCGCGTCAGGATGGTGCCTGTCGCTAGTGCTCCAACTTCCAGCACAAGAAAGATCAGCCCGGCTGCGGCCAATATTTCAAGGAGCGATGGCCCCAGCAATCCCATGGACTCGAAAAGACCTTGATTCACCATCAGCGGACGCAGCCAGAAGGATGCCAGCACCGGCGCCATCGGCGCGTCTTTTCCCTGCTCCTGAATATGAAAGACATCGAAGGTCGAATTCCCGTGGAAGTGCGGGTCGAGCCAGTTCCGCGACGCAGGCAGAGTACGCTTCGAACTGGCGATCTGTTCCCCGGGACGTAGGGCTCGTCATTGATCTGCAGTGAGAACGCGCGCGCCACTCCCGGGTCCGCACGTCGCATCAGGATCATTTGTATAGGTCCCAGCTCCTCCGGAAAATCATCGAGGATTCCCGATGTTAGGGGCGCGATGACGAGCACAGTAAAGGACCCGGCAGGAACCGTTCGCCTTTGCGCGGCCACAAACGAAAGAGTGTCCTGATAAGCCACCATGCGCGCGAAGCGCTTTCCGTCAGTCGTGGCCAGAAGAGGCTGCCCGCGGTTGAGGGAAACCGTCAGCCCGGGCCATTCCGCTTGCTCGTCCGCCACCAAACCCGCGATGATCGGTCGGGACAGTACGTCCGCCCCAACCGGAGCATTCATGTGCGAGGCTTCTCGTTCGATCGCACCAGCGATTGTATCCGCGTCGGCGTCAATAACGCCCGTGCGGGCCTGAACCGCGTCGTTCAGCAAGTGCGCGCCGAGCTGAAGGTAAAAAAGATAAGTCGCGATGCCGATCATGCTCAAGAGCAGTACGACCGGAACCACCGCCATGAACAGGTACGCGACGACGAGCCGGTTTCGCAGACTCCAAAGCAAACGCGTGCGGACCCACGGAACCAGGCGCACAACGAAATAGACAAGCGCCGCAAAAGCCAGAAAACCCACAAGGGTCAAGAACCGAGGTGGGGCACCGAACGCGCGCGCGATTCGCCCTGCGATGAAAAAAATGAAAACCGCGAAGGCAATGCGGTCGAGCGGCGTGGTCCGCCGGAGGAAAAGCCAAAAACGTCGCGGAGAGATTCGGCCCATATCCAGAAGACCGAATTATGTCACGAAATTCTATTGAGAGGACGCGTTCCGGACTTTGCTGTGGGTCCTCCCGTAGAACGCGTACACGAGAAGGCCTATCGCTAACCAGATCAGCAATCGCCACCACGTCTTCGCAGGGAGACTGAGCATTGCGGCTAGAGACGTCAAAATACCGAGGATCGGAACGAGCGGTACAAGCGGAGTTTTGAAAGGCCGCGGAAGATCCGGCCGCTTTCGGCGAAGAATCCACACACCCGCGCAGACGATCACAAACGCCAACAGAGTTCCGATGTTCACAAGGACAGCGAGATCGCCGATGGGAATGAACGACGCGAAGCCCGCGACGCAAACACCCACCACAATCGAGGAAATCCACGGCGTCCTGAACCGCGAGTGAATCGCCCCGGCCCATTTCGGCAGCAGGCCGTCACGCGACATCGAATAGAACACTCTCGACTGGCCTAGCATCATCACGAGCATCACACTCCCCAACCCAGCCACGGCGCCGGCTTTGACGAGGAGGCTGCCCCAACGAACGCCAGTCGCGTCAATCGCGATGGCTACCGGCGCGGAAACATTCAAATCCGTGTACGGAACCATCGCCGTCAAAAGACCCGACACGAGAATATACAGAACTGTGCAGATGACGAGCGATCCGAGGATTCCGATCGGCATGTCTTTTTGTGGGTTCTTTGCCTCCTGCGCCGCTGTTGAGACGGCGTCGAAGCCGATGTAAGCGAAGAAAATCACAGCCGCGCCGCGGGCAACTCCCGATAGGCCGTACACGCCGAATTTCCCCGCATTCGGTGGGATAAAGGGATGCCAGTTGGCCGCCGCCAACGATGGATGGTGCAGCACGAATTCGCCGGCGATCGCAATGAAGACCAAGACGATGGCGACCTTGACAATTACGATCGCCGAATTAAAGTTCGCCGATTCCTTGATGCCCACCACAAGAACGAACGTGACCACCGCAATCGCCAGAAACGCGACAAAATTGAAAACGCCTACCGCATGCGGAAGCGATCCCGGATCAATCCCGGCGGTAGACAGCATCTGCTGCACCGAGTCGAGCGTAGCCCAGTGACCTTTGTAAAAAACCATCTCCGTTCCGGGCGTAGCGATCCATCTGGGACTGATGTGCAATCCCAGGTCGTCCAATAGGCTGACAAAATAGCCGCTCCATCCGGAGGCGACAGTTGCAGCGCCAAACGCGTATTCCAAAATTAAGTCCCATCCAATGATCCACGCGAACAGCTCACCCAGCGTCGCATAGCCGTACGTGTAAGCCGAGCCGGCAATGGGTATCAGTGACGCGAACTCCGCATAGCACAAGCCCGCAAAGGCGCAGATGATACCTGACAAAATGAAGGAGACCACGATGGCAGGTCCCGCAGCCGTGGCTGCGGCCTGTCCGGTCAGCACGAAAATCCCAGCGCCGACGATGGCGCCAATACCGAGCGTGATCAGATTGATCGGGCCTAGCGCGCGGCGCAGGGAGTGCTCTCCCGTGTCCTCCGCCTCGGCCATGATGACGTTTAGCGGCTTCGTGGCGAACAGCTTGCTTGCCATGCACGACCTCCCAAGTTTCAACAGCCCCGATGCCGAAATCGCCCTCTTGCGCGATAAGAGGAAAGTCTAAGCTGTCGCGGACGACTTCCCCGCCAGCTTCCACAGGCCGTAGACCGGCAGACCCAGCAAAACGATGATCAGGCCGGGCCAAGTGTACTGCGGTTTATATCGCAACAATTGGATTTCGAGAAATACCGCCATCAGGATATAGAGCCCCGGCAGAATCGGATAGCCGAACGCGCGATACGGCCGCGGCATCTCCGGTCGCTTCCAGCGCAGAATGAACAGGCCGCCGAGCGTCAAAATATAGAAAAGGAGTTGCGCGAAAATTAGGAAATCGAGCAATTGTCCGTAGGTTCCGGAAAGGCAGAGCACCGACGCCCAGATGCATTGGGCAGTAAGCGCGACGGCGGGAACGTGGTTTCGATTCACCGTTCCCACGGATCGAAAGAAAAGACCGTCCTTCGCCATCGCGTAGTAGATTCTCGCGCCCGCTAGAATCAAGCCGTTGTTGCAGCCGAAAGTGGAAATCAAGATTGCAACAGCCATCAGAATCGCGCCAGCCGGCCCGAAAGCGACTTCGGCAACGGCCGTGGCAACCCGGCCCTCCGAGGCGAACTCGATTCCTCGCGCAATCGTCGTAACGCCATGCAAATCGCCCGAGAGCGGCAAGATGCGCAGGTAGGCCACATTCGCGAGCGTATAGAGCAAAACGACGATCGCTGTCCCCAACGCAAGTGACAGCGGAAGATTGCGCCCCGGATTCTTTACCTCCGCCGCGGTAAAGGTCACGCTGTTCCACGCATCCATGGCAAAAAGCGAACCCACCATCGCCACGCCCACCAGCGTGAGTGTTCCAATCATCCAAGTTGAGCCGTCGGGCGGGTAGGTGTGCATCGTGGACCATCCGGCATTCCGCCAAAAGCCAGTGAAATTTGCGCTGCGAGCGATCGCGGTGGAAAAGAAAACTCCCAGCAGAACCAGGCCGGCGAGCGAAATCGTCTTTGCGACCGTAAAAATGTTTTGCACGATCTTGCCGAGCCGCAGGCCGCGCGTATTGATCCACGTGAGCAGGACGATGGAAAGAATTGCCAGGAGGTTCTGGCGATTAAGGCCCACGTTATACGGGCCGAGCTGTCCGAACCACAGATTCCAGGGCCCGAACGTGCCCATCTTCCAAATCCAGTGCGACGCTGAAAACCACGGCGCAAGCACGCCTGAAAATTTTGCGAAAGCGATGGCCACGGCGGCGATGGTCGCGGTTTCAATGACCAGGAGCATTGACCAGCCATACAAAAAGCCGAATACGGGCCCGCAGGATTCGCGCAGGTAAACGTATTGGCCGCCCGCGTGGGGCATGGCCGCGGCGAGCTCGCCAAAACTGAGAGCGCCAATCAAGGTGATCAATCCCGAGGCCAGCCATACCACCAGCAACAGGCCGGGGCTCTGTACTTGGTGCGCGATGTCCGCCGAAACGATGAAAATCCCGGAGCCGATCATCGAGCCGACGACTATCATCGTCGAATCGAACAGGCCAAGGCCTTTGATCAGCTCACCGGAGGGGTGAGCGGCTGAGAATCCGATGGGCTCGTGCGTGTCTGCCATTTAGCAGGCTGCTATTTGGTGTGTGATGCCTAACCGCGCCGCGGTCGCGAGCGTTCAGCAATGGCCAGATATTCTCTCGCGCGCCGCCGGGTCAGACGCCGCAAGAAGATCCCGAATGATCGCCACCGAATCCGCACCGGCGCGGAACACGTCTGCGGCAGACTCTATAGTGATGCCGCCTATGGCCACAAGCGGTTTTCGCGTCAGTTGGCGTGCCGCGCGCAGAAACTCGGTGCCGACGACCGGGTCGGGATTCTCTTTCGTGCCTGTCGGAAAGATTGGTCCCACGGCAATATAGTCCACCGAAGTGCGGTCGGCCTCGCGTAATTGCTGCAGATTGTGTGTCGAAACACCCACCCAGCGGGAGCTTCCGCAAATCCGCCGGGCATCCTCTGGGGGAAGGTCTTCCTGGCCAACGTGAACGCCGCCTGCGTCCGTGATCGCGGCGATGTCCGCCCGGTCGTTAACGATGAACCGTACGCCGCGCGGAGAAAGAAGCGCCTGCAAATCCCTCGCCTGCGAATGAATGTGCGCGGTGGAACCGCGCTTGTCGCGAAGCTGCATCAATCGCACGCCCGCATCGGCCAACGTCGCCGCAAGACTCGCGAGAGGCACGGCGCAAGATCGGGATCGAGGATCGCGTAGAGCGCTGGAAACAAAGATTGCCCCTAGATAATACGAATCTTGAGAGCGAACTTCGGCGACAGGATACTACTTCTCTTTCGCGGCGGTGAGATAATCCAGAAAATGCGTGTCGAACTTTCCGGCGATGAAATCCGGCTCCGCCAGAATGCGCTTGTGCAGCGGAATCGTGGTTTTGATTCCTTCGACGACAAACCCGTCCAGTGCCCCGTGCATGCGCGCAATGGCCTCGGCGCGATCGCGACCGTGAGCGACGAGTTTCGCCACCAGCGAATCGTAGTAGGGTGGCACCACGGCATCGGCGTACACGGCTGTGTCCACGCGAATCCCCGGTCCGCCCGGAACGCGGAACGCCGTAATGCGCCCCGGCGACGGCACAAACGTTTCCGGATCCTCGGCGTTGATGCGGCACTCGATCGCATGGCCACGGGACGCGAATGATCCGACGGCGTCTTCGAGGTGCTCGCCGGCCGCGATTCGAATCTGCGCCTTCACCAGGTCAACCTGCGTGACCATTTCGGTCACCGGATGCTCCACCTGAATGCGGGCGTTCATCTCGATGAAGTACAAGCTCCCATCGGCATCTCGCAGGAATTCCACCGTTCCCGCATTCGAGTAGCCGACTTTGCGCAGCGCTTCGACTACCTGCTCCCCGATGCGATCGCGCGTCGCCGTATCTAGAACCGTGGATGGCGATTCCTCGAGGACTTTCTGGTGGCGGCGCTGCAGCGAACACTCGCGCTCGCCCAGACTGATTACGCTGCCATGCCGGTCACCGAGCACCTGAAATTCGATGTGCCGTGGATGCTCGATCAATTTCTCCATGTACACGCTGGGACTGCCGAAGGCCTGTTGCGCCTCCGTGCGTGCGGTTTGAAACGCGGGAATCAGCTCGCGTTTCGTTCGCACCATGCGCATCCCGCGCCCGCCGCCTCCTTCAACCGCTTTAATCATCAGCGGAAGCCCGATTTCGGATGCAACTCTCTTCGCGGCCGCTTCGTCCGGAACCGCGCCATCGCTTCCCGGAATAATCGGCAATCCGGCGGCAGCCATTTCGGCGCGCGCACGATCTTTCTCGCCCATCATGCGAATCAGCGCAGGAGTCGGCCCAATAAAGGAAATGTGGGAGGCCTCGCAGACTTCCGCAAAATTGGCGTTCTCCGATAGGAATCCGTACCCGGGATGAATGGCGTCCACATTCGCGATTTCAGCCGCGCTAATTACCTGCGGAATATTCAGGTAGCTGTCGGAGCTGCGCGGCGGCCCGATGCAAATCGCCTCGTCTGCGAATCGCACGTGAAGGGCGTGCCGATCTGCTTCCGAATAAACGGCGACGGTACGAATATCAAGTTCCTTGCAGGCGGAAAGAATGCGGAGGGCGATTTCGCCGCGATTGGCTACGAGAATTTTTCGAAACATGGCGTTTGGAACTCGGTCCGCATGACGCAGAGGCACCTGGAATTTAGCTCATTCGAACAGCAGGCCGCGAAAAACTACTTCTTACCGCGCGCCCGGATGCCGAACAGCGGCTCGCCGTACTCCACCGGCTTGCCGTTCTCCACAAATATTTGCACGACCTCACCGGCCACATCTGACTCGATTTCATTCATCAACTTCATCGCCTCGATGATGCAGAGCACCTGGCCCGGCTCTACCTTCGCGCCCACCGCAACGAATGCGTCCGCGTTCGGGCCAGGCGAAGCGTAGTAGGTGCCGACGATGGGCGACTTAATTACGTGAACATCAGGCGCGGTAGCGGGCGAGGGCGCGGCGGCTCCGTGACTCGCGTATCGCGGCGCATCCGAAGCCGGGGCGTGTGCTGGCGGAGGCGCGTCCCATGCGGTTGCTGCTCGGGGAGCGACAGCGGCCGCCGACGAAGGTTTTTTCAGGCGGATGTGCACTCCGCCCCGCGCATATTCGAACTCTTCCAGCCCGTGCTTTTCCATGAATGCGAGCAGACGTTCGACCTCGACAAGGTCCACGCCGCCCACTTCCGCTCTGCCTGCTGGTTTTGTCTTCGATTTCTTCGCCATTTATAGCTCGAGAAAGTCCCTGGGCGTGCTAGTCAAATCAACGGAACCCTTGGCGGTCACAACTACGTCGTCCTCGATGCGAATCCCGCCGAGCCCTTCGAGGTAAACGCCGGGTTCCACGGTCAAGACCATCCCTTCCTGAAGAATTGTCTGCTCGCCCTTGCCCAGCCGCGGCATTTCATGAACTTCAAGACCCAGCCCGTGCCCCAGGCTGTGGGTAAAATATCGGTCGAGTTTCAGCCTCTTGAGCACCTTTCGGCTGCCCGATCAACGTCACCCGCAGTCACTCCCGGGCGTATGGCTCGCTTACCCGCTTCCTGGGCCTCTAGGACTGCGCTGTAGAGGCTCCGCACCTTCCGTGGCGCCTTTCCGAGGTAGATCGTGCGGGTCATATCGCTGCAGTAGCCGCGAAGTATAGCACCCTGGTCCAGGACGACCAATTCGTTTTTCCTGAGTGCTTTGGAAGTCGGCCGGGCGTGTGCCCAGGCAGAGCGCGCTCCGGAAGCGACTATGGTGTCGAAGGATGGACCCGAGCCCCCCGGCGCTTGATTTCGTGCTCGATTTCCCCGGCAAGCACCAGCTCTGTCACACCGGGCCGGATGCCGCGCAGCACCTGGCTAAAGACCGCGCTAATGATGTCGGCTGCTTCCTGAAGTACATTTAGCTCTGCAGGTCCTTCACCGCCCTGAGGCTTTCGACGGAGCCTCCGTCGGTGGCCCACCGGACGCGGCTGCCCGATCCTGCCTCAAGCGCCTGATTCTGGGCGAAGGTGACTTGCCCGGAGAATAGCCAACACGGCAGGGGCCTTTGCGGGCGCGCAGGACCTTGGCCGCAGCCCGAAGCAGTCCATGCTTGCAGATCCGCACGCGCGCGCTGGAGACCTCCTGCCGCGCCTGAAACGTGTATCTGCTGTCCGTAAACAGTATGGCCGACGACGAATCCACGAGGAGCATCCCAGCACTGCCCGTAAAGCCGCATAGGTAGTGAATATTGGGAAGGTGTGTGACCAGAAGGGCGTCCACGCCAAGGCCGGAAAAGGAGAGCCGGAGCCGGCCCAATCTTCCTGCGGGCCCGCTCCGGCTCATGTTTCGCTTTCCAGACTCCGTCGTCACGTTTGCCAGGCTACAGGCTAGCTTGGCAGAATGCGAGGCGTCAGGAAGAACAAGAGTTCCTGTGAGGTGGACTTGACGGTCGTGTGCTTGAACAGATTTCCCAGGATCGGCACGCTGCCAACGAACGGAACCTGCTGAATGTCCGTCGTTTGCTGCGTAACGATGATGCCGCCGATTACGACAGTGGCACCGTCATTGACCGTGACCTTGGTCTCAGCCTCTTGCGTATCAATGGCCGGAATTCCCTGCACTCGGGGAATCGAACCATCGATCTGATCGTTTTCGACGTTGACATCCATGTAGATCGTGCCGTCCGCTGTAATCTGCGGCGTGACATCGAGCTCGAGGACGGCGTCCACGAACTGGACCGATACCGTGTTGTTGACGATTGTCTGTACGGGAATCTTAGTTCCCTGCTTGACGGTTGCCTTTTCGTTATTTTGCGTGATCACCTTCGGCTTCGAAAGGAGCTTACCGACGCCCCGTTCCTCAGCTGCGGTGATGATCTCGTCTAGGGCGAAATTCGCCGAAGTGAACAAGTACGTGATTCCGCTTGTCGGCACGCTCGCGGGCAGGTTGGAAATGAGCGGCATCGAAGAACCGGTCGAGCTGCCGCTGCTGCCGCCAGGAGAGATCAGTGGCGGGGGTGGGGTTCGGGTGATCGGGCTGGGACCAGCTCCGCCACCTATCGTATTGTTGTTGTGCAGGGTGTTGGCCGCACCGGAGAAAGCGAACTGCGAGCCGATTTCGCGCGAGAACGAGCGGTTCGCAGCCACCACGCGGGCTTCGATTTCCACCTGTTGCGATTTCCGGTCAAGCTGCCGGATCAAATTGTCCATTACCGGAAGAGTGCTCGGGAATGTCGCGAATAATAAGCGTGTTCGACCGGTCGTCCGCGATGATATCTCCGCGAGACGAGAGGAATTTCTTGAGCGTGGTCGCCATGCCCGTTGCCTTAGCATAGCTGAGCACACGAGTTGTGGTAACGACTTCCGCCGACTTCGGCGACTAGCCTTGGCCAGGTCGCGGTTTTCGTCCGCTTCCTTCCGCAGGGTTTCCTTCGTTGCAAGGCGGAGCACATTGCCGTCGAGCTGTTTGTCGAGATCGTTGTTCTTCAGCACGATATCGAGCGCCTGATCCCACGGCACATCGTCGAGCACGATCGTCAAAGTGCCCTTCACGCCCGGATCCACCACGACGTTAAGTCCGCTGATTTCGTGAATCAGGCGGAAGAAAGTCGCGAAGATCCACGTCCTTCAGGTTGACCGAGATCGGCTCGCCAGAATACTTGCCAGCGGGAGCCGCAGCAGATGCTCCGGGAGTCTGCGCCATCGGTGCAGGCATTGCCGCGACTGGTTGCGGTGCCGGTGCAGCGACTGGAGCCGGGGCCGGGGTTGCGTCGGTATTCGAAGCAGTCTCAATTGCTGCGCGCGTCGGAGCCAGGGTTTGCTGCTGTTGTGGGGTAGCGAACGCAGGGGTCGCGAGCGCGGACGAAGTCTGCGTCAAAGCGGCAGGCAGCACCGCAGCCGGCGCCGGAATCACGGCGGGCTTAGTTGATGCAGATTCTTCTGTCGCGGACTTGGTTTGAGTTACCGTGGCCGCCGAATCGGCATCCGGCGCCAAGGTCGCACCTGCTCCGGTCGAAGACTTACCTTCGAACGACACGGTGACCGTGTTTCCCGCGCCCTTAATGCTGTAGTGAGCGGGTTCGCGAAGATCAATCACGACTCGCGAAACTTCCGGCGTGAACTGAGCGAGGCGAATTTCGCGCACTGGATCGAGGTTGCTTGCGATCTGTTTCTCCGTGGTTGTCAAATGCGAACCAGCGAAGTCCAGTACGAGGCGGTCGGGATTCTGCAGGTGAATTGAGTGATAGCTCAATGGGCCGGAGCCGGAAATGCTGACTTCCGTCGCGGTGCCATTCTGTTCCAGATGTACCTGGCGAATGGACTGATGCGCCGTCAGAGCGATGTCCGAGGCCTTGGCAGAAGCGGGTACAAGAGTCGCCTTCGCGTGCGCTGGAGCGGAATTGAGCGCGGAAGCGTTGCTGCTTGCACGCGAGACCAAGAGCGTGAGATCTTCCTTGCCCTGACGCTCAAGCTTCGGCTCGACGCCCTGGGCCAGAAGAATCTCCAGCCGAACGACGGGCTTCGTTCCCGACGAGTACGTAATCACGCGGTAGCTCTTCACGAGGTCCGACGCAACCACGCGCGCGCCTGCCGGATCTCCGGCGGACACACCGCTCAGGTCGAGCACATAGAGGCTCGCGCTGGGGCGATAGGTCGTGTATTCGAAAGGCGCATTGGCGTCCGCTTGCAAGCGGACAGCGCCGTCCTTGACCTCCGCCTTCACGTGCACCACCGGCGCATCACTCGCGCGGAGCGCTCCATTAGTCCAAATTAGACCGGCCGCCAACAGCGCGCTCAGTCCCAACGCCCTCCATAGGATCCTCATTGCTGCTCTCCTGCACTGGCGTAGATTCGCTTCGTCACCACACGTTCGACCGGCTTACCGAAGGCGTCCTTCGAATTCTCTTTGAATGTGACCCCGTCAAGCCCAATCTTTTCCACATCTCCGTCATACAGGCGATCACCTTCCCGGATGAAATAAACGCTCTGCTCCGGATTGGAGACCACCGCGATCATTGAGTTGCCCGAACGTACGGCGCCATCCACGCGCACCGTGGCAATTACCAAGCCCGCTTTGCCCGGAGGCAAATGCTGGCCGAGAATCCTTTTTGTCGTTGATCAGGGGCGCGAAGGGATCGCGCTTGCCGACCGCTTCAATCTTGTCGCCTTCGGGAGATGCGGGAGCCGCCTGCGCTTCCGCCGCGCCGGCCGCTGGTTTCGCGGTTGCGGCAGCCCTGGAGTGTTGCGCCGCCTTAGCCGCTTTGTGCGGCTTCGCCGGCTTGGGGCTCTGAGCTTTCATGGCCATGGCGTTCGCGGGCGCGTCCTGCGCCCACCCACCAATCGCCAACGGAAGCGACAGGGCCAGTACTGCGAGCAACTTTGCGGATGTGTTTGCCATTTTCATCGTCCGCCTACTTTTTCGCCGGCGGCGCAGCAGGACCACCAGCTGGCTTCTGTTCCGCCGAATTCGTGAAGAAAGTGGTGATCGTAAACGTGCCGTTCACAGTGCGTTCCAGCCGACATATGGAATTTTGCGTTCGTGGTGTTAAGGGACGCCAGCTTCAGGTCGCCCACGTTGATGATTCTCGAGAGGCGGCCCAGCCGTGAGAAGAAGTCGAGAACCGAGTAATAGGGTCCGTCGGCCTCAATCGCGAACGGCATTTCAAAATAGTAGGGCTTCTGCGCGATCGGGCTCGCCGTCAAAGACCGAATAGCGACGCCGGAGGTTATCGCGGCGCGCTGAACCATCAGGATGAACTGATCGGTTTCCTTATCCTCGGGAACAATCGTTTGCAGCGTTGCGAGCTGTTTTTGCAAGGCGTCCATCTCCGTCTGCAATTCGGCGCGTCGCTGCTTGTAAACTCGAAGATTCTGAACATCCGATTCAAGTGGTTTGACTTCAGCCTGCGCAGATTCGAGCTGAGTTCGAACCGTGGTGAGCGGCGAACCCGGCACGTAGAATCCCGCGAGAACCAGCACAATGGTCAATCCCACATAGAACAGGGCCTGTAAGGGCCAGGGCCAGTCTCGGAACGATGGTGCCATGGCTTAGCTCCTTCCCTTGGCCGCAGGTTGCGGGGATTGCGCCGTTCCGACCGCCTCGAAGCGTTCGTCGGACCTCCTGCTGGAGGAGCGACAGTTACGGTCATCGTGAATCCATAAGTCTCGACGCCGGGCAGAAGATCGTTCTCCTTGGCGCTCTTAATTTCAACTTGGTCGAAGTATCCGGACTTCTTCAGTTCAGTGATGAAATTGGCGACGGCGTTGATCGATCCAGCCTCGCCCTGCAATTCAAGCGAATCACCCTTTTTATCCAACGACGTGAGCCACAGGGCATCGATTCGAACCACGGTGTTCGCCACCATTTGGAGCATGTCCTGGGCGCCGCTACGGTTTCGTTGCAGCGTCTCAATCACGTCAATTCGCTGTTGAAGGACGCTCTTCTCGCTCTCGAAGCGGTCCACATCCAGCTTGATCTGCTGTAGGCTGGCCTTTTCCGCTTTTAGAGAGGCGATGCGCTTGTTGGTGTCGTCCAGCTGTTTTTTCTGGCTGTAATAGGCGAGCCCAAGGATCACGAATGCCAGACCGATGGCTACGCATGCGAACAGGATCTGCACGGTAGCTTCGAGCGGCACAGCTTGCTTGGCGGCCTTCGGACGAGCTTGGCCGAGTAGGTTGATCCGGATCATGGCGTGTCAAAGCTCCTCAGCGCCAGGCCGACGGCGATTGCCAGGCGCGGCGCCAACTCGCGAATCTGGGTTTCATCGTGACGCCCTGGATTGATTGCTACCTTGCGAAACGGATAGAGCTCTTCGACCGGCATGGCGAACTCTTCCTTCAAGAGGTCGAGCAAGCCGGGAACCCGCGCGGTTCCTCCGGCCACCACAATTCGGCGGATGTTCTCGCCGCTGGCCGTCGCGCGGAAGAAATCGAACGTCTTCTGTATTTCCAGAATCAAAATGTCGGAAACGGAACGCAGGATGGCCGTGCGCTGTTCTTCACTGACTCCCGCCAGGGTGCCGCCCATTTTCAGTTTCTCGGCGTCTTCGAAGCTCAGGTCGAGTTCCTTTTGCAGGGCGTCCGTGTACTGATTGCCACCCACCGAAACGTCGCGAGTAAATAACGGCGTCCATCCGCGAATGATGTTTATGTTCATCACGCTCGCGCCGATGTTCAGCAGAGCCACGACCTGCGACGGGTCCGGCTCGTAGTTCACTTCAAAACTGTTCTGCAAAGCGAAGGCGTCGATGTCCACCACCACCGGCGTCTTGCCCGCCTGCGCAAGCACGTTGGTGTGGTTCAGAATCTTGTCTTTCTTGACCGCCACCAGAAGCACGTCCATCTGGTTTTCGGTTGCTTCCAGAAGTTGGTGGCTCAGATTCACGTCGGCGATATCGAACGGGATGTGCTGGCTGGCTTCCGCCTGAATCCGGTCGTAAAGTTCCTCTTCGGTCATCAGCGGCATGCTTACCCGCTTCACGATCACCGAATGGCCCGACACGGAAGTAGCCACGTCTTTCACTTTGATCTTCTGCGCGTCAAAGATCGAAATGATCTTTTCGGCCACGGAGGGAGCGTCCATGATGGCCCCGTCCACGACGGTATCCTGGGACAATGGCTCCAGGCCATAGCTCACCAGCTCGTAGCCGTCTTTCACTTTCTTCAATTCGACGGCCTTAACCGAACTCGAGCCAATGTCCAGGCCAATCAACGATTTTGTTTTACCCAGATTAAACATCGTGTGGCCCCTCGCTTCTTGCTCCGCCCCGCTTCGCAGGGAGGATTCCACATAACTTTCCCGAGTCGCGCGCTACTTGAGAAAAACCCAATGCCCTTCGGTTCTGGTTCGCCCCAACCCCTTTGGGGATCGTTCCGGTGAGCGTAGGCCGGTAGTACTGATAGGCCCGGTACGCTCCCCTTGACTCGTTTATTGCATCCACAACTCACAGTGTCAACCAACATGTTGAGCGCGTGTGCTTTTGGTAAAACCCGGTCGGACGTACAGGAAAGGCCTAAATATGGGGAAAAGCAGAGGAATACGCGATTTCTGAAGAGTTCGAGGCTTACGCTTTCTTTTTGCCCGAACCGATTTTTAGTTGCTCCCAGATGGAATCAATGCGCTGCTTTGTCGCCGTATCCATCTTGATCTCGTCGGGCCAGCGCCCGGAGAAGCCTTCTTCGGGCCACTTGCGCGTCGCGTCAATTCCCATTTTCGAGCCGAAGTCCTGCCGGCGAGCGGCGTGATCGAGCGTGTCCACCGGACCGAGCACAAATGAAATGTCGCGCTCGGGATCAATCGCGCACAGCGCTTTCCAGACGACCTCGCGCGAGTCCTGCAGGTTCACGTCGTGGTCCACAATCACCACAACCTTTGTAAACATGGCTTGACCGAGCGACCAAATCGCATTCATCGTCTTCCGCGCGTGGCCGGGATAGCTCTTGCGGATTGAAACGATCATTAGATTCTGAAAAATGCCCTCGGCCGGCATGGCTACATCCACGATCTCCGGATGCTGCATCTTCATTACGGGCAAAAAGACGCGCTCGATCATGTGGCCGATGAAATAGTCCTCTTGCGGCGGAGGGCCCACGATGGTCGTGAGATACAGAGGATCCTTGCGGTGCGTGATGCAGTCCACGTGAAATACGGGAAACTGCCCTTCGAGTGAATAAAAACCCGTGTGGTCCCCGAACGGGCCTTCCGTCCGCATCTCTGCGAGTTCAACATGCCCCTCGAGCACGATCTCGGCATTCGCCGGGACTTCCAGATCAACGGTCTTACACGCGACCAGTTCGACTGGATCATTCCGTAAGAAACCGGAGAAGAGAAACTCGTCCATATCCGGCGGCACGGGCAGAATTCCGCTGAGGCAGGTGGCCGGGTCCGCGCCGATCGCTACCGCGACTTCGAGCTTGCCTCCCTCATTCTTTGAACGCGCGCTCCGAAAATGCTCGGCACCATGCTTCTGTGTCTGCCAATGCATTCCCGTGGTGCGTTGATCGAAGACCTGCATGCGGTAACAGCCCACGTTGCGCTTGCCAGTTTCAGGATTTTTGGTGATGACCATGGGCCAGGTGATGTAGCGCCCCCCGTCCTGCGGCCAGCATTGCAGAATCGGAAAATCGAAGAGCGAAAATCCTTCGGTGCGCACGACTTCCTGGCATTCGCCGCTTCGCACCGTCTTCGGAAATACGTTGCCGAGTTCCGCAAGCTTCGGCAGCATCTTCATTTTATCGAGAAGGCCCTGGGGCGACTGCATGTCGAGGATTGAGGAGATGCGCCCGGCGACTTCGTCCAGGGAATTGACTTCCAGCGCCATGTTCATCCGGCGCTCGGTGCCGACCAAATTCGTAACCGCCGGAATACGCGAACCTCGCGGCTGCTCGAAAAGAAGCGCTGGGCCGCCGGCCTTGACCGTGCGGTCGGAGATTTCCGTGATCTCGAGGACCGGGTCCACCTCGGCGGAAATTCGCTGGAGCTCGCCTTCCTTGTCCAGCTTCTTCAGGAAATCCCGCAAGTCTCGGTACGCCACTTGCCCTCCCTGGGCTTGTGAGGCGCCCACTTTAGCACGGAGCCTTGCGCGCAACGAATCGCTGAATCGCGCCGGTCGAGACACACAAAATTTAGTCGCGGCGCAGGTAACCAGAAGCGCGGAGACCGCGTCATTAGTAAAGAGGGGAAAAGAGATAGTCCAGCCGGAGCGCCTCGTGCTTCGTTGACAATACTTCCCGTACAATCGGAGATCCATGTCGCTGAAAGAGTCGTATCAAAAGCACCGGAGGGCGTACTTCGTCGGCGTTGTCTGCGCGATTCTGATATTCGGGTATTGGGCGTACGCGCGGGCCAAGTCAAAGGAACCTAAGTACACGACGGTCGTGGTGCGCCGGGGCGATATCACGTCGGCCGTGCAGGCGACGGGAACAATCAATGCGCTGACGACGGTATCGGTTGGCTCGTACGTTTCGGGGACGGTTCAATACATATTCGCGGACTTCAACACGCGAGTGAAGAGTGGGCAGGTGCTGGCGCAGCTCGATCCCGCCATTTATGAAGCGCAGGTGACGCAGGCGCGCGGCAATCTTGAAAACGCGCAGGACAACCTGACGACGCTGGCGGCGAACGTCCAGGTGGATGAAGCCAATCTGGCAAAGACGCAGGCGAACGTAACTTACCAGCAGGCTACGGCAAAGCGCTCGTCGGATCTATTCAAGGCGGGAATTGTCTCGACCGATTCGAACGACCTGACGCAGTCCACTCTCGGGCAGGCGCAAGCGGACGTGTTATCCGCGCAGGCGGCGGTTACGCAAGCCAAAGCCACTCTGGCGCAGGCGCATGCGCAGGTGACCGCAATGGACGGGGGGCTCAAAGCCGCCGAAACGAGCCTGAAATATACGACGATCATCTCACCGATTGATGGAACCGTGGTGGCGCGGAACATCGATGTCGGTCAATCCGTGGCAGCGACATTGCAGGCGCCGAACGTGTTTACCGTTGCGCAGGATTTGACGCGCATGCAGGTATATGCGGCGACGGACGAATCCGACACCGGAAATATCAAAGTTGGCGCGGCCGTGACGTTTGCCGTGGACGCGTTCCCGACGGAGCTTTTCCACGGGCGCGTCAGCACCGTGCGGCTGAATCCCACAACCGTTCAAAACGTGGTCACCTATAACACCGTGATTGACTTCAGCAATCCGGACGAAAAACTGCTGCCGGGCGAAACCGCTTACGTGACGATCCCCACGGGCCACACTACCAATACGATCGAAGTGCCCAACCCGGCGCTCACGTTCAAACCCCCGATGGTTCCCAAGGATCTGCAGGCGCTTTACAAGCAGTACAACATTTCGCGCGAAGCCTCGACGACGCACCTGGGAGGCTGGCAAGTGGTCTGGAAGCTTGGACCGAATAAACAGCTCATTCCGACCGCGGTGCAGATCGGGATCACGGACTACAACAACTCGCAACTCGTTTCCGGCGATCTCCACGAAGGCGACACGCTGGTAATCGCGGCGACCCAAGCGGCCGGAACCACGGGCGGACAGCGGCCACCAGGATTTGGCGGACCGGGACCGAGATGACGCCCAAGCGTGAGGTGGAAACATGAATCTGAGAGAAATCATTCGCGTCGCACTGCGGGCGCTGGCGCGCAACAAGCTGCGAACGATCCTCACAATGCTTGGCATCATCATCGGCGTCGGCGCGGTGATCGGTACGGTCGCGATTGGCCAAGGAGCCAGTGCACAGGTGCAGCAACAGATTCAGGCGCTCGGCGACAACATGATCATGGTGTTCGCAGGAAGCGTGAACACGAGCGGCGTGCGCATGGGCAACGGCGCGAACAAGACGCTAACCGCGGACGATGCCCAGGCCATTCTGCAGCATGTTCCGAACGTCGTGATGATTTCTCCCATCGTCGGCGCGTCCGTGCAGGTGGTCAACGGCAACCAGAATTGGCTGACCCGCGCTTCCGGCGTGTCGCAGGACTATACGCAGATTCGAAACTGGCCTGTCGTTTCGGGAAGCATGTTTTCCGAGCGGGATGTGGACATGGCCGCGAACGTGTGCGTGCTCGGAAACACGGTGGCACAGCAACTCTTTGGCGATTCGGACCCCGTTGGGCAAATGATCCGCGTGCAGAACCTTCCCTTCCGGGTCGTCGGCGTGCTGCTTGCGAAGGGGCAGAACTCCAATGGGCAAGACCAGGACGATACGATGGTGATGCCCTATACAACCGTGCAGAAGAAGATTTCAGGAATCAGCTGGCTGCAAATGCTCATGGTTTCGACCAGCTCTCAGGATGCGCTGACTCCGGCGCAGTCGGGAATTTCCGCTTTATTGCGGCAAAGGCATCACCTACGGCCAGGAGAAGAAGACGACTTCATCATTCGCAGTCCGAATGAAATGGCGCAGGCGGCGGAAGCAACTTCTCTTGCGATGACTGTATTGCTCGGAATCATCGCTTCGATCTCACTGCTCGTAGGCGGCATCGGAATCATGAATATCATGCTGGTTTCCGTGACGGAACGTACCCGCGAGATCGGCATACGGATGGCGGTCGGCGCAACGGAACAAGATGTCCAGTGGCAATTTTTGAGCGAAGCGCTGGTGCTCAGTTCGCTGGGCGGGTTTGCGGGTATCGCACTGGGAATTGTCGCCTCAACGCTCATCACTCGTTTCGTTCACTGGTCCACTTTTGTTTCTCCGCTGTCCGTGGTGGTCGCCGCATTTTTTTCCGCGGGTGTTGGAATATTTTTCGGATACTATCCGGCGCGCAAAGCGGCACGCCTGGATCCCATTGAGGCCCTTCGATATGAATAGACGCTTAGGTTATGCGGTTATCGCCGGGGTTCTGCTGGCGGCAAGCACGCTTGCTCCCGCCGTTCACGCTCAGGAAGGAACGGTGCCCATGCATCATGGGCGGCCGGGTGGAAGTCCTATTCCGGCTACAGGTCTGGCTCCCGCTCCTCGGGTGGCTCCTCCTCCCGCGAGGACCAGCGCCGCCGCGCAGGACAAAAAAACGGCCGCGGGCGAATCGTTCTTCATCGTCGCGTCGGTGGATCAGTCGAAATCGCAATTCCTGCTAAAGCGTCCCACTGAAGTCACGTTGCTCGTGAAGGTGGACGCAAATACGAAGTACCTCGATGACTCCGGCCAGCCGCTGAAGAGCACGGATTTCCGCGCCGGTGATACCGTGTGGCTCACTTCGTCAGGGGGCGGCGACGAACCTACGGCCGTCCGCATTCGCAAGGGCGAGATGACGGTTGCGGACCTTCACCGCTACTACTTGGATTATCCTGAGATTAAGTAAGCCAGCTTTGAAAGCCGAGAATTGAGAGATTCCGAGTGCGGCAGCCAGCTGAGTTCTTAAGCCTGGCTACCGCACTCGATTAGAGGCGCTCTTTATTAGCGTGGCTTCTCATCCTTCGGCGCGGCAGTGTGAGGCGGGGGCGCTTGCCTCTTCTGCAGGTTTTGTTGCTGCTGCTGGTGTTTCTGCACCATTTGCTGCGTCTGTTGCTGGTGTTTCTGCTCTACCTGCTGAGTTCTCTGCTCATTAGCTTTTTGATTCGCCAGCTGCTGATGCTCTTTGTCCTGTCGCTGCTGGAGATTCTGCCGGTCTTTGTTTTGCTGCGTCATCAGTTTTTCCTGTTGTTGCTGATACTTCTGGTCCAGCTTCGCATTGCCCGTGTTCGACGCAGCAGGACGCTCGATGGGCGGAAGATCCCTGGGATGGACCGTTGCCCTTGGCGCCGAGTTCGCATTCGCGTTCACGTTTGCGTTACCACGGTCGGCCGCGTTGCCCCGATTGGCGGGAGGAGTATACGGTGCGCCAGCATCTCTGGCCTTCACGACCTCGCGATCGTTGAACGCTCCGGCGCGGGGAGTCGCAGCGATCGGAGGCTTCCCGTGGTTCACCGATGCACGCAATTCCGTATTTCCGCGCGCGGCGTCCCTCTGTTGGCTTTGAGCAGCTACCGGCCCGGCGCGCCTGTCCCGCTCCGCCGCTTCTTCCTGAGCCGTGGCACGCGCGCTAATCCCACCATTGCCGCCGTTGAAGCTGACGTGGCTGTCATTTCTCACGCTCACGCGCTCGTTGTAGACGTTGTGAATGATCGTAACGTTCACGTTGCTGACCTCACGGTTGTAGAAAAAGTGCCCACCGTCCCAACGTCCGCCCACAAATCCGTCGCCAAAATAACCGAAACCATAATTAATGCCGCCGTAGAATCCGACCTGCGGTCCCCAATAACCTGCGTTAAAGATAAAGCCGCTGCCACCCCAGCCCCAGTAACCTGGAGTCCAGAACAAACCGACTTCGGGTGGCTCGACCCATGTGCCGGGCACCCAGTAGTAATCGCTGTCAACGTCGTCCCACGCCCAATATCCCGGCGTCCACAGATAACCGTCGCCGGGACATACGGGTTGATCGTATACGGGCAGCGCAGGCGGTCCGAAGCCAACTGAGATGGACACTTGCCCGAAAGCTGGCGCCGAAACTGCCAACATGACGAATGCGAAGAACAAGGAACAAACGGCGGCCTTGCGCATCATTAATCCTCCTCACGAACTCAAACTATTCCCTGGCCCAAGTACGGCTTTGCACACCTACAGGCGCATGATGCCACACATGCCGCGACAATCCCATACAGGCAACGTGTTAGCCGCGATCGGGGAGTTGCTGTACGTCGAAATCGGCCGTGTGGTCGAGAGGATTCCGCGCTTGGGCGATTCCTGGCGGATTTGGCTCGAATTGGTTCGAATTGGTTCGATCAACTGTTCCCCGCGTTTTCCCCTATGCAAAGCGGCCAGAAATGGAAAATAATAGCAGACACAGTGCGTGTGCAGGCAGGTTTGGGTCAGTAACGAGCGGGCGTCGTACAATGGCAGTATAGAAGCTTCCCAAGCTTCGGACGTGGGTTCGATTCCCATCGCCCGCTCCATAAACTCAGTTGACGCGGTTGGCTTAGTGGTTTCCGACTCGAAGCTACAATACTGAAAGAACCTGATTTGCGTTGGCATATCCTCACCGCTTTGGGGTAATCGCTTCGCACGGGTTCTTGCCGCACTTGGTTCACCCATCCGCAGGCGATGTAATCTAGATGCGTGGGGGCGTCCGTGAAGAAACTGAAATTCGTTCTTTCCGTTCCCGGCGACACAATGTATTTGCGCGCCCAAACGTCCGCGGCGCAGGCCATTGCAGATCGTATCGGAGTGGAACTGGAAATCGTGAGCGCGAAAATGGACTCTGTAGCTCAGGGCCAGGACCTGGTGAATTCCGTGCATTCGCGAACCTCGCGGCCGGATGGAATCCTCGTCGAGCCGGTGAGCGCCGCTGGTTTGCCGCGCGTAGCGGAGGCAGCAGTCGCCGCGGGAATCGGCTGGGTCGTCAGCAACGCCCACGTGGACTACATCGGAGCGCTTCGCCGAAACCCCAAAGTCCCGGTCTTTCAAGTCTCGCAAGACCACATGGAAGTTGGCCGGATTCAAGGGCGCCAGATTGGCGCGATATTGCCAAATGGCGGATCGGTTCTATATTTGCGCGGGCCGGCGATGAGTTGGTGGGCCACGAAACGATCCGAGGGCATGGAAAGCACGAAACCCAAGAACGTTGAAGCGAGAAGCTTGAAGGTGCTGGCGTCATCCGCGGAAGGCGCGCATAACGCGGTTTGTTCGTGGCTGAATCTGACCAGGCAGCGGCCCGAGGGCACTCAGCTGATCGTTTCGCAAAACGCCGACTTCATTACGGGAGCTAGAAAAGCGTTCGAGACAACGTCATCCGGGCCTGAGCTCGCGAAATGGATGGCGCTGCCGTGCGCGGGCGTGGGAGTGGCGGAAAGAAGCCGGCCGCTCGTGGATCAAGGCGCGCTGTGTGCGACGGTGGTGACTTCCCTGACCATGGACAAGGCTGTGGAAATGCTAGCGCAAGCACTGCGAGATGGATCGCAGCCGCCGGAACACACGTTCGTGGAAGCGTACTCATACCCGAGCGTTGAACAACTGGCAAAGAAGTGGAAAGCAAAAGCGTAAACATTTCCAACGCCAACCTCCCCGAGAACGAAACCAACAGCGGGAAACAGATTTAGCCCGGGTGTACAAAACAGCACAGATTGACCCAGCCGACGCGGATACGATAGGGTTTCCTGAGAACCAAGCGGAGCCTTAACGTGACTTCCGGGGCGCAATTAACGTGCTCGATCCTAGTCTGTTCCATGGCTTCCATAGCTGCCACATGCGTCACCGCACAGACGCAAGGCCGGATTCCGACAAGCGAAGAAATCGTCGCCCAGATGGCGCGGGCCCAGAGCGAAAATCGCACTCACTTTCGCCCGTATAAGGTGACGCGCGACTACAAGCTGTTTAGGGGAGATAGTCAGACTGAGCTCAAGTCCAGCTTAATCGCCGAGATATCCGTCGTGCCTCCGGTCTCCAAGAAATACACCGTCGAAAATACCAACGGCTCTCTACTGGAAGAAAAAATCGTTCGCAAAATGCTGGACGGAGAAGTGGCTTTTGCAAGAGATTCCGGCTCGAGCGATATCACAGCCGAAAATTATGATTTTCGCCTCATCCGAGAGGATGAGATCAACAGCCAACGTTGCTACGTGCTCGACCTGGTTCCGAAGCGAAAATCCAGGGACCTTCTCCGCGGGTCCATATGGGTGGATGCCCGTAGTTTTTTGCCCCTGCGTGTCGAGGGCGAACCTGCAAAAAACCCCTCCTGGTGGGTGACGGATGCTCACATCGTGCTGCTCTACGGTCGTGTCGGCCCGATGTGGCTGCAAACTTTCTCAGAAGCGACAGCGGACGTTCGGCTCCTCGGCCACTCGACTATTATTTGGCAGGACGTGAAATATCAAATGGGCGAACTCGCTCCCGGCGCCGAACTCGAAATCGTGCTCACGCTAGATCCCCCTAAGTATCCCTGAAACAATCTTGATGCTCACTTGCGGGTTCCCGCGGCGATCTACGCCAGTTGTTCAATATCGGACAGACGTAAGTCGAGCACGTTCTTTATGCTTGCCCGCTTCGGAATTCAGAGAATCAAACCTTCGCCGGTAAATCCCTAACGGAGAAACGACATGACGATCTGTCTCACGTGTGGGCACGCAAATGGAATGCACGATGACCGCAGCTGCGTAGCGCTAAATTGCTCGTGCGAACGATATATACCCGCAGCCAAAAACGTCATAATGTTTGTCCAGCCTGCGCGTGGGCCGCTCAACGTAGCGCGTTACCCCAACCGACCGCCCGCTAGCTTGTCACGGAGTTCGCAAAAGGTAATCCGTCTAGACGGCGTCTAGAGGGCTCGTCCGGCTGCCACACCGGAGGACCAGGCCCACTGAAAATTGTGACCGCCTAGATGACCGGTCACGTCCACAACTTCGCCGATAAAAAATAGGCCTGGCACTTTCCGGCTTTCCATCGTCTTGCTCGATAGCTCGTTCGTATCCACGCCGCCAGCCGTTACTTCTGCTTTTTCGTAGCCTTCCGTATCCGTAGGCGTAAGAGTCCAGTTGTGCGCCTGACGCTCAAGCTCCTCCAACGATTGGTTCGTCCAATCGGACGGCGCGTGCAAATCAAGCCAACGCGTGGCGAAACGCCTCGGCAGGATTCGCTGGAGGACAGTTCGGGCGGTCGCCATGTCTCTTGTGGCCCCTTCGCGAATTGAAGCCGCCAGATCGCGATCGGGCGCTAAGTCAATTCGAATCGGCTCGCCCTTAGTCCAGTACGAGGAGATCTGCAGAATGGAAGGGCCGCTCAAACCACGGTGCGTGATCAGCATGTTCTCCCTGAACGATTGCTGGCCGATGGAGACGACCACTTCCGCGGATACGCCAGCCAGATCGCAATATCGGGTTCGATCTTTTGCACCCAGGACGAATGGCACGAGCGCCGGCCGCGTCTCTTGAATCTTTAGCCCGAACTGACGCGCAAGCTCGTAGCCGAACGCCGTGGCGCCCATTTTGGGAATCGAGAGCCCGCCGGTCGCGACCACGAGTGCCGGCGCGTGATACTCCGCGAGTTCGGTTTGAACCACGAACTCCGTGGTCCGCCGAACATCGAGAACACTGCTATTGAGAAAGGTTTTCACGCCGACATTCCGGCATTCGAGTTCGAGCATGTCGGTAATGTCGCTCGCCGATCGGTCGCAGAAAAGTTGGCCGAGAGTCTTCTCGTGGTAGGAGATGCGATGCTTTTCGACCAGAGCAATGAAGTCCCCCGGCGTATATCGAGCGAGAGCGGATTTCGCAAAATGCGGGTTTGCCGAGATGAAATTATCCGGCTGAGAATAAATGTTCGTGAAGTCGCAGCGTCCGCCGCCGGAGATAAGAATTTTCTTGCCTGCGCGGTCCGCACGCTCGATGATCGCGACGCGACGTCCTCGCTTGCCTGACTCGACGGCGCAGATTAGTCCCGCAGCCCCTGCGCCGACAACCAAGACATCAAACTTGTGAATCGCCATAGGTATCGCGGCGCCCGCTCGATAATCACCCCTGGGTTTATCTCACTTTAGCAAATTAACCTTCGACGAACGCCTTAAGCCTCGACAGCGCGCGATCCCAATGCTTGGAGACGAGATCGAGGTAGTCCTTGAGTTCTTCAATAGGCTCCGGATGGAGTTCAAACAGGCTCTCGCGACCCGCGCGAATGCTGCGCACGATTTCCACCTTCTCCAGCACTCGAAGATGCTTGGTGATTGCCTGCCTGGTAAGCCGGGAACCCTCCGTCAGCTGAGAGATTGAGCGCGGCTGGCCGCCGGAAAGCTTCGCAACCAACGACAGCCGTGTCCTGTCGCCAAGCGCGGCAAAGACGGGCGCGTGGGCCCGGTGATTGGCCGCAACCCTGCTACTAGCTCTGCGCGACATGGCTCTCGATATTTCTCATTTGCTCGGTCCAGCCGCCGTCATTTCTGCGGAATGCCTCGGCCTGGCGATCGCTGGGGATTTTGTCGAAACCAGTCTCGGTAAGTATCAGCAGCGTGCCACTCGGAATCTTCTCGAGCCTGAATTCGACGAGCGTGGGCGTCTCCTTCGAGTAGTCTTTCGTGGGATCGACGGCATAAGGGTGCCATGTGAACGAAAAGAGCCGCTCGGGCTCCATCTTTTGAACAACGACCTCCCATTTGAGGTGTTCGTAGCCAGGGTAGGTCATGTGGCCATGCGAGACCTGTCCCGCAACGAACGGGCCATCTAGTTTCACGCGAAACCACTCGCCGAATTCACGGTGGTCCGTGAGGGCGCGCCAGACCCGGGCAATCGGCGCCTTAAGTTCAACGCGCTTCTCGATTCGATCGTCCATGATTAGGCAACCCCCGAGTTGCATATTAGGACAAACCGACGGAACAAGCAACTCTTATGCTCCGATTCACTTCACGTCAGGCAATCGCGAGCGGGATGGCTTTCTTCCACTTGCCCTGTGCTTTGAGGATCAGCTCGACCACTTCGCGGATCGCGCCTTTGCCGCCGTCAACGGTGGTGATGTAGTGCGCGGCGCGCTTTACCTCGACAACGGCATCGCCCACAGCCACGGCTAGTCCGGCGCGTTCGAGCAGAGGAAGATCGGGAAGATCGTCGCCGACGAACGCTACTTCTTCGTCGGTCACGCCAGCGCGCACCAGGATCGCCTTGTACGCTTCGAGCTTTTTCGGCTGGCCCTGTATCACGAATTCCATGGATGCTTCGCGGGCGCGACGAGCGGTTGCGGTTGAATCGCGCCCCGTGATCAAGCCAGTGCGAATTCCCATAATGCTTGCTAGCTTGATCCCTGCGCCGTCGTGCGCGTTGAACACTTTCATTTCCGCCACGCTGCCGTCCGGAAAAGACTGCAGGCAGACGACGCCTGGAGTCATCGTGCCGTCCACATCCATCAGCAAGACGCGAATCTTCTTCGCGCGCCGCATCGCTACCGCGGGAAATTTGATTTCACGGATTGGCATAGTCACTTTTCCGAAGACAGATCGTTCGGTCGCGTTGCTCCCTCAGGATGACGATCCTAATCGGATCGTCAAAACAATTGCAGCGTCCACAGGTCGTGTATGTGCACGACGCCCTCGAGGCGACCCGCGTTATCCACCACCATCACGGACGTAATCTTCTTTTCTTCCATCAGGCGTAGTGCCGCCGCGGCAAGCTCCGTTCGAGGCAGGGTCACGGGTTTCTTCGTCATGCAGTCTATGGCGGCAAGATCGAGCACGTTCTGTTTGCGCCTCTGCATCACGCGGCGCAAGTCACCATCGGTAATGATCCCCATGAGCCGCCCATCCGGCTTAGTCACCGCCGTCAATCCTAGACCTTTGCGGCTCATTTCGTAGATCACGTCCGGCATTTTCGTGGTCGGCAACACGCGTGGCAGGTCGTCGCCCTTGTGCATCAGCGTCTCGATACGGCGCAGTTTCTTACCAAGGCGTCCGCCAGGATGCAATGCCGCGAAATCATGCTCCTGAAAATCGCGCCGCTCGGCAAGCACCACGGCCAGCGCGTCGCCCATTGCGAGCGCCGCAGCAGTTGAAGAGGTAGGTGCAAGATTAAGCGTGCAAGCCTCTTCCTTCACGCTGATGTCGAGTACCACGTCGCTGGCAGCGCCGAGCGGCGAGTTCGCACGCGCTGTCAGCGTGATCAGCGGAATTCCCAGCCGCTTGGCGGGCTCGATCAGATCAACCAGCTCCTGTGTTTCCCCGCTCGACGAAATGGCGATCAGCACATCCCCGGCGGCGAGCATACCCAGATCGCCGTGCAGGGCATCGGCGGCATGCAGGAAAAGGGACGGCGTGCCCATGCTCGAAAATGTTGCCGCAACTTTTCTCCCGATCAAGCCGGATTTCCCGAGTCCTGTCACGACGGCGCGGCCTTTGCACCCATAGAGAATATCCACGGCCTTTTCGAAACGCGCGTCGAGGCGTTCAATGAGACCTACAATCGCCTCGGATTCAACCTGAAACACGCGGGTAGCGCTCTCGATCGCCATCTTCACTCGTTCTTCTCGACTCATCGTGAGCCATCCAATTCTCGGGCCAGGGCCGCGATCCGCAGGATTCGTTCCAGCATCGGCTGAAGCTTTTCAAGGGCGAGAGCGTTCGTGCCGTCCGAAAGTGCCTTTGCCGGATTGTCGTGCACCTCCAGAAATATCCCGTCCGCCCCAATCGCCGTGCCTGCTCGCGCCAGCGGCTCGATGAACTCCGGCTGCCCCCCGCTCGATTTCCCTTCCCCGCCCGGCAGCTGCACCGAGTGCGTCACGTCGAAAACCACCGGGTATCCCAGCTTGCGCATAATCGGAAACGATCGCATGTCCACAACCAGGTTCTGGTAGCCAAAGGAACTTCCACGCTCCGTGAGGATGATTTTCTCGTTCCCGGTGCCGGCGACTTTTTCCGCGGCATTCGCAATGTCCCAGGGCGAAAGGAACTGGCCCTTCTTGATATTCGCCACGCGGCCCGATTTGCCAACGGCGACGAGCAAATCGGTCTGCCGTGAAAGAAACGCGGGAATTTGCAATACGTCGCAGACCTCTGCCGCGGGCGCGACGTGCGAGACTTCGTGAACATCCGTCAGGATCGGCAGTCCTGTCTTCTTCTTTATGCCCCCGAGGATGCGAAGCCCTTCCTTCAGGCCCGGTCCACGGTAGGACGATACCGACGAGCGGTTGGCCTTGTCGTACGATGCCTTGAAGATCAGCGGTACCTTCACCGCGCCGGCGATCATGGCCAGGCATTCAGCCATGGAGGTGGCGTGGGCCTCGCTCTCGATCACGCATGGACCCGCGATCAGAAAGAGCGGCGCCTTTGCGCCGAACGAGATGTTGCCGATCGAGAAGCTCACCGGCGTATTGGCACCCTCAGATCCCATGAAATGGCCTATGTTCTCCTAGGTAAGCCTCAGCCTAAGCGGCTTCGCTTCCCTTTTCAACTTTCAATTCTGCCGCAAGTTCGTTCCCGCCATCGAAATATCGCGCTAAAGCTTGCTTCCGCAAGCGGTTGGCGAATCGTAGTACGTACTGCGACGAAAACGAGTACGGTACCAGTCACTGGGAATTTCGCCGCGCTTGAAAAGGAGTGAAGCCCGCACGGCGTTCTCGACGGCTTCAGTTTCATCTGGTATCGTCCTTGCGCCATGGACGTTCCCATCGCTAATTTGCCACGGGCTGTAATCGAGAGCGCTGACGTCAGCGCGATCACTCAATTAATTCTCCGCGAGCGCGAGAGCCGCGATCTTGGCCACTGGGAGCGGATGAAAGAATGCTTCTGGCCGGATTCGCTGGTGCGGGTCAGTTGGTTTCGCGGAAGCGGTGCGAATTTCGTCGCCGGGTCCATCGAAATGGCGCGGCGAGGAGTGCCGGCAAAGCATCGTCTTGCCCCCATTCACATCAGTCTTTCGAGCCATCGTGCGATCGCGAGCCTGACGGCGATCATTGACCTGCCTGTGAGACTTAAGGGCATTGACGCCACACTGTCAACGCATTCGCGTTTTCTTTATCGCGCAGAGAAACGCGAGCACCGTTGGGGAATCATCGGGTTCGACGCAGTCTATATGCGCGATGAGCTGACCCCGGCAATTCCCGGCCAGGTCATTTCCATTGATCCGAGCGAGCTCAAGAGTTTCAGGCCAACTTACAGGCTGCTCTCGCATTATCTTAAATCCCAAGGCTATGAGATAGATTCGGCGCTCGCCGGAGACGACCGGCCGGACCTTGTCGAGGCGCTCAACAAGGAGCTTTTCGGCTGGGCCGGGATTAGCGGGATCCGGTGAGTTAGCATCCCGGCGGAAACTGGGGTCGTCGCCCCAATCGCAGCGCCTGCTCGCGCCAGCAGTTCGAGTTGGCAGTTCCGAATACTTCCTACATCCACCACTTAGTACGGCACCGGCCCGATCCAGCGATTTATTTCGCCCGCGTTCCAGAGTGTTCGCTTTTGAACAGACTCCTAAACTCGCGCCGACTATGATGCTCCCGATGATGGTGAGGAAGGACGACAAGGTCCGGGCTAAGGGCTGGGGTCGGATTCTGCTCTCGCTCTCGCCGTCTCGAAAACGTAATTCTGGCGGGGACGGAGTCATAGATGGGTGCGACGCAAAGCAAGCAGCAACTGAGCGTCCGGGCTGCAAACGCGGGCTTTCCCAGACCGAATTCATCCTCGAATGTTCAATCATCCGCAAAATTACTTCACAGCGAGTACGGCCAACGTGTCTGGGTTAAATCAAACGTAAAGCCTCATTTTTGCCCAAGATGTAAGAGCAGAGCTACTGTTCGATCGAAACGACGAGGGGTATTCGAATTAACCCTGCTGGGCTTGCTACCGGTTCGCCCGTTCCGTTGCAGGGACTGCGATTGCCGCTTCTACAGCTGGTTGTTTCACATGCACCCTAATGGGTCCAAAATTCCTGTTGCTCGGCGGCCCAACGCGTGACGTTGCTGGTTATTTCTTCCGGTCCCTGCAATCGGCTCAAGCCGGAGACCGGGGCCGGTTGTTTCAGCGTTTTTGCCGGCGCATGAAATTTCCGGCCAAGTGTGCAATTTGGCACAGACTTCCGATTAGCGTACTTGCGATCATGCCTGTGCAAATGGAGGAATTGAGATGCGCTCTAAGACTAAGATCCTGACAGTAAGTGCTCTTGCGATCTGCTGCCTCTTTGTAGTCGGCGCAGCGCGAGCTGATTCGGTTGGTGGTTCGCTCAAGGCCGGAGCCCCCTTCACGTATTCGTGTGCGCGGGATTGCGGATACAATATGGAATCAGTCCACCGTTCTCTGTTCGGGGGGGATAATTCCACAGATTTTCTCGGGAATCGCTCTTCCGTGTTTCAAACTCTTTGGATGCACGATTGGACCATAGGCTCAGGCCATGTCGTCGACGTGACCCCGGCCGCGGTGCCTACTCCCGAACCTAACACTCTCGCATTGATGGGTTTGGGGCTGATCGGTCTTGCTTTTCTTGCAAAGGGCTTCCGGCGCAACCGGTCACTTCCGATCTAGGCCGTATCCTCAGTCGGATCCAGCATGCCCTGATTTTGGCACCTGCTGTTCTTTCACTGGCTGTGTCAATCCAGACTCACCTGCTTGGAACTGCTGGCCGAGCATAGTTAATGGAGCCATCTCTCCGAGGTCGATCTGGCAGGCGTCGGGGCTGGGGCGGGAACCCAGTACTAAAAAATTCGCGGAATTAGAGTGAACCTTCCAGGATATTGGTGCATCATATGGTTATGAGCCAAAAGAGAAAAGGCGTGGGACGTCTAGTACCCACCCGGCCGACCGGCGTCGAGTATCGGGTGAAATATGGAATCCACCTCGTGACCGAGGTCAAGCAGCATGGCCGCGGAGTCCGTCCGGCCCACTGGGCGCGTTGCTCTGTGAAATCTGCTACCGACCACCGAATTCCGAATGGAGACTACTTCCTCCATGCGGATGAGGGCGGAGTCTTCCAGGTGAAGTCCACTGGCAAAGTGTGGCATTACCTCGCGGCTGCGTAAATCTGGCTTATTCGCCTCGCCAAGCGCTCGGCCGTTTAGTATAGCCTGTGCTTTCCCATAGGTAACGGTACTTCTCTGCTCGCCAAACTTCGTCCGTACGCGAATGCAGCCGTAGCCCACGGACCGTCCCGAGCAGCAGCTCTTCAACTCACGCAAAATCAGCGGCACCCGTTCGTCCGACCTCCTCAAAAACACAAGTACAAATTCATCGCAAAGGGTCTATGATTGCGCCCGATTGTCGCGACGCCTAGCGCGAGATGCTGTCCGAAATCTCGCCATTCGCCCGAGGGAGGCCACATGCGAGTCATAGACGAAAACTCAATCACCGATGCGGCGCTGGAGCAGATGTCGTCCACGCCCAATCCTCGCATGAAGGAGATCATGACGTCGCTTGTCCGCCATCTCCACGACTTCACTCGCGAAGTGGATCTCACGCCGGAGGAATGGCTCGAAGGAATCAAGTTTCTTACGGCCGTCGGTCAGAAGTGCACCGAGCATCGCCAAGAGTTCATCCTGCTGTCGGATACGCTGGGGTTGAGCTCGCTCGTGAACTCGCTCCACGATAAGCGCGGATCAGAATCCGCGACGAAATCCAGCCTCCTCGGACCTTTCTATCGTCACGACGCGCCGATGATGAAACTGGGCGACTCGATCATTACGAAGAGCAAGGGCACCGAAATCGTGTTCTACGGTCAGGTCGTGAACTCAGCCGGTAAAGGGATTCCGAATGCGCTGATCCAGATTTGGGAGCCTGACGAGACGGGTAACTACGATCTGCAGCTGCACGACCCTTCGCAAATGGACTTGCGCGGATGCTTCAACGCCGACGCAGAAGGCCGCTACTACTTCCGCGGACTTTGCCCTAACGGCTACATGATTCCGATGGATGGCCCAGTCGGCGATATGGTCCGCGCGCAGAAGCGCCACGGCTACCGGCCCGCTCACATTCATTTCGTGATTGGCGCGCCGGGATATCGCGAGATGGTCACTGCGCTGTACATCGCCGGAGATCCCCACATCGAATCGGACACGGTTTTCGGTGTAAACGAATCGCTCATCGTCTCGGTGAACAGGAAGGATTCAGCTTCCCCGCTTCCCCATCTTGGAAGCTTGCGATACGACTTCCAGCTCGCTATCGCCAAGGACCAAAGCTCGGGGCGCGTCGGCGCGGATCCATCCCAGATCACCAGCAAAACGGCTCACTAGATTTTCTGGTGAGATTGACGGGCTGTTTAGTTTGCCGCCGCGCGCCCAGCAAGTTCTTTCCGCACGACTGCTGCGCCGCCAGCCATCGCCTTCAGCTTTCCGAAAGCGGATTCCGCCGGCAAATATTTCATTCCGCAATCGGTCGCGGCGACCAATCGCTCAGGACTCACGAACGGCAGCGCTTTCCGGATCCTGGCCGCGACTGTCTCGGCGGTTTCCACATCGTGCGTGGATAGATCAATCACGCCAAGGATAATCGTCTTGCTGGGGAGTTTTGCGAGAACTGCGCAATCGAGTCTTGACTGCGCGGTCTCGATCGAAATCTGCTGCACCGGCGAATCCGCCAGCTCTTCGAGGAACGAGTAGGCCGCGGGGCGCCCCGGAACCATCGCCGCGTAGCCAAAGCAGATGTGCAACGCCGTAGTACCCTTCACTCCTTCGAGTGCACGCTTCAGCCCATCCAGGCCGATTCGACGCGCCTTCTCCGCGTGTGCCTCCATCCAGGGCTCATCGAGCTGCACAATGTTGGCACCCGCTGCAAACAGATCCTTGATCTCGGCGTTCACCGCCGCCGCGTAATCGAGAACCAATTCCTCTTCGGTCTTGTAAAAATCGTTCTGCGCCTGCTGCGACATCGTGAATGGACCCGGCAGCGTAATCTTGATCTTGCGGTCGGTATTCGCCCGCAGGAACTTCAAGTCGCGAACTTCCACTGGCCGGCGGCGCTCAATTTTCCCGACGATGCGCGGGACAGAAGCCGAACTGCCGGTTCGGCTGACAATCTTTCCAGGATTATCGAGATCAACTCCCGAAAGCGCGGTCGCAAACCGGTTCGAGTAGCTTTCCCGCCGCATTTCGCCGTCGGTGATGATGTCGAGTCCCGCCAGTTCCTGCGCGCGGATCGCCAGGATCGTGGCGTCGTCCTGCGCCCGCTCTAGGAATTCCGGCGCCACGCGCCACAATTCCTCGGCACGTGTGCGCGGCGGCATTCGATGGCCGAGTTTTTCCCGATCAATCAGCCACTCGGGCTGCGGATACGATCCGACTAACGATGTAGGGATCAGAGTCATGGGCAACTAAGATGTGGTTTGCGGCAGTCCGTTGTCAAGCCGAACGGCGCTGGCCTTCGCGGCACAGGAGCGACGAGAGTGCGCTGGATATTTTTTTCTCCGAGGCGCTTTCGCCGGTCTTCGCGCGCCAAGCCACAAAGCCATCAGGACGCACGAGCACGGCGCCAGTGGACGAAATTCCGTACGCATCAGCGAAAGCACCATTCGGATCCACGAGGCCATTCGCGCCGACGCGGTGGACATCCACTTCAATTCCCAATTGCTTAACGGCTGCGCGGGCGCTCTCACACCACGCGGTTCCTTCCGGCCCAGCGAGCAAAACGAAGTTGCGACCAAAGAGATCGAGCGTGGAAATTTGCCGACCGCCATGCTGAAGGTAGACGTGTGGGGCGCGCGTTCCAGGACGTCCCTGAGACTCGCGGGGATTTTCGTGACCCGAGCCAGTGCCCGCTCCGTCTGAGATGATCGCGCCAGAATCATAGACGTAGCCGAACTCGATGTTCAAATCGTTCTGAATTGCCTGCATGTTGTCGGACTTCAGGTACGGCGCTGAGCGCGTGACATAGCGTGAGTAGGCCTGCTCGACCGTAAACGCTGCGGCAGGCCGACGCTCGGGGTCGTATGTGGACAGCAAGTCCGGTCCTGCAAGACCGTTGAGGACAAGCGCTAGTTTCCACGCAAGATTGTGGGCGTCCTGAACACCAGTATTGCCGCCGAAACCGCCGCTAGGCGGCATCACGTGCGCTGCGTCTCCCACCAGGAACACGCGACCTTTCTGAAAACGCTCGGCCGTATCCGCTGTCGCATCCCAATGCATGACGCTATCAACTTTTACCGGCGCATTTTCGTCTCCGAGGCCGGCACGAAGCAGCTCGTAGGCGCGTTCGTCAGTCAAGTCCTTCGAAACATCCGTTACCGGATTCTTCGGATCGCCCAGCCAGTGGACAACCAAAAAACCCGAAGTGAATGGCTTTTCGATGCGAAAAAATCCGCTCAAGACGGAATTCAACACGTACATCACACTCAGACTGCGCCCTCGCAACAGTGGCGCTACGTCACCACGGAAATAGATCGTGATGCTCTTCGAGAACACGCCGTGGCCCAACATGCGGATGTCCAGTAGATCGCGGATCTTGCTGTGGCTACCGTCCGCCGCGACCATATATTTCGCGCGCACCGTCGAAATCTCGCCGGTATCGCGGTGGCGAATCTTCGCGGTGACTCCATCGCGATCTTCCGCGAAGGAAATCATTTCCGTGGAAAACCGCAGCTCGGCACCAAGTTCCGTGGCGCGCGATTTCAGCAGCGGTTCGAGTAGGCTCTGGGTGATGAATATGCGCAAGCTGGGACTAACGTCGCGCACTCCCTCGTTGAGATTAGCGATGAAATAGGCGATTTCCTTGCCCGCCAGCGTTTCGACAGCCATAATCGCGCCGTCCTGCACGAATTGCTCGTCGGATTTCTTTAGGACGATTTCCTCGACGCCAACGGTGCGGAGAACCTCCATCGTGCGTTGAGTAATCATGGCAGCACGCGGATGAATAGCCGTCCCGCGATGGTGTTCCACGGCGAGCGAGTGAATACCGTGGTGGCCCAGAAGCATGGCGGTAGACATTCCGACCAGGCTCCCGCCAACGATCAAGACCGGTACTTCAATATCTGGCATAACCCATTCCCCCGGATTCCGCGAAACAAAACTGTTAGAAAGAAGCCTATGCGGATTGCCAACAATTTTCAAGATTGAACTAAATGACTAAGAGATTTCAATTTCGGCGAACGCTCGGCGCATGCAGCGATTCAGGGCAACCAGACGCAGGGAAAAAGCGAAGTGAAGAAATTAGGAAGAAGCGGCAGAAGCGCGCGACCCCGGAGCGGGATCAACGCCGTGCTTGCGAACCTCCGCAGCGACGGCATCGGCAGGCTGGCCGAGACGCAAACGGCGGTTTTCGAGGCTGGCGCGCACGAACGCCGCGAACAGCGGGTGCGGAGCGAGCGGCTTGGATTTGAATTCGGGATGGAACTGGCAACCCACGAACCAGGGATGGTCGGGAACTTCCACGATCTCGACGTAGATACCATCGGGAGTTCGGCCAGTGATGCGGAATCCAGCCGCAGTGAGCGCGGGCTCGTATTCGGAATTAAATTCGTAGCGATGGCGATGGCGTTCGGAAATCTCAGTAGTGCCGTACGCTTTCGCGGCAAACGAGCCGGGCTCGAGTTTGCAGAGCCACGCCCCGAGGCGCATTGTGCCGCCCATTTCCTCCTTACCGAGCAACTCGCGAAGCTTGTAAATCACGCGATTGGGCGTAGACGGATCGAATTCCGTGGAATCGGCATGATCGAGCTTCGAAACCTGGCGCGCGTATTCGATGGTGGCGCACTGCATCCCAAGGCAAATGCCGAAGAACGGAACTTTTTTCTCGCGCGCGTACGTGATCGCGTGGACCATGCCCTGAATGCCGCGCTTGCCGAAACCGCCCGGCACGAGGATCCCATCCACGTGACGGAGCAAGCGCTCGGCAGTCGCGGCGGAATCAATGTCTTCGGCTTCGATCCATTCGATCACCACGCGCTGCCGACTCGCCAGACCGCCGTGCACTAGAGCTTCGCGGAGACTCTTGTAGGCATCCTCAAGTTGGACATACTTCCCTACCACGCCGATGCGCACTTCGCCCTGCGGCTGCTCGAGAGTTCTCGAGCATCGCGAGCCACTTGCTGAGGTCACGCGGCGGCGCTTCCAGTTTCAGCAGGCGCAAAACCTGCTCGTCGAGGCCTTCGGAAGCGAGCGTCATAGGAACTTCGTAGATGTTGCCGACATCCGGCGCGGAAATGACGCAACTTTCGGCGACGTTGCAGAACAGCGCGATCTTGGCCTTCAGGTCGGCGCCCAGCGGACGGTCGCTGCGGCAAATCAGAATGTCGGGCTGAATGCCGATGCTCAGCATTTCCTTGACGCTGTGCTGCGTAGGCTTGGTCTTGAGCTCGCCGGCCGTGGCGATGAAAGGCACCAACGTCAGGTGAGCGAAGACCACATTTTCCGCGCCGAGTTCGAGGCGCATTTGCCGAATCGCTTCCATGAAGGGCAACGATTCGATGTCGCCGACCGTTCCGCCGATTTCCACGATGACGACGTCCACTCCGTCGGCTACTTTTCGGAAGGCGGCCTTAATCGCGTCGGTCACGTGCGGAATAACCTGTACCGTCTTGCCCAGATAATCGCCGCGGCGCTCCTTGGCAATTATGGATTCGTAGATGCGGCCGGTCGTCCAGTTATGATCCTTGGTAAGGTGAGCCGAAGAGAAACGCTCATAGTGACCGAGATCGAGATCGGTTTCCGCACCGTCGTCTGTGACAAACACTTCACCGTGCTGAAAGGGCGACATTGTCCCGGGATCAACGTTCAGGTAGGGATCGCACTTCTGGAGGGTAACGCGGAGGCCACGGCTTTCCAGCAAACAGCCCGTCGAAGCCGCTGCTACGCCTTTTCCGAGGGAAGAAACCACGCCGCCCGTGACGAAGATGTACTTCGGGCCGGTGTGCAAGGCGCTCGAATCCCTCCGATGGAGTCGGCGTACAACCAATTATGCGGGCAAAGCCAACGCGTGTCAATTTGATAGAAGAAAAAAATCGCGCGCCGAACTAACAGCGGAAAGCAGTCAACGCGACTTCGGTTTGACACCACAAAATAGGAGGACTAGTCCTCCGGACAAAGAGGTTTCCCATTTATCCCTCGCGCTTCGGCTTCTAGGGCCGCCTCGATTCCCGCGCTGGCATTCTTTTTAGCCGCAGTAGCACCCTCTCTGCTGGCCCAAGCGGATCAATGGGACAAACTGATGAAGGCGGGCCGCAAATTCACAAGCGTGCCCTCGATGTCTGGTCAAAGAGCCGTTACCCGGGACATCCGGATGTGGCTCCAACGCTCACAGACTACGCTGCGATGTGGCGAAAAATGAATCGGTCGACAGAAGCGGAACTGCTGGAAGCGCGAGCCGCCGCCATACGTGCGAAAGCTAACACCACGTCCCCGCCCAGCCCTAACTGCCCCCTTACCAACTAGCCGATCACGATGCAGTTCGTTCGCGCATTAGCTTTTCGACGCGCGGGACATCGGAGGGAACATCCACGCTCACGGCATCATAGTCCGTCTCGACGACGCGAATGCGGAAACCATTCTCGAGCCAGCGCAACTGTTCGAGCTGTTCGAGGTGCTCCAGCTCACCGGGTGGCAGCGTGGGAAACTCGAGCAGCGCCTCGCGTCGGAAGGCGTACAAACCGAAATGCTTCCAGTGGCGCGCCGCGATGGTTTCGGCCGTGTCGCGCACCCATGGAATCGGCGCTCGCGAAAAATACAGGCCGTTGCCATCGAAATCGCGAACCACTTTCACGACATTCGGGTCCATGATGTCGCCCGGCTGCGAAATCGCCGTACACGGAGTCGCCAGCTGGATCGCGTCATCTTCGAGCATCGCGGACACGAGAGCATCGACGGTCCCGGGATCGATCAGAGGCTCGTCGCCCTGTACATTCACGTATATCTCGGCCGGAACGTGCACGGCCACCTCCGCCACCCGATCAGTCCCCGTGCGATGGTCGGAACGCGTGATGATCGCTTCCCCACCGAAAGCCTCGACAGCGCTCTTGATTCGGGCATCTTCGGTGGCGACTACGACCCGGGAAACGAGGGTCGCTTGCCGTACTCGCTCTACAACGTGCTGAATCATGGGCTTGCCGGCAATCGGCGCAAGTGGCTTTCCCGGAAAGCGCGATGAAGCATATCGCGCGGGAATCACTGCCAAAACCTTCGCGGATTCAGAATTTGGCATAATTTTTCCGGCGCTCCCGCCGATGAGGCCATATTAGCATGGAGCGCCGGACGCCTTCGGCCGTGCCAAGTTGGCGGCGGGTTCACAGAGGCTCTTGCTTTGGAGTATTAAGGTGGTAATATTCCGCTGTAGCGCGCCCGGGGGTAACATGAATCACGGCACCGGTCAGCCAGCTCGAAACTGGGGGTCGGTACTTGCCTGCGCGGCGCTCGTACTTCTCCTCAGCGGTCTGACGGCAGCGCCTTCCCGCGCGCAAGAACCTCCACCAGGCCCGGCAACCCCTCCTCCAACTGACTCTTTCAAGATTCAGAAGGGCCAGCCCATACGCACAGAAACACAGATTACGCTTGTGGGCGCATCGGTAACCGATCCGCTCGGGCGGCTGGTCACGGGACTTCAGCAGGAGAACTTCCGGGTGTTCGAGGATGGCGTCGAACAGGAAATCGTTCGTTTTTCGAGCGAAGATGTGCCTGTATCCATCGGCGTGATCTTCGACATGAGCGGAAGCATGGCCGACAAAATTGACAAATCACGCCAGGCAGCTGTGCAATTCTTCCGCACCGCCAATCCGCAGGACGAATTCTTTCTCGTCAATTTCAACGATCGTGCGCAGCTCATCAGCCCGTTTACCGCCAGCGTGGACGACCTGCAAGACCGATTGATGTATACCGGAGCGCACGGATTGACCGCTCTCTTTGACGGCGTCTATCTTGGTTTGAGCCAAATGCGAGGAGCACACAACACAAAGAAAGCTTTGCTCATCTTATCGGATGGAGGCGATAATCATAGTCGGTACAGCGAAACGGAAGTTCGAAAGTTCGTAAGAGAAGCGGACGTTCAGATTTATGCCATTGGATTGTTCGATCCCGATGGCGGGCCAACGCTGGAGGAACGGGAAGGCCCCGGTCTTCTGGGAGATATTACGATGATGACCGGCGGCCGCACGTTTGCGGTGAGAAACGTGAACCAGCTGCCCGACATCGCGACCAAAATCAGCATGGAGCTGCGCAATCAGTATGTTCTCGGATACAGGCCAAGCCAACGGGCCCACGACGGCAAATGGCGCAAGATTAAAGTCAGGCTCAACCCTCCCAAGGGTCTGCCGCCGCTCACGGTTTCCGCAAAGAGCGGGTACTTCGCGCCGGGCCACTAGCGCCCTTCCGTCGGTCATCCTCCAAGTTCTTTTTGTAGCGCTCTTTCTTATTTGCCCGTCTCTGCGCGCGCAGAATCCGCCGCCCATTATCGCGCCGTCCAGCCCTCCGCCTCCGCCGGGCTATGTTCCTCCCGGCCAGCAGGCGACTTCAGAGGATCACAAGCTCAAAGCGGCGGTGGAGCTGGTCGTGCTGCATGTGACCGTGGCGGACGACAAGGGCGAGTTTGTGGCCGATCTGAAACAGGGCAATTTTCGCGTGTTCGAGCAGAATATCGAGCAGAAGCTCTCATTTTTTTCGCGCGACGACATCCCCGTGACCATGGGCCTAGTGATTGACAACAGCGGCAGCATGCGCGAAAAGCGAGATCAGGTGAACGCGGCGGCGATGACATTTGTCCGCACCAGCAACCCCCAGGACGAAGCATTCGTCGTCAATTTCAACGACGAGTATTACCTCGATACCGACGGCGATTTCACCAGCGATCAGGCGAACCTACATGACGCACTTGCACGGATTGACACGCGCGGCAGCACGGCGCTCTACGATGCCGTGATCGGATCGCTCGCTCATCTGAAAAAGGGACACAAGGACAAACGGGTGCTGCTGCTCGTCACCGACGGCGAGGATACGGCCAGCGAAAAAACCTTCGAGGACACGATTAAGGCCGCCGAAGAATCGAACGCCACGATTTATGCAATCGGCGTCTACAGCGAAGACGATCTCGAGCACGACAAGAAGATGGTGCGCCGTTCGAAGAAGGTTCTATCGCAACTGGCTGAAGCGACGGGCGGCCAGGCCTTTTATCCGGACAACCTCTCTCAAGTGACGCCGATTTGCGAGCAGGTTGCGAAAGAGATTCGCAACCAGTACACGCTCGGCTACTACCCCGTGAACACGGCTCGCGACGGCACATTCCGTCCCGTGCTGGTTAAGGTGATTCCGCCGAATGGCCGCGGCAAACTTTCCGTCCGCACCCGCACTGGATATTTCGCGCCAAAGCCCACCACCGCCGCGGGCAATTAGCCGAACTTCGGACTTCTCTTCCCGGCGCTCGACCTTTTGTTTGGCCATACTCGTTCACGCTTCCTCCACCGCTAGTTGACCCAGAGTCCACCGATTCCCGCCTTCGCCGCCTGCCTGAGGTCAATTTGTTTGCGGACGCGGCCAGGCGTATAATTTTTTGTTTAGGCACATGCCAGCGGAACGCACAGAGAAGCTGCACCCTACGAATGAGCCTCTGCCATCGGCGGCGCCTACGCCACCCGCGGCGGACGCTGAGGAAATCCGCGTCCGCGGTGCGCGCGTCCATAACCTTAAGAATATAGACTTCACGATCCCGCACAACGCGATTACCGTGGTGACGGGCGTATCCGGGTCCGGCAAATCCAGCCTGGCGTTCGACACGCTCTATGCCGAGGGGCAGCGGCGGTACATCGAATCGCTTTCGGCGTACGCCCGGCAATTCCTTGAGCGCATCGAGAAGCCGGATGTGGACGAAATTACTGGCATCGCACCTGCAATTTCCATCCGCCAGAAGAACTCCACGCGAAATCCCCGCTCCACGGTCGCGACCGCGACGGAAATTTACGATTACCTCCGACTGCTTTACGCGCGCGCCGGACACACCTTCTGCCTGAATTGCGGCCAGGAAGTTCGGAAAGACACGCTCGATGAAATTGCGGCGCGCGTGATGGCTCTTCCCGAGGGGCGGCGCTTTTACGTTCTGTACGAATTAGCGCTCACGCCCGAGCCTGCACCCGGCGCGGTGCACAAAGGCTCCGTCCTGCGGCCGCGCAAGGCGGCGCGCCCGTCTCCGGACGTGATTCGCCAGACGCTCACCAACCTTCGCAAACACGGATTCAATCGACTCTTCCAGGCAGGCCGCGTGTTCGAATTCTCGACGCCGGAAGATCTTCTCGACGTGGATTTCGCGAAGCCGGCGTACGTCCTAGTGGACCGGCTCGCGCTTTCGCCGGAGATACGCTCGCGGCTCGTGGACTCGATCGAAATCTGCTATCGGGAGGGCTGCGGCAAGGCGATTCTTCAATTCGTTCCGGAGGACAGTTCCGCGCCCCTTGTTCCGGACCGACTGGTATTCAACGAGCGTTTCGACTGCAAGAAATGCGGAGCCATCTATCAGGAGCCCGAGCCACGGCTTTTCTCGTTCAATAATCCCTACGGCGCCTGCCCGCGCTGCCAGGGATTCGGCAACACGATTGATTTCGATCTCGACCGCGTAGTGCCGGACAAAGGGAAATCACTCGCGGAAGGCGCCATCGAGCCGTGGACGAAACCCCGATACAAGCAGCTGGCCATGGATATGCGGCGCTACGCTCGCACGAAAGGCATTCCCTTCGACGTGCCGTTCCGCGAACTTACGCCGTTGCAACGCAACTCGATTCTTGATGGCGACAAGAAGGAAGACTTCCCCGGCGTGAAGGGATTCTTCAGTTGGCTCGAACGCAAGAAATACAAGCTGCACGTACGCGTGTTTTTGAGCCGCTACCGTGGATACGCGACCTGTCCGGACTGCGGCGGCACCCGTCTGCGAGCGGAGGCGCGCGCGGTGAAACTCGCGGGGCGCCCGATCACCGAGGTCTGCCAGATGACTGTAAAGGAGGCGCGACCGTTTCTCTCCGGCCTGCAGCTAAACCGCTCCGAAACAGAGATTGCCGAAAAGGTGCTCGAGGAGATCCAGCAGCGGCTGCGGTTTCTCGATGAAGTGGGGCTCGACTATCTCACGCTCGACCGGCTGACTTCGACGCTTTCCGGCGGCGAAGCCCAGCGTATTCAGTTAGCCACTTCGCTTGGATCGCACCTCGTGGGCGCGCTCTACGTGCTCGATGAGCCTTCGATCGGCCTGCATCCGCGGGACACGGGCCGGCTGATTGAGATATTGAAGGGCCTGCGCGATCTCGGAAACACGCTGCTGGTGGTCGAGCACGATCCCGACACGATTCTCGCGGCGGATATGATTCTCGACCTCGGGCCGGGGGCGGGTGAACACGGCGGCCAATTGATATTCGCGGGCACGCGCGAAGAGTTGCTCGCGGACGCGCAGTCCCTCACGGGGAGATATCTACGCGGAGACTTGCGAATCGCCGTACCGACGCGACGACGCAAGCCGCAGGGAAAATTCCTGAAAATCATCGGCGCGCACAGCCACAATCTTCAGGGCGTGGACGTTACGATTCCGCTGGGAATGCTTGTTGCCGTGACAGGCGTCTCGGGCTCGGGTAAGTCAACGCTCGTGTACGACGTCATCTATAAAGCGCTCGAAGCTAAGCGCACCGGCGGAAATTGGCGCGAATACTGCAATCGAATCGAAGGGGACGCGCCGATTCTGGCAGTCGAGATGGTTGACCAGTCGCCGATTGGACGAACCCCGCGCTCGAATCCAGCCACGTACATGAAAGCGTTTGATTCCATCCGCGAGCTTTTCGCATCCACTCCGGAGGCGAAGAAACGAGGCCTCGGCGCGGGGCACTTCTCCTTCAATATACCCGGCGGCCGCTGCGAAGCGTGCCAGGGCGACGGGACGGTGACGGTGGAAATGCGATTCCTTGCCGACGTCGAGCTGATCTGCGAGGAGTGCCGCGGCACGCGATACAAGAGCAGCGTGCTGGAAGTGCGCCACCGCGACAAGAACATCCACGACGTGCTTCAGATGACCGTGCGAGAAGCCTTGGTTTTCTTTGCGCCGTATCCGAAGGTAACCGGCCGTCTGCGCTTGCTCGACGAAGTAGGCCTCGGCTATCTGCGGCTGGGCCAATCGGGCACCACGCTTTCCGGTGGAGAGGCGCAACGCCTAAAACTAGCCGCGCATCTTACGCGGCAGGATAACAGCGGCATTCTGTATATATTCGATGAGCCGACCACCGGATTGCATTTCGACGATATTCAAAAGCTGCTAACCTCGTTCCGAAAATTGCTCGAAGGCGGGGCCTCCGTGCTGATCATTGAACACAACCTCGACGTGATTAAGTCCGCGGACTGGATGATCGATCTGGGGCCCGAAGGGGGCGGCGCCGGTGGCAAGATCGTGGCTGCGGGAACTCCCGAGCAGGTGGCGCGAAATTCACAGTCTCATACCGGCAAGTATCTGGCAATCGCGCTAAAGGTCCGCAACAGCTCGAACCACGAGAACCATTCTTCACCGGCTAAGGTAAAATTGCCCGGGGAGAATCGTTCCTCCGCATGAGATCGCAATGGAGCCCGCTAGCGTGCTTTGCGCTGTGCGTCCTGCTCAGCGGATTTCATGGAGTGTCCGCGCAATCCAGCCCTCCCGCCCGAAAGCACCTGACCGATCCGGCCGCGCAAGCCCTCAATGACCTTCTCAACGCAGCGCAGGCCGCGATAGACAAACAAGACTACGCTGGAGCCGTGCAGAATTACCAAGACTACCTCGCGAAGAAACCCGACGACGCCATCGTGCACTACGACCTTGGATACGCTTACTCGGCGCTGAATCGCCCGGGGGATGCAAAGAGCGAATACGAACATGCTATCGCACTCGATCCCAAGATGGCCGCAGCGTACTTGAATTTGGGATTGACGACCCTCGATAGCGATCCGGCGGCTGCGGTCCCGGTGCTCGAGAAGGCTGCCGATCTATCCCCGCAAGACGCGCGAACGAAGTGGATCTTCGGCAATGCGCTCGAAAAAACCGGAAAGCTTCCGGCAGCAATCGAGCAATATCAGGCAGCGCGGAAGCTCGACGACGCGAATTTCAAGATCCGCCTCTCACTCGGACACGCACTTCTAAGCGCCGGGCGCGCGAGCGATGCCGAGACCGAGTACCGGGCGGCGCTAACGTTTCACGCCTCGGACCGCGAACTCGCGGAGGCTCACCACGGGCTCGCCGACGTATTGCTCGTCGAAAAGAAGCTGCCAGAAGCTACGTCCGAGTTGGCGCTTTATCTTCGGTCCCAACCGAACGACGCCAAGGCGCGGCTCGAACACGCGACCCTGCTCTTCAATGCCGAAAAGTATGATGATGCGCTCGCGGAACTCGACCGGACGGCGAAAACCGCGCCGGATGACCGGGGCACCCTGAAGCTCCGCTCGGACATCTACTGGAAGCAGAAGCGCTATGCGGATGCCGTCGCAGTCCTGCAGAAGGCGGCGGCGCTCGCTCCGCACGACGCGGATACTTCCGCACGCCTCGGCGAAGCGTATCTTCGGAACAAGGATTACCCAAACGCAATGCACTGGCTCACCGCGGCATACAACATGAATCCGCAAGCAAACGACGTGCTGGCCTATCTGGTCGACGCCGAGTATGGTGGCAAGAACTATGCGGAAGCGCTCGCAGCTCTCGACGCGCTCGCGAAGCGCGAGGATCTGCCCTTGTCGAGCTGGTATGTCCGCGCCGTCTGTTACGATAATCTGAGGCAGCTGAGCCAGGCGCTCGACGCGTATCAGAAGTTTCTGCAGTTGAACACGGACCAGAATAGCGATATGTACTTTGTATCTACAGAGCGCGTGCGCGTCTTGACCCGCGAACTGCAGAACAAGAAGAGGTAGCGTTGTCCAGGATGATCCGCATTTCGGCGTTGCTCCTTACAATCGTGCTGTGCGCGGGCGGCGCCATTGCGCAGGGCAAGATCGCCGACCTTCGCGCCCGCCTTGCACAGGAACCCAACGCGGTGAATAAAACCAAGTTGATGCTCCCGCTAGGCGATGCCGAATTCGCGGAAATTGATGCGGACGTCACGAAGGGAAAGTTTCCCGAGGCGCTCGACATTCTCCAGCATTATCGGGACGAAGTTGACTCGTGCGACAAGGCGCTGATCGCCACGGGCGTCGATGCCCAAAAACATCCCGCGGGATTCAAGCAGCTGCAGTTTTCATTGCGTGATTCGCTGCGACGCCTCGACGCCGTCGTCGTGAACATGACGAGCGACGAGCAGGCGCCCTTTCTCGCGATTCGCGGAGATCTCAGCGAGGTCAACCTCCGCCTGATTCAGACTCTTTTCCCGCACGAGTCGTCGCCGAAGCAGGAGAGCCCGAAGTAGATACGCGGTAGAGTGGGATTGAGGAGCTTCGATGCAGCACCGTATCGCAATGACCGTGGCCGCAACGTTGATATCGCTGACGGTTGCCGGAACAATCCTCGCGCGCGTGCCCAACCGACCTCCGCAGGTGAAAGATTATCTAAGCGACGAGGAAGCCGACAAGATTCGTGACGCCCGCTTCCCTGCTGAGAAAATCAAGCTGTACGTTGCCTTCGCGGAGGACCGGCTGACCAAGTTCCAGTATGAATTAGGCCGGAACGCGCAAGAGCGGCGCCGAAGCGAAATCCTCAACGGGCTCCTGAATGGCTACGCAGGCTGCGTGGACGATGGTGCCGATCAGATCGCTCTCGCGCAGGAAAAGCACCTCGATATTCGGCAATCTCTGAAATTGATGCAGACCAAGGACAAGGCATTTCTCGAGATTCTCCAGAAGTACGACAAGGACGCACCCGATCTGGATACCTACCGCGAAACTCTGGAAGACGCGATCGAGGGAACGAAAGATGCGTTGTCCGACATCGAGGATGCCCAGAAGGAAATGCAGGCTCCCCCGGTCCGGAGAAAGCAGTGAAGCGATCCCCCGCTGCCGGCTCAGACCGGAAACGAGCGGTGCCTGGTGGTGAGCGAATTTTTCAACGCATTTACACGCGTCTTGGTTGCGAGGGCCGCCCGCCGCACTTCGTGGTCGAATATCATCCCTACGCCGATCTGACGCATACGATCCGCCTTCGCCAGGACACCGCGCACGTCCGGCTGTCCGATGTCCTCGGATACGCTCCACGCACCGTGGTGGAGGCGGCGGCCGCGATTCTGCTGGGGCGCCTTTACCGACGTCGCCCGCCCGCCGATCTGGTTGAGACGTACCGCCAATTCTCATACGCGCGGTCCACCCGCCGGCGACTTCTGCTTATGCGCCAGCGCCGGGCGCGTAGGATGGAGCACCGACCCGCAGGTGCGCATCACGATTTGGAGCCGCTTTTCGAGCGCTTGAACCAGGCCTATTTTCAGAGTTCTTTGGCCCAGCCTCGTTTGGGATGGAGCCCCCGGGTTTGGCGCACGCAATTGGGGTGTTTCGATCCCGCGCTCAACCAGATTGTCCTGAATCGCCAGCTGGACCATGAGGACGTCCCCCAATACGTGGTCGCGTACGTCCTCTACCACGAAATGCTGCACCTGAAGCACCCCATCCGATTCGCCCGTTGCAGGCGAGAATCGCACTCCGCGCAGTTCCGAGACGAAGAAAAGGGGTTTACAGATTACGCACGCGCAATGCGTTTTTTGGCCCGCTTTCCCACTCCTGGAAACCATTAACCTCCTTGCAAACAACTAGATAGAGACCAGTAGCCTCCAACCCGATTCTTGCGCAGGAAAGTAAGCAGCGGTCCGGCCGATTAGGAGTAGGCTAGTACTTGGCGATACTGGGATGGGGCATTATGAAACCACCGTCCTCCAGTAACATTCGGGCTGGCATGCGCCGCGTCGAGCGGCGCGAATGGCTGCTCTGGTCCTCTGCCATTCTAGTCACGCTACTTCTGACCCTCGGCATCCTCTCGTTCAGCTTTCCCATGCTTCGCGAGTACGCCGGCGACTTCGACTCGCTGCACCTGAGCGTTGCCATTCGCGGTCTGGTCGGCCTCGTGCTGCTTTTTGACATTTACACCATTTATCAGCAAGTCCAAATCTATCGAATTCGGCATCAATTGGTGGAGCGCGAAGAGCTCTTCCGCCTGATCAGCGAGAACGCCGCGGATATGATTGCCGTCGTAGACCCGAGCGGGCGACGGCTGTACAACAGCCCGGCCTACGCGCGCATTCTCGGCTACAGCAACGAGGAGCTTGAAAGCACTTCGTTCTTCGAGCAGGTTCATCCCGATGACCGCCACGTGGCTGAGCAAGCGGCCAAGGAAGCGACGGCTGGCAGCGAGGGCCGCACGGTTCAATACCGCATGCGCCACAAGGATGGCACCTGGCACGTAATCGAATCGGGCGCCAGCGCGATTTTGAACGCGCAAAAACGAGTCGAAAAGCTCGTGATCGTGAATCGCGATGTGAGCGAGCGCAGGCATCTTGAAGAACAATTTCGGCAAGCGCAGAAAATGGAGGCCGTGGGCAGGCTCTCCGGCGGGGTAGCCCACGATTTCAACAATCTCCTTGGCGTGATCATCGGCTACGCGGAGTTCTTACAGGAAAACCTCGACCCCCAAAATACGCTTCGCAGCAGCGTGGACGAAATCCTGAAGGCGGGTAAGCGAGCGGCTTCGCTGACGCGCCAATTGCTGGCGTTCAGCAGACAGCAGGTTCTCGATCCCAAGGTTCTCGATCTGAACGGCGTTGTGTCTGACATGGACAAAATGCTCCGTAGGTTGATCGGAGAAGACGTCGAACTTTCGACTGTTCTGGGCCCCAATCTTGGCAGGCTGAAAGCCGATCAAGGACAGCTCGAGCAGGTCGTTATGAATCTGGTCGTAAACGCGCGGGATGCTATGCCGCAAGGCGGCAAGCTCGTGATCGACACACAGAATATGGTCATGGACGAGACTTTCGTACGCCGCTATCCCTACCCGGTGCAGCCGGGACCCTATGTCTGTCTGACGGTCACGGACAGTGGAATCGGCATGGACGCCGAAACAAAAGCGCGCGCTTTTGAGCCATTCTTCACGACCAAAGAAAAGGGCAAAGGAACCGGACTGGGTCTTTCGACCGTGTACGGAGTTGTGAAGCAAAGTGGCGGCTACATTGACATCTATAGTGCGCCCGGCGCAGGCACCACGTTCAAGATTTACCTCCCGCGCGTCGATGAAGCCATTAAGGCAGAAGCGCCTGCCGGAACAGCTACTTCGTTCACCGGCAATGAGACGATTCTGCTGGCTGAGGACGAGACGTCGCTGCGGACCCTGACGCGCAACACCCTGGAACTATGCGGCTACAAAGTGCTCGAGGCCAAAGATGGGATCGAAGCCCTGCAAGTGAGCGATGGCTACAAAGGATCGATTGACCTGCTGCTAACGGACATGGTCATGCCTGGAATGGGCGGACGTACCCTCGCGACGGAATTGACGAAACGCCGCCCCGAAGTCCGGCTGGCCTATATGTCCGGGTATACGGGACAGGCTGTCGGCTCGCAGGGTCCGGTTGACCCGGGCAGCGTATTCTTGCTGAAGCCGTTTACGCGTGAACTTTTGACGCGCAAGATTCGTGAGGCGCTGGATCGTCCGGTCGCGATTAAAACCACGTAGGAGCCGTACGAAACCGGGATCACCCCAGGCCCAGGGAACATCGGAGCGCAAACCATGCCGAAAATTCTGATTGTGGATGATGACGAAGCTGTACGCGGGCTGCTCCGCATGCGCCTCTCCGGCGCATATCAAATCGTCGAAACGGGCGACCCGGAACAAGCTCTGGGCCTTGCTCTCGAGCACAAACCGGACGCGATTCTGCTCGACCTGATGATGCCGGGATTCTCGGGCTTCGAGCTTTGCCAGAGTTTCCATACGCTCAGCTACACGTCGCGAATACCCATTTTCGTCATCACCGGCGAGGCTGGCACGAAATACAAAGAGCACTGCGAGAGCCTGGGCGCCAAGGGGTATTTCCACAAGCCAGTGGACTTCGCCGCGCTAAAAACTGCTCTGGCCGATGAACTCAAGGACAAGCAGCCCGAGCGGCGCGTCCACAAACGCGTGCAGATGCGCGTAATCCTGAAGCTGCGAGGCAGCGACGCGAGCGGAAAGCAGTTCGACGAATCCACCACCACAGACAATGTGAGCGCGGGCGGATTTCTCTGCAATTGCGCTGCACTGTTGCAAAAAGGGTCCGCCGTGGACGTGTTCTTGACTTCAGGCGGTGTGGAACGCCATGCCGGGCGCGCGCACGTGGTGCGCAAGGAATCTACCGGCTCCGCGTGGAATCGCTACGGCTTCCAGTTTGACTCGACTACTTCAGATTGGGTCCTGCAAGGCAAGTAGAGCTGGGAGCGTCGACCCAGTCCACTCGTGCGCAGCCGCTCCGATCAGCACCTTAATTCGCCGGTCGGGAATGCTTAACTGTCATGTCGGCGTTATCATGCAGGCCCACCGGCTTCTGATTCCTAAGAACCTCATCCAGGAAAGACCGCGTAATACCTTCCGTGACTGATAAGTTGCGGAGTGCGCTTTCCTCATTTTCACTCGACGCCTCTTTAGCAGCTCTGAGAACAACTTCATCCGAGAAACTGTAGTGCTCAAATCCAGGCCCCTTGAGTTCGATGAAGTAACCGCCGTTCGGAAACGACTCGAATTCCCGATTCACCTTTTTATGCCACCGCTCCATCCACTCGTCGGCCGTCAGGTGAAGCTGCTTGAGTACAATCCAATCGGCTGCAGTCGTGCCTGGTTTCAGGACGGGCGACACTTCGGCGTAAAGAATCTGCTGCGTCGGAAACGCGGCGCCGGGATAATCAAGTCCCTGCCCGCCAGCATTCCCGTCTTCGTTGACGCAAGCCTTGAAACGAGTATCTCTCCGGCATCCGACAATCGCCGCCCAACCTCCTCTCGAATGTCCGACCATACCAACGCGATTCACATCGAGGCGACCCGAGAATTGAGACGCATCTTTAGGTGCGCGGTTCAGCTCGACTAGCTTGTCTAGAACGAATGAAATGTCAGCCGCGCGGACATCGACGTTATGCTGATACCACTCTTCGAGCTTCGTCTCGTACTCTTCCGGCGTGCTGCCCGGCGGCGGAACGGCCTCCTTGGGTATTTTCGCTGGCGAATCGATATGAACTTTCCCATCTGGGAAAACGACGGCGGATACTTCTGACGTGTGCTCGACGGCGGCGATAACATATCCGTGACTCACCAGGTCTTCAATGGCGCTCGTGTACTGGAAAGAAGTCCCATAAGCGCCGGGTGAGAAGATGACCACGGGAAACGCGTTCGGGTGCTCGGCGATCGCGGCGCTGTCTTGGACGTGAGACGTGATCGCTCCTGATACAACCAGAGGCCAGTTCCCGCCGAACGCTGTTGTCTTAAGCGAATTCGAATTAGGTGCGGCAGCATCGATTTCTTTGGCCCCCGGAAACAGGACACCCCTCACCTCGCCAACCGGAGGCTTCGCTGGATACCACACGTAGACCATCAGTTCAGCGTGAGGACCACGATCCTCGGCCATGTCGGAAGTGCGGGTCAAATCGGTCCAATCGAACGCGACTCGTCCCACGCCGAAAGAGCCTGAGGGTCGCGGCAACTTGGGAACGGGCGAATCTGCAGAAGTGTTCTGCGCAGCCGCGGGAATCGCTTGGAGCAGGCTGAACGCGGCGGTGATAAGAATGAGGCACTGGAGCAAGCGCTTCGGTATCATCTCGCCATCGAACTTTCTACCTGCCCGTCAACTTCTCAATCTTGTTCTGCACCTTCTTCGCGTCCGGCGCCTTCGGAAATACCTCTAGGTATTCCTTGTAGTATTTCAACTCGCTCGATTTGTCGCCCTTCTTCTCATACGCCTCGGCTAGCAACAAGCGCGGCTTCGCGAAATTCGATCGCAGGCGAATCGCGTCCTTGTACCTGGAAATCGCGGCGTCAATATCGCCCTTGTGCATGTAAAATGTGCCGACCTCGATGTCATCTTCTGCGGACACCGGATCGTAGGTTCCCGTGTTGGGCGTCGTAGCCGGAGGCTGGTTCGTCGGTTTTGATGACGACGATTCCCCGGGGGCCGGTACCGCCGGAGGGTTCGGCGGCTTCTGACCGTTTTGCTGCGCTCCCACGGGCAGAGCCAGCAATAAAACAGCGATAGCGAGTTGTCCGAGTGCTGAGCGCATAGGGTTTCTCGTTCTGCTTAGATTGCGTTTGCTATCATGAAAGTTGTCTCGCCCTGGAACACATCTCCCTGGCGGGCAAGCCCTCAGCAATTGTAACGCGCGGCAAATGGAACTCCGCGAAAAAGTCGATCAACTCCCTCCGCAGCCCGGTGTGTATCTGTTTCAGGATGCGGGCGGAAAGATCCTATACGTTGGCAAGGCGCGCTCGCTGCGCAGCCGCGTCAAATCCTACTTCCTCGAATCGCGCTGGCAGGACGCGAAGACCGGCTCACTCGTCCGCGAGATTGCCGACCTTGAATACATCGTCGTGGACAACGAAAAGGAGGCGTTGGCGCTTGAAAACAACCTCATCAAGCGGCACATGCCAAAGTTCAATGTCCTGCTGCGCGACGACAAGACGTATCCCTACATTCGTTACACAGCCTTTGAACAATATCCGCGCGTGTATGTGACCCGGCGGCTGAACAAAGACGGCTCGACCTATTTCGGGCCTTACTTCCCTGCCAGCCTGGCCTACCGGCTGGTCCATCTGATCCACAAACATTTCCTCGTGCCTTCGTGCACGGTGGATCTCGACCGGAGCCATCCTCGCCCGTGTCTGCAGTATTACATTCACCGCTGCCTCGGCCCCTGCGCCGATCTAGTCACTGACGAGCGCTATGCCGAGGCGGCCCGCCACGTGCGTCTGTTTCTCGAAGGGCGGCGCAACGATCTTTCGCGCAGCCTCAAGGAGCGGATGGACCGCGCCTCGGAAGAACAGCGATACGAGGAAGCCGGTGGATATCGAGATCTGCTGCGCACGCTTGCCGAAATGGAAGAGCGCCAGAAAATCGCGGCGGCGGAGGGCGACGATACGGACGTCCTCGCGTGGTATGCCGAGCCTCCGCAGGTTGCCGTGAATCTTTTTCACCTTCGCGGCGGTCGGGTCGTGGACCGGCGCGACTTCTACTGGGAAAATCTTGAAGAGTTCGACCCCGCTGAGTTTCTGCCGTCGCTGCTGAAGCAGCTCTATCTCGAAGCGAGTTATCTGCCGCGCTACATCCACACACCCACCGATTTCGAGGATCGCGCACTGCTTGAAGATGTCCTCACCGACTCCGCCGGGCATCGCGTCGAAATCCTCAATCCGCAGCGTGGGCAGAAGCACGCGTTCCTCGAACTCGTCGAGAAAAACGCCAAGCATTCATTCGTGCAGCGTTTTCGCGTTCTGAAGCCAAGCTCCAAAGCCATCGCCGAAGCGCTGGAATCCGCGCTTGGCCTCCCCGAACCGCCCAAGCGCATCGAGAGCTTCGATATTTCGCACATTCAGGGATCGGACACGGTCGCTTCAATGGTCGTTTGGGAAGACGGCAAAATGAAGAAGTCCGAGTACAGGAAATTCATCATTCGCGGCTCCGACATGGCGCCAGGGCGGGATAAAACCGACGGGCTGCTGCGCGACGACTTCGCCAGCATGCGCGAAGCCGTCGAGCGCCGCTATCGTCGCATTCAGGCTGAGCAAAAGCCCATGCCAAGCCTGATTCTAATTGACGGCGGAATTGGGCAATTGCACGCGGCGGCACAGGCGCTGGATGCACTCCAGATCATTAACCAGCCGATGGCAAGCATCGCCAAGAAGGAGGAGATTCTCTACGTACTCGGACGCGAGAACGAACCCATCGCGCTCGATCATCACTCACCCGTCCTACATTTGATCCAGCAGATTCGCGATGAAACTCACCGTTTTGCGATCACCTTTCACCGGCAGAGGCGATCAAGCCAGCGCATCCGCACTTCGCTCACGGAAATTCCTGGAGTCGGCGATCGGACGGCGCAGAAACTGCTGCGGCGATTTGGTAGCGTGACGCGCCTGCGTCAATTGAGCGTCGAGGAACTTGCCGCGGAACTTCCTCGAAATCAAGCCCAGCGCGTGTTCGACGCACTGCGTCAGGAATCCGCCTGATTGCCGCAGCTCAATTGCAGAGATGGAACTTCCCTGATCCCCGCCGCGATTGCGGAGTACCCTTGGAGTAGTAGTGCCGTACAGGTTTGAGAGGCTCGACGAACGGGAAGCCATCGAGGCAGCGCCATGAAGCGCAAATATTGGTGGATTTTCGGAGCGATACAACTGATAGAACTCTTCGCTGGCTTTGAAGGTCTGTTTTTGCTCGAAGATCCGCTCTTGTGGGGCTTGTCGTTGCTGCTCTTGCTTCCGGGAACCCTGGTCTCGTATCCGTTCTCTACGCTGGGCCATGGCGGAATGCACTGGCCGCTATGGAGCGTCTACGCAATCGCGGTTACTGTAAACCTGCTTCTCTTTGCGGCGGTCGTCGTCCCTTATCGCCAGAATCCGCAAATCAAAGTAACTCCGCGAAGTCGAGAGGCTAGCTGGCAGGGCGCTTTGCCTCTGTTGATTTGTCCGAGAAACATATTCCGATTCCCGCGCCGGGATACCAATGCCCCTGCGGCTGCTCCGCGAAGAACAGAAACTTTCTTCCCGTTTCCCGGGCAAACGTGCATAAGGATTTCGAAATATGGGAATTGTCTCCGAGGATGATGGCATCAGGACTCAACTTCGTCTCGACGGTGCGATATTCCTCGAGTTCGTAATCGGCTGAATGGTCGCTATCATTGATGAACAAATCGATCCGCCCCGAAATAGCTGCGAAGGGATTCAATGGAATCTCCGTACAGGATTTGGCCGGCTTGTGCCCATTTGCCTGCCAACAGGAAACCGCCTTCGGGATTGATGTCCGTTCCGTAGTAATAACCTTCGTGGCCCTCGGCCTTGTTTCGCAAAAGCGCGGCACAGAGCAGCACCGAGCCGAGGCCTTTGTCCACTCCCGTCTCTATCACGAGCTTTGGTTTAGTCGCTCGGACAAAAGCGTACCAGCCTAATCGCCGTCCGAAGCGCGAGACCGGATCGGAAATCGTGCGGCGGCGTGACGCATGCGTGAGCGAGGTTATGTGGGCAAGTAATTCCTTGTCGTTCTCCGGCTCGGAAAGAAAACTCTCGATTTGAGCTACCGCGACGCCGGTAACGGCACTGATCGTGTTCGCCAGGTACGAGCGATTTTGCTCGGTCAGATCGTAGGTGAAATTGGTGATTTCTCGCGACGCCACCAGCCACGGGGGTACCAGCAACAGTTTGCGGAGAAAATAGCGGCCAGGAATCGTCGCGCGGTAGCCTGCAAGAGCAACTCGCGAAATCGGATTGTCGGCCAACAGTGCGCTTCGAATCATCTTCGCGATCGGCACAGCCCCTGCCTCGCTTTCTCAGGCACCAATCGAAGTATTCTGTACGGAAACTGAAGGTGTCTACACAAATCGCGAAATCAAGGTTCTTTACTGTGCACGCCAGCATTGGGCACAGACTGGGGCCGAGAGAAGCTGCGCACTGAGTGGATTCTGGCGCGGCTTGCCCGTACTGGGAAGCCTATGCTACTCTGAAATTTGGAGGCGCGACATGAGCGATAACGTGGGTTCGAAGGTGAGTTTCTTCCTCGTAGGACTGGGAATTGGAGCGCTGGTCGGCATTCTATTCGCACCGAAATCCGGCGAAGAAACGCGCGAGTATTTGTCCTCAAAGGCCGACGAAGGCAGGGATTACGCGCAGAAAAAGGCTCGCGAATTGCGCGAACGCGCCGAAGACCTGATCGAGCGCAGCAAGGAAATTATGGCCCGGCAGAAGGACGCCATTTCTACTGCCGTGGACGCCGGTAAAGAGACCTACAAGCGCGAAGCCAAAATCTCGTAACGCCCTGGGAGCCTCTCCATGTCGGGATGGCTTGAACTATTCATCATCGTCGCTACTATCGCCATCGTAGTTCAAATGGCGATATTGCTTGCGATGTTCCTCCAGCTTCGCACAGCGATCGCGACGTTCACGCGGATCGCTTCGCAGTTACAGGCGAAGATGGATCCGATCCTTACCCGCACCAATCGCATCCTGGAAGATTCCGAGGAGCGCATCGCCAGCATCATGGGCGATGGCGCGGAGATCGCGCGGCTGGCCCGCGGCCAAGCTCAGAAAGTGGACCGTGTTTTCACCGACATGGTGGAACGCCTGCGCATTCAGGTGGTTCGCGCGGATCACATCCTCACCGGCGCGCTCGAAGTGATCGAAGAGACCGGCTCGACATTCCGCTCGAAGGTATGGAAGCCGGTGCACCAAGCTTCGGCGGTGCTGAAGGGAATCAAGGCCGGGCTTGAATTCATCCGCAGCGGTCGGCGGCCGGAATCAGACTCGGCCACGCAGGACGAAGAACTCTTCATCTGAATCGAGCGCCTAGCCCAACACTCCGTTTCCGCTTACTTCTAATTTCGCGTCGCTATAATCAAGCCACTGCGAACCCTAGACTATCCAGCCACCGCCGAGAACCTGGTCGCCGGAATAAAAAACGGCGGCCTGGCCTGGCGTGATGGCGCGCTGGGGCTCGCGGAAGAAGATGCGCGCGGTGGTGTCGGTGAGCGGCGTGATTTCCGCTTCGGCGGGTTCGTGACGATTGCGAATTCTCACACGTGCGCAAACGGGCTCATCGGGCGCCGCGAATGGAATCCAATTTACGTTGCGGACTTCGCACACTGAGCTGCGGAGTTCGCTATCTTCGCCGACCACGAGGCGATTATTCGCGCGGTCGAGCGCAACCACGTACATCGGGCGATCTTCGGCCAAACCCAAACCGCGGCGCTGTCCCACGGTGTAGTTGTGCAAGCCGCTGTGCCGGCCGAGGACCTCGCCTGAAGTCCCGACGATTTCACCCGGCTCGCCGAGTTTTAGTCCATTGCTCTCACTATTGGGATCAGTTCCCTGCTCACGCAAATAGCTTTCAATGAAGCGCACGTAGCTTCCCGCCGGCACAAAACAAATTTCCTGGCTCTCGGGCTTCTCAGCAACGGGCACCGCGAGACGACGAGCGATGTCGCGCACTTCCTGCTTCGTCATATCGCCAAGCGGAAAATCCGCGCGGGCGAGCTGTTCCTGCGTCAGGCCGAAAAGAAAATACGTCTGATCCTTGGTCTCGTCGACCGCGCGAAGAAGCTCGTAGCGCCCCGTCTCGCGATTGTGGCGAACGCGAGCGTAGTGGCCGGTGGCTATCCGATCGGCGCCGATCTGGCGGGCAGTGGTCAGGAGCTGCTCGAACTTGACGTCGTTGTTGCAGCGCGTGCACGGAATCGGCGTGCGTCCCGCGAGATAGTCTTCGACGAAAGGGCGAATGACGGTTTGCTCGAAGGCGCGCTCGAAATTAATCACGTAGAACGGAATGCCGAGGTGTTCGGCGACGCGGCGCGCGTCGTACACATCGTCAATCGAGCAGCAGCGGTGCTGCTTGGGGCCATCGCCCTGCAGCTCCGGCAAGCGGCGCTGATTCCACAGCTGCATCGTGAGACCGATGATCGGCTGGCTGCGCTCGCGCAGAATTGCCGCGACAGTCGAACTGTCCACCCCTCCCGACATCGCCACGGCAACTGTGTTCGCAGTCGCAGCGACCGGATGTGGGAGTGACGCCATCGCGTCCCTCGTGGACTCGAGTTGGTCGAATGTCGGCATTGGTGACAGGTCGCTCATCGGGCGGGCATTGCGGCTGCGGATTCGCGCTCGCGTGGAGACAGCGCGCGGATACGCTCGACAACGGCTGGAATTAACTCGATGGCGCGATCGATCTCGGCAACGGTGGTCGGGCGGCCGAGACTGAAGCGAAGGCTTGAGCGGGCGTCGTCGTGCGAGAGCCCTACGGCCAGCAACACATGCGAAGGCTCGGTCGAACCCGAGGAACATGCCGCGCCGGTGGAGCAAGCAATCCCCTGCAGATCGAGAGCAATCAGAAGCGCCTCCCCACCGGCGCCGGGGAACGACAGATTCGACGTGTTTGGGACGCGGCGAGTGCGATCGGCATTAACTCCGTTGATCAGCACGTTTGGAATTTGGTCGACGAGCGTAGACTCCAGTCGGTCGCGTAAACCGCTAATGCGCGCACTGTCTTCCGGCAACAATTTCCGAGCGAGTTCGGCGGCTTTGCCCAAGCCAACGATGCCTGGAACATTTTCGGTGCCTGCGCGACGGTCGCGCTCGGCATGGCCGCCATAAGATCGCGGCGCAATTTGCCGGCCCGAGCGAACGTATAGCGCGCCGACGCCCTTGGGGCCGCAGAATTTGTGCGCGGAGATGGAGAGCAGATCCACCCCGAGATTCTTTACGTCGAGCGGCACTTTCCCGGCCGATTGCACTGCGTCGCAGTGGAAATGGACTCCGGCTTCGGCAGCGATGCGTGCGATTTCCTCGATGGGCTGGAGCGTGCCCAGCTCGTTGTTCGCGTGCATCACGGTGATGAGAACGGTTTCGGGGCAGAGCGCCCGGCGAATTGCCTCGGGATCAACGATTCCCTGCGAATCGCGACTGGTGCCGACGGGAACGACTGTCACGTCAATCCCTTGCCGCGCGAGTTCTTCGCAGCTGTGCAGAATGGCGTGGTGCTCGATCGCCGTGGTGATGACGTGCTTGCGTGGCTTGGTCGAAGCCGCGACGGCGCCGAAGATCGCGAGATTGTCGGCTTCCGTGCCGCCACTGGTGAACACGATTTCGTTAGCCTTCGCACCGATCAGAGCGGCAACGGATTCGCGCGCAGCGTCAACCGCAGCACGGGCGCGCTGTCCGGGCGAATGGACCGATCCTGCATTGCCAAAGTTGTCCACGAGAAACGGCAGCATGGCTTCGAGGACGGCGGGGTCCACGGGGGTGGTCGCGTTGTAATCAAGATAGACGCGCATCTCCGTGCCTGCCGAAAGCGGGTTTGCGGCACCCCCTGAAGTGTGTCGATTAGACTGCATCCCGATCCTTTGTTTTGAGCGAGTTAGAGCCATTTCTAATCGCCGTTGCGTCGATTAGAAAATGCGCAGACCAAGGCGCCGGGCTGGGCAGACTGCCCGACCCTCCGCGTGCTAGGCGCGAGTTGTAGCCAATGCTCATGAGCAACGAGGCCAGACTCTGGCCGCACAATAAGGCTAGCAGGATGGTAAGCGAATGCAAGGATGGAGTGGTGTGGATTTTGGTGGATGCGACGCCTGCGGCGAGTGAATGGCGCGGCGATGCCAAGCATGTGCGCTGGGCACGGTCCCGACGCTTCAGGATCGTGCCCCTACCAAGAAGCGGTTGGGCCGAGGCGGATGGGTGGCGCCGTGCCAAGCATTTCCGTCGGGCGCAGCATGCTGCGCCCCTACGGACCCCCGCAAGGCAATCAGAGATGAATGCGGCGACAGCAATGGGAAGTGCCGCGCTGAAGTCCGCGGTGCTACATGTAAACCTTAAACCGCCAAGCGCGTTTCCTACGGGCGAAGGTCGAAGACTCTTTCTGCGTTGGTTTGGTAGAACTTCTTTTTGTTGGCGGGGCTGATCGGGAGATCATCGGTTACTTTCACTTCCTCTGGAACGAACTGGTAGGGGTAGTCCATGGCATAGAGGACGCGGTCCATACCGAGCACTTTCTGGCAATACGAGATCGGCGGCTCCCAAGCCATGCCGCTTGTGGTTACCCAGACATTTTCCCGGATGTAGTCGCTCGGTTGTTTCTTCAGTTTTTTGACGTTCGAATAGCGGTTGGAGGCGACGTTTGCGCGATGGAAGAAATCGAGTCGAAAGAACCAGTATGGAAGGCCCTCGCCGAGATGCCCGACGACCATGCGCAGTTTCGGAAAGCGATCGAAAACGCCGCTGAGAATAATGCGCAGCAGATGCAGGCTGGTTTCCACAGCGAAGCCGTAGATCGCGCCTTCGAGACCCCACTCCGCAAACGGAGCGTACATTCGCGCGGACGGCGTGCTGGGATGCAAGATAGACCGGCACGTCCAAGGATTCGGCCGCCGCGAAAATATCCCAGAACTTCGGATCGTCGAGATATTCACCCTGCGTATTGGAGTTGATGATCGCGCCTTTCAAACCCAGTTTTCGCACGCCGCGCTCGAGTTCCTTCGCAGCAGCGGCGGGATTTTGCGGCGCAATCGCAGCTAGACCGGAAAACCGGTCGGGGTGCTTTCGAATCGCCTCCGCCAATTGATCGTTGAATGAGATTGCCAGTGCGGCGCCTTCTGACGGGTTGAATATCTGCACACCGGGATTCGTCAGCGAAAGAATCTGCCGCGCGATGCCGGTGGAGTCCATGTCACGAATTCGCTGTTCGCCGATTTCCTGCATGCGGGCGGCGATGCCCTGCGCGCGCGGACTCGGCCCCAGAAAATATCCCCATTGGCCCACAAAACCCGGGTCGAGGTTTCCTCCCTGATGAAGCATGGTCTTCCATCGTTGCAGTAATTCCGGCGGAGCATATGCTTCTTCGGTGGCGATGCGCAGATATGGCGGCTGCTTGTTGGTGCGCGATTTGAGCTTGGTGGAAGTCACATTGAGAGATCTCTCAGCGCGGCGCCAAATGGCAAAGGCGATGCCAAGGTCCGGTGCCGGGCACGGCATGCCGTGCCCCTACAAAGGCAACGGCGGTGATCACTCGGCGAGGCCCATGGCTTTCGCGTACGCTTCGCGAACTTCCCGAGGCTGGCCGAATTGAAACACGTAGTCGCTTAGCTGGCCGGCTCCGAGGGGATGCCTGGCCAATTCTTCGAGCGTGAGGCCTTCGACGAGATTCTTGCGCTCGGCGATCGGCAAATTGATGCAACGGTTGATCTCCGGATCGCGGATCGTTGCTTTGGGATCTTCGCCGCGGGCGATGGCTTCGATATCCTTCAGAAAACGCTGGCGCATCATGATGATGCCCGCGTCGCTCGTACCCAGGTGCTCGTGCGTGCGGTCAGGAATCGTTCCCTGCCCTACCCAGGCGACAAAATCTTGGTTCATTACGTGGCTTGAAATCAAACGTCCCGTTTCGGCGTCGCGCACCGGACCGCGCCAGGCAGGGATTTGCTCCTGCACGTAAGGCTCGCGCCCTTTGGGAACACGGCTAAAGCACCAGGTCACGCTGAGCGTGTTTTCGTCGTCAATCGGCACGCGCCATTCGAAGTGATCGCCGGTGAAAAGCGCATTGGGCCACAGGCAGACGCGGCCGACCTTCCACATCGGGTCTTCTTCGCTCATGCCCTCCCGAATGCGGCGGTAAACGATGCCGTAGTCGAATTCCTCAAACGCCAGTTTGAGATGCCGTGGCGAATAGGAACCGCCCTTGTCTTTCAGGCGGACGCTCCAATTCATGTGCATCCACTCGAAGTGAAGCGGGTCCACCGAGTTTTCCTGGCACTGCAGCCAGTTACATGGAACTTCGGCGAAGACGATCTGCACGAAGCCGTTCTTCCAGGTGAACGGCTCCCAGTTCGGCACCAACGGCGCAGGCTCCGGACCCAGGTACGCCCAAATCAAACCGCCTTGTGTTTCCACCGGGTACGCCGTGATACGGATTTTCTCGCGGAACTTTGCCTCGGGCTGCGCAACGTCTTCGTAGGGTTGTTCCAGACAGCGGCCGTCGCGATCAAAAAGCCAACCGTGATAATTGCAGCGCAATCCGCATTGCTCGACGAAACCATAGGACATGTCGGCGCAGCGATGCGGGCAGTGACGACCGACCAAGCCGAATGTGCCGCTCATGTCCTTATATAGAGTGAGATCTTCGCCCATCAGGCGCACGGGCTTAATGGACTTGGAATCGAACTCGCTGACTGCGGCGATAGGCATCCAGTAGCGGCGCAGCAGGTCGCCCATCGGTGTGCCGGCCCCCACGCGGGTCAGAAGTTGGTTCTTGGAGTGGTCGAGCATTGGACTGGCGGCGATTCTAACTCAATCGCGGCCACGTACCAAAGCGGAAGTCTCGGGGAAACTCGTATGAAACATTTTGGACGCTAACAGCGTATCTTGATGTCAGAGAGGTGCGCTATGGACCAACCGAGACCACCGATGCCGCCAATGCCGCCGAGACATCATTCGTTTGTAGGGCCGATTATTTTGATCGTACTCGGCAGCGTGTTGTTGCTCTGGAGAATCGTTCCCGACTTGGACCCGTGGCCGGTCCTTTTTCGCTATTGGCCGCTCATTTTGATCCTGATTGGGCTCGGAAAAATCTGGGACAGTTACTACATTCGCCACCACGTCGAGCAGGGCGTGCCAATGGCTAGGCCAGCGATCTCCGGCACGGGGATTGCGTGGATTCTGCTATTGATTTTCTTCATTCTGGCGATGTGGCACGGCAGAGGGAGATGGGACGACGGAGGCTGGCAGCACGAACCCTGGGGCTGGCATGGACGCGCTTTTGCAGCCGAGTCACATGACACGCAAGCGGTCGAGCTGCAAGGAGCGAAATCGGCGGACATGGACTTCGATATTCCTGCAGGACAGCTGACTCTGTCGGGTGGTTCGAGCCACTTGATGGACGCTGATTTCCGATATGGCCGCAATCAGGAAAAACCGACGGTGGAATATTCCGTGACGGATGGCCGCGGGGCGCTACGCGTGACGCAGGACGAGAATCAGTGGCACACGCAATTCGGAACGGAGGATGTCGAGTGGAATATGCGCGTGACCAATGGTGTGCCGGTTGACCTGCACCTGCAAATGGGCGCGGGCCAGAGCACGCTGCGGCTCAATGGCGTGGATGTGAAAAACCTCGATGTTCACATGGGCGCGGGCCAACTCGATCTCGATCTGACCGGCGAGCGAAAAAACAACGTGGATGGAACAATCGAGGGCGGCGTGGGACAGGCAACGATTCGACTGCCGAAAGATGTGGGCGTACATGTGGATGCGTCGGGCGGAATCGGCTCGGTGGACGCACGAGGCTTGAAGCAAGAAGGAAGCTCATACGTCAACGAATCGTACGGGAAGACGCCGACGAACATCGAATTGACCGTGCACGGAGGGGTTGGCGAGATCAGGCTTATCGAGGAGTAGAAGATAAGGGGCGAGGGATGAGGGCGAGGGGCGAAAAGGCAAGAAAGGGCTTACCACAGAGGGCACCGAGAAGGCACAGAGTCCGCAGAGAAATCGAAGGCTCCACAAGAGACAACTACCAATCAGCGCTAACCATGCGTTACTCAATCGCGCCAAGCGCGACGGATGGCTTTGACAGACGCGCGAGCGTCCGTTAGCGTCGAACTGAGAGGCGCGGCTTCCCTTCAGCGCCGCCCGGACGTAAACAGGAGCCAACCTTGGCGCGGCCCATCATTACGCTGACGACGGATTTCGGCACGAACGACCATCTGGTCGGTGTCATGAAGGGCGTCATCCTCAGCATCAACCCTGAAGTCAACATCGTGGACATCACGCACAGCGTCCTGCCGCACGACCTGCTCGACGGAGCGCTGTCTATCGGTCAGGCGTACAAATATTTTCCGCCGAAGACGGTGCACCTTGTGGTCGTGGATCCGGGCGTGGGAACTGAGCGGCGGCCCATTCTGGTGGCAGGAGACACGCACTACTTTGTGGCGCCCGATAACGGCGTGCTTTCGTCGGTGTACGATCAGTCGGAGGCGCTGTACGTCTGGAACATCATCTCCGAACACTATTTCCGGCAGCCGGTGAGCAAGACATTCCACGGCCGAGATATTTTCGCGCCGGTCGCGGCGTGGCTGACGAAATCGTGGCAATCCTCGGCGTTCGGCGAGCCGATTACGGATTTTGCGCGGTTTGCCATGCCCAAGCCGAAGACTTCGGGCAACACCATCAAGGGCGTGGTGCTGCGTGTGGATCAGTTCGGGAACCTCATCACCAATCTGCGAGCGGAAGACGTGCCGGCGTTTGCGGCGGCCGACGGGAAATTCACGATCCGCGCTGGAAATGCAACGGTGACGAAACTCGCGCAGACATTCGCGAACGGAGCGAGCGGCGAGGCGATTGGATTGATCGGATCGAGCGGATATCTGGAGATTTCCGTCAACAGGGCCAACGCGTCGCGGACGCTGGCGCTGGGACGCGGAGCGGAAGTTACTGTTGAGGTGAGCTAAGAACGAAGAAAAGACTGCACCACAGAGGACGCGGAGTCCGGAGAGTAATCACCGAAAGACATTCGAGCAAACGCTTCCGTTACTTCTCTCCGCGCTATGACCTGCCTGCCCCACCCTTCAATCTAGCGAGCCAAGGACGTCACGATCAGATACGAGCGCATGCGAGGGTCCATCCAGTCGCGGAGCGCGTCGCCAAGGAGATTGAAAGCGAGGACGGCGGTCATGATCGCGAGCGCGGGGAAAATCACCATGTGCGGTGCGTCGAAGAGATGGCTGCGGGCGTCGTTGATCATCGAGCCCCAACTCGCCATCGGAGCGAGGACGCCGACGCCGAGAAAACTGAGCGTGGACTCGGCAAGGATCGCGCCAGCCATGCCGATCGTCGCCTGTACAAGCACAGGCTGAAGAATGTTGGGCAGCAGGTGCCGGAGGAGAATACGAGCGGCCGACGCGCCAAGCGAGCGAGCTGCAAGAACGTACTCCATTTCCTTGGCTTGCAGAATTTGCGCGCGAGCGAGACGCGCGTAGCCGGCCCATCCAGTCACAATCAACGCGAGAATGACTTTGCCAATGCCCGGACCGAGAAACGCAGCGAAAGCGATGGCGAGAAGTATGCCGGGAAACGACAGAAACGCGTTGATGAACACGATGTTCACGAGATTGTCGAACCAGCCTCCGCAGTAGCCCGCGAGCGCGCCAATCGCGAGGCCAACCAGTCCCGCGCCGACAACGACGCAGATCCCAACCAACAGCGAGACGCGCGTGCCATAGAGAGTGCGCGAAAGAATGTCGCGGCCAAGTTCGTCCGTGCCCATCCAGTGCGCGGCGCTCGGGCTGGCGAGACGCGCGGGGAGATTCTGCGCCGCGGGATTGGCGGGCGCGAGCCACGGCGCGGCGATTGCGAGAATCACAAGGAGCCAGAGCGAGAGCAAAGCCGACGCGTCCCGGTGCCGCTTCGGCGAAGGAATTCGCGCAGGCCGCTCATTGGAGGCGTACCCGGGGGTCAACCAACGCGTACACGGCGTCGGTGAGCAGGTTCACGACGACGTACGAAACGGCGATCAAAATAATGCAGCCCTGCAGCAGCGGATAGTCTCGCGCGCCAATTGCCTGGACCGCAAGTCGGCCGATTCCCGGCCAGGAGAAAATCGTCTCGGTGACGATCGTGCCGGCGAGCAACGTGCCGAACTGAAGCCCGAGGATCGTGAGGATCGGGATGAGCGCGTTGCGAAAAGCATGCCGAAAAAGAACCGCGGACGGCGAAAGCCCTTTTGCGCGCGCGGTGCGGACGTAGTCGCTGGAAAGCTCCTCGATGACGGAAATGCGCACCATGCGCGTGAGGATGGCGGCGAGAGCGGCACCCAGAGTGATCGCCGGCAAAATCAGATGCGACGGGCCGCCGCGGCCGGAGACGGGTAGCCATCCGAGAATTACGGAAAAAATGAGAATTAATACGGGTCCCAACGCAAAGTTCGGGACCGACAGGCCGAGGAGCGTGAACACACCCACGGCGTGGTCGGTTGAAGTGCCGCGGCGTTCAGCGGCAAGCAGACCAGCGGGAATACCGATGGCGGCGCAAACGAGCAGCGCTACGATCGCCAGCTCAAGCGTCGCAGGATAGTGCGACAGCACCACGCGCGTGACCGGTTCCTGAAAGCGAAACGATTCGCCGAGATCGCCGCGAACAACTCCCGCGAGATAGTGGCGATACTGCGTGAGTACGGGCACGTCCAATCCAAGCGAATGGCGCAGCTGCTGCAAATCCTCCGCGCGAGCGCCTTCGCCGAGCATTTGCTGCACGGGGTCTCCCGGCACGACGTGTGCGAGGAGGAACACCATCGTGACGATGAGCCAGAGCGCGGGAAGGGCAAATAGAAGCCGCAGCGAAATGTAGCGAATCATTTTCGGCGGCGCCCCTTGGCGGCGCCAGCCGGAGCGAGATTTTCGGCCGCGTCGGGCGCCGCGCTCTTGGCGGGAGCCGCGGGTTCGCATGGCAGCGCCGGATTCTCAACCGGAGTCGGCAGAGCTTTGATCTTCACGCGCGAAACACGGCGGCGTTCCATTTCCATTACGGTGAAGCGATATCCATCGGATTCGAAGCTTTCGCCGCCGCGCGGAATAAATCCGAGCCGGCTGAGGACGAAGCCGCCCACGGTCTCGTAGGAGGAATCGTCGGCAAGTGTGATGTTGTACTGCGCCGCAAGGTCGCGGACTTTTATGCCAGCGTCGAAAATCAGGCCGCCGTCGGGAAGCTGCAGAGGACGCTCGACCACGTCGAACTCGTCGTGGATTTCGCCGACCATTTGCTCGAGGATGTCTTCGAGAGTCACGAGACCCAGAATGCTGCCGAATTCGTCCACTACCATTGCGAGGCCGGTGCGGCGCGTGCGGAACTCGAGGAGAAGCTCGCTCGCCGGCTTGGTCTCCGGAACAATCAGCACGTCGCGGAGGACACTTCGCAGCTGAAAATCCTGACCGGACGATTGCTCGCCAGCCCGGTGGGCGCGATCGATCAGAATCCAGATGACGTCCTTGATGTGCACGAAGCCGAGAATGTGGTCGAGCGAGCCGTCATATACGGGCAGCCGTGAGCGCTGGGTAGTGGCGAACATTCGCATCGTGTCTTCGAGTGTCGCCGAAGCGGGCAGGGCGTGCATGTCGGGGCGCGGCACCATGAGCTCGTGCACCTGCACCTGCCTCAGCTCCATCGCGTTCTGAATAAAACGAGCTTCGCTGGCAGGCAGAAGACCGCGATCGCGCGCCTGCTGAATCATTACCTGCAACTCTTCGGCGGAACGCACGAGTGTGTGGCTGTGGGGAGCGACCACGCCGAGAGCGCGGACAAGTCTTTCGGCGATACCGTCGAGAAGATCAATGGCCCAGCTAAAAGTGTTGAGGAACCAATGAAACGGCCTGGCAATTAGCAGCGCGACGCGCTCGGCGCGAGCAAGGCTGAGACTCTTGGGAACGAGTTCCCCGAAAATTACCTGCAGGATGGTAAGGAGGCCAAAAACGATGACGAGGGCGACGCCATGCGCGACGATTGCGGCCCAGGGGCGCGCGACCTGCTCGACAAATGGGCGGACAATCGCGGCCAGCGTGATCTCACCGAGATAGCCCAGCGAAAGGCTGGCGATCGTGATACCCACCTGCACGCCGGAGACGACGCGGCTCAGGTCGCTGACGAGCAGTTCGACGATTTTGGCGCGAGGATCGCCCTTTTCGACAAGCTGACGAACGCGCGAAAGCCTCACCGCAACCAGCGAAAATTCCGCGGCCGCGAAAAAGGCGTTCATGCCGATCAGGAAAACGATGCCGAAAACGTGGAGCGCGCTCATCGCCCGGAGCCTTTCACGACGCAACATTCGCCGTGCAAGGCGATTCTAACAAGAGAGACTCGGCAACGGGAGAAATCCGGGGAAGGCGTTGTTCGTCAATGCTTGTGCCTTTCGAGGAAGGATAAGGTGAGCTGGACCTAGCGCTGCGAGGCCTTTCCAGAGGCGACACGGTCGTTGTTGTCGGCGGATTTGCCACGCGGCACGGTCAGCGAGGTCCAGCGGTCGGATGCGAGATGCTTGGCGATAAAGACGATTTGGCCAACGTGGTACGCGTAGTGCGCGAGCTGCCGATTGATCGCCTGCATCACGGAATGCGGCTCGTTGCGGATGCGAATCGTGCGGCCCAGATCGGCGTCGGTCAAGGGCGCCAGTGCCTCGAAAACGAGCTTCCAGGACGCCTCCCATGCCTGCTGGATTTCGGCGCGAGTTTGCGGCGGTGCACGGAACTCGTCGTCGCGGTTGCGGTCGGGCTTCTCGCCGTCCGAGGTGAGAAAATCCGTCCAACGCGAGCGCATGTTGCCGGTCAGGTGCTTCACGATGATGGCGATCGAGTTCGACTCGGCGTCCAGTGCAACCGCGAGGCCTTCGTCTGAAACCTGCGCCATGGCCTGGTCGCCGAGTTCCTTGTAGTAGCGCAGAAGTGTGATGGAGTCTGCGAGGTAGGAAGTGGTGAATTCGAGCGCCATGGCTCGATTGTGCATTTTCTGAAGTTCGGGCGCAAGAGATCGCGTTATCGTTCGCCAGTCGACTTTTTCGATGGGAATTCGGGCGAGTGCTCCTATGATGGCTTTTCAGCGGCGAGTCGGAGGAGCGGTAGGAATGGAGAAGTTTCTTAGGGCGACCGAAGTGATGACTGGACGCACCCTGCCGTGGGTGCGAGAGCCCAAGAGCTGTCCGCCGGGGCCCGCGACGCGCAGGAGATTGCGCGGCGCTGCTCATTGAGAAGTCGGCAGTTTGAGACAATTTCTCCAGCTTTACGGCTGCTGGTTTTAAGCGCAATCACCGGTTGTTGGCTGCATCCGGCGAGTCCGGTTCCGCCACGCAATCGCACTCTTAGCAGTAGTTTCTGGTTGGGAAATCGCATTTATTCCTTCTTTTGGTCGTTCGGTTGAATTTCCAGAATTAGCAGCTTCAAAGCAGCCGGAGCTTTGTCCTTTCTTCTTGCCGTCGGCTTTCGTGTACAGCTGCCCGCGCACTGTGACTTCCGCCCCTGATTCCACCAAAGCGTCAAGCTGCTTGGACAGTTCGTTGGGTGAAATCGCGAAGGAGCGATTCGGCTACGACACGCAAGCCGAGCTCGCCGGAGGGCAGCCGTATCACATGTCCGGTGGCTGTCATGTCCATTTCGGCCACCGTTACCCCGCTGTCGTAGGTTGCCTTCAGCAATTGCGAAGGGTCGATTTCGCCATCTTCCTTGGGAGTCACCTCCACGATCCCGTCCCTCAGACTGACCACTGCTTTTTGAACGCCAGACTGGCGTTCGAGGTGTTGCTGCACCCCGTAGGCTCAAAAGTTTCAAGTCATGCCTTCGACGCGCATCTCGATATGCTTGATCTGTGCCTGCGCGCCCGATGCAAATAACGCTCCGAACAGCAAAATCACCGCGAGCTTCTTATTCATTATTTTCTCCCTTCGCTAGAGGTGCAGCCTGAACTGCTGTGTGACTCCGAAACTGATGTGCCGCCTAACGGGCATGAATGCGGCGCCCGTCGAGTGCGTTGCATCCCAGTCCAGGCCCAACCAAACGTGCATGCCCGGGCGCACTCCGACATACGTTGTGGCGCCAACCAGGAGGGCGTCACCCCCGCTGCCCGTCTGGTCCACGCCGGAAACCTGATCGTCCTGCGAATGCAGCCAAGTTAATACTGGACCGATGAACCATTCTCGTGCGGCGTTCTTGGACTCATACGGCCGGTACGAAAGCCAGAAACGCGATTCAACATCGCTGCCGAGGCGCGTGGATTGCGTTCCCGCGGTCCGCAGCAACGAGTGAGAATTCCTCGTCCGCGACGAGCCTCCTGATGTTGAACAGGCCCGTATAGGTGAAGTCCGCCGCGACGTAGAAATGCGTCGAGCCGTATTGCTTGCGAGTCCGGCAGGCAGGCGATTTACGTTTGCATACGTCAAATCCGTGCGGCCCGTGGGGATTTTCGGGCCGCATCGCAACCGTACGAATGTGTCGTGCCGGCTTTGGATCCTGCGGTCAGAGGCGATATTTCACGAGGACCATGGTGATCGCAAGACCGGTTCACCGGCCGTCGGTAACGCGTTCGCTCCGGCGAAATCGAAGTGATTCGTGACAAAGGGCACCAAGATGGGGAAATTCGAAGTTCCGGTAGAATCCCCACGTGAAGTTCAAATCGCCCTCATGGACGAATGTGGGGCGTGCCGACGCTGGTATGATTTCTCACCGCCCGGAAAATGGCTCGCGATTTGAAGATCGCGTTTTCGAAGGAGCAACTCTTCCCGCGAATTCTCGCCGATCCCCTTCCGGTGGTCGTCAACGCGCTCCGCGCACACTCCACATGGGATGCGATGTATCGCAATCTTCCGGATTGGGAGCTCGCTTCCTTGTCCGACGAGTAACCCACGAGAAAGCGAACGTCGAAATCTCGCCAAACACGTTTGCCGGGCACGATGTGTCGTGCCCCCTACAAAACCATCGTCAATGGCTGCGCGGCCTTGCGAGCACATAAGGCCATTGTTGAGGTTCTGCGACGTGCGCTAGAATGCTCGCGCGCGGTTGCGGAGACGGCACCAGCGGCTTCCCAGAAGCAGAGGCGAAATGAGCTCAGCGTCAAACAAAGCGGCGGAACCACAGCGAAAAGGCGATTTCGAGAAGTCGCTCGTTCGACTCGAGGAAGTCGTGAAGCGCCTGGAGAGCACAGATCTTTCGCTCGACGAGGCAATGAAACTTTTCGAAGAGGGCGTGAAGCTTTCGCGCGAATGCCAGAAGCAGCTCGAAGAAGCCGAGGGCCGCGTCGAGATTCTCCTGAAGAAGGCGGACGGCAAGGTCTCCGCGGAGCCGTTTGAGCCCGAAGATGAATCGTCGTAACGGTTGCCGCTCGTTGCGCGGTCCTAATTCCGCGAAGACGCAGGCATGAAACTCCCCGATTTTTATCAGGCCGATCTTGATGCGGTCGAGGCCGCCCTCGAGCGGCTGCTCCCACCGGAAGATACGGCGCCGACATCCATTCACCGTGCGATGCGGTACAGCGTGTTCGCGGGCGGCAAGCGGATTCGCCCGGTTCTTTGCCTCGAAGCGGCGCGAATGTTTACGGAAAACACCGAAGGAGCCATTCAAGTTGGCTGCGCGCTCGAGTTCATCCACACGTATTCGCTGATCCACGACGATCTGCCGGCGCTGGACAACGACGATCTGCGGCGCGGCAAACCCACAAACCACAAGGTATTTGGTGAGGCCATCGCAATTCTGGCGGGCGACGCGTTGTTAACGCTAGCATTCCAGACCCTCGCATCAGCACCAGTGGAAGCGCAGCGACGGTTGAAAATCCTTGGCGCGGTCGCGCGTGCCGCCGGAACCGACCGGGGAATGATTGCCGGGCAGGTGGCCGATATCGAGGCGGAACGCAAGGCGGTGGATGGCGCGGGTCTTGAATACATTCATCGTTCCAAGACGGCGGCGCTGATTCGCGCGTCGGTGGTTTCCGGGGCGCTCGCGGGCGGCGCCGAGCAGCCGGATATCACGCGCCTCATCGGCTTCGGCGAGAATATCGGCTGGGCTTTCCAGGTGGTGGACGATCTTCTCGACGTGGAGGAATCGTCAGCTGCGCTCGGGAAGACCGCGGGCAAAGATCAGGCGCAGCAGAAGGCCACCTATCCGGCGCTCTACGGGCTCGACAAATCGCGCGCGATTGCGACCGATCTGGAGGCGAAAGGACTCGCGGAACTCGATGGCTACGGCGAACGTGCCGCGCGGCTCCGCCAGGTCGCCGAATTTCTGGTGGCGCGGCGGTCGTGATTTGGCGATGAAGATGTCGGAACGTCCTTCCCCTAGCGCTCCACGCAAAAGACAGACGAAACCAGGAAAAGAACGGCTCGATTTACTGCTCGTCGCGCAGGGACTGGCGCCGTCGCGAGAGCGCGCTCAGGCGCTGGTGCTCGCCGGGCAGATCCGCGTGAACGGCGCGAAAGTAGACAAGGCCGGCACGCAGGTGGCCACCGATGCGCGCATTGAGATTGCCGGTGAGCCGCTGCGTTACGCAAGCCGTGGAGGACTCAAGCTCGAAGGGGCGCTCGAAGATTTCGCCCTGAGTCCACGAGACCGCGTCTGCATGGATGTGGGGAGTTCCACAGGCGGTTTTACGGATTGCCTGCTGCAAAGTGGGGCGAGCAAGGTTTTTGCCGTGGACGTGACCATTGACCAGCTCGACTGGAAACTGCGAACAGACGCGCGCGTGGCAACCGTGAAGCGGAACGCGCGATACCTCCGGCCAGAGGATATCGGCGGCCCGATAGATTTCGTGACCGTGGATGTATCGTTCATATCGGTGAGCAAGATCCTAGGGGCGATTGTGCCGGTTGCATCGCTCGGCGCCGATTTCCTGATTTTGATCAAGCCGCAATTCGAGCTCGACAAGCGCGACGTGGGCAAAGGTGGGATTGTCCGCGACGCCGCGCTGCACCAAAAAGCAACCGAGCGCGTGCTGGCAGCGGCGGCGGAATCGGGACTGGAAATCGTGGGTGTTCGACCCAGCCATCTGACCGGCACCGAAGGTAATCAGGAGTTTTTTCTGCACGCCCGCCGCCGCGAGTAGAATAGAATGCAGCGTTCAAACCGATGATTCGAGCCGCTGGCATTATCTCCAAACCGAATCGAGAGCTACTTTCCTCGGTCGTGCCGCCACTGATCCAGTGGCTGCGCGAGCGAAAGATCGAAGTATTCGTCGATCAAGAGACGGAGGATTGCGTGGATCCCGGCGCGCCAATCGTCGCGAGGGATGGGCTCGCATCCCAAGTGGATCTGCTGATCGTGCTCGGGGGAGACGGAACGCTTCTTTCAGCAGCGCGGGCACTGGGCAATCATAAGATTCCGATACTGGCCGTCAATCTGGGCGGGCTTGGATTTCTCACCAGCGTGACGCTGGACGAACTCTATCCGCTCCTCGAGCAGGTCGTCGCCGGGAAACATCGCACGAGCGAACGCATGATGCTCGATGCAACGATTGTGCGGGGCGGGCAAGCCGCCGAGATGCAGTGCGCTCTGAACGACGCGGTGGTGAACAAAGCGGCGCTCGCCCGCATGCTCGATTTCGACGTGCATGTGGACGGCAATCACGTGGGGCGCTATCGGGCGGATGGATTGGTTGTCGCGACGCCGACCGGGTCAACCGCGTATTCACTCGCGGCCGGGGGCCCGATCATCGATCCCGATCTCGATGCGTTTGTGATCACGCCGATCTGCCCGCACATGCTGACGAATAGGCCGCTCGTGGTTCCCGACACGGCGCGCATTGACCTGGATTTCACGGCCGCGGACGAGCCCGTATACATCACGCTCGATGGACAAATTGGATTCCAGCTCAAACCGAAAGATCGCGTGACGATCACGAAATCGAAGAGCCGCGTGGCGCTGGTGCGGCCACCTTCGAAGACCTATTTTGAAGTGCTGCGCAACAAACTCAAATGGGGAGAGCGGTAGACGTAGGTTTCGTACTCGAGAAAAACCCAAGAGAGATCCTTCACCCGGCCAAAGGGCGAAGGCGCCGGGTTCAGGATGGCGACCTTGGTTAGGTCGCCACTTTAAGGACGACCAATGTCCGGTCGTCTGCTGGATGTTGCCCTCCAGAAAAAGAGTCCGCTTCCTCGAGAATTCGGTCGGCGAGACCGTCCGCGGACAGCCCGGGGTTATCGCAGGCCAGCGTGGCCACGCGAGCGGCGCCGAAAAACTCCCCGGCGCGGTTCTGCGCATCGCCGACGCCATCGGAGTAAAAAACGATGATGTCGCCGCGGTCGAGAATTAACGTTCGCTCTTCATACGTTGCTTCCTCGAAAATTCCGAGCGGAAATCCAACCAAAGGAATTTTCTCACAGCGCCCGTCATGATAGAGCAGCGGCTGCTCCTGGCCTGCATTGGCAATGCGCAGGCGGCGGCGTTGGCGATTCCAGGTGGCAAAACAAAGCGTCATGAAGCGGCCTTCGATCATGCGCTCGCCCAGAAAGCCATTGAGAGCGCGGAGCATGTTCGCGGGACGCGGCTTCTGAGAACCGAGACTGCGAAGTGTGCCGACGGCCACCGCGCCATAAAGCGCGGCCGCGCTTCCCTTCCCGCTTACATCGCCGAGCGCGATTCCGAGATCGTTGGGACCGTAACGCATGAAGTCGTATAAGTCCCCGCTGAGCTCCCGCGAGGAGACGACTCGCGCGGCGATGTCGAGGCCGAACTCCGGACCGGGCAATCGAGGCAACAGCGCACCCTGAATGCGGCGAGCGGCATTTAGATCGCGCTCCATGCGGCTCTCGTCGCGCGCGACCTGTTCGTAGAGGCGCGCGTTCTCGATCGAGACGGCGAGATGCGCAGCCAGGATCGAAAGCACCTGGACGTGATCCGGCGTGAAGTAATTGAGTTGGGGACTCTCAAGGTCCATGACGCCAACGACGCGCGTTTTGTAAATCATGGGTACGGCAAGCTCCGAACGAGTCTCGGCATTCACCATGCGGTAGCGCGGATCGAGCGCTACGTCAGGAACAACAACAGGACGGCGAAGCTTCGCGGCCGCGCCGACGATTCCCTCGTGAGCCGGAACGACCGATTTCTCCTGCACGCGCTGGCCGAATTTTACGGTGACGCGATGACGAAACACGGCGGCGGTCTCGTCGTAAAGAAGGATGCTGAAAATCTGATAGTCGATCAGACGCTTCGTAAGTTCGGCGGCACGACGCAGGACTTCTTCCACCTGTAGCGTGGCGCTTGCCTCTCGGCCGATTTCGTTGAGCAGGAGAAGCGTTTCGGCTTGTTTTTGGGCGCTTTCAAATAGTCGGGCGTTCTCAACCGCCGTGCCGATTCGGCTGGCGACGAGCGTGAGTATGGTCTGTTGATTCGGCGTGAAATAGTCCGGCTGGCGGCTTTCGATATCCATCACGCCGATCACGCGGCCGCGAACGATGAGCGGCACAGCCAACTCCGAGCGGACTTCCTCAACAGCTGGAAGATAGCGGGGATCTTTGAGGACATCGCCGACGCGAATGGCCTGTCCCGTGGTGGCGGCAGCTCCAATGATTCCGTCACCCATGGGAATTCGCCAGTGTTCGATCACTTCAGGGCGATGGCCGATGGCAAATCGGACGTACAGATCGTTGGTGCTCTCCTCGGGTAGGAGGACGGCGAATATCTCAAACTCCATCAGCCGCTTGACCTGCTGCGCGGCGCTGGCAAGAACCTGGTCGAGATTCAGCGACGAATTGATTTCATGGCTGATCTCGGCGAGGACGGCTAGCGTCTCCGCAGGGATTTCCGACGCCAAATTGAGATCTTTCGAGTCCATTTGTGATTGGTGAGCGCGCCCCCAATTCCGAAGCGGTGCTGCGTGCGCCGGGCTAGCGAGCGGGACCCCGATTCCACGCGTCGCGGGCGTGAAACATCTCATTATAACAGGCGGGCGATGAGACTTCGGGGCATACTGCAGCGCCCGATGAACAATTATCGAGGAGTAGGGTGAAGAATGCAGACGTCCTTAAGATTACGATATCTTTCGGCGTAGTCGAGCCCGTAACCGACGACAAATTCGTTCGGAATGGTGAATCCGATGTAATCGCCTTCGACCGGCTTCAGACGGCGCGACGGTTTATCGAGGAGCGCAGCCAGTTTGAGCGTTTTCGGACGGCGCTGACGCAGAACCCGCAAAAGATAATTGGCGGTCAGGCCGGTATCGAGGATGTCCTCCACCAGAATCACGTTCAACCCCGCGACGTTGTTGTCCAAATCCTTGAGCATGCGGACTTGCCCCGAAGATTCTTTTGTTTTGCCGTAGCTCGCGACGGCAATGAAATCAATGGATGTTTCGAGATCGATTTCGCGCGCGAGATCGGCTAGAAAAAAACATGCGCCCTTGAGCACGCCAATCAGGTGGACGCGCTGTCCCTTGAAATCGCGGGTAATCTTACGAGCCACCGCGCGCACGCGCCTCTCAATTTCAGCGTGACGAATTCGGACCTTCAATCCTTCTCTTCGAGCGAATGGCATCAGTTCCCGCTCCCGCGGCAGGTCGGTCAGTCTATCTCAGGCGAATCAGAGTGACAAGGCGAGTCGTGGGAGTTGCGGGACTAATGAGCAGCAGGCGACGGCGTGGCCGGCTGAAGCGGTTGCGCAATGACGGTGTTTTGCGGTGCTGGAGAATGAGACGGCCTGTCGGGACGGGGGAAATCGTAGATGCCCCAAGGGTCGGTCGCGATAAGAATGCGATCTGGTTCGACGAGGATGGACGTAATTTTCAACGACGTTCCCTCGGAAATCACCGGGTAGTACGAATCGATGCGGTTTCCAGTCTTGTCGAGGTGAACGAGGACATCGCTGACGGCGGTCCACACCTCCTGGGTTTGCGGGTCCACACCGACGGCTGTGATCACCGGCTTCTCCGCAGTGTGCTTGGAAGGATCGTCGAGCGCAAGGCGAACTGTGGCAGCGGCGCGATACAGTCCGAAGCCTGGGCGACCATGGAATCCGTCGCGACCGTCCGCGAAGTGATCGCCAAAATGATCGGCAAAGTTGCCGCCGGTATCGCCCGGGCCAGCTCCGCCGAGGTCGGGACTCGCACCGCCGAAGGCGCCTGGGCCGCCGCCCCCATCGTGGAATCCTCCCCTCATTCCGTCGTGAAACATGTCTCCGAATCCCATCCCGAACATTCCCGGCATGAACATTCCCTGCCCATAGGCCAAGCCCAGGTCGGGATTTCCGGCGGTGCCGAATATGGAGGAGCTTGAATCTAATGCGTCGGGCGTTGCGCCCGAATTGAAGTCGAGGACATTTCCATCGAAGGTTGTCGTTCCGGCCGTCGAAGAAGAAGTCTGAGAAGATGATGACGATGAATCCGCTGTGGACGAAGACGCACCGGACCTCGGGCCGCGACGAGCCCTGCTCCCAACCGACAGCGCGGTCAACGAGTGCAAATCGGTCCACGCACCGACAGACTCTGGTCCGTACAATCCTGACATCGTGTAGCCCAGGTCAATTTCATGCCCGGTGCGCCCGGCGGCAGGCCCAAACTGATTGGCGGATATGACCGAGCCGTATGCAGAGTAGCCAAAGCGATCGAATCGCTGAAGCGTTGGATCAGGAAGGGATGTGAAAGCAAAATAGATGTCCCCGCTGTGGTCGCCCGTAATTCGTCCGCGGTCGATCACCGACTGCGCCGAGGCTCCGGCACCCGACTGATCCGCGGGATCGCCGAAAGTCCGAATCGTAGTCCCTTTCTCGTCCATGATCTGCACGAGTTGTTTGGATTGCAACATCGTGACGGCGAATTGACCGTTGGAAAGAGCGACGACGGACGTCGGGGCTGTAACGTGGATCGCGGCGAGCAAGGAACCGTCGGGAGCAAATATCTTGATGGCGTTGTCGCCGCGATCAACGACGAAGAGACGGCCGCGCGAGTCAACGTCGATCGCAACAGCGTAACGGATCGTCGCACCATGTGAATTGGCATTTGGGAACTGATCGAGGTGCTTCCCCGCCGCGTCAAATACCGAAATTACGCTGGCGGGTTCCGCGAGGATGAAGTAGCGGCCGGAGGAATCCCGTTTGATCGCAGCCACGCCCGGACCGACGGTTGGAAATACGCGGGATTGAGCGTGCAAAACATTCTGAAGACCTTGCCCAGAAACACGCGGAACCGCGACCGCCGTCAGAGCGACAACAATAACCGCAGCTAATAGCCGGAGTTGTATCCTGCCAACCATTTCCCGCCTCACCCGTGGGCGTAATTGCGCTTACGTTCTTATTACTCCGAGCCACGCGGAAAGTTCCCAGAAGACACGTCTAGAGGCCAGGCAAATGGTGACGTCACGCCAAGCATGAGTACCGGCACGGTCCCGAAAGATCGGGACCGTGCCCCCAGGAAGAAAGACGAGAGGCAATTTCGCCGCAGCGCCCCATAGGAACCGCTTGGCGTAGACTGCAGACTATCGCTAAGACAGTCCGATGATCCGGCCGGTCTCTAGGTCTATGTCAATTTCGTAGTATCCGGGCCGTGTGGAGAGCCCGGGCATGGTGCTCATGCTGCCCAGCAGCGGATAAAGGAATCCGGCACCGACGCTGGCGCGAATGTCGCGTACAGGGACGATGAAACCGGTAGGCGCGCCCTTCAGATTCGGGTCGTGGCTCAGGCTTAAATGCGTCTTGGCCATGCAGATGGGCAGCTTATTGAAGCCGAGGCGATTGTACAGGGCGATCTTCTTCTCGGCCTCCGGCGAATATTCGACACCGGCACCGCCGTAAATGTCGCGGACAATCGTTTCGATTTTTTCCTTGATGCCCATTTCGAGTGGATACAGAAACTTGAATTTCCCCGGCTGCTCGCATGCGGAGATAACGGCCTTTCCAAGCTCCACGGCCCCGAGACCGCCCTCGGCCCAATGATTGGACATGACAGCGTCGTGCGCCCCAGCCTGGACGGCCAGCTTACGAACAAGATCGATCTCCGCCGGGGTGTCCGTGTGGAACCGATTGACCGCGACCACGACAGCAATACCGAAAAGGCGCGCGTTTTGAATCATTTTGGCAAGATTGGCGCAGCCTTTCTCGAGCAGGGGCAAATTCTCCTCGAGATAGTCATGATGCAACGGCTGACCTGCCGTGACCTTGGGACCGCCTCCATGCATCTTCAGCGCGCGGATCGTGGCCACAAGAACCACGCAGTTGGGTGCGAGGCCGCTATACCGGCACTTGATATTGCAGAATTTTTCCATGCCGATATCCGCGCCGAAACCGGCTTCCGTCAGCACATAACCATCGGCCCCTACGAGCTTGAGCGCGATTTGATCCGCGACAATCGAAGAGTTGCCGTGCGCGATATTCGCAAATGGTCCGGCATGGACGAATGCTGGCGTGCCCTCAAGCGTCTGCATTAGGTTGGGCATGATCGCATCTTTCATCAGCACGGTTAGCGCGCCGCCAGTACCGAGATCGTCCGCCGTGATCGCTTCACCCGCCCGGCTCGTACCGATCACCATGGCGCCCAGGCGTTCGCGCATGTCGGCGAGACTAGTCGTGAGCGCGAGAATCGCCATAATCTCGCTCGCGACGGCGATGTCGTATCCGGTCACGCGGGTCATGCCCTTCTCTTCAGGCCCCTGCCCGATTGTGATCTGGCGCAGCATGCGATCGTTTGTGTCCGTCACGCGGCGCCAAGTGATGCTCTCGGGGTCTATGTCCAGGCGTGAAAACCGACTGCGCTCTTCTGGCGTGAGCGTGTTGGGGTCCGTCTTCGCGATGCCAAGCTTCCGCAACCGGCGCAACATGACAGGCGAAAAACGGCGGCTGCCGTCCTTGGCGGGCGGACACAGGCGCTCGAACAGCGCTTCGTCCTTCTGTTGAGCTTCGTGCATCACTCGCGTATCAATGGCAGCAGCCAATAGGTTGTTGGCGGCGGTGATGGCGTGAATGTCGCCGGTCAGGTGGAGATTGAACTCCTCCATCGGGATGATTTGGCTATAGCCGCCGCCCGCGGCACCGCCCTTAATTCCAAAAGTGGGGCCCTGGCTCGGCTGGCGCACGCACGTGAAAACCTTCTTGCCCAGGTACGCGCCGAGCGCCTGGCTCAGGCCGACGGTCGTGGTGGTCTTGCCTTCGCCGAGCGGCGTTGGCGTGATCGCGGTGACAACCACATATTTCCCGTTGGGACTGTTTTTCAGGCGGTCGCGGATCGAGAGATGCACCTTCGCCTTATTCTTGCCATACATCTCGAGCTCGTCCGCGAGAATGCCCGCTTCCGCTGCGATCTTGTCAATCGGAATGGGTGTGGCAGCCTGAGCGATGTCAATATCGCTGGGCACGCGCGCGAGCATGTTCTGCAATTTGTGAGGCATCGGTCTTCCCCCTGGCGGCAAAAAGATCAACTACTGAATCTAGGGATTCGCGGCAGTTGAAGGACAGCGCGAAAACACGGTATTCGTGAAGTCCGTGACCCGGAAGATTACCGTATACGGAGGTTCGCAGAGTTGTCAAGAAACAACACGGAGCCGCTTTTGACGGCGGCGGCTTAATCGTGGAACTGTTTCGCAATGTGAAAGGGATTCGATAAGCTAGAAACTCGAGGAGGTATGAATCCGTGAGCGCGACACAAATACCGGAGCCTTGGCTACGCGGCACGCTAGGTGAAGTGCCGCCCGTATTTCGGGCCGTATTGCATGCTCTCGAGCTGGCGAAGGAGGACATCGAGCGGTGGTGCGAGGGCCTGACCGATGAACAGTTGAACGCACGCCCGGCTGGAATTGCACCTCTAGCATTCCACGTGCGCCACATTGCTCGGAGCATCGACAGGCTGCTGACATACGCCGAGGGCCAGCAGCTCGACAACCAACAGGTTGCCGCGCTCAAGACGGAGCTGGAGTCGGGCGCAACGCGACGCGAACTTTTCTCTGAATTCACCGCCGCCCTGGATGACTCCACGTCGAGAATTCGCGCACTGATTCCGTCGCGGCTGGACGAGGCGAGGAAGGTCGGAAAACTAGAACTGCCGACGACTATCGGAGGCCTGCTGGTTCATGTGGCCGACCACACGCAACGGCACGTGGGGCAGGCCGTTACAACTGCGAAAATAGTGGTGACACAGAACAGCTAGCTGCGAGCCTTACCCGACTCACGAACGACGGCAGCTTCCTTATCCACAAACTGCACGGCCTCGGTCGAGCCCTCCAGAGCCATCGTGGAAGACATTCCGCTCGTGACAATTTCCTGGACCGCGTCGAAGTATCCGGTGCCGACGAATTGCTGGTGCTTCACGGCTTCGTAGCCGTGCGCATCCTCGCTCTTGAATTCTTCATCCTGCAGGCGGCAATAGGCGGTCATCCCGGAATTCTTGTATCCGCGCGCGAGCTCAAACATTGAATGATTTAGCGCGTGAAAACCGGCAAGTGTGATGAATTGGAACTTGTAGCCGAGACGCGCCAGATCGCGCTGAAAGCTCGCAATCGTCGCTTCGTCCAGGTTCTTGCGCCAGTTGAACGACGGCGAACAGTTGTACGCCAGCATCTTGCCCGGGAACTTGGCGTGCACGCCGTCGGCAAATTCGCGCGCTTCGTTCAGATCGGGAGTAGACGTTTCGCACCAGATCAGATCCGCATATGGTGCGTAGGAAATCGCGCGGGCGATGGCTGCCTTCGTTCCTGATCGGATGCGGAAAAATCCTTCGGATGTGCGCTCGCCGGTGATGAACTCGTGATCGCGCGGGTCAATGTCATTCGTAAGAAGAGCGGCAGCCTCGGAATCGGTTCGCGCGATCAAAACGGTGGGAACTCCCATCACGTCCGCAGCCAGCCGCGCGGCAACCAACTTTTGAATCGCCTCGACCGTAGGCACCAGGACTTTGCCTCCCAGATGGCCGCATTTCTTGGCCGAGGACAACTGATCCTCAAAATGGACGCCCGCAGCGCCGGCCTCGATCATGGCCTTCATCAATTCGAAGGCATTCAAATTGCCGCCGAATCCCGCTTCCGCGTCAGCCACCAGCGGCGCGAGCCAATACGTCTCGCTCCTGCCCTCCGAATGGTGAATTTGATCGGCACGAAGAAGCGATTGATTGAGACGGCGTACGAGGTTCGGGACGCTGTCGGCTGGATACAAACTCTGATCAGGGTACATCTGCGCCGCGTCGTTGGCGTCGGCAGCAACCTGCCAACCGCTGACGTAAATCGCCTTCAGACCGGCGGCCACCTGCTGCACGGCCTGATTCCCAGTCATCGCGCCCAGCGCGGCGGTATAGGATTCCGAATGAAGCAGACTCCAAAGGCGCTCGGCTCCGAGCCGGGCGAGCGAGTGCTCGATGTGCACCGAGCCGCGCAGGTGCTCGACATCCTGCTGGCTGTAGGGACGCTTGATTCCGGTCCAGCGCGGATTTGTCTTCCACTCACTATCCAGATTCAGGCCTTGGCCGTTGTTGCTTGTCACCTTGGGTCTCCTCGCTAAGTGTGAGATTACAAGTCAGTTCGATACGTGAGCTGGGCGTTTACACGCATTTCACACCGCATTAGGAAATCAACAGTGGGATAACGCGAAGAGTGGGGACCTCCGCTCCCGGAGTCTGCGCCAGGATCTAAGATCGGGCAGCCGACTCGGTGTGAGGTATCAGGTCAGGATGTAGCGGGTTTCACATTCCGGTATCAGAAGGTCAAACCATCATACGGCGAGCCACTCGTTAAGTCCAACTGATTGTCATTATCACTCCGATAAGAATGTGTTATCGTGACCTCAGCTAAGGACTTGCAACGCCCTGCCCCGGAGAGATTTATGCAAATCGACCAGATCGAGACATTTCTGGCTATCGTGACGTACGGCGGATTTCACAAGGCCGCCGAGGCATTACATGTGAGCCAGCCGGCCATCAGCGGCCGCATCCGGGCGCTTGAGAAATCCGTTGGGGCAGAGCTCTTTACGCGAGGGCGGACGCGGCCTTTGCTTTCGCCTGCTGGCAAGGCTTTGCGGCCCCATGCCGAACAACTCCTCCGCACCGTAGCGATGGCGCGCCAGGCGATTCATGAACTCCAGCCACACACTGCCGGGGCGCTGCGGATTGCGGCGTCACTGTCGGTCTGCACGTACCTGATGCCCGATGTGATGCAGGAATACAAAGCTGCCAATCCAAAGGTAATGGTTCATCTGCGTTCCGGGAACTCAGTGCAAGTGCTCAAGATGGTTTTGGAGGGCGAGGCCGACATTGGAGTGGCGCGCTCGCTAAACCACCCCGAAGTGGAAACCATGACGCTACGAGACGACCCTTTGCTCTTGGTCGGACATCGTGGCCACCGGGCCGCGACCAAGCGGCAAGTTCGGCTCGAAGAAGTCGAATCCTGGCCGCTGATTTTCTACGACCGCGGATCGAGCGATTGGACGCTCACGCAGGGTCTTTTCCGGCGCGCGGGTTTGCTGCCGAATGTGGTGCTTGAGGTGGAAACGATCGAGGCGGCCAAGCGAATGGTCGAGCGCAAGCTCGGGTTTAGTTTTCTTCCGCAGATCGCGCTGACGCAGGAGCTTCGTCAAGGCAAGCTCGTGTCCATCGAAATCATCGACGCCGAACCGCTGAGGCGGAATCTCGACGTGATTCATCCTCGCCTTCGTCCGCTGGCGAAAGAGGCGCTTGACCTTTTGGCGCTGCTGCGGTCTGCGGCCGACACTTCGCTGGCAGCGACGAGCAGGAGCGCGAAACGCCAGCGCAGCTCAGCGCGCTAGTCCGTGCGGTAGCGAGCGTTTATAATCGCGGCGCAGAATTCAATCGGATCCGGCGGACGACGCGTCGGTCGCGAGGTGTTCAACAGAGTCCGGTTACCCAGGAGGGTTTACACGTGTACTACCAGCCCGGCAAAACTAATCATGGCCTTCCGCGCGATCCTTTTAAATCGTGCGTGATCCCGCGGCCGATCGGATGGATTTCCACGATTAGCCGGGACGGTGTGCACAACCTTGCGCCGTTCAGCCAGTTTCAAAATCTGACTTTTGATCCTCCGTACGTGATGTTCGCTTCGAACCAAACTACGAAGGGGCGCAAGAAGGACACCGTCGTCAACACGGAACAGACGGGCGAGTTCGTATGGAACATGGCGACCTACGACTTGCGAGAAGCGGTGAACAGATCAGCCGAAGAAGTCGCGCCCGATGTGGACGAATTCGAACTCGCGGGCGTCACCAAAGCGCCTTCCCAGATCGTGAAGGCCTGCCGTGTTGCGGAATCTCCGGTGCATTTCGAGTGTGCATACCATCAGACGATCCGTCTGCCGGGCAACGGCACGATGGGCACGGTTGATATCGTGTTCGGCCGCGTGATCGGAATCCACATCAAGGACGAAGTGATCGGAGCGGATGGGCGTATAGACGTGCTGAAGATTCGCCCGATTGCGCGGCTGGGATATCACGACTACACGAGCGTGGAGTCCATTTTTCAGATGGTGATTCCGGGAAACGACAAGCGAAGGCTGGAAGGGATGGAGGGTTCCGCGCGGTTTTGACGCGCGCCGGATACGGCTACGAAGCCTTCTCCTGCACAGAGACGATATATTCCGAGTACGGCCCTTTGAAATCCTCCACACGGCCATTCGCGAAATGCCAAATGCGCGTGGCGACTTCGTCGATCACGTCGTGGTCGTGCGTCACCAGAAGCACTGTTCCCAGATATTTCTGCAGAGAAATGTTCAGCGCGTTGATGGATTCGAGGTCCAGGTGGTTTGTGGGCTCGTCGAGAACCAGCACATTGGGCTTCTGCAACATCAAGCGGCAGAATATCAGCCGCGCCGACTCGCCCCCGGATAGCGCACCGGTCTGCTTCAAAGCGTCCTCGCCGCTGAAAAGCATCTGGCCCAGCAGACCGCGCAGTTCTTCCTGCGCCGCTTGCGGCTTGAACTGGTGCAACCATTCGATCACGGTCATGCCCTTCACGATCGAATCGGAATGGTCCTGAGCGAAATAGCCCACCGCGACGTTGTGTCCCCACACGACGGTGCCGCCGTCCACCGGAAATTCCTTGTCGGAATCCTCGACGAACCCAGTGGCGTTGCGTATCAGGGACTTCAGCAACGTCGTTTTACCCGAACCGTTGCGGCCCATGAGCGCGATCTTTTCCCCGCGATCCACATTCGCCGTGAACGGCTGTATGACCTTCACGCCATCGTAGGACTTGGCGATGCTTTTGATTTCGAGCGGGTGGCGTCCCGAATGTTGATCCATTTGAAAGCGGATGAACGGGCGGGCGATATTCGAGCGGGCGAGATCGGCGGACTGCAGGCGTTCGACTTCCTTCTTGCGGGAGGTCGCCTGCGCCGAACGCGTGCCGGCCGAGAAGCGCGCGATAAATTCATTTAGCTGCGCGATTTTTCGCTCGCGCTGGGCGTTTTCCGATTCGATGCGGGAGCGAATCGAGGTCTTGGCGAGAACCATGTCGTCGTACCCGCCGTTGTACATGATCACGGTTTGGTAGTCGATGTCCGCGGTGTGCGTGCAGACGCTGTTCAGAAAATGGCGGTCGTGCGAAATCACGATCAGCACGCCTTCATATTCGATCAGATAATCCTGAAGCCAGTGGACCGAATCGAGGTCCAAGTGGTTTGTAGGCTCGTCGAGCAACAGCGCGGGCGGGCTGCCGAAAAGCGCTTGGGCCAGCAGCACGCGGACCTTCTGGCCGCCCTGGAGTTCGCGCATCCTGCGCTCGTGCAGCGGTTCTTCCAAACCGAGGCCGTCGAGGAGCACCGCCGCATCGGACTCCGCCGTGTAGCCGTTCTCCTCGCCGACGATTCCTTCAAGCTCCGCCAGGCGCATGCCGTCCTTGTCGGTAAGCGCATCGTGCGGCTTTGCGTACAGCGCGTCTCGCTCTTCAAGAGTCTTCCAAAGGCGGGCGTTGCCCATGATCACGGTATCAATCACGCGAAACTCGTCGAACGCGAACTGATCCTGACGCAAGATGCCAAACTTCTTCGGCCGAGTGACGTCGCCTTTCGTAGGCTCGATGTCGCCCGTCAAGATACGCATGAGCGTGGTCTTCCCTGCACCGTTCGGGCCGCTGATTGCGTAGCGCCGCCCAGCGAAGAACGTAGCGTTCACGTCCTCGAACAAGATTCGGGGACCGAAGCGCATCGTGATGTTGTTAAGAGAGATCAAGGCTATTAATTATATCGTGGAATAAGCGCCGGTGTAGCGCAACGAAAGCCGGACGCGGATTTATTTACACGTACCCCCAGAAGTTATGACGCAAGATTGGCCAGCAAATCCGACACCGAAAAGGCTCGATTGGACTTCACGTAGACCGCAAACAGTGAGCGCGGATCACTCCCATGAGACAGGGTGTACGCGCTTCCCTGAAATAGCTTGCCGAGAAATGCGTCGAGCTCGGGCTTGACCGCTTCGCGAGTGGAATCGCGGTTCGGCGCCACGAGCCGGTCATTGACGAACACTTCGATTTCCTGTCCGTTAAACCGCAGCTTCCCGTTCAATCCCGCTTCGGCTTCCAGGCGCTGAAAAGCCATCAGAGCTGCATGAGTCGCCTGCTTCAAGCGGTCCTGATTCGAGCCTTCCAGCGGCAACTTGCGATTGTAACGAACGCCGAGCCGGTTGTCGGTGTTGTCCACGCTGTAATTGGCCTGATGCCCGATCAGTACGATACCGGGCCCCTCGTGCACGTGCCGGTAGTCGGCGACGTCCAGCAACAGCTCGCCGAATACCTGAGCCTTGATCCAGTTGTGAAACACAGGGATCAAAGGCTCGAGGTCAACATCCTCGGGGTCCTTCGCAAGGAGTTTGACATTGACGTGCTGGAGGTTGATCGGAGAGGACATTCGGGAACTTAGACGCCGACCGCCGTCCCCATTTTGTTGTAGCAACTATGCGCGGCATCAATGAAAAGCTGTGCTTCATCGATCAAGTAGCGGCTGGAATCGGGCGTATATGGCTGATCTGCTTTCTGATGCGCGTCGAAGAGATAGTTCGCGAACTTGCCGCCCGCGTACGGGTCCCAGAATTTCTGGGTGTCGTAAAAGCGCGTCCTAAATTCGCCGATGATCTCGCCCGGATCATCTGAAATGGCTTGATGATTGATCTTCACGAGCGCTTTGGCAGCGCGCACCATAGATTGATACGCGGCTTTTCCGGCCTTCTCGATCTGGCCGCTTTCCAGCGCAACCTGGGCCTCGAATACTTCTCTTTCGGCGGCGGCGAGATCAAAATCCACCGAGGAAACCACCTCTCCAGCGCACTCGCCAGTCGCGATATCCCCTAGAGTGTATTCGCGAGGATCACCCCAATCGCTGAAGAACGAGCGATCGGACGGATCCGCCGGCGGCTTCGCGAGATCTTCCAGTGCTTTTTTCAATTCAACTTTGCCGATGCGCTTCACGAAATCCTTGAACGTCTCTCCAGTGGCACGATCGGCAACGTAGCGTTCCGTCAGGCGAGTAACCACTTGCGGAATGTTCTTCGATGGAATCGCGACCACGGGCAAGCCATAGGATCCCGCGTTGTGCTCCCACTCTCCGCCAAGGACAACCTGAAAATGCGGCACGGCGAACCCGCCGACTTTCCGGCTCACGCCGTAAAATCCCAGGTCGGCCACATGATGCTGGCCGCAACTATTGAAGCATCCGCTGATTTTAATGTGCAAATGCTGGACAGCTTCATCCAACTGGAAACTTTTCTCCGCGAGTCTCTTGTGGAGTTCACCGGCCAGCCCGCGCGACGACGAAATACCCAGCTTGCAGGTATCCGTGCCCGGGCACGTGACGATGTCCACGATCGCGCCTGCGCCCGGATCGCCCAAACCGACAGCTTCCAGTGCCTTATAAACTTCGGGCAAATCGCTCTGGCTCACCCAGCGAATCGCGAAATTTTGCTCTACGGTCGAGCGAATCGTTTCCTTGGTGAAGCGGCGAACTATGTCCGCGAGCGATCGCAATTGGTTGGCTGTAATGTCACCCAGCGGCAGTGCGACGGTGGCGACCACGTAACCCGGCTGCTTCTGCGGGCGAGTATTGGTCTTGAGCCAGCGCTGGAAGCCATCGGTAGCCGAGGAAGGCCACTCGCCGCCCGGTTTTAGCGGCGCTTCCTCAAATTGCTCGGCATCCTTTAAGTAGCTGGTCCAACGCGGATCGTGAGGCAATGTCTTGCGCTCTTCGAGCACGATTTCCTTGAATTTCTCGATACCCAAATCCTGAACCAGGAACTTGATACGAGCACGATTCCGATTCTTCTTCTCGCCGAGCCTTGCGAAAACTCTGGCAATGGCTTGCGTGAGGGGCAGTATCTCTTCCGCGGGAATAAATGAGTCGAACAACTTCGCCATGTAGGGAACTGCGCCTAGGCCCCCGCCGACGTACATTTGGAAGCCGCGCTTTTCCGCGCCATTTTCATTTCGCGTGCTGGCGATAAATCCGACGTCGTGCAGATTCGTCAGGCCGCACGCGTGTTGCGCGCAGCCGCTGAATGCAGGCTTGAACTTTCGGCCGAAGTTCTGGCAATCCGGATGGCCCAGCAGAAACTTCGCCATCGCTCGCGAGTAGGGCGTCACGTCAAACGCTTCATCCAGGCAAACTCCAGCGAAGGGGCATGCCGTGACGTTGCGGACGGAGTTGCCACAAGCCTCGCGAGTGGTGATATTCACGGCTGCGAGGCGGCGCATCAAGCTAGGGGTGTCGTCAATGTGGACGTAGTGGAGCTGAAAATCCTGCCGGGTCGTAACGTGCGCGATGCTGTCCGAATATTCCTCCGCCAAATCAGCCAGTGTTTCGAGCTGATCCGCGTTGAGTCCACCACCGGGAATCTTGATGCGCTGCATGCCGGGAGCATCCCACATCGTGTTCGGGCCCTTGGTCAGCTCGCCGGAGGGATAGGACATTTCTTGAAAGTTTGCACCGTCGTGCCGCTGGCCGTTGTCATAACGCTGGCCGTACGTGCCGCGGCGAAGCCTCGTCTCGGCAAAGAGGCGCTCGTCAATCTTGCCCTGCTTACGCAGCGCGATTTCCGTTTCGAAGATATCCAGCTCCCGGGCCAGATCTTCCGGCAACTTTCCCGAGAGTTTTTCCTTCCAGAGCACGTTTGAGGATTTCATGGATGTCTGATCTTACAAGAATAACAAATCCACCGCAGAACTGCACCCTAGGGAACGAGTTGGTGCGCCAAACCCATTGGATGTAGCGGAGTTAGGCCGGGATTCGAGTTTCAAGCTAAGAAAGGGCTTTCGCTCGGGCTGTGCGGTGTCATCACAGGGTATCGCCCAGCCGGACGTCGCTTATACTACGAGGGTTGGAGGAACGTCATGGTGGAAGCCGCGAAAAGTTTATTGCTCATCGTCAGCGCGCTATTTCCGATAGTAGATCCTCTGGGAGGAAGCCCGATCTTTCTCGCACTGACACGGGACTACGCCTCGGACGCTCGCAAGGAACTATCGCGGCGAATCGCAATCAACAGTTTCTTCCTGCTGGTCGGGTCGTATCTGGTTGGGACGTACATCCTCGCGTTCTTCGGGATTTCATTGCCAGTGGTGCAGGTGGGCGGCGGTTTGATCGTCATCTCGACGGGATGGGCGATGCTGAAACAGAAGACGGACGAAGAACATACGGTGACGCGCCGAAACGTGCGACGGCAGGATCCATTCGGCCGGGCGTTTTACCCGCTAACGATGCCCCTGACCGTAGGTCCGGGATCGATTTCGGTCGCGGTTACACTTGGCGCGAACACGCATCGCCATGGACTCAATCTGCTGGCGATTGTGGTTGCGCTCGTGGGATCAGGGCTGATCGCGTATAGCATTTTTCTTTGTTACGGATTCGCCGACCGGTTGGCACGGATGCTGGGAGCCACGGCCATGACCGTGATCATGCAACTGGCTTCGTTTCTCCTCGTGTGTATCGGCGTACAGATTCTATGGAACGGTGCCAGCGCGCTTCTGGCTTCAGTCCATTTAGCCGCGCCCTAAATAAGACTCTCAGTCTCGTCACCTAATTCCCTTCATCCACCCGAGTATTGGACCGGAAACACTCGTGTCCGGAGTGTCGATCGAAAACACGATGGACATGTGGCTCTCGCCCTTCGCGAGCAGCAGAGTCGGGCAATGTTCCGGGCCGTCCTTACAGAGTTCGTCGTGCAACATCCGGTTGAACGGCATGAGTCCCCCGTCTACAGCAGGGTCCGCGCCAATGTCCAGGGTGCCATTGGCAAGCATGACCTTGACGGAGGTCTTCCTGAGCTCAGGAAGGCTCGAGCGAGACAACTGAATTGTGGGGTCAACTAGCGGAGGACCACCAGGCCCCCCGCCAGGCCTTGGACCACCCGGTGGCGGCCCGAGTTCGGGGCCGCCGGGCTGACCGGCGGTACGGCCGGGAAGCACGCCGGCTGTACTGAAAGCGCCACCCGTTACGCCGCATGTCTTGCCGGCATCGGCAAGAATGGATAGCGGATTCGAGCCACCAATGGGCGGCGGCTGGAGCGGCGCGATATTGAATGCCGCAGCCGACATGAAGATCACGCCCTTCACGCCAACGCCCTTCGGTCCGTATAGTTCGGGATGGCCGATGTATGTTCCGAGCGGCAAATTGCCGGCTGAATGAGCCCAGATAAAAATGCGGTCGGGATTTCCGTGGTACTTCGAGATGTTGGCTTCCACCCACTGAAGCATGGCCGAGATGTCCTTGGCTCCGCCGTCCCAGGTCGGACTACCGTGTCGCTCCATATTGACGCCGACCATTCCATTCTTCGTCGCCCATCGCGCGATGTTGTCGTAGAAGGCGTTCGCTTCCTTGTCTTGGAGCTCAATCTTGTTGCCCACTCCGCCGGGAACGTAAATCAGCACGGGACGAGAACCGGGACCTTTGTCGGCCGAAAAAACATCCACCACATCCCTGGGATTGGGGCCGAACGAGACATCTCGCGAGATTGTGATTCCAGGATACAAGGGCGTTTTATCGCTCTTGATATCGTTCGCGGGCATCATCGGCCGGTAAAGCTTTGCAGTGCAGGGCGGATCCACGATGTGGCCCATCTTCACCAATTCCGACTCTATGTTTGCGGGAACCTGGGCTTCCGCTACCCCGGCCGAGGTCAAAAGTCCACAAAACGCGATGAGCGCGAACGGGAGCGCACGAATGCTCTTTCTTCGAAGGATCATTGTTCCTGTCTCCTCGCTCGCAGAGGATGATACTACTTCGCGAGTTCAATTCCGAGTTGTCGCACTTCAACCTTGCGCCCTTTCGAGCAGCGAAGAAATTGCATCGACGCTATCGATTTTCTCCTGATCGAATCCGATGGCGGCGAAATCGATCTTAAATGTTTCTTCGAGAAAGACCACGATTTCCACGGCGTCCAGAGACTGCAACCGCCCGCTGAGCAGCAACGAACTGCTGTCCGAAAATTGGATCGAATCCCCCTTGGTGGCCAGCAACTCTTTTAGAAACTGTCGAATGGCGGGTCTTTGGTCCACTGTTTCCTCACGAGGTTAAATTGAACAGATGTGCCAGGAAGCGAAAGTGCTCTCGAATCGGATACGTCCTGCTGGTGTCAGCAAAAATGCGAAGCAAACAATAAAAGAGCGCGACAACTAACGAAGGAAGCACTCGTCCGCGCAGCCAACCGTTCGGGATCGGTTTTCGCTTACGCAGTTGGGAAATGCCAATGGCCACGCCGAGGACAAGGCAGTAAAACATGTACGGTTGATACGCCACGACTGCTTTCCAGAAACCCAGCTTCGCAATTGGATCCGGCTCACTAAAGAAATGATAGTAAGCATTACCAAACGAAGCGGCCGCAAGAGTTGCGGCAAAGAGACGAAGTTTTGGCCGCCCCTTGAAATAACGCATGAAAGTCGGATAGAAGAACAGATCGACGAGCAATTCCTTGAAATAGAAATAGTAACGGTTCCAGAACTCGGCGATGGTCCGGGATTCGAGCGGGCGGTAAGTGTTCCGCAATGCAGCAAACCCAGCCATCCGGCAACACGCGATAATTCCGTGCCCCATAACGGATAGGGTCAGTATCGCCTCGAAAAAGGCCGCGAAGAGGCTCGCCCAGCAGAGCAACCAGGAGTAGGAGTCTCGTTGTACGCTATGTTCGAATGCGGCCGCGAAAGTCGGGATGCCGAATCGCTGATATACGATCGCTCGAAATATCGAGAGCACTAGACTCAATACCAGTGCCCACGCGAGCAGCTTCAGACCCTTGAGCTGGGTTATCGCCAGCCGCTCTGGACTATGCGCTTCGATTCGCCGCAAATAAGCCGAACCTTTAGCGAACGGAGTGTTTGTGGAACCCCAGAAGGGATGAAAGGTTCCGAGTTGGAGCGCAAACGGATCTCGATACTTCGAGTCGCGATCCAAGAGCGCGTAGCAGATAAACCACAAATAGAAACCAAAGATGCTCACAAAACTCCAAGCTATGGCTGAGCCTTGGAAGGACCCGAGAAACACGGATGCCGCGTAGACAAGAACGGCATAGGCGGCCAGCAATACTGAAATCGGCCGCCGCCCAAAGATAGACTGACGAAAACGAACGGCGCACCAAAATAGCAATCCACCAACCGCGCACGCACAAGCCTTCATGACAAGCGGAGGCAGAAGCATTGTGCTGAAACTTGTCTTCTCGAGGGGCAGCAGAAATGTCCACTGCAACATGCCCAGCGTTACTAGTAAGCGGCGGCGCTGGGGCAGAATCGTGATGAGGGCCAGCCAGAGCGTCATTCCCTTCCATTCGGGGAGCGACAACTTCAGTCCGACACCGAAGAGAATCAGAAGCATGGCTTTCCCGGGGAGCGTTTGCGCGAATGAAACGACGGCAGGGTACGTGTCGACTGGCGGAATAATCCGAAACCCGAAAGGCCGCGGTGACCTCGCTACAGCAATGTCCCCAGGTGTTGCGGAGGCGGCCATGGTTAAGCGCCCTTGCCATCGAGAAGCGAGACCAGATCCCTGCGATTTACTTTGCCGTTGGCATTTAGCGGAAGCGAATCGACATGGTGGATGGCCGTAGGAACCATGTAGCTTGGAAGGCGCCCCTTCAGTAGTGCTTTTTGCGTGGAATCCGAAGCGGGAATCTGGCCGCCGATGAAGGCCACAATCCCTGCGGCAGAACCATGTTCGATCGGCCACGCAATAGCGGCAACCGAATCCGTGTGGTAGATCTCGCGTAAGTGGGCCTCGATCTCCTCGAGTTCGACGCGCATCCCACGAACTTTTACCTGATTGTCGATTCTTCCCAAGTGGTGGAACGTGCCGGACGGGTCCTGGTAACCAAGGTCGCCGGTTCGGTACCAGCGCTTTCCAGACAGTGTCGGATAACGCAGCGAGGATTGCTCTGGGTCGCCAAAGTAACCGGAACTGAGTTGTGGCCCGGAAATCACGATCTCACCTTGTTGGCCATCCACAAATTGCAAGGCGGGGTCAACGATCGCAAGTTCCATGCCGGGAAACGCTGCGCCGATCACCACAACGCCGCGCGCCGGAGTCGCATCCGTCGCCCCCGTAAATCGCTGTGCCGTGCACACAACCGTCGCTTCCGTTGGGCCGTAAAGATTGTCTACGAGACTGTTTGACGCACCCGCTTGCCATGCCATCGCCGCAGACACGGGCAAAGGCTCCCCTGAAAAGAGTGAATACCGCAACGTCGGCATCGAACCTGGCCCCAAAAGCTTCATACGGTTCATGCAAACCGCAACCGAAGGGACGGTGAAAACGACAGTTACCCGGTTCTGCTGAATGCATTGAAGCGGAGCCATCACTTGAGTTGCCGGTACGACGTAAAGCGTGGCGCCGCAACTCCACGTCATGAACATATCGAAGACTGAAATGTCGAATGTCGTTTCCGACACACCGGCGATTCGATCTGCCGGACCGATATCGTAACGTGACCGCATCACATGCAAGAAATGAGCTACTCCGCCTGCCGGAATCATCACCCCCTTCGGAACACCGGTCGTGCCCGATGTGAATTCAATGTAGGCCGTGTGATCGGCGCCGACACTAACAGGTTTGTCGTTTATATCGAAAGCAGGAAGTGACGCGCTGCCTTTGATGACAGGATTTGACCCGGTGCGAGAATCAACACTTTGATCCGTGGCGGCCAGAATGTGCCTGGGGCATTTTTGCAAGATACGATCCGAGAGCAGCGCAATGGAATCACGATCAACAATGAGAGCCTGAAGATCGGTGCGCTCAAGCAATTGAAGGAGCCGGCTTTCGGGAAGTTTAGGACTTAATGGCACGTACGTGCCGCCGGCCCAGCACGTGGCCAGTATGCCCGTGTACGTTTCAAGGCTTCTTGATGCCAGAATGCCGACGCGGGTAACGCTGCCGTCGGATATTTGCCGCAACCATCTAGCGATCGGTTGCACGAGCCTTCTGAGATCGGAATAACTCACCGCTCGATCCGCCACCGAAATGGCAATGTTTCCCGGATACCTTTCCGAATTGTCGTAAAACGGCAACGCGAGATTGTGGTTCACTCAAATTATTCCCAGGAAACAATAAAATCGTATCAGGTTGTTGTGCGAGCTGGGAAAGCGGAGGACGAATCGGTGCTTCAAACAGCAACAAGATTTGAACTAAAGGTGGACGCCGTCCGGTGACGGGAGTGCCTGGCGGTCCGGCATGCCATCTGGGGCTAGAATAAGCGCGTTCACAAACACTATATCGTTCGGCCTGATTGTTTCCGGGAGATGTTCCTCGCAGTACTCACGCAATAGCTGACGAAACTTTTCTCGAGGAACCGACTTTATGGGTGCGTTTGCGTACAATGCCAGGTCGTCGTGGACCATCGCATCCTCCGGCCACGCGATCGCGCCGCCGTTCGAGAGCTCATTCGACCTTTTCCGACGAAGAACGACATCGTAACTGCCGTCCAGTCTCGAAGCAGCCCAGCTGATCTGGACGTCGTAGTCGAATTGTTCGCCCAGCGACCAAAGATGCTGCGGATCGACGCCCTGATTTGCGGTTTCGTGAATCTCCTTCTTGAACCGGCCGACCATCTCCGAACCATTTCGCGTTTGCAGCTCGGCGAAAGCCAGAACATCTTTTTCGACTCTTCTGTTGGGGACGTTTGTGATGCCGACCAATTCAGGCCGTTGCTTCCTCAGCGTGAGCGCCAGAGACTCCAACGTTACGTTTCCTTTGGGCCATGGGGTCCATGTGAGCTCGACTTTGCCGGTGGGTGCGGCACCCAAATGAAGAATTGCGTTGAATCGGTAGCGGTTCATTTCGTTATCAAATCGACCGCGCCTAGGCTGGAGCTGGACCCGCGATACCTGCGGCCAACGTTGACGGAGGCCTAAAAACAGCGATGGTGATAAGACCAATTGCTCGTCGAATCGTACCCGCTTTCGCACGCGCTCGCGCAATTCGGTAACACCCATCGTCGCGGGCGCGTCAAACAACTCTACTGAAGTGGCAAAGGGTCCTTGGAGGTGCAAGCTCCGCAAATCACCGAGAAAAACAGTACCGCCCGGCTTCACCACGCGAACTGCCTTATCCAGAATGTTCACCAGATAGTCGAGGCTCGGAAAATACTGCGCGACCGAATTAATGATCACTGTGTCGAATGTGTTTGCGCCGAACCCCTCGAAATCGTCCGCCGCACGTGCAAGGAGTTCCACTTGCGTCCACTCGCCACCTAGTTGATGCATCTGCCGCTTGATCGCTTGAAGGACCACCACGGCATTGTCCACACCGACGTAACGTTTGCATCGACGCGCGAGTCGCAACAATAGGAGACCCGCGCCGCAGCCGAGTTCGAGTACCTTGGAGGGTTCAAGTCGCAATATTTCCTGGACCGTCAGATCGATCCACTCGCGCATTTGGTCTTCCGGAATCGCGAGTCGCGCGTAACTGCTGTTCCAACCCAGGATATTGAAATCTGGCTGTAAGGCGGTCGATTTCCCCGACTGCGTCAAGTCGTAAGTCTTCCGCCATTTCTGGATGCGCCGTGACTCGTCGTCGGCTCCGGCCAATGTTCGATCGAGATATTCTTTGTCCGGAACAACGTATGCTACTAGCCGGTTGTCTGGTGCGGAAGGTTTCCAAAGGAAGACTGCCGCTTGCCGCACGCCAGGATGTTCCATTAATTTAGCCTCCGTCTCGCCGGCGCGCTCAACAAGTTCCAATTTCATGGTCGACCATCCTCGTGAAAACGTAAACTACAGCGTATCGCCAACGACGACTTACTCCAATTCAAATCCCGAGACGGTTTTCCACTTGCATCGGAGGCCAAAATCCCCTCTGCACAAATGCGTCTTCTGCCGGTGCTAGAAAGGAATGGCGGGGACGACGGGACTCGAACTCGCGACTTTGCCGTAATACGCCGTCGTCCTGCTATCTGCGCCGGCGGAGTCAACATGTCGGGCGTCCAGTAGCCGGCGACGGTTGGCCATGGCGGCCCATCAGTCAGCGGAGCTCAATTGGCGACTTCGGCTCTCTTGATCACCTGCGCGCGCATAAGACGCCCAATTCGCGAAAGGTTGGTAGGGGCGGTGGGGATCGAAATCCGCATTGCCAGTATTCTCAAGGACTTGCGAAACATTCTGCGGAACAGAAAGAAACGACTTAGCACTCAGGGGAACGGTTAATGCTGCCCTAAAGCTGCCTCGTTTTTCATCCCGCCTTCCGCATCGGCACCAACATTTCTACAACCTTTCCGTGTGCTTCCCGCAAGGCTTGTGGGACTGCCTGCGTGTAGATGTTCATGGTTGTTCGAATATCGGCATGGCGCAATAGTTCTTGTTGGACCTTTATGTCCACACCGAACGCCCGCAGAAGAGTCGAGTACGTGTGACGAAACGTGTGCCAGCCGACGCGCCCGATACCAGCCGCTGTTCCCGCAGGAACGAGATAGTGTTCCTGTAAGCGTCCAGGCCAGTACGGTCTTCCACTCTCCGGGTTGGCAAAGACCCAATCGGTATCCTTTGCGTTCGGAGTTACCCTTGTCTTGTGCTGCTGTAACAGCTCGGCAAGGATCGAATCAACGGGCATCCATTTCTTTGAGTACACGGTTTTCACATCGTCTTCGACTCCAGCGACCCATGAACGCTGGATTTTTACTCGCAGATCATTCCAATCGAAATCTCCCCACTTGAGACCTAGCGTTTCGCTCACTCGAAGCCCGAGGCAAGCGGTCACGATGCACATGGTCCGACATGATTCGGGCACATGCTCGATGAATCGGCGGAATTCCTCGATGGTAAGCGTTCGAGGTTCGCGCTCGCGCTTGGATGAACCTTTGATGTGAACGAGATTCATAGGGTTGATTTGGAATGGAATCAGCTCCCACCGCATCGCCCAGTTGAACAAAATGTGCATCATGCTACGAATGTGCCCTTTGCTCTTCGGGGCAAGGCTGAGGCTCTCAATCCACTTCTCGACCGGGAGAGGCTTCATCTTCGCGAGAGGAACATCCTTCCAATGCGGCCTGATGTAATTCTTGATCCAGGATTGATACCGGCTCTGGGTCACACGTCGCGCGGGAATTGCCTCTCGGATGTAACGGTCCATAACTGCTCCGAACATCACCTCTTCGGCTAGCTGTGGCTCATTGATCGAAAGGCGCATTCCTTCTGTCGCCTTCCAAGCTTCGGCTTTCGCGGGATACTTCAGCACCGTTCCCACAATCACCGAGGTTTCCTTTCGCCCTCCGCTTGATGCCTTGGACCGATAGGTCCATACCCAAACGTCGGGGCCTCGCCTGCGGTGTTTCTTACGTAACCATCCGAACTGATACCGTGCTCGCTTGAACATTCGTAATTCCTCCTAGTTCGCGCGGCACGGATGGCAAGATGAATTTAACTGAGATCGCAGCCATGAGTCCAGTTCGGATGCGCGGAAATACCAGTGACCTCCGATCCGATAACCGGGCAGGCTTCCCTGGCGTGCATAGCGTTGAAGCGTTTTGACGTGAATGTTGCCTAACAACTTGGCAGCTTCTTCGCTGTCCAAAAGGGGTTCAAATTCAAGCGCCGCCTCAGCCATAAAGCCTCCTAACAAAGAAATCAACCGCCGATCACAGTTCCCCATCCGCGAGTTGCCGGAAGTACGATTTGCTCGGATCGTTGTAATAGGGTTTGAGGTAGCAGAACATCGGTGGCATCGGATTGATGCCATCGTATGCGATGGTGATGGACTGCGCGTTTCGCAGCTCAGTGAATGTCTTCGTATCGAAGCGGAAATCACTCTGCTGGATGTAGCTCTTCGAGGTCGTGATGTTGGCTCTGTTCGAGAGAGCCTTGCCAGTGACAAAGCTCACGCGCGTATCGTGCCCCGTCTCGGAAAGGTTGTAGGCGACCTTGAGTTGGTCTTCCTTCCCCGCAAAGCTCGCTCGCGGTCTTCGCGGAAAAGTCATCCGACAACGCGAGGAAAATCTTCGTCCGAAACGTCTGTAAGAGCGTGCGCCAAGTCTCGCTCGGTAAGCGCGGACTTGAGCGAACTGATGCTCTGCGTAGCCACAATGGCAATGCACTTCGGCTGGCGCGACAGGCTGAAGAACTTTTCATCCCCGGTCGGCTCGTTCTCTCCCACAGTCGCGAAATGCTGGTACTCGTCACATAGAAAGAGCGTCTGCCGAAAATACTGTTCGGGATGCGCCTCGATCCTGGGCACACGATTCACCACTGCCCGTTCGAAGTCGAGCTTCATCATTACCCCGATGGCCTTCGCCAAACCAGGGTTCATGCTGATCGGAAAATTGAGCGCGCAGACCTTGCCGTTTTCAACAAGCCAGGAGAACGAAGGCAGGGGCCTGCCGTATTTGAAATCGGCGTTCGCTTGAGGATCGAAGCACTCCTTCGGAGGGCAGAAAACTCGCTTCACTTTCGGGTTGTCGTCGAAGCAGCGAAAGGAATACCGAAATCCCCTCCACTATCGAGGTCCTCAGCTTGGGCTCGATCCGTAGCCAGTCATTGTGAAACCAGCGCTTCACTGCTTCGAGTTCGGCCCTCTTATCCGGGTCGGCTTTTTCAGGTGCCGCAACTGTTTCCTTCTGATATTCGATCCCATACTTCTTGAGCTGACGCTCGATCTCGGGCGTCGCTTCTGCTCGATACAATTCCTTCTCTTTGTTCTCGTCCGGGGTGAAATCGAAGTCAAGAAGAGCTTCGACATGCTCTTGATAAACGGCCTTCGGAATCAAGATGAAATGCCGGTCGAGAAGCATCTCTTCCGCCTGCTTGATTCTCTCCTCAAGAACCTCAGGCGAAATCGCGCAGTAATACACATCGAATAGGGTCACGTAGTCGAAGGCCACTTTGTGAAGCAGGATGATGAACTTCACTAGGTTCGTGTAGGCTTGCTGCCAGAAGGGTTCTTTGCCTTTGCCGAACAGATTGTTCAGGAGCGAGGCGATGTTGTAGGCAAGCGCGTAGGCGTCGAGGTCGTTGTGCAAAGGGTTGTAGCGGATACTCCGAATCAAGGCTGATCTCGACATAATCCTCTTCTCGCTTATGTCTCTGGAGAATCCCGCGCACCTTGTGGCAGAAGTCGCCTTTCACTTCGAGAATCAAACCTCCGATCCGCTTCGCCCGGTCGTGTGCCTGATACGCGAGGATCTGGTCCGCAAACGGATACATGCAGCAGCTCGTTTTGCCGGTTCCAACAGCACCGAGAATGGCAATGCCCGTATAGAGACCCCTCTCGGGAATCACAAGCCATTTGGGATTCGGAGAAGGCGTCGGTTTGCGAGGGTTGTGAACCTCTCCAGCAACAAGGAAAAGCTGGTCGCGCTTGCGCGGTTCGGGGTAACGCGGCAGGCGTCCTGGCTTATCGGGCCGCCGCAGTTTTAGCGTGAAGATATAGACGCCCGAAAGAACCACGGAATAAGCAAGCCAAGGGGTTGCGTATAGCATCGCGACGGTGAGGTATCGGAAGCTGAGATACGCATCCGGTGCACGCAGCGCAACACTGCAGAAAGATGTTCGATTCAGGGAATCGGATAGAGGTAGAACAGCGTCGAGCCCGGTCGAGCACGGGCGTCAAGAACGCCTTTCGAGCCGCTGAATACGACATGCGCTGCTATTCGAGAATTCCAGTCATCGAGAACTATTACAGGCTGTTCGAGGCGGATTCCGTCACGATTGGTCCCTCACGATTGGCTTGCTTCCGTCCTTTCTTGTCTCTCTGCGGCGACAGGGCGAAGACACGCGGCGCGATCAACAGCGCCGGTGGGCGGGAGCGACCCCACGAGTAATTTGCAGGCCGAAAGGCCGAAAAGTGGGGTCGCTCCCGCCCAAGTACGTGTCTTTGCCCTGTCGCATTTCTTGCTCTCTCCTGCGGTATCTCTCTGGCCTTCCTAGACTTCGCCTGCCTCTGGCATGAGGCTTGAACAGAACGCTCCCCGAACAGCACTTTTCGGAACCGTTCAGGCAGCTTCATCGTCTTTCGCTCGAAAATCCGGCTGCTTTGGCACCAAATACGTGTCGAAGTAAACCTTCCGCTCTTGGGTCCTCGCGGGAAATTCGGCTCGGATTTCGGCCTCCGTGATTCGCGCTGCCTTCCAGTTCCTTAGCAGCGTCTCGAATCGGTCTCCCTTGAATCTCTGTTTCGCCTGATTCAGAAATAGCAGGTCGCTTTTCGCGAGCGATCTGAATTCAGGCGTCTCCCAAATGGTTTGCGTTTTGAAATACCGAATGAGGTCGGCTAGCGATGTCGGATTCGAGCGGGACCTTCACAAGAGATTTGAACAATTCCGTGGCCTTCCCGAAGTGCATCGGAGCGTTCGAAACGTAGAGGAACCGGAAGGTCGAAAGCTCGCGGAACAGTGGTTGGTACTGGACTCAAATGCGTAACAAATCCAGTCAGCTTTTCGACGCCCGGATCGACGTAGGAAAATGTGACCACAGGGGGCGTACCAGAGACGGGAGGACTGAAAAACAGCGGGAACCTGTCCACGAAATACCGCAGCGTTGGTTGGCCGTTCGCGCCGCCCGTATACAACTTCACCGGAAGGCACTGTTTTTGGATGCGGAGTTCCTCAGTGAAATAGGCGAGCTTTTCGGGTTCGCCTTCGAGGTACTGATACCCTGGTTCGCAAGAATAAAATCGAGGCTCAAAAGCCGGGTCTTGATGGCCTCCAGCCGATGCCTGCGGCGATTGCGAAGATTCTCGCGCCCGATCTGCGCGTACAGCTTTCGGGAATAGAGATGATAGATGCATCCATTCCGCCGATATTCCCGCATCGTGGCATGGCCCTGGGTAATGAGCTTTTGCGTGAGCGAATGCGTGCGATAGCCGCGCTTGGCTCCCACGAAATTAAGAAACTGACGCGCGAGGAAGTAGCCGGAATGAGTCGCCACAAGGTATAGAAATCGAGCTTCATCTTCGGTGTATCCGAAAGCCTTGAGAGCGTCGATCTGATCCTGAGGGATCGTCATAGCGAAAGAATCTCCGCAGTCAGTTCCCGGTCATTCAAGATTCGGTGCACGCGAGACGCATCGTCTCGGTGGCTGTACATCGTGAATCCAGCGCGGGCTTTTTCGGCGAGCTGGCGGGGCCGGTAATCCCCGGTTGTCAGCTCCAGATTCACGCGCGCAATCCCCTGTTCCGGCATCTCATATTCAATCTGCATATCGGGCACCGGAATGCGGCCATGAACTGCGCGCAAACCATACCGCTCGGCCACTTCCTGTTTTCTGGCAGGGTCGTCTTTCTCACGGCCCAGCCGCATGAGGTCGCGGTTCACTTTCCTCTTCAATTCGTAATCGAGAACAACGCGGCGCACTTTGCCGCCGCGCGCCTCGATCCTGAGAGGATTCCTTTTGATAGAGGCGATAGAGTTCGCTATCGTGCTTGGCTTCTCTCGGCTTGACGAAACCAGCGTAGATTTCCTGCTCTTTCGCCACTCTTTCAGACTTCAGCAAGAGACTCCGTCCCGTCTTCGTCAGCGTGTACATTCTGGTCGTCCTGCTAAGAGAGACTTCGACTCGTTTCTCCTCGACCAATCCCTGCCGAATCAGGTTTGTTGTTTCCTGTTCCATGCGCCCTTTGTCGCCGTCGTATCCGAAGCGCGCAAGATCATCGGCTGCGATGACGCGGAACTTGCCCAGATCGGTGAGTGTTTGCGTTTCGGACTCACGTAAGTCATAAGCCCGGTAGCGGTCGTAAAGAACAGTGCGAGTCTCTTTCGGCGGGACTTCCCTGGGACGGCTCTGTTGGACTTCCGGTAACCGCGATAAAGTCCTGCCTTCCTCCCGCTGCTCTTGAGTCCTGAGCGGGTGCGCTTCGACGCGATTCTTGGGGCTTCTCGCGGGCCACTCTTACAGCCTCGCGGAAGGTGTCCAAATCGGGACCGAAATCGCGAGACATTTTAGAAGGGCTCCTCGTCCTCATTGGGACGGGGCACATGGATGTGGTCGCGATTCGCCTGGGTGTCCACGTGCCACAATTTGCGTCCTGTATCCTTCAGGAAGAACTTGCGCTCGATCAGATAGACTGCCGCGAATACGTTCAGGAACAAGAATCCGAACCATCCCAAAATGATGTTGCCGTAGAAGTGAAAGAGAACGGCCCTGTAGTTAGCGAGAAACTTCAGCTCTCCCATGAGCCAAAATAAATAACCAAGCAGAATTGCGACCGCGACAAGCATTGCATTTGCGACCATGATTCCTCCTCCACTCAAGAGACGGATTTGGGAAGAACTCGCCGGAGGGTGCGAGGGGCCTTTGAGGTTATCAAGGCACACCTCGACCCAATCTCCGAACAGAGGGTTCGTCCCTTCGCGGGCGGCTGGTCGTCGTTCAGCCGAACGCGACGCCTGGCGGTTCACCGAAGTGGGACGGCTCCGCCTAGCGTATGGGGAAATTACCGGCGAGAATTCCCCTCATCTCTACAGAGGGGATTTCTTGAAGAAGTGTCTCCGCGTTCTTCTCGATTGGTCGGCTCTGGGCGGAAAAACCCTCAAAGCATGGAACTTCTAAGCGAACATACTGTCCACTTCGGCTAGTATGTCTTCCTTTTCATGGTAGGTGATGCGTAGTCTCACGGCCCAAATGTCCGTCAACCGAAGCGCCCGAAAAAGCAGAAATGCGGTGACCGTTTCCCACAAAGATATGAAGCGCGCTTTCTTCTGATGCTCGCGCTCAGCAAGCTTTATTCCTTCGATGTACTGCTGTGGGTCGGTTTTTAGCGCGTCACGGATCGCGCGCAACGCCTTGCTGTAATGCAGCCGGGCTGCATGATTCGACATGACAACATCATAGGAAATCTCATCCCACGAACGGCCCTCGATTCGCCCCCAAATGATCGCTCGCGTCTTTCTATCGCACATGCTCAGGATCTGCTTCAGGACGAGCTTGGCCTCAACTCTAGCCTCGACGCTCATTGTTTCGCCGAGGCGAAGATCGTCTTCAAGTGCTTCTTGCAGTCGCGTTTCGCTTCGCTCCTCCTCGCCGATCCTCCGCAAGAATGCGCGGTAGAGATAGGCGCGCATGTCTCGAATGGGAGGAATCCGTGCGGTTTCCTTCGCACGAACCGCTTCAGACACCGTTGCGGCGGCCTCCTCCAAAAGGTTCATGGCAATGCATGGGTCGCCGATGAAGTTCTCGGCATAGGAAAGCGCTTGCGGAGCCATTTCCTGAGCGACGGAAAGGACGCACAGTTCGATGGGCCTGCCTAGGCGGTCAACGGCGTTTAGTAGAAGCGGGTGAGTACGAGGCGGAGTTTTGGTCGTCATACATCCCTCATTCTTCGGCTCAGTCTCGGGAAGGCTATTTGCCGATCATATGGGGTACGCCCATTCTTAAGTAGCATCCCGGCTCTTGTATATAGAACGCAAATGGGAAGAAAAGGTTTCCCTGGGTGACATGGGAGGAAGCGTAAAGCCAAAAGAGCAGTTCTGCCCGGCTTTTAAGACATGTGCTAGGCAATAGGGACTTTTTCTGCCGCTCGGCAAACCGAGCGCTTTCTCTGGGTCGGTATAGACACCCTTGGCATATTCGCCTTCCTTTCGTCTGGACAGAATATACATTTACTTGTATATTCTACGCGGCGTTGCTGGTATAGTCGTTCCCGTGAGCGACGAAGCCGAAAAGCCCAAATACGCGACCGTCGCTTGGGAGGGTGACTCAAGGGAAGTCCTCAGTGCCTTCCCTGAGGGCGTCAAGCAGAACCTGGGATTTGAGCTTTGGCGGCTACAGCAGGGCATAAGACCAGGTGATTACAGACCGTTGCCTTCGATTGGCACGGGAGTCTTTGAACTGCGAGATCAAGATGAGAGAGCTTGGTATCGCGTCGTTTACCTATCGAGGATAAATGACGTGATCTATGTTCTTCACTGCTTCGAGAAGAAGAGTCGAGAGATGCCGAGAAAAGATTTTGAGAAAGCGAAGCAGCGACTCAAAGCAGTGAGAGCGCGTTTGGCAGAGGAGAAAAAACATGAAAAGCGCGGCTAACAAACCAACGCATGTAACACGCGGGAACGTGCTTGATGATCTTGGCTTTTCACCGGAGCAAGCAACCGCTCTGAAGTTTAAGGCCGAGTTGTATCAGGCAGTCCTGAAGTATGCACAGAAGTATTCGCCGGGAGAATTGCAAGTGATCCTCGGAGAACCTCAGCCACGTGTCAGCGAATTGCTCAACGGGAAGATTGCGAACAAGAGCGTCGACAAATTGCTTTACTACGCAGGACGCCTGGGTATTGAGGCAAAGGCTAAATTTGCGCAGACGCACAAAAAGGTCGTTGAAAAAGAGCTTGCGATGGCAGATCTGACAGCCTAGCCTCCACTTTCTGGATGCGCAGGCGGTCGACGTGTTTGCAGGTATGATTTTCAAGGCGGTGCGCTGCACATTTCATTCGTCAGCATCGCCACCGTTTCATCCGGTGTTGACCGGGTAGGAAGCTGATCTGCTTTGTTACCAAAAGAACCGTTCGCGATAGCTGCCCGAATTGCCGCCGACTTCAATCCACGGCGGGAGACGAAGCAACTAAAGTTATTACCCCCTTTATTGCCCTCTCTTGAGGGTATTACCCTTTCTCCCCCAATGCGCTGAAGACTCATGATCGGAAACAGCCCACGTGGCCCTTCTTTTGGAGTTGTCGCAGAACGCGACGAAACGTGGTTATGCGGCCCAGTCTTTGCACAGTAGCTCTGCTTGCTCTAGCACTGTCTGTGTTGCTTTTTCTTGTTTGTCGGGCGGATAGCCGTATTTTCGAAGGATACGCTTGACCATCGTCCGCAGTTTCGCACGCACGCTCTCTTTCGCGGTCCAGTCAATTGTTACGTTTCGTCGAACCGTGTCCACGAGCTCGCGAGCAATTGTTTTCAGCGTATCGTCACCAAGAACTTTGACCGCGCTATCGTTCACTTCGAGAGCGTCATAGAACGCCAATTCTTCGTCGCTGAAACCTAGATTCTCGCCGCGCTTATTGGCTTCCCGCATCTCCTTGGCGAGGTCAATCAATTCCTGAATTACCTGTGCGGCCTCAATGGAACGATTCTGGTACTTGATGATGGTGCGCTGAAGCATTTCCGAGAAGACGCGAGACTGAACCAAATTCCTTTTGGAAACGGTCCTCATTTCGTCGGTGAGCAGCTTTTTCAGAACCTCAAAAGCTAGATTCTTGTGGGGGAGTTCCTTCACTTCGGCCAAAAACTCATCCGAAAGAATCGAAATATCCGGCTTCTTGAGTCCCGCCGCCGAAAACAAATCAATAACTTGATCCGAGGCAACTGCACGAGAAACAATCTGCCGGACTGCGGAATTCAACTCTTCCTCGTCTTTGCCCCCGCCAATAGTGGTTTTTGCGAGACCTGCCCGGACCGTTTGAAAGAATCCCACGTCATCGCGCACTGCGATGGCCTTTTCATGGGGAACGGACAAGGCAAACGCCTTTGAAAGTTGAGAGGCTGCCTTCATGAATCGGTCTTTGCCGTTTTCCTGCTCCAAGACATGTTCGATGGCGGAAGGGACGACGCCAGCACGCTCCTTCGGGCTTCCGGTCTTGTATTTTGAAAAGTTGAATCCGTGAAATATGCCCGAACACACCTCGTATTTTTCAAGCATAGCCTCGACCGCTTCCTCCTGATCGAAGACAGGCTTGCCTTGACCGCCACTCTCGGTGTAGTCGGCAAGGGCTTTTCTCAACTGATCGGCAAGGCCTAGATAATCGACAACCAATCCGCCTGGCTTGTCTTTGAATACTCGGTTTACACGCGCAATAGCCTGCATGAGTCCGTGCCGCTGCATGGGCTTGTCAACATACATCGTATGTAGGCAAGGCGCATCGAAGCCAGTGAGCCACATATCGCGAACAATCGCGATCTTCATGGGATCACCGTCATTCTTGAATCTCTTGGCTAGCGCTTCCCGACGCGGCTTGTTCCGTATGTGAGGTTGCCATTCGAGATCGTCGGCGGCAGAGCCGGTCATGATGATTTTTATTGCGCCTTTGTCGTCATCCTCGTTATGCCACTGCGGGCGAAGCTTTTTGATAGCGTCGTAGAGATCGACGCAGATTCGGCGGCTCATGCAAACGATCATGGCTTTCCCGTCCATAGCGTCAAGCCGCCGCTCGAAGTGATCCACGATATCCTGGGCGATGAGGCCAAGGCGATGCTCAGTGCCGACCATCGCTTCCATGCGTGCCCACTTAGATTTGAGTTTCTCCTTTATCGTGACTTCTTCGCCTTCAGTAACCTCCTCAAATTCGGGATCGATCTTCGGTCTCTCCTCCACCTTTAGTTCAAGTTTTGCTAAGCGTCCCTCGTAGTAGATTCGGACTGTCGCTCCGTCTTCGACTGCGCGCTGGATGTCATAAACGTCGATGTAGTCGCCAAAGACGGCGGGAGTGCTTCGATCACCCGACTCCAATGGCGTGGCCGTAAAACCGATGAAAGCGGCGCGTGGGAGGGCGTCGCGCATGTGACGGGCAAAACCTTCGATAAACCCATATTGGCTGCGGTGGGCTTCGTCGGCGATAACCACGATGTTGTGCCGATCCGAGAGGAGCGGATTTCGGTCGCTATTTCGTTCGGGGAGGAATTTCTGAATGGTGGTGAAAATCACTCCGCCAGAGGACCGTTGCAGGCGGTCTCTGCAAGTCCTCACGGCTTTCGCCTGTTCCGGCGTCTGCCGCAAAAGGTCTTGGCACGAAGCAAACGTTCCGAAGAGCTGATCGTCCAAGTCGTTGCGGTCTGTCAGCACAATTAGCGTGGGATTCGTCATTCCCGGTTGCTGGATGATTTTCCCGGCGTAGAACGCCATCGTTAGGCTCTTGCCGCTACCTTGCGTGTGCCAGACGACTCCCACTCGTCTGTTGCCCTTCGGAGAAGCCGCTGTGAGCGTACATTCGACGGCTTTGTTGACCGCATGAAATTGGTGATAGCCCGCGACCTTCTTATTCAGCGAGCGCCCATCATCTTCGAAGACAATGAAATTTCGTACAAGGTCTAGGAAGCGGCGCTTGTCGAAGACTCCTTTTAGAAGAACCTCCATTTCAAGAGAGCCTTTAGGCGCAACGTCATCGCCTTCGATGGTGCGCCAGGGCATGAACCGCTCCCAGCCGGATGTCAGCGTGCCGATGCGTGCTTCCAGCCCGTCCGAAATCACCAAGACTTCGTTGTACGGAAAAAGGCTCGGGATGTCCCTTTGGTAGGTCTGGAACTGCTTGAAGGCATCTCGGATAGTTGTATTTTCGTCCGCTAGGTTCTTCAGCTCGATTACACCCAGCGGAATACCGTTGACGAAGATGATGATGTCGGGCCTGCGGTTACTCCTGTTCTCGATAATCGTAAACTGGTTTGCTGCGACCCAATCGTTCTTTCAGGCTTGTCAAAATCAAATAGGCGGACCTGATCGTGGACGATTCTGCCTTCGCCCTGGTACTCCACACTGATACCGTCAGTCAGAAATCGATGGAATCGCCGGTTGTTTTCTACGAGGCTGGGGCTATCCGGGTGTAGAACCTTGCGAATGGCTTCTTCAATCGCTTCGGTTGGAATCTTCGGGTTGATTCGGGCCAGTGCCTGTCGAAGACGCTCAACCAACACAACGTCTGCGTAGTTCGCGCGCTCGGCAAACATTTCGCCCGGCGCAATGGTAGGCCCGTGAAGAATTGTGTAGCCGATACCCTCAAAGATTTCGAGAGCGGCATCTTCGACCGTAGACTCCGAGAAAGTGAGGTCGCTCATCGGCGCTTCTTCACCCTTTCACGAACATATTTCTTCCACATATCATCAGCCGGAGTATTGATAAGCGCCTCTTTGGTTCGGTCAATGGCCTTCTGCGAATAGCGATTGAATTTCGATTGACCGATAGTCAGCTGTTTGAAACATTCCACGTCTTCTTGAAGCTTCAGGCACCAGATGACTGCTGATGTCTTTGGTCCTGATAGACCCACTTTGTCTGCAAGTTGGTCTCTTCCAAGATTGTAGAAATCGAGCTCGTTCACTCGCTTCACAGCAACTACCGAAGCGCCAGGGGTCCCCTCAGGAACTAGTTGTACGGGTATGCCCTCCTTCTTGGTTATGCGAAGGTTGAAGGGTTGGCCGACACCATTCGTGGTGAAACTAATCGACGCGGCCCCAGGGAACACCTCCGCCCAAGGTTTGCCTTTGGACAACTGCTCTCCCTTAACGTTTAGCTCTCCCGAACTTGGTTGGAGTTTTTCGCCGCGAATTGTGGCGTCAAGAATTGCCAAGGGACGCAGGCGGGCATATGCCTCGGTTCGACGACGCTTGCCTGGTCTCAGCAGTTTTTTGACTTCTTCGATTTCTGTCTCAAAAAAGGTTTGCATGTCAGCAGGTGCCACAGTTGAGATGGGCAACACGCGAGCAGGAAGCCGAGAAGACAAATCCTGGTTGAAGACTGCCTTTAGGATGTCGGCAAAAAGCGTCACGCCTGATTGGGTATGTGCGTACATCTGCTGTTCGGAAATATCAATAAGGTGATGCTGCGCCGCGTCCCGTAACCCGTTGATTGTTTGAAGGGTGAGAGCCTGCTCACTGGACAAGAACCGAATTTTTGCATCGCTCAGTGCACGCCGGACGCAAGCGTCAAATCCTATCGTTTCTCTCGCTCTTCGTTCTCGGATTTTTCCTCCACGATTCAGAATTGAGGCCTTCAAGAGCATTTCAAATGAATGGTCTAAGAGGATTAGGACGGTGGTTGTGCGGCCTCTCTCGTCAGCCCCGTTGAAATGCTCAACGCTTAGGATCAGGGAATCGACGGCATTGTCCAGGAGCAGCCGAGCCTCGCGCTTCATGTCGAAACCTCAGTGAGTTTGCCGGCTTGTCCAATGCGAATGTCGCCCGAAATTAGTTTCGGCAGCAGCGCATCCCGGAGGGATGCGAGGGTTCGGGACTCTGCAAGGTTTGCAACATATTGAGTCAGAAACGGTGCTACAAGTCGGGTAAAGCTACCTATGAGCGGAAATGGGGGGATAACAGTTTGCATTGCCAAGAGAAACTCCGGCTTGACCCTCTGATGACTTCCTGACGTTCCTGTTACGAGGGATTCAAAAACATCCAGAAAGGCGTTGGAACTGAAAAGGCAAAAGAGGTATTCACGCGACACGCCAGGCTTCGAGGTAGCCACAAGAAACTCTGTGGAGGCAACAGACCGTCTTGATCGGTTGACCTGGGGCAGCCATATCCTCGGAATGCGGGGATTTAACTTGGACAAAAGTACTGCATCCGTCGGAACGACTGTTTTGTTGCTCTTAATTTGTAATCCCGGTTCCTCGGCAGGCCACTGACTCTCGTCAAATGCGGGTAAGCTGTAATGATCGAAGATTTCGTCGGGAGCATTGCCAGGGTTCACCGTCTTGCGGCTTAGCTCGGCTAACTCACCGACGTGCCCCGGTTTCCAGCCTTTCGGAATCTTGCCGAGAGGTGCATCCTGAAAGGAGTCGGAGAACAGGACAGTGGTTTCAGCGTCCAAGCCGAGAGGTTGGCGGCCCTCGGCCTTGGCGTGGACAGGATCGAAATCCGCAAACCATGACTTGAAGATGACATGGGCGAGCGCCTCAAGCGTACTATTAATTCTCATGTTGAGCTCGATCTTTGCGTCGAGCGCTCCCAAGACATTTGATATGGATCGCTGTTCAGATACGGGTGGCAATCGGAAGCGGAATCCACGTATCTGCGTGCTGCTGATGTGTGGGACGGCTGTACCAGTCTGAACTGCCAAGACGTATTCAGTGAAAGTGCGGCTCCCAATGAGATATCGCAAATACCTTCCATCAAGAGAGTCTGTTCCTCTGAACCTCGTGACGCGTTGTACCAATAGTGCAGGCAGGTCGTGGTCAGAAATCACTGCATACTTAAGCCCCGCATCGATCCAAGGGCGGTCCATTGCGAGCACGACGTCGCCAGCTCGCAGTTGAAATTGAGGGAATTGCGACGCCAAGGCATTGGGCCATCTCTTGACCCCGTCCCAGCGGAGTCGTCCTTGCACGATGTTGTCGCCCCTCAATAAGCGGGTGTCAGTGGGGTCGGCGGAGTATTGCGAACTCCTAAAAGGGAAGCCTGTTTGTAGTTCCACGTGATCGCCCAGACTTACGAACGGCCATTCAGAAACCATAACCCAATGCCCTCAAGTTCTTCCGAACAGTCTCAGTCAGCTCCGCAGACTGGGCGAGTTGCTCACGCAACGTTGTTGTTAGGCGGTTAAGCTTGATGTCGAATGACTCGTCGTCATCCGTGATCTCTTCGGAACCGACATATCGCCCCGGTGTGAGGATATAGCCTTGGGTTGCAATCTCCCCCGTCGTGACGCTCTTGGATGAGCCTGCCGTGTCCTCGTATTTACCCGCATTAGTCTCACCTCGCCATGCGTGATAGGTACGAGCAATACGAGAAATTTCGTCATTTGAGAGTTCACGGTGAGTGCGGTCAGCCATGTAACCAAGTTTGCGGGCGTCAATGAATAGTGTTTGCTGACGACGGTCCCGGAATTTCCCGTTATTTTTGTTCCGGGCGAGGAACCACAAGCACGCCGGTATCTGCGTGCCATAAAACAATTGTGGGGGAAGGGCAACCATGCAATCTATGAGATCTGCTTCGACGATGGCCTTGCGAATTTCACCTTCACCCGACTGATTCGAGGACATGGAACCGTTTGCAAGCACGAAACCTGCGAGTCCACTTGGTGCAAGATGAAAGATGATGTGCTCTACCCATGCGAAATTGGCGTTGCCGACTGGCGGCACGCCGTATTTCCATCGCGCGTCCTCTCGAACGCGCTCGCCTCCCCAATCACTCATGTTGAAAGCCGGATTTGCGAGGATGAAATCCGCCTTCAAATCCTTGTGAAGGTCGTTGTGGAAGGTATCGGCATTGTGAGGTCCGATATTCGCTTCGAGGCTACGGATGGCGAGATTCATTTTGGCCAAGCGCCAGGTGGTCGGGTTTGATTCCTGACCGTAAATCGAGATGTCGCCGATCTTTCCGCCGTGTTGCCGGATGAATTCCTCGCTCTGGACAAACATTCCGCTGGAACCGCAACAAGGATCGTAGACTCTGCCCTTATACGGCTCGATCATTTCGACGAGCAGCTTAACGACGCATCGCGGAGTGTAAAACTCGCCGCCTTTCTTGCCTTCAGCGCTGGCGAATTGTCCCAAGAAGTATTCATACACGCGCCCAAGGATGTCTTTGGAGCGGCTTTCCTTATCGCCAAGCCCGATCTTCCCGATCAGATCGATTAGTTCACCTAAGCGGTGTTTATCGAGCGAGGGCCGGGCGTAGTCTTTCGACAGAACACCCTTCAGAGAAGGGTTTTCCTTCTCGATTGCAACCATTGCGTCGTCGATTAGCTTTCCTATCGTGGGCTGCTTTGCATTGTCCTGAAGACGCGGCCAGCGGGCGACTTTCGGCACCCAGAACACATTTTCAGCGGTGTACTCGTCGCGATCCTCGGGATCAGCGTGCGGCTCTTTCTTGAGGGCTTCGTATCGCTCTTGGAAGGCATCTGAGATGTACTTGAGGAAGATCAGACCGAGGACGACGTGCTTGTATTCGGCGGCGTCCATGTGGCCGCGCAGCTTGTCGGCCATTTGCCAGAGCTGTTGCTCGAAGCCCAGATTGGCCCCGTTGTTAGACTTCTTTTGGTCTTTGCTACGTCGTTTGGCCATTGCTGGGCTGGCTCCTGGTGGTCAGTGGAGAATATATCCTCTGGTAACGAGAAAGGAAACCGAGACGGGCTTGAGCGGAGTCCAAAACCGTAATCGAGACGACGCAGGGTCACTATTAGTTCGAAACACAGGAGCAGGTGATTCCCGGACAGAATGTCCCTGCTCAGCGACAAGGTAAGGCCGTTGTCAGTCCGCTCAGGTAGAATCACATAACCAGAGGCATAAGGCATGGCTATGAATTCTAGTGAAACCCGAATACCATCCGACCTCTCCGCTGACCGGCCCGGCAACGATCCGAGTTCGGACCGTCTTGGATATGCACCGTTCGCGAAACGCTTGGCACAGAGCATCGCCAGGCTGTCAAGGGCGGAGGGCCACGTTGTGGCTCTTTACGGGGCCTGGGGCTTCGGCAAGACGACAATGCTCAACTACGTGCGGTACTACTTGAATGAAATGGGGGCAAGCGAGCGACCCATTATCGTCACATATAACCCGTGGTGGTTTTCGGGCCATGAAGATCTGGTTCGGGCATTCTTTAGCCAACTGCGTGCAAAAGTCGAAGACCAGAAGGAATTTCCGTCTGAGGTTCGTAGCCGACTGGCGGATTTTGCTGATGCTCTGTCAGAGGTTCCTCTGCCGTACTTGAGTTGGGGCAAGCTCGCTGGAAGGGTGCTTCGACCTAAGCCCAAAGACATTGAAAAGTTGAAGTGCGAAATCTCGACCTCGCTTCGAGCCCAGCCGCATCGCATCCTTGTGATGATCGATGATATAGATCGTCTGACATCAGAGGAAATCAGGCAAGTTTTTCGCGCTGTTAAATCAGTGGGGGATTTTCCAAACGTGACCTATCTCATGGCATTCGATAAGCGCGTCGTCGCCCGATCACTGGGAGAGTTGCAGGGAGGCTCGGGCGAGGATTATCTGGAGAAAATTGTACAGATCCCGTTCGAACTTCCCCTTGTGGACCGTGTTTCGATCCGAGCACTTTTCTTCGAACAAGTGGACATGATACTCAAAGACGTTGATCGGAAGAGTTTCGACCAAACATATTGGGGGAATATTTTCTTAGAGGGTATCGACAAATTTATTGAAACACCGAGGGATGTGGTTCGATTCACAAACACCCTTGCCGTTACCTTTCGAGCGGTCATCGGCGAAGTAAATCCGGTCGATTTCATCGCCGTCGAGTCGCTTCGAATGTTCCGTCCAGACGTGTACGACACAATCAAAAACAATCGGGGAATGTTCACGGGCCATGCGCCTGATAATGTGCGACACCCTGGAAGGGATCAGTTGCTTCAGTTTCACAACAATTGGCTCGGACGTATTCGTGAAACCAGTCCTCTTCTTGAAGAGCCTATAAAGGACATGATGCAACGTCTGTTTCCTAAACTCCAGGCAGTTTGGGGCAACACGCAATTCGGACCTGAGTGGGAGGCTGAATGGCGTCGCAACGTTCGCGTATGTAGTGACTCGGTATTTCCAGTCTATTTCAGTCTGGCAATCCCAGCAGGCGAAATCTCGAATACAGAGATGTTGGCAATCCTTGCCAACGCAGGGAGTGCCGAGGCTTTCGGTACTGAAATCCTCAACTTGGCAGAGCAGATTCGGTCAGACGGAAAGACCAAGGCAAGTGCATTCCTGGTCCGATTACAGGACTATACCGCGACCGAGATTGGCATCGGGCAGATCGAGCCTATCGTGTCAGCTCTTTTGGATATTGGTGACCGGATCATGCAGCCAGAAGAGGCGGGCGCTGGCCTGTTTGATTTGGGAGTCGATGTTCAGAGTGGTCGGGTCATCTGGCAACTCCTCAAGCGACTTGAAGCGCCTCGCCGGTATGAAATAATTAGGGAGGCTTTTGAACGCGGCCACGCGCTCTACCTGATCCAAAAAGCCATTATTGTTCTCGGGCAACAACAAGGATTGTACGGCGAACATGCGCGCCCGGAGCAAGAGTGGTTTGTGACTCGTGAGCAGCTTTTGGAGTTGGACCGAATGCTGGTGGGGAAGATACGTCAGGCAAGTCAGGATGGCTCCCTCCTGAATACCCCTAGGTTGCTCCTGGTACTGAACTTCTGGTGCGAAAAGGGAGGGCTGGATGAAGCTCGGGCCTGGGTAGCAGGCACGGTGACGGATGACCGTAAGTTGGCGGAATTCCTGGAAAGATGTCTTCACGGCAGCTCCAGCTTCAGCTTTGGTGATGCAGTTGGTCGTAAACACGACAGGCTTGATCCGAACTGGTTGAAGGCTTATCTTGACGCGGATGAAATCGTAAGCCGAGTGCGAAATCTGAGTCAAAGCGTGTCGATTTCAGATCGACAGCGACGGGCTGTCAATCAGTTTCTCAAGGAATACGATTTTAGAAAACGAGGCGGCAACCCGGACGATCCGTTTGCCCAAGACCACATAGCGTGATTTGAGAAATGCTTTGCGGACCTCCAGAACGTCCCCATGGACGGTGCTGATCGGAACAACCCGCGAGCGCGGTCGGGCGTGCTCGTATCCGTCAAAACCACGATTGCCCACATTAGGCGGGCGGCGCGGAGGGAATCTCCACGCCGATTGCATTGAGGATTTGGTCGGCTGCTTTTTGGATGTGCTCAAGGCTTGCCGTCAAGAGCTTCGAGTCGCCATCATAGATCTGAATGTAATCTTGAGACGCTGAGCCCGTCTCTAGGCCAATGGCATGACAGACCACGAATGCCACGGCTTCTGCCTCGGTCTCGCGGCTGCGCTTTGAAGTGCTGCTGCGACGCTCGTCGCGGTGCATGATTTCGTGTGCGAGTTCGTGCGCTAGCGTCGCGAATTCTTCAGCCGGAGATTGTCCGGGTAGTAGAGTGATTTTGCCTCCTGCGGAAGTACCTCGCGCCGGAGCGATGTCCTGCGAATATTCAAGAGCGATGCCTTGATCGGTAACGAACTTCGCAAGACGCTCACGGTACTCGCGGGGCTCGCCGTTGACGCTGCCGATTGTCGGAAGTTCTTGGCCGTCTGTCTGGCTGATGTCGAAGACGTAGGCCGCACGAAAGCCGACAGCCGTTGATGATTCGTCGGTTTCTTTGTGTTCGGCGCTTTCGTTCTTTCGCCGAACAATCGGGGCGAGAATCAGGATGCCTTTCTCGCCTTTCTTCACGAAGCGCCCAAGCTTGTGCCAAGCGTGAAAGCCCGCTACATGCGATGCAGTCGGCTTCTGTGATGCGATAAGCATCACGTTTCTGAGACTGTAGCGGTGGAATCGGCCAATCGCCGCAAGGTATTGCGTCAACGTCTCACTGCGGCCCTCGTTGAGCGCCGTGATGAGTTGCTCGATGGCTTGATTTGTGATTTTCTTGATGTTTTCTGAATTCATTTTCTTTGTCCTTTCGGTGAGTTGAGAGTTGGTTCTCTCAACCAGAAAGGAGAACCAAATCGCAACGGACTCACTGAAAGGACAGAAAGCGGAGCGGGCTGGCTATTGCGGCTGGAGCGGATGGCAACGGGCGTGACAGGTCGTCGTTCACTTGGCGCGACCGTGTGCTAGCGGAAGCCGGGGGCAACGAAACTAGCAAAGGTGTGCTGTTGGAAATGTAGCGAAAATAGCGATTTTAGAAGATTACGCTCGCGTTTTATGAAGAGCGGGCATTGCTTGCGTTGGCTGTGTACGAATTGCTTCGGGCCATCACAAAAGTCCTGCCTGCGTAGGCGCGCAAACCATTTCGGTACGCACTTCATGTATCGGCGCAGTGGTTGACCAGAAAAAAAGCAGATCGGGAAATTCGGGGTGAGCGTCTTCACGTTGGAACGGCGCGCGAATAACCTCTAAGGTGCCGTTCTGACGACTCTGATTTGGCAGGACCTCTAGTCCCTTAACGATGGCCCCGGATTTTGCGGCAAGATAGACGCAGGACTCAAGATCGAAGGATTTATTCCAGCGAATCGTATGTTGATCTCCGCAAGCTGTGGAGGAGAAGAAAGATTGCCTGCGATACTTGGGTTCTGGGGCCTCGTGGCTGGCGTGTTTCATGTTTTGAAACAAGAGTTGCTCAGCCGAAGTGGCGAGGGCGCGCTCCTCGCCTCTCCGCAATCGATACCTCAGTAGGCCTGCCACCGCTATTCCAGGGTGCGCGGTTGCAAGACGAAATACTGTTGCCTCGAACGAGCTTCCAAACTTTTCAGTAAGCGCCTCAACGTTAGCCAGCGTAAATTGCCCACGAAGTTCACCCCTGAATTCTTCAAGGGGCATCAATAGCTCCGACGCTGCCAGATCGCAAAGTCTTTCGAGCTCGTTTGCTTCGCGTGAGTCGGAACCACAAATATCTCGAAACCTTGCTCCAGTCATCGTGTTTGGAAAAAACGTGTGGCTGATTTCATGGGCAATCGAGAAAGCAACCCTGCCTTGCGGTCGTTGGGGATTGTAGAGAATTTGGCCTCTGTTTCCGCGAATCTTGCCGCTCAGAATAAGAACAGCGTCACGGGGTTCAGCTCTCCGCCGTTCGATATTCATCGAGGATATTGTGAGCCCACACAGAGACGCAATGATTTCGAGCCGCTTCATGGGGCGTGGCCTGGTCGCCGTCGTACGAACGGTACTCGCAGTTAAGTTTTCGCGCTTGATTTACAACAGCCGAACGCGGATCTACGAGCTCTCCCGTAGCACGAATTAGGGATATAACGTCCGGGTCAGAATATTTGCGTCCACCCACACGAACAGTTTCCATCGCTCATTTCTGTGGCTTTCTTTGTCCCAACATATTCAGCGTCTCGATTAGGAATCGCCACCCCTCCTTATCTTTGGGTCTCTTTCCCCTGAAATTTATCTGAGCCAGCACCTCGACATCATCGTCGGACAGGTTGAGCTCTCCCTGAAGGTCCTTGAGTCCTGCAGGTAGCTCGGACTCCTTGCGTTTCGCGCGGGAAATTTCTGCTCTGGCGTTGCCTTCTTCCAGGAGCTCATTCAGCGTAAGTCCAAAGACGACGGAAATGGAATAGATATATTGGATATTCGGTTTTCCCGCCGAACCATTTTCGAGGTCCGAAAGGTACGCCTTTGATAGCCCACATTCCTTGGCCAGGTCCGCAAGCGACCATTCCTTCCCCTGCCGTAGAAATCGGATTCGATGCCCCAGTTTCGTCAGGTCTATGGTCTTGCTGTCCATTATATACAACCTGTCGTAAATAAGTGTTGACCCAACTGTCCCCCTGCGCTAACCTCGGTTGTGAAAAGACAACGGGTCAGCGTACGCGGATATTGAACCGCAGACCTGGCCAAAACTCAAGCCAAAAGAGAGGCGGAATGGCAGACCGGCGAGTTATATACATCAACAAGCAGCCTTCGCATGATGATACCCACCACCATATTACGCATGTGGGAATCGGCACAACCGACAAGACATATTCAGAGCGGATTCCGGTCTCGACCGTGATCACCAACATTAAATCGCCGTTCGGTGACCGTTATCACGTCAACGGTTCGAACGGTGTTCGTTCAGAAGTTATCGTGAAGCAGTGTCCGCAGTGCGCCCATGCGCACGAAATCATTTCGACCACACCCGACAGGACCAAAACGGACAACCTCCTGTCGCTCTTGGAGTGCCAGGTTTAAGAGGCGCATATTTTTGCTTACTTCGGTGAGCAATTGACGCTGATAGAGGAGAAGTGATGAGTCCAAAACTACTAAGATTCCGGGTCACAAATTTTCGGTCTGTTGACGATAGTGGTTGGATAGAAGTAGACAATGTCGCCGCTCTGATCGGAACGAACGAATCCGGGAAGACGAACATTCTTTTGCCGCTCTGGAAATTGAACCCCGCGAAAGAAGGGGCTATTCACCCAACGTCGGATTATCCACGGAAGAAGTACACCACCTTCCGGCATGAGACGGTTAAGCCGGTATTCATCGAAGCCATCTTTGATGTCGGTAAGGAACTTGCGGAGAAGCTCGCTGCTTTGACAGGGATGCCCGCCGAACAGATCCGCGAAGCAAGCGTATCGCGCCGGTTCGAGGGTGACCCAATGGTGGATTTTCCAAATGCCGTTCCGGCCCGCACATTGGACAACGACCGTGTTTCGCAAATGCTTAATGCGGCTGAAATGGACCTGGCGGTAATGACGGCGCTAAAGAGCGAGGAAGATCTGAAGAATCTAGCGATAGCTGCGATCGCGGCGGCGAAAGCCAAAGTTTCAGGATACGCTCACGTCGGGGCGATACAGATTGATGAATTGCTTTCCGGGCTTGCCACTGTAAAGACCGATAACACGCCGAAAACTAGCACAATTGTGCCTCGCTACCTACGGCTGTCGGAAGAGCTCCGGGGAATGAAAGAGGAGATTTCCCGGGAGCATCCGCGCGAGGTTGATGCCGCGATCAACCTGGTGCTCGAAAATATCCCCAAGTTCGTCTACTACTCGAACTATGGCAACTTGGATTCGGAGATTTATTTACCCCACGTCATTCAGAATATGGCGCGGAAAGACCTCGGCGCGAAAGAGCAAGCGAAAGCGCGTACCCTGAAGGTTCTTTTTGAGTTTGTAAAAGTTCAGCCGAAGGAAATTCTTGAACTTGGCCGGGACTTCAAAGACTCGTCAAATCAAAACAGGCAGCCAACTGAAGATGAGATAGCCGCGATTGCCGAAAAGAAGAAGCAGCGCAGTATTTTGCTCCAAAGCGCGTCTACGTTGTTGACCTCGCAGTTTAGGTCGTGGTGGAAGCAGGGTGAATATCGTTTTCGCTTTGAGGCCGACGGCGATCATTTCCGCATATGGGTATCAGATGATAAAAGGCCTGAAGAAATCGAGCTTGAAGGTCGCAGTACGGGCCTTCAGTGGTTCCTGAGTTTCTACCTCGTGTTCTTGGTAGAAAGCGCTGATGCTCACGAGGGCGCGATTTTGCTCTTGGACGAGCCGGGCGTCTCGTTGCATCCACTGGCTCAGCGTGATCTTTCTGCATTTTTCGATAGTCTGGCCGAAACAAACCAGTTGATCTATACGAGCCATTCCCCGTTCCTCGTGGATGCTGATCGTCTTGACCGCGCGCGAAAGGTGTACGTTGGAGAAAACGGAACCAGCAAGGTTACGGCAGACCTCCGCGCGGATGACGGAGACATTACGCAACGTGGAGCTGGATACGCAGTGTATGCCGCACTGGGACTGACTGTGGCGGAAAGTTTGTTGTTGGGATGCCAGCCGGTCATTGTGGAGGGCGCGTCCGACCAGCACTATCTGACTGGAATGAAAACATTGTTGATTGCTGCTGGTTGTCTCAAGCCAGGTCGAGAGTTGGTGTTTCCACCCGCCAATGGCACAAAGGGTGTCAAAGCCGTAGCAAGCATCGTAGGTGGTCGGGATGAGGAGCTTCCAGTCGCACTATTCGATAGCGACACTCAGGGGAAGAACACGGCGCAATCTCTGCGAAATGGTTTGTACGCCGGTGAACCAAATCTGATCTTGGAAATTGAATCGTTCACAGGCGTGGCGGGTTCGGAAATCGAAGACTTGATACCAGCCGAACTCATCGCCCGCGAGATTGATAGATGGCTTCGGAGCCCCGATGTTCCGTTCGCTGAAGAAATGCGATCCGGTACGCCAATTGTGCCGCAGATCGAAGCATGGGCAATGCGTCATAAGGTGGAACTCCCGAAACCCGGTTGGAAAGTTGAGATCGCCAAGAGAGTGAAGCAGCGAATGTTGGCGGAGGGCCCGGAGGCCTTGTCATCGGACGTACGGGCGCGTTGGGAAAAACTCTTTGTGGCTTTTCAAACGGCCCGCGCGGGAGCTGCGGCGAAGGCGACCGCCTAAAAAGGGAGAGAAAGGTTCAAAACAGGTGACCTATGAATGCGATATGCCCTAATTGTGGTGCGATCCAAGCCGCTGTGCGGTGGCAAATCGGCGGAAGGCTTGTATTCGCAGCCGCTGGCGCAACGTTTGGGACCCGCGCATTGAAAGATCCGTGGTTTGCGATTGCTCTAGCCATTGCAGGATACGCGTTGGGCGTATACCTGGACGAGCAAATTAGCATGCGTTGTCCACAGTGCGGCGCGATTCTCCGCATCAGCGGTCTCTTGCCCTAGAATGTTGCAGTTGGCGCGGCTCACCGAGAGGCGGAGGATCTGCGGAAGCTATGCGCAACTCCTGGGAATTACGTCGATGTAGAGGGCACGATAACCTCAACGTCGGGGCCGAGCCCGAACTTATTCCCATAGTACGAATTCCGGTAGGCAGGTACTTAAATCAGGTGACGAAAGTGTCCGAGCGGAGTTGCCAGGGTAGAGCACCTGAATCCGATGTCCTACCCTGAGGGATGCTTCTTGAGCGAAAAGCACATTCCCCAATTTCAAATTCATTCTAGCGAAATAGGGAGGCAGCTACAGGCTCGAAGTTTGTAGGAACGCGCTGGTCGATGCGCTGAATCTCAACCCGCCATCGAAGCGGCTTTCGCCTTCATTCGATCCGCGATCTCCTCAAAGTGCCAAGGGCGAAAGTCGTGAGTGTCTACTCCAACATCCATCGAAAGTGAAGTATCGGGGGCCAGAAGTTTTCCGTGGGAGTGCCCGTACAAATGCCAGGCTCCCCGCGATGACTGATTCCAGACTCTCATTGCATAGTGGCAGAGCACGATTCGTTGTCCATTGAGCAAGACTTCCGCGAGATTATTAAGCCACGTAAATTCCTCCGTGAGCTTGCGGGTCTCCTTGTCATGGTTTCCGGCGAGTGCAAATATCTTCTTGCAGCGAATCTGTTCGGCGAAGCTCCGCAGCTCGTGCCTTTGGGCCGATACAGAAATCTCCGAGGAAGTACAGAATGTCGTTCGCTTTTACATGCGAGTTCAGGCGTTCAAGAATCGTATGATTCATTTCCTCAACGGATTCAAAAGGGCGATTGCAGTACCGAATAATGTTCTTGTGCCCCAGATGAAAATCAGCAGTGAACCAAATGTTTGACATGGCCTTTCTCTTTTGGGCGCGGAACTCAACCAAGATACCGTAGCGCCTTTGGCCGTCCGGCGCTCGCTGAATCGATGGAACTGTAGCAGTTCCTAATCTGTTTGAAGGTGCCCTGTGGCCGATCAGTGTTTGTCTATCGCATGCCGCAGCTTTGCTGATTCCTTGTCGAGCCCGGCCTTTTGCAGAGCGTACACCGCATCCCAAACGAGCCGCTCAAGTCTCTGAATTTCAGCTTCTCTTTGTGCAACGGCGGCGTCATGTCCTGCCCATTGCCTAATTAAGGCCCATGAAGCGCGGTACTCATTGAGCAGCGGAACCATGTGTTCTTCCCCTGGACGCCGAGCCTGGCGCGCCCAATCGCTCTCAGTTGTCTCCACCTTAACTAAGACCGCGGCTGGCTCCGCCCCACAAAACATACGCGCTAACTCAAACGCTTCATCAAATGGCAAGTGAAGTTTCCCTTGTCTATCTGTGTAGGCTAACGGAGACCGCTTGGCTGGGTCCATCGCTGCGCGTGTCTTGACCCGATCTACGGCCTCTGGTGAACCACTCAGAATTCCGCGATAAAACGAAACATCGTCACCCATGCTTTCGAACACCTGATACAGAGCTTGTGCTATCGGGCAATTCTCGTCATATCCCGTACGTTGATTATGTTGCCGAAGAGACTCGGCACTGGCCTCCTCCTTCAGGAACACCTTGTGCTCCTTCCACGGAACAATGAGTTGACCTGAATCAACGTAATCAACCAACCCAGGGCTCGGATCGATCCATTCGGCTCTCCATTTTGTTCCGCGCGTATGCTGGATAATAAGCACGCGCTGGAAAGGAGTTCCCGGTGCGCGCTGTTCACGGAAAGCGTATTCCGTGCCAGGTTTGATTTGTGACTTCAACATCGGGCCTCCAACATCGTCGTCAACATGTGACGGGCTGCTCGACAGAAAGATATAATAGCCCCTGCAATGGCGATTGACTCTCCCAAGAAGCCATTCTCGAAACGTTATGGCTATCGGTCTCGGCCGAAGGAAATCACGGTTTGGGAAGATGCGCCGGAGAATCTGCGTCATTTTGTTTTGGAGACGGCTGGCGCGGCTGGTTATGGACCATCCGATGTCCGTAATTTGATTTGTTCGGTCCTTCACAGAAGGCCCGATCCCAATAACTGGAGCGAGTACCCGAATGTATGGGGTGAAGCGCAGGAATTAGCCTATGGATGCGAGTGGTTCAAATTCTACGATTTCGTTGAAGAAATATGTCGGAGCTTGGCGAACTCCACCGCAGAGAACGCTCAGGAGAGAAGTGCGCAATTCCAGGATGCGCTGAATGAGTTCTTCGTGGATGAAGGAATCGGCTGGCAGATGGTCGATGGCGAGATCGTGACGCGTGGCACAGAAACATTCGAGTCGAGCGTTCATGGAGCAGTCGAAGCACTCGAAGCTGCCGCCCGTGTATCTGCACGCAATGAAATACACGAAGCTTTAAGCGACTTGTCGAGGCGGCCTGAGGCAGACTTAACCGGCGCGATTCATCACGCAATGGCGGCTCTCGAATGTGTCGCCAGGGATGTCTGTGGCGACGAGCGGGCCACTCTCGGCGAAATCATCAAACGATATCCAGGAACGATCCCTAAGCCACTTGATGATTCGGTTGCGAAGGCTTGGGGCTATGCGTCTGAGATGGCCCGGCATATTCGGGAAGGGCAGAGGCCAGAACGCAAGGATGTTGAACTGATCGTCGGCTTAGCTGCTACCGTGGCAACTTATCTCAGCCGCTGATCCAAAAACAACCGACCGTCGCCGCTGCCCATCGGAGAAAAGGATCGGTCCCGCGCCTGGGTGACTGCTTCTGACACTAAGATGGGTGCAGCGAATCGGCAGTTTGCCATCCGTACCGCGAGCTTTTGCTCGTTCGCCGACGCTGCCCGATTTCTTAATGCTGCCTTTTGCTGCCTCGCGGTTTCCGCAAGTCCTGTGAAGTGAAAGAGAAAGCTGGTAGGGGCGGTGGGGATCGAACCCACGACCTTCGGCTTAAAAGGCCGCTGCTCTACCACTGAGCTACGCCCCTAACGTAAACGCACGAAACCGCAGTTGATGAATGTTGAGCGCGATCGTACGGATGGCACCGCGTCAGCTCCGAGCGGTATTTGATTCTAGCGTGTGCGCGCGAAACGGGCAACCGGCATAGGCTTCGACGATTTGCCCTCCGACAGCTTCAGTCCGCTGATGGGACTTCGCCGGGTTTCAGGGCTCCGCGTGAGCGCTTCCGCTTCCAGACGTAATCCTTGCGCAGCTTTTCCTGATGCTTCTTCACCTGACCTTCGATTTCGGCGAATGCGGCCTTTGCGCCCGCACGCGGATCCGAGCCGACTCCAGTTGCCTGCAGCGATCCGGTGGGCAGGGTCAGGTTCAAGGAAAAGGCAAACTCGACCCGGCGCGGCGTCTTTTCAAGGGTGCAGTGAAGCTGGACCAGATCGGGATCGTAGTGCTTCAGAAAGCGATTCAGTTTCTCGATATGGCGACCGCACTCTTTCTCAACGGACTCGCGAGCTCCCGGTTCGATGTGACTGTAGTCTATTTTCATTCGGGCACCTTCCGGCAAATTGGCTGGCAACCTGAAGTGGCATCGGGGCAATTCCAGAGTATCGCTGGGGAACGCGCCGCGCAACCGTCGCAGCTGCGGGCGCTCAATTGACACGCGCTCGGAGCGCGGCATACGCTCAACATGAGGTCGCCAACAAAGAGTCATGCCGTCGAAATCCAACTCGACCGAAGGCAAGCGAGGCCGGATTCTCGTCGGGCCAGCCGGATGGTCCTACTCCGATTGGAGCGGGATCGTCTACCCCTCGCGGCGACCTCGCGGATTCCACCAGGCGGCTTATCTCGCCGAGTTCTTCGACACGATAGAGATCAATACATCGTTTTACAATCCGCTTCGCCCTGAGCTGGTTGCGCAATGGATCGACCGCGTTGCGGCCAATCCACGATTCCTTTTTACCGCCAAGCTGTGGCAGAGGTTCACGCACGAAGAGGGCGCGACTGCGGCGGACGAAAAGCTGGTTCGCACGGGTTTTAATGTGCTTCACGCCGGCGGGCGCTTCGGGGCGGTTCTGCTTCAATTCCCTTTCTCATTTCACAATACGACCGAAAACCTCGCGCGATTAAAAACGCTCCTCGGGCAATTCAGCGATTACCCTTTGGTTGTCGAGGTTCGGCATTCGTCGTGGGCGCAACCGGAGTTTTATGCCTTTCTCCATGAACGCCACGTCGGAATCTGTAACATTGACCAGCCGCTGATCGGCCGCTCGATTAAACCGGGCGAGCGGGCCACTTCCGCGCTCGGCTACTTCCGCCTCCATGGCCGCCGCGAAGATACCTGGTTCAGCGACGCCCCCCAGATGCCCGGCCACGAGCGCTATAATTATCTATATTCCGAACAGGAGCTTTTGCCGTGGGCCGGGAGAATCGAGCACGTGGCCGAGCACACGAAGACCACTTTCGTGGTGACGAATAATCATTTCGAGGGCAAAGGCGTCGTCAACGCGCTGCAATTGATTCACATGCTCACGCACAATAAGGTCAAGATCCCCGAGCCGCTCCGCCATCGCTATCCTGAACTGGAAGCCATCGCGGACGCACCATCCAGCGAGCCAACTTTGTTTCCTCTCCCACCCAAGTAGAGCTGTCGCATGCGGCGAAATCAAAATCGTCGTGCGCGCTCGGGCACACTTATCCACATCCGGGAACATCGTATTTCAAAATTGTGGGAGCTACTTCTTGAAGAGGTTTTCGAAAGCCGTGCGCGCGTCATTGGGACGGGCCGCAGCAGGGGCCGCGGGAGCATTCGTGGCGTAGGTCACCGGCGAAGTGTCCTTCTCGACAGTCATTCGGAACTCAAAAAAAGTGCAATCGTTCTTCGCGTCTTTCTTCGCAATTCGATCCGGAATCGGCTGTGTGCACTCGAACTGCCGTCCCGTATCAAAGTGAACGCACTGCTTGCACGAATGCAGCTCGAAATTGCAGCGAGGGCACGCGCCATTTTGATCGAAGCCGGGCGCGAGCACCGCGCCGCAACTCGAACATCGCGCCCTCATCACCGTTCCAACCATCCGTGGCGTGCGCGGTCCAAGCATGTCCTGCTTCGGACGCGGCTCGCTCTGCCGGTCGGTGCGCTCTGCGCGCGCACGTTTCTTTTCTTCGGCTTCGCGGTCGCTATAACCCCGCTGCCTATACTTCCGCTCCATGAAAATCCTCCTGGGGGTTGCCCTATGATACCCCGGAAAGCCCTGCGTCAAACGGCATCTTCGCGTGGGATGCAAAAGACACTGTAACCGCTGCATTCCACAAATTGCCGGTCGCGCGATCTGGCTCCGACGGCTCACGACCCGCGCGAAATCCTTCGATTCGCCCATGATTTCGAAAAACCCTCGAACGGGAGGTCCGGCTGCAAAAATGTTTGCGGGCGCCCAAACTCGGCGAGCGCCGCCTCCGCCGCCAGATAGCCGCTGCGGACAGCGCCCTCCATCGTCGAGGGCCAGCCGGTACGAGTCCAATCGCCCGCGAGAAATAGATTCTCTACGCTGGTTTTCTGCGCGGGGCGGTAACGGTCCACGCCGGGCTCTGGCGAAAATGTCGCCATGACTTCCTTGATCACCGTGGACTTCGTGAGTCGAGCGTCACGCGAAGCCGGAAGGATGTCCGCCAGCTCGCGCCGGCAAAGGTCAATAATTTCTTGCCGGGAACGCGGAACCAGATCATAGGACGCACTGATCACCAGTTGCAGGTACTGACCCTGTCGCGGCTTGCCCATACAAGAGCGTCTTGTTAAACACCCACTGCGTAGTGTGGTCGAGCAGCGTCAGAAATGGCTCCTTCATTACCTCACGATCGAACCAGAGATGAACTCCGGTGATCGGCGAACTTCGAATGTGATGCAGGCCCACCAGCATTCCGCCCGGCTCTCCCATCTCTTTCGGAAACAGGCCGAGAACCACGTTATGTGGCACGGCAACGATGCAGGCATCCGCCAAAACCTCCGAACCATCTTCGAGTACAGCGCCCGCGAACCGGCCATCCCGAACGCGAATTTCCCGGACTCCCGAACGCACACGTACAGGACGGCCTCGGCGCTCGATAGCCTGGCGGCAGCCTTCGTAAAGGTCGCCCAGCGGCACCGAAGGAATGCCCACGCGATATCCTCCGCGGCTGCCAAGAAAGCCTTCCAAAAGACTTCGATTCCTAACGCGCATCAGTTCGCGCCAGCTCTTCGTCGAGCGCGCTGACCAGCACGACGCGCCAGAAGCGTCGATGCGCCCTGCGTTTGCTTCATTCGCTGCAACCAAGCGAGCATCGAAACCGACTCGATCCCGGCGGCTGGCCCCCGACCGCGCAATCGCGAGCAGAGCCCTTGCGATTGACCGCTTGTCCGCAAGCGTGAGCGCGCCAAAAAAGAGGAACGACGGGGCCATGTGCAGCGGCGGTGGAAGCTTCGATGCCTCCATTGTCGACCGGCGACCATGGCGGTCCACGAAATAGAGCCGGTCGTAGAAACGGATCTTCCGGCTGCACCCGCACGGCGATAGAAATCCGCGAGATTGGTACAGCAGCCAAGCGTGACGTGCTGGCAATTGTCCACTTCGGTGCCGTCCGGCAACGTGTAAGAAGTGGCGCGACCGCCCAAGTGCGGGCGTTTCTCTACAAATTGGACTTCGATTCCTGCTTCAGCCAGCGCGACGGCGGAGGCCAGGCCCGCCAGACCGCCGCCGATCACCAGAACGTTTTGCGAGGGCATCCCGCTTCCACCAGCCCGTCATCCCAGCCGTCAGGAGAAATTGGATTTTTTCGGCGCTCGACAGGGAGACGCGCGAGGAGAAAACATCAAACCCGCGCTCTTCGATCCGCGCGAGCAAGCTGCTGTACGTCCGAATCAAAGCCCACAAAGTCGCTCTGCTGTCCGGGTCCACCTGCGCGACGAGCGGTACACCTTCCTCATAAAAGCGCCATGCACGATCCGCCGAGAACGCGAGCAAATCGTGAAGCGGCGGCGTCAATGGCCCGCGCAAATCCTGTTCGCGGACACCGCACCGGGCGAGATCCTCAAGAGGCAAGTAAACGCGTCCC
>CAWFSW010000007.1:0-156843 GCA_963818605.1 uncultured Acidobacteriota bacterium
CGCCTAGGCGTCTCTCCCAAGATTTGCTGACTCTTCGATTGTTTAACGGCGGCTTTTTAGCCATTCTTCGAGGGCCCGATCAGTGTCGATTGGGAAGAGTCCCCGTTCCGTGTTTCCAACAGGTTAGAGGCGTTTCTAATCGCCAGTGTGTCGAATAGAAACAGTGGCTGGTAGACAGTGCCGGGTTACTAGAATGCCGGGCCCGGCAGCCCAAATTTGCCGTAGCCCGAGAGCCCTATTCTGAATTCAGTTGTCAAAGAGCAAAAGAGTCCTGGCTAGCAGGACCTTGAAGCGGAGCGACCGATGCTCTATTCCGACGCTATCACAGGCGTCAAGTCGACACATAATTGTCGATTAGCGCAAACGCATGAGTGGGTGGAAGTTGCGGCTGAAATTTTCGGCGCCAAAAATGCGATTCTTGCGATTGAAATTCTTGAAGTGGGAAAATCTAGTTTGGATCCCGATTCACATCCGAGCCGGCAAAACATGTAATAGTACCTAGCGCGTTAAGTCTAGCGCGTACCGATCGGAGAGAGAGGAGGTTGGCGCGTGACAAGCAATATGGAGAATCTCGGGGACCCAGAGAACAGCCCATTCGTTCGCTACGATAACGGAACGCCGCTATACCCTCCGAACACTCTATATGAGTGCGCCGAGATCGTTCTGGAAAGTCTGAGGGCTCAGGATGTCGAGTCCACCTTCAACCGTCTGATTGAAAAGGGGAGCTGCGGCGGGAACTATGGAGTTCTGCCGCGGTCAACGTGGTTTGCAGTGCTAGGGAGCTTCTTTCATTACAGAACTGGAAACAAGCCCGACCCTTCAGGTTGGATGGGCTATTGCATCGACACACTCAAGATGATGACCCGTAGACCACACCAATCTGTCTGGCCCGATCTCAAAGAGTTTCTAAGGAAGAATATAGACGACATTACAGGCTGGACGACATCATGGCGACGCGAGCACTCGGAGCGCTTGAAGATATTCTGTGACGAGGAAGGAAATTACTACCGACGCGATGAGGACTCGGTTCTTATACGCGTTGTAGGTGCCAAGACTCTCGAGGAAACTCGTTTTGACTTTGTCACGGATCAGATTCTGGTTTCCTATGGATTCGCGCATCAGTTCCTGGCTCTGTTTGCGCTTTTCGCTATCTCCGACGACTACGAAGTGAACCGGTCGGCCTATCCACCGGCGATGAAGGCGCAAATCACCGGAATGAGCCATGGTCGTGTGGTCATGGATGGCACTTCGTGTTCCATGAACGAACAAGAAGCTTTAGGTGGAGACCGAATTCGAATCTTTGCGATCCGTTGTGGCTGAGCTCCGACTTGCTGGCGGCACTGACCGACACTTTACAGGTCGACTATTTCCGAAAGAGGTTGGACACAAGGACGGCGGAGGACCTTTGGATGAACCGACCAGAGAAACATGAGTTGGATTTCGTTGTTGACTCGGCGATACGCGTTGGAAATCAGGAAGAGGTCTACCTAGAGTTCGAGGGAATGGCAATTCGCTGGACAAACGGTACTGCGGAAAGAGATCCGATCGTCAGTATTCTTGTCGAGCGCACGGAATCTCATGACGCAGCGGACGAAAAGCTAAATCGACTGCTCACCGTGATTGCTTGGGAACACAAACATGCGATCAGAAAGGTTTGGGGCGTGGGCGGCGCGAAGAGGCCATTTCCGGTGGCCTACAGTCCTCGCATGGACCGCGGCATACAGGTTGACGGTGAGTGGCTATGGAATGATTCCAGAAAACCCAAGACTGAGGCAGGCTGGCTCTCCCTCGCTCTGTATAGGGAGGCTCTCAGTTCGCAGAGCAACTTCTATGCGTTCCTGTCGTATTACAAGGTCATTGACGTGCTTTTCCGCGCCCGGCGGATAAAAAGCAATGGATCAACAGCGTCGCAGCGATGCAGACGCGGGAAATCGAGGAGGTTCAGAAGATTCTCCAGTCAGCCGCTGACCTGGAGCAGTACTTGAGGGAGGAACGGTTGAACGCAATTAAGCACGTATTCCATCGGCCCTTTTTGAACCCCGACGATCCGAAACATCTGCGCTCCATCGCCACCGACCTGCGGGTGATCAAGGACTTCGCACGCATGGCCATAGAGCAGAAGGCCTTCTGAGGGAAGAAATTTACGCAGTGGTTCTAGCAAGCTGATCGCGCAGGACGACCCAAATGCACGGCCTGAGAGTCGGCGAGACGCTGGCGCTAAGCTTGACAGGAGCCTGCGTGGTGATTAAACTAACCGTTTAGTTAAAGAATACAATCGCTGAGGAGGTTGTCATGCAATACCGCCGGTTGGGCAAGAGTTCGCTTGTGGTTTCCGCGCTGGGCCTTGGCTGCATGGGCATGTCGCAATCATATGGCACTCCGGACGATCAGGAATCCATCGCCACGATTCATCACGCCATTGACCGCGGAATCACGATGCTCGATACCGCTGATATGTACGGCGGCGGCACGAATGAAGAGCTGGTGGGTGCGGCTGTCGCGAAACGCCGCCACGAAGTGATCATCGCGACGAAATTCGGAAACATGCGCATGCCGGACGGGCGATTTCTCGGCGTCAACGGGAAACCTGAGTACGTGCAGAGCGCCTGCGAGGCATGTCTTCAGCGCCTTAAGATTTCCACGATTGACCTTTTTTATCTGCATCGCATTGATTCGGGCACTCCGATCGAAGACACCGTCGGCGCGATGGCGCGGCTGATCGATCAGGGAAAAGTTCGCTATCTGGGGCTGTCCGAAGCAGGGTCGCAAACCATCCGTCGGGCGCACGCGACGTATCCCATCACCGCGCTGCAAAGCGAGTATTCCCTGTGGACGCGTGATCCCGAAGACGGAATTCTCGCGACGTGCCGTGAGTTGGGTATCGGCTTCGTGCCGTACAGTCCGCTGGGCCGCGGGATCCTCACGGGCCAGGTGAAGAGCGCGGAATTCGGTCCCAAGGATTTCCGCCGTATCTCTCCGCGCTTTCAGGGCGACAATTTCCAGAAGAATCTGCAACTGGTCACCCGCGTTGAACAGATCGCGAAGGAAAAGCATTGCACTCCCGCACAGCTTGTTCTCGCATGGGTGCTGGCGCAGGGTGAGGACATCGTGCCGATTCCGGGCACAAAGCGCCGCACCTATCTCGACCAGAATCTTGGCGCCCTGGACGTCACGCTCACTCCGGCGGACTTGCGGCAGATTGATGGCGTGTTGCCGCGCGGCTCGGCCATTGGCGCTCGATATCCAGAAGAATACATGAACCGTTTGGGGATCTGAAACAATCATGGCTAGCGGACGTAAAAGAGTTGAGGACCCGGCGACGGCGCGGCGAATTTTGGCCGCGGCCGAGCAGCATTTTGCCGCGCAGGGACTGGCGGGCGCGCGCACAGAGGAAATCGCCACCGCCGCGCACGCGAACAAGGCGATGCTTTACTACTATTTCGGGAACAAGCGCCGCTTGCATCGGGCGGTCCTGGAAAATTTGTTGCGGCAGCTTCGCATGGCGGTTCTTGATTCCCGAAAAAGAAGCTTTCCGCGCGCGACAGATTTTTTGCAGGGATAAGTGGCTATTTCGATTTTCTGGCCAATCACCCGAACTATCCGCGGCTGGTTCAGCGGCAGGCGATGGAGGCAGGCACCGGATTCAAGTGGATGGTTACGGAGTACTTTCGTCCGCTGCATCGCGAATTTGCGCGCACGGTCGCGGAAGGAATAGCGGACGGTGAGTTTCGGGAAGTCGATCCCGACCAGACCGCTCAGATGACACTTCAAATGACAACATCCTATTTCGCCGCCGCGGCGATCGTGAGCCGTGTGGTGGGACGCGATCTGCTGGCCCCGGAGGCAATCGCAGCACGAAAGCGCGCGCTGCTCGATTTTCTCCATCACGCTTTGATGCCGCAAGGAGCCAAGGCCTAATGAACAGCCGGAAAACATTCGCCATTATCGGGATCGTGTTTCTCATCGCGCTCGTGTTTTATTTGTTTTCTACTCCGTGGGGAAAGGAAATTCCACTCACCGGCATCGTGGACGGCAATGAAGTGATCGTGAGCCCGCAGATGACGGGTCGAATCATCCGACTGACCGTGGACGAAGGTTCCGACGTGAAAAAGGGAGACCTGATCGCTGAGCTGGACCCAAAGGAACTCGAAGCGGGTCTCGCCGCTGCAAATGCGAACGTGGCCAGCCTGCAGGCGCAGGTTGGCGAGGCAAATCACAATTACTCGATGACGGACGATCAGACTGGCGCGTCCGTAAAACAGGCGATGGCGATGCTCACGTCCACCCGCGCACAACTCGACCAGGCGCGCGCGAATCTGTGGCGCGATCAAACGGATCACGACCGGATGCAGAAGCTGTTCGATAGCGGCGTCGAATCGGCGCAGGATCGCGATCACGCTCAAGCCACCCTCAATGCTTCGCTGGCCAACGTGAAATCACTCGAGGATTCCGTGAACGCGCAAGAGGCCGCGCTGGGCGTTGCGCAAGCGAACCGCAAGCAAGTGGACGTGCGCGGCAGCGAGATTGCCACGACCATCGCGCAACTGGAACAGGCCCGCGCCTCCGCGGCGGAAACCGCGACGCAGCTCGGCTACACGAAGATTTACGCGCCGATTGACGGCATCGTGTCCGTCCGCGTGGCCAAGCAAGGCGAAGTTGTGGCGCAGGGCTCGCCAATCGTTGTCATCGTGGACGTGGACCACCTGTGGGTGCGCGCTGACGTGGAAGAAAGCTATATCGACTCGGTCAGCTTCAACCAGACGCTCCGCGTGCGTCTTCCCTCGGGGAACATTCTTCAGGGGCAGGTGTTTTTCAAGGGAGTCGAGAACGATTTCGCAACGCAGCGCGACGTTAGCCGCACGAAGCGCGACATCAAGACGTTCGCGATTAAGGTGTCTCTGCCGAATCAGAGCCGAAGGTTGTTCACGGGCATGACCGCGACGGTGCTGCTGCCTCCGCCCGAGCACAAAAGCTGGTTCGCGCGCCTGTGACCGAAGAGGAATCCGCCCATATGAACGCGATTGAAGTCGATCACATGACCAAGAAGTTCGGCGATTTCGTCGCTGTGAACGACGTGAGCTTTAACGTCTCGCAGCAGGAAATTTTCGGCCTGCTCGGTCCCAACGGGGCAGGGAAGACCACCCTGATTCGCATGATGACGACTCTGCTGTCGGTTACGTCCGGCACGGCCCGCATTGGCGGCCACGACGTCCGCACGGATCCGAATGGCGTGCGCAACACGCTCGGCGTGATTCCGCAGGCATTCACTTCCGATCCGGAGCTGACCGCGAAAGAAAATATGGTGATTCACGCGAAGCTTTACGGCGTTCCTGCCGACAAGCGCGACGCACTGATTGACAACCTGCTTGAATCGGTCGAGCTGCTGAAATTTCGCGACGGGCTTGTGCGCACGTTCTCAGGCGGCATGCGCCGCCGGCTGGAAATCGCGCGCGGATTGGTCCATTCGCCGAAGATCATGTTTCTCGACGAACCGACCACGGGCCTCGACCCAGTGTCGCGCACAAATGTGTGGGAGATGATTCGATCCCTGCGCGACCGGTCGGAGCTGACCATCCTGCTCACCACGCACTACATGGACGAGGCCGACAAACTCTGCGACCGGATCGCGATCGTGGACCACGGAAAACTCGCGGCGCTCGATACTCCCACGCGGCTGAAGGACAACGTGCCCGGAACCGAAGTCGTGGAGGCGGAATTCGTGGGCGCTCCGCCGGACTGGATCGAGCAGCTTCGCGGACTGTCGCACGCCACGGGTGTTTCGCCGCAAGAGGACGTGGTCCACATCACTTCGAGCGACGGCCCGGCCACGGTGGCGGCGCTAATGGATCTGGCGCGCGCGCGCAAAGTGACCGTGAAAAGAGTGAGCGTTCAGAGCACGACGCTCGATGATGTGTTCTTGCACTATACGGGTACGGCGTTGCGTGATGCACCACAGAAGGCCGTGCATCAACCCAGTCCATTTTCTCGCTGAGCGCACGGAGGATTATCAACCATGAAGCTCTATCGCGTATCGGCGCTGGTCGAGCGGGACATGCGGAAATTCTTTCGCAGCCCCGCGCTCATGCTGAGTTCGCTGATTTTTCCGCTGGTGCAGCTCGTGGTGCTCGGCTATGCCTTCGGCGGAAAAATCAAGAACGCGGACATTGCCTTTGTGGATGAAGATCATTCCGTACAGTCGCGCCGCATTGAGGAGATGTTCGACGGAATTACCGCGGGCCCGCAGACGTTTCGTGTGCTCGACTACGACTCGCTTCCTCGCGCGGTGGACGATCTGCACGCTGGCTTCGTGAAGGCCGTCGTGGATGTCCCGCACGATTTCTCGCGCCGGTATTACCAACACGATCGGCCGCGGCTTCTTTTCACGGAAGACAACACCGATCAGTTCATTTCGAGTTCGCTCCTGTCAAGCGTTCAGGACATGACTACGGAACTGAATACGCCGGATGTGGCGTCGTCGCGCCTCGATGGGCAGGTGGAGCTCAATGTTGTCGAGGTCTATCCCTACATCGAGTACATCAAGTACCTGCTTGCCGGCTCGACCGCCATGGGTATTTTCATCACCGCCATGATCGGTGGCGGCATCACATATATTGACGACAAGACGCGCGGTTTACACGAAGGCTACTTGCTAACGCCCATTCGAAAGACGGAGTTGGTCGCGGGGCTTATCGGTTCTGGAACCTTGAAAGCATTCATGGCGGGTGTGTCGCTGACTATTATCGGCGGGCTGATCGCCGGGATTCCGGGATTGTGGCACCCCATGCGCCTTCTCTATCTTTCGATTGTTATTCTGGTCGCGTCTCTGTCCATGATCAGCTTGATGTTTCTGGTGATGGTGCGCATTGACGATCCCCTTGTACCTCGCGCGATTTTCGGCGTGCTCAATATGTTGCTGTTTTTCCCGTCGGGCGCCGTTTATCCAACGGAAGCGTTTCCGCCGTGGCTGCGATGGATCTCGGTGATTGATCCGTTCACGTACACGGTTCACGCGCTGCGAAATCTGACGCTCAAAAACACGGGCATTGAAGGAATTTATATGGACGTGCTAATTTTGACTGGCTTCTCCGCGGTGATGATTGCGGGTAGCCTGGCGTTATTCAAGCGCCAACTGTAATTCTAAGGAGTCCACGTGGGTCTTTTGGACGCTACCGAAGAACACCCGGCATCGAAGCTGCGGCGTTACCTGATCACGATTCTGGTTTTCGTGGCGATCGGTGGCGGCGGCCTTTGGTGGCTACTGCGCTACCATGCCGAGAAAACCGCGGTGTATCATTTTCTAAACGCCGTCGTAGCCGGGAACATGCAGCAGGCTTACAACATGTGGAGCCCGTCGCCTTCCTACACGCTCAAAGATTTTGAGGGTGATTGGGGGACGGACGGATACTACGGTCCGGTAAAAAGCTTCAACGTTACAGGCACCTATCGTCCGCCGATCGGCTCATCCGGCGTGGTTGTGATCGTGGACGTGAGCCCTTATCAGCCGTTCCCCGAAAAAGACGACGCGCTTAAGCAGAGCAAATCGAAGGAAGTCCGGTTGTGGGTTCAGTTCAAGGATCGGTTGGTGGAGTTTCCGCCGCCGCAGTTCGACCAGCCGTAGCCTGGGGCAAGTCAGGCAGGGTCAATCCGCGCGTCGCTCACGATCATGATGGGAATGTCGCCTCGCACGGGATAGACGCGCTTGCAGGTCGCGCACTTCAAACCCTGCTCATCGGGCGTTGGCGTGACGGGCGTCTTGCACTCCGGGCAAACCAAAATATCGAGCAATTGCTTGGATACCGCCATGCGTTTCCTCCGCTACGAATGCCTAGCCTTGCACTCTATCAGGGCAGCGCGCGGCGCTCGCCGGTTTTTTTCAACTGAGAGACGCGGCCCGGAAGATCAATCGGCCCTTCCATTCCGAGCCGGCCGCGAACTCCACCGGCCACACGGCCGCAATTTGCGAGCCCTGATAGATGCGCTCGAAGCCGTCTTCAGATTCCGACACCGTTTCGATCGGTGCGATCCATATCTTCTCCGCCTCGGGCGCTTCCAGTGTCACGGCGGCGCGCTGCCATTCGTCCACCACGCGTAACTCGTTCGTCGTCATTGCCGCCGACAATCGCAACGGGGATCGCTGGCCATTCACGTCGAAATATCGGTTCGCTTCCGAAGGCGCCAGAAAATTCACAACCACCTCAATCCCGAGATTCACCGAAGCCGCGCCAGACGCCCTACGGCGCAATATGACATCGCAGATGATATCGAATCCCGTGGGAGTCGAATGGAACGACATGTGTTTGTCCGCCTGCCAATCGGCGCTTTCTTCGGAAACGACCGCGACGCTGGCTGAGGTTGAGCTGCTTACGCTACAGCGTCCGCCCGCGAGCGCAGCATCCTCTTCCAATCGAACGGCCGCGTAATCCTCGTGAGACTTCCCCTGCCCGAAAAGCAGCAGCCGAAATGAATGCCGCGGCCAGCGGTCGTAGTTCAGCCAACGTTCGAGACCTTCTTCCTTCGCGCGTGTCTGCTCATGGATAGATTGCGCGCCGTGGGCGCCATGGGCGGACAAGTTTCGGAGCTTGGCGTGATATGTCTCAGGCCTGCGCTGGAGCGAATTGATCAGCGTTACATTCGGTGGACGAAAATCGAGCGCGGCAATCGTGCCTCCATCCTCCGGTGCGACGAGCGCTGCGTAGCGATCGGACGTGAAATATATTTCGTCGCGGCCATCGGCATTGAAATCGAGCGTCGCGGCGTGAGTGAACGGCCTTTTGTGGTGGGCAAGCCCATCGGCAATTGTTTCAGCCTGTTCGAGTGAGCGCCACACGGCGGTGCGCAGGTGCGGCGAGTACAGGCCGCCAAAAACGCCGTGCCAGTACGGATCGTTGCACTGGCCGCGCAGCAAAAGAGTAGTGGCTTCCTGGCGCGCCTTCTTGAAGGCGCGATCGAAGCGCCGGCTGCGCGAGAGCCGGCGTATTTTCTGCGAGACGTGCAACATCTTTTTGTGCAGCAGGTTTGCTTCGGAGTACTTAGTGAAGAAACTGCGCCAGATTCCTCCGCGGATGAATGGCATCACGTCTGCGCGAGACGAAAACTGATCGAGAAGGCTGTGATAGCGCTCGCGCGCGGGCGTAGGCAGAGACCATTCCATCATTTCCGTATAGGAGGCGGCAGGCAAATCCGCGCGACCGAGCGGTGCGCGCAAAGCTACCGCATCCGAGGGAGTGGATGTGGTGAGCCAGTCAGCGTTTCTTTCCAGCTCCGAGAAGAAGCGATCGAGCCATCCATCGCGGTAGCAATGCTGGTTCGTCTCCGGCCACACGCCGAATTTTTCGAGATCGTCGCCCATGGTCGCAAAGCCGCCCGGATGCCTGCTCGCGGCGTCGCGCAGAAACGCTGTGGTCTCGCCTACATCGCGAAAGGGAATCAAGTAGCGCAGAGACTTCAACCCGGGAAGGACCTTCACGGTATGGCCCAAATCCTCGGAGATGTAATAGCCAAAAAGCTGTTCGAGCTCGAATCCGGCGCCGAGAAAATGGTTGTCATCAACAAGCGTGTACTCGACACCCGCCGGCGCCAGGCACGAAGGCAGCTGGGGCTCCCAAACGCGCTCGGCAAGCCATGCGCCGCGTGGCCGGGATTTGAAATGCTTTTCCGCGTATGCCGCCAGCCGCGCGATCTGTTCGAGGCGATCTTCGGGTGGAATCGTTACCAGAATTGGCTCGTAGAATCCGCCACCCACTATTTCCACCTGGCCGCTCGAAACGAGCGCGCGGAGGCGATCGAAATATTCCGGGTGTGCGCGCTCGATCCATTCGAGCAGAGGCCCCGAATAGTGGAGACCCATGCGAATCGCAGGATGTTGCGCGAGCACTTCGATGAAAGGGAGGTAGGAATCTTTGTAGGCGCGTTCAAGTACGTCGTCGAAATTTCCGACCGGTTGGTGCGCGTGAATCAGAAGAACAAGTTCAAATTTCCGCACCGGCGGACCTCGGGAACGCTTTACAGGATAACCCGATTCCAGCGAGTCGCGGGCGGAGACTTTGCACCCGCGGGCCAGAATCGGTCACGCACAAATAGCGGCACGCGTCGCGCTTGCCCCTGCGAATTGTGCGAGGCGTTCGCCGAGCCGCGTCATCGCCACTTCTATGGACGCACGCGGCGCGGTGGAAGGTGCGTAAATCACGATCAGCACCTCGCGCGCAGCCTCGGTGATCATGCTGCGCGTCGAGTCGCTGATGGGGCTGCCGAAGGCGCCTTCGCTGTCGGCGAGGACGGGCCGGCCTTCCAGATGCCACATGCGCTTTCCGATGCCCTCGTAGCTCTCCCCAGCCGCTCCGTGGCGGAAGACGATAGGTGGCCCGAGTCGGGCGCGGTCATAACATCCAAAAGGCCAGCCCGTTTCAATCGAGCCTACATTGCCGATGTCAACGACGTTCGACACGCGATACAGGCCCTTTCCTTGGACGACCCTCCGGAGCAGTGCCTCGGAGGAAGGGCGATACTTCGATGGATCGATATCCCAGGAGCGAAACATCGCGCGGACCGTGCGTGTCGGCCCGGCTTCGGCGAGGCTCTCGACCGTGAATTCCCTGCGCTTTCGATCGCAGACTTCGTCCATCAGTCCGGCGAGGTTTTGATCTGCTGGAGCAACGCGCAGCCCATCGGCTTCCACGACTCCAAGTTTCACGTCGGGTAAATCGATCCTAATCTCCATCGTCGCTCGCTGGTTCGGGTGCTGCTATCATCACGATTCTCGCGCTGGGTGTCGTCGTTCGGCTGAATCGATGAGAACGGGAAGATTCTATCGGGAATCGAATATGCGTGCGACGAAAGAAACCGGTCAATTTCAGAAGGGCGTAGCGCTATTTAACGCGCGCAAGTTTTTCGACGCCCACGAGGTATGGGAAGAGTTGTGGCTCGTCGAACCCGAGCCCGAAAAGACTTTCCTGCAGGGGTTGATTCAGCTGGCCGCGGCTTACCATCATCATGGCCGCGGAAATCAGCGGGGCACGCAATCACTGCTCGCCGCCGGACTCGCCAAGTTGGGGCGCTTTCCGGACGATCATCGTGGCGTTGCGCTCGCCGAATTGCGCGCGGAGGCAAAGCAGTGGGCGAAGATATCGAGCGACGGCGGCGATCTGGAAGCCCGAAGACCACCCCGCATCCGCTCAGTCGTGCCAGCAAGCCGAAAAAAGAAACGCGGCGGATAAAAGAATCCGCCGCGCTCGATCGCAATTGCTTCGTGGTTCGTTGTTACGTCCGGACTTTGCTTCGCGCGATCTAGCGCGCGAGTGAGCTATCCGTCACGCCTTCTTGTAATAGTCCGCGTTGATTTTCGTGTAACTAGTCCATTTTTCCGGCAGATCTTCCAGCGCGAAAATCGCCGTCACTGGGCAGACAGGAACGCATGCGCCGCAGTCAATACATTCGTCGGGATTGATGTAGAGCTGCGTGGCAGCTTCAAATTCCGCCTCGTCCTTCCGCGGATGAATGCAGTCCACCGGGCAGACATCCACGCAGGCGGAGTCTTTCGTTCCGATGCACGGCTCGGCGATTACGTAAGCCATCTAGCTTTCTCCTGAAATGTGCGCTGCCTTGAAGAAACACGCACGCTGAACATAAGGATACAACCTTGAAACTGATTTTTGTATATCCAAATTTGAAAATGCATTGAGCCTTCCCTGCTCGACGAATCGCGGCAACCCTCATGGCGCCTACCCGTTACTGGTTTGCGCCGCCTCTGTTGCCGCCACCGCTCGGTAACGGATAGAATATCGTTAAGGGGAAAAGATCATGCGCAAGTCATGGCGATGCCTGTTTCCTGTTGCGATGGTTGGGATCGTCGCTCTGGGTGCATTCAGCTTTGTACGGCCGCCGGTTGCTGCGGCCAAGCCCGCTGCTTCAGCGGAAACGCTTCCTGGAGATCCGCAACTTATTGACCTCGCCGGGTACAAACAAGTAGTCGCCAAGTATCAGGGTAAAGGACTTCTGGTCACGTTCTGGGCCACGTGGTGCCAGCCTTGCCGCGAGGAATATCCCATGATCATCGAACTCGCCAAGGAATATGCCCCGCAAGGCCTGGCCGTGATCGGCGTGAGCCTGGACGAAGACGCTGATCTGGGCCTTGTTCGTCAATTTCTCGACAAGGGCCACCCGGGATTTCCCAATTATCGTCAGAGGCCGGGAATCGACGCCGATGCGTTCTATCAGGGCGTGAACGCGGACTGGCGCGGCACGATGCCGCAAACGGATTTCTACGCGCGGGACGGACACCTGGCTCGCTATTTCGTCGGGCAGAAAACGAAAGACGCATTCGTGCAAGCGATTCGCTTGATTTTGCTGAACGGGAGTTCCCAGAACCGCCCAGGCACGACTTCTGCCGTCGGTAATTGAACGCGTTCCCTTACAGGCCGGGACCGAAATACCTGTAGTGCCCCGTGATCTTCCAATGGAACAACACGTCCTCCATCCGAGGACCCTCGCCGATATTGTGAACAACTAGGTATCGCTCGCCCTGCGGTGACTTACGATCGACGACGATTCCGATGTGAGGCACGCCTCCGCCCAAATCCCAAGTGACGAGATCGCCGGGAGTGTAATCGTCGGCGCCATAGGTAATCGGGAGCGTCTCTCCTTTGCGGCCGAAAAATACCGCCAGGTTTGGAACGCGGCGGTGGTCAATATTGGAATCAGGATGGCCCTGACGCCACCGGCGGTCGTGAGGATATGCGCTCCAGTTCCGCACGATATCTTCGTGGACTTCCTTCTGCAGATCGATCCCTACCGCCCTGTAGGACCGGATAATTTCGTCCGTGCAAACTCCGGTGTCGGCTGGGACATCTCCGTTTGGATAGGGGATCCGTACGTAAGAGGAGTCGTAACGAACGTGATGCGAAGTTCGTTCGACCGCCGCTGCGACGAGCCGCTGAAGAAAGGCCTTCTGATCCGTGGTCTCCTGAGCGCCCAACAGGCTGGCGGGGAAGAGAACCAGGAGAGCGACCAGCGCTATCCGGCAGTTTGGGCGCACGTGAAGTGCGTTCAGCCCTTTTCGGCGGATAGAAACCTCTCCGCTTCGATTGCTGCCATGCAGCCGGAGCCAGCCGCCGTGATCGCCTGGCGGTAGTGATGGTCCTGAACGTCGCCCGCGGCAAAAACCCCTTCGACATTGGTCTTGGGGCCATCGTGGGTGATCAGGTATCCGTTCTGGTCCATTTCGAGCTGTCCCTTGAAGACTTTCGTGTTTGGGTCGTGGCCGATGGCGACGAACACGCCTTCGGCGGGTACCGTGTGGACTTTGCCGGTTTCGGTGTTCTTCAGCGTGACCAGTTCGACCGACTTCTTCGTCACGTCGTGCACTTCCGTGATCTCGTACGGAGTCATGAACTCGATTTTTTCATTGACGCGGGCGCGATCCAGCATGATTTTCGACGCGCGAAATTCGTTACGCCGGTGGACCAGCATCACTTTCTTGGCGAATTTCGTCAAAAAGGTGGCTTCCTCCATCGCCGTATCGCCTCCGCCGACCACGATGATGTCGCGGTTGCGGAAGAACGCCCCATCGCACGTCGCGCAAGTGGAAACGCCGTGGCCAAGCAAATTCCTCTCGGATTCGATGCCGAGCATGCGCGCCGATGCTCCCGCCGCGACAATCAACGTCTCACTCTCGTACGTCTCTTTCCCGGCGACGACCGTGAATGGTCGTTTGCCCAAATCCACGGAAGCCACTGCTCCAGCGCGAAACTCCGCGCCGAACCGCTGCGCCTGCTTTCGCGTGCGCTCAATCAACTCGGGTCCGAGAATGCCCTCAGGGAAGCCCGGGAAATTCTCAACCTCCGTGGTCAAAGCGAGCTGGCCGCCTGGTTCGTAGCCATCCAACACAAGCGGCTTCAAATCCGCGCGCGCCGCATAGATCGCTGCAGTCAATCCTGCGCATCCGCTACCGATAATGATTACCTTATGCAATTGATTCTCCTGTGCGATTGGATTCCTGCAGGCCGTACTTCGATTCAGCGCCCAAACCAAAGCCAGTATAGCAATCTCGCTCTCTGGCGGCCATCGGCTTGCGCGTGCCGGGCACTCGCGCGATAATTCCGCCCGACCCGGACACAGCGATGCCGAGCCCCGCGACCCTCTTTCGACTCCTGAGCGAATTCATTGTCCTGCTTCTTGGCGCGCTATTGATTTTGATTGCGCTCACAAGATCCGTCGGACTTCCGGATCGCCCTGTAGCGATCCTAATTCTCGGCGTTGTGCTGATTTATTGGGGTGTTCGGGCGCTGGCGCGGCCCGGGCTGGAGGCGGACCGCCTGAAGTCTCGAATCCGTGCGGGTTCGCTCGTCCTGGTGGGTTTATTGATGCTCGGGACACGCTTTCTGCCTTTGCGTCACGCGGGGCTCCTGCTTGCACTTGCGGGCGGCGTCCTCGCAATCAGAGGCCTCGTAGGCGGAGTCCTACTCGCGCGCCGCTCGTAACCCGGCAGTGCCTGCCTCGTTTATGCTTGCCAGCACCGCCGGTTCTCGCTACCCTCACGCGCGGTCGGGTTGTAGCGACTGAGGCGAACGTCCTAGAGCGTATTTTCCCAGCCACATCCGTTTGCTAAACCGCACGATTCCAGGAGGGCAACAATGTTCAAAGAATTCAAAGCATTTGCGATGCGCGGCAACGTGCTCGATATGGCGGTGGGCATCATCATCGGCGCCGCTTTTGGGCGAATCATCACGTCGTTCGTTAGCGACATTATCATGCCGCCGCTGGGCCTTGTGATCGGCAAGGTGGATTTTTCGAGCCTCTTCCTGAATATTTCAGGCACGTCCTATCCAACGCTCGCGCAAGCCAAAGCCGCGGGCGCGGCCACCATCAACTACGGAGTATTCCTCAACACAGTTCTCGATTTCCTGATTGTAGCGCTCGTGATTTTCCTGTTGGTCCGCCAGGTGAACCGCTGGGGCAAGCCGGCGCCGGCAGCCGCGCCAACAACCAAGGAATGCCCGTATTGCGTTTCGGCGATTCCTCTGAAGGCAACACGCTGCCCGGCCTGCACGTCGGAAGTGCGCGCCACTTAGTTCTTGCGCTGTTTGTACCGGTTGACTGAATCGCAACGGGATACCTATGCGGTTGTTTCCTTCGCCGCGTGCCGAAATTCTTTCGCGCATGCATCGCAGGGACACATTTCCCGGAGCGCGTCGAAGCTGTAGATGCCGGTCGAGTGCCCGTCTGAAAACTGGATCTGTATCGCGTAATTGCCGACCGATGTCGCCGACTTGGCCGTCACGCGCGGCTTGAACATCGGCAGCGGATTTGCGGCGCCCGGTTTCTCCTGAGCCTTTTTCTCGCGCTCGTCGTTGCAGGTCGCACAGGGACACTGGTCGCGCAGTTGAGGAAATGTGTATCGGCTGGCGTGCCCGTCGGACCAGGTGATCGCGACGCCTTCGCCGGTCGTCACGAATACTTTCACATCAGTCGGCTTTTTTCGCGAATCAATCGGCAGCGGCATTTCGTCACCATTCTAGCAGATCGAGCCCCGCACCTTACTTTCGCGCGGGAAGGCAGCAGCCGCATGTAGAATGGTGCTGCGTCACACTTCCAATGTTGGGGGTGCCATGTCCGCGGACTACCTGCTTAAAACCGAGCCTTCGGAATATTCGTTCGAGAATCTTCAGCGCGACGGTGCCACCGTTTGGGACGGCGTCTCCAATCCCACCGCGGTGAAAAATCTGCGCGAGATGACGCCGGGAACGAGGCTGATCATCTACGAAACCGGAGATCGCAAGAGCGCCGTGGGCACTGCTACCGTCGTTTCGGTCAACGCCACGGATCCCAAGAATCCCAAGGTGAAGATTAAAGCTGGAAAGGCGCTGGCGAAACCGATCGCACTCGCCGAAATCAAGGCCAACAAGCTCTTCGCGGATTCGCCTCTCGTCCGCATCGGAAGGCTGTCCGTCGTTCCCCTCACGAGCGCCCAGCACAAGTTCCTGACAGGCAGCTAGGAGCGTCGCGCGGCGTGCTCTGCGGCAAGGCGTCCATGCGCGAGCTCGATTCGGCGGTCGGCCAAATGTCCGATTGAAGCAGCATGCGTCACCATCAGGATCGTATGCCCCTCGGAGTGCAACTCGCGCAGGAGCTTGAGCACGATTCCCTCATTTGCTTCGTCGAGATTTCCGGTCGGCTCGTCGGCAAGAATTAGTTTGGGGTGGTTGATCAGCGCGCGCGCCACGGCCACGCGCTGCTGCTCGCCGCCGGAAAGCTGCCCGGGCAGATGCTCAACGCGATCGGTCAATCCGACGCGCCCGAGCGCTTCGCGCGCCTCGGTTTCGTCCGTGGTGCTGTGAAAATACTGCGCGAGCATCACGTTTTCGATCGCGGTGAGATACGGCACCAAATGAAATTGCTGGAAGATGAAGCCTATCTTCTCCGAGCGAAATCGCGCGAGGCCGCTTTCGTCCAGCCGCGCCACATCCGTGCTGTCCACAATCGCCCGCCCGGAAGTCGGCGTGTCGAGCCCGCCGAGGATGTTGATCAGCGTCGTCTTGCCGGAACCGGAAGGTCCCATGATGGCGATCCATTCGCCCGCCTGCACGTCGAACGACACGCCATCGAGCGCGCGCACGTTCCCGAACTCCTTTTGCACGTTTTCGATCTGAACCAGCGCCGCCACTATTCTCCTCTCAGAATCACTGCCGGCTTCACTTTTCCCAGTCTTCGCAGGGGCAAAGCGCCCGTCATGGACACGGCCGTCATCAACGCGATCGTAAGCGGAAAGACTTCCCATCGCGGCGTGATGGACGTGCCGAAAACTCGGTGTCCCATCCACTGCGCGAGCGCCGCGCCCCCGATGCATCCGATCAATCCGCCCACCGCGCCCAGCACGCCTACCTCGGCGAGGAACAATCCTACAATGCGCGAGATCGTTCCGCCGAGGGCCTTCATCAAGCCCACGTCCGCGCGCCGCTCCATCGCGAGCGCTGCCATCGTTGCCAACACGCACAACGCTGTGAGCACCAGTATCAGCAGAATCATCGAGACGATCAGCAGCCGCGTGCGATTCAGCAAATTGCCTTCCGCTTCGCTGACTTGTCGGATCGGGCGCACATCGTAGCCGGGCAGGGAATTCGCCAATTCCTCCGCATAGCCGCTGATACTTGCGGCTGTTCCGCTCACACTCAACTGCATCACTTGAATTTGGCCGTCCAGTCCTGCCAGCTTTTGCGCGACGGGCAGATTCACGAATATCTGGCTATCTTCCGCGCCTCCCGCGTCCACGATGCCCGCGACACGGAGCTGCGCACTTCGCGCCAGATAATCCAATTCGATTTGCCCGCCGGGTGCCAGACCAAATTGCCGCGCCACGTCGCGTCCCACAAGGCATTGTGTCGCGTCATCACGCGACGCAATCGCGTCACCCTGCAGCTTCCATGTTGGTTCGAGCTGTCGCGTCTCGTCGAGCCAAGTCCCGGCGACGACGACGGGAGTATCGTGCGCACGCGCCACGATGTAGAGGTACGGAGCCGATGCCACCACGTCGCGCGTGCGCAGCTTTTCAACCTGAGGCAGGACTGCGGCTGCGCTCATCAGAGCGGGTGAAGTGGGTGTAGCCGGTGAATTGCTCGCTGCGCCGCTTGGCTGTGTGGAACTGCCGGGAGAAATCACCAGATTCGCGCCCAGCAAACGGAATTCCTGCGTCAGCTTGCGTTCGACATCAAACTCGAGATTTAGCAGCGCCGAAATCACTGCGGCGCCGCTGATCACGGCCACGAGCGCAACCGTCAAGCGCCCTCGATTGCCTCGAAGTAGTTTCCAGAGAAGGCGCCCGAACATCACTCTCCCCGCAGGATCGGCGCGGGATCGAATCGCGCTGCCCGCCGCAGGGGAATCAGGCTGCCGATCACCGCGACGAGCGCAGCGATCCCGAGCGTCACCGGCAGCAGGACCACGCGCGGCGCGGCGGGCGTGCCAAACACACTCGCGCCCAAAATTCTCGCGAGGCCGGCGCCCAGTACAAATCCAATCGCGCCACCGATGATCGCGAGCATCAGCTGCTCCGCCAGAAAAAGCCCTGCGACTGTAGCGTTCGTCGCGCCAATCGCCTTCATAATGCCGATTTCTCCGCGTCGCTCGATCACGGTCGTCGCCGAGGTCGCCGCCACGGCGAGCGCCGCCGCTATCAGCGCCGCCAGCGTCACGATCCACAGCAGCAAACTCACGTGCGACAGAATCTTTCCCTCCGAATCCGCCACGCGGCGAATCGCGCGCACGTCCGTGCCCGGTAACACGCCCTTGATCTGGTAGCTGATCGAGGAAATGTACGGCGAACAGAACCAGCGGTCGTACTCGGTAGGCGTCAACGATTTCGGATCGCGTTCCGCGAGTGCATCCGCAGGTTTCGTCAATGCGCTCACGAAAAGTTGCCGGAATTGCCCCGGGTGATTGGAAATGCCTTGCGCAACAGAGAGCGGCACGAGAACCGCGTTGTCTTCCGCATCGCCGGTAGAAACGATGCCGGTGATGTAGAGTCTGGACATCGGCATTCGCATTTCGACCTGGAGCCACCTGTCCCATGACGTTGATGGTTCTGCCGATAGCGTTCCCCTGGAAATAACCCTTTGCCGCGAGCGAAGCACCAACGACGCCCTCATTCGCTCCATCCCGGAACCATTTACCCTCGATCTTCCAAGACGGGTGTGTGACTTTTACCCCGGTATTGAAAGTCGTTCCATCTGGAACGGGAACGCCATGCTCGTACCACGTGCCGATCAAGGTAGTTTCGATAGGGGGCCAAACCGGATCACATCCGTGACGAGACCAATTACTGCGGGAACATCCAGAAACGGCGTAAAGCCGAGGATATTGTGCCGCCAGAAAATCGTTTTGAGTTTCCCGAGATCGGCCTCGGACAAATATGCGCCTTCATCCACCGGGCGGTAGTCCACGCCTCCGATTTCCAGCGGCAGAGTATCCGATTCGGGCGTGACGATCAGGTTGGCGCCCAGCGTGCGAAATTCCCGCGCGAGGCGGTCGCCCACTTCCAGCGCTACCGTGAGCGTTGCTGTCACGACGGCCATACCCACAACAAGTGCCGCAGCCGTCAGCGCCTTACGGCGCGGGTTGCGAACGAAGGATTCGCGTACGAGGCGGGCGAACATGCTAGGAGTGAATCATCGCGGTGGCGTCCGCGAGCGCCGTAAGGTCAACGATCACTTCTCCCCCTGCCACACTCGATTTCACGGGGATGGGATTGCAACCGCCATGATCGCCAATCGAAGGAACATAAATGGACGCCCCGCAATTGCGGCAGATGATGTTCTGCCCTTCCTGGCGGTATCCCGCCCGGCCGCATATCTGGCAGGCATCGAGAGCCGTCGCATAGTCCCCATTCGTCTGGTGAATCACCAGGAAACGAATTACTGTGCCATTCACGTCGGCGGTATAGAAATGCAGGCTTGACTCGGTCAGCTCGGAAAGGGGGATGTGGACGCGGTTATTTTCCGCGGCGAGCATTTTTCCGGGAGACGGAGCATTCATCGCGCGCGCATAGGCGAATTCGGCCGCGAGCGAAACTACCACGAGCGAGCACAGAATGGCGGCCGCAAAGCTCCATCGCCGCTGGCGGCGGAATTCCCATTCGCGCATCCGCTTTTCAGCGGGATTCGCTGCGGAATCCTCGGCCGGCCGCCGCGCGCTGAACCACTCACGCAACACCACCAGCGCCGCAACACCCAGAATCACGGCAAAAAAGAAAACCTCGTTGCGGACGATCGGCCCGACCCAGGCCATTTCTGTCTTGCTCGACCAGATCCACATCGCCTCGCTCAACTCGTGCACGCCCGTAAGCGCCAGTTGGAAAGCCACCACCATCAGGATCACGCTCGTCGCCGTGAAAAATCGATGCAGCGGAATTCGCAGCGTTCCCTGAAAGAAAAAGAATCCCACGCCGACCGCAATGGCGATGCCGAGCAGCGTGCCGATCCAAACCTGCACTCCGGCGCTCGAAAGTTCCACGGCGCGCAGAATCAGGACCAGCTCCGCGCCCTCGCGTACCACCATGAAGAATACGAACGCTCCCACGCCCCATCCCGCCGCGCGTGTGGACTGCTGCGCGTACGCCTCGACGCGTCGCTCGATGTCCTTTCGGAGGGTCCGCGCCACGCGGTTCATCCACACGATCATGGTGACGACGAGCACGGCGGCCAACAGCATCAGCAGGCCTTCGAAGCCATCCTCGCTGATGGCCCAGTGCTGGAGGAGCAGGGCAGCGGCAACGCTCGCGGCGCAGGCCAGCAGGACGCCAGCCCAGGCGTAGACCTTGAGGGCCCGTCGCCCGCTACGATTGAGATAGACCAGCACAATGCCGACGACAAGCGCGGCTTCGACGCCTTCCCGGAGGGCCACCAAAAGAGCGGAAAGCATGATTATTCCAGTTGTAAACCGTTTTCAACTACGATTCGAGTCTATATTCATGGTTCCGCAATATCAAGCACATTCAGGCCCCCGCCCACGCAACGCAATCCCTGTACAATATGCATCCTACATACGATGGCGACCAGAGCCTATTCCCCGGACCGCTCGCTTAAGTCGCGCGCCTTGCACGAGCGGACGAGAGCCATTCTCGTTGCCGTTGTGATCGCCGTCTTCCTCGCTCCGGCAGCGCTCACGCAAGCGCCGCCGCAATCTTCCGAACCTACCCCAACAACCAAGCCGAACAAGGCGGACGCCAAGAAGGCCAAGGCCGACTACGAGCAGGGAACTCGTGCCGAGCGAGAGCAGGATTGGGACGCGGCCTACACCGCCTACACGGACGCCGCCGACCTGGCACCCGCCAATCGGGCATATGTCCTGCACCGCGAAATTGCGAAGAGTCGCCTGGTGCAATCCAAAATGGATGCCGCCGAGCGCGACGCGATTTCCGGCCGCCTGGACGATGCCCGCAAGCAATTGCTGAGCGCCAGCTTCCTGGATCCGCTAAGCCCGGCCGTGCGCGAGCGGCTTGCACAGATGGCCATCGCCGAGGCGGGCCAGCTCCCCAAGACAACGGTGGTTGAACTGGCTGGTGAGCCGCACCTTGAGTATCAAACCGGTCACCACGATTTCGACTATCGCGGGGACACGCAGGGGGCCTACGAAGAACTCGGGCGCCAGTTCGGCGTAGAGGTCGCCTTCGACGTAGACCTGCACTCGCGCCAGATTCATTTCCGGTTTGACGACGTTGATTTCCTGACTGCCGCGAAGCTGCTCGGCGATATGACCGGAACTTTCTGGCGGCCGCTTACACCGCGGCTGTTTTTCGTCACGGAGAATACTCCGCAGAAGCGAAAGGACTACGAAGCGTCGGTTGTCCGCACGGTTCTGCTGCCCGGTTCTGAAACGACCGAACAGATGACGGAAATCACGCGCCTGGTGCGCGAAATAGCGGGCATCACGCGCTCGGACCTCGATTTGCCCACCCGTACGCTCACTTTGCGCGCATCGCCGCAGGCCGTTGCTCTGGCCACGGATATGATCGACGATCTCGAAAAGCCCACTGGCGAGCTGATTCTGGAAATCGAAGTCCTTGAGGTGGATCGCACGAATGCATTGCAGCTTGGCATCACCCCGCCGCAGAGTTCGCAAGTTTTCACGGTAAGCACGCAGCAGATTCAGCAGGCTGCGGCGTCCGAGGAAGGCCTCGTTGACGTAATCGAGCAGGTCTTGGGAACCTCGACTCCCAATGTGATCGCTTTCGGCGGAGGCTTGACCACTTTTTTCGCAACGCTTCCGGGCGCCTCGGCAAATTTCGCGCAAATGCTTTCGCTCGTGCGCCACGGCCGACGGATTCTTCTCCGCGCCCAGGACGGCCAGCCCGCCACGTTCTTCGTGGGCGACCGCATCCCCGTTTCACTTTCCAGTTTTTCGCCAAGCCTCCTGAACGGGTCGCTGAACTCTACGGGCACGATAAACAATCCGCTCGTAAATTATCCAGCCGGGAATTCGCCGTCCTTCGTGGCCACCAACATCCTGCGTGGCAACAGCAGCGTAGCGAGCGCCTTCAATGATCTGATCGTCGCGAACTCGGCGGACAACACCGTCTCCGTTCTGCTCGGCAATGGCGACGGCACATTCGCAAACCAGGTAGCCTACCCGCTGGGCGCGACCACCGATACCGATCCGGTGTGGATCGCGACCGCCGCTTTCGATACGACCAACAACGCGAACATCGATCTCGCTGTTGCCAACAAGGGATCGAACACAGTTTCGATTCTTCTGGGGCAATCGGACAGCACGGGCACCGCAACTGGCACGTTCGTCGCCGGCACCGACGTTGCAACAGGCAACGCGCCGGTCTCCCTCGCGGCCTCGGATTTTCACGATCTCGCCGCAACGGGTTTCCTGGATCTTGCTGTCGCCAATCAGGCTGACGACACGATTTCGATCTTTCAGGGCAATGGCGACGGCACATTCAAGCCGCCCACGCTGATCCAGCTTCCTCCCGGTTTCGAACCAACCTCTCTCCTCGCGGGGAATTTTACAAACAGCGGCCACACGGATCTCGTTGTCACGGAAGAGGCCACAGTCAGCGCCAATGCAGGCATCGTGCAGATATTGCTCGGCAATGGCGATGGCACGTTCACTCAGGCGCAGGGATCGCCGTACGTCGTGGGGAACACGCCCGCTTTTGCGGCCACCGGGGATTTCAACGGAGATGGCGTAACCGATCTCGCGATCGCGAATAGCGGCGCGCCCTCCACTGCAACAGACGGCACCGTGGTATCGGGCGATAGCGTTTCGATTCTTTTCGGGAACCCAAATCCGAACCAGGTGGACACGGGAAACGGCACATTCACCTCGCAGACGACCTACGCCGCCGGGACCGGGCCGACCTCGCTCGCCGTGGCGGACTTCAATCAGGACGGATTTCCCGATATCGCGATTTCGGATTCCACCGACAACGCGGTGACAATCCTTTTCAATGAGGGCACCGGCATCTTCACTTCAACGATTCCGGAAATACCCGTCGGCGCGGATCCCGTTTCCATCGTCACGGCTGACTTCAATGGAGACGGCAGGCCGGACGCTGCCACCGCGGATAACGGCGCAGCGGAAGCGACCGTGATTCTGAACTCCATCAGCCTCCTGGGTTCGGGGATCGGTTCGATAGGCACGCCGTTTCCGGGCGCGCAATATCTCGACGTCGGGTTGAAGGTGAAAGCCACGCCGCGCATCCATCCGGACAACGATGTGACGCTCGATCTCTCGTTCGATATCAGTAGCCTGACCACACAGAGCTTCAATGCGATCCCGGTGATCAGCAACGAAGCCGTGGAACAGGTCGTTCGCCTCAAGGAGAATGAAACCGCAGTCGTCGCCGGATTTCAGGAAACGCAGCTTTCGAATGCCATCACGGGCACGCCGGGAGTCGCGGACGTTCCCGTCGTCGGTTTGCTCGACCAGGATCAGAACAACCAGCGTCAGGATAGCCAGCTGCTGATTCTCGTGACGCCGCGCCTGGTTCGTTTGTCGCCACGGAAAGATCATGTTGTTTATGCCGGGCAAGGTTCGCTCGAAGGCCCTGGCGGAGGCGGCGAGGCCACGCCGGTCTTCACGCCGCCACCCATTCAGCAGCCCCCGCCGGGACCTGCCCCTGCGCCTGCACCTCCGCCGCCGGTGGAACCAACCCCTCAGCCACCCGCACCCGTGCAGCCGCCTCCGCCCCCACAATAGGCTGGCGCGCTCTACTCAAAAATTCGTCGAATGTGACTTGTCGAATGTGACTTGTCGAGTGTGACTTTGTCGAGTGTGACTAAGGCGTGGCTTCGAGGACGACGACAGGTTGGTACGTGCGGGGCACTACCGGCTCCGCAATCGCGATCAGCTGACCCTGCTGATTAAATACGCGCAGCCGCGACGGCTGCCATTCGCCGGAATCCAGTTGTGCCGGCGCTCCCTGCGCAGCGACCGTATGGCCCGGTTGAATCTGCGCGAGCGAAAGATTGAATTTTGCGCCGTGGCGCACGCGCTTCTCCACAATCGGCAGCACGCTGGCGCGCGGCAATTCCGGCAGCATGTTTTCCAGGCGAATCACGCGCGCATCCAGCTTCCCGGCCTTCGCATCTTCGGCTAACTCTGTGAGCGTCACGGCGTGGTCGAGTGTGAACTCACCCACCGCGGTGCGGACGATCTCGGCGAGATGGGCGCCCGTTCCTTGCAGCTTTCCCAGGTCGTGCGCGAGCGAGCGAATGTACGTTCCCGAACCGCATTCAACCGAGAACCGCGCGGCCGAGCCTTCCACGCCCGTCAGCCGGAATTCGCTGACTTCCACTTCGACGGGTTCGAGCTTTACCGGTTTCTGTTTCCGCGCGAGTTCGTGCGCCGGACGCCCGTGGATTTTCTTTGCCGAAAATGCAGGCGGCGTCTGCTGAATTTTCCCGACGAACCCATCGGCGAGCGCCTGAATCGCGTCGGCATCAAGCGACGGCGCTGCATCCTCGCCGACAGCCTCGCCGTCTGCGTCGTACGTGTCTGTCGCGAATCCGAAGCGCACCGAACAGGTGTAGCGTTTTCGCCGGCCGCCATAAAACCGCGCGAGCCGTGTGGCCCGTCCGAGCGCGAGCACGAGCACGCCGGTCGCCAGCGGATCGAGCGTGCCGAGATGGCCGATCTGGCGAAAGCCAACCAGGCGGCGCACGGTTTCCACCACGTCGTGCGAGGTTTTCCCGCGCGGCTTGTCAACGACAAGGATTCCGTCAATGGACGCAGGTTTTGGGGTTCTTGGCATTTCGCTTCGTAGCGCCGGATTCGAGCCGGCCGACCGCTGGGGCTGTGCGCCCCGCTACGATTTCTCCGGGGAACTCACTTTTTTCAGCAGCTCGTCAATGTGGTGCCCGTATTCTTCCGAGTCGTCCGGGAAAAACAGCACATCGGGCGCGCGCCTCAACCGCAGCCGTTCGACCAATTCATGCCGCACATATTTCGACGCGGCCTTCAATCCCGCCAGCGCTTCCGCGCGTTCCTTCTTATCACCCTCGACCTGGATGAACACGCGAACCGTGCGCATGCCCGGCGCCACGCGCACTTCGGTGACGATCAGCGGCACGGCCAGGCGGGGGTCCTTCAATTCTCCCGCGAGCATCAGCATCACTTCATTCCGGATTTCTTCGGCGATCCGTTCCGGGCGAAACCCCCCGACCGTCATGATTCATCCTCGAAGTATTCAATTTCGCGCGACACCAGATCGCGGCCCAACACGCGCTCGGATTCTTCCGCAATCGCCTGCAGTGATTCTTCCAGATGTTTGCCGTCGCCTGAAATGCTTACGACTCCCACTCGCGACCGCTGCCACAGTTCCTGATGTTCCAGCTCGGCGACGGCCACGTTGAAGTGCGCGCGCAGGCGGTCTTTCAGGCTGCGCAGCACCTGCCGCTTATCCTTCAGCGACTGCGCGTCGGGAATGTGAATTTCCAGAGTGAGGAGGCCGATCGGCATGAGCGCCCCATCAAAACCCAGCGGAGACGAATGAACCGTTACGATCTCAGTTGCGCCGCGCTTCTCCGGCTTCCGGCCGGCCGCGATCGGGCGGGACGAAGCCTTCGAGCGGCGACGACTTCTCGATCTTGAAGCACTCGAGGATGTCGCCCACTTTCACGTCGTTGAAATTCGAAACTCCCACGCCGCATTCAAATCCCGCGCGCACTTCGTTAGCGTCGTCCTTGAATCTTTTCAGCGAACTGATGCGCCCCGTGTAAACCACCGCGCCGTCGCGCAGCACGCGCACTTCCGCGTCCCGCTTCATGATGCCATCCTGCACTGAGCAACCCGCAATGGAGCCGGAACCCTTCACGCGGAACGTGTTGCGAACCTCGGCGCGGCCCAGAAAAACTTCTTTGATCACCGGCGCGAGCAATCCCGCGACGGCCTTCCGCAATTCGTCGAGCAATTCGTAGATGATCGTGTGAAGCCGAATTTCCACGCCTTCGCGCTGTGCAAGTTCCGAAGCTTTTCGCTCCGGCCGCACGTTGAACGCGATCACCACGGCGTTCGAAGCGGACGCGAGAATCACGTCGGATTCCGTAACCGCGCCGACGCTGGCCTGCATCACCTTCAGCGTTACCTGATCGTTGGAAAGCTTCGGGAGCATCTCGTTCAGCACTTCGACGGAGCCCTGCACGTCTGCCTTCACCACCACTGCCAACTCTTTCACCTCTCCAGCGCGCAGCTGAGCGTGCAGCTGATCGAGAGTCAGGCGTCCGGAGGAAGCGGTTTTGGCGAGCGCGGCCTCGCGCTGCTTTCCCTGGCGGTATTCGACGATGTGGCGCGCCTTCGCTTCGTCCGCTACCTGGAATTGATCGCCCGCCTCCGGCACACCCTGCAAACCGAGAACCTCAACAGGGGTGGACGGCACGGCCTTCTGGATTGCATGGCCGCGATCGTCGAACATCGCGCGAACCTTGCCGTATACAGCCCCGACGATGAAGACGTCTCCCACGCTCAGCGTGCCGTTTTGCACGAGAACAGTAGCGACCGGACCGCGGCCCTTGTCCATCCGCGATTCGAGTACCGTCCCGCTTCCCGGGGCATCGGGATCGGCCTTCAGTTCAAGTATATCGGCCACCAGCAAAATCATTTCCAGCAGGCGCGGAAGATTCTTTTTCGTTTTGGCCGAAACTTCCACCGTAACCGTCGTGCCGCCCCATTCCTCGGGCATCAGGCCACGGTCGGCGAGCTGACGTTTCACTTTTTCCGGCTCAGCGTTCGGCTTGTCTATCTTGTTGATCGCGACGATGATCTGCACGTTCGCGGCCTTCGCGTGCGCGATGGCTTCTTCGGTCTGCGGCATCACGCCGTCGTCCGCGCCCACCACCAGCACTACGATGTCGGTCACCTTCGCGCCGCGCGCCCGCATGCGCGTGAACGCCTCATGGCCCGGCGTATCAATGAACACGATGCGACGGTCGCCCGCGTGCACTTCGTACGCGCCGATGTGCTGCGTGATCCCGCCGGCTTCTCCCGCGGCGACTTCGGTTTCGCGGATAGCGTCCAGCAGGCTGGTTTTGCCGTGGTCCACGTGGCCCATCACGGTCACAACCGGAGCGCGCGGCAGCAGATTTCCCGCGCGCCCTTCCTCGATCTTTTCTTCCTCGACGAGCTGTTCTTCGTACGTCACCACCTGCACGATTCCATTGAACGATTCGGCGAGGCTGGTTGCAGTCTGCACATCCAGCGCCTGGTTGATGCTCGCGAAAACGCCCTTGTCGAGCAAGGTCTTCAGCAATTCCTTGGCGCGGATATCGAGCTTTTCCGCGAGTTCGCGAACCGTGATTCCTTCGGTGACTGTCACCGCGCGAGGTTCGCGCTGGACTGGTGCAACCGGCTCCACGTGCGCGGCGCGGCCTGCTCCCACTCCGGCGCGCGTTCGCACTGGGTGAAGCCTGCGCTCACCTTCCGCATATCTTTTTTCGATTGTCGGCCGGCCCCGGGACGCGGGAGGCTTGCGTGCGTACAGAGGCTTTCCAGGTTCAGCTTTGGGAACGCCGCCCGTAGCGCCGGGTCGCTGGCTGCCGATCGGTTCGTTTCCAGGGCGCCCTCCGCCGGGCCGCTGCGGAAACCGCGATGGGGGACCGCCCGGACGAGGCGGGCCGCCGGGTCTCGGAGGACCACTCGGACGGATTTGACCTGGCGAAGCCGCGGGACGCATTCCCTGTGGAGCGCCGGGGCGACCCTGATAAGGGGCTGACTGGCCCGGCCGCGCGGGAAATCTTTGACCTGTCGGAGGCGCGCCTGCCGGACGTGGCGCACCTGGGGCGCCGGTCGAAGTGCCCGCCGATGTTCCTGCGGGACTCGCCGCTGCTGGACGTTGCGCTGGCGGCGCGCCCGGTCTTGGTGAAGTCGTCGGAGCTACGCCGGGCCTCGCTGCAGTTGGGTGCGCAGTCGTCGGATGTGCTGTCGGATGTCCAGCCGCCGGAGGCGGCGTGGACGGAGCTGCTGCCGGACGCGCCGGGGCGCCACTCGCAGCCGTAGCCGCAGGCGCTGCAGTTGTTCCGGCTGGCGCTCGCAAAGGAGCAGCCGGTGCCGCAGACGCTCCGCGAAGAGGCACAGCTGCTGGTCCCGCAGGCTTCGATGGTGCCGCGGCTGGAGCCGCTGCTGGAGCAGGGCGCGCGGTCTTCGCTTTGGCTGCCGCGGTTTTCGCTGCTTCCGCCGCTGCTTCTGCCGCAGCCAGGCCAAGGAAATGTTTCCGTGCCAGCTCGGCGTGCTCGATATCAATCGAGCTCGAGTGCGTCTTCTTCTCTTTGACGCCGATCTCAGGCAGGTAGTCGATCAGCACCTTGGCCTTGATCTCAAGTTCTCGCGCCAGCTCGTTCAGTCGTACTTGTTTGGAATCTACCATCAGCCTCTATCTTTCAAAATTCACTTCGCTACTCAGAGCTTTCCTGCTTCTCCGCGCTTTCGTCCACTGCGGCCGCTGCTGCTTTGTCCGCCGGAGTCGTCTCTTCGTCCTCCGGAGTTTCTTCCGCGCTTGCTTCCGTTTCCGTTGCCAATGTTTCGACTGACGCCGCCTCGACGGGCTCGGTCGTCTCGATGGGCTCGGCAGTTTCCGTCGCCGCAGCCTCAGGATCCGGCGCCACGCTCTCGGCCGCCGCCTCGTCTTCAGTCGAAGGCTCGACGGGCGCAGTGGCCTGCGAATCCAGCGCCTCGAAATACGCCGCCACAGACTGGTGAATTTTCTCGACCATTTTCTCGCCGATGCCCGGAATTTCGACGAGTTGCTCCGGCGTCATATCGGCAAGCTTCTCGACCGAGGTAATCCCCGCCGCTTCGAGCTTTTCGATTGTCTTCGGCCCCACGCCCGCAAGTTCCGTAAGAGGCGTGCCCGGCGCCGTCAGAGCGGCCATCTGCGCTTCGATCTCGCGGCGCTTTTCCTCTTCGCTCTTGATGTCAACATTCCAGCCGATCAGCTTGCTGGCCAGACGAACGTTCTGGCCCTTCTTGCCGATGGCGAGCGAGAGCTGCGTATCCTCGACGATCACTTCGAGGCGCTTTTCTTCCGCGTCAATAATCTGCACGCGTGTGACTTTCGCGGGACTGAGCGCTTTCTGCGCGAACGCGATCGTCTCTTCGCTCCATGGGATGATGTCGATTTTTTCGCCACGCAGTTCGCGGATGATGGACTGCACGCGCATGCCCTTCATTCCCACGCATGCACCTACCGGGTCCACATCCTTGTCGCGGCTTTCGACGCCGATTTTCGTGCGCTCGCCCGCTTCGCGCGCAACCGCGCGAATCTGCACCGTGCCGTCGTAAATTTCTGGCACTTCCATTTCGAAAAGGCGCTGCACCAGGGCGGGATCGGCTCGCGAAACGATTACCTGCGGTCCTTTCGCGGCGCGCTCGACTGCGCGAATCGTCACGCGAAGGCGGTCGCCCACGTTGTAGGCTTCGAGGCGCGATTGTTCGCGCTTCGGCAGCCGCGCTTCCGTGCGCCCGAGGTCCACGATCAGGTCCGGACCTTCCATGCGCTTCACTACGCTATTGATCAGCTCGCCCACGCGTGTGTGGAATTCGTTGTAGATCGTGTCGCGCTCCGCCTCACGAACTTTCTGCAGGATTACCTGCTTGGCGGTTTGCGCTGCGATTCGCCCCAACACGTCGGTGGGCTTCGTTGCGGTAATTTCGCCGCCCACTTCGATGCCTGGATTCCGTTTGCGAGCGTCGGTGAGTGAAATCTCGCGCAATGGGTCGGCGACTTCTTCAACAACCATGTGAACCGAAAACACGTCTATCTGGCCGCTCTCCGCGTTGAACTTCGAACGGAGATCTTCCTCGGTGCGGTAGTATTTCCGCGCAGCCACGACCATCGCGTCCTCAATGGCCGCAATGATGATCTCCGGTTCGATGTGCTTCTCCCGGCTGATCTGCTCGATTGTCTGGTACAGCAGACTCGCCATCCCGGTTTCTCCTCGCTCCCACCCGTCACAGCTCTACCACCAGATTCGCCTTGCGAATCCCGGCGTAAGGCACCGCGACTTCCCGATCGCGCACCGTCAGCTTCACGATCCCGTCCGCGTAACCTGCCAGCCGGCCCTGAAAATACTTTTGATTCTCCACCGGTTCGTTCAACCAAATATTCGCCAACCGTCCGGCAAACCGCTCGTAGTCGCCAGGCTTGATCAGCTTTCGATCCAGACCCGGCGAACTTATTTCCAGCGTATAACTCGGTCCCGGTACCAGGTCTTCTACATCCAGAATCACGCTCAACTGCTCGCTGACGGCCTGGCAATCGCTATGAGTGACACCAGCACCGTTCCCCAGATAACCGGGGTTGGCCGCGTCCGGCGGGCGGTCAATATAGACCCGCAGGAACCGCTCCCTGCCCACCTTCCACTCGACGTCGAAGATCTCCAGCCCCAACGAACGGGCCACCCGATCCGCCGCCTCTCGAATCCGATCGAGGTCCATGCTCTTCTAAGGGCGGCATTTATCCCCGCCAGAGACTCCCGCGCCCTTTCCACATCGCCCGGCCAACAAAAAAGTGGGCTCGCGCCCACTGGTTTGTGCGACCTGTCTGGAAGCGCCCCAAGTATAAGTTCGATGCCCCGGAAACGCAAGACCGTCTCCCCGCAGCCCCGATTGCCGCGCCCAAGAGAAATTCAGGATGCGATCTGGTACGATACGCTTGATTTTGGCTGGATGGCGGGGAGCAGGCGATGACCTTGCGCGAAGTGGTGGACAAGTATCTGGCGATGGCGGGCGGCTACGGGAAGGCGGCCGCGCTAGCGTCGCTCGGTCTATCGCGCGAGGAAATCGAGCGCACGTTCGGCCAGTTCGACGAGGATTACCACATCAGCCGCTACTTCCACTTCCAGTGCGCGGCCGGCGCGAATTACGCAATCAACGGTTTTCCACAGACGCACGTCTCGATTGACGCCGACATTCAAACCGTTCTCTAAGAGATTAGAAATCGCTAATCAGCGAACGGGCGGATGGAAGTCGAAGTCCGGGTCCACGTCCACGGGAATGTCGGAGCCCTTCGCGAGAGCTGCGGCAAGTTCGGGCGGCATCACGGCATATTTCTTGAACCAATTCTCGGTGCGCGCGCGGTCGCCGGTGGCTTCCTGCTCGAGCAGTTCCTTCGCGAGAGACGCCATCGCTGGGGGCATTTTCTGAAAGTCCACGGCGTAAAGCCCAGTGGATGGATCACGGTGGATGGCTCCCTTTTCGGTGAGATAACTGATCTCCATCATCGCAGCGGCGCCGTGCGCCTCGGCGATCCCGAAGCGAATGGTCCGAAATCCGTCGCCCAGAAACGACGCATAAATTTCGTTCAGTTTTTCTTTCGGAATCGCACCGCGATCCACGAGCCATTTCACGCACGTCATGCCGGTGATGTCGGCTTTGGCCTCTTCGAGTGCCGAATATTGCGGACCGATCGCTTCGCCGATGCCGCGCTTAGAGCCGTGCACGTACGTTGGGCCGAGGCCGTGCGAAATTTCGTGGAGGACGACGAAGTCGAGCGTTCCTTCGCCGGTGACCATTTTCGCCTGTTCCGCCGGCATGAGGCGTTCCGCCAGCGGTAAAATGACGAAGTTCACGCGCGCATCCAGGAAATTCTTCCAGAAGATTTTCTTCGAGCCCTTTTCCACGTGGATGCGGGGATCGTTCGGCAGATTATCCGCAACGGCCTGATAGCCGTGCAGCAGGTCGCCCGCGCGATAGATAGCGTCCACGACCTCCATCGGCTGGTGCTTCCCGCGCTCGGACGGCAAATCCTCTGGCGCGAGCGGAAGCGATTCCTCCAACTCGGGCACGTACTTCTGAAACATGGCGAGCTTTTGGCTTTCCGCGTCGTTGCGGATCATGACGGACGCGCCGTAGGAAGTCTTCACGCCGAGCAGCCCGTCGAGATAGACCTCGTACGGAGCGAAGACGACGTCGAATTTCGGATTCTCGAGGTCCATCCAGGCGAGATCGCTCGGATAGTAATCGTCGGAAAGCAGTGCATCGGCGCGCAGACTCAGGAATTTTGCAAACGCCGGATCGTCGCTCAGCGCCGCGGCTTCGCGAAGATCTTCAGCCATTGGATTCAGAAAATCGCCGAAGGCAGCATGGTACGGATCGAAACACGGGCCGTAGTATTCCGCATCTGTTCCGATCGCGCAGATCTTCTCGATCGTGTAGGGGGAATAGACGGCGGACTTTTCAAACCTGCCGCGGCTTATCTGTTGCTCAAGGTTTGCGCGGGTTTCGTGCGGAAGAAAAAATCCGCGGCCCGGAGGCATAGGATCGGTGCCGACGAAGGGCTTTTCGTCGTCAATCTGATCGAAGCGGCTGCCGTTGATCTTCAGCAGCTCGCGCAGCATTTGGTCTTTCGGGTCCGTGCTATTCGCGAGCGAGAGATAGAGCTTCAGGCCTTCGGGATCGCTTTGGCGCCAAAAAATGCAGTCGAGCAGGCCCGCGGCGTCCACGAGCTTCGCGACCATCTGTTTTTCGCGGTCACTCAAGTGGCTCGAATCGAAAGGCATCTTGACGGGCTTGTATTTCGCGAGGCGCGCGGCGAGGTCCGGCGCGATCACGGGCTTCTGCGGGGACTGCGAATAAGCGGCCGCCGCGGCGATGGCGACCCATGCGAAAAGTAGAAAAAAGACGGCTGAAACTCGCGGAACGGTACCTCGTTTTGTGTGTCGAGTAATTGTGGTCGCCATCCTTTGTTTTGAACAACTTACGTCGAAATTTGCTCGACACGTGTGTCGAGTAAATTCCACCTGCAATCCACCGCCGTTACTCCGAGTTTCGGAGCCGCCGAGCCACATGTCCCGCCGGAGAATCCGGGACGCTAACTTCGCACCGAATTTAGACGTTCTCATCACGCGCCCATCTTAGAGCAGAAAAGCCGAAGTGCAAGCGCGGAGTTCTGTGGACTTTTTCCACGCGTGCCTGCATCTCCGGACCTGGTTTGCCGGCAGCCTGGAACCGCGCTTCAACCATTCGCGACTTGGACGGGCGACACTTTAGTGGCTGAAGCTGACGTTGATTCCCGTTGAGAAGATTACGTCGTTGGTCTTGGTTCCTGCGATCGGCGGGTCTGTAACGTAGCGGTCGCTGAGCGACGTCTGCCAGCCCAGCCATTTATTGATTTTTGTTACGGCTGCCGCGTCGAGAGAAAAGCGATATTGGCCCGTGTTACTGAGGTCCGGATAAAAATAAAAGACCTCATTGACCGTGGTGGATTTTCCCAGCTTGTGCATGAAATTCTCGCCCAGCGTGACGCCTGCCAGGTTCCGGTCCACTTGCATGCCTCCGGTCGTGCCGCTGGAGTAGGTTTCACGCGTGTAGTTGCCACCCGCAAGAAAATCGAGCGTGGTGTTCGGGGTATTGATGGCGTGCAAGCCAAGGCCGCCGCTATAGATCTGGCGCAAGTTCAGATCTTGCAGCTCGTCATGAGTGAAATCGCCGCTCACGAATCCAAAAACGCGCGTGGTGAAGTTGCGGTCGTATTTCGCGCCGCCGAGAATGGAATTCGCGGTGACGCCGCCACCCGGAAGGTCGTTCGTGGAATATAGGGACGACTCGTACAAAGTGATCTCATCGTGGAGTGTCTTGCGGTCCGCAGTGAATCCCGTGTTGAGATTTGTGGTTTCGCTATTTCCACGCGCCAAAGCGAAGCCCAGATTCACGCCGCCTGCCCAGTTTTCTAACAAGTCGGGATGGAGCGTCTTCTCATACTTGGTCTCCTGATCGGAGGAACGCACCGTGGTCACAGCGGCCATCGGCAGTTGGACGACAGACCCAGCCGCAGGGTGCACAACGAGATTCGCGCCGTCCGTGGAGAGGCTACCCTGGACGGTGCTCTTATCCGGCATCACCACGTAGATGGACTCGTCGGATTTCACCTCCCGCACGGAGGCCCAGTGGACCTTGATTTCTCCGGCGAAATCCGTTTTCAGCGTCACGTCCTTACCATCAGAAACTTCGATGGTTCCCGTGAGATGATCTCCATTCTTCAGCACGAGCGTATCCGCGCGCGCCGTCGAAGCCAAAACCAATACACCCAAAAAGAATGCCGCCCATTGCTTGGATTTCATGATCCCTCCTATCGAGTTCTGAAATCGGGGTATCAAATTAGATAGAACGACGGGCCGGCTGGGGGATCGAATCCCGAACTCTGTGCTGGATTCGAAGCGGTCGCTATTTTACATCCAATTGTCGTGCCCGCGGATTGCGAATCCGGGCTACCGCAAAAGCGGCGCATCGCGACCGCAAAGGATGGACGGCATGGCGCCAAAGATCTCTGCCGGGCACGATTCCGAAGCATCGGGACCATGCCCCTGCGAAACCAAAATCAAAGATCAGGCGCTCGTTGCCGACGCTCACTGCCAGCCGCGCTATCGGTCCTTGCCCGAGAACGGGCGGAGGCGGATGAACATGGCGACGCCTACCGGGTGCGAGCCGTAAATTGGCTGCAACTTGCTGGCGACGCCATAGGTGGTGAACTGCGCGCCGATGGCGGAGGCGAGGTCCGGAATCAAATCGAAATCGCGGTCATAGCCGAGCGTGTAGGCTTGCACCTGCCCTATGGGTTTTTCTTCGAAGCCAGGCGGCAGCGAATTTTCGCCGAGGATGAGTTCGTTCGAGCGCTCCACACTCTCGACGCGAGTCCACGCGTAATTGCGCGTGCGAAAGCGCAGGGTGGATTCGACGAGGTAGCTATCGAAAATGGAGTTGTCCTGAAGCGATCGCGTGCGTCCCCAGAGAGCAGTGCTGGTCCAATCGCCATCGTGCAGCGGGCGGTTGTACATGACCGAAGCCGTCATTCGTTCCTGATCCTCAGTGGGGAAGAGGCTTTCCGGACTCGTGATGCGCCCGTAAGAATATTGGCCGCTCCAATTTTTCCCCGGTTGAATCGTAAGACGCGTGGACCATGAATCCATCTTGCCCTGATTGATCTCCCATCGATCTTCTCCCGGTTCGCGGCCATGGAAGCCGGACGCCTCGATTCGCGCGATGCCGTACGTAAGCCCGACGGTGACCACATCGGCAGCGATATGAGTCGAATCCTCCTGATGATGGCCAAGGGCGGCGACCGGATCTTCAGCCGCCGACGCGCGGTGCGGATACGCGGTGGGACCGAGCGCGGGATCGCCGACGGGCGCGGCGTAGACGGAGAACAGTCCGTTCGAGCCAAGTTTCGCGTCGTAGAGCGCGGCGAGTTCCATGAAGAAATTGTGCGGATGCTGGCCATCCGCGATGGGGACGCCGTAGGCTGTCTCGCCCTGCTGAAAGAGCAGCGGGTAGCGTTCGCCAGTGATGGTCGCAGGCTCAAGCGTCAGCATTGCGCGCACGGTGAATTTGCCGGGGCCGAGATCGCGTTGCGCCATGCCCATGAACCAGTTCGTCGAGAAGAATTTGTCTCCGCCGCGCGCGCTCGATTGCTGCTCGTCGAGCACGAACACATTCGCGTGAAACATCAGCGTCCACGCGCCCTTGGTTTTCATCAGCATGGGAACAGGAGTGGAATCCGGCTCGGCGCTGGTGCCCGAGGTATCGTGCGCGAGGATTTCCTGCTCGAAAGTCTGCGGGGCCACGTTCATTTGGCCGGCCGGGCCCATTTTCATGCCCGGCATGTTCTGCATGTCGTTCTGTTTCGTGCATTCCTGGGCTGAGACGCCACTGGCGAGCAGAAACGACAACGCCGCAATGCAAATGGATTTCATCTCACGGTCGGCCGATCTGATTCTGACAGGGTCCATTCGCGCGGGCAATCCGCCCGGCGAGCGCCTCGTCGAGGAGAAGGACAGGTGCGTTCTATTTGGCAGCGGCGCGGTGTATATTGCCCTTCGGGTCGGGTGACAAATCCAGTCGCGCGCCGTCCAACGGGTAGCTACGGAGGAATTCCACTTGCGAAAAACACTGCTGTCGTCCGCGCTGTTGAGCCTGGTATGCATTTTCTGTTTGCATCCGGCGGTTGCTGCCCCGGCCACCGATCCGCAATCGGCGCAATCGAGCCTGGTCGCGCGAGTGCATGACACGGGATTCATCCAACTGTCCGCCGACAGCTTCAGTGCTCTCACTCAGGAACAGAAAATGGACGCCTACTGGCTTTATCGCGCGGCCATTGCTGTTGACCCGATCGCTTACGATCAGAATTCCGCAGACGGCTTGCGCGAGAAGCATTTGCTTGAATCAATCCTGACGCATTCGAATGGTATCGACCCGGCGATTTTGAAAAAGATCACCGATTACACGATGCTTTTCTGGGGGAATCACGGCAATCACAACGCGAATACATCGGTGAAAATCCTGCCCGATTTTACGTCCGCCGAGCTGCGCGCGGCCGCCGAGCAGGCGAGCAAGAACGGCGCGGTGCTGGGTTCAGCGACAGGGTTGGCGCGAGAGCTTCAGGAACTCGACAAGTCATTCTTCGATCCGGACTTTCGAGCCGATGCTGACCGACAAGAATCCGGCGAACGGCGCGGACCCGCTTGAGGCGAGCAGCAGCAATTTCTATTCCGGGGTTACGCTCAAGGATCTGGTCGGATTCACCGAGCACTACGCGCTGAATTCGCGCCTGACCAAGCAGGACGGAAAGCTCGTTGAAGATGTCTACCGCACAGGAACGCCTGACGGAACCGTGCCTCCGGGCCGTTACGCGCGCGAGTTGGGATTGGCGATCCGAGACCTGCAGCAGGCGCTGCGTTACTCGCCTCCGCAGCAGACGAAGGTGATCAACGATCTCATCCGTTACTACCAGACCGGCGAGCGCGCGGATTGGATTCACTGCGGGATTGATTGGGTGCAGGACAAAACGAATCCCGATTTCTCGAATGGATTCGTCGAGGTTTACAAAGACCCGCGGGGAGCGAAGGGAGCGATTCAGGGATTCGTCAGCATCGTGGACGAGAAAATGAATCATTTGATGACCGGATTCGCTGCGAACGCCGGCTACTTCGAGCAGCGCGCGCCGTGGGACGATAAATACAAGAATCCTAATCCCAAGCCGCCGATCGTGAATGCCGTGGAAATGCTTGCGGAAACCGGCGATTTCGGCGTAAGCACCATCGGCGACAACCTGCCGAACGAAGAGGAGATTCACGCAAAGTATGGATCGAAGAGTTTCGTGCTTGACAGGTTCGATCCGCGCGCTCAATAGCGCCACCGGGAACACCGTTTCCGGATGAGTTTGAATCCACGCAGGAGGAAAAGGACCGCGCCAGGCAGTACGGCGATCTCGCCGAGAATCTTATGACCGCGATGCACGAAGTGATCGGCCACGGCTCCGGCAAGGTTGGCCCGAAAATCACACAGGAGCCAGCCTATTACATCAAGGAATACTATTCGACGCTCGAGGAGTCGCGCGCCGACCTGATGGCGTTATGGAATTTCTGGGATCCGAAGCTCATTGAAATGGGCGTGATGCCGAATGACGATGTGGCCAAAGCGGCCTACGACACCGAAGCGCGCGCCGCGCTCTCGCAGCTGCACGAAGTGCCCACCGGCGACACGATCGAGGAAGATCATCGCCGGGGTACGCAGCTGATCGTCAATTACATTCGCGACAAGACGGGAGCGATCCAGCCAGTCGAGCACGATGGCAAAGTCTATTTGACCGTGACCGACTACGCGAAAATGCGGCAGGGCGTGGGAATGCTGCTGGCGGAGCTGATGCGCATCAAGGCGGAAGGCGACTACGACGCCGCTAAAGCGCTGATCACGCAATACGGAATCCATTTCAATACCGCGTGGCGCGATCAGGTGGTCGCGCGCTACAAGACGCTCGACATTCCCAACGACTGGTCGGGAATCAATCCCGACCTCGAACTTCGCAGAGGCGCGGGCGGCAAGATGGACGTCACGATCAGCTTATCCGCGCGACATGGTGAAGCAGCAGTTGGCGTACTCGAAAATTAACGGGGAGTAGCGCGGGATTTTTGTGCGCGGAAGCTTCGTCAGTGGCTCGAGTGCGAAACTTGTGCCGCGAAGAGATGCGACATGGCTCCTACTTTGTGGCCACTGTCGGGCGAGTAAGGCGATCTGCGAGGGCTTTCTGCTCCTGGGCCATCGCCGGGGGAATGTGGCTGCCGAACTTGGCTAAAAACTCGCCAATGGCTTGATCTTCGGCGATCCAATCGTTTGAATCCACGCTCAGCAATTCATTCAGTGCATCGCGCGAAATCGAAAGGCCGTCGAGCGTGAGAGACGCCGGCGTGGGCACGCTGCCGATGGGAGTTTCTGTGGCGGCGGCGCGGCCTTCGATGCGGTCGAGCATCCACTTCAGCACGCGCACGTTTTCTCCGTAACCCGGCCACAGGAACTTGCCGTCCGCTCCCTTGCGAAACCAATTGACGTGGAAAATCTTCGGTGGGTTTTTCAGCTTGGCGCCCATTTCGAGCCAGTGACCGAAGTAGTCGCCCATGTTGTAGCCGCAGAAGGGAAGCATGGCCATCGGATCGCGGCGCGAGACGCCGACGGCGCCGGTCGCAGCTGCCGTTGTTTCCGACGCCATCGTCGCGCCGACGAAAACACCGTGCTGCCAGTTCCGCGATTCATACACGAGAGGCGCGAGACGCGCGCGGCGTCCGCCGAAAATTATCGCGGAGATGGGCAGGCCCTCGGGATCTTCCCAATGCTTCGAAAGCGAAGGCGATTGCGACGCTGGCACGGTATAGCGCGCATTCGGATGCGCGGCGGTGCCCGATCCCGCGGACCACGGCTCACCCTTCCAGTTGGTGAGCCCGTCGGAAGGCGCGCCGTCAATTCCTTCCCACCACGGCTCGCGCGTGTGCGTCATGGCGACGTTGGTGAAGATCGTGTTGCGATTCGCGGCGGTCATCACGTTCGGATTTGTTTTCGCGTTGGTGCCGGGCGCGACGCCGAAAAATCCAGCCTCGGGATTAATGGCGCGCAGCGTGCCATCCGATGCGATGTGCATCCAGGCGATGTCATCGCCGACTGTCCAGACTCGATAGCCCTGCGCCTCAAGCGCCGAAACCATCATCGCGAGGTTTGTTTTTCCGCAGGCGCTGGGGAACGCCGCGCCCATGTACGTCACTTTGCCAGAAGGATCTTCGAGGCCAAGAATCAGCATGTGCTCGGCCATCCAGCCTTGATCGCGCGCCATCCAACTCGCGATTCGCAGAGCGAAACACTTTTTGCCGAGCAGCGCGTTGCCGCCGTAGCCGGAGCCGACGCTCCAGATCAGCTTCTCCTCGGGGAAGTGCATGATAAAACGGCGGTCGGGATTCAAATCACCCAGCGAGTGAAGGCCGGGAACAAAATCGGCGGAGCTGCCCAGACGATCGAGCGCCGCCTTGCCCATGCGAGACATGATCCGCATGTTGGCGGCGACGTACGCGCTATCCGTGATCTCCACGCCTACCTTGCTGTACGGCGATTTGGCCGGGCCGAGAATATAGGGCACCACATACATCGTGCGGCCCTTCATCGCGCCATCGAAAAGCGGCCGAACTTTTTCCTTTGCCTCGGAAGGAGCCATCCAGTTATTGGTGGGGCCGGCGTCCTCTTTCTGCCGCGAGCAAATGAAGGTGAGTTTCTCGGTGCGGGCCACGTCATTTGGATTGCTGCGGTGAAGGTAACAATCGGGGTAGGTTTTCTGGTTCAACTCGATGAACGTACCATCGCGGACCATGTCGGCCTTCAGACGTTCGCTCTCGGCCTCGGAACCATCGCACCAGACGATCTTTGCAGGTTTCGTCAGGCTCGCCGATTCCTCTACCCAGCTTTCCAGTGGTGTGGCCACCCTACCTCCCGATTTTCTTTCGCAGAAACGCTACTCGGTGTGATTCGGTCCTCGCGAGTCGCGTTGACGGTGAAAAGTGCATTTCAAGCGTAATAAAAATTCTAGGGCACGCAGCCTCGAAATGCAAGGCGAGCGCGGCGCGGAAACTCGGCAGAAGTGCCCGATGTTATACTTCGAGTGAAATGTACGCGAGAAAGCTGGCGGCGGAAATGACGATTGGCGCGGAACGGCGGCCGGTCCCACTGGACTGGCTCGACAGTTTTTGCATGCGAAACTTCACGGGCTCGGCGGAATTCGACGACACTCTGCCGAAAGGCGACGGATTGCTCGAAGCGGGCCTGAGCGTTGACCCGGCCCGGCTGGCCGCGGCTATGAGCGAATGGTTCACGAAGCGCGGGAAGGGAAACGGTGCGGCGGTCGTTGTGGAGCTGAGCGAACTAGCCTAACCCTGCGCTGCCAGCGATGAGCCTGAAGAGTAAGGATTGGAGAAGAATCATGCAGGATGCAGTTTTCGTCTTGTGGTTTGTGCGCGAATTTGAGGATCGAGATGACCACGAGATGTTGATTGGTGTCTACCGTACGGAGGATGACGCCAGAGCGGCTATTGCGCGTGTTGCCGGCAAGCCGGGATTCGTTGATTTTCCCGATGGATTCCAGATTTGTCCTTACGAATTAAACGCCGACCATTGGACAGACGGCTACAAAATCGTCGATACAGGCTGAAAAGCCGAGCAGTGAGTTTATGTGGGAAACAAGAGCCGAATGCCCTCGTCGCATGATTGGGGCGTTGCATAAGTCATGTCGGGAGAGATTCGGCTCTCTGTGCGATTTGACGGGCCGCGACGCGGATGGTTAGCAGAGAGAAAGCCGCACGGCCTGCCGGCTCGTTTGCGTGAAATATCTCTTAACGGGCAATGAAAAATTGACCACCTAGCGGTCCTCGACTAAGATCGTCGCCCAAGACGAATCAAGTGCCCGCTGAATCCATTTCGCATTACCGCATCCTTCACAAGCTGGGCGGCGGTGGGATGGGTGTCGTTTACGAGGCCGAGGACACAAAGCTCGGCCGCCGCGTGGCGCTGAAATTTCTTCCGCAGGAATTGGAAAAGGAGCCGCAGGCGCTCGAGCGATTTCGGCGCGAGGCTCGCGCGGCTTCCGCACTGAATCATCCCAACATTTGCACGATCTACGAGGTGGATGAAGCCGACGGCCAGCCGTTCATCGCCATGGAGCTGCTGGAAGGAGAAACGCTGCGCGAGCGGATCGCGCGCAAGCCGCTCGATTCCGAAAGTGTTCTGGAGCTTTCGATACAAATTCTTTCCGCCCTCGAAGCTGCCCACGCCAAGGGGGTGGTGCATCGCGACATCAAGCCGGCGAATCTTTTCGTAACCAATCTCGGGCAGGCGAAGATTCTCGACTTCGGCCTGGCAAAACAGGGAAGTGACAAGCCGGGTGCCGCTGATTCTGCCGTGCCGACGATGACGCACGAGCGAACATCTTACCAGCCCCGGCTCGGCGGTCGGAACGATCGCGTATATGTCGCCGGAGCAAGTCGCCGGAAAGGATCTCGACGCGCGCACCGACCTGTTTTCCTTCGGCGCGGTGCTCTACGAGATGGCTACGGGCCGGCAAGCATTTTCGGGAAGCACGAGCGGCGTGATTTTCCACTCGATTCTGGAAAACAATCCGCTCTCGGCGTTGCGCCTGAACCCCGATCTTCCGCCGCGACTGGACGAGATCATTGGCAAGGCGCTGGAGAAAGATCGCGACGTCCGCTACCAGCACGCCGCCGATTTCCGCGCGGACCTCAAGCGCCTGCGGCGCGATACGACCAGCGCGTCGTCGGCCCGCGTGGCATTGCCTTCCGCGATTCCATGGTGGAAAAGAAAGGCGGTTGTCGCAGGCGTCGTCGCGGCTGTCGTCGTAATCGGTGGAGGATTGCTTGCGGCGCGCTACATGCTTCCTGCGGGCGCGCAGACAGTTCATTCCATCGCCGTATTGCCATTTACCGGGCTCGAGCGCGAATCCCGACGCGGAATTTCTCCAGGATGGCATCAGCGTCGGAGTCACGGACGCGCTTTCGCAGCTGCCGGGCCTGAAGGTGATGTCCAGCAGCGCGGCCATGCGCTACGCGGGAAAGAATGCCGACCCGGAGAAGGTGGGAAGTGATCTGAAGGTGGACGCAGTGTTGATTGGGAAAATCGAGCAGCAGGGAGACACGATCTCGATCGAACGCCGAGCTGGTGAACGCGGCGGACAGCAGCCAGATCTGGGGTGAGCAGTATACCGAGAAGATGGCCAACGTCGCCATGGTGCAGCAGGACATCGTCCGCGACATCTCGGAAAAACTCCGCGTGAAACTGAGTTCCGCGGAAAAGCAGCAGATGACGCAGGCCCCGATGGAAAACGCGGATGCCTATCGCTTCTACGTCCTCGGCCGGCACGAATTCGATCAGTTTTCTCCGGAGCACTTCACGAAGGCGGCGGATTACTTTCAGAAGGCGATCGACAAGGACCCGGGTTATGCAGCTGCCTACGCGGGCCTCGCCGATGCGAACAGTCTGCTGGGGTACTTCGTGCCCTTCACGCGGGAGGCAGCGTTCGCGAAGGCTCGGGCCGCCTCCGCGCATGCGTTGTCGCTCGATGATCGTTCCGCCGAGGCGCACCTGGCTCTGGCCATTGTCCATTGGATGAGCTGGGAATTTAGCGCGGCGGAACCTGAGTACCGGAGAGCCGCGGAACTGAACCCCAATTTCCAAAATGCGCCTGAGGCCTATTCGAATTATCTGGTTTCGATGGGCCGATTCAACGAAGCAATGGAGCAGGCTCGCCGCGGTCTGGAACTGGATCCGCTATCCCTCTATTCGAATGCCCAGGTGAGTTTCGTTCTTCTTGAACAGCGCGACTACGGCAGGGCGATTACGCAGGCGCAAAGGACACTGGAAGTAGATCCCAACTTTGGCTTGGAGTACGGATATTTGGCTGAGTGCTACGAGGCCCAAGGGATGTACGACAAGTCCATGGACGCACGGGAAAGACAACTGATGCTCTTTGGACAATCGGAACAGGCGACGGAACTCAAACGAGTCTATGCGAGCTCCGGAATAAAAGGTGTGCGCCAATGGCTCATTACGCGGGAAAGCGACCCCGCCAAGCCCGCATACAGGCCCACCGACGTAGCGGTGAACTACGCCCTTATGGGTGACAAGGACCACGCCTTTCTCTGGCTGGAAAAAGCCTACGAACAGCGCGCCAGCGAACTGATATTCCTAAAAGTGGATAGGGAATGGGAAAATCTGCGCTCCGATTCGCGCTACGCCGACTTGCTCCGTCGGATCGGATTCCCCCAGTAGCCGAGATGCAGGCGCGATGCGCGTCGGCAGTCGGTTAGCTACCCTTGAACAATCGAGCGGTTCCGAGCGATGCCTAGTCAGCATACGACTAAATGTCGGGCAAACGCCCGGTATGCCGCAGGCGAGGAAACTTCCTCGGTTCGGCAGCAAGCGCCGCCCGGATCTTGGGAATTGCGGCGCGCGTGGCCGCTTCGCCTGCGGCGACAAGCTGCGGAGTCTTCACGAATTCATCCCACAAAATGTGGTGAACTTCAGGCTCGATCAGCACATCCACGTCGCTGTGCCAGAGTTGGGCCGCGGCCGTCTGAATAATCGAGAACGAGCGGCTGATCACCTCGATCGTATTCCGCGGCGCCGAACGGAGCAGGCCCGGCTCGAGGTGCACGCCGATCACGATTTCCGCGCCCATGTCCCGGGCTGCCTCTGCGGGAACTGTTTCGGTGAGAAATCCATCCACCAGAATTCGGCCGCGATACTCCACCGGCAAAAATAGTCCGGGATAGGCGCACGACGCACGCAGCGCCGGCCCGATCTCCCCATCGGTGAAGTGAACGGACTCGCCATTGGTCAGGTCGGTCGCCACGATGCTTAGCGGGATCTTCATCTGGCTGAAAAATTCGGCGGGAGTAAATTTGTGGAGAAAGTGCTCGAGGCGCTCGTTCGACGCCATGCCCATGCGAGAAAGCGTCCAGCGACCAAAGTCGCTGAAGCGAGTCGCAAATCCCTGGCGCTCCATTTCGTCCAGCGGTGTGCCGCTGGCATACGTGGCGGCAATCAACGCGCCCACGCTGGTCCCGGCAATGCAATCAATTGGGATTTCGTTCTCTTCCAGGACGCGCAACACTCCGATGTGCGCGATCCCGCGCGCGAATCCGCCGCCAAGGGCGAGCCCCACCTTGGGCCGCACGCCCTGACCTGCGTAGGCGAATGATCGCAGGCCTTGTACAGCCTTATTGAGCCATTTTGTCGCGGTTCCCATCGGATGCCCCGGCACCTACCGCACACTCTAGCAAACTTCGCGTGTCGCGGGGCGTTTCCGGTTGACCGCCGATGGCGCTTTTGCAACCATGTCTCCTGTAAGAGGGTGAAATTGTGATGAGACGCCCGATCGAAAAAGCGGCAGTGCTGGGAGCCGGCACGATGGGCGCGCGCATCGCCGCTCACCTGGCCAACGCCGGAATACCCTGCTATCTGCTCGATATCGTCCCGCCCGAATTGAATGCCGATGAAAAACGCAAGGGATTGACGCTCGAAAAGCCAGCGGTGCGGAACCGCATCGTGCTGGCGGGACTGGATGCGGCAAAGAAATCGCGGCCGGCGGCGTTCTTTACACCGGAGACGGCGCGGCTGGTCACGCCCGGCAACTTCGACGACAACCTGGCGTGGTGCAGTGACGCGGACTGGATCATCGAGGCGGTCGCGGAGAATCTCGAGATCAAACGCAAGCTGCTCGAGCGCGTTGATGCTGTACGCAAACCGGGAACGATCGTCACATCGAACACGTCAGGCTTGCCGATCCGGCTGATCGCCGAGGGGCGTTCGGAAGATTTTCAGCAGCATTGGGCGGGCACGCACTTCTTCAATCCGCCGCGTTACATGAAATTGGCCGAGCTGATCCCCGGACCAAAAACTCTGCCAGCTGTGCTGGAAGCGCTCGAAGACATCTGCGACGTCCGGCTCGGCAAGGGCGTGGTGCTGGCGAAGGATACGCCGAATTTCATTGCCAATCGCATCGGCACATTCTCGATGCTCAACGCGATCCAGAAGATGTTGGAGCTGGGGTTGACGATCGAGGAAGTGGACGCGTGCACGGGACCAGCCGTGGGCTGGCCGAAGTCGGCGACATTCCGCACGGCGGACATCGTCGGGCTCGATGTGCTCGTCCACGTAATCCGTAATATTTACGACAGCATTCCCGATGACGAATCGCGCGAAATGTTTCGCGTGCCGCCGTTGATCGAGGAAATGATGAAGCGCGGATGGCTCGGCGAAAAAACCGGCAGCGGATTCTACAAACGCGTCAAGGGCGCGGGCGGCGAATCAGAAATTCTGACGCTCGACTGGCAGAAGATGGAATACCGGCCCCAGCAGAAGGCGAGATTCGGCTCTATCGAAGCCGGGAAGGCGATCGAAGACACGCGCGAGCGGCTGCGATTGCTCGTCGCGCCGGCACTGGAAGGCAAAGGCGGCGACAAGGCAAACAAGTTTCTGTGGTCTGGGCTGAGCGAGATGTGCCTTTACGCGGCGCGGCGCGCGCCCGAAATTGCCCATTCCGTGGTGGATGTGGACCACGCGATGCAGTGGGGATTCGCGTGGGAAATGGGCCCGTTCGAAATATGGGACGCGATCGGTGTCGAGCCCTTGGCGAGAGCGCTCGAGCGCGAAGGGAAGTCTCTGCCGCCGCTTGTCGCAAAAGTGCTCGCTTCGCCGGGTAAGTCTTTCTACCAAACCGAAAAGGGAAGCACGCGCTATTTCGATCTGGCATCGAGCGCGCTCGTTCCAGTGCCGGAACCGGCAGGAATATTAATCCTCAAGTCGCTCAAGGATCGAACGCCGGTGGTGCAGGAAAATTCCGGCGCGAGCCTGATTGACCTCGGCGATGGTGTGTTGTGCTGCGAATTCCACGCCAAGATGAACGCAATCGGCGGAGATTTTGTCGCAATGCTCCATGCGGGCGTCGCGCGCCTGGAAACGGAATTCGAAGCCATGGTGATCGGGAACCAGGCGCCCAATTTCTCCGCCGGCGCGAACCTGATGTTGTTGCTGATGACCGCGCAAGAAGGCGAGTGGGACGACATACATCTCGCGGTGCGCCAATTCCAGCGCGTCAACATGGCACTCAAGTACGCGCCGCGCCCTGTAGTGTCCGCGCCCCAGGGAATGGCGCTGGGCGGCGGATGCGAAATCAATCTGCATGCCGCGAGGATTCACGCCACCGCGGAGGCTTATATCGGGTTAGTTGAGGTTGGCGTCGGCCTGATCCCCGGCGGCGGCGGAACGAAAGAGATGCTAATTCGTGCCGGCGAGCACGCGGCGGGCGACGATAGCCTGGATTTGACGCACGCGCTGCGTCCGATCTTCGAGAACATCGCCACGGCCAAAGTTTCCACCAGCGCCGAGGAAGCTCGCTCGCTCGGCTACCTTCGGCCATCCGATCTGCTCTCGATGAATCGCGACCGGCAGATCGCGGATGCTAAGCAAACGGCGCTGGCGATGGTTCGCGCCGGATATCACCCACCGGCTCCTGCGGAGATTCGCGTGCTCGGCGAGGAATTCCTCGCGCTTGCGAAACTCGCCGTGCACATGATGATTCGCGGTGAGTACGCCACGGAATACGACGGCGTGGTGGCGCGAAAGCTCGCGTATATTCTCGCCGGTGGCGGCACCACCGCCGCGCAAAGCGTCCCCGAGCAGTACATCCTCGATCTCGAGCGCGAGGCGTTCGTCAGCCTTTGCGGCGAGCGCAAAACGCAAGAACGCATCGCGCACACCCTCAAGACCGGCAAGCCCCTTCGAAACTAGCTACGGGACGCGCTTACCGAACAGCGAAAAACTAGAGAGAGTTCAGGAAAGCGATGAACTCATGTCTTTCCTGGTTAGTCAGATTCATTTGAAAACGCTGATTGTAAAACTCGATGAGTTCATTCAAATCGCGCGCGGCTCCGTTGTGAAAATAGGGAGCGCGAGAGGCCAAGCCGCGCAGAATTGGGCCTTTCGTCCGGCTCACGTCGCTGCACTGGCCGGAGATCAATCCTTTGCCCGGATCCGTCGTCAGGATCACGTACGGAGCAGCCGGTTGCTGCGGATCTTGGAAAGGATTCGGACAACCCGTGATCTGGTAGACCGGCAGATCCGGGACGCTGAGTTGCGAAAGGCCGTTGGCGATGAGCGGGTCATGTTCCGCACCAGGATCGTGGCCGGTTCCAATGTCCAGAGCCAAAGGCAGAGAGTGATTGCCAACATTTGGCGCGTCATGGCACGTAGTGCAAAATCCCTGGAAGGGCGGGATCGGTACGGTTGTGCCGAGAGCCTTCGCCAGTGCGGCATTGTCGTTCAAGCCTCGGACGTTCGATATGGTAAGCGGATGAGAGTTAAAGAGCTTTTCCCCGGCCGCGATCTCTTGCCGCGCTGGGTCTTGCGACGATGCCCAATCCGAAAAGATTGTAAAGGCGGTCGAGTTGAACGCCGTGCCTTGGGGGTCGGCGCCTAAGGAATCGTTTATGCCAGGATAGTATGACTGATTCGAAAGGACTGCGGGCCCACCGAGCGCTCCTGCAAAGTTCAACCAGCCGGCGCGAAAGTCCAGCGCTTGAGCGGAATTAAGTCCCAACTCAAAATTGACGATGGCGGTTTGCTGCTCGAGGGTGGGTGGTTCAGATGCTTGTGCGTGCCCCAGCGTGGCGTCCATGGCTTGGTGCTGGAGATCTGCCAGAAGATTCGCCTGAAAGGTGGCAGGGGTAGTAAGTGGATCAATGGTCTCGCGCCCGTCAAACATGACTGCGCTGAGAAACTTCAAATTGGTGGTTGGCAGGGGCCGGCGATAAACCGAAACAGTCACCGCGCCATTGGATTCGTTGGTGACAACGGCGCAACCGTATGGGTCACGATAGGCCTGGATCTGGAACTGAGTGTTTGTGGGAAGCGTTATCGGAATGCGAATTAGCCCGCTGTGCAGGAGCAGACTGTGCGCGGCGGGGTCGTGAGAGGTGTCCGTAGGGCAATTCGCGCCGTCAAAGGCGGCGAATAGCGGGTCGTTCCCATGCGTGGCCACGAACTTTGTCTGCACGCTGTTGACGCTCATGCCAAATCCGTCGCCTGCAAGGTGACACGTGCCGCAAGTCCGTCCATTGGTGCCGAGACTCTGAAAAAACATATTCTTGGTGCTTTCATCTATCGGGCCGTTGGCGTTGTACGTGGAGATGAGGCCCGTAGGATCCAGTAACGGGAAGAGGTTGGGAATAATGGCCGCCGAAGCAGCCGTCGCGATCCCGAGGATTCCTGCAACCATCAGCCACTTTCGCCCTTCCACAACACGATTCACAAGACTACGCTTCGACCGCATTTGGCCTCCTAGGCCCGGGCTGGTGTGCCCGTCAGCTCAGTTCCCGATTCTTTTGTGAGCGTCCAAACTGCTTCGTTGCGACCGTTAATCGCAGACGAGAGGCGATCCGTCAATGGAAGGAGGATGAACATTGGCTGTTATCGAGGTGTACGTCCAAGTACCTGATCTTACGACTTGTAGCTTGCGAAGCGGGAGCTGCAGAGTGCAGAATTTGAAGATGGTTCACGAGAATATCCATGTCGGAGAGCTGTAAATATCGGTTCGGACCATTTGAGCTAAGAACGCAGACGCGCGAGCTATATAAGCACGGCATAAGGCTGAAACTGCGGCCGCAAGCTTACCAGGTTCTCGCCCTGATGCTGGAGCACGCCGGGGAGTGCGTGACGCGGGAAGAGCTGCAGAAGCGCATTTGGCCCTCGAACACGTTCGTGGATTTCGAGAATGGACTAAACACCGCGATCAAGCAGCTGCGGGCGAGTCTGAGCGATTCCGCTGCCGAACCGCGGTATATCGAAACACTGCCGAAGCTGGGCTATCGACTGATTATGCCGGTGGAAGTCGAATCCGCCTCCGCTCGTGAGCGCGCCGCGGAAACCACGGAAGATTCCGGAACAGCGACGGGTTTGGGCGAAGTAGTAATTCCGAACTTGGAACGACCGACCACGCCAAGAAGATGGCCCTGGGTTGCGGCTATCACGGCAAGCGTCCTCGGGATTGTTTGCCTGGTTACGTTCCTGAAGTGGCCTCGAGTGCAGCCCGCTCCACGAGAAGGAGTGCCAAACGGTCGAATAATGGTGGCAGTACTTCCCTTCGACAATTTGACGGGAGACGAGACGCAGGACTATTTCGGCGACGGATTAACGGAGGAAATGATCGCTCAGCTGGGCCGCCTGGATCCCAAGGAAATTGGGGTAATCGCACGCACCTCCGTGATGCATTACAAGCGCACCTCCGAGAGAGTGGATCAGATCGGAAGCGAGTTGGGTGTGCAGTACGTGCTGGAGGGGAGCGTCCGGCGCGAGGCTGAGAAAGTGAGAATCAACGCAGAGCTCATCGAAGTGGGTGGCCAGAGGAGTTTATGGGCGCAGGAATATGATCGCGAACTAACGAATCTCCTGGTTGTGCAATCGGAGATCGCGCGGGAAATCTCGGATTCCATCCAAGTGACGTTGGGGAGTCGCGAACGCAGCGAGGCCATTACTAAGCCATCTCTGACGCCTCAGGCCTATCAGGCCTACGACCTCTACCTGAAAGGCCTTTACTTTTGGAATGAACGCAGCATCCTGGGGTTTCAACAGGCGATCTCCTATTTTCAACAGGCAATTGCCAAGGATCCCGACTATGCCCCTGCCTACGCTGGCCTCGCGAATAGCTACACGCTACTGCCTGGATACAGCCTAACGTCCCCATCGAAGTACATACCGAAGGCCCGCGCGGCTGCGCTGCGGGCTCTGGAGATTGACAATGATCTGCCGGAAGCGCACGTCGCGCTGGCGCTGATTCTTGAGAACTACGATTGGGAATGGGATGCTGCGGAAAAGGAGTACCGGCGCGCCATTGAGTTGAACCCGAACTACGCGACCGCCCACCAATGGTATGCGGAACTTCTGATGTGGCGAGGGCGTTTCGATGAAGCGTTTCGTGAGAGCGAATATGCACGAACTCTTGATCCGTTATCCTTGATTATCGCTACGGACCACGGCTCCATATTATATTTCTCGCGGCAGTACGACCGTGCGATTGAGCAATTTAACAGTGTCCTGGAAATGGATCCCAATTTCCAGCGAGCTCGTGTGGTGATGGATGCCTACACTCAGAAAGGTCGCTACGCCGAGGCTCTGGCGATCTTAGACGAATGGGGTGGTACCGCCGGCGATGGACCCGGACGGTGGGCAATGTGGTCGAAGTACGCTTATATCTACGGCCAGTCGGGGCAGAAAGACAAGGCTCGCGCCGAGCTGAAGAAATTGGAAGTGGCGAACAGGACGCAGCAGGTCGATCCGGAGGCCATGATGCTGGCGAATCTCGGCACAGGCAATAATCAAGCAGCGCTGGACTGGCTGGAAAAGGCATACGCTCAACACTCGAATATTATGACGACTATCAAGGTGGAACCCGCCTTTGATCCGCTGCGAGGCGATCCCCGGTTTCAGGAACTGTTGCAACGCGTAGGTTTAGCGCAATAGGTTTCTCGGCTCCTTCCGGATGCGGTTCGAAGTGCTCTTCCAGCTACATTCTCGGGTGGCCTTGGCAAGTCCCTGACTAACGAGCCAAGCCCGGAATTCGCCGCTGGCCCTTGTCGGTTTTTCAAACCGACGCACCATCGAAAAAGAGGCTTCGTTAACCCTTCCGCGCCGAATTTCGCCGGGAGTACGAAGGTACTATTGCCGCCGCTTATCCCTCGCGCCGAAAATTACAATGCAGCCATAAATCAGGCCTTTTCAGGGGGAACGGCGCAAACCGTTCGTACTATCATGACGCCACTCAAAGACACTTTGGAAGTTGCGAACTCTGTCGCCGAATCAACGGCCGCCCAGGCGACCGAACGTCCGAAATCGGAATCCGGCGGCCTGCGCGCCGACGCGGTGTCGCTCGACGTGCCCGTCAAGGTGCACGGATCGCGCGTGACGGATGTGGTTCGCGGAATTACGCCGCACACCGAGCCGTTCGAAGAGCAGACGTCCACCATGATCGTGTTTCCTCAGGGCGGCGTGCTGCGAATGGCCACGGCCGTGACCGCCGGGCAGATGGTGGTGCTCACGAATCTGAAATCCGGGCACGATGCGATATGCCGCGTCGTGAAAGTGCGCGCGTACGCGCAGACGCAGAGCTACGTCGAACTCGAGTTCACGAATCGCCAGTCGGGCTATTGGGGCGTTCGTTTCGCCGGCGACGACGCTGAACCCGCAAAGGCGTTTGTTCCTCCGCCGTTTGTTCCCACCGTGGCCGAGCCGCCAGCCGAAAAATCAGAAGCGAAACCCTCGCAGCAAATTTCGTGGGCGCCGGCCGTCAACTTGCAAGCGCAGGCTGGCAAGCTTGCCGAGCCGTCGGCCCTTCCAACTCTCGTGAAGCCGGTGAGTCCGCCCGCGGAGCGAATTCCGCAAACAATCAAGCCCGAATCTTCATTCGTCGCGATCGGCGCGCAAGAAGATGTCCAGCCCGCGGCATCGGCAACTTCCAGCAAGAAGAAGGTGGAGCGTTTCACGCCTCCCGCGACCTCAGTTTCGATGGCCGAACTGCGCGGAGACGCGCACGCAGCGGCGCCCGTTTCCACTTCCTTCGGCGCTGGCGTTCCCGGTGAGATGACGGATTTGTCCGAGGCTCTTGAGGAATCCTCGCAGGAACAGCCGCCGGCAACGTTTGGCCGGCTCGCGGCCGGCGCCGGTGCAGCAAGTGCGCATTCCGCTTCAGAGAAAGCCTTCGGCGCGCGATTCGGTTCCACATCGCTCGGCGTTTCCGATGAAGCGGTCGCCGCTCCCGATAATTCGGGTCCAAATTGGTTTTTGATCGCGACAGGAATCGCGGCGCTATTTGTGGTCGCCGCAGGCGGAGCGCTTTTATTTCCACGTGTGGCCCGGCACGAATTCAAGCGCGAGGTCGGCGTCCGTGCAGGCTCCTCCCGTGACGAGCTCCAGCTCTTCGCTTGGGCAGAGCAGTCCCGTTCAGTCTCCTGCGACGAATCCAGTGGTGCAAGTGAATCAGCCGAACACGGTGGGCGCCGGAATTCATGTCGGAGAAGTGACGCCGGCCACTGCCACTAGAGAGCCTGCCCCGGTGCGCGTCCAGCCCAGCGCACCCGTCCACAGAAAGTTGCCAAGGTTATGCCGGACATGTCCGCGCTGAACGCTCATCCCAGTCTCAGCACAGCGGCTGCTTCAGGCGATGCGGATCCTGCGCTGTCTGTTGACACGGGCGCGGCGTCTCCAAGTGGCTGACCTTCAGGGCCTTGCGGCCAATTCTGATGTGGCGCCTCCGCCACCTCCTGCCGCGCCTCCAATCCGTATTGGCGGCGACGTGAAGCCGCCGAGGTTGCTGTCCTCGACCCTACCGGTGTATCCATCAATCGCGAGATCAACCGGAATCGAAGGAAGCGTCGTGGTCGAAGCCTCGATCGGTCCAGCCGGCAATGTTGTAGCCACGAAAGTAATATCCGGTTCACCAATGCTGCGCCAGGCCGCCTTGGACGCGCTGCGCCGGTGGAAATATCAGCCCGCAACATTGAACGGCGAGCCGGTAACGGTGCAGACCACCGTGACGATCCAGTTCCACAAATAGGGATCGCCGCCTGGATATTTCCATTCTGCGGATGCTACTCCGTCGAATGATTCCAATTTTCCCGCGCGGTTGCTTTTTCCTGTCCACTGGCATTCAATGGAGTAGTTAGCGGCGTGGAGCCTGCATCTTCCTCTGAGGTGAGCCATGCGAGAAGCGGTGATTGTAAGCTCGGTGCGAACTGCCGTGGGCAAGGCGCCGAAGGGAACTCTGCGCGCCACGCGTCCGGACGATCTGGCCGCCCTCGTGATCAAGGAAGCGATACTTCGCGCGAAGGGCGTGAATCCTGAGGACATCGAAGACGTAATCATCGGCTGCGCGATGCCCGAGGCGGAGCAGGGAATGAACGTCGCGCGAATCGCATCGTTGCGCGCGGGATTGCCTGTCACTGTCTCGGCGATGACGGTCAACCGCTTTTGTTCCTCGGGTTTGCAATCCATCGCGATCGCCGCCGAACGTATCATGGCTGGGCAGGGCGACGTTGCCGTCGCAGGCGGCGCCGAATCCATGAGCATGGTTCCCATGGGCGGGCACAAAATCGCGCCGAATCCCTGGCTGATGGACAATTATCCGGACGCATATCATCAACATGGGGCTTGACTGCCGAAAATCTCGCCAAGAAATATGGCATCACTCGCCAGCAAGCCGACGAATTCTCGTTCGCGAGCCACCAGAAGGCGCTTGCCGCGATTGCGGCGGGCAAATTCAAGGACGAAATCGTGCCGGTTGCAAGTGAGCTACACGGCTCTCGAAAATAGCGGGAACGGCTCGGCGAATGGCTCCAAGCCGAAAACGCTGAATTTTACATTTGATACCGATGAAGGCCCGCGAGCCGATACCTCGATCGAGGCCCTTGCGAAACTCAAGCCCGTGTTTCATGCGCACGGCGTAGTGACGGCGGGGAACAGCTCGCAGATGAGCGATGGCGCTGCCGCTGCTGTTGTGATGAGCGCCGAACGCGCGCGCGAACTTGGGCCTGAAGCCGCTGGCGCGTTTTGTTGCGTTTGCGACTGCCGGAGCCCGCCCGAGGAGATGGGCATGGGCCTGTGTTTGCGATTCCGAAAGCGCTCAAGATCGCCGGATTGACGCTCGATCAGATCGACGTGATCGAATTGAACGAGGCTTTTGCCGCGCAGGCGATGTACCGTGATCAAGGTCGCGGGCCTCGATCCTGCGCGCGTCAACTTGAATGGCGGCGCAGTGGCGCTCGGCCATCCGCTCGGCTGCACCGGCGCGAAGCTCACTGCGACGATCCTGCGCGAGATGGAGCGTCGCAACGCGCGCTACGGCTTGGTGACGATGTGCATCGGCGGCGGCATGGGCGCGGCGGGCATTTTTGAACGCGCGGCTTGATTCGTTCGCGGCGTGAAGGGAGAAATACTCATGGCGACAACAACGGTTTCGCAGTCCGTGAATCGCGGCGGCGCATTCCTGGTGACGCCCATCACTCCGGCGGAGATTTTCACGCCAGCGGAGATCACGGACGATCAGCGCCTGATCGGCCAAACAGCCGCGGAATTCATCGCCAAAGAAATCATCCCGCTGATACCCGACCTCGAAAAGCACAAAGAAGGCTTGATGCCGCAAGCGCTCAAGAAGGCTGGCGAAATCGGGCTTCTCGGGGCGGGCATTCCCGAAGCGTACGGCGGCTCGGAGCTCGATAAAATCTCCGCGACCGTTCTCACCGAAAAGATCAGCGTGTACGCATCGTTTGCCGTCGCGTTCGGAGGGACCTCCGGAAATCGGCACGATTCCCATCGCAAGCTTTGGCACCGAGGAGCAGAAAAAGAAATACCTGCCAAAGATCGCATCCGGCGAACTGCTGGCTGCTTATTGCCTGTCGGAACCGCAGGCTGGGTCGGATTCGCTCGCGGCGCGCACGCGGGCCGTGCTCTCGCCTGATGGTAAAAACTGGATTCTCAACGGACAGAAAATGTGGATCACGAACGGCGGATTCGCCGACGTGTACATCGTTTTCGCGAAGGTTGACGGCGAGAAGTTTTCGGCTTTCATCGTAGAGCGCGGCACGCCCGGATTCACGGTGGGCGCCGAAGAAAACAAGATGGGCATCCGCGGCAGTTCCACCGTGCCGCTTTTCTTCGAGAATGCGCCGGTGCCGAAGGAAAACCTCCTTCATGAAATCGGTCGCGGCCACATCGTTGCGTTCAATACGCTTAACGCCGGGCGGTACACGCTGGGAGTGTCCTGCATGGGCGGGTCGAAGAAGGCGCTCGAAGAAGCCGCGAAATATTCCAAGGAACGGGTCGCGTTTGGGAAATCCATCAGCGAATTTGGGTTGATCAAAGCGAAGCTGGGCGAGATGGCCATCCGCATTTACGCGCTCGAATCGATGATCTACCGCACGGCCGGAATGATGGAAGCCGCCATTTCCACCGGCGGCGCGGATAAGATCAAACAATCCATGCAGGTGCTCGAGGAATACGCCATCGAAAGCTCGATCACGAAAATAGTCGGCAGCGAGACGCTTGGACTATTGCGTGGACGAGGGTCTGCAAATTTTCGGCGGCTACGGCTTCCATGAGGACTATCCGATGGCGCGCGCCTATCGCGATAGCCGCATCAACCGGATCTTCGAGGGCACGAACGAAATCAATCGCATGCTCATCATTCAAATGTTGATGAAGCGCGCCATGGCGGGCACCCTGCCGCTCATTCCGGCCGCCAAGAAGCTCGCCGATGAGTTGCTCGCCGGGCCGTCGTTCGAGGAAACGCCCACGGGCGCCTTTGCCGAGGAAGAACGTTCGCTCGCGCAGGCCAAGAAAATGTTTCTGCTTGCCTCCGGCGCTGCCGTTGAGAAATTCCGTGACAAGCTGGCCGATCACCAGGAGATTGTCGCCGCGCTTTCGAATATCGTGATGGAGGTGTACGCCATCGAATCCAGTTTGCGGCGCGCGCAGAAGTCCGGCAACGCGAATTCACCGATGGCTGACGCCGCTCGTTCGTTCGGCTACGACGCGATGGACCGCATCGAGAAGGAAGCGCGAACGGCCCTTGCCGCCACATCCGATGGCGACACGCTCGTCACGCAGCTAGCTGCGCTCCGGCGGCTCGCGAAACACGCGCCCGTGGATGCCATCGCGCTTCGGCGTCGCGTTGCCGAGGCTGTTCTCGCGCAGGATCGCTACCCATTCGAGGGGCGCTAACCGCGCGCTGACTTTTCTTCGCGCGAAACAAAACCGAATTGCCGTCTTCGTCCCGACATAAACCGTCGCCGCAAACCGTCAGGTTATAGTACTGGTCGCCGCCCGCCGCCCTTCTCTCAAAACGGAAACTATTTTCCGCGTTCGGTCCGAAAAACCTCTCAAGCTAGCGGTTTTTAAGTCACTTAGCGTTTGGTCTATTTGGAATCCCCCGTGCATCCAATGTAGTGGAAGTCACGAGAGGATCGATGAAAACCGTTCTAGGGGAAGTGAAGGATTTGGCGAGCAGCTTCTGGCAGAACAAGAAAGCCAGAAATCGTACGGGCTGGGGCCTGGCAATTTTCCTGGTGCTGCAACTCTATTTCGTGCGCGAATTGATCGCCGCGGAACTACTTTTCGGAATTTTGTTCGCGTTCATGTTTGCGCTGGCTGGACTCTTCTATGTTGTCGGCACGATTGGAGTGAATGGCAGGGATTGGGCTGAGGCGGGTGCCCGCGTGGCGGTGAGTTCAGCGCGACGCGGTTTCAGCACGCTCGAGGAAATCAGTAAAAAGCCATTCCGCCATCCACATTCAGAGTCTGCCCAGTAATCGCGCTGGCCTGATCGGAAACCAGAAATAGGGCCGCGGACGCAATTTCATCCGCCGTCTGCGGCCTTCCCTGCAAAATACCTTGTATCATCTGCTTCAGTAATTCGTCGCCTCCCGATTTGAAATGGGCGGCGAATTCCTGCGTCAAATCCTGCGACATTTTCGTTTCTGTCACCGGGCCCGGGCAGATTGCGTTGACGCGTACTCCCTGGCGCGCCGCTTCCGCAGCCGTCACGCGGGTCAGCCCGATGAGTCCCGCTTTCGACGCGGTATAGGCGCCGCTCAACGCAAAGGCGGCCTTGGCTCCCACCGTCGAAATGTTCAGGATCGAACCCGACTTGCGCGCGTACATTTCCGGAAGCACCAGCTGAGTCAGCACAAGCGGGGCGCGCAGGTTTACGGTCATCACTTCGTCCCAATCACGCAGCGGGAATTTCTCAAGGGGCTGAATCGGACCGTAGATCGCGGCATTGTTGACCAGGATGTGGACCGCTCCAAACGCAGCTCGCGCGCCATCCACAATTTTCTTGCAGTCAGCTTCGCGCGACAGATCGGCCTGCACCGCTGCCGCTTTGCCGCCGGCCCCCTGAATTTCTGCGACGACTTGGGCTATTTCGCTCTCGCTGCGCGCGGCGACGACCACCGACGCGCCCTCCGTCGCGAATTTCCGCGCGATCGCGCGCCCGATTCCGCGCCCTCCGCCAGTTATGATCGCTACTTGTCCCTTGAGCTGCATGTGTTCTCCGTGGAAATGAGTTTTCGAGGATAACATCGCTCGCCGCAATTTGCAGAATCAAGCGCCGTCGCGGTCTGGTAGCGTTGTATGTCGAAGTTCGGGCCATGCGGTTGCGGCCTTAGGCGTCCATTCTCAGCTCGCGTGTTACAGTATTTCTATGAGATGGGCTAGACAATGGTGGTGGCTGATCGCGGTTGTTCTCCCGGTCGCCCTCGTAGTAGGTTGGAAAGAGAAACGCTGCCAATCCCAAGCCTACCAATGCAAGGCCGCTTATATGGCGCAGTTGCAGTCTGAAAGAATCCACCTTCGGCTCACGGTAGAGCAGCAGGCATCCGCCCAAAAAGCAATAACAGACGCCTGCGAACCGAATGGCTATTTCTGCCGCCTTTTCAGTGCCGCAAACCTGCCAACGATGCTCTTGGTCCTCATTGGAGCAGGAGGCATTCTTGCCGCGATCAAGACTTTGAATGCTATTGAGAAGCAGGCCGACGCCATGATTAACAGCGAACGCGCTTGGCTCCTAGTTGATCTTGAGAGAGTCCCCGGGGTGGGTGTCCACGAAACAACCGGTCTTAATAAATCGGGCATACAGACCGTCCAAACGACGGTCTATGTCCGATGCGTCTGCAGCAATCACGGACGGACGGCAGCGCGGGTTATTGAGAAACGATGCTGTTTGATTCAGACCGATTCCGATGACCCACTGCCGCAGACGCCCAATCTCGACATTGATATCACAGACCCCATACCTCATTATTTGGGGACCGAAAATCCAGTGACCAGAGATTGGGCAATTACCGGCGACGCCCTCGAATTCCCCGGCCAAATGGTTGTGATTTATGGGGTCGTCAAATACAAGCACCTGTTCTCGCAGGAAGAGGTGCATACCACGTTCGGCTACAAGCTTACTGCGGACCACAAGCTTGAACGACTCACCGAGGACTATCGCAAATACAATGAGAACACCTAGCATCGCCCAATTTAGGACATTACCCGCACTCTCGCATCATTGACTCGGGCTCAGGCACAGAATACGATGCCGCACGGCGCTTTTCTTACGGGGGAAATCAACGATGGCGACGAATGTGGACTTGCTCGGTTCGTATTGGACTCTCGCGGGTGGCGGCGCTGAACCCCACACCGATCATGAATATTGTCCGTGGGATATCAAGGATCGCGCCGAAGCCGCCGCGCGCGTGGGCTTCAATGGCTTGGGCATTTGGCACGCCGATCTTGCCCACACGCTCAAGAAGCGCAGCCTGAAGGAAATGAAGCGGATCTTCGACGATAACGGCATCAAACACATCGAGCTGGAATTTCTCGGGGGCTGGTTTCTCGACGGCGAAGAGAAAAAAGCTTCCGACATCGAGCGCAATAAACTTCTCGAAGCGGCGGACGTTCTCCGCCCGCACCACATCAAGGTCGGCCACTTCGTCAAAACCCAGGCCACCATGCAGAAAATGATCGACTCATTTGCGGCGCTCTGCACCGACGGTGCCAACCACGGCACGCTCGTCGGCTTTGAAATGATGCCTTTCTGCGATATTGACTCCGTCGAGAAAGCCATCCAACTCGTGGACGGCGCCGGCGCGAAAAACGGCGGCATTTGCCTCGACCTCTGGCACATCGACAAGCTGAAGATTCCTCACCAGAAAGTCGCGACCATTCCGCGGAAATACATCACCTCAATTGAAATCAACGACGGCACGTATGAATCCTCCTGGAGCATGCACGAGGACACCATCAATCACCGTCTGCTTTGCGGAGAAGGGGAATTCGACGTGAAAGGCTTCGTCGCGGTGATGCTGAAGACCGGCTACACCGGCCCATGGGGAATCGAAGTCCTCAACGTCGAACTTCGGAAGAAAACTCTCGAAGAAATTACATCGAGCGCTTACAAAACTACACGCGCGCAATTTCAGTAGAGGCCTGTGCGCTTGTCGCGCGGTTAATCCGCCGCCACTCGCGCCGCGACCACGGACTTGACGGCCGCCACGATTTTCTCTTCACTCGGCAGCACGAAACTTTCCATCGGCTCACTGTAGGGAACTGACGTGTCGAGCGCCGTAACCATCTTCACCGGGGCCTTCAGATATTTGAATCCGTTCTCGGCCACTTCGCCGGCAATCACGACCGCAGCCGACGCATGTTTCGGCGCCTGATCCACCAGCACCAGCCGCCCTGTTTTTTTCACCGACTCGATGATCGTCTTGGTATCGAGCGGCGAGAGAGTGCGCGGATCAATCACCTCTGCGCTGATGCCGTCCTTCGCCAGGATTTCGGCCGCCGCCAGCGACTTCTTCACCATCCACGCGGTCGCCACAATCGTAACATCCGTCCCGGCGCGCTTGATGTCCGCCACTCCGAACGGCACGAGGTAGTCGCCCTCAGGTACTGGACACTTGTCGAGCATGAGCATGTAGTGATGCAGATAAACCACGGGATTGTCGTCGCGTATGGACGATTTCATCAGCCCGTACGCATCCGCGGCATTCGATGGCACCGCAATCTTCAGGCCGGGAATTCCCATCATCGCGCCATACGTGCAATTCGAATGTTGTCCCGCCCAACCGGCCGCGAATCCGAATCCCGCCTTGAACACCGCCGGAACTTTCACCTGTCCGCCGGACATGTAGCGCAGCCGCGGCGCTTCGTTGATCACTTCATCGAACGCCACAAGCATGAATTCCGCCATGTATAGTTCGACAATCGGCCGCAATCCCATCATCGCCGCGCCCACCGCGATCCCCAGCTCCGCCGTTTCGGAAATCGGCGTGATGCGCACGCGGTCTTTTCCGAATTTGCGCACAAACGGATCGCGGTCCGTCATCGCCATGTTTTGGCCGTAGAACACGACGTTCGCGTCGCGCTGCATCTCTTCCGTGATCGCGACGGCGATCCCTTCAGCAAACATCATTTCGCGCGGCATGCCTGCCTCCTTGAATTCTCGGCGTACCTTCTATGCCCAAACGTAATTGACCGCATCCGAGCCCGACGGCAACGGACTCGCCAGCGCAAACTTCACTACACCTTCCATCTCGTCGCGCACGGCATCTTCGATCTTCTTGGCGTCCGGATCGGCGAAAAAGCCTCCGGCGATCAAATGGGCGCGGAATTTTCCGATGGGATCGTTTTTCTTCGCCGCCTCGAATTCCGCCTTGTTGCCGTAGACCTCGACGGACTCGTGTTCCTGAAATTGCGTCGGCACGGGCGGCACAGTGATCGCATTTCCATGCGGGCTCATGCGGTAGAATTTCGATTCGATCAGCGACGGCCCTTCGCCCGCCCGCGCCCGCTCCACCGCCGTGGTCACCACGTCGTACACCTTCAGCGGGTCAGTGCCGTCCACCGTGATTCCCGGAATGCTGAACGCTTTCGCCTTCTGCGACAGCGGATCGCCCGCCTTCGCGTTCGCGTCTTCCAGATCGATCTTCGTGTAAGCCTGATATCCATTGTTCTCTAGAATGAAAACTACGGGCAGCTTCCACACCGCGGCCATGTTCAGCGTTTCGTAGAACGCGCCCTGCTTTGACGATCCGTCGCCAAAGAACGAGTAAACGACCTGCCCCGTCTTTTTCACCTGCGCGGCATACGCTGCGCCTGCTGCGTGCGCGATTCCCTGGCCGATAATTCCCGAGGCCGTTGGAAAATGTCGCGTCAGGATCGGCCAGATGCATTGATCCGCCGAAACCTTTGCAGACGCCGTCCTTGCGCTGGTAAATTTCCGACATTAGCGCGCGCGCGGGCGTTCCCAGCACCAGCGGATAGCCGTGGCAGCGATAGCTCGGCATCACCAGATCGTTTTCTGCGCGCGTCGCGAGGCAGCCTACGATGCTTGCCTCCGCGCCGTCCGCAAGATGCGCGTGCCCGCGAATCACGCCGGGATGCTCCACGAACGTTCGCTTCACGCGCTCTTCGAATTCGCGGATCCGGCACATCTGCGTGTACATCCAGATCAGGCGATCTCTCGAGAGCTGGCTTGAATTTGGCATCGCTGATTCCTCCGCTTACGATTTCTTAGGATGCTGGTACAGCGTCTCCCGCTTTGCCGATATAGCCGAGCGTTCCGCCGACATCAACTTCCGCGGGCTCGCGCACCAATATCTTGAGCAGCACGCCGTCCACCGGCGCGTCAAGCTCGTAGCTCACCTTTTCCGTCTCCAGCTCGACGATCGGCTCGCCCTGCTTGAACGCGTCGCCCTCATTCTTGATCCAGCGGACGATAGTGACCTTCGTCGTGTTCATTCCGCCCGTCTTGGGCACTACGAGATTCGTTACGATGGCGAATTCCTTCCTCGGTCACGAGTTCAACGAACTGAAGTTAAGCTCGAAAAGTGAAGCTCTAAAAGTCAAGCTCGAATGGGTTCCCGCTCGTTCGTCACCCACGACTCGCGGGATGCAGATTGTCTCGCGCGGACGTGCCTCACGGCAACGATTTTCTTAACGCAATCCCAGCGCGATGTCAACCAGCCGCCATTATCTGCTAATCTTTCCCCGATTCTCGGGGGGGAGCGATGAGAATTCATTCGCGAATGTCTGCTTTCCTTTTCACAGTACTCTTCGCTGCGAGCGCGTTCCTGGCGCTGCCCTTGCGCGCGCAAAACGCCGCACGTCCCGCCGCACCCGCGCAAGCTGCACCGCCAGCCGCGCCAACCGCAACTCCCGTCTCCGTCGATCAGCTGGCGAATCTCTGCGCGCCAAACATGAGGCCCGCGCCGCCTCACTCGCCGTCCTGGCGAGGCTGGAGCCCCACGCCCGAAAACTGGCGCTTTCAACCGCCTTCTCAGGCCGTTCTTTCCGACGCCAACGTCCCGCAACTCAAACTGAAATGGGCTTTCGGCATTCCCAACGTGAAAATCGTTCGCTCGCAGCCCGCCGCGTATCGCGGCCGCCTCTTCGTCGGCGCGAACGACGGCACGCTGTACGCGCTCGATGCCTCCACTGGCTGCACATTCTGGGCCACCACCGTTAGCAAGCCCGTCCGCTCCGGCATCGCCATCGGAAGTTCCGGCGCAGCTGACGCGATCTTCTTCGGCGATGCGGGCGGCAACGTTTACGCGCTCGATTTCGCCGACGGCAAGCTTCTCTGGGCCGTGCGCGCCGACGACCATCCCAACGCCACCATCACCGGCACGCCGGTTTCGATACGGTCGCCTCTACGTCCCGAATCGTTCTGGCGAAGAAGGCGCACGCCGCCGCGCCGAATACGAATGCTGCACCTTCCGCGGCAGCGTGGTCGCGCTCGATCCCGCCACCGGAAAGAAAATCTGGCAGAGCTATATGGCCACCGACGCGCCCACCGCGGTTGGCAAGACGAAAGACGGGCAAAACATCTTCGCGCCTTCGGGCATGGCCATCTGGTCCGCGCCCACTCTGGACCTCGAACACCATCGCCTCTACGTCGGTACTGGCGACAACTATTCCGAACCCGGCACGAAAACCAGCGACGCCGTCGTCGCGCTCGACATGGATACCGGGAAAATCGCCTGGTCCGTGCAGTTCGACAAGGACGACGTTTACAAAATTGACTGCGGCGACCCGCCGCGTGAGGGTTGCTCCCCACCGACCAATCCCGAATTCGATCTCGGCGCTTCGCCGATCTGGTGCGCGTCGTGCCGAACCCGCCCAACTGCCGAAAACGCGCCTACCCTGATCCTCGGCCAGAAAAGCGGCCTCGTTTACGCCGTGGATCCCGACGCAGACGGAAAACTTCTCTGGCACGCGCGCGCTGGCGTCGGCGGCCTGCTTGGCGGAGTGCAGTGGGGCCCGGCTACGGACGGAACCAACGTTTACGTCGCCATCTCCGATCTCGCGTTCCAGGGCCGCTCAATCGATCCCACGAAGGGTGGTGGTATCTCCGCGTATCGCGTGAGCGATGGCACCTTGCTCTGGAAAACTCCGCCACCGGGTTGCGGCGATCGCCGCCCGTGCAGCCCCGCGCAGTCTCAAGCCGTCACCGCGATTCCCGGCGCGGTTTTTTCCGGCTCGATTGACGGCCATCTTCGCGCGTACGCCACGCAAGATGGAAAAATCATCTGGGATTTCGACACCGCGCGTGATTTCGACACGGTCAACAAAGTAGCGGCGCACGGCGGCTCGCTCGATGTCGGCGGGCCCATCGTCGCCGGAGGAATGGTGTTCGTCGTTTCCGGCTATCCAGGTTTCGGCGCGATGCCGGGCAACGTGCTGCTAGCTTCTCGTCCAAATAAGCGAGCAATTGAGCAAGGAGAAATTTCACATGCGTCGCAGGCTCGAAGTTCTCGCAATTGTCGTGTTTCTTGTCAGCCTGGCGGCGATCTTCCCGACGCGAGCACAAGCGCAAGCGAAACACCACGGCCGGTGAATTCTTGGTTGATCCGCCCACGCTGGTTTCGCTCGGATTCGAGTGGCGCATTTCAGGCGACGACAACCGCAACGCGCATGTGGACGTGACATTTCGCAAGAAGGGCGAGCAGCAATGGCGCAAAGGGCTGCCGCTATCTGCGTTTGCAGCATGAACTCGTTCCCGGTGGAACGCCGCGCGAAGGTTCCGGGCCATTATTTCAGCTACATCGCGCCCAATATGTTTGCCGGCAGCCTGCTGAATCTCGAACCCGACACCGAATACGAGTGCCGTTTCGTTCTTTCCGATCCTGATGGCGTGAAAGGCAAAGCGGAAAAGACAGTCATCGTGCGCACGCGCAAGGAGCCTAAGCCCGCGGAAGGCGGCCATGTCTATCACGTGTATCCCTTCGGGTATAAGGGCACGAAGCAGGAGCCTGCATTCACCGGCTTGCTGGCCGCTTACTACATGGGCTCGGACCATTCCGATCATTCCAACGCGTTTCCGCCGCGCGTCCAGCCGGGCGACATCATTCTCGTCCATGCCGGAATCTACAAAGACAACCGGTTCGTCTATAGCGGCTTCGATCGCACCATCGCCGCGTATGGCACTCCGTTCGACGGCACGTATTACCTGACCGCGAGCGGCACGCCCGAGAAACCAATCGTCATAAAGGGCGCGGGCGACGGGGAAGTGATCTTCGACGGCGACGGATGCCAGAATCTCTTCAACCTGATGGGCGGGAATTACAATTATTTCGAAGGGATCACTGTTAGGAATACCAACGTTGCGTTCTTGCTCGGGTATAAGAATATCGCCGGTTCCAGCGGCTTCACGCTGAAACATTCGCGCATCGAAAATATCGGCCGCGCGATCGAGGACGATTGGTCCGGCTCGAAGAATTTCTATATCGCGGACAATGTGTTCATCGGCCGCCACGATCCCACGAAATTGCAAAGCTGGTGGACGCCTGCGGTGTGGGCGAAGTTTCCCGGCTATCCCGCGCTGATCACTTCGGAGTACGCCATCAAGATCTACGGCCAGGGCCACGTGGTCGCCTACAACTACGTCGCCAACTGGCACGACGGAATAGACATCGCTACCTACGGCGATCCCGGCATGGCCGACGCTCACGAAGGAACTTCGCGACCGCGTGCCCGTCTCGATAGATTTCTACAACAACGACATTTACAACATGGCGGACAATTGCTTCGAAGCCGACGGCGGCGCGCACAACATTCGCGTCTTCCGCAATCGCTGCTTCAACGAGGCCGGCGGCGCGTTCAGCGCGCAGCCCACATTCGGCGGCCCATTCTATTTCTATCAAAACATCGCCTACAACAATACGACCGGCGGCCCGCTGAAATTAATAGACACGCCCGCCGGCGTGTTGATCTACCAGAACACTTTTTTCGGCCAGGGCCGCCTGATGGGTCCCGCGTCGAACATCCATTTCCGCAACAATCTGTTCATCGGTGACGGATGGGCCGATCTGGTATTCAATCTCCGCACGTTCACAAATTATTCGGATTCCGATTACAACGGTTTCTACCCCAATCCCGGCGCGGCCGCATCATTCGAGTGGACCTCGCCGGATTTCGGCACCCTCGCGGATTACTCGGGCAAACTCGTCACCCGCACATTCAAGACGCTGAAGGAGTATCAGGACGCGACGAAGCAGGACCAGCACAGCGTGCTCGTGGATTACTTCATCTTTATGGATGCCTCGCCGCCGATGAATAACGATTCGCGGTCCCCGCGCGATGCGCAGTACCTATTCAACCCAGAGAATTTCGATTTTAGGCTTCGACCCGCGGGCTCTGCCAGACCGGTGCGAGTTACTTCCGGTGGGCTCACTATGATGATGAGTCAGCCTTTTAATGGGGCTATAGACAACGGCGTCCTGCTCCCCACCATCAACGACGACTTCACCGGCAAAGCTCCCGACCTCGGCGCCTACGAACTCGACCGCCCCATCCCGCATTACGGCCCGCGCGAATGGCCGAGCGGTCCGTCGGATCCGAACGCGCCTCGTTCCGTCACCGGTCCTCCGAAGTAGGTTCGGAGGAACCTGAGCAGCGATTCGTGAATTTGTGTCAGCGCGCATGGGAAAGTGAAGTCGCCGTTCGGTCGCAGATGAAGGTGTGCTGAATTGGACTGTATTGCCGCCGCCCGCATGACATCATCCGCAAACCATGACACTCCTATTCGTTTTCGCGGTGGCGATAATCATAGCGCTTGTGGGAAGTCTTCCAATTTGGCCACACAGCAAGAGTTGGGGCTATTACCCGGTTGGCATCAGTGTGGTCATACTGATTCTTCTCGCGCTGTACTTTACCGGGCACCTGCATCTGCACTCAGTTCTTCTGAAGTAGATGGAGTCTCTGTCCTGGCGGCAAATTCCCTACGTGATGTGAATCGAAACCGTCAGCAGAATGCTCGTGCTACTCGTGGCTCGCGAGAGCTGCGGAACCCTCGATTATTGTGTCACTTCGCGGGTTCCACTTTTCTTTGTTTTCAATGGTTTAGGCGGAAATTTACTCGGCACGTGTGTCACTTGGTTGGTGGAACCATCCGCGAAAAGTGTGCGCGACGGATGTCGGATCTGTGTCGATTAGAAATGGGGCCAAGAGGCGGGGAAACAGAGATCCCTCGACTCCCGTTGGTTGCTCGGGATGTCGATCCTGATGGCATCGCCAGTTTTCAAAGAGCATCCGGCCCTCGCTAGGAGGGCGGTGACGCATGTGCGTCCAAAAGCGGGGCTGAAAACTGCCCCAACCCACGCTAGCAGGATTCGTCGCGGAAGGAAACTGGGACGACGTACAGAAAAAGTACAGGCGGAGGATTTACTGGCCCTGATATAAGAGAGGCTGGTCAGCGAATTTGTTTACATACCGTAATAGTAGTTATCTAATTAGAACGATGGTGCCATGACTTCTCCCTTCATCGAGAGTGTCGGAAATTTCCTCGATCTAATCGCTCAGATTGAGCACGACTGGTTCTCAGATGAAGTTTTAACTCCCTGGTATCGCGGCCAGAAGCGGGCCGAACGGCCGCTCCGCCCGAGCTTGTATCGCATATGTAATAGCTACGACGAGTTACTCAAAGAAGAAACAGAGGATGAGATTCGCGAGGATTTTATCGTCCGAGCGCCAATCTTTTCCGAGTTTAAACCGGCTGGCGATGATGATTGGGAGTGGTATTTTTTAATGCAGCACTATGGCGCGCCGACCCGCCTTCTGGACTGGACCGAAGGTGCTCTTTTGGCGCTCTATTTCGCGGTGAAGGACAATCCAGGTCACTACGACTCCGCGGTGTCGGTCCTGGATCCCTATCGTCTAAATGAGCTCGCGATTGGTCGTCACGAGGTGATACCTCCTAGTGCCCAGGGCGTTGCGAAAGCGCATAGATCACTTGTTCGTAGGTGGCTGCCCACCCGCTTCACGGGAAAGCGAATCCCGAAAAGGCCAGTTGCTGTCTTTCCTACCCACGTAGCGCGCCGAATCAGCACACAGCGGTCATGTTTTACGGTTCACGGCCGCGATTTTGCGGGTCTCGACCGACTCGCGGGCCTGAAGAAACCGATTCTCCGTAAGCTGATAATTCCGAGCTTCAAGGTGCGTAGTTTAAGAACGGAACTTCTCAGAGCCGGCATCGACGAAGCCACAATTTTCCCAGATTTGGACGGTCTCGGCAGAGCGGTGGGCGCTCGCTGGACGCCGGACGAAGACCCTTGGCCTCATCTTGGGGCCATGACCAGGCTTCGACCATCAAAGGCGCACCCGGGAAAAGTAGGCGTATTTGCTATTTCAGCGATCAAGAAGGGTGATCGACCTTTTAGGGGCGAAAACGAGGAAATCGTCTGGCTAGACAAAGGATCGATCGCACGTCACAGGATGAAGATCTCTGTCAGGAAATTGTATTCAGACTTCGGTTTGCATCGTGGAGGACGTACAGGTTTGCCAACTAACTTTAACCGACTGACTGTTGCGTGGTATTTGAAGAAAGCGACGTCGAGGAGTAAAGCCAACGTTCGGTCCGATAAATACTATGAGTTTTATGCGACAAGGAACATCGCCGAGGGCGAAGAGTTGATTGCTGATTTTTCTCCGGCGTGAACAATCGTTGGACAGTGGCCAATTCTCGGGCCTCTCTACCAAGCCAGTCACCAGACTGGGCCGGATGTAGGTGACATACTTTTTCGAAGCCAGGTCGATCCGTGGCGCCGCCATCTTGGCGGCGTTTTTTCAGCAGATGCAAAACTCAAAACTGCGAGCAGGGCGCTGGCGCTACTTCGGATGAGACCGCAACATTACTGCATTCTAGGAATTGAGCACACCAGGGCAGCGAACAAACTGGCAGGGAAGGGGCGCTTCAGGTAATATTACTGTGATTTGCGGAGAAGCCATTGACGCTCACTCAAATTCAAGGAACGACGACCGGGGCCAAGACGCTGGTTCGCGTGCGGCCGCGAGGATTTTGCGCGGGTGTGGTGCGCGCGGTGGATATCGTCGAGCTGGCGCTTGAGGCTTACGGCAGCCCGGTGTACGTTCACCACGAAATCGTGCACAACCGCTACGTAGTGGATCAGTTGCGCGGACGCGGCGCGATCTTCGTCGAGACGATTGGCGAAGTACCGGTCGGCGCGGTGCTGGTTTTCAGCGCGCATGGTGTTCCGCCGCGCGTGCGCACCGAAGCGAAAGAGCGCGAACTGCGCGTGATTGACGCGACTTGCCCGCTCGTAACCAAAGTGCATCTGGAAGCGCTGAAATTCGCGCGCGAGGGCCGCACGCTCATTCTGATCGGCCACCGCGACCATCAGGAAATAGTTGGCACGTCGGGCGAAGCGCCGCAGCAAACCATCGTCGTCGGAACCGTCGAGGAAGTGGACCAGCTGCAAGTGCCTGATCCGGCGCGTCTCGCGTTCCTGACGCAGACGACGCTCTCGCTCTACGACACGCAGGAAATTGTCGCGCGGCTGCGGCAGAAATTTCCGTCAATTGTCGGTCCGGCATCGGACGACATCTGCTATGCGACGCAAAATCGACAGGAAGCGGTCGAAGCGCTGACTCACGAAGTGGAATTGATTCTGGTGGTGGGCTCGGCGAACAGCTCAAATTCGAATCGTCTTGTGGAAGTGGCGCAACGCGCGGGCGTTGCCGCGCGGTTGATCGAGGACTCGAACGACATTGATGCCGCGTGCGCTGGAAGGCGTGAAGTCCATCGGCCTGACGGCGGGCGCTTCGGCTCCGGAAGTTCTTGGTGGAGCAGGTGAGCCAGCGCCTTTCGGGATTCGGATTCACGAATCACCGCGATCTGGATTTGATTCGCGAGGATGTGCGGTTCACGCTTCCGGCCGAGCTTGCCGCCAAGTTGGGCCGGGCCGCGAATTGAGACCGATTCGGCCTTCGCCCAGGGGCACCAAACCAACTTTAAGGAGCTACTGAGTGGCGGCCAAAATCGTCCGCCAGCCGAATAAGATTGCCCTGCTTGGGTTCGCCCACCAGTGCGGCCGCGATGTCGCGGGCCTCGAAGGCGCACCTGCGGCGTTGCGCTCCGCCGGATTGATTGACCGCCTCCGCTCGATTGGCTACGAAGTGAACGATCTTGGCGATGATCCTCCCCAGCTTTTTCAGGTTGACGACGAAAGTCCCCGCGCGCGCAACGTTCCTCGCGTGATCGCGGCGCTCGAAGCGCTGAAGCCGCGCGTCGAGCAAGCCGTAAAATCCGGCGCGCTGCCCGTGATTCTGAGCGGCGATTGTTCGATTGCTCTTGCGACGATTGCCGGGGCCCGCCGCTATTTCCGCCACATCAGCATGATTTACATGGACCGCGACGCCGATCTGCAATATTCCGGCGACGATCGCCATCGGGCTGCGTGGATGGAATGGTGGTCTCGCACATTGTGGGGCGCGGCGCTGCGGAGCTGGTGCGTTTCTGGGGCGAGCCGCCGCTGGTTCGCGAGCCAGACCTGGCGCTCTTTGGCGTCGCCCGCCTCGACCCGGCGGAGCAGGAAGTGCTCGATCGCACGCCGCTTCGCCGCTATCTCGCTTCGGACGTAAAGCGCCTTGGTCCGGCAGCTGCCGCGCAGGTCGCCATCGAGCGAATTCACGGGAATGGCAACGAGTTCATTTTGCATCTCGATGTGGACGTGATCGAGGGCTTTCACGCCACGAAGAATCCGGGCGAGGGCGGCTTGGCGCTCGAAGAAGTGCGCGAGGCACTCGCGGTGTTCGCGAAGCAGAAGCATCTCGCGGCGATCGAAATCACTGGATACAATCCCACGAAAGATCCCGACGCCAGCGGCGCGAAGGTAATCATCAATTTGCTCGCGGATGTTTTGGGAGAGCGCCTGGAAACTCTGAAAGCTGCCGCGCCGCCGGTCGAAGCAGCGGCTGCTCCGGTTCCGGTGGCGGCTCCTGCGTCGAGCGAGCCACCTGTTCCCGCCGCAGCGCCGGGCGAAGCGTGGTCCTCGGACATGCTCGAAACCGAGCCCGAATCGCCGGACGCGGCCGCGGAAACCTCGAACAACGAATCAACGGAAACTTCTAGCGAATCGGACGATTCCCATTCGCATTAACTCCTCCCGCATTGACCGCACGCGCGGATCAGCAAAGGAAATGCCAGCCCGTAAAGCCGCAGCGAGCAAATCAAAAATGCAGCCCGAGATTATCATTTTCGACGTTGATGGCGTTTTGGTGGATGTGCGCGGATCGTTTCACACGACCGTGCTCGAGACCGTCCAATTTTTCACCAAAAAGCGCGTGACCCGGGCGGAGTTACATCGCTGGAAAAACCGATCCGGCTTCAACGACGACTGGAAGCTCTCGACCGCATGGGTGAGATCGCTCGGCGGCAAATTCGAATACGACGAAGTGAAGCGCAAGTTCGTGGAGCTTTACTGGGGACAGAACGGGAAGGGAAACGTGGCGCGCGAGAAATGGCTTCTTCCGCGAGCGAGCTTGCGCCGCCTGGCGAGCCGCGCCGAACTGGCGCTTTTCACCGGGCGCGTTCGCGCCGAGGCCGACTACACGCTCGACCGCCGCCGGGTCCGCGAATTCTTTCGGCAGATCATCACTGTGGAAGACGTGCGGCGACCGAAGCCGGACCCGGAAGGGCTGCTGAAAATCCTGAAGCGGCGCGATCCGGCCAAGGCGCTCTACCTGGGCGACAACGTGGACGACGCGCTGGCCTCTCGGGCGGCGGGGATACCGTTTCTGGGCATCCTGCCGCGAAATAGCGATGCCCGTCGCGCCCGAAGTGCTTTGCTTACAAAGCATGGGGCTCTGGCAATCCTCGGAGACGTGGCCGAGCTCGAGGCTTGGCTTCAAAACCGCTGAACCGCCTCCGTACCAGAACCTCCTTCTTAGCAATGGCATAGGACCAATAGGTAGTACTAAAAAGGACACCAGTACCATTGCCCGGGCTGGGCTCAGCCGTCAGTATTGCTAACACGGCGGGGTTACGCCTGAGGACCATGGCCGACAACAATACACGCCAGACAGCAGCCCGCGCGTTCGTGCGCAGCCTGAACATTCTGCTCAAGTTCGCACGAATGTATGACTTCGGGCATCCGCGGACGGTCAAGCAATACGATACGGCTTGGGCTGAATTGCGCACGGCACTTGGTACGGACGACGAAGCCGGTATGCTGCTGGCGGTTTCAGGCGACCAGCTTCTGTTGGATGGCACGCCCCTGGATTCGGCGGCGGCAGAAAAAAGCTTCGCGCGCATGCTTTCGGTGGCCGGCATCGCGAGCGTTCACTTTTCACCCAAATTGACCCACGCGAGCCTCGCAGAAATTTGTCCGCGCGTTTCCAACCAGCTCCGGCTCGAAGCCAGCGCAGCTCGCCGAGCAATTGAAGGAAGCCCTCCACGGCGATCCGCACATTCACGTCAATGAAGTGTGCTTTGTTCCCGCGGACTCCGCCGTCGCGAAGTCAACGATGGCGGCGCAGCTGGCTGCGCGAACGCTGGGAATGAATGCCGATCAAACCGATCAGCTCTTGAACGATCCAGAAAAACTGCTGCAGCTGATCGTCGCGGCGGAAGGCACGAAAAGCGGCGGCAGTGGCCCCGGCGGTGGCGGCGGTCCAGGCGGTGGAGGCGGTTCCGGATCTGGTGGCTCCAGCAGGGGTGGTTATGGCAGGACTGGTTACGGAAGCGGCGATTACGCCGGAGGCGTTGCCGGAAGTGGCGGCGGAGCTGGATCTGGCGGCAAAGGATCGGGAGACGGAACTGGCGGTGGCGGCTCACCAGCCGGCGGATCTGGGAGTGGGTCCACAGTCGGCGGGCCTGTCGGCGCCGTGTATGGCTCGGGAGCAGCTCCGACCGGAGGCGCGGGATCTGGCTGGAACATCGTCGGTGGAAAAAGCGGTGGCGGCGGAACTCCGCTCGATCCCAACGCCGGAGGTTTCTGGCTGAACAAGGATGACGCGGCTGGTTCCGGCGCGCCGGGCGCGGGCTTGAGTGGGCCGGTCTCGAGTGTTGCAACAGGAACCGAAACTGGCGCGGGCACAGCTGGAACCGGACCGGGCTATGGCCCTGGATACGGTCCAGGCGGTGGTGGTAGCGCTGGCGTTGGCAACGGTTCGGGCAACGGACCCGGCACAGGCAGCGGCGAAGGCAACGGCAACGGCAACGGCAACGGCTCCGGCTCCGGCAATGGCTCAGGCTCGGGCGGCTGGCAAATCCCGGGTGCTGCTACGAACGCGGGCCCGGAAAGTCGATGGGCAAGCGCTTCGTCGGGAATTCGCGCCACGCGATCGGCCCGCGGCGGCGGCGGTTCGATGGCCGTCGAAACCGGTTTGATGACCCTGCACGAGGACGAATTGCAGGGTATTTTGCAAGTGCTCGCTCAGATTGCGCGCACGAACGACGCTTCGAAAGACAAACTTGATCCAGGTTCGTTTCAATCGCGGCTTTCGACCCTGCCGCGACGCGCTCGCTTCACGGTGAGCCAGGCGCTATCGGCGCTGGCGGCGCAGGCGCCCTCGGATTCCTCGGACAAACCCACGCTGCTGAAGCTCGCGGAGCACATTGCCGTGCGGTTTGCGCTGGAAAGCTACGAACGCGGCGACCTGAAAGTGAACGCAGTGCGGCAGATGCTGGATGAAATGAACAGCGAGCTCGACGGATTGCGGAAGATCCTCGGCGTGTACGAAGAAAAAATGACCCGCGCCGGAATTCACACACAATCGCACATGGAAGTGCTGGCGCAGGATTTCTGGTTGCAGGTTCCAGACGAGAAGAAGAAATCCGTGCTGGAATCGGCGGATGCGTGGTGCGTTCCGGCAGTTCGTTTGCGCGAGCACGTGGAAGGATTGATCGCTCGCGACGAAAAAGATGCCGCCGTAAAAATACTGAAGAATTATGTGAACGGCATCAAGCACAAGAACACGGAAGCGCGGCGTCAAACGGCGATGGGGCTTGCGGAGCTGGCCGGTCTGTACGCGAAGCTCAATGAGCAACTCTTCATGGACACGATTCGCGAGGTCGGATTGCAGCTGGCCGAGGAGAAGGATTCCCAACTGCAGAGCCTGGTCGGCGCAGCATTCGTTCGAATGTCGCAGGAGGCAACAAAGAACCGCCTTTACCCCGCCATCCAGCGCTCGGTCGAATTGATTGATTACGTGGAATCGGAGCGGCCGGGAAGCGGGAAGAGTTTGCGGCCCCGGATCGGAGTCGAAAACCGGCTGCCGGAATTCATCGAAGAATCGCTCAAGAGCGGTAGCGTTCCGCCAGGCCTGAAAGATTTATTGCGGCGGATGCCGGAGCCGGCTGCCGAACAGGTCGCAATCCGTTTCAGCCGCGTGGGATTCCGCGAGGATTGCGAACTGCTGGTGTCAATGATGGAAGTGCTGGGGCCGGAAGGGTTGGAGCACCTGCGCCGACAACTTCGCGAAGGCAGTCAGAGCGTCGCCATTGATACGGTCGGAATCCTTGCGCGGATGGACATCGGGACCGTCGAAAAGATCCTGCCGGACCGGATGAGGACATGGAAGCGAACGGCGCACGATCGGGTGGTGCGGCAGCTCGCGTCCAGCGGATCGCCCGAACGCGGGCGACTCTTGCTGCAATTGTTTGACATTCTCGATTCGTTGATTCGGCCGCTGGCGGTGGATGAGATCGGCATGAGCGGTGACAAATCAGCCGACATGCGCCTGCTGCGAATCGCCGAGGGAGACCTGCCAAAAGGCTCGACCGAATTCCTGCGTCTGAAGGCGATTGAAGCGCTGGGCCGGCTGCGCACGTCCGGCGCCGAATCGGTGCTGCGAAAGGTTGCCGAAACGCGAAAGGCCTGGCGCTGGGCAAATCCTTCCGAGCTGCGAGTGGTTGCCGCACAGGCCATGGAGAAAATCGATTCCGAGTGGGCGCGTGATTTCATTCCACGAAGCGGCCTTAACGTCGCCGACTTTTCGATCGAGTTACTCGACGCCGATCCGAGTTCATCGGCCATCCGCCAACGGCGTTATCCGCGGCTTCGGTTGGAACATTCGATGTCCGCCACGACAACCAATCTGAAGGAAAATTGCCGTCTGGAGATACCGGAGATGGCGCTGGGCGGTGGCGTTGCGGTTTGCGAGCAGAGCCTGCACCCGGGCAGCGTGGTTGACATCAAGTTGAACCCTGGGACCAGGCCGGTGAGAGCGCAGACAATCGTACGAGACGCGAACACGCAGGCGCGCGCATTTGAAGTGGTGGATATGGACCTCGAGGAGCGCTCCAAGCTGCGCAAGCTGCTCGTGCAGATAGGGAGCGCGCAGAAACAGTCCACGGCAAAGGAACGCAGCCGCCGCGCCACGCGCACAATTCCCACCGGCGGGACTAACAGAGAGAGTTAGCCGGTTGGCGAAGGCTGGCCGCAGTTTTCTTCGACCTGCTGTACGCTCGGGTCGCGTGCAGTCTCATCTCGATTTTCTCGACGCAATGAACCCAGTCGAATCGCAACACACACGAACAATCCCACGCTGATTGCCGCGACGGCCCAGAACTGCGGTGATTCACTTCGCACTCCGAACAATCCGATTGCGGCGAAGGCTGCGGTAACGCAATAAAGTGCGAGCACAATCCGGCGCACGGACCAGCGGCGGTTACTCAATTGGTCGTAAACGTGAAATCGGTCGCCGGTGAATGCCGACCGGTGATTTCGCAGACGGCGAACCATGGCGAGAACGGCGTCGAGCAGCGGAAGGCTCGCGATCAGCAGCGGAAAGGCCAGCAGGGATCCGGAGATGGGGCGGGAGTGGTAAACGTCGAGACCCAAAAACGCCACGCCGAAGCCGAGCGCCGTGCTGCCGTTGTCGCCCATGAAGATGCGGGCCTCCGGGAAATTGAAGAATAAGAATCCGGCACACGAACCCAACAAACTCCACGCCACGACGGTTGCGAATGGGCCCATGAGCGCGCCGGGAAGTGCCAGGTATGCGGCCGCAATGATTCCCACAACGCCGGCAGCGAGTCCATCCATCCCGTCAATAAAGTTCGTAACGTTGGCGAAACCGGCGACGAAGAGAGCCGTGGCGATTAGATTAAGTGCGCCACTTCCTAGAACAGGCAGGCGCCAGCCGTAGCGCCACAGTACAGCGCCGGCGGCAAATTGCGCCACCAGCCGAATCACGCGTAAGACTCCGCGCAGATCGTCGGCCAATCCTGCTGCCCAAACCAGGGCAAGAGCTCCGAAGAATGGCCACGCGCGCGTCGCCCAATGTGGGTCGGAGAACAACGTGGCGGCGCAAATCGCGAGCGCGATAGCGACGCCGCCCAGGCGTGGAATCGGCACGGAGTGAATTTTTAGAGGGCCGGGCGCGTCGAACAGTCGCCAGCGTGCACACAACGCAATTATGATCGGCACCAGCCCGGCGGTGAACAGGAACGCGATTGCGCCTGCGAGTATTTGCATCGAGATCGGACGCATGACGACCCAAATTGCCGCGATCAAGGGAGGACCGTCCGCACGAGCCTTTTCACGTGGCGCATACGCAGGCGGCGGGCTTTGCGGGCCAGGCCGCGAATGCCCGACTGGCAAAGAGCGGCGCGCACGTCGCGAAGGTAGAGGCGCACGAGTCCTTCCGACATGTCGCGGTAGAACAGGCGCGCGGAGGAACCATCGGCAATCTCGCGGGACAAACTGCGAAAACGCGCCAAGATCGCGTCGCTGAGCTGCGCCGACGGTACTTCTCCGAATCCTGATGTGCGCAAGACTACTGGGCGTAACTCGATGCGTGCCAGATTGCCGCGAGACGTCAGACCTGCGACGACGATCAGACCTTCCCGTTCGAGGTCTGACGCGACGTAGCCGGACACGATACTGCCCAGTCCATAGAAGCAAAATGCAGGTCCGGAATTGCGCGCCGCCAAGACTTTCGCGCCGCTAATTCTGTGACTGTGCGATGCAGCAACGACTGTGAACCCGCAGCAGGCAATCGAGTCCATAAGATTGGCCTCGGTTGGATCGAGTCGATTTGTGCGTAAGCACCCAGCGTGCAGTAGAGCGAGTGAGAATTGCGCGCGTTGCGACTTCAGCGATTTAATTGCAGCGGTTGCGCGCGCGAGCGTCGCGGGCTCGACGCCCGCGGAGGTGCGCGTCGCGAGATCGCGCGAAGCAATGGCGGCGGCCCAAAATCCAACCCGGATGTTGCCGGGACCTTGCCACACATATACGTCCGGAGCGCTGCGAAGCATACGGCCTGCCCCAAGAGGGAACATGCCGCTGCGAGAGATCGTCTCGCGAGTGCGTGCAACCCCGGCGGCGCGAAAATCCAAGCTGTGATTGTTGGCGCATCCGAGGACACCACAACGGATTGCCCGCAAATATTCGAGAGACGCAGAAGGCGCGGAGACGGTCTGGCCGAGTCCCATCGGCGGCCGGGCAGGAAGATTTTCGGCATCGAGCGCGGATTCGAGATTCATGAAGGATATTACGACGTCATCGAAATAAGGCGCAATGCCGCGAGACGCTGTGCCCCAGCCGCCGAGGGGTAGGGCAAGATTGCCGGCGGGCAAGAAATCGCCCGCGATGGCGATGCGTGCGGCGATGGGTTCCGCTTGGGTGGATTCCCAGAGAATCATGCGGGGACCCGCGTGAAGACCCAGCGCAGCAGCCGCTGGCGCATAGGGTGAATCCACATTGTGATGAGAATCGAGGCGATCAGCGCGGTAACGGCGCCTGCTGTTATCGGCAGAGAAAAAGTGGCATGTGCAGGGGTGGCACGGAGGAGCGGAAGCACGATCAGCACGCCCAGGCTGCTAGTGAAAAGAATTCCGCCGCTTTCCTTCGGCAATAAGCGGCTAAATGGCACGCGATTTTCAAGGTGATAGGCCGCCAGCACGATGAGATATCCAGTTGCGAGCGAAAACGCAGCGGCGACGACGACCGCAGACCCTCCGAAGCGCCAGCCGTACAAGAAGCCGAGGCCTGCGTTCAGAACCGCGGTCGAGATGCACCCGACGGAAACCCAACGAAGCGAGCCGGTGCCAAGATCCATAACGTAAGCGGGATTTGCCAAGACATTCACGATCCAACCGGCGCAGAGAGTGGCGACGAATTCGACGAAGACCGGTTCGTAGCGGCCAATCCAGACGCGAGAAATGAAAGGGCTAACAACGGCGAGTGATGTGAATGCCGGGACGGCCAGGAAGAAAATCAGCCGGTAGGATTCGCGGTAAATGGCTGGGATCGATTTCGGATCGCGCTCTTGCAGATGCGAAATCGTCGGAACGAGAACCTGGTTGGATTGCACGAGGAGCTCGCGAAGGGTGATAACGCAGCGCGCCGCCATGTCGTAAAGGCCGGTGAGGGCGAGGCCTCCGAATTTCGTGAGCAGAGCCTTTGTGACCGGCTCGCGCAGCGCCTGGCTGGCGGTGATCAACTGAAAATGAAGCCCGTAGGTGGCAAGCTCGCTGAATAGCGAGTGGTTCCAGCGGTGCGGCACGATCGGGAGAATTTCCATTTGCCGGCGCAGGATGAGCCACGTAATGATCACGATCGCCGCGGACTGGATCGCTTGGGCGTAAGCCAAGCCGAGCAGCCCGCGGCCGGGAACCAGTAGAAAAGCGAGCAAAAGATAAGAGACGGAACCGCTGAACTCCAGGTAATTGCATATCGTAATGCGCTGGAGGCCGGCGAGACACGCTTGCAAGACTCCTTCGAGTATGGTGAGCCACAACGAAACCAACGCGAGAGGGAGAATCGCCAACGCTTCCGCGAGACTTTTGTGCGGCAGCACGAGGACGAGAATCCATTTGGAAACGGGATAAAGAGCTAGGGAAATGACGGCCAGGGCGAAGCCGATTGTTGTCACGGCGGTCTGCATCAGGAGCGAGACTCTCTGGGGCTGCTCGCGGGCGGCGTATTTGGCGACGAATTTGACGATGCTCGTAGAGTAGCCCTGATTCGCAAGAGTGACGACCGAGGTGGTCGCGAGAACCAGAGACCAGATGCCCAGACGTTCGAGACCCACAGCGCGGATCAGGAAGCGATAGAGAAAAAACAAAGTGACGGCGCTACCGATGACCTGAGCGAACGTGGTCAGCGCGTTGGAGACGATCTGGCGGCGCATCATTTGAACCCGCCGGGCGGCGCGGGCGCCGCGCTGGGAACGAGAGGCGATTCAGTTCGTTCGGGAGTCCATTGGCCTGACGTGCGGCCGGTTAGGCACCGCAGAGTCCCGAGGAGCGCCGCGAGATTTACCAGGCAGAACGACATGGGAATAGAGAATGGGGGCACGGACGAACTCGTTCGCCGGACGAATCCCCATAGTGCGAGGGCGTAGAACCCTATGTGCAGTGTGAAAAAGATGCGGAAAAGCGGTTGGCCGAGGAGTGCCGCATTAGCCGCGATGAGCGTCAAGCAGAAAATAAGGCACGAGCCAGCGCAAAAGCTTGTGCGACCAAAGACTGAGGGCGATGGCGCCGTGCCGCGAAGGATCGAGCAGCGCGCGATGCACTAGAAGGGTGCGAAAGTCCTTGCTGATAATGCGAGCTTTCATGCGCAGCATCGAGCCCGGCCGATTTTGGGAGAGGCGCGTGACGGCAGAAACCCGCATGTCGAGCCGATTCAGCATTCCCGCTTGTGCCACGCGCAGCGGAAGAACGAAATCGTCGCTGAGCGTCGGGTCGAGCGGGCGCCAAAGCGAGCGGCGCATCGCAAACAACGATCCCGAAGCCACGGCGAGAATGCCGCGTTCGCTTTCCCGCGCGCGCAACCAGGTTTCGTAGCGGAGATAAAGGCCTTCGTTTTCGGTAATGCTGGTTTCGGACCCATTTATGTACTGAGGGCACGCGGTAACCAGGCCCACACGCGAGTCCGCGAAAGTCGAGACAAGCAGCGAGAGCGCACCACGCGAGAGCAGGCAATCGGCATCGGTAAAGACGAGAAGCTCGCCCGAGGCCGCGGCGACCAAACCATTCTGTATCGAGCTTTTTCCTTGCTGCTGCGGGAATGAGACGAGCCCCACGCCTTCGTGCGCGAAGGTGCTGACAATGTCCTCGGTGCGATCGGAAGAGCCATCGCTCCCGATGAGAATCTCGACGAGGTCGCGGGGATAGTCGAGCGCCAAGAGATTTCTAAGCTTTTCCTCGATGCCGGATTCTTCGTTGTGAGCCGCGACGATTACGCTGACCGACGGACGCCTGCCTCCGCGCAGGAACGATTGCTTGCGGCCAAGAACACCTATCCAGAGAATAAGCGGGTAGCCGAAGTAAACGTAGGCGATCGCCGCGAGACAGGACGAGAAAAGGATTAGCATTTGGCGAGCTCGTGTCTCATTGCAGTACGGGCGCCTCGCTTTGCGCGGGACTCCCAGCAAGTTGCTTCGAGAGATCGCGATAGGTGATCAAGTGCACGCCGCTTTGCTGAACGGCGTCAATCCATTCGCGGCCTGTGAGCCATTCCAATTCCTGCTCCCGCTGAATGCGAATCGCGTCAGTCTCCGAGAAACCGCGTTCGAACAGGCCGGGATGGCAGGCGAGTTCGAAGGTGCCGGCGGGCAAATTGGCAATGGTGGTTTTCCAGCGCTCGCCCAGTGATGCGAAGTCGTGACGATCGCGCGAGAGAAATGAAATGCGGCTAACGGGCATGTCGAGATTTCGAAAAACGGCGAGCTGCAGCGCCGCGCGATAGGACTGAACGAAAACTCGGCGCAGGAGGGAGCCTTCGTGCGGGCCGCCGATTTCGCCGGTCTGGGGCCAGATGCTCGATCGAGGCGCGCGAGCGCACAGGATTCCTTCGGCGGCGAGGGCGCGGGCGAACGGAAGGGCAGCGGCGGGATAGATGTGCATGTGATGGTGGGAATCGGCGTGCGTCGGCGAAATGCCGCGGTCCTTCATCCACCGAATCTGCGCGCGAAACTCCGCTTCGATTTCGCACCCGGACACGCGCCAGGTCCAGAGGCGGCGGATCATCGCAGCCGGCGGATGAAAATTGCCATTTGCGCCGACGAGCGTCGGGATTTCGCGCGGAGGGAGAATCGGCCGTCCGGCGCAGATGTTCAAGTGCACGCCGACGCCAAGGGTGGGCAAGGTTGCGACGCGAGAAATCGCGTATTCGGCCGCAGGCATGTTGGCCATGAGCGATGTGCTAGTGAGAAACCCATAGCGATGGGCGAGAACGATCGCGTCGGTGATACCGCGGCTCATGCCGCAGTCGTCGGCGTTGACGATGAGACGAGCGCCCGTCATTGCAGCACCTGATTGAGGATCAGCGGGATTTTTCCACCGGGGCGAGCGATGGGCGTGGCGGCAAGCTCGGCGATCACTTCCATGTTCGGCCCGAGCAAATGCTGAAGTCCCGCGCGAATGTGCGTCAGTTCGTCTGTTTCTCGCGTGTCGCCGCGCCCAACTGCGCGAACGACGACGCGATTCGGGCGATCGTGGACAAACTGGCAAAAACGCAGCGAAGCGGACTGCTTCAAAAGTTGATTGAGCGCGCGCGGAGAAAACAAGCGCCCGTCGGGACAGCGGAGGATGTCGCTTTCGCGCGTGATAGTCGGCACGACGAGCGGGAAAGCACGGCCGCACGAACACGGGCCACCACTTTGCCAGCGACCCCGGTCGCCGATGCGATAACGGATCAGCGGCATGGCTTCATTCAGGAAGCCGGTCCACACGAAGTCGCCCTCCTCCCCGGGCGCGGTAGGATCGCCATTCTCGTCGAGGATTTCGAGAAAGCCGTATTCGGGAACGAGGTGTGATTGTCCGTGCTCGCACTCCTGGATCAGGCCGCAGTATTCCGTCATGCCATAGGTATCGAGGACTCGTGCCTGGAACGCTTCCTCGATTTTTGCGCGCATGGACGCGTAGAGCGGCTCGCCGCTCGTAAACACGACCCGCATCGGAATCTGGACGCCGCGCTCAAGCGCGAAATCCGCGAGAATGCCGAGCACGGAGGGAAAGCCTTCGAGAACATCGCCGGTGTGGCGCCGCAGAAAGTCGAGATAGTCCGGGGAGGTTGCTTCGGAAAGATGGAAAATGCTCATGAGGACTTGATGCTCAGGGACGTTGTACGTCCAGTAGGGCGGCTCAGTTCGGTCCGCGGGAACGATGCGCGATCCCTGCAATGTGACACGCGGATGGCGCGGTTCGACGCCCGCCCATGCCCATTGGCGCAGCAAAAACCCCCAATTTTCGCTGACGAGCTGCTCGGTATAGGCGACGCGTAGGCTGGAACCTGTGGTTCCCGTAGTTCCCGCGCGAATCCGCTGATGCGGCTCTGTGGCTCGCGACAGCAAACGCTTCTGATTTTGAAGAACGGTCTCCCGGTCCAGAATCGGCAACCGGCGCAGGTGCTCGATGCCGCGGAATTCCGCGCGGGGATAGTCGGAGTAGTAGGGAACGGTGCGTACCGCGTGGTCGAGAATCTGCCGCAGGGCGCAGAACTGAAACAAGGCGATTTGCTCAGCATTCCAGGATTCATCGCGACGGAGCGCGCGAAGGAGCGCAAACGTTTTCGCGGAGTAGCGAATGCGCGTGAGGAACCATCCGCGGGCGCTGGTGAGTAAATGGCGCGCGGGCGAGGGAAAGAGGTCGTAGAAACTTTGCAGGCCCGGAAGACTGCTCCTTACGAATGGTTCGAGCATGGCGCCATCCCTCCCAGCGGGGCCGCTCAGCGCGTGTTTTCATCGGCTCGCCGCGATTTGCGCGCAGAAGCGGCGCAGTTTGTGAATTTCGACAGTATTATTGAATCGCTGGGTTACAAGTTCCCGTCCGCGCTTGCTCATGCGAGTCGCGTCGTCCGGATGATCGAGGAGCCAGCCGATGGAGCGGGCTAGTGCAGTGGCGCTCTTCGGTGGCACAAGAAATCCCGCGTGCCCGTGCCGAAAGAATGGGCGAATCGGGGGCAAATCGCTCGCGATCACAGGCAATCCGCAGGCCCAGTATTCGAAAACCTTTACTGGAATGTTCAGCAGAAATTTGGGTACAGGCTGCAGCGGACACACCCCGATGCGAGCTTCGCTGAGTGCCGCGGCCATGTCCTCGTGCGCAAGGCGTCCGCGAATTTCAACGCTCGTATCGAGTTCGAGGGCTCGAATGCGCTGTCGGAGCGCGGCCTCGGCCGCCGGACTATCGAAATAGCCCATCAATAGGAGGCGCAGGGGACGGCTGCGCGCAGCGAGTTGGTGAATGGCGTCGAGGAGCAGAAAGGTGCCCGCTCGTTCGGAGAGACCGCCACGGTAAACGACGTCAAACGATTTTGTGTGCGGCCGGATCGGTGGAAACACGTCGAGATTCGGGAAGTTATAGAACACCAGTTTTCGGCTTTTTCTGTGGTGCCCCAGACGGCGGAGCGTGAATGGGTCGGCGGTCATGACGCCGTCGAAACAGCGCGCGGCGAGACTTTCGATGCCGGCCAAAAACTTCGCGGCGTAAGGACGGAGAAAACGGGGAATTGACGCTTTATTCGCCGCCATCGAGGGGAAATCCTCGTACGCGTCGTAGACAATGCGTTTGCGGAACAAGAGCTTAAGCGCGAGGGCGAGGGGGAGCAGCTGCGGGTCCTGGAAGTGATAGAGACTTGTGCGCTGGCGCAGGAGCTTTGCGAACAACGCAGGCAGGGTCAACACGCCGCGGAGGCGATTTCGGCTTAGCGATAATGCCACCAAGTCCACACCGTTGCGGTTCGCGCTCGATTTCATTGGCGCAACATAGCGCACGCCGAATCCACTAGCCGCGAGCGGCATGAATTCACGATGAAATGAGCGGCTCTTGAGTTCTGTGTGCGCCGTCGTGAAATGGCACACGGTGAGGGGCCGCGCACGTTCCTGCAGTGCGGTATGGGCGGTCAACTTCGCTGCGTGAGTGGCCATTGGCTACGCCGGTACCGCGCGTGTTGTCTCGACGGCGATATCCCGGTGCTCGGGGGATTGAGCCCGGAAGCCCTTGACGACAAAAACGAGGCTCAGGAAAAGCCAGGTCGAGCGATCGGAGTTTATGTCGCCGGTGTTCGTCCCGTTGATGACGCCGATCATGAGTAGTGCGGCCGCGAGTTGCGTGAGCATGAAGTGCCGCCGGCACTGGTCCGTCAACTGGCGAAGGGACTCTCTAATCGCGCTGATGAATACAGCGCAGGCAATCAGCGCGGCCGGAATTCCCATCTCGCACGCGATTTCGAGAAAAATGTTGTGCGGCCAGTTGTAGAGCGCGGGATTCGGGGAAGCATAACGGAAGCCCTGCAGGCCAACGCCGATCAACGGGTGCTGCCGGAGTATCGCCCAGCCCGAGTCGAGCAGGTCGCCGCGAAAACTCATCAGCGCAGTCACACTTTGGCTGCCGATCAAGCGTGCCGAGGTAGTCGAGCGACGAGACCGGGATATTTGCGAAAGGCAACGCCGCAAACCCCATCGCGGCCACGCAAGCGATATCGAGCCAGCGGCGAGGATAAAAGAACAGGCTGACGAAAATGACTATGGAGCAGGCGATGGCCGGACCGCGCGAGCCCGACCCGATCAATGCAATCGCCGGCACCGCGAGCAGCGCGTAGGCGAAAATCCGCCAGGGGAATAAAAAGCGGGGAACGACGGCGAACCAGATGAGCAGAATCAGGGCGCAGGCGATGTGGCCCAGTCCGATCGTGTTGTCGCTAGGAGTGGCCAGGCGGTCCGAGCCGCCAAGTTCCGCGAGCGACCACGAGCAAATGGCAAACGCGACGATGGCGAAGCCCCACAGAAACCGCTTCATCGCTTGCGGAGTGCCGAGAACAAAAAAGGGCGCGACAATCACGATTCCTGTGACGCTGAGGAAACGCTCGAGCTTTTCGAGGCCGGCGTCAAAAACAGGCGTATAGGACAGGCTCACGATCATTAGTGTTACCAGCGCAAGGAGCAGGAAATATGCGGGCGGCATCGAGACCCGGCGTTTGCCTCGCAGGAAATTGAGCGCAATGCCAGCGAGGAGAATGGCGCCAAGCGCCAGCGTGAGATCGTAGGGAAGAAGCGAGGCGACCCGCTCGTCACCTTTGACGTCGCCGATCACGACATACAGCGCGAGCGCTAATTCGGGATAGAGGAGCAATACGCCCAGTACGGCGGCGCCCACCACGGCGCAAAGCAGACTTTCCGGCGCGGGGCCAAAAGAAAAGAGCGCTATTCCAGAGATGAGAGAAGGGGCGAGAATCGCGACGCTCGAGAACGAGAATCGAAAGTTCGCGGCGTTTACGCCAAGGGCAACTCGGGCGTTCATATATTGCCCGCCAGAAACAGGACGTCTTCGACGTGCTTGATCGCGTCGAGACCTATCGGAGTCACGCCGTCAACCAGATCGCGCGCGGAGTAACGCCATTTCGCCATGAAGGCGGCGAGTTCGGAGATGCTCCGCCCCATTAACGGATACGCGCGAGGGGCGATTTCGCAGATGATCGCCGGGCGATGGCGAGATTGCTCGAAGTAGTTGTGCAGGCCCTTCAAGATCGGCAACTCGAAACCTTCGGCGTCAATCTTGATCAGAGCGACACGTTCGATTTGATTTTCCTCGAGGTAGGAATCGAGGCGAATGACCGGGACTTCAATTGTCGAGGTGACTTCGGGCCCCGTCTTGTACGAATGAACGAGAGTGCTCTGTCCGGCTTCTCGTGCAACATACATCCTGCAAACGCCGGGTGTTTCTCCTGCAGCGCACGAGTTCGCAGCGATGCGATATTCCGGATTAAGCGCAGCGAGCCCGCGAAGCCTTTCGGCGTGCGAAGGGACAGGCTCGAAGGCGTGTACTTGCCCTGCTGGGCCGATCAAATCAGCGGCGACTGCCGAGAGGTAGCCGATGTTGGCGCCCACATCCAGGAAGACGTCGCCGGGGCGCAGAAACCGTTGCATGGCGTTCACGACCAGAAGGGCGTACGACCCGAAATACATTGGGGCGGTGCCGCGGTAGTCTGCCGAGTCATATTCAAAGACGATCTTGCCGATGGACCTTCGCACGGGCAGAGGCGGCATCGGGCGCGCTGTGTTCAGCTTCGCGAGCATCAGGCGGCAGAACAGCGCTGGATTCCTGGAAAGGAGAGTGGCGGCGCGCGCGGCGGTTACTTGCAGGTGCATATCGTTTGTGGCCTAGCCAGCCTTAGCGGAGCGATGCAGCTCGTCGTGGACAAGCGTGGCGTGCGCAAACATTCGCTGCAGCTCGGTCATCCGATCGAAATCGGTCGCGCGGATGCGGTTCTCTCTTCCGTCGCGCACAACTCCAGCTTTGTGGCCATGCAGATCGAGCTTGATTGCGGTGCGCGGCTTATTATCCGGATCACCCGAACGCGCCCACGCCGGACCTTTGTGGATGCCATTGCCATGAATCGCGGCGAGGCTGCCGCGCCCTGTCCGCAGAATCGCCCAGGCGCGATGGGGATAGATGCGCTCCACCTCTTCGTCGCTCAGGCGGCCGTCGTTGGCGGCGATGCCGAGATCGCGCGAGAGGCGCGGGCGGCAGGAGCGGACGTCATAGTGATTCGAGCCCGGGACGTAGACGAGCGGGCCGCGCGAATCGTCTATATCCACGAGATAGATAAAGATCTGGAGAGAATCGGATTCGTCGTTGTCCTTGTGGAAGTTGCTCGAGTGCAACGGGCGATTGTGAGGGAAATCACGGACCACGGTGACGCGATAGAGCGGCGGGATACAGCCGAGAAAGTTCGCCGCGATTTTCAGGACGGTTTCGTCGAAGGCTACATCCACTATGTCGGGGATGTGAAGCAAGGGATCGGCGAGCGCGATCATTTTCTCGGTGGCCGCCAATTGCTCGTACGTTAAGTGCTCCAGGCTCCCGCGTTGGCCGGTTTGCACGGAGTAGGCGCGACCGAAGTCAATGTGCAGATTGCGGAACATCGCGTCCGCCTTCGCGTAGATGGCGTCCACTTTTTCTTTCGGCAAATAGTCGGGGGCGAGCGCGTATCCGTTGGTTCGCAACGATTCCACCTGATGTGCTTCGAAGTCGTTCATGCAAAATAGGGGGCGATTGCGGCGAAAAGCGCTTCGGGCCGCCGCGCCCGCGACACGCCGCGAATGGAAAAGCCGCGCTTTGCAGAGGACGCTGTACAGATGAGGCTGCATTCGGAGCGTGCGAAGGAGGAAGGGCGAACGCCGCAATCGAGCCGGTGCGGCGTGTTCGCCAGCAATTTGCGAAGTGTGAACTTGTCCCGCGGTTGCCATGATGTTCATACGCGGCCCCGTGTGCTTTTCACGAGGCGGCTCGCGCGGCCTCCTGGATTTGCGATTCTCCATTGCCTGAGACCATTTCCAGTTCCGCTACGATTTTGCGCACGGCGCCGCAGACCTCGATTACTTGTTCTTCAGTCATGGCTGGAAAGAATGGAAGAGCCACGCAACGCTCTGACGCTGATTCTGTTTGCGGCAGCGGACGGCAAGGCACGACCGGGATACCTTGAAAGTAAGTTTGAAGATGGACTGCCGGGAAATACGCCTGGCAGGCGATGCCGCGCTCACGCAAGCTCGCCATCAAGTGATCTCGCGAAAAAGCTGCCGACGACCCGCGCAGTTGGATTGCATAGACGAACCAACTGCGTTTCGTATCGGGCGGATCCCGAGGCAGCGCAATTTGCGGAATATCGGCCAGCAAACGGGAATAAAGCGCTGCGACAAGCTGGCGAGCAGCCAAAAGATCGTCAATTCGTTCGAGCTGGGCCAAGCCGAGCGCGGAATGCAGCTCGCTGAGGCGATAGTTGTAGCCGAGGTTCGCGTGGCGAAGCCAACCAGCGTCTGCGTCGCGGCCCTGGTTGCGCAGGCTGCGGCAGAGATTCGCGATTTGCGGGTCGTCCGTCACGATCATGCCGCCCTCGGCGGTTGTGATCTGTTTGTTCGGGTAAAACGCAAATACCGCAGCATCGCTGAATGTTCCTACTCGGCCGCTGCGGTACTCGGCGCCCAGGGCCTCGCATGCGTCTTCGAGCACGGCGAGATTGAATTCTCGCGCTATCTCCAAAAGTGGCGCCATGTCGCACGGAAGTCCGAACACGTGCACTGGAAGAATCGCTTTTAGCGCGCGCTCCGACACACGGTTAACAAGGCGCGACTGGGCGCGATCCCAGAAATAATCACGCGCCAAAACATCGCGGATGCCGGCGGGATTGAGATTCAGCGTGGCCGGGTCGATATCCACGAAGGCGGGGATGGCACCCTCGTAGAGCAAACAGTTCACCGACGCGACAAACGTGAACGAAGTGGTGAGGACTTCGTCTTCCGGTCCGATGCCGAGCGCTCTGACGCAAAGGTGCAGAGCGGATGTTCCGCTGTTTGTGGCGACCGCGTAGCGCGTGCCTACGTAGGCTGCGAATCGCGCTTCGAATTCCTCGATCATGGGGCCAAGACTGAGGGTGCCGGAGCGCAGGACGCGCGTAACCAGTTCAATTTCACGTTCGCCGATAACCGGTCGGGAAAGTGGAATGCTCATGCGGCCCCCAGCAGACGGATTTCGGCCAGTTCAGGCGCCGGCACTGCGATGGAAGCGGGGAGGTGCACGCCAACGGGGCGATTGGCCCGAAACTCAGGGTAGGATTCCTGGACATACTCGAGCAGCCGTTCGTTGTCCGCGCGCGAGAGGAAGTCCTCCATCCTTCGAATTTTCGTGAGGATTCCGCGCGCTCGCGAATTTTCCTCGCGAATGGCCAGAATACGACTGGACTCGGTCTGGACGGGATGCTCCCACGTCTCCCACAACTCTTCGGTGAGCTTTTCGCCTTCCTGCAGGCCGATGAATTCGATGGGCACGTCCGTTTCAGGACTGAGGCCCGCAAACAGCATCATCGTTCTGGCGAGCTCGTAAATATTGAGCGGTTCTCCCATATCGAAGACGAATGTTTCACCGCCTTTACCAAGGACGGCGGCTCGCAGTGTCAGGTGGACCGCTTCGGTTACGGACATGAAGTAACGCGTGGCGCAAGGGTCAGTCACGCGAACAGGGCCGCCTCTTTGAATCTGATCCCAAAAGAGCCGCAGGACGCTGCCGGTACTCCCTGCGACATTTCCAAACCGCACATTGGATAGGCAAGTGTCTCCGGCGCGTGCCAGCTCTTGAATACAGAACTCGGTGAGTTTCTTCGAGAGACCCATGTAATTGCGCGGGGCGACGGCTTTGTCGGTGGATATATTGACGAAGCGGCTGACGCCAAATTCCAGCGCAGCTTCCACGATGTTGCGCGTACCCAGGACATTATTGCGGATAGCTTCCTGCGGGTGCCGCTCGAGCATAGCGACGTGCTTATACGCCGCGGCGTGAAACACAATGTCGGGCCGCTCGTAGCGCATGATCCGCGCGATGCGATCCCGATCGGTCACATCAGCGAGATATGGTTTTACGCGTGAATCGCCCAGGCGCTCGGAGACTTCCCGATGGACGTAGAAGAGGCTATTTTCTGATTTGTCCACGAGGAGAAGTTTTCGCGGGCTTGCCGACGCGATCTGGCGGCAAAGCTCGGAACCGATGCTGCCGCCTGCGCCGCTTACGAGCACGGTCTTGCCGCCCACGATCTGGCGGGCTTCTTCCACATCCACCGAAATCTCTTCGCGCTGCAGAAGATCTTCGATTCGCGGGCTGCGCAGGTCGCGGCGGGAGGCTGTTCCGCGACCCGTTCCGCGAATCAATTCGGTGAGCGAGGGCAATGAGCGCACAGGGAGATTCGACCGGCGGGACGCGTCGAGAATGTCGTGCATCTGGGGATGGGTCGCGCTGGGAATACAGATTAGGATTTCGTCCGCCTGGTTCAGCGCGGCGATTTGCGCGAGATCCTTCGTGCCGCCCACAATCGGCACGCCATAGAGGGTGCGTCCCCACTTTCCGCGGTCGTCGTCCACCACTGCTACGGGACGGCATGGCGACGTGGCATCGAGCGCCAGTTCCTTGAGGACAGCCATTCCGGCGTCTCCGGCTCCGACGATTACGGCGCGAGTTCCAGTCGTGCGTCCCGCGGCTTTTTGCGCGCGACGAATGCGCGTGCCGCAATGTAAAGCCCCCCATGCAAGTTGGAGCAGCGCCGCATTCAGGACAAAGACTGCAATGGGGATGTGCAGCAGCGGGAATTGCCAGCGTGCGAAAGCGCATAACACGATGCTGCTAAGACTGACGACCTTGAAGATGGTTATCAGGTCAAAAACGCTGGCGTAGCGCAGCGACCGACGATGGAGCTGCAGCGCGAGTGAAAAGGCCATAGGAATCGCTATGGCAAAGCCGAGCGTGTGCCGAAGGACTCCAACGGTCCACGCGGTGCCGCGGCCTTGCGTCATAAGAAGCACAGACAGCACGTAACAGAGCCCGGCGAGAAGACCTTCCGCAACCAAGACGAATGCCGACGGATCGATGGCTCTGGCATGTTTACGGAGCCACGCCAGAGCGGCGCGGACATCCAAGGTAATTCGAAATCTTTCCCGAGTGGCCTGCCCAACAGAGAGAATTTGCATTTAGTAGACACCCGCGACTGCGTTTAGTAGTTGGCAACCTCGCGCGTATGCGTCTGTTCCCGCTGGCCCAAGTAAGGAGGCCGGTCGTCACAGCCGGAAAATGCGCCTGGCGCGTTCAGGTGGCCTTGTCCCTGAGTCCCACGGAGGACCTTGAACTCAGCCACTCGGACTTGTTTGGGGAATACTCACCCTTTCATTTCAGTTCCCGATCTTGCTCGCGATCACTGTCCGCAGAAGCGTGGCGCTAGAGTCTCTGGTACAGCGCCTCGGGGATGGGGTAAGTCCGCCGGTTCAGGACCGCCCCCAAAACTTGGACCGTTGCTGCCTCAAGATTTTCCTTGGCGATACGCGCAGGCTCGCGCCTCGTGGAAGACGAGCCGACCACCAGAATCACGCCGTCCGTCAGCTGGCCCAGCAAAGCCGCGTCGGCAGGGAAACTCATCGGGGGCGCGTCAATCAGCAGATAATCGAATTCGGCGCGTAGCTCCGCGAACCTAGTCCGCAGCATCGCCGGATTGAGTGCGCCGCTCGGCCCGCTCCCGGCCATGCCAGAGGTCATCAGCCAGAGTTTGCTGATCCAGGTTGGGCGCATGAATTCGCCAACTGGTGCCGCGTCTTTCATCGCGTCTGAAAACCCGACGCCGTTCTCCATGCGGAAGTGCTCGTGCAGAGACGGTGACCGAAGATTTGCGTCTATCAGGCATACTCTGCCCGGAACCTCGTCAGCGAGCACCTCACTTGCACGCGCGCAAACCCAGCTACAGCCGGCGCCTTCCTCGATGCCGCAGAATGCGACGACCGCCGGCACTTGCCCTGTTCCTGGGAGCACGAACACGCGGCGCACGAGCTTGAGGATTTCACTTTCCACTTCGGCGTATCGACCCCGCATGTCAGTTACCGCGCTCGTTCTCGGGCGAGGGACTGCGGTAGGCCGGAACTCCGCGGCTCGAATTGTTTCCCGGTGCAAGACGTCGAAGTTCCGGCTCACGGCTGTTCCTCAGAGGAACTCTGGATGTTCCCGATCGCAAAACTGTGACCCGCGTCGGCGTGCATTCGTTCGGTTGCATCGCGATGCAGATACAAGGGAAGGCGGATCTGTTGACCAACCTCAAGCCGGTTTGGATCCGTGATCGCGGGGTTCAGCTGACGGATTGCCGCCAGCGTCGGCTGGTCGAATCTGTCCAGATACAGAAGGCTTACATGACGCAGCGTGGCGTTCTTCTCGATAACGACGGAGATCACGCGAGGGTCTGGCCCTGCCTGAAAGTCGCCGAGCGTTTGCGATGGATTAGTGACTGGCGCTGCGGCTGCCATCGGCGAAGACAACTGGCTCGGTAGCGTCTCCGGAGCCGGCCCGATGGGGGTCATCAGAGCCGGGAAGTCCGGTGCCTTGATGGCGGGAGGAGAGGCAGGCGTGAAGCTGCCAGCATCAGTCTTCCAGGAAGCACCGGAGACGAGGCCGAGAAACAACACCGCGCAAACAATGACGACCGCGGGAATCAATCTCCGTCGGCTGCGTGGAACCACGGTCAGCTGAGTACGAAGCGTCTGCCTAGGCGCGGACGACGAATGGAATGGCACGACCGCCGCTCGGGCAACGAGCTCTGTTTTCGCGACGAGCTCCGCACGAGGAGACTCGATGCATAGGTCTGCGATCACCTCGCGAACCATATGCGCGTCCACCTGTTTCTTCTCCATCGCTGATGCCAGCGCCAGCGAATGGAAGCAAAGGTTGTTGATATTGCGAGGGATGCCAGCGCCGTGCTGGCCAATCAGCAATCGCGCGCCGACGGTAAACAATGGCGGACCAGCGTAGCCCGCAACCCACAGGCGATGGTCAATGTAGGCGTTTGTTTCCTGCGGTCGAAAAAGGCTGGAGGCGAATGATGGACGAAATCCTTTGGCGAAGCTGTGCCATGGAAGGCCGCGCCAGAAGTTCGGCCAATTGCGGCTGGCCGGCAATCACGATTTGCACGAGCTTCATCCAGGGCGTTTCGAAATTCGAAAGTACCCGGACCGATTCGAGCACGTTCTCATTGAGGTTTTGCGCCTCGTCGATCACCAGGATTAGCCGACGACCGGCGCGCATCTCTTCCACGAGGACCTGATTCAACATTTCGTGCATGCCGGGCACGTCCTTGCCCGACGAGTCCAAGCCAAGGTCAGTGAGCAGATAGCGCATGAGCTCGCGCGCATCACCCGCGGTGTGAAACAGGAATGCAGTGCGCGCCTGATTGCGAATGCTGTTGAGATAGTGAAAGAGCAGGGAAGTCTTACCCATGCCCGGTGGGGCGATGAGGGCGAGGAACCCTCGATTGTTCTCGGTGCCGTGGAGCAGCGAAGCGAGCGCTTCGCGATGTTTCGCTCCGAGATGCAGGAAGCGCGGGTCCGGCGTCACACCAAAGGGCTGCTCGATCAAGCCGAAATATTCCAGGAACATCAAATCCTCGCGCTGCTCGCCGGAATCGAAGCGAGCACCTTGATATCGAGATAGCGGCTTAGCTCATCGGGAGTACGGAACGACGGATCTATGCGATCCACGGCGTAGGCTGTTCCCACACTTAGAATCGTCGCCGCGAAGAAACCCCCGATTACCAACCAACCAAACCGCAACGTCGGCAAAGCTGGAACCGTGGCGGCTTCAGCAATCGAGACGTTGACGATTCGCTTGCTATCAAGCGCGTCCGAAATGCGGGCTTCCTCTCGCTTGCGGAGATAGAGCAGGTAATTGTCTTCAGCGGTCTTTACGTCGCGGACCAGGTCATCCTGCATGATGCCCTGGCGGTCGAGTTGTCGCGCGGCTTCCTGGTAGCGACGGACAACACGCGCGGCCTGCGCAGCCTGCGCCTCAATTTGAGCGCGATCCGATTGGGTCTTGGCGAGCTCGGTCGCCATCCAGTCCTGCGCGGGAACGCGGTCCGTGGTGATTTCCTCGTCCGGCGTCTGCCTGGCCCGCGCGATGGCCGTTCGCGATTCCTCGATCTGTGTTTGGACTTCAAGGACCGGTGGGTAAGTGGGCGCGTACTTGACGAGCATTTCGCTGCGCTTCAGTTCGAGCGAGAGCAGCGTGCCTTCCAATTGCGCGAGCAACTGCGGGTTGTCGAGGTTTCTGATCTGTGTGGTTTGGCGTTCGGGCGCAGCGAGCGACTGGGCGTGAAGGGCTCTCGCCTTCGCGTCTGCTGCTGCGGCGTTCGATTGGTCTTCCTGCAACTCCGCCTCGAACTGGCTTAGTTGCCGGAGCAGCAATTGCTTTTGTGCGGCGGGCGCTACGACGTTTTCGCGCCCGTCGAAATCGGTGAGCCGTGTCTCGGCACCGGCAAGCTCGTCTCGATAGTGGGTGGCTTGCTGGTCAAAAAAGCTGAATGCACCCACCGGCCGGTGTACTGCGGCGTGCTTTTCCTGATACAACGTCGCCAAAGTTTGGAGCACGTGGGCTGACAGCTCGGGATCGTGCGATGCATACGCCACACGAATGAGGGTCGTTTTCTTGAGAGGATCGACGATCAAGCGATTTTGGAGATCCTGAACGGACCGGGCTAGCCGCGACTCCGGCGTCGAATTGGCGCCGCGGACAAGGTCGCTGGCTCGTTCCGCGAATCGTCCCCACGCTGAGCTTTTCCGCGCTCCGAGTCCGGATGCCACCACGACACTTTCCAGCAAGTCGCGGCCTTTCAACAGCTCAACCTCGGAATTGATATCCTGTTCCGAGATCGTCGGAACGGGCGCCACGACCTCGGCAGCATTTGGATCGGGTGTCACCACAGTGTCCACGCGATCGCGGTTCACGAGGATCTTCATTTCAGCTTCGAATTTCCGAGGAACAAAGAGCACGCTCAGCACCGCGCCAAGAAACACGCCCACGAATATCAGCGAAGCCAGACGCCGTTGGCGGAAAACGGGCGCTGCCAGATCACGAAGCGTCATCGGCAGCGCGTCGTGTCTCGTGCTCGGCCGCAGCGTCAAGTCGTCCATTGTTCCTTTCATGGGGCGCGTTTCGTCAATCACGGCTGGTAGTAGGCCCCGAGCCCGGACGAGGGAACGAATTTCTTGATCTTGGAGATGAAATTCTGAGGAACAAAGAGCATGTCCCCCGGCAAGACCTCGGGATCTTCGTTAACATCGCGGCCCTGCAAAATCCGCTTCAGGTTGAGAGGCTTCACCTCGTACCAGTAGTCGTTGACGCGACGGAACAGCAATACCTGCGAATGTTTTGACGAGTCGTTGAAGCCACCGGCGATCGCGACGGCTTCCGTCGCCGAAGTATCGCCGCGCAGATCGTATTTCCCCGGATGGCCGACTTCGCCGCTGACGATGAAGTAGGGCTTGTTGAAGTCCTTCAAATCAATCGTGATGATTGGATCGTGGAGAATTGGCGCGTATGCCAGGCGAACGGCTTCGGCAGATTCTTGCGTTGTCAGTCCTTCGAGATGCAGGTCGCCAACGCCTACGAGAGTCGCGAAGCCGTCGGGCTGGATGCTCACCGTCTGATCGAATTCTGGCGTAAGCGGAAATGTGAGTGTGACGACGTCGCTCGCGCATAGCCGGTAGCGCGCGTCTCGGCGCCGAAGATCTGGACTTGGGCGCGAATCGTTACTGCGGCCCGTCGGTTTCGAAGGTGACGAGGCGGATGCCACGAGCGGAGAATTCACGCCGGGCGTCAAGTTAGCGTTCTGTCCGGACGTGATCGCAGCGGAGGAGCAGACAAGGAACGCCACGAGTGCCGTCAGATTTATCTTGCGCATAGCGTTGTTCGCACGTTTTCAACCGAAAAGCCGGCGCAGCGTCCCTGGCCGATTGAATCGATTCGCAACACTCTGCTCCGGGCTTGCACTTGGACGTCTTGCGATTGACCCGCCAGTGTCGGGAGATGAAAGCTCATCGTGAGCAACGCACCGACAGGTGGGCAACAGGCAGCAATGATATAGGCGCCTTTCGGGCTGATGTCGCGCGTGCACCCGCGAGATTCGCGCGGGACGCCACCTGCTTCAGACCAGCTAAAAACAACCTGGGTCTCAAGCGTATAGCGCAGAGCCCGGCGGAGATCACGCATGGGACCAGGAGCGTGGTGACGGTCAGTTGATGTGATTCGCGGTTCGCTATTCCATGGTGTCTGACTCGGCATCGGTTAGTGAGACCGCACGGTATGTTTTAAATCACGACCGCACAAGTGGCCCAATGTCTCGTTTGAAAGGGCACTTTGTTTCTGGCGCGCGAGTACCGGTGCGCAGAGCGGTTTCGCTGAGTAGTCCATCACGTTTGATGTAGTGCAGAGGAGCTAGTCGGCACGTACGTAGTCTCCGGCGCTGAGGGACGGACTACTGTATGTATGCACCAGAGACAAATGTACTGGCCGATCCCGCGCGCATCAGGGAATCATTAGCGCTTTCTCCGAGGGCCGAAGAATGGTCGAATCGCTTCGCCTAGACGATTTCGCCGCGACCAAATACTGGACGGCTGCAGGCATGTCTTTATCTCCCTCTAAATCAATAAGATGGGAGCGCTCGCCAGTGGCGTCGCGAAACAAACGTCTTGTTCGGTGCTTTCAATTTGTTTGAAAGCTCTGATGAAGGCAAAGATCGCCACGCGAGGAGGACTCAAAAGTCCGTAGCTTTTCGGACGAATGGACTGCTCAATCCATCGTGCCGAAACTCCGTGTTATGGGCTTATTTTTCGAGGCTCAATCCGCAAAAGTTGAAGAGTTGAATACGTATTCTTTGTGCTTGTGATCGCCGGAGTCACTTGTCTAGAATCCCCGAACCTTCCAGACGGCCTGAGCTGCCAAGGTGAAAAATGCATGAAGTGCAGCAGTCGTGGAGCCCAATCGTCTCGGTCATAATTGCCGAAGCGAATCAGCTCAACTGTCAGTTAGTCGAGAGTGCGTTCCGATCCAAGCGCACTCACGTGGCGGTCGTCGCCTCGGCAGTGGGATCGCGGCAGACGCTCGCGCTCGTCAAGGAGCGCGAACCGGACGTCGCGATCATCAGCGCGCAGCTTGAGACCGGCCCGCTCGACGGCTATCACATCCTCCGCGAGTTGCACTCACTGCAGACAAAAACACGAGCGATCCTATTGCTCGGATCTCGGGATCGCGAGCTCGTAATTGATGCGTTCCGGTGCGGCGCGCGCGGAGTTGTCTTCCGCGATGAGCCCCTCGAAACGCTCGCCAAGTGTATTCACGCTGTTCACCGCGGGCAAGTCTGGGCCAACAGCCAACATCTCGGCTACCTTCTGGATGTTTTGAGCCAAATGCCAATCCGTCTGCATGATGCCAAGGGGATTGAGCTGCTTTCGAAGCGCGAAGGCGAAGTGGTGCGACTGGTCTCCGATGGTTTGACCAACCGTGGGATTTCCGTACAGCTCGGATTGAGCGAGCACACGATTAGAAACTACCTCTTCAAGATCTTCGAAAAGCTCGGTGTGTCAACCCGGGTGGAATTGGTCCTCTACTGCCTTCAGGAGAAGCAGTCCCGACCGTTGAACTCTCGAACCGACGGCCAGGCGGGGAAGAACGGTTCGAACGGAGCCTCAACCACGGGGTGATTCTCACACCTGCCCGCCGGTCGTATTGCAGTTGGTGATTCAAAACGCTACTCTTGCGAAATCGCCCGGGTGGCGGAATGGCATACGCGGGGGACTTAAAATCCCCTGACGCTCACGCGTCGTGTGGGTTCGACCCCCACCCCGGGCACTTCGCCGTATATCTGCTCGTCGCAATCCGGTGTATCATTTCCGGCAATGCAAAATCGCCGCAAAGACCTGAAACGCCCGATCACATACTGGATTGGCGAAGGTGCGGGATGGCTGCTCCAGCACGTGGTTACGGGGCTGGCTGCGACGGGCATCACGCCCAACATGTTTACTTTCTTCGCCCTGGGCGTGAACTCCGGCGCCGCAGCGCTTTTTGCAATGGGTCGGTTTCGCGCGGCCGCTGCAGCCTTGTTTCTGGCGGCGTTCCTCGACATGGCGGATGGACAGGTGGCCCGCCGAGTCGGCCAGGTAACCGCTTTCGGTGCATTCTTGGATTCGACGCTCGATCGCTATTCCGACCTCGCGCTCTATATGGGACTGGTCGTGCATTACACGCTGATCGGGCAGGTCTTCTACATGGTGCTGGCGGCAGTGGCGATGGCGAGTTCTTTCATGGTCAGCTACTCGCGTGCCCGCGCCGAATCGTTAATTCCATCATGCAAGGTTGGGTTTATGGAGCGGCCCGAGCGACTGGTGCTGCTGATTCTCGGCGGTGCGTTCAATCGCATGGCGCCTGCGCTGTGGGTCATCGCCGTGATCTCGACAATCACGGTCGTTCACCGCGTTGTGTACACCTGGCAGGAGTTACGCGCCGGCAGGTCGCTCCCCGAGGCTAGCCCCACACAGGCGTTTTAGGTTTTCGCGGCCGACTGCAGCGATTCTTCCACCGGCGCCGCGACGATATCCTGCACTCGCCGGCGCAAGGCGTCCAACTCTCCGCGCGGGATTTTCGAAGTATCAATCGTGTCGTGCAGATAGACTGTAATGTTTCCCGGATACAGCATCCAGTTGCCAGTCTGGAAGAATTCGTACGAGCCGACGATGCTCATGGGCACGATCGGCACTCCGAATTTCTGCGCGAGATTGAAAATCCCCTTCTTGAATTCGTGAACGTGGCCATCCCGCGTTCGCGACCCTTCGGCGAAGGCGATCAAGCTGATATTGGAATCGAGCGCCGCCTTGGCGCGTTCCGTCATGATTTCAAGGCTCTCGCGCGTAGGGGCGTCGGGCACAGCCACGTTGCCGAACCAACCCATCATCCAGCCATAAACCGGAACCTTGAAATGTGATTCGAGCTCGAAGCCGCGAACGAACTGCGGAATGGCCGAGTAAATCACGAACGGATCGAAAATGTTCACGTGGTTGCAAATGAAAATGCTCGTGCGCTGCGGGTCAAAACCCGGGGCGCGGCGCACTTCGAATTGCACGCCCGCTAGACGCAGGATGTTGCGGAAAAAGCCGCGATTCATCCAGTCGTGCTTGCGCCGGTCCACGCGAAGGCCGACGGCCACGATGATGGAACCGAGCACAGCAAAATGAAAGCCGCTCACGGCCCATAAAACCAGCGCGCGAACCGTGAGCCATGCCTTCCTCATACGATGACGTCCAACGCAGCCGGCAAAACTTCCACCGAGCGGCAGTCCAGGCGCAGAACTTCGCCATCCACGATCACGTTGACAGGGCCACGGAGATCGAAATCGGCTCGCTCGACCGCTCCGTGTGAGGCAAGCGGATGCGTGATGTGCGTGCCGGTGAAAAGGCGCGGAAAATTCCAAAGCAGACGGAGGCGTCCCACTGGAGACCAGCGCACGTATTCGATCTTTCCGTCGGCGGGATTGGCATGAGGCGCGATCATCATTTTGCCGCCGGTGAATTTGCTGTTACCGAATGCGAGAAACAGGCAGGGTCGCCGGTCCCAATCGGCCGCGCTCGGCAGCCGATGGGGAAACGCGAGGTGTTCGAGACTAACGACTGTTGCCAGCACACCGAAAATATAACCAGTCGCGCCCCAGCGCTTGAATCTCCGGTTGGCCACTTCACCCGCGTCGGCGGCAAAGCCCAGGTTCAACATGTTGATGAAATAAATTTCGCCATCCGCGTGGCGCAGTCGAATTACGTCGCACAAGCGCCGGCTCTTTTGCCGAAGGGCCTCAATGGTGTGCTCGACGCCGCGCGATGTGAAGTCGCGTAGGAACGAATTGCCCGTACCGAGCGGCAGAAACCCGAGCGCGGGCCGTCCCTGAGTCTCCGCTTCGGGAAAGAGGCCGTTCACGATTTCGTAGGAGGTACCGTCGCCCCCGACGGCGAGAAAATTCCGATAGCCCTGCGCGTAAGCCCCACAAGCGAGCGTCGTGGCTTCGCCTGCGCGACTTGTCTGAACGATTTCGAGCTCGATGCCTGCCTGGCGAACGCGCTCGAGCGCAGCAGGCGCCAGCTTGCCGCACCGTCCACCTCCGGCTGCGGGATTCACGATTGCGAAAAAGCGCGAGTTCATGTGCGCGGAACTCCGATTGAGATATTTCGCGCTAGGGTCACAGCGGCACTACCGCTTCGCGGCCCACCGTTTTTCGAATCTGCTCGGCAAGTTCGGCGCGCTTGATCTTCAGCGACGCAGTCCGCGGGAAATCGGTGTCCCAGATGAGATATCCGCTCACACGCTTGTAATTTAGCAGCCGGCGGTTACGTTCGGCGAGGGCTGTGGCCGTCTGTCCACCAAGCGGTTGGCCGGATTCGGGGCGAATGACCATCACCAACTGTTCTCCGACCATCGTCCGCGCAGGCCACAGAAAATTCGCCGCGAACACGCAATATTCCTTCGCCGCGATTCCCTCAAAGATGGATTCGACGTCCTCGGGATAAATGTTTTTCCCTTCCTCGGTCACGATCATATTTTTCTTGCGGCCGAAAAGCTGCAAGTGGCCGCTCGCGTCAATGCGGCCGAGGTCCCCGGTCAGGAGCCATCCGTCCACGATTGTTTCCGCCGTCATTTCAGGATCGTCGAGGTAGCCGGACATTACCGTCTTGCTGCGCACAATCACTTCACCGACGCCCTCCGCGTCCTGATCCCGCGTGCGGATTTCCATTCCGCGAACGGGCCGGCCGACGGTCTCGGGGCGAAATGGCTTCTGATCATTCAGCGTGATTGCGGTGCACGCTTCCGTGCAGCCGTAGCCGTTGTAAATCGGAATACCCAGATCGTGAAAAAACGCGATGGTCGCAGGCTCGGTGAATGCTCCGCCCACCAGAAGCGCGCGAAGGCTGCCGCCGAAAGCCTGATGAACGTCCTTGAGCAGCGCGCGGCTGAGTCCAAGGCGAGGGCGACTGTGGGCGAACGCACGGTTGATCGAGATCAGCGCGTTCAGCATGCGGCGCTTCATGGGAGAGAGCGCCGCAAATCGCTCGCGCAGCCCGCGCTGCAGGTTGGTCAATATGAGCGGCACGACCGCCATGTAAGTGATTTTGTAGCGCGTGAAGGCGTCGCGGATAAATTCGGGCCGCAGCGTGCGCAGATGCACCACGGCGCCTCCGCCAGTGAACGGCATGATGAAGCCGCCCATGAAATCGATCGCGTGATTGGTGGGAATGATGCTGAGGTAGCGGGCGCCCGGCGAAAAAGGGAAAATCGGCGTCACGGCCGTGCACTGCTCGAGATAGTTTTCGTGCGTGAGGACGCAGCCCTTTGGCCGCCCTGCCGTGCCCGACGAATAGACAATACATGCGGGGTCCTTCCGTTCACGAGTGATGAAGGACGGCTCGCCTGTGCCGCGGAAATCTTCCCAGCGCTTCGCTCCTGCGAGATCGGCGCTCGCCGGTGCTTCGGTGACCATAATCGCGCGCGCGGCGAGCGTTGCGAAATTAGCCGCCTGAGCGATCGCCTTCCACGCGTGGTATTCGACGATGAGGAATTCCGCGTTCGAATGCGCCAGTAATTGAATTTGTTCCACAGGCCTGAGCTTGTAATCGAGCGGAACGAGGACACCGCCGCAAAAGAAGATAGCGCACGCGGAAATCAGCCACTTCGACTGATTCGTCATGATGATTGCCGCGCGCGTGCCGTTCTGAAAGCCTGCGTCCTGCAGCGCGCGAGCAAGCGGCAATGCCGCGTCGCGGAACTGGCGATACGTGAACCTCGCTTTTTCCCGGTCGCGATCCACCTCGATCAGACAGACTTCGTCGGGCCAGCGGTCGAGCGCCGCGCGCAGCGCGTCGCCAAGACAATTGAATTTGTGAAGATCGAGCATCAAAGGCGGGATTGTATACGTTCGGCGAGCGTCCGGAAATCACTGACGCCCTGAAGTTCGTAATCCGGCAGCTCGATATGGAAATGCTGTTCGAGGCGCGTCAGCAGGTCGAGCGCCTGCAGGCTGTTGATCCCGAGCGTCTTGAAGAAATCGTCGTCGGCGCGGAGCTGCTCGCGCGGCACCTTGAAATGCGCCGAGGCCAGCTGCAGGACTTCGTCCGTGGTTTTCTCGATTGTGGTCATCGCTTCGTATCTTGCCACATTTTGATTCGTGCTTCTGCGTGCAGCGTTTGCGACGTACTGAAACTATGGCAAATAGGGCAGCGCGTCAGTGCTCTCGACGAATTTGCGCAGCCCTGCTTCCACCGCGGGCCGCGTGAATAGATCGCAAAAGATATCTATCTCCCGTCGCAGATCTTCGTGCGGCACGGGCTTGATGAATCGCTTGGCGGCGGCCGCCGTGTCGCAATCGAATTTGTTCAATTGCGCGGCCGTCGCGCGCGCCACACGAAGCGCGTCTCCTTCAGCCGTCACCTGGCTGACCAGACCGACCGACTGGGCCTTTGTTGCGTTGATACTGCGCCCAGTGAGCAGTAGATCCCGGACGACGGCGTTGCCGAGGTCGCGCTTGAGCCGCGGAATGCCTCCGAATCCGGGGATCAGCCCCAGGCGCAACTCCGGAAAACAGAAACGCGCCATTTTGTCCGCGACGATCAGATCGCACGTGAGCGCCAGTTCAAACCCGCCGCCAAAAGTGACGCCGTGGACCGCCGCGATAGTTGTCAACGGCGCCGCGTCAATCGCGTTCATCACCCGATGAATTCGTTCGATGAATTCACGCACGGCGGCCAGCCGCTCCCCGGCAGGCATCGCCTGCGACCGCCGGTAAAGTTCGCGCAGGTCGGCTCCCGCGCAAAAGCCCTCTTTACGCGCGCTTGAAATGATAAGCGCGTGCGAGTCTTTTTCGAGCGATCCGAGGGCGGCGACGAATTGCTCGAGTTCGCCCAAGGTCTCCGAGCCGATTTCATTGCACGGCGCGCGATCGAGCACGACCTCGATGGTGCCGTCCGCGGCCTTCCACGAAATAGCCTTACCTGAAAATGTCTTCATGTGGGTTTCTTCTGGTAGAGCTTTTCGATTTCGGCCGCGAACCGCGCTGCGATGGCGTCGCGCTTCAGCTTGCCCATGGTTGTCAGCAGGCCATTCTCTATGCTGAATGCTTCAGGCAGCACATGGAAGGCACGAATTTGCTTGTAGTGCGGCAGCCCGGCGTTGAGAGCGTCCAACACCGACTGAATCCTCGTACCGTTCACTCCGCTGTTAGATCCGTTGCCGACTCCATTGTTTGCGCCGTTGGCGCTGCCGTCCGTGATCACCAGAGCCGCGAGAAAGCTTCGCTGATTGCCGAGCAACACGACCTGCTGCGCTTCCGGCAGGCTCGCTGCAAGCGCCTGTTCCAGCGGCTCGGGCGCGATGTTGTGTCCGGAATTCAGAATGATCAAATTCTTCAGTCGTCCCGTGATGCGCCAATTGCCGCTCGCGTCCGCTTCGCCCTGATCGCCGGTGTGAAACCATCCGCCCTCAAGAGCCTTGGCGGTTTCCGAGGGACGCTGCCAGTAGCCCGGGAAAATATGAGGGCCCCGGACAAGAATTTCGCCGTTCTCCGCGCTGGCCATTTCCACTCCGGGAACCGCTCGCCCGACTCGCCCCGGCTCGACTTTGCCTGGCTCATCCATCGTGCAAATGGCGGTCGTTTCCGTGAGGCCGTAGACCTGCAGGACCGGGATTCCGATCATCATGAAAAATAGTTGCGTCTCCGCCGATAGCGGCGCGGAGCCGGATATCAGGGCCTTGAGATTCGGTCCGACATTCTTGCGAATGGCCGGAAATATCAGGGCGTTTGCAGCGGCGAGCCAGAAAGAGTCGATCGCTCGGGTGGTGTGAGTTTGTTTTCGCTGGTACGCCTGTTGCGCGTGCGAGAAAACCCTGGCTGCGAATCCGCGGCGCTTCTGAATGGATTCCTCTATCTTGCGCCGGACACGTTCGAGAAACATCGGCACGTTCACGAAATAGTTGGGTGCCGCAATTTTCAGCTCATCGGCGAGTCTGGTCAGGTCCGTCGAAAGCGTGAGCACGCTATTGCGCGAAAGGGAAGTGAGGAGCAGGATTCGCGCCGCAGCGAAGCAGAATGGTGCGTACTGAAAAACGTTTTCGGGTTCCTGCCGCACGCCCATCAATCGACTCAGACGAGCATTCGTGCAGCCAAGCATGAAAGTGATATTGCCCGCGTTGAGCACGACGCCCTTGGGCTCGCCGGACGTGCCGGAGGTGTACACAATCGTGACCGCATCGTCGTCGGCGTGGCGAAGCGGCGGTCGCGCGACTTCGTGTTTGCCCGTAAAGATGTCGTCGAATAGCGCGTACCCCGCCGCGGCGGATCCACCCGCCATTGGCTGGGAACAGCAGATCAGCAACGGCGTGGAATCCTTGATTACGGCCTCAATCTCGTGGGGTACTTGGCGCGGGTCGAGGGGCACGACGATCAGGCCCTCGGCCATCAATGCGAGATCGAGCGCCACCCAGCGAATGCTATTGGGCGCGAGGACCGCGCAGCGCTCACCTCTCTTAAATCCGCGCGCAGCCAGAAATCTCCGCGCCTGACCGACCATCGCCAGCAATTCCGCGCCGTTCACCGATACGACTTTCCCGTCGCGGACCTCGCGCAACACGGGCAAGGTCGCCGAACCCTCGAGCCGCGCGAAAATGGATTCGAGAAACGTCATGCGGCCATTACTCCACTATGTTCCTCAAGCAGTTGGCAAAGCACGGGACCCAGCGGCGGCAGATACTCCTCCCAGCCGCGCACGCCCGTCCGAACCGGAAAATCGGGATATTGCCGTGCGACGCGCTCCTCAAAATAGACGCCCATGCGCGCCATCAACCGCAAGTTGCGCGCGACGGTGCGGCCCATCGCTTCGCGGATTTCCTCAGCCTCAGCATCGAGCGCGCCAAGCGCCGCGACGATTTTGTCCGCCAGCTCCGGTTCGTCCACTTCCATCATCAATTGCTCGTGGCCGCGCTGGTGCATCAGGTTGCGGATCCGCTCGTCCATCGTGACGCCCGCCGAAGGCACTCCCGCGGGCATCGAGGTCACGATCGCGTGAAAGCGCGAAGATAGCATTCGGTCGGACGAGCGCAGGATGCTCACCAGCTCGTACATATTGCGTTCGTCGGACGCGAATATTGGCGCGCCGCCAATTTCCTGCGCCACGCGCTCGCAGGCATCGCGGTCAAGCATTTCCATGGCGACTAGAACGGGAAACACGGAGCGCGTTTTCCGGTATCGTTGGACTCCGCTGGCCATCGCCGAAAGATATTTTGCGTAGGCTGCATCCACGCCGCGACCCGACCGATGAAAATAAATCGTGCGGTAGTAGCTTTTCTCGTAAGCGCCGCCCACCGAGTGCGCGATCCATTTTCCGAGCGATGGTTTCACCGGCCACCAGAAGGGGTTGATCGGGCAAACTGCCAGCACCGGCATCGTGCCGTCCCATCCGGCGTCACGCAAAGCCTTGCGGCCATATTCCGGGCCGAGCGGCTGGAATGTCCACGCGGTGTCGGTTCCGAGCTCGGTTGCGACGCCAAGTTTTCCGAGAATCTCCTGCGATTCGGCGTTGCGAGTGATCACCAGGGAATCGTGGCAGTAGCGCTTGACCATCTTCTGCAATAAAGGATCCATCGCGCCTGCTTCGCCGCCGTAGGCCACGCTCAGTTTGTTATGCGCCGATGCGATGCCGAGCGAACCCACGATCATGGCCGTAAGGGCGTTGGCGAATTTGCTTTTGAACATTGAACCTTCGCAGGCCACCACGCCATCGTGTTTTGGAACTTCGGAATGCAGGAACGGCGGGAAAACATCCGGGAGGTGGACTTGCTCCGAGCCGCTGAAATATCCGCGCGTCAGCTCGAAATTCTGCGTCATCACCGTCCCGGCTAGATTCTCGGCGCCCAATATTCGCTGCATCTGCCGGACGATTTCTTCGACGCGAATGTCGGAACCCGTGTTGCGCGTACCGTTGTAGCCGGCGAAAAGCAGCTTCAGTTTTTCGCCCGGCTTCCAGGGTTTGCCCGTGCCGAGAACGTATTTCAATTTGTTCAGCTCGATGAGGCTGCCAACCCAGGCCTCGATCGCGACGTCCATATCCATCATCGTCGGAAGTCCTGCGCTGCGCTCGACCCGGGCGACGCCGCAACCGCTTGCGATTTGGCGGCGCCGTCCGAGGGCCAATCGCGATATTTGTACATGAAGTGGTTCTCGCGGCTGAAATGCAGCAGCGGATAGCAGTATTGCGAGAAGGGAATTGGCTTACGCCCCATTTCCGCGACCACGCGCTGGTTGTCGAACACCGTGTTCCATACAAGGTAAGGCAGGAACACCTTCATCAGCTTCGCCAACCCGCCCACTTTTCCAGCGCCGCCCGCCAGCGCGTTGACCATTTTCGACGACGGTCCCTCGAGACTCGGCACGTACATCGGCCCGCGCTTTCCTTGAGCTTTGGCGAGCGCGCCTGTTAATTCCGCAAACGTTTCGGAACCTGTGCCGGAGGATAGGTGATAGATCTCATGGGCCGGTTTCTCTTTCTGGTGCAGCGTCGAGATTGCCTCGGCAACGTAATCCACCGGCACAATGTCCACTCTGTCGGTCGAGCGGAAGGGAAGCGCGGGCAGTCCTGCCAGAAACACAAACGCGCGGACCATTTCGAACTGGTTTGTCTCCGGACGGCGACTGTCGCCCAGGACAATGCTCGGCCGGAAGATTGTCCGCGGCACGTCCGGGAGTAACTGGCGCACCATGTGTTCGCAGAATTTCTTGGTGCGCGCGTAAGGGTCGTAATCCGAACGGTTCCAATCAATCGCTGAGTCTTCCTCGACCACTTCGTTTGACCTGTGCCCCGCAACGGCCACGGTGCTGACGTGGCTGAAGCGGCGCAATCCGTGGTCGTCACGAGCGCGGGTCGCTAGTTGAATCACTTCGAGCGTGCCGCGCAGGTTCACGTTGAGGCAGCTTTTCTCGGACTTGCGATTGAGCGAGGCGGCGCAGTGGATCACAGAATCCGTGGAGCGGACGAGATACTCGTATTCGTCCTCGGACAAGCCGAAGCGCGCGTCCGTCAGGTCCCCCAGGAAAATTCGAATTCGAGCATTCAGGAACGCCTCAAACTGCTGAAAATCGATGTGGAGCTGCAGCGAGCGCCAGAGGCGGCCTCGCGCTTCTTCAGAATTGTGCGCGCGGACCAGCAGGTTCAGCGGCTCGGAATGATCCGTGAGTAGGTTCGAAGCAACGTGGGCACCGATATATCCGGTGCTCCCTGTCAGGAGGATGGCCACGATTTTTGGGTGTCAGGGCGTCGTTGCCGGAGTTGTTCCAGCCGCTCCGGCGGCGCTCGCTTCGGTGCGAGCCGCGAGAGGCACGCTACGCCGCGGGCGAGCTTCCTGTGGACGGCCCTCGATCAAAGGATAGCACCACTTTCGCAGCGCAGGAATGTGCACATTGATCCAGTAGTCCCACCAATCAAGCGAGCGGGCATCGTAGCCGAATTCGGGAAGCTCCTCAGGCGGCAGGGCGGCACTGAGCCTTTCGATGTTCGCCGCCTCGAACACGTGATCGTTTTCCAGGATGAACGGCTCAAAAAGCGTTACGAGCTTAATCACTTTTTCCAGCTCGCGTTCCTGCCGCGCAAGTGGAGCTTTTGCGAAGCCCAGCGGCTCGACGCTCCGGTTGATCGCCTGCACCACCATCTTCTGGGCCGGCGCGGAAAGTCTTTCGTAGCGCGCCTTCGAGACGGGAATGGCGTCGAACTTCAAGCGCACGCGCTGCTGGAAACCATCCTGTGACCGGTAGAATTTTCTGTGGCCCAGCCCGGTTAGCTCGATGGACCGCCGCATGTCGCACGGGTTCGCCACCGAAGTGGCCAAGTGATAGACGCGCTCGTGTCTGCGCGCTACGAGCGCGGCACCGATCAAAGTCATGCCCCGCGAAACGATGTCTACGGGAATCAGGTCGAGGCACTTAGTTTCGTTCGTAGGTAGCTGCCGGAAAAACGTGCCGAGCAGGTAGGAAAGCGAGGCCGACGTGTTCACGCCCTCGTTCCAACCCACGAAGGGTTTTTCAATCGAGGATTCGACGATGGACGGCCTGACAATTGCGATCGCCGCGCCGGGCGTCGCGTCCACATATTTGCCGATCAGCGATTCCGACAAGCTCTTTGTGAATGTATAGGTATTGGGCCAACCGAGCTCGTTTGCGCGCTTTGTTCCAACATCCATCAGGGCTTGGCGCAGCCATCGCGTGCGGTTCTTGCGAATCTGATTTTCCAGAGCGACGCCCTGCAAGCTCTTCGACGCGTGCCTTTTGTCGAGTGCCTGACGGCGTAGCTCAGCCGTGACCTCCTGGGATTCTGCGCGAGCTTCCGTATCGCGGATCAGTGTCTCGAGTGAGGTGCACTCTTTCCGCGCGTCAAAACCCGCCACGCCAGCGGGCGAGTAATTGTCGGAGAAGTCTTCGAGGATGCGGCCGTCGCGACGTCCGATGGCGTAGCAGGTGGAAAGATGCAGGAGCGCCGCATGGTCGCACTCGTGCAGAAAATGCAGCAGGTGATCGGTCGCGTGTACGTTCATCGCCAGCGCGTCGCGGAGGTCCGGATTGAAATCCGTCAGCCCCGCGCTATTGACGATCAGATCGAGCGACCTCCCCAAGCGCTGCCGAGCCTCCGGCGTTAGGCCGAGCCCGGGTTTGCTCGCGTCGCCAGCCACCACTTCCACGCGCTCGCGCAGGAAATCTGCGAACCGGTCGCCGTGGCGCTCGGCCAATTTGTCGAAAACGGGCGATTCGGAAACCATGCGTTCGAAGCGCTCAAGGGCAGTCGCCGAGCGATGGCTACGGATCAGCAGGTGGACGCGGCCGATTTCCGGCAATTCGGTGAACAGATTCGCAAGCCACACCTTGCCGATGAAACCCGTGCCGCCGATCAGCAGTATTTGCTTTCCACGCAGAGTTGCGCGCACGGAAAGCGGGGCGCGACTGTTCTCCGAGTCGAAGTGGACCACGGGCACTTCAATGCTTGGCGACGGTCGTTGCGCCGACCGGATCGTTTCGTTTAGCACTTCGGGCTTCTTCGCGAAGCCGAGGTCGCGCAGTAGCTTCGATCTCGCGATTGTCCCGTCGGGGCGATCGGTACGAAGTTTTGCAAACGGGCCGCGCGGGCGAATCACGGGATCGAGCAGGCGGCCGGTCGCGATGCCGTCGCGAAAATCCAGGCGGTTCGAAAGGATTCGCCGAACTCCCAGATGGTTGGCGAGCGGCCGCATGATGTGATCGAGACCCTGGCTGACGAGCACCACGTCCGCGCCGGACGCGATCACCCGCTGAAGCGCCTCGACGCCTCGCGGTTTCAGGCGCGGTTTCAGAAAGTACTCGAAAAATTCCTCGCCGAGTAGATCGAGCCGGTCCCGGCTAGTGTGCCGCAGCACGGCGTGCAACACGCGCGTGGCAAACACTCGATCCGAGGCGTATAAAAACGGCCGCGCGACGGCAAGCACGCCCATCGTTCCCCGGCGCGCCCAGCGGCCCAGAAAGCTCTGTGCGTTCCAGGTGAAGAATGCGACTGGCCGCACTGCGGTTAAATTAAGGAGGCTGCCCTCGACGCGCCAAAAGACGGGTTCGCGCACGGGCGCTGAGGAATCTTGCGTGCGCGCAGGGCCAGCTGAATTCGACTCCATGAAGTTGGACACGGACATGGTTGGCAGAATGAACGTGAGACGCTACGCGCCGAAATTAGCACGCTTCGCTCGCGGCAATCAAGCCACGGCCGCGCGATCAAACTTGATTTTACAGTGAAAACCAGTCACGAGCGCGCGGCGATCGGAGCGATCACGCTGAGGGGAAAATCCTCAACATGATTGCAGGAAGCATTCTTGCGCATCTTCGCACCCAAGTGCGCAACGATCTCGTCCGGTCCGCGTCGGCTGATCGATCGGAGCTTGCGCTTACCGTCCGCGAGCGCTCACGGTTCCCGCTTTCACGGACGCGATCCAGGAATTCGTTTGCGTATCAAGCACATCGAGAGGCATCGCGCCTCCGTTGACGATCTCATCGTCGAACGTTCGGATATCGAACTTGTCTCCCAATTGATCCTGCGCCCGCTTGCGCAACTCCAGAATTTTCAGTTGGCCGATCTTGTAGGCCAGGGCTTGTCCCGGGTAGGAAATGTACCGGTCAACCTCGGCCTGCAACTCGTCTCCGTCTTCGAGCGAGTGATCCTTGAAAAACTGCACCATCTGATCGCGCGTCCAGCGCTTGTAGTGAACGCCCGTGTCCTCGACCAGCCGGTTGGCGCGGAACAGTTCGCTCGCGAGCCGCTCGAAGTTGCTATTGGGATCCTGGTAGAAACCCACCTCTTTTCCCAACTGCTCGGCATAAAGTGCCCAGCCCTCAATATACGCGCTGTAGAACAGGTGCTGCCGGAAGGCCGGAAGTCCTGGCAACTCCTGTTGGATCGAGAGCTGTAAATGATGGCCAGGAATACCTTCGTGATACGCGGTCGCCTCGACTTCGGGCATTTCGCGATGCTGGAAGTCCCCTGTGTTTACATACACTCTTCCGGGACGGGAACCGTCCGGTGTGCCGACAGAGTAGCTGGCTCCGGCAGCCTCTTTTTCGCGGTACATCTCGACAGGGACGACTTCGAGTCTGGCTTTCGGAAGCAGATCGAAAAGTTGCGGCAGCTTGGGCTCCATCTGCGCGATATCGTGGCGATACGCGTTCAGGATGTCGTCGCGCGACGAAGGTCTTAGCTTTGGATTGTTCTGAATGGACGTCGCGTAGCTTTTCCAATCGGGGAATCCCTGCTGCTTGGCGAGGGCCGTCATCTGCGTTTCTAATTCCTTCACTTGCGCCATTCCCAGTTCGTAGATCTGCTCGGGAGTCATGTCGGTCGTCGTCATCTCACGGACAGCAGCGCGATACCGCGCGTCGCCATCGGGCAGCGCCCAGAGGCCCGGGTCGTTGCGGCCGTTTGGTTCGTACTCTTCGCGGACAAATTTGCTGAGCTTCACATACGCCGGACGCACCTCGACGTTGATTGCCTTAAGAATCTCATCGTGCAGGCGTTTCTGGTCCTCGGCTGAGATTGCAGCCGGGAATCTGTGGAGCGGTGCGGCGAATGCGCTCCCGTCGCCTTCCACCGCGGCGATCGAATCGCACTGCTTGGCCACCAACTCCAGCACGAACTTCGGCGGCATCAATTTGTCTTTCTCTCCGAGCCGGGCAAGCTCGATAATTTGGTCTATGGCGCGAGGAATCTGGCGCAGCCGCGCGAGATAGTCCTCATATTGTTTTGACGTGTCGGTCGGCGCGCCCGCGGGGATTTGCGCAAGGGCCAGGTGAATTCCGTTGAACTGATCGAGCGGCATTTCGTAATCTTTGAGCTCCGCATCCTCCAGCCCCTGACGAAGCTTGCGCGCGAGAAGCGTCTTATTTAGCTGCTCCTGTTCGGGGAAACCCGAAACATCAATGGCATCCAGACGCACCAGAAACTCCTTTGAAGCCTTCGCCTGCCGCAGCACTTCCGCAGCGGAGAAATCGTCCAGCCTGTCGTTGTAGCGGTAGTCGCCGTATACTGTGGCCGCGAGGGGGTTCTCGCGTAGGTCATATTCCCATTCCTCGGCGACCAGCTTTTTCAAGGCGTCTCTGCGCGCGTCGAGGCTTGCCGGTGCGGACGTGTGGCTTGCATCCGTCTGGCCGTAGCTGGCGCCTCCCACGACCAATGCGGAGCAGACCATCGCACCGAGAAATCCCAAACACGTGAATCGCATAATTCCCCCGAAATTAAGTTTTAACGCCAGGATCACACGCTGATAAGAATAGATGCGAATCTACACCATTCCGTCTATCCGCTGGCGCGAGCCGGCTACCGTGCTTGCTACGCATTGGACGAGCAATGCCCAAGAATGTCCAGCTGTTGCCAGCGTAATCGTCAGTGGGCGGAATCGCCAGCCTCTGTTTCCGTGATCGGCGTGCGCGCGCCGCCGGGTACCTGCAACTCGTTCTGCAATAGGCCCATAGGCCATAGTAGTTTGATGACATCAGCTTGTCGCTCGCTATCCAGGCCGGTCAGAATTTCCGGAGGACCCTGTCCAAGATACCCGGAAGCGCCTGAGACTTCCCACGTCTGCCTCTGAGCGCCCGAGAAGATGTCAATTTTGGCGCCAATGCCGGTTTTGTTGTCCGGGTCGCCGCTCAAGGCCAGCTTGAGCCAGCCGTTCTTGCTTCCGCCCACATTTTTCAGCAGCACAGGAGGCAGATTATTCTGAGTAATCAGAAGGTCCGCTGATCCGTCGCCGTCGAAATCGAACGTGATCACCCCGCGCGGATTGTGAAGCACCACTTTATCGAGGCCGGTCTCGCGCGTAACATCGCGAAAGCCCGCGGGGCCTTCGTTGCGAAAGAGCGCGATTCGGCCTTCGCCCGCAAACGTCTCACCGACGGCCACCAGGTCCACCCAGCCGTCGTTATCATAGTCGAGCGCGGCGATACCCCATGCACGCATCCAGCCCGGAGGCACAAACGGGACACGCTCGAACGACTTTCCCTGCACATTTCGCCAGATAGTCACGGCGGGAGACGCCCAGTGTGTGAATGCTAGGTCCATCCAGCCATCGTGATCGAAATCAACCGCCACGACGCCAACCGCAGGCCCCGGCATGCTGATCGCCCACGGGCTTGTGGCGCGAAACGGGCCCTCGCGCGTATTCATGAATACCGTCGGGAACTTCTGCCAGCCGGTGACTACCAGATCAATCGCGCGATCATTGTTCAAATCGCTTCCGATGGCGCCGATGGATGGCGCGTTGCCGCCGAGTCCCAAATCTTTCGTACGGTCCACGAATGTCCCGTTGCCATTGTTTCGCCACAGAATGTTGCCGGGAGCGGGGGCGTCCTCTGGAAACGCAAATGGCTCGGTCCTGGAGTCGAAAGGGAAATTGCTGAATCGCGTCACGTAGATATCGAGGTCGCCGTCCTGATCGTAGTCAACGAACGTCACGCCCATCGCAAGGGGCGTTGCTCCGCCGCCCGTCGGCTCGGCCGATTGAGCATCGGACTGGCCAGCGGATTGATCGCCGACCGATTTTGCTTGCAGGTTCGCTTGTCGCAGACCCGCCGCATCGGTGACGTCCTTAAACGTACCGTTCCCCTCGTTGTGAAATAGCGTGATGCCGTCGCCGGATGTGACCACGAGGTCCGGATGGCCGTCGTTGTCGTAGTCGCCCACGGCGCAGCCCATCCCTTCGCCGTGGAATTCAAGCTTCGCCGCTTTCGTCACGTTGACGAATGTCCCCTTGCCGGTATTCCGATAGAGCGCCGCGTTTCCTTTACCATCCGCGTTGACCAGAAAGATGTCCGGCTTGCCGTCGCCGTCGTAATCGAACACGCAAGCGCCGCTGCCGAGAAAATCTGCCAGCGTGGATGGTGTGGCTTGATCGCCCGCGCGTTTGCCGCCGGGCCGCGCACGAGTGGTTGCCACAGGCCGTGGTTGGGGCAAGCCCGAGACCGGAGTCACGTCCACGAAGTGGACGGGAATAGCCGGTGACGCGGCTTCGGCGGGCACGGTCATCTCCTGCCCGAGCGAATACTTGCCCTCCTCGCCGTAAAGAAAGCGGATGGGCTTACCGAGTTTTTCATCCGTGATGTGCTGGAACCGTTCGAGGTGAGCCTTCGCACCGACGGCGTCGCCCAAATGTTGCTCGGCCTGGGCGAGGCCGTACTCGGCCGACGCATGGAACGGATCGAGATCAATCGCGCGCTTGAATGCTGCGACGGCCTCGTCATATTTCTGCGCCTGCGAGGCGAGGTACCCCAGAAAGTATTGAGTGCCGGCGTCGTCCGGATCGATGACGGCGACCTTCTGAAAATCCTCGCGCGCGGCGTCGAGCTGCCCCTGAGCCTTTTCGAGCAAGCCGAGGCTGTACCAGGCGCGAGGGCTATGCGGGTCCCGCTCGACGGACTTGGCGAGCACCCTTTGAGCGTCGTCGTACCGGCCCATGCTCAGCAGGGTGATCCCCATATTCAGGCAGCCCGTGTCCGAGTCCGGGTTCATGACGCACGCCGTTTGGAATCGGCCGAGTGCGCCGCGGAAAATCATGCCTGTCCATCAGAGCGAGGCCGATATTGTTCTCCCGGATCGCCTGCGTGAGGGTCTCCGCCGGGGGAGTGGTCTGCGCGTCTGTCTCGGGGGACTTTGTCGCACTGGCGGACTTTCGCGCGACCGGGTGTTTCGTCTGCTGCCCTGCGGCAATGCTCACGGGGCTGCCCGCCACCGACGAGCACCAGCATCGGGACAGAGAATCGTGCGCGTCGGGCGAGTGTCCTTCTTGGTGCGATTCATGTAGGTGACCGCGGTTCGGCGGGCATTCTACCGTATCGGGGCCTCGGCCGCGACGCGTCCGATCGCGTGCCATTTTCCACGCCGTGTTTTCGGCGCCACGAATTCACGTGGTGCTGCCGACGCTAACTGCTTTCCCGCCAATTAATCGCTTCTGGTCACGCAGCTGCATTGTTCGCCTTGCAGGCCCAGCCAGAAGGAAGACGGCCATGGACAGCTTCATCGGATTCGCAGAGGTAGCAGGAGTAATCATCGCGGCGCTGGGATTGGCGCTCGGGCTCGAGTGGGTCGGACTGTACGGACTCACCAGCTTAATGCCCGTGCGGCGAGACCATTCGCACGATGGTCACCAATCGTAGAGCGGGAATGACCCGGCGTGCGGGAAGCGCGCCGGCTGAGCCCGTGGGTGTAAATGACGGGTAAACCCTTCGAACGCCCTACCGGGGTCTTCTCAGGGTAGAGGAGGACTGCCATGCTGTTCCTGAAATATATGTTGATCGCAGGATGTTTCGGGCTTTTTGCGTGTGTCGCAGGCATGGTGCTGTATGACATCTATCTGGCCTACGAATTCGACCGGCTTCTGCGCCGGCGCCAGAACCAGCCGACGGACACTTCGCTGCTCGGCGCAGTCCCCGCCCCGACGCCTCCCGTTGTGCCGCTACGGAAGCGGCGTGAGATTCGGTGGAGCGCCGCCGCGAAACTAGCCATTATCGCCGCGATTTCGGGCCTTCTGGGCGTGAGCATTCTCGTGATTCCCGACGGCTACGCAGGCATCCGCATCAGCCAGCTTTCCGGCGTCCGCCCGGGAACACTCTATCCGGGCACGCATCTGATCGTCCCACTGGTTGACCGCGTCCAGTTGTTCGACATCCGCGACCGCGTCTTTTCGACGGTCGCCCTCGCCGTCCGCAACGACAAAAAGGAGCTCCTCGAAGTGCAGGCGCGCGAAGGCCTCTCCGTGGGCCTCGAGGTCACGGTGCGTTACCGCATTGATCCGACGCGACTCGCGTTTATTCAGGCGAACGTGCCGCAGCCAGTGGATTCCGAGATCGTCGAGCCGACCGTCGTCGCCGCCTTCCACGAGACTGCACCCAATTACGTTGTGCGCGACCTGTTCTCGACCAAGCGGGAGGAGTTTCGCTCGCGCTCCGCGCAACTGATCACCACTCGACTGGGTGGCGACGCCATCGTCGTCAAGGAAGTGCTGCTGAAGAAAGTCGAGCTGCCGGAGGAATACGCCAAGGGCCTCGAAGATCTGCTGCTGAAGGAGCAGGAGGACGACCGCACGTCGGTAGATGCCGAAATCGAGCAGAAGAAAGTGGCGATTGCCGAGTCGCAGGCGGAAGCTGCGAAAGCCCGCGAGGTAAAGCGCGCCGAGGGCGACGCGCAAGCGCAGGTGATCATGGCCAAGGCGCAATCGGACGCCATGCAGTACACGCTGCCGCTCAAGCAGAAGCAGATCGAGCAGTCGCGCCTGGAGGCCGAGGCGCGCAAGCAAACCACGATCCAGGACGCCGAAGCCGCCGCGCAGGCCAAAGTGATTGACAGCAAAGCCGAGCAGCAGCGCCAGGTTCTGCTGGCCGATTCCGAGGCGGATCACATTCGCGTGAAAGCGAAGGCCGAACAGGAGCGCGAAAACCTCGAAGCCGATTCCGAAGCCAATCGCATTCGCCTGACCTCGCAGGCCGAGTCAGATCAAATGTTGCTGCAGGCGGCCGCACTCAAATCCAATCCGTTACTCGTGCAGTTCACTGTCGCTCAGCGGCTTTCGGACCGCGTGCAGATCATGATGGTGCCGAACGACGGAAAATTCTTCTTCACCAACGACGTGCTGAAGTCAGCGATGGCGAGCGATTCGGCAATCCGTTGATGAACGCCGCTCGGCAAACCGTAGAGATTCCCGGCCGGTCTGGCCTCGTCTGAAGTCGTCCGGTTCGGGCTAGGGACCAGGATCGAGACCAGACCGGCTCGGGAGTTAGCGCCGGCAAAAACCCTTGCTGGGGGCTTCGTCAGGTAGTGCACGAAACGAAGCCCCCGCCGGCGCAACATCCGGGCCACTTACGAGGCTGTGCTACGATGATCACGAAGAACGAAACATTGCGAATTGGCACAAGCCGATGCGGCCACCCCGCCGAAATATTTCTTACAATGCTCGCGTTGCATTCTTGCCGTCTCGTTTTTTGCCTGCGCCGCGAGCGCGTCTTTCGCGCAAACGCCCGTCCAGCTTCCCCACGCGTGGAGTGAGGCAGTGTATCACACTCGCCCAAAAGATTGCCGTCCTGCTGGGCTCTTCGCACCCGTTCTCGCTCGAAGTGAAAGACGTCTCGGCAAATGCGCAGGTGGACCTCGCGAGCATCCGCCAATCCCTCGAAGACGATCTTGTGCAACGAGGTGCTCGCTCCGCGCCGGCTCCGGCTGACGCCCAGGTGCAGGTTACGATTTCGCAGACTGTTGGCGGCTTCGTGCTCGTCGCGGAAACGCATGTGGGCGAGGCCCAGCAGGTTGCCGTGGTTCCCGTCGCAAGCACGGACGAGTTGCCGCCGCAGCCAAGCGTCGAGCCGGGAATTCAGCGAAAAATTATCTGGCAGCAAGCTGTCCCGATCCTCGATTTCGTGCAGGTGCAGGCCGACCCGCGCCGTGCGCTCTGGTATTTCCTGGAGCCGGACCACCTGGTGGTCTACGAATTCGACGACGGAGCGCAGGTGCTGCGTGATCCGCAACCGGTAGCCCGGCGTTATACCTCACGCGATCTTCGTGGGCACTTGGTGGCGTCGGATGCGATGCACGTGAGCGCGTTTGTTGGAGGAATCCGCTGCGATGGCTCGTGGAATCCCAGCTTTTCCGTGGAATGTCGCGAGAATTCGGGCTTGCAATGGCCGGTGGGCACCGTCAGCTGGACAGTTAATCCCGCGCGCAATTATTTTTCGGGCTCCGTCACTTTTTCGAGTGATCTGCAGGCGAAGTTTCCCGCTTTCTTTTCTTCCGCGTCTCCGTCGCCCGAGACGACTGGCCTGAGTTCTTCGCGGCGAATCGTCGCGGGTCTCGACGGGCAAACGCAGCTCTTCGTCGGCAGAGCCGAACCGGCCTCGAATTTCGATGGCTGGGGAAGCGACATCGTATCCATCGCCAGCGGATGTGGCTCGGCGTGGCAAGTGCTGGCGACGGGCCCGGGCGATTGGACTCAGAAGGACCAGATTCAGCTTTACGAAATTAGGGACCGCGTTGCCGTCGCGATCGGCCAGCCCATGGAGCTCTCCGGGCCCATTCTGGCTTTCTGGGCGTCCGGCGATGGCAATTCGGCGCGCGTAGTTTCGCGAAATCTCGAGTCAGGAATGTATGAAGCTTCGATCGTGTCTGTTTCTTGCGGTAATTAGCGTCGCTCTTTTTTACACCGGCCGCGTGGAGTCGTCGCGGCGGCCGAGATACGGCGGAACCGTGCGCGTTGAAATCGGCGCGGTGCTGCATTCGCTCGATCCCGCCGGAGCGCCTGCCGATCCGGATGAGGCAGCCACGAAAAACGAGGTTGACGCGCTGCTCTACGACCAGCGCAACGCCGATGGAACTTTTGCGGGTGTTGCCGGCTCGGGCGCGTTTCACATCTCCGAGTGGGAATCGGGAAAGCGCGTGGCTCTCGCCGCCAACGAAAACTATCATGGCGGGCGCGCGTTCGTGGACTCGATTGATATCGAGATGGGGCGCGCGGCAAAGGATCGCCTCCTCGATCTCGAACTAGGCAAAGCGGACTTCGCGGAGATTCCCCCCGAGGAAGCGCGCCGCGCCGCAGAACAAGGTGTCCGCGTGAGTACGTCGGCGCCGGAGGAATTGGTGGCATTGGTATTCGTCGGGGGCCGCGCGATCGCGGAAGACGCGCACGCCCGCGAAGCGCTCGCGCGCTCGATTGACCGCGCCGCAATCGTCAATTTCATTTTGCAAAAGGAAGGCGAGCCTGCCGGAGGGTTGCTGCCGCAATGGTCGAACGGCACTGCGTTCCTGTTTTCAACGGCTGCGGATGCTGCCGGCGCGAAGGCTTTGTGGTCGCAAATCGGCGGCTCACCGGCGATTGTGTTGGGATATGATTCTGGCGATTCGCTCGACCAGGCGATTGCCGAGCGAATTGTTGTGAATGCGCGGGACGCGGGAATTGTGCTTTCGGCCGAGCCGATCGCAAATACCTCGCCATCATCCGCAATTGTCGATGCGCGATTGGTGCGGCTGCGGATGGCATCGTCTCACCCTCGCGATGCGCTCGTGAGTTTTCAGGCCGTGCTCGCTCCGATGGCGGGGCTGGATCCGACTCCGCTTTCCGCCGGGGCGACGTCCGAGCAGATTTACGAACGCGAACGCACGATCGTAAACGGATATCGCGTCGTGCCACTCGTATGGCTTCCGCGGGTGTATGGTTTGGGTGCACGCGTCCGCGACTGGAAAGCGCCGGCGGCGGGTGAAGGTTGGCCTTTTGTGGATGTCTGGCTGGAACAGGAATCACAGTGACATTTCGCTCGAAGCTATTTTGGGTATTCACGATCGCGCTGTTGCTCTCGGTTGGCGTGATTGCCGCGGGTGTCACCGTCGTGGTGCGCCGTGCTTTTGATGAATCTGAATCGCCAGCACAGCGAGGCGCTTGTGTCGCAGTTCGAGGGCGAGTTTCAGCGGCGCGGGCAGGACGTCGTCCACAAGGTGCAGGGAATCGCCGATGCGGAAGGCACCGTGCGCATGGCGATTGATCTCAGCCGCCCGAAATCGGATGTTTCCGTTTACGTGAACGACGCGCGCGGCGTCTCGCAATCTCATCAGCTCGACTTTCTCGATTTCGTCGCTACCGATGGCGCGATTATTTCCTCGAACGAATGGCCCGCTCGCTTCGGCTACAAAATGGACTGGCTCACGCAGCCGCAAGACTGGTCGTCGCTGGGATCTTTCCTCATGAAGGTGGATACGCAAGACGGTCCCGCGCTCGGGCTGATGGCGGTTTCAACTGTGCGCGTGGGCGATAGGGATCTCTTCATCGTTGGGGGCGAGCGCCTCGGAAAGGATTTTCTGAATTCGTTGGTTCTTCCCGCCGGTATGCGCGCGCTCCTGTATCTGGACCTCGACCCAACCTTTCAATCCTCGAACCTGGTGGACGCATCCGGTCCGGTAGTTGATGGTGACCGCCTCGCTGCTTTCATCGAGCAGGAGCGGCAGCAGCCCATTGAGAAAACGTTCAAGTTTTCCTGGTCCGCCGATCCGGCGAGCGCGGAGGCGTTTCATGCTCTACCGCTGCAGGGACGGCAGAAAGAATTGCTCGGCGTACTCCTGGTAGGGAGTTCGCAACAGGAAGTGGTGAAGCTCGAGCAGCGCATTCGCGATCTCGCGCTGGCGGTTGTGGCCATGGGATTGTGCTTTGGGCTGCTGCTAAGTTGGTGGGGCGCGGCACGCGTGACCCGCCCTGTGCGCAAGCTGGCCGAAGGAGCGCGCGAAGTATCGGAAGGGAATTGGGGCGCGCGAGTGGACGTGCGCGGGCGCCATGAAATCGGCCAGCTCGCGACGGCGTTCAATCGCATGACCACGCAATTGACCGAGCAGCGCGAGCAACTGGTGCAGGCGGAGCGCGTAGCCGCCTGGCGCGAGCTGGCACGACGGCTCGCGCACGAGCTGAAGAATCCACTATTTCCGCTCCAGACGACGGTCGAGAATCTCCAGCGTGCAAAGAATCAAAACCCCGAGCAATTTGAGGAGGTTTTCAAGGAATCCACGGGAATCCTGCTCTCGGAAATCGAGCATCTGAAAAATATCGTCGGCCGATTCAGCGATTTCGCGAAAATGCCGCAGCCGGAGCTGGGACCTGTCAACGTGAATGACGTGGTGCGTGGCGTCATAAAGCTTTTCGACGCGCAGTTCGGCGCCGTGGGGCGCCCGCCGATCTCGCCGGAGCTTCACTTGGAAGAAAATCTGCCCATAATCCAGGCCGACGCGGCGCTACTGCATCGCGCGATTGAGAATCTGGTGCTCAATGCCATGGATGCGATGCCAGCTGGCGGCGTCCTGATGTTGAGCACGACGCATCAGGATGGCTATGTAGAACTCGAAATCTCCGACACCGGCGGCGGATTGACGCCGGAGGAGTGCGAGCGGCTTTTCACGCCTTACTACACGACGAAACAGCACGGAACGGGCCTGGGCCTCGCGATCGTCCAGTCTGTGGTCAGCGACCACGGCGGGCGCATATCAGTTGAAAGCGAAACGGGCGTCGGAACGTCGTTCCACATTAGGCTCCCTTCCAAGCCACCGCTGCGTACCGCGCACGTGCATCCGCAGGATACAGCTGCATCTTCAGCGGCCGAAACTTCGCAGGCTAAACAGGCCGAGGCGCCCCCGAGCGAGGGAGCGTAACTCCGCGTGCCGCTGAAAGCCCACATCCTCATCATTGACGACGACGCGAACACGCTCGCGTCTCTCGCCCGCGCGTTTCGTCTGGCTGGCCACGAAGCGACGGTCTGCGACAATGCGTCGCGCGCCCTGGAACTCGCGAGGGCTGAGCGCTACGACCTAATTCTCTCCGACGTGGTAATGCCCGGCCGCGACGGCATCGCGCTTCTCGAAGATCTGAAGCATATCGGCGTCGCGTTTCCGGCGGTGATGATGTCCGGGCAGGCGACGATCGAAATGGCGGTCCGCGCCACGCGATTGGGTGCTGTGGACTTTCTGGAGAAGCCGATTTCGACCGAGAAGCTGTTGCTGACGGTCGAGAACGCAGTTCGCCTGGCGCGCCTGGAGCAGGAAAACCGCGATCTGAAGCACCGGCTTGGACGGCATCAGATCGTGTGGGCGAGCCCCGCGATGCGCGAGGTGATGGCGCAAGTGGAGCAAGTAGCCGCGAGCGAGACGCGCGTTTGCATTCGCGGCGAAACGGGCACGGGCAAGGAATTGATCGCGCGCACGCTGCATGAAAAAAGCCCCCGGCACGGCGCGCCCTTCATTTCGCTGAATTGCGCCGCGATTCCCGCCGAGCTGATGGAATCGGAGTTGTTCGGCCACGAGAAGGGCTCGTTTACCGGAGCTGCCGCACGGCACATTGGAAAATTCGAGCAAGCGCATCGCGGAACGCTTTTCCTCGACGAAATCGGCGACATGCCGATGTCCATGCAGGCGAAGTTACTCCGCGTCCTCGAAGAAGGCGAAATCGAGCGGGTTGGCGGTGGCGGCCCGTTTGCGGTGGACGTGCGCGTGGTCGTCGCGACGCACCGCAACCTCGAGGAGCAAGTCCGGCAGGGAACGTTTCGCGAGGATCTTTACCACCGCGTGTTTGTGTTTCCGATTGTACTGCCGCCTCTGCGCGAGCGTCGCGAGGATATCCGCGTGCTCGCGGAGCATTTTTCGAAACAGCTCGCGGAGCAGAACCATTGGAAGCCGAAAAGCTTTTCGCCGGAGACGCTCACGGCACTGGAAAACTACGCCTGGCCCGGGAATGTGCGCGAGTTGCGCAACGTGATTGAGCGCGTGCTGCTGTACGCGACCGGAGACGTGATTGAGGCCGCCACGATTGCGCGAGCGCTGCCGCAGGGCGCCACGCTCGGCGCGGGACTGGCGTCAGACGAGTTTGGCGCAGGAACTCTCGCCGGGCGCGTGGAATCATTCGAGCGCGAAACGCTCCTCGCCGAACTCAAGCGCAACCGCCATCACATGACCAACACGGCGAAGGCGCTTGGCCTCGAACGCAGTCACCTCTACAAAAAGTGCCAGCAGCTGGGTATTGATCTCCGCTCGATCCGCCAAACCGATTAGCGATTCGATGAACCTGATCCGGCATCCGAAAGTGCGCGAGGCGAAAGTACCGTAGCCGATTCTCCGCTAAGGCAGCGGTGTGGCTTGGCCGTTTTCGATTTTGAAGGTCATGGAATCGACTCTCTGTGTCTCGCCGCCAGCGTTTACAATGACAACATTTCCCGTTGCTTGAAGCGTCCTAGTTTGCGCGTCGTAGTCCACATGGTCCGCCCGGAGTGTGAACAAGTTGTAAGCCACGAAGACGGGAGTCGTCCAACCTGGCGAATCTCTGCCAGTGTTGTAAACGAATCCTTTATCAGTATTTCTTCGCGTTCGAAATCGAATGAATAACTCGAATGGGACCTTGTCGTTCGACGGAACCGGGAGAAAGTTGCCTCCTCCGCAAACTATCTCACCTTCTTCAGGCGAAGAAGCAGACGGGCCTACACCGTATCCGCGATCGCAGCTCAGCTCGGCCGAGTCAAGCGTTATGTTCAATGTGAGACTTGTTGGCGAAGCGATGCGAAATAAAGGGCGTTCGTACGCTTGGAGGTAGCGCAGCCGGGGATCTTGTGGCGCCGTGCCGAATGGGACGAAGAGTGCCTCTGGACTCCGATATTCATATTCAGCCGTCATTGTGTACGACCCGAGGGCAAGGTCAGTCTCGTAGAAGCCTCTGTCGTCGGCGAACACGGTCTTGGTGAACTTGCGGCCCTCAAATGTCACTTTGCCGTTAGGAACCACGGAATCGTAGTACGTACGAATTAAGCCCTGGATGTGGAAAGTCTGAAGCCGCGGCTCGGGAACCGCAGATTGACCGAACACGCTCTCGCATAGCAGCGACGCGACGAGCATAGTCGAGTATGCAAGCCTATTGACTGGCACCCAAGCCACCACTTCTTCGCTGATTCATTTAACAAGACTCGTATGCCGTTTGGACACCAACAGAGGCCGCTGGGTTCCCGGAATCATGCTAGCCCATCAACGGACTACTTGGTCCGCCAATACTAGATGAAACTCACGCTGCCTCTGTCGGCACTCGCCGGAACAGCTTCTTGAGTAGCAGATGCGTCGGCAGATAAACCACGAACGCCATGAAAAGCCAGCTGATCAGCACGTGAATCGGCGCTGGTCCCCACTGGCGACGAATGAAAGGATCGATAAACGCGTAGTTGATGTTCGTCGGCGGAGCGGTGAAGCGCGCAACGATGAAAAGGGGGAGCGCGATGGCACATTGTAATGCCCAGCCGCGCTTGTCGTAGCCGGTCCGGTGCAGCGCCCAAAGAAGCAAGATCGGCATCGCGACGTGAAAAAATGAAAGCAGCCGCACCCACAGGGGATAGTGCGCGTCGAAAAGATAGTCCGCCCCGCCTAATAGGGCACGCCCGCGAAAAAATCTCCAAGCCGCATCGAGCGCCCATGCCGCATCCACGAGGAGTGACGAAACCGCCTGGCTCGAAATCAGAAGCGCGCTGTTCGTCAATACGCCGACGCACGCGAGGATTACGGCAACGTCGCACAGGTGTATGAAATTTGCCGCGCCCCATGTCCGCCAATACGCCGGAATCCAGATGGCGAGCCACACAACAACGGCCCACCGAATCCACGCAGGAAACTTAGTCGGTGCTTGTGGGGACGTGGCCATGTTTCAGCGGCTTCCGCGGCCATCGTATCAAATGAAACTGCCCAATCCCATTGGGTAGCGTTTTGCGCGCCGCAATGCGAATATTTCTTCCATGGTTCGCGAAATTCCGGCATTTTGCGCCGTGGGCGGGGTGTTCGCTGCGAGCGGCGCCTATGCGTGGGGTGCTGTCTGGCCGTCGGCGCAGCTTTTCGGTCCGACAATTCGGCATACCGGCGACGTGTCCTCTATCGCGCTTACTTTTGACGACGGGCCCAATCCCGTAATCACTCCGCCGCTGCTCGATCTGCTTGATCGGCACCAAGTCAAAGCGACCTTTTTTCTGATCGGCGCATGGGTTCGCGAAGCGCCGTCCTTGGCAAACGAAATTGCCGCTCGGGGCCACGCGGTGGGAAATCACACCGACACGCATCCGTCGCTCGCGTTGCTGTCGCGGCAGCGCATTACCGATGAACTCGCCCAGTGCGACGATGCGATCGAGTCGGCCACGGCGCAAAAGTCCCGCTGGATGCGACCTCCATTCGGCTTCCGCAGTCCTTTGCTCGATGGAATCCTGCGAAGACGCGGCGGCGCGGGCGTGGTCATGTGGTCCGCGTGGGCGCGTGATTGGAAGGCGCAGCCAACCGGACCCGTGATTGAGCGCTTGCGCCGCGCCCGGGGAGGCGATATTGTCCTGCTGCATGACGGCGACCACCGCACTGATGAATTCTGATCGCCGCCACACGGTTGCGGCGCTCGAATACTGGCTTCCGCGGTGGAAAGATTCGGGAATTCGCTTCGTGACGCTGGACGAGATGCAACAACGCGCCAGTCGGGTAAAATTTAGCAGGCGGGGACGAATGGACGAGCGGCGATTTTACGACGAGAAGGAAGAGACCAAGCAGCAGGCGCTGGTCTGCCCGCACTGCCGCCAGGACACTACGTTTCCGGTGCGCTGGATGGTGCGAACGAAAAAGGCCCAATGCCCGGCCGGGGCGAATGAAGAGGACAAGAGGCAGTTTGCGAAGGCGCGTTCCTACATGGTCCGCGTGGATAATCTTGCCGCCTGCCGGAACATCAAATGCCGCAAGCGTTTCGATCTGACAGGCCAGAGCGTGTTCCTGATTTAGCGCTGTTCGATGCGCCGCTGCGAATTCTTTGCGTGGTTCCTGTGGGAAAATCCACGCCTAGCTCTTAGTAGTGAGGTCCGCGCGAGGAACGGCGGCGCGCGGCCCGCTCAATACTTCGCGAATCTTCTGCGCGAGCGCCTTGAGGTTGAACGGCTTTTGCAGGAACGCGACGCCGCCTTCCAGCACGCCGTGACGAAACACGGTGTCGTCGGTGTAGCCCGAGATAAACAAAACCTTCAAATCCGTTCGTTCGGCCGACAACTTGCGTCGCGAGTTCCGGCCCGCTGAGATGCGGCATCACGACGTCCGTGATCAGCATGTGGATGGGGCCTGGATGCGCCGCGGCGACTTTCAGCGCCTGCACTCCATCGGAAGCTTCGAGCATGCAGTATCCCGCGCCCACTAAATAGTCGCGCACGAGTTCGCGGACGCTTTGCTCGTCTTCGACAAACAGAATCGTTTCGGTTCCGCGCGCGCTGCGGCGTTTCTCTGTTTCGGGTGAGGGCGCGTCGAGATCGGCCGTCACCTGCGGCAGATAAATCTTGAAGGTCGTTCCGCGATTCACTTCGCTGTAAACGTAAATATATCCGCCGCTCTGCTTCACCACGCCATACACCGTTGCGAGGCCCAAGCCCCGTGCCTTGCCGGGTCCTTTGGTCGTGAAAAACGGCTCGAAGATTCTCGCTTGCGTGGCGGCATCCATGCCGCAGCCCGTGTCGGTGACGGTAAGCATCACGTAAAGCCCCGGCTCGACGCTCGTATGCGTCGCGGCGTAGCCGCTGTCGAGTTCCACGTTCGACGTTTCGATCGTCAACCGTCCGCCGTCGGGCATTGCGTCGCGCGCGTTGACCACCAGATTCAGCAGTACCTGCTCGATCTGGCCCGGGTCTGCTTTTACGCGGCCAAGTTTTCCGCCCGGCAGGAACGCCATGTCAATGTTTTCGCCGATCACGCGAGAGAACATCCGGATCATTCCCGCGACCGCGTCGTTCATGTCCAGCACGCGCGCCTGCAGGACTTGCTTGCGGCTGAAGGCTAGCAATTGCCGCGTGAGTGTGGCGGCCCGGTCGGCGGCTTTTTCCACTTGCTCGACGCTTAGCCGCAGCGGCGAGGCATCCGGCATGCGTTCCAAAAGCAACTGGGCGTGGCCCTTTACCACCATCAGCAAATTGTTGAAATCGTGCGCCACGCCTCCTGCGAGTTCGCCGACGGCCTGCATCTTTTGCGACTGGCGCAATTGATCGGTCAGGCGCTCGCGCTCGGTGATGTCCAGCGCGACTCCAATCACGCCCTGAATTGCACCCTCGCCATCGCGCAGCGGCTGCACGTGCGATTCGAACCGCCGCTCTTTCCACGTAACCTCATAGGCGACCGCTTGCCCCTCCAAGGCTCTTCGATGCGCCGCAATCGGAGGAGCGTCGTTGTCCTTCGTGAAGAAGAAGTCCAAGATCGACAGGCCGACCGGCTCGAGAGCGCGCAGCCCCAGTGCGTCCAATCCCGCGCCCATCGCTGAGGTAATTTGTAATTGTGCGTCGGCCGTCCAAAGCACGGCGGGCATCTTCTCGACCATCACGGTGAGCCGAACACGTTCCGCATGCCGCTCGACCTGACCGATTTCCAGGTCTTCAAGCATGCTGTTGATGGTGTCTCCGAGATTGGCGAGTTCATCGTGTCCGGAAACACGGAGGCGTCTTCCCAGATCACCACTCGCGCCGATCTGCGTAATGTCGTCGCTGAGCTTTCCTACGCGCGAGATCACGAATCGCTCGAGTAGGTACATCGTGACCGCGCCGAACACCATGCCGGCAGCCAGCAAAAGCAGCAGGAACTGCAGCAGGCTGGTCTGGCCCTGCTCGTAGATTTTTCGAGGGAGAAGGACTCGCAGGAGCGCCGCGGGGTTGCCGTTAATGTCGTGCAATTCCTGGTATGCCGCGAGCGAGCCGCGCGAGTCGGGACGAATCAGGTTGGGCTTATCGTCGGTGATCGTGTTTGCCGCGACGCGGAAATCGGGCGGCAAATTGGCTGAATCAATGCGCTCGATATCCACGGGCATGTGCGTCATTTCTGCCAGGCGCACGTTTTCGTCGGCGTCAAGAGAACGCCCCATGATCATCCGTCCGGCCGATGGCCCGTCGGAATTGCTGGTCAGGATTGCGCTGGAGTCAATCAGCACCGGTCCTGCTTTCAGCATAACGATTCCCGCGACGTCGCTCGTCTCTCCGGGATTACCAAGCAGCGGAGACCCAGCCTGCAGGTGAGCGTCTAGATCTTCCGGAACCGGTGCCGATGTCATGGCGGCAACATTGAAGCCCTTGGAGAATACCTTGCGTCCCGAGCGGTCCAGGACGACGATGAAGTTCACGCGAAGCTGTTCGAAAATCCGCGCCGGGAATTCGGAGTGAACTGCTTCAGGATTTGCCCGCCGAAGATAGGCGTACGTCTGATCCGAGTCTGCAAACTGGTCGGTCGTGTGTTGCAGAGTGTCCATCTCATTCGAGAGGGCGCTCGACGCGCGTCCGAGGTTTTCCGTCGCGAAATCGGCTTCCAGGCGGGAGAATCCACGTAGCAGCACCGCACGCGAGACGACAAACAGGCCGCCCACAAGTCCAATCAACGCCGCCAGGACGATGAAGAGAGTCTTATTGCGCAGAGAAGTCCGCAAACGAAATCGCATCGTGTAATTCGGCCTCAGACTCGCACCTCTAGTATAGGGGGGCCGCTAGAATCAGCCCTACCAAGGGGCGGCCGCCGGTGCCTTAGTCGTACACTCTGGGGCCTAGCGCTGTTCGCCGCAAAATGAAGTGGCGAAGCCGATGCGATGGGATTACCCTGCAAGCATCTCGGCTTGTACGGAAGGCATCTCTTGATCTGGGTCCGATCTGAGAGATTTCGAGGAAATCCTATGAACAGCCGTAAGCTTTCGGGTGCTCCGCGCTGCGCTTCCTTTCCTCGTTTTGGGGTTGGCCGCGCCCGTTTGGTCTCAGGACGGAGGGCCGATGCCTCCGGCACAGAATTCTCCCGCGCCAGCTGCAACGCCGGCTGCGGCTCCAGCGCCGGCCAGCGTCCCTGCGCCTGCGAGCACACCCGCTGCCTTCGGCACCTGCGAGCGCTACCGCAAAACCTGCAATGATCGAAGTTCCCGGCGGCACGCATATCCCGCTGGTGCTGCACAACGCGATTTCCACCCGCAGCGCGCGGCCGGGCGACCCGGTTTATTTCGAGACTCTTTTTCCCATCATGATTGACGGGCACGTGGTAATTCCCGCTGGCTCCTACATGAGCGGGGAAGTCACCGAAGCGAAGCGGGCGGGCCGCGTGAAAGGGACGCGCGGAGCTGGGAATCAAGTTGACCACGATGATTCTGCCAAATTCCTATATGGTGGATCTGAATGCAATGCCGAGCAGCGCTGGATCGGGCGGCGGCGAAACGGTGAATAACGAAGGGAAAGTCGTAGGCGACACCGACAAAGCTTCCGACGCCGGCACCGTGATCAAGACAACCGCCGCAGGCGCGGGCATCGGCGGCATTGCGGGAGGCGGCCGAGGAGCTGGAATCGGCGCTGGCATCGGCGCTGCTGCTGGACTTGGCGCGGTGTTGCTCTCGCGCGGTCCGGATGCCGAGCTTCCGCGCGGCTCTACGATCGAAGCCGTGATCAACCGCTCGATCTTATCTCGAAGCGGATAAAGTGCAGTTCACAGGTCCCGGGCAAGCTTCGACGCTTCCCGGGCCCGCCCAATCGCGAGCCCGCGCGAACAAAATTCCATTCTAGTTTGCTGGTGGCGATCGCTGTCTGCGGCTGCGCCGCGGTAGCATTGCTTGCGGGCACTCTGCATTTCTGTTCGGCTAGCGAATCGCAGCGGCGAAAAGGCCGCTCGCATCAAATCCTCTCCGCCCGCCCATGATCCATTCCCGGATGAGTTTGGCAGTCACTGGAGCAAGCAGGATTCCGTTGCGATAATGGCCGGTGGCGATCAGCAAGCCATCAATGTCGCGTCGGCCCGAGGATGGGAAGATCGTCCGGCGTGCCGGGTCGCAACCCGGACCAGGTTTCCAGCACCTCTGCTCCTGCGAGCGCCGGGAAAAGCTCGAGCGCGGCATCGAAAATCTTGCGCATTCCGGCGGGCGTCACGCGCTGTTCGAATCCAACTTCTTCCGATGTGCTGCCTGCGACGATCCGCCCGTCCTTGCGCGGCACCAGATAGCCTCTTTCGGATCGCAGGACGCGCCGCAAGCCCGCGCCATCAGGACGCAGCGCCATCATCTGCCCGCGGACCGGCCGCGTGGGCGCGTACGGTGCGAACCATCCGTTCTCCGGCGCGATCTTCGCCGAAAAACATCCGGCTGCGACGACCACATGGCTCGCGGAAATTTCTTCGCCTCCCGCGATCACGCCCGTGCAGCGATCGCGCTCGCGAATCAATCCCGTGACGCGCGCAATCCGGAGCGAAACTCGACGCCTCTGCGCGTCGCCGCTGCGATCACCGCGCTCATCAGCGACCGCGGCTCGACCGTGCCTTCTTCAGGTAGCCACGCAGCCGCGCGCGCGGCTGGGCCAATCGCAGGTCTCCCACTGCCGCGCCGTATCGAGCGCGACTGGTTCGGCGGCAACTCCCAATCGCCGGCATTCGGCGACTCTGGCGGTCGCGATCTGCTTCGCCGCGCGGCGCCGAAAAAATCTCCAGCGCTCCTTCGCGTGCATGTCCAGCCGATTTTCCGGACGCTTCTTCGATCGCCGCGATAAATTCCGGATACAGTTTCAGGCTTTCGCGTCCCAGTGGCACGAGCGGAGGTCTCGCGGTGAATCCGGCGCGGGCGATAGCATTCCCGCCGCCGCCCAGGAAGCTTCGCGGCCGGGTTGCTGCCGATCGAGCACGACGACGCGCAATTTCGCGCCGCCAGCTCGAACGCGATTGAAACGCCGATCACGCCGCCGCCGATGATAGCAACGTCGAACGTTTTCACGCGACTATCCTAGCAGCAAAGCTGCCGAGCAACCGTGCTGCGCGAGTTCATGGCGATGCGCAAGTCGCGCCGTCAACACCAGCGCGTCTTCGATGGGCGATAAGTAGTACCGCGGCCGTCGCCCGGTCATTTCAAATCCATTGTGTTCGTAAAATCGCAATGCGCCGAGATTGGAAGCGCGAACCTCGAGAAATGCTTTTTCGCCGTGAAACGTCGCGCCCCAGTCGAGAGCTTGACGAAGCAGCGTCGCCCCGATTCCGCGATTCCGCCACTCGGGCCGAACCGCAAAGTTCAATATTTCGAGATCGCTCGCGACACGGCGCGCCACAATAAATCCCGCGACTTCGCTTTTCTCCTCGGCCACCCATCCGGCCATGTCGCCTTGCACTACGCGCGCGTAGTCCCGTGTCGTCCACTGCGCGATTTCGGGACACGCGGACTGTATCTCCATGGTAAACGTCAGGTCGCGCGTCTCGATCGGGCGAATGCTCAAGATCCCTTCGGCGCCTTCCAGTGAAGTTCTGCGTCCGTTCGCCGGACGTAGTTCGCGTCAAGCGCAGCGCATCAACTACTTCGCCGCGTTGCGCTCGCAGATAGCCGAGTCGTCCCACATGTGGCGCGAGGATAGCTGACACTTCGTTCACTCGAATCTTTTCGGTCGTCGCGCGTGTCGTCTCATAACGAGACACGGCGCTGGATATCAGTGCAGACGCAGGTGTCGCGATCGTGCAGTCGGAAATGCGCCGCGCGCGTGCAGCGAGTCGAGGAATTCTTCCGGCGTCATCACGCACTCCTCGCCTTCGAGCGCGAGTCGGTTTTCGTTGGGATCACCGGTTCGCCGATACATTCCGAAGTAGACTTGTCCACGATGAGCATCGAGCGACTGGTACTACCCAGTACGACCGCGAATGTGACTGTGCCGCAATGGCTTCCAGCCCGCTTACTGCGGCGATTGGCTTGCCATAAACCTCGGCCCAGCCCTTCACCGCCGCAAGTCCCACTCGCAGCCCGGTGAACGAGCCCGGGCCCGCCGCGACCGCGAACAGATCAAATTCCTCGAGACGCAGCGAGAGATCTTTCAGGAGAAAATCGAGGTGGCGAAACATACGCGAAGAGTAAATTTCGTCCGTCCAGGTCGAAACAGTTCCGATCACTTTTTCATCGCGAAGCACCGCCAGGCTTCCGGCAGGCGAAGAAGTATCCAGAGCAAGTGTGAGCACGTGCCCGATTATAGGGCAATCGCGCTGCCAAACTGGCCCGAAAACGGCCTGTTCCGCCAACTTTCATCCTGTACGATTTAATGGGATTTGCTTGACGCCGCTCGTTCGCATGAGCCTAAGATTTGAAGACGCAGTTCGGGGGAGGAACTCAGACTCATGGACTTTAAGCTAGGCGAAAAAGTCGTGTATCCGAACCATGGTGTAGGGCTTATCGAACAGATAAGTTTTGGTAATGTGAACGGCAGATCGGAACGCTTTTACATGTTGCGGATTCTTTCGAGTGGCTTGAAGGTGATGGTGCCGCAGGCAAATATCGAAAGCGTGGGGTTGCGACCCATTATCCGCTCAACCCAAGCCGGCGCAGTTCTTTCCTACCTTGAAAAGGGCCGCTCAGCATCTCATCACGATTGGAAACACCGCTTCAAAGAAAATTCGGACCGCATGCGCACAGGTTCGTTGATGGAAGTTGCCGCCGTGCTGAAGGGGCTCGTTGCCCTCAGCAGGACCAAGCCGCTTTCCTTCCGCGAAAAAAAGATGCTCGAACGCGCGAAGTATCTTCTCGTGAGCGAGCTGGCGACGGTGCGCAACACAACCGAACAGACGGTGGAAACCAACATCGTTCGTGCACTGGCAAAAGCCAAGCTCCAGATGCCTGAAGCGACCGCGATACCTGATTAGTTTTTTCATTATCTCTTTCGATCTGAACCGGGCACAATCCGCAGGGGTTGTGCCCGGTGCTGTTTTTGGGCCGCTGCTGCGGGCAAGGGCCCGCGATGATGTTCCTTCCCCGAGCCTTTTCGTTCGCAGCGAAGTTGACGCCGCTCTCCGTGCCGTTTAGAATTTTATTCAGGAACGAATTACAGGAATCCATGAGCCCTACGGTTCTGCAACAGAAGAGGCACCAGCAGATTCTGACCGACGTGGTCCGCGCTTATATCGAGACGGGCGAGCCCGTTTCTTCGCGCAGCGTCGCGCACCGGCACGTCGAGCCGCTGAGCTCCGCGACGGTTCGCAACGTAATGGCCGATCTCGAGGGCGAAGGCTATCTGTACCAGCCGCACACTTCCGCCGGCCGCGTGCCGACTGCTGCGGCGTACCGCTTCTTCGTCGAACAAGTCACGGCGCAGGCAACCGCCAGCCCCGAAGACCGGCAATGGATTCGCCGAGAACTCGCGGCCGCGCAGACGCCCGAGGCGGTAATGGAGCGTGCCAGCCATGTCCTCGCTGCAGTTTCGCGCGGCCTCGGAATCTTCATTTCGCCGCCGCTCGCCAGCAGCGTCGTCGAGCATGTACGATTTCTTCTCGTGCCCGATCGCCGCGTGCTCGTCGTGCTCGTGACCACCGGCGGTCTCACTCGCGACAAGGTGATTCAACCCGGGCGCGTTTTTAGCCAGGAAGATCTCGACCGCATCGCTACCCATCTCAATCGCCACTACGTCGGCTGGACGCTCGCGGCCATGCGAGCCGATCTTCGCGCGCAAGTCGAGCGTGATCGCGAGCAATACGGCCGCATCGCCGACGACGCGCTACTGCTCTGCGATCCCGTCGTTCTTGGCGAAAGTACTGAGCGTAGAATTTACGTCGAAGGCGCGGCGCAAATGGCTTCCGCCGTCGAATTCACGAGTCAGGAGCAGTTGCGGGAACTCCTCGAAGCCATCGAGGAAAAGGACCGCCTGATCGAGCTTCTCAGCGGCTGCATCGAGGCGCCCGAACCCGTGCATGTCGAGCTGGGCCTCGACAAGATGTCGAATGCCGGGAAGCATCTCGCCCTCGTGTCTGCCTCGTATTCCAATAAAGATCAGATAGGAGCGCTCGGGATTTTGGCTCCCATGCGCATGCACTACGAGCGCGTGATCACGGCCGTTGCTTTCATGGCCCAATTTTTCTCCGAAAACTCCGACGAAACGAAGACGCCTTGAGCGACCACAAAAACAAAGATCGAAATCCCATTCCGATTTCTCGCGAGGACGATTCACCGCAAGAACGCGCGGCCGAGCGAAGCGCGGAGACAGGCTCCGAGTCCGCTTCCGATGAAGTCTCGAAGCTGCTTGCCGAAAAGCGCGAGCTCATGGACACGCTCGTCCGTCGTCAGGCGGATTTCGAAAATTACCGGAAGCGCGTTGAAAAAGAGCGCCAGCAGGATCGGCATCGCGGCGTGGAATCGCTGGTCGAGCACATTCTTCCGGTCCTCGACGCGTTTGACCGCGCGCTGGCTGGTCAGAATGATTCAGCCACCGCCGAATATCGCAAGGGTTTCGAACTGATCCAACGCCAGTTGTGGGAGGCGCTTGCCAAGCAGGGGCTTACGCGAATCGAATCGGTGGGCCAGGAGTTTAATCCCCATTTTCATCACGCGATTGAGAGTGTGGAGACGTCTGAATATTCCGACGGCGCTGTCATTAGCGAAATGCAGCCCGGCTACTTGTTTCACGATCGCGTGCTGCGACCCGCGATGGTCCGCGTGGCCAGCGCGCCGGAGCCAAAGTCCGCGCGCGCCACCAAGCACGAACACTAAGCGCTGGTCGTGGGTTATGCAACGGCTGCATTTGCGGCTTGCGAAGAAGAATGAGGATGCAGTTTTGGGGGTCGGAGCTTTAGCTCCGACATAACGCCTGCCTCCTCATCAGGGGTTTTAACCCCTGAGGCTCCGATTTCGAATTTTCCCGCGAGCGGTTTTGAAAGGGAACAGTGGCATCCGAAACCCAGGCTGACTTTTACGAGGTGCTCGGCGTCGAGCGTGACGCTTCCGCCGACCAGATCAAGTCCGCCTATCGCAAAGCCGCGCTCAAGTGGCATCCCGATCGCAATCCGGAAAACAAAGAAGAAGCCGAGATTAATTTCCGCATGGCGTCGGAAGCCTATAGCGTTCTTTCGGATCCCCAGAAGCGTCCGGTATACGACCGTTTCGGACATGCCGGGCTCGGCGGTCGCGGATTCGAGGGCGGCGGTTTCAATTCCGTAATTTTCGAGGAATTCCACGATATTCTCGGCGATCTTTTCGGCGAGGCCTTTGGCGGCGGTGGCCGCCGGAGTCGCGGTTCGCGTGGCCAGCGTGGCGCCGATCTCCGCTACGACATGTCCCTCAGTTTTGAGGACGCTGCCACCGGCGTGAGCACGAAGATTCGCCTTGTCCGCCGCGAAAATTGCGAATCCTGCAAGGGCACTGGCGCCAAGCCCGGCAGCGGCATGGCTGCCTGCAAGACGTGCGGTGGCCGCGGTCAGATGGCCTATCAGCAGGGATTCTTTTCGATCACGCGCACTTGCCCCGCGTGCCAAGGCGCAGGACAGGTGATCCGCGAAGCTTGCGAGACCTGCCGCGGTCAGGCGCGCATCGAACGCGAGCGCACGCTCGAAGTCGGTGTGCCCGCAGGAGTGGATTCCGGCACGCGCCTTCGCATGTCCGGTCAGGGCGAGCCCGGTACGAACGGCGGCCCGGCGGGCGATCTCTACATTTTCCTCGAAGTGAAGGAGCATCCGTTCTTCGAGCGTCGCGGCGCCGATCTCTACTGCACGGTTCCCGTCAGCTTTCCCCAGGCCGCGCTTGGCGCGAAAATCAAAATTCCAACGCTGCAGGGCGAAGCTGATTTCGAGATTCCCGAAGGCACGCAGTCGGGCCAGATTTTCCGCCAAAAAGGGAAGGGACTTGCGAATCCGCACGGAGGTCGCGGCGATCTGTACGTCAACATCCGCGTCATAATTCCGGCAAAGCTTTCCCGCGACCAGCGCCGCACGCTAGAACAACTCGGCCAGACCATGAAAGTCGAAAACAAACCCGCCGACCGCTCCTCCAGCTTCTTCGACAAAGTAAAAGACATTTTCGGATAACCCCCCAATCCGACGCATTCGACCAAGCAACGCTCTTTCACATTGCCATGACAGAGTTTTGTAGGGGCACAGCATGCTGTGCCCGGCCCGGATGCTTGGCACTTCGCCGCCCATCCATCGCCGCCATTACCGAACGAAGGTTTTGTAGGGGCACGGCATGCCGTGCCCGGCGCCGATGCTTGGCACCTCGCCGCCCATCCATCACCGCGATTCCCGAACGAAGGTTTTGTAGGGACACGGCATGCCGTGCCCGGCGCCAATGCTTGGCACCTCGCCGCCCATCCACCGCCGCGATTCTCGAACGAAGGTTTTGTAGGGGCACGGCATGCCGTGCCCGGCGCCGATGCTTGACAGCCCGTCGCCAATCCGCCTCGGGAGCCCGCGACAGGCTCCGGCCTTATCCTCTGCGCCCTTTGCCCCGTTCCGTTTTCTCCTCCTCGCGCTACAATCCTTGCCATGCGTCGCCGCTTCTTTGTAGATTGCTTCGAATCAACCTCCGCCAATCTTCACGGTGATGCCGCTGAGCATCTCGGCCGCGTCCTCCGCGCCGAACCGGGCCAGCTCTGCGAGCTCAGCGACCGTCACCGCGTCTGGCTCGCGAAGATCGAGCGCGTAGCGCTTTCCAAACGCGGCGACAATCGCATCGAATTCGCTCTCGTCGAGCCAATCCCCGTGCGCGAACCGGCACTGAAGATCGAGATTCTCCTCTCGCTCATCAAATTCGACCGCTTCGAATGGTGCATCGAGAAAGCCACGGAACTCGGCGCAAGCACAATCACGCCTCTCGCCGCCGCGCGCACTGACAAGCCGCTCGTGGCCGCCGCGGCAAAGCGCCTCGCGCGCTGGGAGAAAATCGCCCTCGAATCCGCCCAGCAGTCTCGCCGCCTGCGGCCGCCAACGATGAGCGCTCCTGTCGCCCCGGAAAAAGCCTTCATCGAATCTTCCGCCAACCCCAAAATCCTGCTCTCCGAAAAGCCGGATGCGCCGTCATTCCGCGAAATCCTCGGAAACCTATCGCCCCCTGCTTCCCGTCGCGACGTCCGCTCGGTTGCGCTCGCCATCGGCCCCGAGGGCGGCTGGACGGATGCGGAAATTGCCTCCGCCCGTGCCGCAGGCTTCGTCGAAGTGTCGCTCGGCGAAAACATTCTGCGCACTGAAACGGCCGTCCTCGCGTCCATGGCCATTCTTGCCTTCGCTCTCACCCCATAAACTTAGGCTACGGCCCTAGAAATTACGAAACGCGTGATACCATCGCGGTACTTCACCCCGGGGTATTCACGCATGCGGCGTCCTGCGATGCATCCGGCCAGTGTTTGTTTTACCCGAACGATGGTCCTGTTGCTTCTTCTACTGCCGACTGTGCCGCGAGCTAGCGCGCAACAAACCGCGATGGATACAGCTGCGACTCAACTCGCCGACACTATTGTTCATTCAAAACAGAAGACGGTCGCGATTCTCGATTTTTCGGGACCGGGCGATAAAGTCACGGCACTTGGCGAAAAGCTCGCCGATGACTTGACCATTGCGATGACGAAATCTGAACCGAAAATTCACGCGTTGGACCGGTCGCAAGTGGAGAAGCAACGTCAGGAAGATCACCATTCGCTTGATATTGTTCTGGATCCTAAATATGCGCTCGGCTTCGCGCAGGAGCTGGGAGCGAAAGCATTCGTCATGGGCGCAATTTCACCCGGATCGAACAACGCGTTAAATGTCACCTTGAGTGCATATCGCGCAGATAACGGGAAGGAAATCAAGGCCCTCAGGATTGGGTTTCCCTTGAGCGAAGAGATGACGGGGCTTATGGAAAAGTTCGTCACGACGGTCAATTCCACGATCGATCTTCCGAACTATCCCGTATCAGGCGCGCACGGGTATTCATCTCCGAAGTGCCTTTATTGTCCCAGAGCCGATTACACGCCGGAGGCAGAAAAGGAACGCATCGAGGGCGTCGTCGAGTTAATCACGGTTGTCGGGATTGATGGACGAATGACAGACATCAAGGTCGTCAGAGAATTGCCGGGGGGCTTAACGGCGAAGGCAATAGAGGCTGTCAAGAATTGGAAGCTTGTACCCGCCGTAGGTCCCGACGGGAAACCGGCCGCCGTGCGGCAGACCATTATGGTCGAATTCCGACTGCGGTAGCGGAGATCTTCCAGTAGCCCTTCTTGAGATCAGTCGTCCGCTTCGGTCATCCGTTTGCGGAAGTCGTCTCTTTAGATGTGATCTCGTACTTGAAGGTGTCCGCGTCGAGGCTATCGAGCCGCCCGTCGGCTGTCTCCGCTTGCGGATACATCAGAAATGGCACCGGTTTACCGGTCGATCCGGGCAGAGCGACATCGTGCCCGAAGTTGAACGCCATCCAGTTCATCTCCCAGGAGCCAAATAGCCGCGCGCGGGCTTTCTTCACCATATCGTCATCAATCGGCCGATTCCCGGGCGGTTCTTCGAGCATCACCTTGCGCACATCCGCCGGGTCCACGGGAACCCAGCCGTAGTCGTGGAGGTACACTTCCGCGCGGCAGTGCTGCGATTTCGTGATCTTCTCGGACGACGCCCCCAGGCTCTTGTATCCCAGTTCCGACTTCGCGACGCGAATGCCATAAGCGTCCCGTGCCGGCAGACCCGCCGCACGCGCCAAGCCAACATAGAGCGCATTCAGATCGGCGCATTTGCCGCTCAGGTCCTTGGTCTCCAGCATGAAGCGAATATCGCCGAGGCCGCAGCCGCGCGTCTTTGGGATTCCGAGTCGTGTTTTCGACGATCCACTCATAGATCGCGCGCGCCTTCTCAAAATCCGTCGTTCGCGCCAGCCGTCGCTTGGATTGCTGTGTCCTTCACGATGCCGTCGGTGGGCAGAAAATTCGTCGGTTGCAGAAAATACTCCAGCTCGGCGTGACTCGCCTTGTGCCCTTTGGAGGGCGCGGAGAGATCAACCGCAATGTTCTGAGTCGCGACCCGGCTCGTAACCGTCAGCGATGGTTTCACTCCGGCGGGAAATTCGGCGGAAATAATTCCGAGTGATTCGGCTTTGATTTTGACGAGCTTCGCCGTGCCGCCTGGAGCCTCGAACGTGTTGGAGAGCGTCTTCTGGAAAGGCGTCGCGCTAATCAAAGCAGCGGGAACCCATATCCGCGTGATTCCGGAAGGTTTCAGCACGTCCACGTGGGTTGTCACATCAAACGTCCGCCATGTGCCAGTGGAAGCGTCTTTTGCAAACACGTACTCCGCCTTCGAGAACGCGAGGCCCGCTGACACGACAGTTGCTCGATTTCAGGAAATCTCGACGATTCATGCCCTCACCTTTTGGCCGTATTTTGTCTTTCCCGCAACGATTACAACGTACACCGGATTCCGCGCTCGTGCAATCCGGGTCGTCCGAAGCTTACCGTTCGTATGCCTGGCGCAAATTAGTTGCAATATTCAATCTTCTGCCTCCTTTGCCTCCGCTTTCTCGGCATGGTATAAATGAATCTGTATAGCATGGAGAATGATCCTCAAATCGGCTCGCCGGTCTCCGCCTGAAAAAGCGCCTCTTCCTCCTTTGCGGCGCGAGCTGCGTAGCTGGACGCGCGATCTCGCCGTGGCTCTGGGCTTGGCCATCGTCATCATGATTTTTCTCTACCAGCCGGTAAAGGTCGAAGGAACCAGCATGAATCCGCTCCTCTCGGATCAGGAGCGCATCTTCATCAACAAATTTATTTATCGCTTCGAGCCGATCGAGCGCGGAGACGTCGTCGTCTTCTGGTATCCTCTGGATCGCTCGAAGTCGTTCATTAAGCGGGTGGTTGCGCTGCCGGGTGAAACGATTGAGATTCGCGCCGGCAATGTGTACGTGAACGGCAGGGAATTGCCGGACCAGTATGTTCCGGCGGGATATCTCGACGGATCGAACTATCCGCGCGCGGCGCGATTCCGCCGGGCGAGTACTTCGTGATGGGCGATCATCGCGATAGTTCAAACGATTCGCGCGTTTTCGGTTCGGTCCCGCGGCCGTATATTTATGGCAAAGCGGTGTTCGCGTACTGGCCCGTGGACCACTTTGGATCGCTCACTGCGTCTTCAACCGTGAGCGCGGCATCGAAATGACATCTTCTGGAGGACACACTGAACGAGTCCCCCGCAGCACGCGCGACGCTCGCGCTCGAGGACGGAAGAGTATTTAGCGGTCGTGCCGCGGGCGCTCGCATCCGCCGCGGCGGCGAAGTCGTTTTCAATACCAGCCTTACCGGCTATCAGGAAGTATTCACCGATCCCAGCTATTCCGGGCAGATCGTCTGCCTGACGTATCCTCACATCGGCAACGTGGGCACCAACCTCGAAGACGAGGAATCTGGCAAGCCTTACATCGAGGGGCTGATCGTCCGCGAATTTTCCGAGCTGTCTTCCAATTGGCGCTCCAGCGAAACCGCGCAAAAATATCTTGAACGGCACGGCGTCCCCGTCATCGGGGACATTGACACTCGCGCACTCGTCCGCCATCTCCGGGAAGTCGGCGCTCTGCGCGGCATTCTTTCGACAGATGACACTCCCGCCGATCAATTGATCGCCGAGGCTCGTGCGCTTCCCACGATGGCTGGCCAGGAGCTAGCCGGCCGCGTCACCACCGCGAAAAAATACGAATGGACAAAAGGCTCCATTGATCTCGCGGCGCCGATTACCCACGCCGCCGCTTCCGCTACCACTGCCCGAGAGAAGAAGGGGAGTGCAGCCGCTGAGGAACGTCGCCATCGCGTCGTCGCCTACGATTTCGGCATCAAGCAAAATATTCTTCGCCTTCTCGTGGACTACGGCTGCGACGTCACTGTAGTTCCGGCGAAAACCTCCGCCGAGGACATTCTCGCGCTCAAGCCGCATGGTGTATTTCTCTCGAACGGCCCTGGCGACCCCGAGCCGATCACGTACGCCGTGGCAAATATCAAGAAACTCCTCGGCCGCGTCCCGATTTTCGGCATCTGCCTCGGTCACCAGCTCTGCGGCCTGGCTCTCGGTGGCAAGACATTCAAACTGAAATTCGGCCATCACGGCTCGAATCATCCGGTAAAGAATCTGCGCACGGAAAAAGTCGAGATTACTGCGCAGAACCACGGCTTCTGCGTGGACCCGGAATCGCTCCCATCGAGCGACGTCGAAGTCACTCACATGAACCTCAACGATCACACCAACGAAGGCATGCGCCACCGCTCGCTCCCGCTTTTCAGCGTCCAGTATCATCCCGAGGCCTCGCCCGGCCCGCACGACGCCCGCTACCTCTTCGACGATTTCATCGCGCATGATGAAGGAAGCCGCGCGATGAGAACCACGCGAGGAGCGACACGCGCGGCGGAGCCGCTACCGAAGCCGAAGGCAGCGCACGTGCCGACGCCGGGTCTGACGCCGCCACTGCGCGTGGCCCAGAAGCCAAAAGCAAGCAACCTGTCATTCCGAGCCCTTTTTCGCGTGGCGAGGAATCTGCTCTTGATATGGAGCGCCACTACTACATGTACATGATGGCAAGCCTTTCTCGGCGACTTTACGTGGGCGTGACCAACAATCTGCGAACGTCGCACCCGCGAACACAAAGAGGCGCGCATTCCCGGTTTCACCGCGACATACCGGATTCATCGCCTCGTGTATTTCGAATCCTTTCAATACAGTCGCGCTCGGCGATCGCCAGGGAAAAGCAAGTTAAGGCATGGCGCCGCTCTCGAAAGGTGTCATCTGATCGAAGCTCGAAATCCACGTGGGCCGACCTTTCGGAGACTTGGAAGCCGAGGAGTATCAAGCAAGAGCAGATCCCTCGCCCAAACAACGGGCTCGGGATGAACAGGCGAGCGGCAGGAATCGCCTGCGCCAATAAGACAATGCCGAAACGCACAGACATCAAGAAAATTCTGATCATTGGCTCTGGCCCGATCGTCATCGGCCAGGCGTGCGAGTTCGACTATTCCGGCACGCAAGCCTGCAAAGCTCTGCGCTCCGAGGGCTACGAAGTCATCCTCGTCAATTCGAATCCCGCGACGATCATGACCGACCCCGAAATCGCAGACCGCACCTATATTGAGCCGCTATCGAAGGAATATCTCGAAGCCATCATCGCCACCGAGCGGCCCGACGCTCTGCTTCCCACGGTCGGCGGACAGACGGGCCTCAATCTCGCCGTCGAACTTGCCGAAGCCGGCATTCTCGAAAAATATGGCGTCAAGCTCATCGGCGCGCAACTTCGCGCCATAAAAGTCGCCGAGGATCGCCTGCTCTTCAAAGATGCCTGCCGCAGGATTGGTCTCGAAGTTCCGGCGTCCGCCGTCGTCAACGAGATTCCCGAAGCGATCAAGCTCGCCGACGAGCTCGGCTATCCCGTGGTCATCCGCCCGTCGTTCACGCTCGGTGGCACTGGCGGTTCGATCGCCTACAACCGCGAGGAATTCGCAGACTCCATCGCGCGCGCTCTTGACGCGAGCCCGGTTCGCCAGGCGCTGATCGAGGAATCCGTCATTGGCTGGAAAGAATTCGAGCTGGAGGTGATGCGCGACCATCGCGACAACTTTGTCGTCATCTGCTCGATCGAAAATGTTGACCCGATGGGCATTCACACCGGTGATTCGATCACCGTCGCTCCCGCGCAGACGCTCACCGACAAGGAATATCAGCGCATGCGCGACGCGGCGGCGGCGATCATTCGCGAAGTCGGCGTCGAAACAGGCGGCTCGAATATCCAATTCGGCATTGACCCCGAAACCGGCCGTATGGTCGTGATCGAGATGAATCCTCGCGTCTCGCGAAGCTCCGCGCTTGCGAGCAAGGCCACCGGTTTCCCCATTGCGAAAATCGCCGCGAAGCTCGCCGTCGGCATGACGCTCGACGAAATTCCCAACGACATCACGCGCAAGACTCCATCGTGCTTCGAGCCGAGCATCGACTACGTCGTCGCCAAAATTCCCAAGTTCCAGTTTGAGAAATTTCCGGGCAGCGAAGCCACGCTCACCACGCAGATGAAATCCGTCGGCGAAGTGATGGCCATCGGCCGCACGTTTCAGGAAGCGCTGTGCAAAGCGATCCGTTCGCTGGAGCCGAGCACCGCGTGGCGCGCGCCGGCCGAAGTAACCACCGCGCTCTTGCGCGAAAAACTCCACGTCCCTGGCCCGGACCGCATCCACTGGCTCTTCGAGGCGCTCGAACGCGGCATGTCGCGCGACGAGGTCTGCTCGCTCACCAAGATCGATCCCTGGTTCATCCGCCAGATGGAGGACATGGTCGCGCTCGACCGCCGGGTCGCCGCGAGTTCGCTGCGCGGAATTTCGCGCGAGCTGCTGCTGGAATCGAAGCGCTCCGGCGCCAGCGACGAAGAACTCGCCAAATTGTGGAACGTCAAATCCGCATCCGTACGCGCGCGCCGTCATGAACTCGGCGTGCTCCCGGTTTTCAAGCGCGTGGACACTTGCGCCGCTGAATTCGAATCCTTCACGCCATATCTCTATTCGACGTACGAGGAAGAAGACGAATCCGGCGCCGTCGATCGCCCCAAGGTCGTCATCCTCGGCAGCGGCCCCAGCCGCATCGGGCAGGGAATCGAATTCGATTATTGCTGCTGCCACGCCGCTCTCGCGCTCAAGGAAGACGGTTACGAAACCGTCATGATCAACTGCAATCCGGAAACCGTCTCGACGGATTACGACACCTCCGACCGCCTCTATTTCGAGCCGCTCACTCTGGAAGACGTTCTTGCGGTCCTCGAACGCGAAAATCCGCAGGGCGTGATCGTGCAATTCGGCGGGCAGACTCCTCTGAATCTCGCGCTCGAACTGAAACGCAATCACGCGAAGATCATCGGCACGGATCCCGAGTCAATTGACCTCGCGGAAGATCGCCGCCGCTTCGGCGCGCTGTTGGCGGAACTGAATATCCCGCAGCCTCGGGGAGGCACGGCGCTCGCGCCCGAGGAAGCTGTCGCCAAAGCAGCTGAAATCGGCCTGCCGGTCCTCGTCCGTCCAAGTTACGTTCTCGGCGGGCGCGCCATGGTGATCGCGTATGATTTGAAAACCGTTGAGGACTACGTCACGCAGGCGGCGCAGATCGGCGGCGCTACCGACCCCAAGCGCCCGATTCTAATTGACCAGTTTCTCGAAGACGCCACCGAAGTTGACGTGGACGCCCTCGCCGACGGCGAAGATGTCGTCATCGGCGGAATCATGGAGCACATCGAGGAAGCCGGTATTCACTCCGGCGACTCCTCGTGCGTTCTGCCGACTGTCACGCTCAAGCCCGAAGTTCTCGCGCACATTCGCGACTACACAGTCCGCCTTGCTCGCGCGCTCCACGTCGTCGGCTTGATGAACGTGCAGTACGCCATTCAGCACGACACGGTGTACGTCCTCGAAGTGAATCCGCGCGCCTCGCGCACGATTCCCTACGTCAGCAAAGCCACCGGCGTGCCGCTCGCAAAAGTTGCCGCGCGCCTGATGACCGGTCGCAAACTGAAAGATCTGACGCTTCCGGTCGTGGAAGTATGACGGCGTGAAGGAACTCGCCGTCCACGATTTTTACTCCGTGAAGTCGCCCGTGTTTCCATTCAACAAATTCCGCGGCGTGGATACGATTCTCGGTCCCGAGATGCGCTCCACCGGCGAGGTGATGGGCATCTCGTCCACTTTCGGCCTAGCATTCGCCAAGGCGCAAATGGCCGCCGGTCAGCGCTTGCCGCAATCGGGCGTCGTTTTTATCAGCGTGAACGACCACGACAAGCGCCACGTCGCCGCCGTCGCGAAGGATCTCGCAGCCGTCGGACTGAAAATCATCGCCACGCGTGGCACCGCTGCGGCTCTCACCCGCGCGGGCATCGAAATCGAATCCGTGTACAAGGTGAACGAAGGCCGCCCGAATATCGTGGACCTGATCAAGACCGGCAAAGTGAATCTGGTCATCAACACACCGCTCGGCCGCGAATCCTTCTACGACGAAAAATCCATTCGCCGCGCCGCCGTGCGTTACAACGTTCCCTGCATCACCACGCTCTCTGCCGCCAGCGCCGCGGCCCGCGGCATTCGCGCCATGGCAGGCCACGCGCCGGACGTCGCCGCGCTGCAGGATCTCCATCGCCGCAAATCGCGCCCGGCCGTAACCTAGAGAGGCAGGAATCCTTCGCTTTCGCTGACTCTGCCTTCATCCAATGCCATCAGTGCTCGAACATCATGACTCCACATTCTCGGTTTACACTGCGGCCCGCTGTTGCCGCTGTTCGGAGGCGCGTGTATCATGACTGCCTCCATGGAGTCCCACTGTATTCCGTTTCGCGAGATTCCTCACACAACCAAACTTTTCGCTTCCTTTCTTGAGGATTTCGCCCGCGTGTCGTCCTTTTACGCGCATCCTCCGACCGCCGCCGGTGTCGACGCCGCCGCGCGCGAGGTCCGTCTCGATTCCGCTACACGCAGCAGTGTTGTCGAGATCCTGCGCGAGCAGAACTGCCGCTTCGCGCCAGGAAACAAGCTCGATCCCGCGACCGCGCGCAATCTCGACCGTCTCGCCGCCGGCGCCGTCGCGATTGTAACGGGCCAGCAAGTCGGTCTTTTCTCCGGACCTGCGTTTACCTTTTACAAAGCCCTATCAGCCGTTCGCTGCGCGGACGAAACCACGCGCCGCGGCGCCGACGCCGTCCCGATTTTCTGGCTCGCGACGGAAGATCACGATCTCGCCGAGGTGAATCATTCGTTCTGGAACACGCGCAACGGCCTCGCTCGCTACGAATTGCCTCCGAAGGACACAGACGCCGGTCGGCACGTCGGTGAAGTCGTCCTGGGCGACGAGATCGAGTCGCTCATAGCAACCGCTGCGCAGACACTCGAAGGTCCCTACGCCGAGGAAGTTGCTCGCGCGCTCCGCGAATCCTATACGCGCGGTGAAACGTACGGCTCGGCATTCGGAAAGCTGATGGCGCGGCTTCTCGCGGGGCGGGGAATTATCTTCATCGATCCGCTCGACGTTCGTTTCCATCGCCTCGCCGCGCCCGTGTATTTGCGCGCGCTGCGAGGAAGCCGATTCGCTCCGCGAATCTCTGCTCGCTCGTTCGAAGGAACTCGACAGCGCCGGTTTCCACGACCAGGTCAAGGTCACGCACGAAACCACGCTGCTCTTTTACAAAGTCGGCGGCCGCCGCGAGCCGCTTCGCAGCCGCAACGGAAAATTCTTTGCCGGCGCTGCTGAGTTCTCGCACGATCAACTTACGGCAGCTGTTCAGTCCGCGCCGGAATCCTTCACTCCCAGTGCCTTGCTGCGTCCGGTCGTGCAGGATACGCTCCTCCCCACTGCGGCGTATTTCGGAGGTCCGGCCGAAATCGCCTACATGGCTCAGTCGCAGGTCATCTATCGCAAGATTCTCGGCCGCATGCCCGCGATTCTCCCACGCGCCAGCTTCACCATCGTCGAGCAGCCGATCGCGCGCTTTCTCGCGCAGTACGGTCTCGAGATTCGCGATATTCTCGCTGGGCCGCAGCACCTTCGCGCGAAAATGGAGCAGAAATCGCTCCCGGCCGAACTCTCCAGCCGTTTCGACGGCAGCGAAGCGGGCATCCGCGCGATGGTCCAGGCTTACGAAGAGCCGCTCGGGCGTCTCGACTCCACGCTTCTGGAGGCCCTGCATGCCTCCGAGCGCAAGATGCTCCACCAAATTGAGCAATTGAGAGGAAAGGTCGCTCGCGCCGAAAATTTCCGCTCAGGCGTTCTCGACCGTCACGAGCGCATCCTGCTCGATTCGCTCTATCCGAACGGCGGCTTGCAGGAACGCACCCTGTGCGCCCTGCCGATGCTCGCCTCGATCGGCCCGAGCTTCCTCGACGATCTCACCGCTCTCGCCTCGACCCCTGATTCGCCGGAGCAGCGGTTCCTGTGCCAACCAGCACCACGTCCTTGCTCTTTAGCCTTTTCCTGTAGGCTTTTTCTTCGATTTCTCTGCGCACTCGCGTCCCTGCGGTGGAATCGTTTTCTCTTTGTTTCAGCTCCGTTACTCCCCATGTTAAAATGCCGCGACGGTCATCCGCAGCTCACGTACATCGAGGGGATCTGAACGCCATGAAACTCACGCCGGGAAAACTGAAGGGCATGAAAGCCGTATCCAACTCGCGCGACGTGATCGCCGCTGCGGCCATGGACCAGCGCGGCTCGCTGATGAGCGCCATCGCCAAGGAAAAGGGCGTGGACAAGAAGGCGGTCCCCGCGCAGATGCTCGAGGAGTTCAAGACCGCCGTTACGAAGGTCCTCACTCCGCATGCCAGCGCCATACTGCTCGATCCTGAATACGGTCTTCCCGCCGCTCAAGCTCGAGCGAAGAATGCCGGGCTGCTGCTCGCCTATGAAAATAGCGGCTACGACAATACTCGTCCCGGCCGCCTTCCCGATCTTCTCGACGACTGGTCCGTCCGCCGCCTCGTCGCTGCGGGCGCCGACTGCATCAAGATTCTGCTGTACTACACGCCGTTCGATCCGCAGCCTGTGAACGAGATCAAGCACGCCTGGGTCGAGCGCATCGGCGCCGAATGCACCGCTGCGGACGTGCCGTTTTTCCTGGAGTTGGTCGGGTACGAAGAGGGCGCTGACGAGAAAGCCGTCGCCTACGCGCGCAAAAAACCCGATATCGTCGCGCGCAGCATGGCGGAATATTCGAAGCCTCAATACGGCGTGGATGTTCTCAAGGTCGAGGTTCCCATCAATATGGCTTACGTCGCCGGTGCCAAAGCTTGCAAGGGTGAGTCCGCCTATACCCGCGATCAGGCCAAGGAGCATTTTCTTCGCGCCGCCACCGCGACCAAGCTGCCGTTCATTTATCTTTCGGCCGGCGTCAGCAACGACGTTTTCAGCGAAACTCTCGAGCTTGCCGCTGAATCGGGCGTGAAGTTTTCAGGCGTTCTCTGCGGCCGCGCCACCTGGAAGGAAGCTATCCCGGTTTACGCGAAGCAAGGGGTGAAAGCGCTTGAGGATTGGCTCGCGGATCAAGGCGTGAAGAATATCAACAACGTCAACGAGCGCCTAAAGGCCGCAACCCCCTGGTCCAGCGTTTGATCCGCAGTGCGGCTAATCAGATGCTTTCGTAGGGGCACGGCATGCCGTGCCCGGCGCAAATGCTTGGCGTCGCCGCGCCCTAGTCTCAAGCTCGATTTCTAGGTTTTCTCCGCGCCTTCTGTGCCTTCTCTGTGTCCTCTGTGGTAAGTCCTGGGGTTTTCTCGTCGCTCTCTCTGCGTCTCCCTGCACTGAGCGGTTCTTGCGAAGTGTGCGGTGAGTCTCCTGTTTTTGCGCCTTATTTCCCGCACTGCGCCTCGACCTGTGTCTGCATATCCGGATCGAGCACCACGCCGCGCCGCGACTTCGCCGAGCACACTTGGTTCGCGCTCAGCCCCAGCGCGCCTCGGAGATCCGCGCCTTCCAGACTCGTTCCCGTCAGGTCCGCGCCATTCAATACCGTTCCTGTTAATTGCGCCCCGCCTAGATTCGCTCCCTGCAGGTTTGCGTCAATCAGGATCGCGCTCTCCATTTGCGCGCCGCCGAGGTCTGCCCGGGCAGTCTCGCCGACCAAAGATAAGCGTTCCGAAGATCCGCGTGATCCATGTGTGCGCCGTCCAGATACGATTCGCGCAAGTCGGCTTTCTCCAGGTTCGCGCGCGTCATCGTGGCGCCAGTCAGCCGAGCCGTATAAAGACTGGCGCCGTCGAGCCGCGCGTCCACCAGGATCGCGTCCACCAGCGAACAGTATGAAAGGTTCGCGTAGCGCAAATCCGCGCGCCGAAGGTCCGCCCCATCGAGGTTCGACCGGTCGAGATTCGCGTGATTCATCTGCGTGTGGTCCATCACCGCAAATCGCATGTTGCTCTGCCCCAGGTCCGCGCCCCGCAGGTCCGCCTCGGACAAGAACGCTCCCTGGAAATCCGCGCGCCACAGATGAGAGTTCGCCAAAAACGCCCCGTACGCCTGTGCGTATCGGAATCTCGCGTTGTTTGTGCGCAGGCCGTCCACGGAAGCGACCTCTTCGTCTGATCCATTCCAGTTCGCTGGCCGTCGCGAAATGGACGCCTCCGTCAGATCGGGATACGGATCGTAAGCCAGCCACCAGAACGCGTTCGCCGCCCATCGTCGAATGCTCGTCGCCCCGTACTGCGGCGCGCGGCTGTGGTCGTGCGGAACTCCTGCGATCGTCCCGGCCGAAAGTAGCAGCAGGACCACGCCAAGGACGCTCGCTACCGAAATAGGATTGATCGCTTTGATCTTCGCGATCATTCGTTGCGCCCACTTTTTTTCGAACGCCCACCGTTCCTGCGGCCGTCCGACTTTCGTCGTCGTGTACGCGGCGATCCCCGTCGCAATCACCACCAGCAGCGCTTGCAGAATCGTGCCGTGGATCTCCTGCCGCGTCAGGTAACGCGCCCAGTAAAGTAGCAGCGTCGCCGGTACGATCCAGTAAGCCGCCAGCAGCGACACTCCCTTTTCCACCAGTCGCGTGGACGTTGGATCGGGATTCATCCACCGGAAATGAGTGCGCAGCAATCCCGAGATCATTCCCGGCCCGCGGTCGCCGAGCGTGTGCCCATCAGGGAAGATGGCAGGCAGTTCCATCACGGAATCCCAGAGCCGCTGCAGGTGAAAATGGAACAGCAGGTAGAGGATGAACAACGCCACCGGTACGATCAGATACGATTCCGCCGTTGGCAGCGCGGCCGCGGCGGCATGCGAGTGCAAGAAAGGAATTATGGCCGAATCCGTTAGCAGTTGTGCATCGCGCGTTTTCCAAATCACCAGCCACGACAGTATGCTTGCCGCCGTCATGGCCCCAAAATAGCGAAACGCATTTTGCGACTCGCGCTGGAACGCCGCAATCGCCTCGAATTCCATCAGTTGCGGCGCCAGGAGGGCGTCCCGCAGGTTGGCTCCCGCGAATTGACGCGGCACCAGTCCCATCGCAGTTTCCAGCGACGCGCCTTCCAGGTTTGCGCCTTCCAGATTCGCGCCCACCAGGCACGCTTCCTCGAGATCGGCCCGCACCAGGCACGCGTCGCGCAGGTCCGCGAGCAGCAAGTCCGAGGCGCGCAAATTCGTGTCGTGAAGATCGGCAAGCCGCAGGTTCACGCTGATCAGGTCCGAAGCTTCCAGCTCAGCGCCTGAAAGATCGGCGCGCTGGCCCGTCAGGCCGTGCGATTCCACCCATTCGCGATGGCTCGCTAGTTTTTCATCGAACGCCCATTCCTTGTAAAGTCTCTGAGGCGCTTCTGGTGCCGAGGCGTTCGGCGCAACGAGTTCCTCCGGCTTTTCTGCGGGAGTCGTTCGCGATGCGCCTTCCGGAATCTGCGTCGCTTTCTCGCTCGCATGTTCTCGGGTCTTCGGTTCGATGGCCGCCGGGTACGGACTCTCGTACGGCCACTGCGCTTCATTCGACCCCAGACGTGCCGTGCCTCGCCGCGCTTCAACCGGGGCCTCGACGGGCTTCACGTCAGTGCCGGTGCCGTGCCGCGTGTCGGTGCTGAACGTCACGCCGCTGTCAATTCGCGCGGATTCGTCACTGGTCGCCGGGGTCTGCACGCGCTCTGCGACGGTCGCCTCGGCGACCAAGTTGCCGCCCACCTCAACCAGCGTCTCGACTCGAACTCCGCTCGAAGCCTCTGTGGATTCCGGCTCGCGCACTTCCTCCTGCAATTCATCACGCGCTTCTGTCGAAGCACCTGTCGCCGGCTGGGCGAAAGTTTTCTCGGAAGGAAACAGTTTCTCGAAGTCGTCCATAGCCGATGGCAATGTCTCGGCCAGGATTGGAGGCCCTGGCATTCCCTTGGCAGTTCTGAAATCCGCGGCAGCGTTCTTGCCGAGCTCCTGCGGCTCGGCCTCGGCAGCTGCTTTAACCGTCACGATGCTTTCCGCTTTCGCGCCGGCTTCGGGTGCCGCCTCAGCCAAGGTTTCCGTGCGTGTTCCGTTGCTGCCATCTTCTTCGCTCGGAATAAACTTCTCCGGCGTTGTCGCCGGCATACGCTTGAACGTCAGCAATCGCGCAAATATGCCCCGCCGTTTCGGTGCGCCGTCCGTTGCCGGTTCCTCGACCTTCAGTTCGGAGATCTTCTCCGGCTGCCCGGCAATCTCGTCGGCACGCGGTTTTTGAGTAGCTGGCGCCTCGGCGAAAAGTTCAGCCAGCGCGTCTGCCGCCGACGGCAGCTTGCTCGCCGGTATCAGTCCGCTCGGAGACTCCCGCACGGGGCTTTGAGTCGAAACCGTCGTCACCTGTTCTGTCCGTTGCCCTGACACACTGTCCTTTACTGCCACATCCTCTGACGCCTGTTCCACAGTCTCTTTGGCAGCCTTCGGGCGTTCTACTTCCTCTTCGGCCGCAAATAGACGTTGGAACACTGGCGCCATCGCGAATCCCTGTTTCCTTTGAAATGCCTGAAGAGAGACTCCCCAGCCACGCGAACAATACGACCGACCCCCCGGCGCGCATTGCGCGTAACTCGAAAGCAGCGAAAGGCCGTCCTATCGCCATCCTCGTATAACTAAAGTTTACCCTGCACCAGCATATCGCGGACGCCCGTCGCGTTCCCCCTGTCCAGGAGTGCAATACCCGTACAGCTGTCCGCAAGATGGGGTATGCGTTAAGGTTTGCCGTTGGTTTCGTAGGGGCACGGCATGCCGTGCCCGGCGCAAGTGCTTGGCTCTGCGTGTGCGATTCATAGCGGGTTTCGTGTGGGCGCAGCATGCTGCGCCCGGCAAACATTCTTGGCGAGATGTCGCCACCTGTCGAGCGTTCACTCTGTTTCGGCACATGTGGAGTGCGGCGGCTTGCTTTTCCTGAGCGGAGCCGAAGGGGCGCCCCTGTTTGCCGCCCGGGCTTGCCCGTGCGCGCTCCACCAGCGACCATGAACGCCCCCACGCCGAAGCCGTCTCAGTCCGAGCCACGCAGCATCGCCCTGCCCATCTCACCTGTGGAGCATCCCCGTCGCTTTATGATATGAAGGGTGCCGCATTGGGGCGGATCGGAACTATCCAGCCCATTAGGAGCGGTCAGAAATGCCCGTGGTGCTTCCACCGAACGTTACCGAAAAACAATTCCAGACAGCGCTCGACGCCTTCGCCGGCGTCGTCGGCCGCCAATGGGTCCTCGCAACCGACGAGGACCGCTATACCTACATGGATATCTATGCCCCTGGCGACGCCGACAAGCACATTCCCGGCGCCGCAGTCGGTCCGCAATCCGCCGAAGAAGTCCAGGCCATCGTCCGCCTCGCCAACGAGCATAAAATTCCTCTCTGGCCCATCTCGCGAGGAAAAAATCTCGGCTACGGAGCCGCCGCGCCCAACATGCCCGGCACAGTTGTCCTCGATCTCGGACGCATGAAACGCATCATCGAAGTCAACGAGCGCTACGGCTATTGCCTCATTGAGCCCGGCGTCGGCTTTTTCGATCTCTTCGCGCTATCTCCAGGAGCACAAGATTCCGCTCTGGATGTCCGTTCCGGCAAACGCCTGGGGCAGCGTCGTCGGCAACGCCCTCGAGCGCGGCTACGGCTACACGCCCTACGGCGAAAACACGAAAAACATCTGCGGAATGGAAATCGTCCTGCCCAATGGCGAAATGATCCGCACCGGCACCGGCGCCATGTCCAATAGCCCCAACTGGCATCTGTTCAAGTACGGCTTCGGCCCCTCGTGGGACCAGGTCTTCGTCCAATCCAACTACGGTGTAGTCACCAAAATGGGAATGTGGCTCATGCCGGAGCCGGAAGCCACGTTGGGTCTCAACATGCAGCTCCCGGAACCGGACGACGTCGGTTGGGCCATCGACGCTCTTCAGCCGCTGCGTCTGAACGGCGTCCTACAGCAAAACCCAAGCATCGGAAATTCGCTCCGCGTCATTGCCTCGCAGACACCGCGCAGCCAGTGGTACGACGGTGATGGCGCCCTGCCGGACGATGTTCTGCGCTCCATTCTCAACAAATACAATCTCGGCTGGTGGGGAGTCAATCTCCGGCTGTTCGGCTACGACGAAGTCAATGAAGCCACGCCAAAATGATCAAAGCCGCCTTCGCGAAACACACCAAGCAGGAATTCGAAGTCGTGAAGTGGCATCGCGGCGAGCCCATCGAAAATTCCGGCGCTGGCGTTCCCACGCGCGCCCGCTTCAAATCATCAACTGGCGCGGCGGACGCGGCGGCCATCTCGGATTCTCGCCCGTGTTGCCGGCCGGCAGCGAGCACGTCCTCAAGCAGTTCCACAGCACCAAGAAGCGCTACGAAGAAATCGGGGTGGACTACTACGGCTCCTTCACGCTGTTTCGATCGCTACGCCATCAACGTCAACATGATGGTCTACGACCGCGACGACTACGCCATGACCACCAAAGTCCGCAATCTCTTCAAGGTCCTCGTCGCCGACGCAGCCAAAGAAGGCTATAGCGAATACCGCACGCACATTTCTTTCATGGACGATGTCGCGCTCAGCTTCGACTACAACAATCACGCGCTTCTTCGCCTCAACGAAGCCGTCAAGGACGCGCTCGATCCCAACGGAATTCTCGCACCCGGCAAACAGGGCATTTGGCCGAAGGCGTTTCGCGGAGTCCGCGCATGATCGCCAAATCGCGTTTCCGTTCGCTCGCACCTTTCATGATGTTTACCGTGACGATGTCCGTCGCGATCTGCATTGGCATGGCCCATCCCCGCGTTCCTCAGGCCAAGTCGGCCGACGATTCCGCGCAGAAGCTACGAGGAGGGCAATAAACTCTTTCACGCGCGCTGTGGCTATTGCCACCTCGCCGGAGGAACCGGCACGATCATGCTCGGTCGCCGTCTAGGCAATGACCGCGCCCTGCTCGCGGAGCGCACCGACCTAACCGCTGCATACGTGAAAAAGATCACACGCGTCGGCCTCAATAGCATGCCGCCGCACACTCGCATCGAAGTTCCCGATAGCGAGCTGGACCTGATTGCCGCGTACATCGCGCGTCCCGCATCCGCTCGCACCCAGCCTCCGCCTACTGGAGCCACCCATGAATAGACGCGACTTTCTCAAGGGCGCTGGCGCAGCCGCGATTGTCCCCGTCGCCATTCCCAGGGCGATTTGGAGCGCGAGTCCGGCCTCCGCGAACGCCGCGTCCGAAGCAGCTGCCTCGCCGATCCTTCCTCCGATCACCGCGGTCGTCTATGACGAGCGCTACGCCGATTGCACGCTTTTCGCCGACGCGCTTATCCGTCAAGGAGCGGTCGCATTCCCGGCCAATGGAGACTCCGCGCAGCTCTGGTATGGTTCGCTTCGCGCGCGTCTTTTGCGGCACCCTGGTCGCGTCGCAGGCCTCACCACCTACGCGGACTTTTCCGTCTCGCAAGGATGCGGCAGGGAACTAGGTCTCGCCACGCTCTACGAAGGCGCGCACGATGCTCGCGCATCGAAGTCGGCTCTCGCCCACCGTATTCGCCTCCGAGGCGACGAAATTGAAATCGCAGCCGCATTCACGAACTCATCTCTGCCTTGGCCCGAATCTCTCGCAAACGCACTATGCCGCTTGCCGGCAACGCCTGCGTCGGCGCTTCGAAATATCGCCACCGCGACGACTCCGCGCTCGCCCAGTCATCCCGGTTACCTGGCCTCCTGGCTCCTCGACTCCGGCAATCGGCTTTCGTAGGGGCACATCATGCTGTGCCCGGTACAGATGCTTGAGGTGACTCTGCCCATCCGCCTCTGGTTTTTCTTCGTAGGGGCACGGCATGCCGTGCCCGGCACGATGCTTGAGGCAACGCCGCCCATCCGCCTCTGGTTTTTCTTCGTAGGGGCACGGCATGCCGTGCCCGGCACAGATGCTTGAGGCAACGCCGCCCATCCGCCTCTGGTTTTTCTTCGTAGGGGCACGGCATGCCGTGCCCGGCGCTGATGCTTGGCGACTTGCCACCTATCTGGCAACGCTGTCATATTGAGCGCGACCAACGTGACAACTCCGCCGCAGCGCCTCCCGTCCCTCTGGAAACTCGGCGGCCTCACCCCGTCTCGCTTAGCCTACAGAGTCCTTCGCGCAATCGCGCAAGACGATCTCTTCGCCCGCGCCTCCGGGCTCGCCTTCGATTTCGTGCTCGCGATTTTCCCTTTGATCGTGTTCATGCTGGCCCTATTCGGCCTGTTTGCCTCTCGCGGCTCTCAATTCTTGGCCACGCTGCTTTCGTACTTCGCTGACCTTCTTCCGTCCGAGGCCGCGCAACTCTTCGACCGGGTCATGGACGAGCTCGCTTCCCGCAGCGGCGGTGGAAAATTGACCTTCGGGATCGTCGTGGGCCTCTGGTTCGCATCCGGCGGAATGAGCGCGATGATCTCGACTCTCAACGGCGTGTATCGCGTGCGTGAAGCGCGCTCGTGGTTCAGGGTGCGTGCGACGGCGCTCGGGCTCACGCTCGTAATTGCGATTCTCTTGCTCTCCGCGTTGCTGATGGTGTTCGTTGGTAACCACTTCGTGGACTGGATGGCGGCCGAATTCTCCTGGAGTTCATTCCTCGTCACCATCTGGAAAGACTTCCGCTGGCCGGCCGCCGCGGTGTTCGTCATGATTTCGTTTTCCCTTGTTTACTATTGCGGGCCGAATCTCGAGCAGCATCGCCAGCACTGGATCACTCCCGGCTCGCTATTCGGCATGCTGCTGTGGCTGGCGTCGTCCGTGGGCCTGCGCATCTATTTGCATTTTTTCAACACCTACAGCGCCACATACGGGTCTCTCGGCGCCGTGATGATTCTATTGGTTTGGCTGTACGTCACCGGCCTTGCGTTCCTGATCGGTGGTGAGATCAACGCCGAAATCGAGCGCGCCGCCGAGAACATCAGTCTTCCGGACCAGTGGTCTGTCGCGCGGTTTGTGTGAAATCGAGTCGGACGTTTACGAAGGAGCCTGGTTATGATTCGCAGCGTGCTCGCGGTGTTGGCGGGAATCGTCGTGCTGACAATCGTTTCATTCGGTATCGAAGCGGCAGCCGACCCATTGCTGATGCATCTTTTCCCCGCCGCGCTTCCAGATGCGGCCGCCCTCAGTCGTAATTTCCCGGCCCGCCTGCTGATGTTGGCCTACACAACATTCGCCATCGGCCTCGGCGGCTACATCACGGCATGGATCGCAAACCGCGCCAGGGTTTGGCATGCAGCGATCATGGGCGCAATCGAAGTCGCGTTCACCCTCTACGTAATGATCGCGGCGCCCTTCCCGGAGGCGCACCAAGCGCCGCGCTGGGGCTGGATCGCGGGAATGATCTTGATGATACCGGCAGCAGCACTCGGTGGCTTGATTCGCGCGCGAAAGACAAGCGGCCAGGTCATCGACCAGCCTTCTTGGGGCACAGTCCCGAAGCATCGGGACCGTGCCCGCGGACATACTTGGCGCCGCACCCTAATTCAGGTAAAGCAGGCAAACCGCCGAGTCCTCATACAGGTTTCGTAGGTGCGGTCGCCCAAAGCTCCGACGAGTAGGTTGCCTAATGCTTCCGCCACAGGTAATCTCGCTGCGGTTCACAATTGGAGGATTCATGAGGAAGTTCGCGTTTGCGCTGGCCGTACTGGTTTGGTTGCTCGCGATCGCATCGCCCGCTCGCGCCCAGGCGCCGAAGGCCACCGACTATCCCGCGCCGAAGCCCGCGTTTCCCGGCCAGACGGGTGCTCCCGCCCCGCAGAAGGCCTCGCCTCCGCTTGCGGTGGAAACGGTCGTGAGTCGACTCGATAGCCCGTGGGCGATGGCGTTTCTCCCTAACGGCGATATCCTAGTTACCGAACGCAACGGAGAAATTCGCATCGCGGACCAGAATCGCGTCGTCCACGCGCCTCTTGCCGGAGTGCCCGGCGTCAAGGTCGTCGGCGCCGGCGGCTTGCACGACGTAGTGCTCGACCCGCACTTTGCGGAGAATCGCCTCATCTACTTCACCTATTACGCTCCCCCGCCCGGCGAAGAGCCCGGCGTGTGGCCCAATTCTTTTTATGGCAAACAATTGAGTCTGCCGCTTGCCGAACGCCGCGCCAAGCCACTCGGTACTGAACGCGCCGCCCGCGCGCGCCTGAGCGACGACGAAAAAAGCCTCGAACACGTGCAGGTCCTCGTCGACGGCCTCGATCGGCGCCTCCTTTTCGCGCCGGACGGCACGCTCTTCGTCACCGGCGCTGATCGGTCCATGCTCTACGATACGAAAGGAGATCCCACGGATCATCAGGTGAGCGATCCCGACACGCTTCGCAACTTCACCGGCCGCGTCGTCCGCATCAATTCCGACGGCTCAATCCCCAAGGACAATCCGTTTGTCGGTCAGGCGAGCGTCTTGCCGGAAACCTATTCTTACGGGCATCGCGATCCGGAAGGTGTCTCCATCAATCCTGCTAACGGTGATCTTTGGGAAGACGAGCACGGTCCCATGGGCGGCGACGAGCTCAACATCATTCACGCCGGAAAAAATTACGGCTGGCCGAACGTTTCCTACGGCCGGCAATATTCCGGAGATGTTGTCGGCAACGGCGCGCACGCGAAAGAAGGCACCGAGCAGCCTATCTATTTTTGGTATCCGGATATTGGCCCCTGCGGAATGATGTTTTACACCGGCGACATGTTCCCGGAATGGAAGGGTAATCTTTTCATTGGCGCGCTGTACGGGAAATTCCTGATCCGACTCGTGCTCGATGGCAATCGCGTCGTCGCCGAGGAGCATTTGCTCGTTGATCTTGCGCAGCGCATTCGCGGCGTCCAGCAAGGTGCCGACGGCTCCGTCTATGTCCTAACCGACGCCGGAAACATCCTGCGCCTCACTCCAAAAAAGTAAATCGTATAAGCCGGCGTCCCGGAGCAATGGTTCCGTAGGGGCACGGCATGCCGTGCCCGGCGCGGATGCTTGGCGCCGCATGACTGAATCGCCTCGATCACCCGTCGAGTGGGTCGAGTCTCTGCTCTTCAGTAGCGAAACGTGGCGTTATTGCTCAGAGATTTCCGAGTGGCACTTTTTCAACGGGAGTCGCCTTCGTGCCGTCTTGCGCAAACTCAAACCGGAGGATCCATTCACTCGGCGCGTCCTGCCCGCCTACCTTCGCCGGCGTAAACTCCCAATCTCGCGCGGCTTTCATCGCCAGATTCGCGAAATACTTGCTGGGGCCAGCGGAATCCAAATCCGCGCCGACGACTTTACCCGACGCGTCCACTTGGACGCGCACGCCGACGCGCACCGAACCTTGAACCGTGTCCAGCGCACTCTGCGGCACATTCGGCAGCTCCTGATGCAAAACCGCGCCGTGCACGAATTCACTCACCGCATTCTTGGCTACAGGTTTTGCTGTCGGTGTCGAGATCACCGGAGTCGCGCCGCTGGCATCTGACTGCTTCGCGCCGACTGCTTCCGCTGGCTGCCGCGGTTCGAGCAGTTTTGGTTTCGTCTTCGATTTCGGCTGCTTGACTGCCGACGCTGTCGGCTCCGGCGAAGCCTCCGAGCTGCGGTGGAACAGCTTCGAGGCCGCGAACACCACTACGAGCGCGAGCACGCCAATCGCAATTGTAGGCATCGCAAAGCCTCGCCTCGGCGGTAAGCCCGTCGCCTTGACCTCCGCGCGCGGTTTGGCTTCCGCACGAGGTCGCGCCGCTTCCGCCGCCTTCGGTGCGCGCACCACGGGTGGTGCAATCGCGCGTGGCTCGACCCGCGTCTCTTTCCCCAGCGCGGGCGCGTCCGGATCGAGTCGCGCTCCAATTTCCGCCAGCGTGCATCGCCGCTGCGGGTCTCGCCGCAGACATTGCCGCGCGATATCGCCGAACGGCGCCGGAATCGATTTCGGCAGCTCTGGCTCCTCTTGCCCCTTCCATTCCCATGTCGGCAGTTGCCGCGTGAGCACTTCCACTAGCGTTACGCCCAACGACCAAACGTCTCCCGCTGCGGAGGCTCCTCGCGTTCCTACTTCAGGCGCATCGTACCTAGTCGGTTTGCCTCGCTCGCCGCGCGTATCACGCGCCGCAGCAATCCCGTCGCTTGAAATCTTCAGCTGTTCGCCGGCGGCCATGATGTTTGCCGGCTTCACGTGCCCGTGCACGATTCCTTTGCCGTGGAGATATGCCAGCGCCTCAAGCACCGGCCGCAGCATTTCGCGCGCTTCGGCAGGCGAGAGCGCACGCTGCGGAATAATCTGCGACAAATCCTCATCGGCGCACTCTGTCACCACGTAGACCATCCGCGCGCCGCCGACTTCGCATCTCCCCGTCTGGAACACGCGCAGCAAATGCGGGTGCGCCAGATTCGCGGCCAGAGCCCACCGAGCAAGCTGCGCATCGGCGTTCTGCGCGTCCACGGCAATCAGCTTGATCGCCGCCTTCTCTGCGCCGTATTCGGTCAGGAATACGGGCCCCCGTTCGGACCCGCCGAGGTATTGGCGCAGGCGGAATCCGTCCGCCGCCTGGCCCTCCCAGTTTTTCCACGTCTCGATCATTGTGTTCGTTCGCCCGTCCGCGCGCGTGTCAGTTTGTGGCACGATGCCTCCCGCGAATCTGCAGTTTGGTGCAATGAGTTAGAGCGGCGCCAGGCTGGGGCATTCGCCGGCTGCGAACCAAAGACCCCGGATGCCAGAATCGCACCGGAAAGTCCTCAGGCAACATAGTCGTCCTATTCACATGGAAAAGTAAAATGAAGCTTGCTCAAAAGCACAAGTCACCACGGCCGCAGCCGGGGAGGGCGGGGAATTAAGGTTTTCGACGAAACGTGGACTCGTCCTTCAGCATTTCGTTGTACCGCGCCAGGTCCTGATTGTTCTCGGCGCACACATACTCCTGCAGTCGCGTTCCCGAACGCAGCATAATCGTGCTGTGACGCGTCCACGGCCCGGTAAGTACTTCCGGATCCTCAACGATGCTGTCGTACAGGATCGTGTTGTAGTCCACTCGCGTGAATTTCTCTACCACGTGCATCTTGTCGCTGTGAAACGTTCCCACGCCTGATAGCCACGTCTTGTCGTTGAAGCCGGTCACATCCACGACAAGCGTATCGCCCTCCCAGTGTCCGACGGAATCCCCCATGTAAGTCGGATCGAGGTCATCCGGATGCTTCGCGTCAATCGGGA
>CAWFSW010000008.1:0-73115 GCA_963818605.1 uncultured Acidobacteriota bacterium
ATCAGCCGGAATTCGTGGTATACCTCGAAGAGCATCACCACCATTTTCGGCGTCTGCACGATCTGCATCGGAAACAATCCCATCGCCGTGGTTCGCGGGACGCCCGGCGGCAGGCACGCCACCTCTGGGTCGTCCACTCCCCGTCGCACGTACGATTCCTGCACTTTTTTCAGCGCCCAATCCTGATAGGGAGGCGACGGTTGCTTTTCCTTGATCGCGAACGGCGTAACCGGCGAGTTCCCGGCGACGAATCCTCCGTCCACATTCGCTTCTTCCCACGTGCCGATGTGGTTGCTTCCAGCCTGCCAGACTCCGGTCATGTCCGGATGTCCGTCCGCGGCCCGCGGCACTTTGGTGCTCGGATCATCTTTTTTTTGCTGTGCCGCGATTGTTCCCGCCACTACGAGAAGCGCCGCAAGAGCTGCGATCACGAATCTTTTTTTCACGTAGGCAGCTCCTTCAGTACTTTGACGCCGGCGCATCGGCCGGCGTCTGTCCCGCCGGCGTTGGATTGGCGCCCGGCGTAGTGCCGCCGTCACCCGTGCCTGGCGGCGGTCCGAAATAGAATTTGCGTCCATCCTTCAGCGTGACTTCGCGCGAATGTCCCCACGGCCCACCCACGCGCGACTGCCACCCGCTCATGGTGATCTCGTCACCTACCTTCACGGTCTGGTCCCGCCTCCATCCTGCTCTGTAGAGTACGCTCGGCGGAAAACCTTCCATCTTCCAGTTGGTGACTTTGCCGTCTTTATCTTTCACGTCGATATAAATGAAGCAGTGCGGATTGGTCCACTCGACGCTCGTAACCGTGCCCGTCAGCGAAATGGGTTTGTTCGCGTCGTACTCCACGCCGAACGAGTGGTGCGCCCGCGCGGGTCCGCTCGCAGACAACGACAGCACGATCCCCCCAAGACAAATGGCAAGACCCCTGAATTTCATCACGCATTCCCCCCAATTCGCCCCAGCATATCCGCGCGCGTAATCCAGGTCAAGTTTACTCGCGTTCATCTTTTTCGTTATCTTCGCGCGCTACTGTCCCCGTTTTTCGTTATCAGTCTGAGCAAACGACGGCCAAATTGCGCAGAGCGCTCGCGGTACGGGGATGCTTTCTGCCCAGCGCTTTTTCGAGAATCAACACGCCGCGACGAACCGTGCGCTCCGCTGCAACCGGCCGAGCCATTCTCCAGTAGACGGCCCCCAGGTTCGTCAGGACGGAGCCAACCTCGTAGTGTCTATGGCCGAGGTGGCCGCGAAACACGTGAAGCGCTCCCAAATAGAGCTTCACCGCCTCGGAATTTCGGCCTAACTCGGACAGGATTGCTGCTAGAGCAGCCTCATCCGCTGCGAGAGAAACCGGATCGCGCGGTCGAATCTCCCTGCGTAACCGGATGCCACGTCGCGCGTAGCGCAATCCTTGTACGTATCGTCGCCGCGCGTAAGCGATTCCGCCGAGGTTATGATAGAGCGTCGCAATGAAATCCTTCTGATTCGATGCGCCGTCTAATCCGCGAACCAGCTTCAATGCGCGCTCATACATTCGATTCGCGTCGGCGAACCGGCCGGTATATTTGCATAGGACGCCAAAATCATTGAGCACCGCGGTGAGTAGCAGGGGATCGGAGGGCCGGGCCTTTTCGGCTAATCGAAGCGCGCGGAAAAAGACGCCAGTTGCCGCGCGATATTTTCCGCGTTCGACGAGCTGCGATGCCCGCACTTGTAAAGACGCTGCGTTCTTGAGATCCCGTTGGCGAATTGCTTCAGGCCCGTGGGAATTGCGGCGGCGGTCGCGTGAGGACTGATGCACTGAGGTTTTGCCGCGAGCGGCGATTTGTCGAGACGCTAAGTTGCGCGCTCGGCGCGAGCCTGCGCGTATAGTCCTTGGCGTTTCGCTAAGCGTGCGCTCGCGGCTGCTGATACTAGCGCAGTACGACTTCGTTGTGGTTGGCGGCCAGCCTAAGCGATTTCAGCCTCGGGAGCGCTTTCCCAGCCTGGAGTTTCTTCCCGCCCTTCTTTGCATTCTTTTTCAGCATGATCGGACTCCTTAGGCTGCTAGCGCAGTACGACTTCGTTGTGGTTGCTGGACAGCTTAAGCGACTTCAGCTTCGGGAGCGCTTTCCCAGCCTGCAGTTTCCTCCCGCCCTTCTTTGCATTCTTTTTCAGCATGATCGGACTCCTTAGGCTGCTAGCGCAGCACGACTTCGTTGTGGTTGCCGGCCAGCTTAAGCGATTTCAGCTTCGGGAGCGCTTTCCCAGCCTGCAGTTTCTTCCCGCTCTTCTTGCTTTTCTTTGTTGGCACGTCAGTCCCCCTGAATGCAAACGAACTACGCTGAATGTATTGCACGCCAGTTGCCAAGTCAATGTTCGGCTAACCCCTTGAGAGCCAAGGGCCAAGCGTGCTGCACATAGGCGCTGGTCTTTAAATATTCAACGTTCGTTGAATCAGTCAACGCACGCCGCCCGGAGGAGTGCCCTCGAGCAGGCGGTGCTGAGTGGGGCCGAACTCATAGCTGGCCACTCCGAATTCGGCCGGGCTGGGCGCGTCATGGACACGCGCATCGCAAAGGGCTACCGTCAGATGTGCACTGCGGAGGATTTCATGGCAAACGATTCGCATCAGAGAGCCGCTGAGTTCCACGAGCAGGCCGCGCACGCGCATCGCGCGGCCGCGATGCATCACGGCAAGGAAGATCACCAGACGGGACACGAGCACGCCAGGCAAGCGATGGAACATGCGGCCAGGGCCTTCCGCCAATCTCAGGAAGCCCTCGAACAATCCGCCATGTTTGCCGGCGGCCAGGGAACGAAGAAAAGCTGACGATTCCGTTGCCGCTTCTTGCCGTGTCATTCGGACCAGCGCAAGAAGTCTCTCTTCGCGGACGCAGCCGTCAAGTCGGCGCTACTTTTTCGAGATCTCAGCCCTGAATCGGTTTTCGACTTCCTCGCGGCTCAGCGGATTTTTCACTTTGTCCAGCACGATCGAATAGACCACTTCGTTCTTTTCGACCTGCGCGGTGATAAACGAGCCGTTGCCGGGCAGCTCTTGATTTGTGAATTTCACTCGTCTGCCGTCTTCGAGTGTTTTGACCCATTCCTCGATAGGCATGTTGTTTCTCGTCAGCGCGGTGTTGGTATTCCGCGCAGTATTGCCACGCGACAGTGATCCCATCGCCGCGAGCGCGTGCAGGCTATCACGCGCGCCGCGTTTTGTCGCGGACGACTAAGCGGCAGCGTCTGCCGGTTTCAGCAATTTGCGTCGCTTCTTTTTCAGTGCGGCGAGGATAGCAACTTCAGCCCGGGCGGACGTCGCCATGCGTGGCGCCGCCATCTCCCTCTTCACTCGGGCGAGAAGTTTTCCGTTCCGCGCCTTCGTGACCGTTCTCTTACGCATACCCGGATGATGTTCCCGAATCAGCACGAAAGCTGTTCCATAGTGCACACCCGCTGCAGCCGCCGCGTCCGCGCCGTCCGCTTTCGTAGGGGCACGATATATCGTGCCCGGCAATGATGCTTGGCGCGATGCGGCCCATCCGTCTCGTGTCACGCGCTCGAGCCTTTGATTTGTACCGCCGGCGTCTCGCCGGCTAATTCGAATCCGTTCTCCGCCGTCTCTGTGCCTTCTCTGTGTGCTCTGTGGTAAGTCTTAGGGGTTTCTCTCTGCACCTGCTTTCCCGCTCTGTTACACGCCCTCCACAATCCGAAAATCGCGCTTCACTTTGCCGTCGATCACCTTCAACGCCGCCTGATAACCCTCGCTGTCATACGTCGCAATCGCTTTCTCGATGCTCTCGAACTCGACCACAATCGCCGGCTCGTTCACGCCCGCCTCGTGCACGTTCGCCGGATTACCCCTGATGATCAGCCGCCCTCCCGCCGCCTCAATCACCGGCCTCGCGAGCTTCGCGTACTCCGCCATCACGCCGCCGTCCGCACCCGACACATGCAAAACAATCCAATATCCCTTCTTCGCCATTGAGCTCTCCTATCCGTCGCAGTTTCCATTTCAATTTTTGCGTCGACCGACAATCTACGCGCAGTGGCTCGCGAGCGCAATCCGTACGGGCCAAGATTTGAATGTAGCGCCGCGGTCTTTAGCGCGGCACTCGACGAATCGGGCGCAGCAACAAGATTTACCACAGAGAACATTGAGAAGGCACAGAGAGCACAGAGGAAGATTAAAATCCCCACCCTTTGTTGCGCAAAGAGCGGGGCACCCGCGCCATCTGCTCACATACTTTCGCGGAAGTGAGGGACCCCAGCTACCCGGTTCACTGTAAAAACCACCAGCCGAGTCCCTACGTAAGAGAGACCGCGAACCATGCAGTTCTTTCGGGGGGACTAGTACGAACTCGTACCATCCGCCCCTGACAATTAAGCACTTAGTGCCACGCGATTTGGATGGCGACGTGCGCCTTGCCTTAGTAGCTGTGACACCACAGCGGAAGCGAAACAGGAGGGTAGCCATGTTTGACGAACTGCTGGTTTCGGGACCCACGGCTGATATGGCGCACACGCGCAAGCCTTGGTCGGTAGGTCTCGCCGTGATCGTTCAGTCGGCGATTCTCGGCACGATTCTACTGATACCGTTGATCTACACGCAGACGCTGCCCAACGCGATGATCAATACGTTTCTGGTCGCGCCGCCGCCGCCCGCGCCGCCTCCTCCGCCGCAACAGGCCGTGGTAAAGCAGGTGCAGCCGAAGACTTTCGCGGTGAACCGCATGGTGGCGCCGACGATGATCCCAAAGCAGGTGGAGATCGCGAAGGATGAAGCGCCGCCGTCCGTGGCGGCGTCTGACACGGCGGGAGTGGCTGGCGGAACGGGCGATGTGCTGGGCGGAATTGGCACGGGAGTAGCGCCTCCGCCACCACCGCCGGCCGCCACACCGAACCGCATCAAGGTCGGCGGCGACGTGGAATCTGCGTCGCTGGTGAAGCAGGTGACGCCGGATTATCCGCCTATCGCCAAGACGGCCCACGTTTCGGGTACGGTGACTTTGCACGCCATCATCTCAAAGAACGGCTCGATCGAGAAACTCGAGTACGTGTCCGGGCCGCCGCTGCTGATGGCGTCGGCGATCAGCGCAGTGAAGGAATGGAAGTACCGCCCGACGATGCTGAACGGCCAGCCGGTAGAGGTTGATACGACCGTGCAGGTGGTTTTCTCCCTGGCATAACAGCAAGGAGAGAACTCAGGTGGCGCGGCGGTGATGCCATTCCGGACCATGTCAACGTATAAACGACTGGTGCCCCAGCCGCCGCGCCTGTGGGCTTTTTGATGAGAAAACTTTAATTGCCAAGATCTGGGGCGCCCGCCAATCGGTGTCCGTTTACTACCACGACAAAGTACCATCGTGCTTAACCGTTCCGTCATCCAGAGTCGTTGTGAGCCCGACTCTTGGAGGACAACGCAATGAGACGCACACTGGCACTTTTCCTAGTTTCAACCTTTGCACTACCCCTATCGGCGCAACAAACGCAGACAATCCAGATGGAATGCCGCGATATGGCCGCCAGCGGCAACTATATCGGGCCAGATGAAACAGTTATCAACGGAAGGGCTTGCCGCCAAGTTGCCGTAACCGTCAAAACTGCGGAGCCGGTTGAAGCTGCGGCGCAACCTGAGGCAGTTCCCGCATCGGTATCGCAGCCGCCGACCGACGCGCTGGCTCCAAAAGGATTCTTGCTAGAAGACTCCACGCCTGTGCATCTCGTTATATCGGAGACCCTGTCCTCTGCAAGTGCGGTCACCGGACAAACCGTGGAGTTTGAAGTTGTGGACGACATTGTGGTGAACGGCCTGCTTGTCATTCCTCGCGGATCGACCGCATGGGCCACGGTGACGGAGGCGGAACATAAGCGTCATCTCGGCAAGCCCGGAAAGCTTGACATCAATATCGACAAGGTACGACTTGCCGATGGCGAGAAAGCATTGCTTCGCGCGGTTAAGGACGTTCAAGGCGGCGGACACACAGGAGCGATGACCGGAGCAATAGTCGCAACTTCTCTGGTTCTGTGGCCTGCGGCACCCTTCTTCCTGCTCATGCACGGTAAGGACATCACGATCCCCAAGGGGACGCAAATTACCGCATTTATTCAAGGTGACGTGCGGTTGGATGCGAACAAGTTCCAGAGGGAACTCGCTGTAAAGCAATGAGCGATGCTCGGGTGTGGGGCCTCGCGAGGGGCTGAAGCGTGCCCGTGGGCTTTTCATTTCGGGGCGCGGGATGAGCGACGACGAAAAATCCCCACCCTTCGCGAAGCGAAGGATGGGGCACCCGGAAAATCAAACACTAATGCGTGGGCCACCCGCCCGTCATATCTTAGGGACTTTAGTTTGCGCCTCCCAAGTTGACACAATGAAGGTCGCCATAGCGCCTGCCAGGTTAACCGCCAATTCAGCGTGACGCGGAGAGGGTTTCGGTGCCTTCTTGCCCTTGCCGTGCGCGTCGCTAAGCTTGTTCCGGAGCGCTCCGAGGCCTTCGACCACAGATTTACAGCCGCCCAGGATCTGCTTAAAAATTTGTTCTGTGTGTTGGCTAGGGCTCAAATTTAACAACTCAGCCGTTAAACCGTAGAGTTTCGGCAAGTCATTTTTCTCGTCGTAGATTACTCCACCCTCATCCAAAACGTGTTTGCAAACCGATTCAACGAGAGTTCGCGCAGCGGTGATGGCACCCTCTGGATCGACGTTCCTGCGATCGAGCGCTTTGCGCCAAGCCTCCGCGATATGTTCCGAATCCAGCCTAGCGATAGTCTTATAGATGTTGTCGTCTGTTGGATAGTCCGCTTCCGACTCGAGGATGCTGAGGGCTGGCTCAAAGGCGTCGCGAAGGTATTTCCTTCGTCCCTCCCAGCGCGGATGAATGGGTTTGATGAAGCCCCAGATGGCATCAATATCGCGGCATGTTCGCAAGAAACTTGGAAGCTGCTCCTTGACCCGCGAGATTGCGAGCAACTCCCGCCTGAGTCGTTGATAATTTTCGTTGCTGAATTCACCGCCCGTTACTGCCGCGATCAAGCCGTTTAACAGCGCCTCCACCTTCGAAAAGAGGTCTCCCGGTTTGCCGTGTGAGGAAGCGGTAATGGGGCTCATCGCTTTCAGGTCAGCATAAGCGAGCCGTGGTTCGGATCGCAAGTTAGGGCCGACCCTGCTTTCATCTTGCAACCGTTTGCGCGCGCACTTGCTTATCGCGTGGCTCTATTTGGGGCTGAACGCTAATCGAAATCGCGTCCGCAAATTAGGCATAGTAGGAGGATTCGTTCCAGTCTGATATGCAGGCTCAAAGGACGGCACAAAACCAAGTTTTTCTCGGCTATAGGCTTTAATATCGTTCCGTTCCGCTTCCGCGAAACCACTCACGTTACGTATTAATTCACTCGCTCTGGTAGGGTCCTTCGAAATCATGTCTGCAATCTCTGCTACCCGATACCAATTGTTAAAACTGGCCTGTGCTTTCGCGCGTAGAGACGAGCCGGACGCGACTGAAATGAGGAATTGAATTAAGTTCACTACGCCTAAGATAACGGAAAGCACCGCAAGAATGTCTTTTGCGTTCTTCATCAAACACCTCGTAATATGCAGATTGGCATATAGAACCTTGAAACCAAAATCGAACCGGTCGGACGGCTTGCTTCAGTTCTGCGTCGCCTCGCACGGAACGTGTGTCTCGAAAGACTCAATCGTCGCGTACAACTTGTTGCAGGAAGGGCATGAGTAGCCGCCGCCCTTAGCTGGTTTCGGAGTGACATGTGCGCCGGCATGCCCTTCTACGAGGATGCATTGACCCTGAGGGCTGGAATCTACCAACGCAGTACATTGAAACTTATCCATTGTAGTAACCTCCCCAGCGTCGTTCGCCGTCCGCTACGTCGCGCAAGGCGGCAACGCTAGGCCCTGTCTAGGCCATGGGTAAATGCCTAACGCTGCCCTGGCGCGAAACTTGCAGACCATGCGCAGGATTGTAGCAGCCCGTCGGTTGCGTGTCGCACCTGCGGCGCTTGCCTCCCGGATGCCTGAGTTTCCTCGCCCTCACGGGCGGGGCTAACGTCTGTCGCGCCTCCGGCGCTTTACCGAAAACGGCGGGCGGTACCAAGGCGAGGAAACGTCAACAACCCACCCTTTCCTCTCCGTAGCACCTGATCGCAACGTATTTCCGCGGCGGGTGGCTCACCCTTCAGCACTTTTGCGTTCCGCTAAATTCGTCCACCTACGAGCGGATCACACCCGCGTTACTTCGAGCCACACAGAACATTCGAGGGTGCCGCACTCTTCGTTTCCCAGAAGGGTGCGGCCTTTGCCTGTCGTCTACGTAGTTTCCACACTAGAAAGTGCGTCGAGTTTACGTCACGATAGCCCTTGACGAAATTATCCCAATACTAGGATAATTGCATGGTAAGGGCGAAGCTAGCCGCGGGTGAAAAACCACTATTCTGGGTCGGTTCGGCGAAACGTGACCTGCTCGCGTTTCCTGAGCCGGTGAAAGACGAGATCGGCGTCGCACTGAGCGTGGCACAGTTTGGCGGCAAGCACCCGAAGGCAAAACCTTGGAAGGGTGACGGGGCTGGCGTATTCGAAGTTGTGGAAGACCACCGGGGAGATACATACCGCGCGCTCTACACGGTCCGCTTTGAAGGCGCAGTTTACGTCCTCCACGCGTTCCAGAAGAAGTCGCCGCAGGGCATCAAGACGCGGAGAGTTGACACAGAATTAATCAGCCAGAGGCTCCGTATGGCTACGCAGGACTACGAGGTGCGATATGGCCGGGCGAAAAACTAGGTCGGGAATCACGCCAAGTTCGGGCAACGTATTCACCGACCTGCGTCTGCCGAACGCGGACGAAAAGCAAACGAAGGTCCGGCTCGCAGTGGCGATCAATCAGATTATCGCCGGCCAGGAACTATCTCAGGTGGCGGCAGCGCGTCACCTGAAAATCAATCAGCCTAAGATTTCCGCGCTCGCCAATTACCGCCTGGATGGCTTTTCCGTGGAACGGCTGATGCATTTCCTCACTGCGCTTGACCGCGACGTCGAGATCGTCATTCGCCCCAAGCCCCGCTCGCGGAAAGAAGCGCGCATCCTTGTAAGCGCCGCGTAGTTTCGCGCCAGGTGGTCCAGGCTTTGGCTCTTGATTTTCCGGTTGCCCCATTCTTTGCGCAGCAAAGGGCGGAGATTTTCCCTCGCCCCCACCCCTCATCAAAAAGTCCACAGGCGCCGCTTGACAATTTCGAGTCTCTCTCCTGCTAGCGTGAGTCTGGGCACTATTGCGCCCACGAGGAACCGAGATGGACGCATTGACTCCCGCCGGTCGGCGGGGCATCAGCGCAGAAAAGCCGGCCACCGCTCGAACGCGAAGAGCGAGAAGCAGTCGGCTCTTCTGCGGCATACCGCTCTCGCTTCCTCCCGATGTCAGGGTCGACAGGAGCCACCACAAGCTAACCCACTGGCCGTCGTTTTTGGCGCCAAATTACTCGACACACGTGCCGAGTAATTTTCGCCGTAGCTCACACAAAACAAAAGAAAGGGGCACATGCCAAGTGACACACAATTGGGGGTGTGTGCGCCCCCATATTTCATGGGGGACGAGCGGTCAATTTGACCGTTCGGCGTTCGTTCACGGCGAGCACAATCGGCTGCGTCGGGGCCGCGATGTGGTTCCAAGTACCAAACCTCGCTTCCCGCCCGCCAAAATGACTACAATTGCGCGTCAGAGGAAAACGATCGTCGAGGAGCCCTGCGTATGAACCCGAACAACAACGATGAACTGATGCCCACCGTGCAAGATCTGCTCGCCCGCGTGCGTCACCTGGAAGACACGCTCGAGATCCAGCAGCTGCAATCGAAATATATTCATCTCCTCTTCAAGCAGCGCTTCGACCGCATCGTAGACGAGTGCTTCGCGCACAATCTGCCCGACGTGTCCGTCGAGTTCTCCGATAGCGGCGTGTACCGCGGCTTGGAAAGCGTTCGCGCGCTTTACAAATCTTTCGATGTGACGAAAACGATTCCGGGATTTTTCATCCTTCACATGGCCGCCAATCCGGTGGTCGAGATCGCCACCGACGGATTATCCGCGCGAAGTCACTGGCTGTCCCCCGGCGCTGCCGGCAGCATTTCGTCAGCCGCATGGATCTGGGGAACTTTTTACGTTGATTACGTGAAGGAAGATGGCCGCTGGAGGATCGCTCATTCCAACCTTGTGCCCGTGTTCCGGAACCGATACGAAACGAGCTGGACGCAGGCCCCCGATCACGGCACGGTGCGCGGCGTGCTTGCGGCCCAGCCGGACGAGCCTTCCACTCTCTACAAGCCCTACAACGAAGCCAAAAAGCAGCCGGACATGTTCGCCGGACATCCGCCGCTTCCGCAGCCGGAGCGCTAATCACTCGAACACGAAGATGCGCGCGAGGTCATTTCCGCAGTATGCTTTGGATGTATCTCAAATGCGGAGGCACAGCGTGGACGGCAAAGCGTCGCCTGCATCAAAAGCGGGCGCACGGATTGAATCCGACAGCATGGGCAAGATCGAGGTGCCCAACGATCGCTACTACGGCGCGCAGACCGCGCGGTCGCTGATCCATTTCGATATCGGCACGGACAAAATGCCGCCCGAGCTGATTCGCGCGTTCGGAATCCTGAAAAAGGCCGCGGCGCTGGTCAATCAGGACCTCGGCAAACTTTCCGCCGAAAAAGCGAAACTGATCGTGCAGGCCGCCGACGAAGTGATCGCCGGAACGCTCGACGCGCATTTCCCGCTGCGCATTTGGCAGACCGGGAGCGGCACGCAGACCAACATGAACGCGAACGAGGTGATCTCGAATCGCGCCATCGAACTTTCCGGCGGCGTGATGGGCAGCAAGAAGCCGATTCATCCGAACGACGACGTCAATATGTCGCAGTCGTCGAACGACACGTTTCCCACGGCGATGCATATCGCCGCGGCGTCGCGCGTGGCCGAGGCGCTGATTCCCGCCGTCGAACGGCTGCGCGACGCACTCAACGCGAAAGCGCGCGCGTTTGGCGATGTGGTCAAAATCGGCCGCACGCACCTGATGGACGCGACGCCGCTCACCGTCGCGCAGGAGATGTCCGGCTGGTCGAGCCTGCTCGATCGCGACATTGCGCGGCTGAAGGAAGTGCTGCCCGGCCTCTACGACCTGGCGATTGGCGGAACGGCGGTCGGCACGGGTTTGAATTCGCCGCCGGAATTCGCCGAGCGCGCTGCGAAGAAGATCGCGGAGCTGACGGGGCTGCCGTTCAAATCTCATCCGAATAAATTCGCGGCGCTTTCCGCGCACGACGAAATCGTGTTCGCCAGCGGCGCGTTGAAGACTCTGGCCGCTTCGCTGATGAAGATTGCAAATGATGTGCGCTGGCTCGGCTCCGGCCCGCGCGCCGGACTCGGCGAGTTGATGCTGCCGGAAAACGAGCCGGGTTCGTCCATCATGCCCGGGAAAGTGAATCCCACGCAGTCCGAGGCCATGACCATGGTTGCCGTGCAGGTGATGGGCAACGACGCGGCCATCGGCTTCGCCGGCTCGCAGGGAAATTTCGAGCTGAACGTCTTCAAGCCGGTGATCATCCACAATTTCCTGAACTCAGTTCGGCTGCTCACCGATGCGTGCCGCTCGTTCACCGACCACTGCGTGCAGGGAATGGAACTCGATCGCCAGCGCATCGAACAGTACGTGAAGAATTCGCTGATGCTCGTCACCGCGCTGAACCCGAAAATCGGCTACGACAAAGCCGCGGAGATCGCCAAAAAGGCCCATCACGAAAAACTCAGCCTGCGCGACGCCGCGTTGAAGCTCGGCTACCTGACCGAAAAGGAATTCGACGAGCTGATTCGCCCCGAGAAAATGACGCGCCCGTAAGGTGAGTTTTTCCGGGCGAACGTCGCGGCTGGTTCACAGCGGCACACATTTCAGTCGCGCACGTGCCATTATGAAACATTTTCCGCCACGTTTCTCATTTTTGGAAATTGTGAACTTTCCCATGAGAAGTTCTTTTTGACACGCGCGTAATGCTTTACTAAATTCAATTTCCCCTTCGTAGTGTCCCCCTTCCACTGGAGCAGTCATGCGTATCCTTGTCGCCGAAAGCGACTTGTCGCTCAGTGGTTTTCTGGATCGAGAATTCCGCGCCGAGAATTATGCCGTCGATCTGGCGACGGACGCGGTCCAAGTGAAGTCGCTTGCGCGCGACCGTCATTACGACGCCGCCATTCTGGACCTCCATCTCGGTCACCACGATGGCCTCGAACTTCTGAGGAGCGTGCGCGCTGCGCACGAGCAACTTCCCATTCTGGTTCTGGCTAGCCCCGGCAACGCTGAGGATCGAGTGCAGGTCCTCGATCTGGGCGCGGATGATCTCGTCTTCAAACCGTTCGCGTTCGCGGAGCTTTCCGCGCGGGTGCGCGCGGTGCTGCGCCGCGGCGGACACTATGCGGAAACGGTGTTGCGCGTCGAGGATCTGGAGCTGAGCCGCATCGAGCGCTCGGTGAAGCGCGCTGGACGGAAGATCAAGCTCACGCCGAAGGAATTCGCTCTGCTCGAGTACCTGATGCGCAACTCCGGGCAGCGCGTGACGCGGACAGAAATCATTCAGCACGTCTGGAATATTCCCTTCGACACGATGACGAATGTGGTGGACGTGTACATCAACTACTTGCGCAAGAAAGTGGACGCGCCGTGCGAGCACAAGTTGATTCACACGGTGCGGGGCGTCGGGTACCGGCTGCAGGCGCACAACCCGCGCGACGGCCGCGCGGCTTGAATCGGTGAAGGAGCAATTCAGGGGGCCAAATATGTCAGCGGGAACAGCAGCGTTGGCGAAGCAAGTGGATGCGGCGGAGCGCGAGAGGCTTCTGCTCGAGCATCTTCCGCAAGTGCAATACGTCGCACGGCGCATTCACGGCCGGCTGCCGCAGCAGGTGCTGCTGGAGGACCTCGTTCACGCGGGAATTCTGGGCCTGATGGATGCGGTGAAGAAATACGATCCGAGCAAGAACGTTCAGCTGAAGCACTACGCGGAATTCCGGATACGCGGCGCGATTCTCGACAGCCTGCGGCTCGTGGATTGGAGTCCGCGAGCGCTGCGACGGCAGGCGCGGCGCATGGAGCAGGCAATCAATCAGTGCAAGGCGCGGCTCGGGCGCGATCCGAACGAGACAGAGATTGCGGAAGAGATGCAGGTAAGCCTCGGAAGTCTGCAGCGGCTGCAGGGAGATTTGCGCGGTCTCGATATAGGAAGTTTGCAAGCGGATGCGGACGAACCCGGTGACCGGGAAATGTCGCAAACGCAGGCCGAGGCGACGGAAGAGGACCCTTACCATCAGGCGCTGCGCGCGGAGACGAAGGAACTGCTCGAAAAAGCAATCGGCGAGCTTCCGGGAAGGGAACGCGAGGTGCTTGCGCTGTACCACTTCCAGGAACTGACGATGAAGCAGGTCGGCGCGATGATGCGCATCGGCGAATCGCGCGTGTCGCAGATTCACACGTCGGCGTTGCTGCGGCTGCGCGAGCGGCTGGCGGGGACGCTCTCGGTGCGTCCGCCGCTAATGCACGCGTCGCGTGAGGCCACAACCTTGGCGCGGGTGCGGGTTTGATGGTTACGAAAGCGATTCACGCGACTGAACGCGACCGGCTCATGGCGAAGGAGCAGACGCGCCATCTCAGCGAGACCAAGGATTCGGGCGCGAAGTATCGCGGATTATTGGAAGCCGCTCCCGACGCGATGGTGGTGGTGGACGAGAGCGGGGAAATCGTACTTCTCAACGTGCAGGCAGAGAAACAGTTCGGGTACCGCCGCGATGAACTTGTCGGGCAGAAAGTGACGAACATTATTCCGAAAGGCTTCGCGGAGAGGTTGATCGCGGACGGCACGCGAACCACGGCCGAAGCTCTGGCACAGCAAATCGGCACAGGGATCGAACTTTCCGGACGACGGAACGACGGAAGTGAGTTTCCGATCGAGATCATGCTGAGTCCGCTGGAAAGCGCCGAAGGAATCCTGGTGACGGCGGCGATTCGGAACATCAGCGTGCGGAAGGCGGCGGAAAAGCATTTGGCGCAGATGGAAGGAAGATATCGCGGGCTCCTGGAAGCCGCTCCGGACGCAATGGTGGTGGTGAATCAGGGCGGGGAGATCGTTCTTCTAAACGTGCAGGCGGAAAAGCAGTTCGGATATCGGCGCGACGAGCTCGTGGGGCAGAAGGTCACGAATATTATTCCGGTAGGTTTCGCGGAGCGGCTGGTCGCGGACGGACTTCGGACGGCTGCAGACGCGCTGGCGCAGCAGATCGGCACGGGAATTGAACTCACGGCGCGGCGCAAGGATGGAAGCGAGTTTCCCATCGAGATCATGCTGAGCCCGCTGGAGAGCGCCGAGGGAATTCTGGTAACGGCGGCGATCCGCGACATCAGCGTACGCAAGGATGCAGAAAAGCATCTGGCGCAAATGGAAAGCAGGTATCGCGGGCTGCTGGAGGCGGCTCCGGACGCGATGGTGGTAGTGAACCGGCGCGGAGAAATCGTGCTCCTGAACGTTCAAGCGGAGAAACAGTTCGGATACCACCGCGACGAACTCGTCGGGCAAAAGATGAAGAACATCATTCCGGAGGGATTTGCGGAGCGGCTGATCTCGGATGGTCTGCGATCGCCGGAAGACGCGCTGGCGCAGCAGATCGGTACAGGAATCGAGCTGTATGGAAAGCGGAAGGATGGAAGCGAGTTCCCAATCGAGCTCATGCTGAGCCCGCTGGAAAGCGCCGAGGGAATTCTGGTGACGGCGGCAATTCGCGATATTAGCGTGCGCAAAACGGCCGAAACTCATCTTCTGAACAAAGTCGAGGAATTGAAACGCTCCAACGAGGAACTGGGACAATTCGCTTACATTGCCTCGCACGACTTGCAGGAGCCGCTGCGGATGGTGGCCAGCTACACGCAGCTTTTGTCGAGACGATACAAGGGCAAGCTGGACTCCGATGCGGATGAGTTCATCGCGTTCGCCGTGGACGGAGCCAACCGCATGCAGCGGTTGATTCAGGATCTGCTGGCCTTTTCGCGCGTGGGGACAAAGGGAACAGAGCTGCTGGATTACTCAAGTGAAGAGGCGCTCCAGCAGGCGCTGATAAACCTACGCGCGACGATCGCTGATAGCGGGGCGCAGGTGACGCACGACCCCCTTCCCAACGTTCTGGCGGACGAGATGCAGCTAATTCAACTGTTTCAGAATCTCGTGGGCAACGCCATCAAGTACCAAGGCCCCGGGGTGCCTCACATACATGTCTCCGCCGCAAGAAACGTTGAGAAAAAATGGATATTCTCGGTGAAAGACAGTGGCTTGGGGATTGACTCGCAGTACTTCGAAAAAATCTTTGGCATGTTTCAGCGGCTGCACAAGCGAGACGAGTTCGCTGGAACGGGAATCGGTCTGGCGATCTGCAAGAAGATTGTCGAGCGGCACGGCGGCAGCATTTCCGTCGAGTCACAACCCACGCAGGGTTCGACATTTCGATTTACCCTGGACGGAATAGAGAGGAAATCATGAATCTGATCGGACGCGGCGGAGTGCCAATACAGGTTTTGTTGATTGAAGACAGCCCCGGTGATGTCCGGCTGACGCAGGAGGCCTTCCGGAGCGCCAATCCGACTATTCATTTGCATGTAGCTTCCGACGGTGCAGAGGCTATGGCGTTTCTGAAGCATCAGGGCGCTCATTCCGAGGCTCCCCGGCCGGATCTAATTCTATTGGACTTGAATCTTCCCAAGGTGGATGGCCGCGAGGTGCTGGCTCAGATCAAGAAAGACGAAGGTCTCAAAACGATCCCTACAATCATCCTGACGACGTCCGACGCGGAAGTGGATATCGCGAAGAGCTATCAGCTCCAGGCGAATTGCTATCTTAACAAGCCCGTGCAGTTGGATCAGTTTGAGAACCTGGTGAAGAGCATCAATGCCTTCTGGCTTGTAGACGCGAAGTTGCCAAAGCAGACGCCAAGCGGACTTATATGAGATCGAACCGAACGCCATGGATGATCGGCGCCGTTCCAGCCAACGTCCGCTTATCCGGAGATACGAATCCGCGACGGTTTGAGAGGAAGGTATGCCGATAGAGGTTCTATTAGTGGAAGACAGCGCCGGTGATGTGCGGCTGACGCAAGAAGCCTTCCGGGATGCCAACAAATCGGTCCGCTTGCATGTGGCTTCCGACGGCGTGGAGGCCATGGCATTTCTGAGGCATCAGAACTCTCACTCGAATGCTCCTCGACCAGATCTTATTCTGTTGGATCTCAACCTCCCCAAAATGGATGGTCGCGAAGTTTTGGCCCATATCAAGGAGGACGAGAGCCTGAAAACAATCCCGACGATTGTCCTGACGACCTCAGAATCCGAGGTGGATATCGCGAAAAGCTATGAACTCCAAGCGAACTGCTATCTCAGCAAACCAGTCCAATTGGATCAGTTCGAGACCCTGGTGAAAAGCATTAACGATTTCTGGCTTACCAAGGTCAAATTGCCGAAGAACAGGCAAAGTTCGTGAGCAGGAATCGAATCGTGGCCCAAGAGGCGAATTGCAGTTGAAATAGTTCGGAGACCCGATCAATCGCCACGGAGATTTCAAGATGATAGAGGCCGGCTTGCTACAGCAGAGGCAAAACGAATGAGCGAGAAATTGATCAACGTGCTCCTTCTGGTTGAAGACGATGCCGGAGACGCCCGTCTGCTCCGGGAGATGTTCAACGAACAGGGTTCCCAAAACACGCAGTTGACGCACGCGGAGTCCATGTGTGAGGCCGAGCAGCATCTGGGGAAGCGTGTTTTTGACATTATCCTGCTCGATCTTGGTTTGCCGGACGCCCAAGGACTGGGAGCGGTGCGCCGAGCGCGAGCCGTCGCGCCCCGCGTCCCTCTGGTGGTGCTTACCGGTCTGGATGACGAGTCACTGGCTGCGCAGGCCTTGCAAGAGGGAGCACAAGACTATCTCGTCAAGGGGCAAATTGAGGCGCGGGGACTCCTACGAGCCCTGCGTTACGCGATAGAGCGAAAGAATGCGGAAGAAGCTCTGTTCCTGGAAAAGGAACGCGCGCAGGTCACACTCAACTGTATTGGCGACGCCGTCATTTGCACCGACCTCGCCGGAAATGTCACGTTCCTCAATCTCGCCGCGGAAAAGATGACGGGATGGTTGTGGGCTGAGGCCGCGGGCCGCCCGATGGCCGACATCTTCCGAATCCTGGACGCCACCAGCCGTCAAACCAATCCGAATCCGATGGAGATGGCGGTGGGACTCGACCGGACCGTGCACTTGCCGTTGAACTGCATCCTGATTCGCCGCGACGGATTTGAAATCCCAATCGAGGACTCGGTCGCGCCAATTCACGACCGAGAGGGGAAGGCCACGGGCGCGGTGATTGTGTTCCGTGATGTGAGCGCGGCAAGGGCGATGGCGCTGCAGATGGTCCATTCGGCCGAGCACGATTTTCTGACCGGCTTGCCCAATCGAACGCTCGTGAATGACCGGGTTAACCAGGCAATTTCGTTCGCGTCGCGTCACGCGAAAAAAGTTGCGGTTCTATTTCTGGATTTGGACGGTTTCAAGCACATCAACGATTCGCTCGGACATGCGATCGGCGACAAACTCCTCCAGTCCATCACGAAACGCCTGGTGGATTGCGTACGCGGCTCGGACACGGTGAGCCGGCAGGGAGGTGACGAATTCGTGGTGCTGCTTTCCGAAGTCGAACGATCGGGGGACGCAGCCATAACGGCGAGAAGGATGCTCCAGGCCGTGGCGGAAGCCCATTTCATCGATCAACACGATCTTCACGTGACCACAAGTATTGGCGTGAGCGTTTATCCCGATGACGGTCTGGACGCGGAGACGCTGATCAAGAATGCGGACACCGCGATGTATCAGGCCAAGGAAAACGGGCGGCAGAGCTATCAGTTTTTCAAACCGGCGATGAACGTGCGAGCCGTGGAGCGGCAATCCATTGAGGAAGGCCTGCGGCGGGCGCTGGAACGGCACGAATTCGCGCTGCACTACCAGCCCAAGGTTAATCTAAAGTCGGGAGAAATCACGGGCGCTGAAGCGCTGCTACGCTGGACGCATCCCACTCGAGGGCTCGTTCCACCCATTCAATTTATTCCCATTGCCGAAGACTGCGGCCTGATTCTGCCAATTGGCAACTGGGTCCTTCGTGAAGCGTGCAAGCAAGCTCGGGCCTGGTTGGATGCAGGACTGCCTCTGGCGACGATGGCGGTGAATATCTCGGCGATGGAATTCCGCGACGATCGTTTCCTGCAGGGCGTGTTCGCAATCCTCCAGGAAACCGGTTTGGATCCGAGCGCGCTTGAGCTCGAACTGACTGAAAGCGTGCTGATGAAACGCGCTGAATCCGCACAAAGCATTCTCAAGACGCTCAGGGCCAGAGGAGTACAGATTGCCGTGGATGACTTCGGCACGGGCTACTCCAGCCTAAGCTATCTGCGAAAATTTCCGATTGACGCTCTCAAGATCGACCAGTCGTTCGTTCGGCAGATCACTACTGCTCCCGACGACACGACCATCGTGACTGCGATCATCGCCATGGGGCGTAGCCTCAAGCTGCGCGTGGTTGCGGAGGGCGTGGAAACACTGGAAGAGCTGGCGTTCCTTCAGGCTCAGCAGTGTGACGAAGCACAGGGATACTATTTCAGCCGGCCAGTGCTTGCGCAGCAATTTGCCGGACTGCTGAAAACCGGAATCGCAGAAGCTATGGCCCCCGTTTGCTCGCAAGTGGTTGGAGTACGTCAAACTTAGCCCTGGCGGCGTCATTGAAATTTCGGCGGCCGGCGCTTGCTTCTTTGACGACAGCGGCGAAATGCGGCGGACGCGAATCGCGATGATAGGGATACCATCGCTTTACTCCGGCGGGCCGACGCCCAGCCGACACGCTGGAAAAACTTCACGGCAAACCGGGTCAACCCGGATCAGGAGGAACACTCAATGAAGAATCGGCTCATGTATTTGTTCGCGATTGTGGCCCTCGTTTTTGCGCTGGCGTTCCCCGTGGTGGCGCCCGCAGCCCCACCGACTCCGAACCCACAACCCACACCGGCCGCTGCTGCAGCCGAGCGGCACCACCACATTCGCGAAGCTATTGAGGCGCTACGCTCTGCGCGGGCTGACCTGATGGCCGCTTCGCACGATTTCGGCGGACACCGCGAAGAAGCGGTCCGATCCATTGATGCGTCCATCCACCAGCTTGAAATTTGCATGCAATACGACAAGTAGTTGGCATTCGAGCTCAGCCCGGCTCGCGGCGTTGTCCCCTCGCAGATGACGCCGTGAGCCGGGTGAATTTCCTCGCCGCACGAAATTCTTTTCATTTCTCCATACCTCTAAGATGGCGCGGGTGTGCCAAGGATGTCTGCCGGGCACGGTCCCGATGCTTCGGGACTACGCCCCTACAAAGACAGGTACAGCAGTCGGGGAAAATGAGACAGATAAACAGCTAGCGCGTGGCGGACGTGGTGGGACGCGCGGCACTGATCTGGTGGACGATTTGCGCGGCTAGCTTTTCGCTTGTGGCGCAGGTGGACTCGTTGATGCGGCACTGCGCGATCGTCAGTTTGCAGCCACAGGTGCAGTTTTCGGAGTTCATGCGCTTTAGCGCCAGGCGCCGCTGAGCAGGCTTGAGGCCTCTGAAGTCCACGCCGGGAAGTTCGGTGGCGTTCGCGGCGTTCTTCAGAAAAATCTCGCCGCTGTCCACGAAGGTTTCGATCGGAGCATCCACGTGTTCGCCGAGCAGGGCACGTATTTCGCGGTCGTACACTTCGCTCGGGTACAACCCGACGTGTTTTTGCACGACGCGGCCATCGGTATTCACAATGAACGAAGTGGGTAGCGCCGGTACGCCGCCATACTCGCGGGAAATTCCGTTGCTGCCCATCACGATGGGATAGTTGATTTTCTGCTCGCGGGCAAAATCGCGGACTTCTTCCGGAGTCGCGTCATCGTCTTCCGAGACGCCGATGATTAGCAGGCGGTCCTTGTAGCGATTGGCGAGATCAATCATTTCGGGGATTTCCTCGCGGCATGGTGGGCACCACGTGGCCCAGAAATTCACGATCACCACTTTGCCGCGCAACTCCGCGGTCGAAAGGACGCGTCCCTCGACATCGTTGACCAGGAAGGGCGGCATCGGCTCCGGGTTACTGGCGAAGCGGATGACCTTCGGGACGTCATCGTCGTCATCGGACGAACTATCCTGCTGCGCGCCAACAGCAGCCGGAGCGCTGCGCACAGTCGCAATGCGGTTCGCGGCCGTGACCTTCAGCGCGTGCGTAGTAGCCAGCGCGGTGGCGAGCAAGCCGAGCGCTGCCACGAACACGATCGCGACAATGTAAAGCGTTTTCATTTTGCGGACGCTATTGCTGGATCCATGCACCATTATGCGGCAGACGCGGACGCGGCACAACGCCACATGGTTGGACGGCTGGAAAGAGGGAAAGTCACGGAAGTAACGTCGGTTATGCGGGGGAAAATTCCAATGCGGGACGGCGTTTCCCGATTTGAATTATCCGAGCGTGAGATGGCGAAGCGCGCGGCGTTAAGTGGTTGAAAATGCGTTAGGGGAAACGCGCTGAATGGCAAATAGAGTGGGCAGCGAAATGCAATGGGTGATGGCGTGGGTCGCGTTCCAACACGATCCGCATCACACTGTGAATGGGGAGGAAGGGGCCCATTCGCGGGGTGGCACGGGTCGTTCCCACCTGCCTCTGAGAGGGAAGCTGGATGGATGACCCCATGATCCGGTCTCGCCTAGGCCGGATCACCGGAACGCGACCTTTGGGGCCCCGGATCCCAAGCTGGGGCCCCTCTTTTTTTCTGCCGAAGATTTCCCGTCGCTGATATCAAATCACGTCGAATCGCATGCGGCTCGACGCCGTGCGATAATCGCCATGTTCCATGCGCAACATCAAGCTCACCATTGCTTACGACGGGGCGGAATTCCATGGCTGGCAGTCGCAGCCGGGAATCCGCACGATTCAAGGCGCGCTCGCTGATGCGGCGTGCAAGATCACGCAAGAGAAGGTTTTCATCCAGGGCGCTAGCCGCACCGATGCCGGAGTTCACGCGCTGGGGCAGGTGGCGCATTTCAAGACGCAGTCCGCGCTTTCGGCGACTGAATTTCAGCGCGCGCTCAACGCGCTGCTGCCTCCGGTGATTCGCGTGATCGCTGCGGAAGAAATGGGCCCGGAATTCCACGCGCGCTGGCAGGCCCAAGGAAAGACGTACCGCTACCGGATTTATCGCGGGCGCGTGCTGCCGCCGTTTGAATATCGTCGCGCGCTGCACTATCCGTGGGCGCTTGACGAAGGCGCGATGGCCGAGGCCGCGAGGAAGTTCGAAGGCGAGCACGACTTTAGTTCGTTTGCGGCGTCGTCAGGATCGGAAGAGGATGACCGCGACCGGAACATGACTCGCGTGATTTATTCGTCGGAAATCGTGCGCGAGCCGGACCGCGAGGAGATTGCGTACGTGGTCCGCGGGCAATCGTTCTTGCGTTACATGGTGAGGAAGATTGTGGGCACGCTGATCGAAGTCGGGAAGGGAAGGCTCGCGCCGGACGACATTCCGAAATTGTTCGAGTTGCGCGACAGGACGCGGTCGGGGCCGACGGTGCCGCCGGAAGGGCTTTATTTGGTATCGCTGGAGTTTCCCGATCCTACGGATTCGCTAGCGTCCTCTGCGTCGCGGCGGCGGTCGGCACAGTCATAGGGCCGGAAAATCATGTAAAATCAGCGCTGAAGACAGTTCTTCGCACGTGAACCACGAACTCATCCACGATTGGAACAGCTACTCCGAGCCGGATATTCCCGCGGGGCGGCGCGTGTTGCTCAACGACGAAACGCTGCGCGACGGTTTGCAGAACACGTCGGTGCGCAACCCTACGATCGACGAAAAAAGCGAGATCGTTCATTTGATGGATGCGCTGGGAATTGACACGGTGAATGTCGGTCTGCCCGGCGCAGGGCCGCGAGCTTTTGCTGATGCGGAGGCGCTGGCGCGGGAGATTGCGGCATCGCGCTTAAGAATTCGTCCGCACGTTGCGGGGCGCACGCAGAAGCAGGACATCCAGGCGATCGTTGATCTTTGCGAGCGCGTGGGTCAGCCGATGGAGGCTGCGCTCTTTCTCGGATCCAGCCCCATCCGGCGATTGACCGAGGACTGGACTGTTGATTATTTGCAGCGCACGACGGAAGAGGCGGTGACCACGGCGGTGTCGGCCGGGCTGCCGGTGATGTATGTGACCGAGGATACGGTGCGCACCGACCCCGCGACAATTGTCGCTCTGTATTCGACCGCGATTCGCGCGGGCGCTCGCGCGATCGTCCTGTGCGATACGGTGGGGCATGCGACGCCTCGCGGGGCGTACAACCTGGTGAAATTCGCGATTGACGAAGTCGTGAAGCCGTCGGGGGAAAAAATCCGCGTGGATTGGCACGGGCACAACGACCGCGGACTGGCGGTTGCGAATTCCATGGCGGCGATTGCCGCGGGAGCGGATCAAGTACACGCTGCGGCGCTGTCGCTTGGGGAACGCGTCGGCAACACACCGATGGAAATGATGCTGGTGAATTTGCGGCTGCTCGGGTTAATTGAGCGCGACCTTTCGCAGCTGAAGCGATATTCGGAAACGGTGGCGCGCGCGACGAATACGGTGATCCCGCCGAATTATCCGATCGTGGGGCGCGATGCCTTTCGCACGCAGACCGGCGTACACGCGGCGGCGATCGCGAAGGCGTACAAGAAGGGTGATCTGGAACTGGCGAACGCTATTTACAGCGGCGTACCGGCGCACCTGTTTGGACTCGAGCAGATTATCGAAATTGGGCCGATGAGCGGGCGATCGAATATCGTGTACTGGCTCGGGAAGCGTGGGATTTCGGCGAGCGACGAGATCGTCGAGCGCATTTTTGCCGAGGCGAAGCAATCGGCATGCGTGCTGACGGAAGCAGAAATTTTGGCGCTGGCGGCTTCGTCGGCGCGGCAATAAACGGTTCGCAGCTTGCCAGCAGCTAACTCCCGGGAGTAAGTACGTCTATGGCGACGACGCAGCCTCAGCCTGACATCCTGATACGGCCGCTCGCGGAAACGGAGCTGGACGAGACGCGCCGCATCATCCGCGTGGCGTTTGCGACATTTCTCGGATTGCCCGCGGACGACGCGCGCATGGGGAGCGACAGCGATGTGGCCCGAACGCGGTGGAAGACGGACCCCTCCTCCGTCGTGGCTGCGGAGCACGGCGGAAAGCTGATCGGCTCGAATTTCGCGACGAATTGGGGCAACTTCGGCTTCTTCGGTCCGCTGACGGTCGAGCCGGAATATTGGAACCGCGGCGTCGCGCAGCAGCTTCTTGGGCCGACGATGGAAATATTTCGGCGCTGGGGCACGCGGCACATGGGTCTCTATACGTTCGCGCAAAGCCCGAAGCATATTGCGCTGTATCAGAAGTTCGGATTCTGGCCGCGCGACCTGGTAGCCGTGGTGGCGAAGCAAATCGGCGAGAAGCCCGCTGCCTTGATGTCGGAAACCGCACGCTTCTCTGAAGTCGCGCGCGACGAGCGGGGGCGCGTGCTGGCGGCGTGCCTGGAAGTAACCGACGCAAATTTCGAGGGCCTGGACGTCGGAATCGAGATTCGGGCCATCGCCGAGCAGAATTTGGGCGACACGATTCTGGTGTGGGACGGCGGTAAACTCGCGGCGTTTGCGGTGTGTCATTCCGGCGCGGGCTCCGAGGCAGGGTCGGGAGTCTGCTACGTAAAGTTCGCCGCTGTGCGTCCGGGGCGCCGCGCCGGCGAGGCTTTCGAGCGACTGCTCGACGCGGTGGAAGCATATGCGCGCGCGGCAAAAGCGCCGAAGGTGACGGCCGGAGTGAATCTGGCGCGTCGCGAGGCATTTCTGGCCATGATCGCGCGCGGATTCCGCACCGAGATGCAGGGCGTCGCCATGGAGACAGGCGACGCGACTTCCGGTTACAATCGCGCCGGAGTTTATATTCTCGACGATTGGCGGTAGCTATCTGCGAGCGCGGTGAGATTTGGCGTTCCGGCGGAAATACTTGCTGCGAGAAATGCGGCGCATCGGGAGGCGCTGCGCGCGCAATTACATGGAAGTCCATGAATCCGATCGCAATCTTGACGTCGCTCACGGCACGAATCGCGTGAAACACGCTCTCATCTGCTGTATCTTTCTATGGATGGCTACGCTTTCCGCTCGCGCTACCGACGATTCGCTTACGAAACTTGCGGGCGATCCGGCTTGCGCGCGCGGCCTCCAGTGGATTGACAAAAGCGCCGCATGGATGACCGACCAGCAGATTCGCCTGACGGAAATTCCCGCGCCTGAATTTGACGAAGCGCGCCGCGGCGAGGCCCTGAAAGAACTTTTCGCGGCGAGCGGATTCGAAGTTCGCACGGACAAGACCGGCAACGTGATCGCGGAACGGCCGGGGGCTGCCACGAAGAGCGTGATCCTTCTGGCCGCGCATCTCGACACGGTGTTTCCTGCAGGTACGGACGTGAGCGTGAAGCGCAATGGCAACCGCTTGCTCGCGCCAGGGATTGCCGACAACGGCGTGGGGCTGGCGTCGCTGGCGGGGCTGGCACGCGCTTTCGCTGAATCGCGCGTGCGCACCACGAAGACAATTGTGCTGGTCGGAGATGTGGGCGAAGAGGGCGAAGGAAACTTGCGCGGAATGCGCGCGCTGATGGACAGCCTACGGTTCGCGGCTTGCCGCGGTGATCGCGGTGGACGGACCGTCAACCGATCACATCACGACGCAGGGCATCGCTTCACGGCGGTTCGAGGCGAGCGTTACGGGGCCGGGCGGCCATAGCTGGTCCGATTTTGGCGCGCCGAATCCGATCACGGCCATCGCGCGCGGGATCGTAAAGTTTTCCGCGATCTCCATTCCCAGCGATCCGCGAAGTTCCTACAACTTCGGCACCATTGAGGGCGGCACTTCGGTCAATTCGATTCCGTCGGGCTCCTCCGTGAAGGTTGATCTGCGCTCGGAGGATGAAGGTGAATTGGGTCGGCTGGAAGCGGCTCTGCGCGACGCAATGCAGGCGGGCGTGAAAGAAGAGATTTCGGCTACGCGGTCCGCGAGCGATGCGCTGCAGTTGAATTTCCGTTCGCTTGGCACGCGCCCTGCCGGAAAATTGGCGGATGACGCGCCGCTCGTCGCGACGATCCGCAACGTGGACCGTTACCTGGGGAATCGCTCGCGCCTTGAGCGCAGCTCGACCGACGCGAACATTCCGCTTTCAATGGGAATTCCTGCCGTGGCGCTCGGCGGTGGCGGGCGCGGCGGCGGTTCGCACACGCTCGACGAATGGTACGACCCCGCGGGCCGCGAGATGGGGCTAAGGCGCTTGTTTCTGACCGTTGTCTCGCTGGCGGGCGTCGAACGCTGAAGGTTGGGCAGTGAGCATGCCTCGCAGAACTCTTCTCTTTCACTCTGGCGGAACGATCGCCGTAGCCGCCACCTCACCGACGCAATCGCAGGCCAGCCCAGACTTGTAATAGGCGAAGGAGTTGGACCATGACCACGCGTCAACACAAGCCACAAACTGAACTCGGCCGAGCCGCAGTCCAGATATTTGCCGTCAACGATCGCATCAGCCAGATTCTTATCGAAGAACTTGACCCTGCCGCCTGGCGAGCTACACCGCCCGGAAACGTCCGCACCATCGCGGCGATCTTCACCCACATGCACAATGTCCGCACCAAGTGGGTCAGGCTTACAGCTCCTCACCTGAAGGTTCCGCGGCAGCTCGACCGCGCGCGCTGCACTCCGCGGCAGGCCCGCGCGGGATTGGCGAAGAGCGCCGCTCGTTGCTCGGAGATGCTCGCCGAAGCACTAGACGGTCGCGGGGGCCACGTCGAGAAGTTTCTGAGAGACGGCTGGGCTCGGCCGTGGCCGGTTGGCCCGGAAATGTTGTGCTACATGGTTTCTCACGAAGCCCATCATCGCGGGCAGGTGTGCATGCTCGCGCATCAGCTCGGATTCCCGCTGCCGAACAGGGTGACCTCCGGGATGTGGAATTGGGAAAAGCTGTGGAAGGAGTGCGGATCGCCCCGCGGCCCCGGCTACGATTCTTAACGAATCGTGGCCCGCGCATCGAGCCACAACCTGGCTCACTCCTTCACCGTAGCGCTTCTTGCTGACGCGGCGCCTACCGCTTAGACTCGGACCCGTGAATTCGAGAAAACCGACATCATGAGCAACCGGCTGCGCGCGGATTTCGCGCTGGTCATCTGCGCGCTGATTTGGGGCGCCACATTCGTCGTGATCAAGGACGCGCTTGCGGACATGTCCGTGATCGCGTACATCGCGGTGCGATTCGGAATCGCGGCGGTGCTCATGGCGATGATCTACTGGCGCGCCGTGCGGTCGCTGACGCTGCGGGAGGTTTGGGCGGGCGCGCAAATCGGCATCTTTATGTTTGCCGGGTACATGTTCCAGATTACCGGGCTGCGCTGGACGACTCCGTCCAAGGCGGCGTTCGTGACGGGCATGTACGTGGTGTTCGTGCCGATCGTGCTCGCGATATTCGGCCGGCGGCGCATTTCGATCTGGATTTGGGCCGGCGCGCTCGCAGCGCTCGCCGGTCTCTACTTTCTTTCCGTGCCGCCGGAGGGTCTGGGCAAACTAAACCGCGGCGACCCGATTGTTTTTGGATGCGCGGTGATGTTCGCATTCCACATGATTTTCATCAGCCGGAATGTGGAGAAGTATTCGGTGGCGTCGTTGAGTTTTCTGCAGGTGGCGACGACTGCGGTCCTCGCAACAGTGCTGGTACCGATCGCCGCAGCGGCGGGATGGGAACAGCCCAGGCTGGTGTGGACTCCCTACGTGATATTCGCGGTCCTGGAGACGGCAATTGGCGCGACCGTGATCTGCTTTTCGTTGCAAACCTGGGCGCAGAAACATACGTCGGCGTCCCGTGCAGCAATCCTGCTTACGCTCGAGCCTGTGTTTGCGGCAGTCACGTCGGCGACGCTCGGCGGTGAACGTATCGGAGCGCGGATGCTGCTGGGAGGGCTGCTTATCTTCGGTGGAATACTGGTGGCCGAATGGAAGGGTTCGGCCGAAAGCCGCTAGGGCGAGATTCCCGCGTAACCTTTTGGCTCGCTCGCAGTTTATCTAGTAGAGAACGCGTCCTGCGGAGAATCTGTTGAAGGCTCTGAAGAAGACACCGGACGAGCGCCTGCTCATCGAGGCGGCTCAAAGGGACCCCGCCCGCTTCGCGGAGCTTTACGAAGACAACTTCGAGCGCGTATATGCGTTCGTCGCCCGGCGCGTGTACGTCCGGGCGGACGCTGAGGATTTGACGGCGGAGGTGTTCCAGCAGGCGCTCGCGAAACTCGGCCAGTTCGAATGGCGCGGCGTGCCTTTCACGGCGTGGCTGTATCGCATCGCCTCCAACGCCATCGCGGATCGCTGGAAACGCGCAGCCCGGGAGAAGGGAAGTCCGATCGCGGACGGCCCTCCAGATGTGTCCGGCGGCGTGGACCCGGAGGAAATTGAACGGCGCGCCAGAATGTTCCGGCTCGTTGCGGAATTACCGGTCGATCAGCGGCGCGTGATCGAAATGCGATTCGCCGAAGAGAAAAGCATTCGCGAAATCGCGCGAGAACTTCGGCGTACGAATGGATCAATTAAGCAGCTGCAATTCCGGGCGCTCACAAGATTGCGCGCCGAGCTGAATAAGAAGGCAAGCGAGAAGCCGTCCCGCAAGTCAGGTGGACGAAATGGCTAAGCAGAACCTGAGCGAAAAACTCGACTCGATCGTGGAGATGATCGTCGGCGGACGCGGCGTCGTGGCGCAGAGCGGCGACAAGAAGTTGGAGGCGCTCGCCGGCATCGCTTCTCACCTGCGCAATCTTCCGCGCGCGGATTTCAAGACACGCCTTCGGGCGGATTTGAAAAGGAGAGCAGCCATGGCAAGCAGCGCAAAAGCAGCACCCGAGGTCCGCGCAACAGCCACGCCGTACCTGAGCGTGAGGGGAGCGTCAGCGGCGATCGAATTCTACAAGCGGGCATTTGGCGCGACGGAGATTACGCGCCTGGTCCAGCCGGACGGAAGGATCGGGCATGCTGAGATTGATATCAGCGGAGCGCGAATCATGCTCGCCGACGAGTTTCCGGAAGCTGGTTTCAGCAGCCCGGGGTCGCTGGGCGGATCGCCCGTTCACATCCACCTCGACGTAGCGGACGTTGATGCATTGGCGGGACGCGCCTTAGCTGCTGGCGCGAAAGTGGTGCGGCCGGTCGAAGATCAGTTCTATGGCGACCGTTCCGGCCAATTCGCCGATCCCTTCGGATATACGTGGGCAATCTCGACGCGCAAGGAAAGGTTGACGACGGAGGAGATGCAGCGCCGCATTGACGAAATGTCGCGGAAGCAAGGCGAGGCAGCGGCGCCCGAGGAACAGAAATTTATCCGCGAGGGATTCCGCAGCATTACGCCGTACCTGGTTATTCCGAAGGCGGCGCAGTTGATTGACTTTATGAAGGCGGCGTTTGGAGCGGAGGAGCAGTTTCGAATCAAGAGACCCGGTGGAGATATGATCATGCACGCCGAAGTGAAGATCGGCGACTCGATGATCGAGTTGGCGGAAGCGAACGCGCAATTTCCTCCCACTCCGGCAAGCTTGGTGCTTCGAGTGAGTGACGTTGACACCGTTTACAATCGCGCTATTGAGGCTGGGGCCACGCCGTTACATCCTGTGGCCGATACGGATTACGGCGCTCGGGGAGCATCGGTGAAGGATGATTCAGGCAACAGCTGGCATATCTTCAAGCCCAATCCCGGCAATACATTATTCGAATCTTTCCGTACCGTGACGCCGCAGTTGAATCCGCTTCGAGCGCCCGTGGTGATCGAATTCCTGCGGAAAGCATTCGGCGCAGAGGAGCTGGATCGGGCACAATCGCCGGACGGCGTGGTGCACCACGCGCGGGTGCGGATCGGAGATTCAATTATAGGCATGGGCGAAGCTCACGGGCCGTATCAGCCGATGCCTTGCACGCTTCACCTCTACGTTCCGGATGCGGACGCGGCCTACGAACGCGCGCTGCGGGCGGGCGCGACTTCTCTTCAGCCTGTCGCCGATCAGCCGTACGGCGACCGCAGCGGAGGAGTGACGGACCCGTTCGGCAACCGTTGGTTCGTCGCCACGCACCTCAGAGACGTTGCGATTCCGGAGTAACTCCGATGACCGCAAACGATTTTCGACACACGGCGCTGAGCTTTCCGGAGGCGGTCGAAAGCTCTCACATGGATCATCCTGATTTTCGGGTGGGTGGAAAAATCTTCGCCACGCTCGGCTACTTCGACAAGGGCTGGGGAATGGTGAAGCTGATGCCGGACCAGCAGGAGGAGTTCGTGCAAGGCTCAGCCGAAAGTGTTCGTGCCGGCGAAAGGCTATTGGGGCAGGCTTGGATCCACGTGCGTGCATCTGAAAGCGTGCGAAGAAGACTACGTTGCGGAAGGCGCTTGTCGCGGCATGGCTGAATACAGCTCCGAAGAGGCTGGCCGCGAAATTTCAGAGCGCGTAGTCTGACAGCTACTTGAGTGCCGGCGAGGGCTGTGGCTGCTCGGCAGGTTCTTCTTTTGGGCGTGCGCGATCGATTGCGAGTCCTGCCTGCGTCGCTATCACCGTGAACACATTCAGATCTTCCACCGTAAACATGCCGCGGCGCGAGAGATTGTCCACGTAGAGCAGACCGAGGCGCTTGTCTTTGGTTCCCAGCGGCGCACACATCGCGGACTGAATTCCAGAAATGGCGATGCTTTGGCTCGCGGCGAGGCGAGGATCGGCCTGCGGGTCGGAGACGAGCAGCGGAAGGCCGCCGTGCATCACCTGCCGAATGATGCTCTGCGAAATGGTCAGCTGCGGCGCGCCCTGGCCGGGCGAGGCTTTTGATCCGGCGCGGTAGCGGATCAGCGCAGGCTCGAAGCCGTAGCCGCCCTTGCTGAAATCTCCGCGGCCAATCGAATCGCGATCGAGCAGCATGATGAAGCCGCGCTCGGCGCCGTCCATTTCGAGGACGAGGTCGAGGATGCGGCGTGCAACGTCATCGGCCGCGGTAACTTCGCTGAGGGCGCGGTTGACTCGATACAGCAGCGTCAGCAGGCGATTTTCCTGTTCGAGCGCGTTCACGCGATCCTGCGCGCTGGCGGAGCGCTCCGCCGGCGACGCCATCGCGCTTCCCACAGATTGCGAAGGAAGAAACGATCCAGAGTATGCGGACTCCGCCATCACCTTCGCGAAATTGGGAGGCAATTCCGGAGTGCCATACGTGACCATGTTGCGCGCTGCCGAATCCTCGAAATAGCGAATCCTGTATTCACCGAGAATGATCTCGTCATTGGCGCGCAGGAAGGCTTCCTTGACGGCGGTGCCGTTGACCTTCACGCCGTTGATGGCGCCGCGATCTATGATTTGCCAGCGGCCATCGGGCGTTTCGCGCACCACGGCGTGTTGTCGCGAGATGCTGGCGTTGTCGAGGACGAGATTGCTCGACTTTGCGCGTCCGACCACAATCGGGCGGTCGCCGAGCAGCTCGAAGACGCGCGAGCCTTCCGTAGCATGGTGAATGAGGAATCTAGGCATCGGAACAACTCAACCACGATCTTCTGCCCTGGGCATCGCTGAATCAAGGCGCGCGAGGGAAGGCTTGTCCGATGGTTAACGGGCTGATTTGCGGGAACGGGGCGGAAGGACATTCTCAGGGGCTAAAGCCCCGCTCCTGCTGCGGGAGTTATGTCGGAGCTGAAGCTCCGACCCCCTAAAGAGCATGAGACGCACTGGAACTATTGGTGGTACTTAACGTCGAGCGGAGCGTTCATCTGGGGAACGTGCAGATTTTTCTTTTCAAACGCGGTGATGTCGGCTTCGTGGACGAGAGTTAGACCGATATCGTCGAGACCCTTGAGCAGGCATTCGCGGCGGAAGGGATCAACGGTGAAGGAATATCGCAGGCCTTTGTCGTCGGTGACGACCTGCTGCTCGAGGTCAACGGTCACGCTATAGCCTTCGTTCGCGGCCGTTCGCTTGAAAAGCTCGTCAATCTGTTCGTTTGAAAGCGTGACGGGCAGGATGCCGTTCTTGAAGCAGTTGTTGTAGAAAATGTCGGCGTAGCTGGGCGCGAGAATCGCGCGGAAGCCGTAATCGAGAATGGCCCAGGGCGCGTGCTCGCGGCTCGAACCGCAGCCGAAATTCGCCTGCGCGAGAATCACGCTCGCGCCTTTGTAGCGCGGCTTGTTCAGCACGAAATCCGGATTCGGTTTTTCGCCCGGCAGGTAGCGCCAGTCGTAAAACAAAACGCGGCCGTAGCCTTCGCGCGTCAGCAGCTTCAGGAATTGCTTCGGCACCATCTGATCCGTGTCCACGTTCACGCGGTCCATCGGCGCTACGAGGCCGGTATGTTTTGTGAATGGTTTCATTGGTATCTCAGTCTCTCGTAAGTCGCTTCTCGGAATCTCGCTCGTTAACTAACGTCGCTCGGATGCTGCGTCTTTCAGTCGATCGCAAGAATCCCGGCGACGGCCAAGGCTACGCCAATGAAGAAGGGCCGCGACAGCAACCGGGAGACCTGACGGCAAGGCCTGATGCGCGGGGTCGTGGCCAGATTGCGGAAGATCGGCCAAGTGCCCAGATTCGGGATGGCACCAAAAACGAAAACGCTGGCAATCTCGTAACGAAACATCAGAACGCAAGCGCCGCGAAGCGCCCATCGGCTCCCCCTTACGGATAGGGAATGAAGAGAATCAGCAATCCGATCATCGAAAGCACTAGCCGAGCGAACCCCGCTTCATGGACCCAGTTCTCATAGTGAACATGAAATTCAAAGTTCCAGCTTCAACTCGGCGGCTCGGCTGTACGAAGGGAATCATCCAGCGCGAAGACCACAGCATAGCCAGCAGTGGTATCGCGATGAGCACAAGCGAAATCCGATGCAGGGTCTTCATCGGCAATCATTGGGACTGATTCGCCGCAATTTACTCGATCTCCGTTCCTTCACGCCGCTCCACTTGCGAATGTCCACGAAGTGGCCTTCGATCGCGGCGGCCGCGGCCATCGCCGGGCTGACCAGATGCGTGCGGCTGCCCTTGCCCTGGCGGCCTTCGAAATTGCGGTTCGAGGTGCTGGCGGAGCGCTCGCCGCTGGGCAGCACGTCGTCATTCATGCCGATGCACATACTGCAGCCGGAATCGCGCCATTCGAATCCCGCGGCAAGGAAAATCTTATCGAGGCCTTCTTTTTCGGCTTCGGCTTTTACGACGCGCGAGCCGGGAACGACCAGCGCCTGCTTCAGCGATTTCGCAACATGCTTGCCGGAAGCCACTTTAGCTGCGGCGCGAAGATCCTCAATTCTTGAATTCGTGCACGAGCCGATGAACACGCGATCGAGCCGGATTTCTTCCATCGGCGTCCCGGGCTTCAAATCCATGTAAACGAGCGCGCCTTCGGCGGCTTTGCGGTCAACTGGATCCTGGAACGAGGAAGGATCGGGAACTCGGCCGGTAACTTGCGTGACCATGCCGGGATTCGTGCCCCATGTGACCATCGGAGCGATGTCCGCCGCCTGCAGCGTGACGGTCGCATCGTATTTCGCGCCGGGATCGGTCGCGAGCGATTTCCAGTATTCGACCGCGGACTGAAAATCTTTTCCGCGCGGCGCGAACGGCCGTCCCTCGATATAGGCAAACGTCGTCTCATCCGGCGCGACCATCCCCGCGCGCGCGCCGCCCTCGATGGACATGTTGCACATCGTCATGCGGCCTTCCATGGAAAGGCCGCGCACCGCTTCGCCGGTGTATTCGACAACGTGTCCGTTTCCGCCGCCGATTCCAATCTTGCCGATGATCGCAAGAATGATGTCCTTCGCCGTGACGCCGCGCGGGCGCTTGCCCTGCACGTCAATCTTCATGGTCTTCGATTTGAACTGCGAGAGGCATTGCGTGGCAAAACATGCTCCACTTCGCTGGTCCCGATGCCGAAAGCGAGCGCGCCGAATGCGCCGTGCGTGGCCGTGTGGCTATCGCCGCAGACGATCGTGCATCCGGGCAGCGTGATTCCCAGCTCCGGGCCGATCACGTGCACGATGCCCTGGTTCCGGCTGTTCATGTCGAAGAGATTGATGCCGTTTTCCTGGCAATTGCGCGCCAGCGCGTCGAATTGGGATTGGCGTCGAGATCGAGCACGGGCGCGAGGCGATCTTTCGTCGAGACGGAATGATCCATCACCGCGAACGTCAGCTCCGGGCGGCGGACTTTGCGGCCCGCGAGTTTCAAACCGGAGAATGCCTGCGGCGTGGTGCCTTCGTGGATCAGGTGACGATCAATATAGATCAGCGAAGGTTGTCCCGGCTCTTCGTGGACGACGTGCGCATCCCAGATTTTTTCGTAGAGTGTGCGTGGAGCCATAGGCCGGATTACTCCATTCCCCGACTGTATTGTAGCAATTCCGCTGAGGTGCCGCCAATCGAAGCGCCGCGACTACAGCAGGGAACTATTTCGATTCTTTGAGCGCTCCGATTGTGATCACCGGAACGCAGAAAAAGATGGCGTCATTGATGATTTCGATCCGTAGAGCCTCCGCCAGCGCAGGCGTGGCATTGCGGAACAGTCGCGTCAATTCTTGGACGGCTTCAGGCGGCGTGTTTATTCGCCGTATCCATGCGGCGAAATCCATGGACCGTCCATTTTCAGTGGCAAAGCCGATTTCCTCCGAAAATACGCGTAGCCCGGCGTCTGCGATCATGGCACGCCATTGGCTCGGGGAGTAGTTCTGGACGTGCGACGGATCGCGCAGCCTCTCGATATGATCCCACTGTGAAGCAAGAACCGAGTCCTCCGGCGACGTGCTGTCCACAATCACGACGCGGGCGCCGGGCTTGGCCACGCGCGCCATTTCGCGAATCGCACTGCGCACGTCGGCAAAATGATGGGGCGCCTGGCGCACTGTGACGATATCGAAGCTCGAATCCGGAAAAGGAAGCTTCTCGGCCGGGCCCTGTTTCGTCTCGACATTTGTAAGTCCGCGAGCATCAGCATTGCGCCGGGTCTCAAGCAGCATTTCCGGCGTCAAATCGTAAGCGATCACGCGCGCGACGCGCGGAGCCAACGCCAGCGCCGTATGCCCCGCGCCGGTCGCGATGTCGAGCGCCGCGTCGGTCGCTTTCGGCTCCGCGAGCTCGACGACGCGCTGCAGCGCGCTCGCATCGGCGTGCACCAGGCTGGTGCCATAGGCCTCAGCCGCGGCCCCGAACTGCGACTGGACACGCTCGTGCACCGCAGTTTGTTCGGGCGTATCGCTAGCCGCTCGCGTCATGATTTCGTCTCCTCGTCCGTTATAGAAAACGCGATTCAGGCATACCTGTCCAATAAAAAATCATATGTGGCACTGTGCGTCGGCGCGACTGCCGTCGGACATGGGCATCGCTGATTTACCCGCCAAGGCGTTGTCCGAAAGAGCGGACGATCCTCTCGCGTGCTAGAATCTCCGTTCTTCATCCATTTCATTGATGCCCGCTGCCAACCACTCCTCAACTGCTGTACCTCGCCCGTGCCCGCTCTGTGGCGCGATGGATCGCAGGGTACTTACGCGGCGCGACCCGTGGGAAATTGTCGAGTGCGCGCGATGCAGCATGGTGTTCATCGGCAGCGAACTGGCCTACGACGTGCAAGCGCGGGACCACGACTGGATGGACGAGCATGCGAAAGCAGCATCGGAGCGCAAGCGGAAACAGCCGATTTTCGTTGTGCTTTCGCGGTTGCTGCGCCCGCTGCGGCCGAATACAAACGGGCGCATGCTCTCGCAGACTCTGCGCTGGAGAAGGGAAGGGAAGCTCGTTGATTTCGGCTGCGGCGACGCAGGATTCCTGGTGCTCGCGACGAAACATTTCGACGTGACGGGAATCGAGCTCAGCCCGCGCGGCGCGGAGATTTCGCGGCAGCGGATTTCCCCTGAGAAGATTCTCGAAGGCCCGGTGACCGGAGCTTGCCGGCACGCTGCCCGAAGAGTCCTTCGATGTGGTGACGCAGTTCGGCTATATCGAACACGAATGGCAGCCCATCGCGGGACTTCGCGCCGCGCATCGCGTTCTCAAGCCCGGCGGCGTCACCGTGATCAAGACTCCCAACTACGCAAGCTGGAACCGCACGATCCGGGGAATGGATTGGTGCGGATATCACGTTCCCGCGCACTGTAATTACTTCACGCCGCGCACGCTCCGCGAAATACTTCGACGCACCGGCTTCGAGCCGCTTACGCGTCCCGCTCGCCGATTGCTTGCCCACAAGCGATTCGCTCTGGATGGCGGCGCGAAAGTTGACCTAGCGCAGCGCGCAGTCCTGGCAACAGGACATTTCGCGCGGACACAAAGCGCATACAATAGCCGCGGGCCACCCGGACGAAGTTCAAGGCGGAAAACGTGCGGCGCGGCATCGTGATCCTCGCATTGGTTCTGCTCAGCAGCGGGCTCTTTGCCTCGGCAAGAGTCGACGAAGATGTCCGGCAATCTTTTCCGCTTTCTCCCGGAACGAGCTGGGTATATCGCGGATTCGTGCGCTCGTGGGAGGAAGGCTCGACGGTTGGAAAGGTAACGGGCGTGACTTGGACGATGTCGGTCATGCGCCTCATCGAAAGAGACGGTGTTTCAGCGGCAGTGGTGAAGGGATTTCCGACTGATCTGGATTGGTCGGACGGGCATGCCGAGCCGCAGCTTTCGATTTTGGCCGAGACGCGCGATGCGAAATTTTATTTGAATTCGGAGTGGGACGCGCAGTCCGTGCTCGATCAAATTGACAACCCGAAATATCCGCTGCAGGATCTCGCGCGCGCGGACGATTGGTTCATGCAACTGCCGCTCGCGACGGGAAGACGATTTTGCGACGACGCTGGGATGCAGCGGCCCGACGGACGTTACTGTTGGCTGACCGGAGATCCGCATCCGGCTGAGTTAAGCCACGTGAAAGGGCTGACTCCGACCGCGCGAACCGCGTACGAGATCGAATACGATACAAACCCAGATGACGAGGAGTTCGAGTTCGTGGACGGAGTCGGCATAACGAAATATGGATACCACCATCACGGGACAACCGCGGACACGGAGTTGAGCCTGATCGAATTTCATCCCGCAGGGGATTCGAGCCGCTGATTTTTCTTCGCTGAACAAAAAGTGAATAACGGACGCGCGGGACACTGATCTTCGCCTGTACGAAAACTGTACCCCGAGCACATTGACTGGAATGATGTGCTCGCATATCTTGCCTCCGCATTCGCAAGCTGAATTTCCAACGATCGGCTGCGAATGGAACCCGACATCGCTCTAACGTTGCTCTAAAGATCTTCAGGTTGCCCGCCCAGCCTTGAGGCCGAAAAAGTTTGCACGGGAGGGGTGTGTCTCGCCACTCTCCCGCGCCCGGACAAGGAGGACCATGCTCATGAAGGGTCACGGAAAAATCGCGTTTGCAGCAATGCTCACGGCTTTGATGTCATTCAGTCCAATTCCCGTTGCGCGTGCACAGGGTGGCGGGCCGAACGCAGGATCGGGCGGAGGTCAAAACGGCGGATCGGGCAGCAGTTCGAGCGCGCATGATCCAGGCCCGCGCGCCGGATCGCTTGGCGCGGGTAAGCCACTCGCGACGCTAAACGGGTATCAGCTTGAGTTTTTTCGAAATGGCCTCATGCGATTTAATCAGACAGATTCCGTGAGCGGCACACTTCCTGGCGAAAAGGGAACGGGGCTTGGTCCCGGCTACAATGCCACCAGCTGCCAAAGCTGCCATGCGCAGCCCTCTGCGGGCGGTTCGAGTCCGAGCGTCAGCGCGTATCCCCATATCGGGCCCAATCCGCAGGTTGCCGCTGCCACGGCAGATGGCGCGACCAACACGCTGCCATACTTCATCACAGCCGATGGGCCAGTTCGCGAGGCGCGGTTTCCGTACGTGGTAGATGCAAATAACAACATCACTCAGACTCCCGACGGCGGCGTGCACGACGTGTTCACCATCGCCGGCCGCCCGGACGCGCCGAGCTGCACAATGGCGCAGCCGAACTACGAACTGGCGCAACAGCTAGGCAATGTGATCTTCCGCATTCCCACGCCAATCTTCGGCGCGGGATTGATCGAGAACATCGCGGACGCGACGATTCTGAACAATATGGCCGCAAATGCGACGCTCAAACAGCAGCTCGGAATTTCAGGATTTCCGAACACCAGCGGCAACGATGGTTCGATCACCCGCTTCGGCTGGAAGGCGCAGAACAAGTCGCTGGAAATATTCGCGGGCGAGGCCTACAACGTCGAGATGGGCGTGACGAACGAACTGTTTCCGAACAAGCGTGCGAACCCTCCGGCGGCGTGCCTGTATAACTCCACGCCGGAAGACGCGACGAATTTCAATCTTTCCGGCCCGAACATTCCCAGCGATACGGTCGCGTTTGCTGCCTTCATGCGATTCCTGGCTCCTCCACAGCCGTCCGCTCAGGGAATCCCGGGCAATCCGTCGCCGCGGTCCATTCAGAACGGAAGCAATCTGTTCACTCAGGTGCATTGCGATATGTGCCACACGCCGGCGCTTCAGACAGCCGGTTCTGCATTCACGCCCGGTCTGAGCAACCAAACCGCGAATCTGTATTCGGACCTTCTGGTTCACAACATGGGAGCCAGCCTCTCCGATCAAGTGTCGCAGGGGGCAGCTGGGCCAGCTGATTTCCGCACGGCCCCTCTCTGGGGAGTGGGCCAGCGGGTTTTCTTTCTCCATGATGGCCGCGCCACTCCTGCAAATGGCGGGTTATTGCAGGCGATCGAAGACCACGCCAGCCAGGGCTCTGAGGCAAACGGCGTGATTACCATCTTCAACAGTCTGAGCGATTCCCAAAAGCAGGACTTGCTGAATTTCCTGCGGTCGCTCTAAGCACGGCTCTACATTCGGCGCGCGAGTGAATTCTCCTGGCGGGTGCTCGCGCGCCGGCAGTGGCGCAGATGATTCTTCCAGCCACCGCATCAATTGACAAAAGTCGTAGGCGGCCATTCGCCCACCCAAATCTGCCGAGGCTCCGTGCCCCCTGTCCAGATTTCTCTCCAAACGTGCTAAAGTATACGTGCGCTTTCGAAGAGCCAGCCTTGCTTGTGAGTCTGCGGGAGCGCCGCGTCAGGCGTCCCCCGCTCGACTTGATCCGGTTCTGAATCGTTGATTTCGGCGCACGGCACATCGCCAGGTGCCGTGAGAGAACGCGCCAGCCTGGTACGCAGTCCAGGAAAGGACGAGCATGAAAAACCTGTTTGTGGGCAACATGAGCTTCCAAACCACCGAGGGCGATCTGCGTGCGCTCTTCGAACCATTCGGTCAGGTCGCGCGCGTTCATATCGCAATGGACCGCGAGACGGGCCGGTCGCGAGGCTTCGCGTTCGTGGAAATGCCGAACGACGCGGAGGCCGCAACGGCAATGCAATCGCTCGACGGCAAGGACGTCGGCGGGCGCAATTTGAAGGTGAACGAAGCGCGTCCGAAGGAAGCATCCAGTGGACCGCGCGGGCCGCGAGGCGGTGGTCCCGGCGGCGACCGTGGAGGTTCAGGCGGCGGCCGCGGTGGGGACCGCGGAAGCTCGGGCGGCGGCGGGCGAGGCAGATTCTCGAATGAAGACTACCGCGAATCCCCGCGGCAGCCGCGCGAACCGCGCTGGTAGGAATTGATGCGAAGCGTCTGTGGGCGGCGGAGGAGTTCGCGTCCGACTTCGATTTCAAGGAGATCTCGTGACAACCACATTCCAGAAACGCCAAAAAGAAATGAAGCGAATGGAGAAGGCGCGCGCGAAAGCCGAGCGCCGCGCGCAGAAGAAACTCGAACCCAACTCAACGGATGAGGAAGAGCTTCAAGTACTGACCGGCCCCCGCCCGCTCGACGACGATCCGCTGGCCGATCCGCTGCCGAACATATTGGGCGAAAATTGAAGAGACTATTTTAATCGGACACAGGCCGCTCGATCACAGCAGGATGCATCGGGCGACGACGCTTACTTCTGGAAATGCGGCATCACCTCGCTGGTGAAAAGCTCGAGCGAGCGGACGCTCTCCTCGTGGGTCAGATTCCCGTAGGCAAAGCGCGGAACGTAGTAGTTGGCTCCCGAAACTTCGATATCTCTCTCGATCTTGGCCCTTACCGTCGCCGGAGTGCCGGTAATCAAGGTCGCCTCCGCAGAACGGATGACTTCCTCAAGGCTCATCGCACTGACGTTGAATTTCCGCCACAGATAAACGAGGCTTTCGTAGAATTTTCGCGACCCGAACGCCCCTCGCTCCTGAGCGTGCCGATCTGAGTCCGCCAAATATACGAAGCGCGTGACGCCTGCACGCGGCATTTTCTTTCCGCTCGCGCCGTGCGACTTGGTCCACCCATCCTTGTAGCCGGCGATGACTTTGGCGGCTTCAGCGGAATCAACCAGCGTGACGATGTTCATATTCTGGCGAGCGGCCTTGGCTGCGCTTTCGGCGCTGTTGGTGGCATACCAGAGTGGAGGATGCGGAAGTTGGTATGGCTTCAGTTCGATCGGCACATTGGTGAAGTCGAAATACTTGCCGTGAAAATCCACCACGTCTTTGGTGAGAGCGGCCATCACTACTTCCATCGCCTCTCCGTACATTCCCGGCGCATCCTGCTCGCGGACGTTGAAAAATCCCAGCTCCACTCCGGAGACTCCGCGGCCGGTTCCGATTTCGAATCGGCCTTTGGTCAGGTGGTCGAGCATGCAAATCTCGGCCGCCAGACGCAGCGGGTTGTAGAGCGTTGCGATCAACACAAGCGGAGCGAAGCGGATGTGTTGGGTAATCCGCGAGGCTGCGGCCAGGAAAACGATGGGCGAGGGCGCCAGGCCGAGTGGAGTGCTGTGGTGCTCGGTGATGTGAAACGTCGTGAAGCCGGCTTTGTCGTAGAGCTCGAGCAGCTTCAGACGGCTATCGTAGGTCTTGGCGATAGGTTCGTCCTGCCGATCCACATGGTCAATGACCCCAAACTCAACTTTCATCGTTTGCGCCCTTCGGAAACCTGGAGGATCGCCCGCCCGGGGGGAGCGTCTCTGGAGCGCAGAGACTTTACCCCCGAGGGAGGCGGTTGGCAAATACCCTATTGCGGACGCCCTTGGTTGTCACGGCAAGGGCCTCCTGGAGCGGGCTTGCGGTGTCAGAATGAATGCTATACTCAGATTTCCGCTGCGTCCGGTGACCAAAAGGAGTACGAGGATGGGGATCGAATTTCGAGAGCTCTGGCTCTGGGCAAGAAACCGGAAATTCCTCGCGTCGTTCCTCGTCGCCTTCACGCTCTGCCTCGGCATCGTCATCGGAACTTTGATTTCGGGTCGCGCCATGGCCACACATGCGCAAGCGCCCAACGGCGCTTCGTTGCTGGCGATTCCAGATCCGATCAGCCTTTCGGGCGCTTTTTCCAGCATCTCGAAGAGTCTGGGCCCGGCGGTCGTTAACATCTCTACAACTCAGGTGATTGAAAAGCCCAAGGGCGGCGGCAGGAACCCTCACGGCCAAGCAGATCCCTCGTTTCAGGATTTCTTCGACCGCTTTTTTGATTCGCCCGACAATGCGCCGGATGCCGAGCGAAGTCTGGGTTCGGGCGTCATTGTGGATAAAAAGGGTTTTATCCTCACGAACGACCACGTAATTGACCAAGCCACCAAGATTGAGGTAGCGCTCGACGGAGATTCCAGCCACTACAGCGCGCGCGTGGTGGGATTTGATAAGGACACCGACCTTGCAGTCATCAAGATCGAAGCCGACCACGATCTGCCCGTCGCCAAGCTTGGCAATTCCGATGGAGTGCAGGTCGGAGATTGGGTGCTCGCCTTCGGCAGCCCGTTTGGATTGAATTCCACCGTCACCGCGGGCATCGTCAGCGCCAAGGACCGTTCGAACGTCGGGCATCAGTTTCAGCGTTTTATCCAGACGGATGCCGCTATCAATCCTGGCAATTCCGGCGGGCCGCTTGTGAGTCTCAGCGGAGAAGTGATCGGCATCAATACCGCGATCTATACCGGAAGCCGCGGATTTGAGGGAGTCGGCTTTGCGCTGCCGTCGAATACCGCGATCACGGTCTACAACCAGCTCGTCACCGCCGGCAAAGTCGTTCGCGGCTCGATCGGAGTCACGTTCCAGGAAGAGAACAGCAACAACCCGGTCTTGATGCGGGAACTTGGCGCGCCGTACGGAATCGTCCTCGAAGCAGTCGAGCCGGGCAGTCCGGCCGACAAAGTTGGCCTGCAAGCTGGAGACGTAATCACGAATGTGAACAACCAGCCAGTGCATAGCGGCGCCGATCTTGTGAATCCAATTGCGCAGACTCCGATTGGCCAATCAGTCCAGGTTCGCTACGTGCGCAATAAACAGGCGAAGGACGTTACGATTACCGTCGCCGATCGCACGAAGATTTTCCCGCAATCGGCTCAGGATGATGCGGAGCAGCCCGATCAGGCCGAGGAACCGGGACAGTTTGGCCTGCACGTGGAGGAACTGACTCCTGACCTCGCGCACAAACTGAGCATGGGAACGATCGAGGGCGCCGTCGTGACGGAAGTCGAGCCGGCGACCTTTGCAGAGGATGTCGGATTCCTGCGCGGCGACGTGATCACCGAAATCAATCACGTGCCGATCAAATCGCTCGCGGACTACCGTACGCAGATGGCGAAGCTTCAGCCGGGCGCGGACGTGTTGTTCCGAATCGCGCGCCGCTCCGATGCCGACCGCGTGTTGAGTTTGTATCTGGCCGGTTCCATTCCGGCACACTAACGACCCAGCGGATTCCGGTTGGTTCGCTCCGGGAGCTGTCACATTCCATTTGGATTGTGAAGCCGCTCTTCGTCCAAAAGATCTCTCGCGGCGTTGACTCACCTCCTTCGACAAACTAAGATGTGCGTCTAATGCCGGAGACACCTTCTCTGATCGGACAGACTTTTTCGCATTACCAGATTCTCAAACAGATCGGCGCTGGCGGAATGGGTGTGGTGTACGAAGCCCAGGATTCGCAGCTCGGCCGCCGCGTGGCGCTGAAGTTTCTTCCGCCCGAAATGGCGCAGGACAGCCAGTTGCTTGAGCGTTTTCAGCGCGAGGCGCGCGCGGCTTCGTCCCTAAACCACCCCAACATCTGTACCATCCACGCGATCGAGCAGCATGAGCGCCGTCACTTCATCGTGATGGAGTTACTGCAGGGCGAGACACTGGCGCAGAAAATGACCCGGCAGCCGATGGAAATTGAGAAGCTGATCCCGATATCCATCGAGATTGCTGACGCCCTCGAATCGGCTCATGCCAAGGGAATCGTTCATCGGGATATCAAGCCCGCGAATCTTTTTCTCACCGAACGCGGGCAGGTGAAAATTCTCGACTTCGGTTTGGCCAAGGTGAACCAGGGCGAAATCGCGAGGGGCGTTTCTGCCGAGCAGGCGGAGACGATGGTCGCCGGGATCGAACTCACTTCGCCGGGATCGGCGGTCGGAACCGTCACGTATATGTCGCCGGAGCAGGCCCGCGGCCAGCTTGTGGACGCCCGGACCGACCTTTTTTCCACGGGAACGGTGCTCTACCAATTGGCCACGGGAACGCTCCCGTTTCAGGGTGATACCTCTGCAGTTATTTTCGACGCCATCCTGAACCGCGATCCCAAACCAGCCGCCGATATAAATCCATCATTGCCGCCTGATTTCGTGCGCATCCTGGACAAGTCGCTCGAAAAGGACCGCAATCTGCGCTGCCAGACGGCCACCGAACTGAAAACCGACCTCAGTCGCCTGAAGCGCGATCTCGAATCGGGCAAGAAACGCGCGAAAGAAAAAACTGATTCGGATCCGGCGGTTCCCAAGCAGACGGGAAAATCCGTGGCCGTCCTCTATTTTGAAAATTTGAGCGGCGCCAAAGAAGACGAATACCTCCGCGACGGCATCACCGAAGACATCATCACCGAACTCTCCAAGATCCGCGGACTGAACACTTTTTCGCGTCCCACAGTTCTGGCTTTCAGGGACAAGCCGGTGACGCCCGCGCAGATCGGCCAACAGCTTGGCGCGGCCTATGTCCTCACAGGCACGTTGCGCCGCGCCGGCGCGCGCTTGCGGATCAACGCCCAGCTCGTGGACACGCACACCGATTTTCCGCTGTGGTCGGAGCGCTTCGATCGCGAGATGAAAGATGTGTTCGAAGTGCAGGATGAAATGGCACGCAAGATCGCGGAGGCATTGCGCGTGACGCTTTCGCCGCAGGAGCTGGAAGCGCTGGCGGTGAAGCCGACGGAAAGCCTGCAGGCCTACGATCTCTACCTGCGCGGCAAACGATACGCACGGCGGCAGACGCGCCAGGACCTCGAATTCGCGTTACAAATGTTCGAAAACGCCGTGGCCATGGATCCAGCTTTCGCACTGGCACACGCGGCCTGCGCCAATGCATGCGCGATGTTTTACAGCAACTACAGCCGTGACACTGTCTGGGTGGAACGCGCGCGCGAAGCCTCCGGCAAAGCGGTCGCCCTGCGCTGGGACCTGCCCGAGGTGCAAGTGAGCCAGGCCTGGGTACTCTATGCCGCCGAGCTGCACGATGAAGCGGTACGGATGGTGCGAAAGGCGATCGAGCGCAAGCGCGACTGCGAGGGCGCGTATTACCTGCTTTGCCGCGCACTGTTCGCCGCGGGCCGCTATCAGGAAGTTGTGGACGTGACGGATGCCGCCATCGAAGCGAGCGGCGAGGATTACAACGTCTACGTGCCGATCATGAATTCGCTCGGCGCGATGGGCAAGGAAGAAGTGCGGCGCAACATGGCGCACCGGGTGATCGTCGCGCTCGAAAATCATCTGAAACAGGTACCTGAAGACGCTCGCGCGCGTGTGTTGCTGGGAGCGAACTACGCAGATATCGGACGGCCGGACGACGCCTTGCGCGAACTTAACCTGGCCGTGACGTTGCGAGCCAACGAGGCCTCCATTCTCTATAACGCCGCTTGCGTGTACTGCGGTCTGAAAAGAAAGGCGGAAGCGGTAGACGCGCTTCGCAAAGCGTGGGAGGCCGGGTTCAGGGACGCTGTGTGGGCCCGCCGCGACCCAGACCTCGCGCTCCTTCACGGTGAAGCGGAGTTCGATCGGTTGTACCCAGAGCCTCCCCTGACGGCGCCCGCATCCAATTCCCACTGAGCGTTCCCGCGAACCAACGTACGTGACGCGATCATGGACGAAGCCAGCATTTACGGAATCATCGGCGAAGAAGGTTTTACGCGCCTTGTAGCGGCGCTTTACCGCCAGGTCCCGCTAGACGACATTTTGTCGCGCATGTATCCAGCGGATGATCTAGCGGGCGCGGAGCAGCGCCTTCGGGATTTTCTGATCTATCGATTTGGAGGTCCGCAGCGATACATCGAAGAGCGCGGGCATCCGCGCTTGCGGGCGCGACACATTCCATTTCGAGTTGATCAAACTGCCCGCGACCGCTGGATGCACCTGATGAGCAATGCGTTTGCGGATGCTGCCCTGCCGGTTGATGTGGAACAACTCCTCCGGGCGTTCTTCGAGCACATGTCCACGTTCATGATCAATCAGCACTAGCCTTTAGTGCAGGGCTGAAGCGCGCCATAGCGGGTCAGTTCGAAGAATCATCGGTAGCCGGCAGCATTAATCAGCCAGCGGGCTACGGCCAAGGCAGAGTTTCGGTTACACTCGCATGAACTGACAATGGCGAAGCGTCTCGCAGCCGCACTGTACGCCTTGACGGCATTTGCCACGCTGAACGTGGGTCTGGCAAGTTTCAACTCCGTTTCCGCGATACTCTCGCCAATTGACAATCGGTGGCTGCTGCCTACGTATGCCTTCATTCATTTTTCAGCACCGACGATCTTTCTTTTCGCAAGCATCTCCGCTATATGTTCAACCGACAAAACAACAACGTCGCGGTGGATCACTACGTCAGTCGTGTTCGTAGTGTTGATGCTGGTTTTTATTCACCATCGCCCGGGGTGGAAACTGTTCTCGGAAGCCGCCGGTGCCATAATATCGGTAGTTGAACCTCTACCCCAGTAACGGCAGTATTGCTAGGAATCTCCGACGCGTGTCATACTTTCGTTCCCCGCTACTAGGCGTGTAATAGGGAGGATTTGCTATGCGAATTCCGGTGCGTTTCTCATTTATTCTAGCCGCCGCGGTGTTGGTGTGTTGTGGCGCAGTTATTCCGTCAGCTACGTTTGCGGGCGGCGGCGATCCCGCCAAACCGGCAGCTTCGCCGAAGCCGGACAGCCAGAAAAAAGTTTGGACGAATGACGATGTGGAGCGCCTGAATCCTGAGTTTGTAGTTGATCGCGCCCCGCACGGCGGCACAAACTCCGCCGCAGCGCTGCCGATTGTCGTTGTGCAGCCCATGCGAACGGCGCCAAAGCCTAATGCGCACCGCGCGCCGCTCGATCCGCAGCAAGATCCTCTGTGGTATGGCCAGCAGGTGACCGCGCTGGATGCCGAGCTTTCAGCCATTGACGACCGCGAGGAACAATTGCGCGAGTTCCGCGCCACGGAGCGCGGGATTGCCGACCGGGCTCGTGCTGAACGCACCCGTCGAGGGAATTACGACCGACAATCTGATCGCCCAGCTCGAGTCTCGCCGGCAGGAAATCGCGCAGCAAATTGACGCGCTCGGCGATCTGGCTCGGCAGAACAATTTGCCGTCTGGAATTCTGGTGGAAGGGCGCGGCCTCGTGCAGGTCGCGGGCGAACCTTCCGTCGCGGAGCAAAGGGCAGTTGTGGCCCTGCTGGCGCAAGATGCCTCGGACCAGCTTGCGCAAGTGCAAGAAGTCGTCGCCGGCATGCAAGAGCAGCTCGCGGCGAAGGGAATCACCCTGGTTCAGCCCACGCCGGGAGAAGGCGGCAATATGACCACCGATCTTCTCGACAGGCTCGACAGCCGCGCGGACGCACTCCAGAGCGTAATCAGCGAAGTGGACGATGCCGCACGGGGCTTGGGCGTCCCTCCCGGCGATCTGCGCTAATTAGCGCTGGCGAGGCTTTTCGCCGTTACCTCATACGTCCCCCTGTTGGCCCCGCACCTTGAGTCGCCCGGCCAAATCCGGATAATTGAAGTAGGGAAGTCGGATCGGGCAGCGAAATCCGGCGGATAAGCGTCGAAACAGAGGGACAAATCAGATGAGATGGCTTCCGATCATCGCGTCTTTGGCGATTGCATGCGCGCCGTCAGCGGCTGCAGCCGCTCCGCGTCCCTCGCCGCAGACGAGCACCTCCACGTCGTCCACGCCCGCGAAACCTGCGAGCCACAAGAAAAAGCATCACTCGAAGCGTGAGCCCACTCAAAAAGCTCCCACGGCTGATCGCATCTCCGAAATCCAATCCGCGCTCGCGCACGGTGGGTATTATCAAGGCGAGCCCAACGGCAAATGGGATTCGAACACAGTCGCCGCCGTGCAGAAGTTTCAGTCAGCCAACGGCATCGAAGCCAACGGCAAGCTGGACGCTCCTACGCTCCAAAAACTTGGGCTAGGCTCGGACATCGCCGGCGTCTCGGCACCCAAGGCCGCCGCACCGCCAACCTGCTGTTCCACGGCCCCTGCTGCGCCGCCTTCCAGCCAGACTTCGACGACGTCTCCCAGAGGTCAAATCGCATCAACAAACCCGTCCTCGGATGGTACCAGCGCACTCCCCAAGGCTTCAGAACACTGATCGCGTTGGATGGGAACAGAGGCGCAAAATATCGTCATGGCCCAAAGCACGAAAGAGCGAGGTTTGTGCAAGGCAGCCAAGGAAGTTGCTCACCTTATGGCGGTATCGCTCTCACAATTTCCGTCATACGAGCAGCAACGGCGGTTGAATGTGATTCACAGGCTTGCGCTCAGCGTTCCTCTGCGTTCTCTACGCCTCTGCGGTAAATCCTAGTTTTTCTCCTCCGGTTAGCTGGCGTTCAGTCCCAATCGTTCGGCTAAACGGCACCAGCACCTAATAGCAGCGCGATTTGACGCCGCCACTGCGCGATTGCTACTCTGAATCTTCGCTATTTCTGCATCATCGAATCGCAATGACGAACACACACGCGCCGCAAGCTCACTAGAGCCGCTGGGAGGACCGACCATGGCCACTTCATCTGCCCCGAAACTTTTCAAGAACTATATCAACGGTGAGTGGGTCGAAGCCCGCGGCGGCAAGGCTATTGAGGATCGCAATCCGGCGAACACCGCTGAACTTGTCGGGATGTTTCCGGCGTCCGGACCCGAGGACGTTGATCTGGCGGTCGAAGCCGCGAAAGCTGCTTACAACAAATGGCGGCTGACGCCTGCGCCCAAGCGCGCCGAGATTCTGTTTCACGCCGCGGAGATCCTGGTTGCACGCAAAGAAGATTATGCACAGGACATGACTCGCGAGATGGGCAAGGTTCTCGCCGAGACGCGCGGCGACGTTCAGGAAGCGATTGACATGACCTATCTAATGGCAGGCGAGGGGCGCCGCCAGTTCGGTCATACGACTCCGTCCGAGCTGCCCAACAAATTCGCGATGGCGGTTCGGTCGCCCATCGGCGTTGCGGGCATGATCACGCCGTGGAATTTTCCGATGGCGATCCCGTCCTGGAAGGCGATGCCCGCGTTGATTTGCGGCAATACGATCGTGCTCAAGCCCGCTGAAGACACTCCGCTATCTACGTACAACCTCACGCAGGTTCTTGCGGAGGCGGGCCTTCCACCGGGCGTCCTGAATGTTGTGTTTGGTTACGGTCCTGATGCCGGCGGGCCGATTCTCAATCATCCGGATGTCGGTCTCGTCAGTTTTACCGGTTCCACCGAAGTGGGCCGCATCGTGAGCGAGGCGTGCGCGCCGACGTTTAAGAAATGCCATCTCGAAATGGGCGGCAAGAACATCATCATTGTGATGGACGATGCCAATCTCGACCTCGCCATTGAAGGAGCAGTCTGGGGCGGCTTTGGCACTACCGGACAGCGCTGCACGGCTGCAAGCCGCGTCGCGGTGCAGAAGGGTGTCTACCGCGAGTTTGTCGAGAAATTCGTCGCGCGTGTGAAGGCGCTAAAGGTTGGCGGCGGCCTCGACCCCGCGACGCATATGGGTCCGTGCATCAACGAGCAACAGCTTCAGACGGTGATCAAGTACGTTGGTATTGGCAGTAGCGAGGGCGCGAAGCTTTCCGCGGGCGGCCACCGGCTCGAGACTGGCGCACATGCGCGCGGGTGGTTCCACGAACCGACGGTCTTCACCGATTGCGACCCAAAGATGCGCATCTGCCAGGAAGAAATCTTCGGCCCAGTCGTCTCCGTGATTCCTTTCGACTCATTTGACGACGCGATTTCGATTGCCAACGGCGTGAAGTACGGACTTTCTGCCGCAATCTACACGCGCAACGTGAACCAAGCTTTCCGCGCGCAACGCGATCTGGAGACCGGCATCGTCTACGTGAATGCGCCGACCATCGGCGCTGAAACGCATCTTCCATTCGGCGGTACGAAGAACACCGGCAACGGACATCGCGAAGCCGGAGCTCGCTGCGCTCGATTTCTACTCCGAGTGGAAGACCGTCTACGTGGATTATTCCGACAAGCTTCAGCGCGCCCAGATTGATAACTAGCGCGGCTCGATCGAATTACACGTTCAGTCCCGCCAGGCGCATGAGTTCGAGGGCATTGCTCTTGGTAACCACGCCATCGCGTAGCTTGTAATCGAATCGCATCTTGCCGTCTTCCACGTAGTCCTCGAAGTGAGCGTTTCGCACGACAGTTCCCAGCGATTTGGTCATCTCCGTCAGCGCAAGGTCGTGCGTGGTCACGATGCCGATGGCCCCACGCTCGATGAGCGCCCCGACCAAACTCTCCGCGCCAATCCGCCGGTCGTGCGAATTCGTTCCGTCGAGTAATTCGTCGAAGAGAAATAACACAGGCGCGCTTGCATTCGTCATTTCGAAGACTTGCCGAATGCGGAGCAGCTCGGTATAGAAGGTCGAGCGCCCTTCCTGCAGTGAGTCCGTGCTCCTCATGCGCGTCCCGAGCGCGAGAGGCGTGAGCCGCAAACGCTTTCCACGGATGGGCGCTCCGGTCATGGCGAGGATCGTGTTGATGCCGACCGTTCGAAGCAGCGTGCTTTTTCCCGACATGTTCGAGCCGCTGATTAGCAACACCCGAGTAGTCGCGTCGAGCCGCAAGCTATTCCGGACGCACTTGGAGGCTTCGATCAACGGATGACCTAATTCTTCTCCGTCGAAAACCGCAGAGGAATCATCCGCCCCCACCAATTCGGGGAAAGAATCGGCCGGGTGTTCGAAAGAATAGGTCGCAAGCGAGAGCAGCGCTTCTGCCTCGCCGGCTACATCGATCCACGTTCGCATTTGCGGGCCGCATCTCTTTCGCCACGCTTCCGCAGCTAGCCCGGTCTGGATTGAGTAAAGTAGCGGCACGTCAATTATTCGGACGATGAGGCTGTCGTGGGCGTCGATCCAGTTGACGATTCGTGCGAATCGTCGAACGCTGCGCGAGGCAGGCTCCGCGCCGCGTTTCAAGTCCGCCACGAGTTGCTGCAGCCGGGGCGCCGCGAAGGGCTCGCGTTCGAAGCGCTCGAGAATCTGCGAAAACAATACCACGCCCTCGGAGTTGCAATTCACTCCTGAAATGACCCCCATAGCACGGCGCCGCATTCCACGAAACAAAATCGCCTCCACGACCACAATGGCGAGGAACGGCCATAGATTTCCGGTATGGACGAAATAAACGAAGCATGTGGCGGCGACAACCGCAAAAGTAGCTGTGATCGCGCGCACGACCGGCCCTCCAAGAACCGGCGGACTCCCGCACCATTTCGTGAGCGATTCCGGATTCAGCCGCGCCTTCAAATCTTCTCCGGTCACCGCCAAGTCTTCGCGCAGTTCTAGTCTTGGGCGCAGTTCCGCGATCAAACCTTGCCGCTCGATGACGGCGCTCACCGGAGAAGGCGACCGCAACCAGTCGGCCAGGCGGTTTTCGCCCATGGGCATGCGCGCAGTAGAAACGAGTTCGAATAAGCAGCCGTGGCCGAACACATCCAAGTCGTCCGCGTAGACGTGTTTGGAGTCGCGGAACCGGTCCCCGCTTGCACCCGTGCCGCTCCAGCGGTCTTCCATCCGCGCAAACCCTCTGCGATAAAGTTTGGCCGCAGTTTCCGCGTGCGTGCGAGCGCGGACAATTTGCTCGTGCACAACTCCCAGCACAGCGTAGACGCCGATGGGCGCGAGCAGCCAGTAGCCGTTGAATGGGTGCCGCGCGAAGTAGAACCAAACGAAGACGATGAATACAGCGATCGCCGCCAATTTCAAATATCCCAGCAGAATGTGCTGGCGTTCCCTCCTCGCAATTGTCTCGAGTCGCGCGTCCAGACGCTTTCGATATTCCTCGCTCGGATCCAGCACAACCAACCCTCCCGACCGTCGGCCGTAGTCTACTCCAGACGCTACTGCCAATTGACACTTTGACTTAGTGCCCGCAGAATACCGGTGCGGTGGGCAGCGGGCAGACATTCTCGCCCAGGGGCAGCTTTCCAATCGCAATTCTATTCGGATGGCGACGTGTGTGCGCACCCGCTTCATCCGGGCGAGGACTTGTCCCATGATTCGAGGTTTGAAGTTTGCGTTTGCGGCCCTTTTGTTGATCGCGTTTCCGATGTTGCTCGCCGCGCAGTCTTCCAGTTCGAAACACACCGCGGTTAGCGAAGCGCAGGTCGCCGCTGGTTGCACCAGCTTCATTGCGGCAACTACGACCGTCGGCGGATCCGGCTCGGCCGCGCCGGGCGACAACAGCAAACCATCTCACGGCTTCGACCTAGCGAATCTCGACCGCTCGGTCACGCCTTGCAGTGATTTCTACCAGTTCTCGTCCGGCGGTTGGATGAAGAACAATCCAATCCCCGCCGATCGTTCCACGTGGGCGGTTTTCAGCACGCTCAACGCTTCCAACGAAGACGCCTTGCACCAGATTCTCGAGGATGCCGCCAAGGACAAGTCCGCGGCGCCCGGCTCAAACCGCCAGAAGATCGGCGATTTCTACGCGAGCTGCATGAACGAGCCGCAAATCGACGCGACTGGCACGAAGCCGCTTGATCCGGAGTTCGCGCGCATCGCCGCGATCAAGGACATACCAAGCCTGCAGGCCGAGATCGCGCATTTGCAGCGCATCGGCGTGGATGCGGTTTTCGGATTCGGTTCGCAGCAGGACTTCAAAGACAGCAAGCAGGTCATTTTCGCTGCCGGGCAGGGCGGGCTTGGGATGCCCGACCGGCAGTATTACCTCGATGACGACGACCGATCCAAACAGCTTCGCGCCGGTTACGTCCAGCACGTCACCAATATGTTCAAGCTGTTGGGCGATGACGACGTCACGTCCGCCGCGGAAGCCAAAGTCGTCCTGGATATCGAGACCGCGTTCGCCAAAGCCGCCACGAAGCGCGAGGATTTGCGCGACCCCGAGAAAAATTACCACATGATGGCGCTCGCTCAAGTTGCGGATCTCACTCCGCATTTCTCCTGGCCCGAATATTTCAAGGAGGTCGGCGCTCCTAGCGTGTCGGAAGTCGATGTCGCCCAGCCCGATGCTATGAAAGCCGTGGATGCCGCTCTTGCTTCCGTATCGCTCGCGGACTGGAAGACATATCTCCGCTGGCACCTGATTCACAACGACGCCCACACGTTGTCCTCGAAGTTTGTTGACGAGAATTTCGACTTTTACGGAAAGCAGCTCACCGGCGCAAAAGAGAACTTGCCACGCTGGCGCCGATGCGTGGAAGCGACCGACGGGGAACTCGGCGAAGCCCTCGGCCAATTATATGTCGAGCGCTATTTCCCGCCGGAAGCCAAGGCTCGCGCAACTGAGCTGGTCCGCAATCTGATCGCTGCGCTGCGCGAGGATCTCTCGACTCTCGATTGGATGAGCCCCGCGACCCGCCAGCAGGCCCTCCACAAGCTCGACGCCATGAACCTCAAGATCGGCTATCCAGACAAATGGCGGGACTACTCCGCTTTTCGCGTGGATCGCGGCGCATACGTGGAAAATGTCACCCGCGGCGATACGTTCGAACAGGCTCGCGACCTGGCCAAGATCGGCAAGCCCGTTGACCGCAGCGAATGGCGGATGACGCCTCCGACCGTCAACGCCTACTACACGCCTCTGCACAACGAAATTGTTTTTCCCGCGGGGATTCTCCAGCCGCCGTTCTTCGATGCCAAGGCGGACGATGCATTCAATTACGGCAGCATCGGCTCCGTGATCGGTCATGAAATGACGCACGGCTTTGACGATCAGGGTGCGCAGTTCGACGCCGACGGCAATCTGAAGAGCTGGTGGACGCCGGAGGACTTGAAGAACTTTAAGGAGCGCGGCGACTGCATCGAGAAACAGTTTAGTGCTTTTGAAGTTGAACCAGGCTTGCACGGCAACGGGAAGCTGGAGGAAGGCGAAAGCATCGCCGATCTCGGCGGACTCGTGATCGCCTACGCCGCATATCAAAAGACGCTCGCCGGTAAGCCCGCTCCTCCAGACATAGACGGTTTCACGAGCGACCAGCGTTTCTTTCTTGGTTACGCCGCACACTGGGCTGCGAACTTCCGGCCCGAGGCGGCGCGTCTTCGCGCCAAGACGGACCCGCATCCACTGAACTCTTTTCGAGTGGACGGCCCCCTTTCGAACATGCCGATATTTGCAAAAGCGTGGGGATGCGCCGCGGATTCGAAAATGGTGCGCCCCGACGCGATTCGCTGCCGCATCTGGTGACGATCCGATCAGGATCGTCACCCCGAGGCGGGCGATTTTGCCCGCCGAAGGGTTGGCGATTGGCTTTTCGCGGTTTCGCTACTTCTTCTTTTTCGCCAGGATGCGTTCGATCTGCTCGAAGTGGTTGATGTCGTGGCCCGAGAACATTCGCGCGATCATCTCGACGCTCTCTTCGCCGCGTTCGTTGTGCATCCCGGCGTGCTTCCACTGTTCCGGACTCAGTGATTTCAGCAGCGCGAGATTGGCTTCCCGCAGCGCGCGATACTGCGCGAACGAATTCTTCAGGTTGCGCTTGTCGTAGTGCAGCGCTTTCACCCACACATCCTGATCGAAGCCGATGATTTGCGTTCCCGGCTGCTCCCAAAATTGCGCGGATGCGGTATCCGCCGACGAGTTCCGTGTCCGCGATGTGCGCCACGATCTCTGAAATGGACCATTTGTCCGGCGCGGGGCGCTTGCGTGCCTTCGCCGGGCTGACGCCCCGCAGCAACTTCGCGAGTCTCGCCGGCGCCGCCGCTTGCAGCTTCAGCGGGTCGCGCCCTTCCATGAAATCGAACATCCGCTTCTTGTATTGCTCCGCCGTTTCCTGCATGGTTCTGCTCCTTCCCGAACAGTAGGATAGCCGATTGTAAGGCACCGCCCAGCCGCCAGCCATGAATGGAGCGTGACTTTCGGGCGCCTTTCAGAGACAAATTGGCGGTCAATCCGCCGGAACACCCCGCGCTGCGGCCGGTATTTCCCATTCTGGAAACTGAGCTTGCCAACCGGACCGGGCCAACTACGCCTGCATCGTACAATTTAAGGGTGTTTCCGGGGCTGTGCGGCGTCTCGGGATGCAGTCCGCCGCGATCCCTGTTGCAAGTGACTCTCAGAGGCGAAGACCGTGGCCTTGAAGACGGCGGATACTCGTCCGGCCAAACCCGAAGATCAGGAGCTTGCTCTCAAGCTCGAAGAGCAAGCCACGCTCGAAGCCGAGCTTGCCGATCGCGAACTGCGTTCGGCCAATCTGCGTGCCGAGCTGTCGGCGTTCGAGCGCCAATACCTCCATTTTGTCGGCTCGCGCTATGCCGAACTCGATGAATGGAAGGCCCAAATTGCCGAGCGGTTGGTCACTGAACAGCCCGGAAACGAACGCGCGCTGCACGCGGCGCGTGAGGCTCGCGGCCGCGCCGGCGAGACGAAATCCGTCGCGGGAGAGAAATCGGAGCACGAGCCCCGGTCTTTCCACGCCTCTCCCGAAATGAAGAGCCTCTATCGCGAGGTTGCGCGCCGCGTGCACCCCGATCTCACCTCGGACCGCGACGACCGCGCCAAGCGCCAGCTATTGATGGCCGAAGCCAATCAGGCGTATGAGCGTGGAGATCAGGCGCGCCTCGAAAAAATTCTGACGGCCTACGAGCACAGCCCCGAAGCAGTCGAAGGCGAAGGACCGGGCGCGGAGCTGATTCGCGTGATTCGTCGCGTCAGCCAGGCGCGCGGCAGGCTCGCGGAAATCGAAGCGGAGTTGCAAGGCTTGCTGCGCTCCGATCTGCATCAGCTGAAATCGCGCGTGGACGAGGCCGAGAAGAGCGGCCACGATGTGCTGAAAGATATGATCGCGAAGGTGGACGAACAGATTGCGCTCGCGAAGCAGCGCCTTGAGGCGCCTGCTCCGCTCTCCCGCTGATGGAAACCCAGGAAAAATCTCCGGCGAAGCAGATTGTGCGCGCGCCCGCGCAGGCGCTGGCGGTGCGCTCGGCGGCATTGGTGACGCGCGGCTTGCGCGACCTCGCGCGCGATTCCAATTGGCTGATCAAGAAAGTGTTCACAGGCAGATCGTCGCAGCTCGTGATTTCACCAGCCGGTGAAGTGTGCGCCCTTTCGCCGCTGGTGCGGCAGGGAACCGAGCGAATCGCGCTCTACGACATCGAGCGCGGCGTACCCACGATTGCTCTCGCGGTTCCGGGCGAGCCGGACGTATGTCCGCCGGGCCTGCCCGCTGCGTTTGCGTGGTCGCCGACGGCGCGGCACCTGGTCGCCGCATGGGGCGGCTGGCTGCCTGAGCTGCACGCCTTCGATCTCCACGGAAAAGTTTTTCTCGGCGGCTTTGGCGACTTCAAGAGTTTTCCCTCATGCGTGACGTGGTCGGACACGGGGAACTATTTCGCTGCGGCGTCGCGCGGGGGCGGGGAAGCACGGCTTCGATTGTGGCCGGCGTCCAAGCAATCAGCCGCCATGCCGTTCGCTGCAGACCCGGTTGCCGAACTTCGTGCGCCCATCTCAAGCGACAATTGGTTTCAGACTCAATCAGTGGACGCGGAATCCGGCGACGAGGGCGTGTTCTCTGGTTTCGGCCGCACCGCTTTCAGCCCGGACGAAGGCACGCTCGCGAGCGTCGTTGAAATCGAAGGCGAGTGGGCGGACGATTCGATCGTTCTGTTGGACGTGCCCAGCCTTCGACGGCTGCAGGTGATTCCGGCGCAAGGGCGCATCACCGACATCGCGTGGACGCCGGACAGCCGCCAGCTGATCTACTGCTCGGCCGGGCAGGCATATCGTCTTGCGGCGGGAGCCGCGGCACAGGTTCCCGAACGTCTCCGCAGTTTAGGGGGTCGGAGCGGAACTTGCCCCGAGCAAAGCCGAGGGGGCTCCGACATGACATCCACGCCTCCATCAGGGGTTTTAACCCCTGAGGCATCGGCTTTGGCCTCTCCCGCGATCTCGGAAGCCGAGTCGCTACCTTTCGGCGCCGAACTCTGCGCCTGCCATCCGCAATTGCCGTTGTGCCTGTGCTTCAGTTCGTGGCTCAAGAATTCCGCCAAGGGCCGCTTGTTCCTCGTCGATTTGAACCGGCTCACGGTTTTCGACGAATACGCCGCCGAAGGCGTCGTCAACATTCGCTGGTCGCTCGACGGCTCCAAAGCCTACGCCGTCACCGCCGACGGCCTCGCCTACATCTACGACCCCCCGCTTCTTTGAACACCGTAAGACCCTATTCATTGATTCGGTCGGACAGGCACTCTCTTCTGCCTTCTTGCGAGATGCTCCGATATTTAATCAGCATGTTAAGGAACTGTATGGGATATACTGCGCGGCGCTGACGATCTCTTCGAAAGATCCGGAGGCACCGTCTCCGCGATGGTTTGCGCAAATTGCGGCCTCAATAACATCGATGGATCGAACTTCTGCATCGGCTGTGGCCACGCCCTGAAGGCTGCCGCTTCTGACAGCTATGTGGTATTGGTTAGCGATCTTCCTGATTCTTGCCGTGCCCGCCTGCTGGAGGCCGTTAAGAATCCTCCGCCCGAAACCTTCGTCATCAGTGAATCGAAGTCGGGCTGGGCCATGGCTACCCTCATAGGAAGCGTTTTTGGAATCTTCATTGTGGTAGCCCAAGCCAACGCTTACAAGTGGCAACAAGAAGAGGTACTCATCTACCTGGCGGTTACGGTCGGGTGCTTCGTTGCTGGATTGTCCGCACTGCGATACTTGCTGAGGTTTTTCGGTGCGGATTTCAGGGCTCACGCGCTCATAAATCCGCTCTACTTTCTCCGAATTCGATTTGGTCGGATCGATGTCGTGAGCCTGCTGAGTCCCGACGCCTGGCGCGTAAGCCACAAGAAAGACTTGCAGGGCAATTACGGAGGCTCGATTTTCTCGTTTCGGGGTGCCGAAGGCCCGCTCAAACTGAAGGTCGAGGCTATGCCAGCCGCGAATCAACTGGTGTCGGCCCTGAACAGGTTTCCAAGTTTCATTGCAGAACTGTTCGAACGCGAGGACTTCGACAGGTTGCGGGGGCTCGATCTTCTGTTTGAATGGCGGCAACGGGAGAAATCGTTTCCGCGAGCTTCTCCTAGCTTAAATTCACGACGCAGGACCCTCTGGAGTCACCTCGGCCCCGCTGCGTCCGCGGCAGTTGTTGCTGCGCTTGTCTTTTACTTGGCAATTTCACCCTTTAACGATCACTGTGACGATGAACTCCGATGGGGAACCGCCAAGACGACCGCTACCGCGACGGCGTATCGCCTGTATACGGCATCCAGGCCGAATGGTGCGCACGTTTCAGATGCTACGGAGGCAATCTCCGCACTTTACGACCAAGCTGCTGTGAGTTACCGGGAGTCGGGAGGCCAGGCCACGTCGGCTGGTATCGAGGCAATAATCAAGATTCTCGGATACGCAAAACGCACAGGTCGATACAAGGTAGTCGTTCTTTTCACCGACGACAACGAAATCCCCGATGACATCGATCAGCGCATCGAGGCGCACTACGGAGTCTCTAAGATCGTCCCCGTACTTCCGTCTTTCAGTCCTTCGATGAACCAGGCGCGACAGGAGCGGATTCTACAGCGAATATCGTCCAGCTTCGGAAACGTCATCCCCGGAGACATCCTACAATTCGTCCATGGAGAGGCAGGCCCTAGAGATCCAGTGTTCAACATCACGTATGTCATCACCGCAAGCGGGGATCTCTACTATCCGGAGAAGCAACGACTCCTCGCTGAAGCACGCCGCGACTGGTACACTGGAATTTCGTTTGTGTGGAACTTCGATATTAGTGTGCCAGACGCCAACGCCTCGAAATTCAAGTTCTCGCTAACGTCAAACCCAGCGGAACAGTTCAACGTGAGCTACGAGCAAGCTGGCGGAAGCGATGCGGGATTTTCGCCTGTTCAGGCATACGGTGCCATGGCCGACAGCGCATTTGACGATTTTGGTTCAAAACTTCTAGCTGAGTTGTCGGTGAGGTAATAGGCAACGGCTACCTTAGGCGCTGGCCGATCATTTTCTCGGTCCATTGCCAGATTTCGGCGTGACACTTTTGGATCCCGCGAGAGCGGGCTGGATTTGGCTTTTCCTTCGATTTGACGAAGTATTTTCCGGCCACCTGAGCGACGTCCGGGGAAGTCGCCGCGTAGAGTGTGCACTCGGCGCCCCGCTTCGAATCGAGCATGAAGGGTCTCATCAGCGCCACAATCACTTTGAAAGCGCCGCGCGAACCGTTGAAGATATTCGTGGCCACCACCCCCGGATGCAGGCAGTTGCACGTTACGCCCGTTCCCTCCAGCCTTTGCGCCAGCGCGAACGTAAACGCGTTCATCATCAGTTTCGACCGGCCATACATCGCCAACCCGCCCATGATCCCTGGCTCCGCAGTCTGCACGCGGCTTATCTCAAGCTGTTTCGCGCTTCCATGCGCCTCGGACGAAACATTGATGATCCGCGAGGGCGCGCCGGCTTTCAGCAGATCGAGCACCAGAAAAGTCAGCAGCGCCGCACCAAGGTGATTTGTCGCCAGCGTTAATTCGATGCCGTCGGCCGAAAGTTGTCCCGCTCCGGCGCCCCCGCCCGCATTGTTGATCAGCACGTCGAGCCGCGCATACTTCTCGTGAATCTGTTTTGCAAGCTCGCGCACGGACGCCTGGCTCGACATGTCCGCAATCAGCAGGTCAACTTGCGAGCTTCCCGATTCGCGGCGAACGTCCTCGAGCGCCGCTTTACCTTTTTCGACGTTTCGGGAAACCATCACGACGTGCGCGCCCATTTGCGCGAGGCCCAGCGCAGTCTCTTTCCCGATCCCGCTATTCGCTCCCGTCACGACGCATATCTTCCCGTTCATGTTCGCGCGTTCGCTCATCTCATCCCTCGCCCTCGCTCCTACCCAAAAAGTCCACAGGCGCAGTTCCGCTTGCTTTTCGCTCGGCATGTTAGCGTGATTTTGGAATGAAAGGAATGTGACGATGCAACCAGCAGTTGTGGTGAGCACAGCCGAACCATCGGCATCGCGAGTCCGCCCACGGCGGAGGAGCCGAGGTATCTCTCTTGGCGGGCACTTCAGCCGACCTCGGCATCTCCTCACCCGCGGTGCGCCGATGACCAGAATATGCGGGGTACCGTCCGACGTCGAACACGGCCGCTCCAGCCGTCGGCGGTGCCGCGAATCACGTCGCAATTACTCGACACACGTGTCGAGTAAATTTGTCCGTAACTTACTGAAAACAAAGAAAAGGGTACACAATTACTCGACACAAAAACGAGGGGTGCGCGGATCGCGGAAAACGCTACGCGAGGGGCAGATTTGCTTCGGCGTTCAGCGTGTAATCGGCGCGTTCGCCGGCCACGAAACGCGCGTATCCCGCCGCTGCGATCATCGCGGCGTTGTCCGTCGAAAGCGCGCGGCTCGGGAAATAGACTTCGATTCCACGGCGCACGCCTTCCGCCTCAAACGAACGGCGAAGCTCGCTATTGGCCGCCACGCCTCCCGAAACCAGAATGGTGCGTGCGGCGTGCTTTTCAGCCGCTGCGAGCGTGCGCGAGAGCAGGTTATCCACCACAGCACGCTGGAAACTTGCGATCAGATCGAGAGTCTCCGCGCTCGAAAGCGCGCGGAGTGCGTCGGCGCTTCGGTCGCCACGCGCAAGCGCCTGCCTTCGCGCCTCGATTTCGGGCTCGAGCTGCGGGTTGCGGCGCAGGTGGTACAGCACCGCAGTCTTGATTCCGCTAAAGCTGAAATCGAACACGTTTCCGCTCATCTTCGGCTCGTTGAAGCGGATCGCTTGCGCGTTTCCGTGCGCCGCAAGGCGGTCAATGATCGGACCGCCGGGATAGCCCAGCCCGAGCATCCGTGCGACCTTGTCGTAGGCCTCGCCGGCGGCATCATCGCGCGTGCCGCCAATTCGCGCATAGGAAAACTGCTCGCCGCCATTCGCGCGCTCTTGCTTCACGTGGTAAAGAATCGTGTGTCCGCCGGAAACAATCAGGCAAACCGCAGGCAGCTTCGGCTCGCGCCCGGCGGCATGCGCTTCGAGAAACACGGCGTGGACGTGCCCTTCCAGATGATTCACTCCGATCAGCGGCTTCCCGAGCGCCTGCGCCAGCACCTTGCCGTAGGTCACGCCGACGAGCAGCGCGCCGACCAACCCTGGCCCGTGCGTGACGGCCACGGCGTCCACATCTTTCAGCGACAGGTGCGCTTGCTCGACCGCTTCCCGCACCACCGGCACGATTTGCCGAAGGTGCTCGCGCGACGCAAGCTCCGGCACCACGCCGCCGTATTTGCGATGAATCTCGGTCTGCGACGCGACTACGCTCGAAAGAATTCGCCGGCCGCCGGCGACGATCGCCGCGGCTGTCTCGTCGCACGAGGATTCAATACCGAGAATCGTGTATTCGTCTGCGATCACAACCATGCCTCAATCTTCGGAGTGACTCAAAAACGCTATGTTAGCATAGGCAGGAAGGCGCGCCGATCCGGGCCGGCCTTCCCAAAATAAAATATGACCTCGAAAGCCAAGAAAGTACGCAAGGCCGTCCTGCCCGTGGCAGGACTTGGGACGCGATTCCTGCCGGCGACGAAGGCCATCCCTAAGGAAATGCTGACCGTTGTGGACAAGCCGCTGATCCAGTACGCGGTCGAGGAGTGCATCGCATCCGGTATCGAGCATGTGATCTTCGTCACCGGCCGCCACAAGAGCGCGATCGAGGATCACTTCGATTTTTCGCCGGAGTTGGAAAGTTTTCTCGAGCAGCGGGGAAAAGCCGATCTCGCTCAGTTGGTCCACGATATCTGTGCCGGAGTCCAATTCAGCTATACGCGCCAGAGCGAAGCGCTGGGTCTTGGCCACGCGGTGCTCTGCGCGGCGGAGCTTGTCGGCGACGAGCCGTTCGCCGTTCTCCTCGGCGACGTGATTATGGAAGGCGCTGTCCCCGCGACGCGCGAGCTTGTGGAGATCTACGAGGCGACAGGCTCGGGAGCAATTCACGTGGAGCGCGTGCCGCGCGAACGCGTGCATCTTTATGGAATTGTGGACGCGCAGCCGGAAAAAGAATCGCGCTGGGGCGAGAAAGTTCTGCGCGTCAAGAATTTGGTGGAAAAGCCGAGCGCCGAAAAGGCTCCTTCAAACCTTGGAGTCACCGGACGCTACGTCCTGCCGCCGGAAATCTTCGATTACCTTGCGAAGACGAAGCCCGGCACGGGCGGCGAAATTCAACTGACCGATGGTCTTTGCAGATTGGCTGAGGACGATAAAATGCTCGCGTGCGTCTACGACGGAAAAGTCCACGACGCGGGAGACAAACAAGGATTTCTCCAGGCCACCGTCAATTTTGGACTGAAAGATCCGAAACTCGGAAAGGATTTCCGTGCGTATCTGAAGGGACTCAAGCTCTAGCGTTCACTTCTTTTTGCGATTCGAAGAGCCCTTGCTGGAACTGTCGGAGGCCGCGGGCTTCGACTCGGTCTTGGATTCGGATTTCGATTCGGTGGATTTGTCCGAGGATTTATCCGAAGATGTGTCCGCTGACTTTTCCGATGTTTTCGCCGCTGCGGAATCGCCGGAACTCTCGCCCGAAGCCGGCGCGGACTTTTTCCCTCCGTAATCGGTGACGTACCATCCCGAACCCTTGAACTGAATCGCCGGCGCCGACGCCATACGAGGCGCGCGAGCGCCGCATTTCGGGCATTTTTTCGTTTCCGACGCCGAAACGCTTTCGATCTTCTCGAAGCGATGGCCGCACTTCACGCACTTGTATTCGTACAACGGCAACGGGAAGCTCCTCTCGTATCTACTTGCGGTGTGAACGCCGAAGTCAGGCTTGCGCGACCCGCCGAAGCACCGGGATCTTCGCTTCGCGCAGCACATGCTCGACTACCGTCTCGCGCAGACGTGAAGCGTCGTAATCGAAGTGCAAGTGATTGGTCTTTTCGTCGAAGCGAAACTTCTGCAGCCCGTAGGTATTCGCGAACTGGCCGAGCGCCCGGAACTGGTCAGCCTTGAGCGGATTCTGCAATTCGTACGTCACGGTCATGAATGTCATGCCCGCATTATAGCATCGGCATCCAGCGGGATTCACACCCGGAGCTGTGGACTTTCAGAGCTTGAGGCTGCGGAGGCGCAGGGCATTGCCGATCACGGAAACGGAGCTGAAGGTCATCGCGGCGCTGGCGAGAATTGGACTGAGCAGCCACCCGAAAATCGGGTAGAGCACGCCGGCGGCAATCGGAATTCCGATGGAATTATAGAGGAATGCAAACACGAGATTCTGGCGGACGTTGCGCATGGTGGCGCGGCTGAGCGCGCGAGCCCGCGCGATGCCACGCAAGTCGCCTGCGAGCAGCGTAATGCCCGCGCTCTCGATGGCGACGTCGGTTCCCGTTCCCATGGCGATGCCGACATCGGCTTGGGCAAGCGCAGGGGCGTCGTTCACGCCGTCACCCGCCATGGCGACAACATGGCCTTCGGTCTGCAGCCGCTTGACGATTGCGCCTTTTTGATCGGGCAGCACGCCCGCGATTACTTCGTCTATGCCCAGCGTGCGAGCGACGGATCCGGCGGTCGCTCGGCTGTCTCCAGTCAGCATCACGATGCGGACTTTTTCGCGGTGCAGGCGCTCAATCGCTTCCGGAGCGGTTGCTTTCAGGGGATCGGCGACGCCGATGATTCCCGCAAGTGTTCCATCCGCAGCAACGAACATCACGGTTTGCCCTTTGGCTTCCAAGGATTTCGCGCGTTCGTTGAGATTTTCCACTGAGACGCCGATCTCGGCAAACAGCGCGCGATTTCCAAGCGCCACCTTTTGTCCAGCCGTTGTTCCCGTGACGCCTTTGCCCGTGAGCGAATGGAAGTCGGCGATATCTGCTGGCGCAACGGCGCGTTCCTTCGCCCCTGCAAGGATTGCTGCCGCGAGTGGATGCTCGCTGGCGCGTTCCAGTGTCGCGGCGAGGCGAAGCACCTGTGCTTCATTGTGGCCGAGCGCCGCGACAATCGTGGTGACACGCGGGTGACCTTCGGTCAGCGTGCCCGTCTTATCCACGACCAGCGTGTCCACCCTCTCAAGAATCTCGAGCGCCTCCGCATTCTTGATCAGGACACCCGCAAGCGCGCCGCGTCCCGTGCCGACCATAATCGCCATGGGAGTGGCGAGCCCAAGGGCGCAGGGGCAGGCGATGATGAGGACGGCGACGGCGTTGAGGAGAGCGTGCGCCATTTTCGGCGCAGGTCCGAAAACAGACCAAACGGCGAAAGTGAGCGCAGCTACCAGCACGACGGTCGGAACGAAGTAGGAGGAGACGCGGTCGGCGAGTCGCTGCACCGGCGCGCGGCTGCGCTGCGCTTGACCAACCATGCGCACGATTTGCGCGAGCAGGGTTTCGCTGCCCACGCGCTCGGCGCGCATCAGGAAAGTTCCGGTGCCATTGACGGTTCCGCCGGTCACGCGAGCCCCGGCGATTTTCTCCACGGGTATCGGCTCGCCAGTGACAAGCGACTCGTCCACGGAACTCGATCCGTCGGTTACCGAGCCATCCACTGGCACTTTTTCGCCGGGCCGCACACGAAGAACATCTCCCGGCGCGATGTGCTCCACGGGCACGTCAATTTCAGTGCCGTCGGCGCGAACCAAGCGCGCGGTCTTCGGCGACGATTTCAGGAGCGAGCGGATTGCAGCGGACGTTCGACTACGCGCGCGAAGCTCTAGCACCTGCCCGAGAAGGACCAGCGCCGTGATCATCGCAGCTGCTTCGAAATATACCGGGACTTCGCCATCCGCCATGCGGAACGAGGCAGGGAAGAGGCTGGGCCAGAGAACCGCGATCGTGCTGTAGATGTAGGCCGTGCCTGTGCCGAGGGCGATCAGAGTAAACATGTTCAAGCTGCGATTGACGAGCGACGCCCATCCGCGTTCGAAGAACGGCCAACCGGCCCAGAGGACTACGGGAGTCGTGAGCGCGAGCTGAATCCATCCGATCACATGCATGGACAAAGCCCGCTGCACGGGCTGGCCGGGAATCATGTCCGACATGCCGAGCGCGAGGACGGGAATCGCCAGAGCCACGCTCGTCCAAAATCGCCTGGTCATCGAGACAAGCTCAGGATTTTCTTCCTCTTCCGCTGCTGCCGTGCGCGGCTCGAGCGCCATGCCGCAGATCGGACACGAGCCGGGTTTCGAGCGGACAATTTCCGGGTGCATCGGGCAGGTGTATTCGGCGGAATTTGCCGCAGCGGCTGGAGCGAGTTTAAATTCGTCGAACTTAACGAGATCAGCCCGCCCAGGGGGCAGAGTTGCTTGCGGTGCAGCGAGATATTTCTCTGGCTCCGCACGGAATTTGGCGGCGCAGCCAGCGGAGCAGAAATAGTAGGTCGTTCCGGCGTGCTCGGTCGTGGCTGCGGCACGAGCTGGGTCAACCGTCATCCCGCAGACTGGGTCGCGTTCCATGAACGTCCATTATCGCCTGAGTGTCAAAGGATCGACCAATCAACGTGACGGGAGGCGGAAAACCGAAAAGGCTTACCACAGAGGCCACGGAGACGGCACAGAGAACACAGAGAACACAGAGAAGACTGCAAGACTCACCGCACCATTCCTCCGTCAGGGCAGGGAGACGCAGGGGTCGCAGAGAAAGGCGGGAGAACATTTGAGACCGGTGGCAGATGGCGGGGCGATGCCAAGCACTTTTGCCGGGCATGGCATGCCATGCCCCTACAAATGCAAGAAAAGGGGCTCGCCTCAAGCGCCGTCGCTTGGAAGGCGAACCATGGAAATCTCCGTGCGGAACATTTCCGGCGGGGCTTACGTATCTATGCTTGGAACGTCGAACGGTGGTAGATGGGGGCGTCCGTGGAATCGAATGGCGGCAACGGCAAGAACGGCAGGAAGAAGCGCAAGCGCTGGATCGTGCTGGGGAGCGTGACCATGGCGCTGGTCGCGGTGGTGGTGATTGCCACAGCGGCATTGCGCCCGACGCATACGATTGAACCCGACAAGCTGGCCGGCGTGGAGCGGGGAGACATCGCGCGGTCCGTAGTCGCCACCGGCAAGATCGAGCCACTCACGAAAGTGGAAGTGAAATCCAAAGCCAGCGGAATCGTCGAGAAAATCTACCTGGACGCCGGAGACAAGGTGAAGACCGGTCAGGTGCTCGCCGAGCTGGACAAGGAACAACTGCAGGCCAGCGTGGCTGAGTCCCGGGCGAATCTGGAAGCGGCCGAAGCGTCCTACCAGAAAAACCTGGTGGATGCGGAAGGTCCGGACGTGCCGTTCCTGAAAAACGACGTGGATCGGGCGCACGATCTCTTCAAGCAGGGATTGATCGCATTGAATGTGATGCAGGACGCGGAAAAAAACTATCAGCTCGGGCTGAACCGGCAATCGTCCGCGGTGCGGTCCACGCAAATGAGCAAGGCGCAGGTAGCGCAGGCCAAGGCGGCGCTCGACAACGCCGAGGAAAATCTCCGGTATTCGACGATCACCAGCCCGATGAACGGGGTGGTGCTATCGAAGGATGTGGAAGTGGGAGATGCGGTCAGCTCGATTCTGGTTCTCGGCTCGCAGGCTACGCTGGTGATGACGCTGGGCGATACGAGCGAAGTGTACGTGCTGGGCAAGGTGGACGAGGCCGACGTCGGCAAAGTTTATCTGGGGCAGAGCGCGCGAATCGTGGTCGAGTCGTTCAAAGACAAGAAATTCGAAGGAAGAGTGACGAAGATCGCGCCGCTAGGCCAAGAAAAAGACAACGTGACTACATTCGAGGTGCGCGTTTCCATCCAGAATCCGGGCGGCGAACTCCGAGCCAACATGAGCGCGAATGCCGAGATTATTCTCGAAGAAAAAAAGAGCGTTCTGCTGATTCCGGAAGGCGCGGTGATTTTCGACAAAGATAAGAACGCAACCGTGGAAGTCGCCGACCCGAAGGGGCCGGATGGCCGCAAGAAACTCGCGGTGAAGCTCGGCATCACGAACGGGGTAAAGGCCGAAGTGCTCTCCGGCTTGAACGAGGGGCAGAAAGTGATCTTGCAATAGTGCCACCAGAATAGGGTGGCAAGCTGGCGGTGCCGATAGATGGGCGGCGCGGCGCCAAGTAAGTTTGCCGGGCGCAGCATGCTGCGCCCCTACGAACCGTCTGTACCAAGCGGATTTAGATGGGCGGCACGCAGCCAAGTATGTTTGCCGGGCACGGCATGCCGTGCCCCTACAAAACCGTTCGCATCGCGTGCACTTGATCGGTGGGCGTTAGTACAGCGGGAATCAACAGCGGCGACCATGAATCTTAGCGATCTTTTCAAAGACACGATTCGTACCCTCTGGGCACACAAGCTGCGCACATTTCTCACCATGTTCGGAATCACGTGGGGAATTATTTCAATCACGCTGATGGTTGCGGCCACGGAAGGCTTGCGCGTGGGTTTGAAACGCAATTCGGAAAGCTTCGGCAAAGACATCATGATTTTCTTTGCCGGGCGCACCACGCTTCAAGCAGGCGGGATGCGCGCCGGGCGCGACGTCCACATCGGCGAAGACGACTATCAGGCGATCGACGACCAGTCGCCGGCGTGCCGCTTCGCGCTGCCCGAAATCGCCAATCAGGTGCAGCTGCGGAGCCGTTACAACAGCGGCACCCTGGAAGTTTCGGGATCGCTGCCGCCCTTTGCCGAAGTGCGCAGCCTCGACGTGGGAGAGGGCAGATTCTACGACGATGCGGACGTGGCGAACGTCAACCGCGTGGCATTTCTCGGCAGCGATACGAAAAAGCAGCTCTTCGGCAGCCGGGAGGCGCTCGGGGAAACGGTGTGGCTAAGCGACATTCCGTACACCGTGATCGGCGTGATGAAACCGAAGGACCAGAATTCGTCGTACGACGGCCCGGACATTCGAAAGATTTTCGTTCCCTATAGCGCCGTGGTGCGCGATTTCCCGAATCAGCCGCCCGCTCCGCCGCACACGGTCGATCATCTCCTGGTAGTGCCGAAATCGCTGGCGCTGCACAAGGATTGCAAGCGCGAAGCCCTGGCTGCACTCGGGGTGATGCACTCGTTCGATCCGAAGGATGAAGACGCGATTTTCGTGTGGGACACGATCAAGAACGCGCAAGCGAACGCGCTGATCATGGACGGAATCGAATATTTCACCGGCGCGGTGGGAATCGTGACGTTGTTTCTGGGCGGGCTGGGAGTGATGAACGTGATGCTGGTGGCGGTGCGCGAACGGACGCGCGAAATCGGCGTGCGCAAAGCGCTCGGCGCGACGCGGCAGTCGATCCTGAGCCAGTTTTTTGCTGAAACAATGATCATCGCGTTTCTGAGCGGTGGAATCGGCATGGGAATCGCGTACGGATTCTGCGCGCTGGTGGATTTGCTGCCGATGCCGCAGGTGTTTGCCGGGCTGCTGCCGACGTGGCAGTCGGGCGTGCTGGCGCTGGTGTTGCTGTCGGCGATTGCGGTGGCGTCCGCTCTGTATCCGGCGAGCCGTGCGGCGGCTGTGGATCCGATTGAGGCGCTACGGTACGAGGCGGGAGGCTAGCGCGCGATGTTCGAGGAAATCGTACGGCAGGCGTGGAGTTCGCTGCGTCGGCAGCCGGTCCGTAGCTGCCTGACGATGACGGGCATCGTGTGGGGCATCGTCGCGGTGACGATGCTGCTGGCGTACGGCTCGGGATTCCGGCGCGTGCTGATGTACACGTTCGATTCATTCGGGCACGACGTGATCATCTGCTGGCCGGGAACGACGGGCGAGCAGGCGGGCGGGGAGCGCGCGGGGCAGAAAGTGAAATTCGAGCAGCCGGACCTGGATGAACTGCGCGCCACGGCGACGCTGGTGAAGCAGGTATGTCCCGAATCCGTGAAATTCACGAATCTCGCGCACGAGGAGCGCTCGACGAGCACGGCGGTTCGCGGTGTGTGCGAGCAGTACGGCGAAATGCGGAATGAGGTACCGCTCGAGGGACGGTGGCTCGACGCGGACGATGTCGTAAACCGGCGGCGCGTGGTGTTTTTGGGGGCGCTGCTGAAGAAGAAACTGTTTGCGGGCTTGCCGGCGGTGGGCGAGCCGGTCACGATTCAAGGCGAGCGGTTTACCGTGGTCGGCGTGATGGACCGCAAGTTCGAGCAGAGCAGCTATTTCACCGACGATGACCGGTCGGCGTGGATTCCGTATTCGACCGCTGGCGATCTGTGGAACACAAAGTCCGCGAGCGTGCTGGTGGTCGAGCCGGTATCGGGGCAATTCGACGCGCAAACAAAGGCACAGGTGCTTTCAATCCTCGCGCAAAGGCAGCATTTTTCGCCGACGGACAAGCGCGCCATCCTGTTTGACAGCATGGCGGAGTTCCGGCCGATCATCATGGGGATTTCCTACGGGCTTGAATTTCTGCTGCTGTTCGTCGGGCTGCTGACGCTGGGGATCGGCGGAGTGGGAGTGATGAACATCATGCTCGTTACAGTGAATGAACGCATACGCGAGATCGGCCTGCGACGCGCGTTGGGGGCGCGACGCCGCCACATTCGCGTGCAGTTTTTGACCGAGGCATTGGCAATCACACTGGCAGGCGGAGCGATCGGAGTGTTGCTTTCAGTGGGCATCGGCGCAGCGATTGGCACGCTGCCGTTTCTGGGACCGGCATACGAGGATACGTCGGGGCGGGTCGATATACACATGCAGATCTCGTGGGAAATTCTACTGGTGTCGGTGGTGGTGCTGGTGGTAGTTGGGATTCTCAGTGGATTCGTGCCTGCGATGCGGGCTGCCAAGCTCGATCCGGTGGACGCGCTGCGGTACGAATGACCGCTTCCTCGGGCGGAACGCAGATGGGCGCGGCAAGCAGCGCGGCTACCGTCAGCGATCAGCGTTCGTTTAGAAGGGAATCGAGGTAGGTCATCATTTCGGGGCTGGTCCAATCCTGCGGTCCGACGATCTTGCGGTCGAGGCGCCCTTTGCGGTCAATGACGTAGGTTTCAGGATACGCGGTGGTGCCGTAAGAAGCCGCGAGCAGTTTGGTGGCGTCGCGGTAGGTGGGGAAGTCAATGTTGTAGGTCGTCAGAAACTTCTCGTACGCCGATTCCTCGTCGTCTATGCCGATGTTAACTCCCAGGACGGTCCCGCCGAGTGGCGCGATGCGCTGCTGCAGCATGTTGAGTGACGGGGCTTCGTCAATACACGGCTGGCACCACGAAGCCCAGAAGTTCAGCAGGACGACTTTGCCGCGCAAGTCAGACAGATGCGCCGGCTTGCCATTCAGAGTGAGCGGAAAATCCTTTGGCGGTGCTTCCGCGCAGGCTCGGTTCGCCCTGCCGGTAGTCCGGACGCGCAAACAGCACGAGAAGTCCCGCGATGAAAGCTAAAACGAGCCCAGTTTTCAGTTTCCGTTTCAATCCGCCATCCAAGCGCCCTATAATAGAAGCATCGCCAGCGAGATAACGAACAGTTTAGCAGCCCCCGTGGATGGGATTGCAAAAACCTTGGTTTCCGCCATCATTCCCGCCAGAAACGAAGAAGCCTCGATCGCCCGCGCGGTCGAATCGGTGGCGATCCAGCTTGAAGTCGGAGAGGTGATTGTCGTCAACGATCAATCCACCGACCGCACCGGCGCGATTCTTGCGGAGCTGGCAGACGCGAATTCCGAAGCTGAGGGTGATTGACGCGGGCCCGACTGCCGGCCGGCTGGGTCGGAAAGAATCACGCGGTTTCGATTGGCGCGGCCGCCGCGCAGGGCGACTGGCTGCTGTTCACGGACGCGGACACGTATCACTATCCCGGTGCGACACGCCGGGCGCTCGGCGACGCGGTAGATCACGACGCGGTGCTCGTCTCCTATTCACCCGAACAGGAAATGGAGACATGGTGGGAGCGGGCGCTGATTCCGTTCGTCTATTGCAGGCTGGCGGCGAAGTTTTCTTTTGCGCGCGTGAACGATCCGAAGCGGCCCGATGCGGCGGCAAACGGGCAGTTTCTGCTGGTGCTGCGGGATGCGTATGACGCGGTAGGAGGGCACGCGGCTGTCGCGCGCGAAATATTGGAGGACGTGGCGCTGGCGCGACTGCGTGAAGCAGAACGGTTACGGGATTTATTTCACGGCGCCGATGGGCGTGGTGCGCACGCGGATGTATCGGTCGTTCGAGGCAATGTGGCAGGGCTGGACGAAGAACCTCTACCCGCTGATGGGCGGGAACGCCAGGTCGATGTTTTTCGAACTCATGGACACGCTTCCCATTTCAGAGGCGGGACTGTTGATCGTCGCGCTGCTGCACTTTGCAGGCGTGAGGACTTCGTTATTGGCGGCGGCTGCGGGCGTGTTTATCGGCGTGCTGCTGGCGCAGGCATCTGGCCTATGCGGCGGCGCTGTACCGGAATCTCTATCCGGACGTCTTACATCCAATATTACGTGGTGGGTTCTGCGCTTTATAGCGCGGCGCTGATCGGATCGTGGTGGAAAAGCACGAGAGGTAAGGTCGTTTGGAAGGGCAGGGAATACGCGGCGAAAACGCCATGATTCGAGTGACGCGCAAAATCGAGTTTTCCGCGGCGCATTTTTACCACAATCCGAATTTCTCAGCGGAGGAAAATCGCCGCGTCTTCGGCAAGTGCAACAATCCGCATGGGCACGGGCACAATTACGTGCTGGAAGTGACGGTCGCGGGTGAGCCCGATCCGGCGACGGGAATGGTGCTCGATCTTAAGGAGCTCAAGGAAATTCTGCAGCGCGAAGTGGCCGAGCGCATGGACCATCGCCATCTGAACTTCGAGGTGCCGGAATTGGCGGGGCAGATTCCCACCTGCGAAAACATCGCAGCGGTGATCTGGCGACTGCTGGAGCCGAAAATCGCGAAGGGGAAGCTCGATCGAGTGCGGCTCTATGAATCTCCTGATCTTTTTGCGGACTGCACGGCGGAATCAAACGGGATCGCGCGCGATGAGCACGGCGCTGAAACTTTCGCTGACTCGGCGGTATCGCTTTGCGGCTTCGCATCGCCTGCATCGGCCGAGTTTCAGCGAGGCTGAAAATCAGCGCATCTACGGGAAGTGCAGCAATCCTTACGGCCACGGGCACAACTACTGTTCTCGAGGTGACGATCACGGGGACCGTCGATCCGGCGACAGGCATGGTGGCGAATCTCGGCGATCTCGATCCGTTTGTCGAACGCGAGGTGGTCGAGGCGTTTGACCACAAATATCTGAACGAGGAAGTGCCTGAATTCAGCAAGGACGTGCCGACAGCTGAAAATATGTGCCGGGAAATCTATCGGCGGCTGAAAACATTTCCGGCAGCGCGGCTGGAGCGCATGCGGCTTGAGGAAACGAGCAAGAACAGCTTTGAATTCGACGGGGAAAATGGCGAACGGGAGCAAAGGGCGCCATGAGGAACAAGACAACCATGAGCGAAACAACGGACATCGCAGTTCCAGAAACCGCGGGTTCGGCCGCCATCGCTGACCTGGTTCGCCAGATGCTGGTGCATTTGGGAGAGGATCCCAATCGCGAGGGACTGAAGCGAACTCCCGAGCGCTTTGAGAAGGCGATGCGGTTCCTGACCAGCGGTTACGCTCAGGACCCGGAGAAATTGCTGAACGGGGCGATGTTCAGCGTGTGCTACGACGAGATGGTGGTGGTAAAGGACATCGAGGTCTATAGCCTCTGCGAGCATCACCTGCTTCCATTTTTCGGCAGGTGCCACGTCGCGTACATCCCGAACAAGAAAGTAGTCGGACTGAGCAAAATCGCGCGCCTGGTGAACATGTACGCCCGGCGATTGCAGATTCAGGAGCGGCTGACGAGCCAGATCGCGCAGACAATCGAGGACAAGCTCAATCCGCAAGGCGTCGGCGTGATCATCGAAGCGCGGCACATGTGCATGGTGATGCGCGGCGTGGAAAAGCAGAACTCCGCGGCGGTGACCAGCGCGATGCTTGGCGTCTTCCGCGAGAACAAACAAACGCGTGACGAGTTTCTCTCCCTGGTGCGCGGGAAGTAGCTCGGCCGGCGTTCGTGAGCCGCCGAAGGCCTGTCGCATGGCGTGAGCCGGAAGCCCCGGCCCGGCCTTCTAAATTCCCTTTGTACTGGCCAAGCTCTGTGCTAGCATTTTCGAGTTGAAGAGGCGAAGAACATAGAGCAGGGGCACGACGTTTCAGAGGGAGGATCAGTTGATGGAAGCCAAAGCCGGTGTGATCGAGCAGTACGAGTGCACACGAAAGACACCGGATCGCCCGAAGTGCAGATCGCGCTGTTGAGCGAGCGAATCAACTACCTCACGACGCACCTCCAGATCCACGCAAAAGATCACGCTTCGCGCCGCGGGTTGATCATGATGGTCAACAAGCGTCGCCGGCTGTTGGACTATCTGAATCGGCGAGACCCAGATCGGTATCGCGAGATTGTGGCACGACTTAGCTTGCGCAAGTAGCGCGGAAATCCCGAGCGGCCCCTCCGGCCGCATGTTCCTCCACCGCACAAACTTGAACTGTCGGCCCGCATGATGGGCGCAAGCGGCGCGGTGCGCGAGGTCATTTGCCGGCCAATCTAGCCTTCGCCCCGTTTTCTTCGCTTTTCTCCTCTTCAAGACATTTCCCGAGAGACTTTTCTCGTATCTGACAACCGTACCCGGTGAGCCGGGACAGAAGGATGTGCTGGATGTTTGAACAAGTGAGTTTGGATCTTGGCGGACGCAAGCTGACGCTCGAAACGGGCAAGATGGCCCGTCAGGCCCATGGCGCAATTGTGGCGCGATATGGCGATTCGGTTGTGCTGGCCACCGCCTGCATGGATAACAAGGCGACAGAAAAAGATTTTCTTCCTCTCACGGTGGATTACCGTGAATACACCTACGCCGCCGGAAAAATTCCGGGCGGATTTTTCAAGCGTGAAGGGCGCCCTCCGAACGCGAAATTCTGACTTCGCGGCCTGACGGACCGGCCGCTGCGGCCGCTCTTTCCCGAAGGCTGGGCCACCGAGACGCAGATCATCGCGATGGTGCTCTCCGCGGACAGCGATAATGACCCCGATGTCGTCGCGGTCACTGCGGCTTCAGCGGCGCTCTATATTTCCAAGATTCCGTTCAACAACCCAATCGCCTGCGTTCGCATAGGAATGCTCGAGGGCAAGCTCGTCGTGAACCCAACGATTGCGGAACAGAAAACCAGCCAGATGAACCTCGATATCGCGGGCTCGGCAGACGCGATCGTGATGGTCGAATCGGGCGCGTTCGAAGTTTCCGAGGACACCGTCGCCGACGCGCTGGAATTCGGCCATGCGGAAATTCGCAAGATCGTCGCGGCGATTCGCGACCTGGGCAGCCGCGTCAATCCGAAGAAAGTCACGGTAAAGCCGCCTGCGTTCGACGAAGCGCTTACAAGGAAATCACTCCAGAAGTACGGCGAGCGGCTCCGCGACGCGCTGGACACTCAGAAGCACCCGAAGCTCGAAAGCTATGGTCTCGTGGATGAGGTCAAGGCCGAGATATGGGGGGCATCGACGAAAAAGATCTGAAGAAGCGCAAGCTCGCCTATGGCGCGTTCGAACGGTTCCGCGAGCGCATC
>CAWFSW010000009.1:0-126892 GCA_963818605.1 uncultured Acidobacteriota bacterium
GGCGTTCATGACGAATCCCGAGGGCCGGGCGTTTGCGGAGGCGGGACAAGCCAGAGCTGAGGCTTCCGGGGTTCAAACCCCGGACGAAACAGAGCGGCTTTCCGCGGGGCTGAAGCCCCGCGCTTCCACCATTCCACCCGCGCCCGAGTTGCCGACGTTCAGTCCGCGCTACAAGATAGCGCATCTCTGGGCCGATCTGCCGTGTAGCGTGGACCACGGCATCATCGGCTTGATGGACCCCGCGCACGGACCCTTCGTGCATCCGGCATGGTGGTGGCGCAGCCGACGCAGCATCCGCGACAAAGCCAAACAGTTCGAGCCGATTCCCAACGGATTCCGCATGAGTCCGCACGCGCCCTCCGCCAACAGCGCGCCGTACAAACTCCTGAAGCTCATCACGGGCGAGCCCGCCACGACCACGATAGATTTCGTGCTGCCCAACCAGCGCTTCGAACAGATTCGCGCCGGGCGCTACTGGCTGACGAGCCGCACCACGGTCACCCCCATCCGCCGCGATCTTTGCCGGCTCGATTTCGTCGCCGCGTGGAATATTCTTCCGTGGTTCCCGGTCGTCTCGTTCATCATTCACGTGCTGGGGCCGCGCTTCATCCGCCAGGATACCGAAGTGATCAAGAAGCAAGCGCTCGGCCTGAAATATGAAGACCGCATGATGCTGGTGGACGACGCCGACCGCCAGGCGCGCTGGTATTTCGAGTTGAAAGCGGCGCATCTGGAATCGCAGCGCACCGGCGAGCCGATGCGCCATCCCGTGGCGGGACCGGTTACGCTGAGGTGGCGGTCGTAATCGCCCCGGTTTCCCGACGGTCATAGAGACACGGCATGCCCTGCCCGGCGCACATCCTTGGCAAACTGTCGCCCGTCCTGCAAGGGTTCGTAACGCCGACATCTTGCCGGCGATTTTGGCGGCATACTCCGAAATTCAAGAACGCCAGCAGGATGCTGGCGCTACAAACCTCCTCCAGTTGTTTTCGTAGCGATTTCCGCCGCGGCGGATGCCCGTACGAAGAAAAACCGACGATTCGCTTTCTCTTGCCCTGCCCCAATCTTGTCCCTTCGTCCAGTTGTTCGCCTCCACTCCGATAGCGCATAGTTTTGCAGCCGATTTGGGGGCTTCTTTCTGTCTCGCTTTATGGGAGGATTGCCGTGATTCGGTCACTTCTAATCATCTTCGCAATGGGGCTTGCACTTGCGTCGGCCCCGCCTGCTTCAGCGTCGGATATTGGCGCCGTGAAATGCGCGGTGAACCAGGATCGCGTGTGGGTGTACGAGTCGCTCAACAGCTTCGATGTGGAAACCCGGCTGAAGTGCGGCGACACGGTCGAAATCCTCTCGCGCGTGAAGGGCTACGTGAAGATTCGCACCGCGAGCGGCGTGGAAGGTTACGTCCCCGACTCCGTGTTTCCGGATTTGCCAGCGCTCCCGCCCGATGATAGCGACAAGCCGCCAGTCATGATCGGTGCACGGCCCATGGCGAGCGCCGTCGCGCGCCCAGCTGTAGCGCCAGCTGCCGTTGCGTCAACGACAGCGCCGCCTGCCGCCGCGCCGCTGGCCGTAGCACCAGCACCACCCATGGCGCAGCCAACTCCGCCGGCCCCAGCGCCGGCCGTTGTCGCTTCCAAGCCTGCAACGCCGCCCGCGAATTCAGCCGTGGCTGCATCCAATTCTCCGGTCGCCGGGAAGGTGAAAACGGCATCCGCAGTCGCAACCTCGCCGCACGCTCAGCCGCGTGAGAAGGCGAGCGCGCCCGCTGTGGTCGTGGAACCAGCCGCGCCCAAGAAAACACCAGTGAAGCCTGCGCCTTCGACGACACAATCCGCGAAGGCGACGGTCATCACTCCCATCCCGCAACCGTCCGCATCATCCGCGACGGTGGTCTCGGCAAAGGAAACTATGCCGCCGGTGAATGCCAAAATGATGGACACGTCCGCGAATGCATCGCCATCACCCGACATCATGATCGTGGAGCATTCAACACAGCCAGCCGATTTGGAAGATTACCCCGAGGCAAAACCTGAGAACGAAAGTGCGGACCCGGCCTGCCACGTATTTTTCTCCGCGTACGGCTTGGCTCCCGCTCAATATAAGTGGCTGGTCGAAAATCGCCGCAAGCAATACTCGGGAATTTGCCCCGCTTCCGATCTTTCGCGCGTGGACTACGTGATCCTGTTCGCGCACGATTCCGATACCTACAATTCAGCCATGCCCGCGGCGGTTCATACCGACCGCAACGGATTCTCCGATTTCAGTCCGATGACCACGGTGGACACCGCTCTGCAATCGGTTTCGGAGCTGGACAAGGCCCGCTACGAATTTGTCTGGGTATTCCATACGAAGCGCGGCACGTTTGATCCCGCCAGGTTTTCGGCGCGGCGTCGCCCGCAATTCACCACAGACGCAAAGGGCTCGCACGCCTCGGCGCGCGCCGTCGAGGAAGCGTTCCATTTCATCGAGGGACAGGGCAGCCCGGATCGCTGACATACGGGGTGCCCTGGTGGTCTCGCGTTAGCGAAGTTCGTTCAATGGGAAAGTTGTCTCGACCTCTTGCCCGTCGGGCGTGTCCACTTCGATCGTGGTGAGCGCCCCGGAGTCGAGTTTATTCACGTCATAGTCCACATCAATCCGCGCCCCTTCGTACCCACTGATCGTCTCGTCGCTATAGATCGGCTCGCCGTGGACGGAGCGAGCGTCAATTTCGGACTTTTGTTTCAAGTGCACGTGGAAGTCGTTCCAGAACTCGCCCAGCGTGCCCGCGGTATCCGTCGGCTTCGGATACGTGTCCGTGAAGTAGATTTCCACGTGCACGCGAAACTCACCCGGTTTCCCTGCATAATCTTTTTCCGCATCAGCGGCGTGATAGTCCATCGGCGTTTGCGTGAGGGCGTCCACAAGAAAACCAAAGGGGGTCTCGACTTCGATCAATCCCACATTGGGGCCCGATTTCGGAGCAGGCAGATTGTGCCGGTATCGCTCGAAGAATTCCTGACGCTTTTCGGGATTGGCCTTGGCGAGGAAATACGCGTCGCGGATCGTTTCGGAGGAAAATGGATAGTCGAAGCCGAGCGCCGGCTGCGCAATCAGGACCGCCAGAAAAACCGGAAATAACGCGCGCGCCATCGGCTTCATATTCGCCTACCGCAGACTGTCGAGATCGAACGTTGCATGAATATCCTGACCATCCGGCGTGAGGACTTCCACATCGGCCGGCACGGAGGAGTCAATTTTGTCCGCATCGTAATTGAGATCGAGCTCCATTCCCGGAGCGTTCGAGCCGGGACCATCCCAGGAAATCGGCACCATCGCATGCGACTGGCTCACGATCTCTTCGTCGCGCTGCCTCAGCTTGACGGCGAAGTCTATTTGAGGACCAGTGCCATAGATGACGCCCTGATCGAGATAGGTAAAGTAAATGAACACGCGCACGCGGCAGATTTCTGGCTTTCCGAGATAATCCTGCTCGGCATCCGGTGCGAAATAGTTCGACACGCTCCGCGCCACCCGGTTCGCAATCATGACAAATGGCGTTTCAAACTGGATCGCCCCAACATCCACGCCTTTTTCCGGGGTGGGCAACTGCCGGGTATATTTGCTGATGAACTCCGCCCGCTTGTTCCCGTCCTCCTTGCCAAGGAAATAGGCCTCGCGGATGGCCTCGGGAGAAAGCGGAGAGTTATAGGCGAATGCCGGCTGCGCGACCAGGATCGCTAGCAGCAGAAGTGACAAGGCCCATCGTGCAATTAGCTTCATGGCGCCCTCCCGTATCTACCAAGTTAGACGCAACAAATCGCACGGCGGGTATGTACTGTCGAGGATTATACTCGATGAGTTAGTTCGTGATCCCGCTAAGGAAGGGATAGTGTTCCGCGGCGGCCATAAAGAAAAGCATCGGGAACGACATCCAGAATCCCGCGCGCGAAGCCAGAAACGCCCAGCGCGCAAAATACGCGGCTTCGGGTGGCATCGGCGTGCCCTGTTCCGCGCTCGCACGCGTCCATGCGATCAATCTCTTTTGCGCGCGCCAGATGATTGCCCACGCATTCAGCAGCATCAGCAGACCCATCCCTCCGCCAATGCTGATCGCCAGGTGTCCGTTGGACGACTGCGGATTCGAATTCAACACCAGCACAATCCACGAAGCGGCAATGGCAATCGCAGCAATGGCTATCGCGCGCACCCACGCGCTGTCCAGAATCCCGGTCTGCGGCAACTGGAACGGATAGATCAGCGCGAACGCCGCGAGCCAAACCAGCAGCCACCATCCCATCCAGCGCCACGCGAGCGACGGGTCTCCGGCATTGTGCGCGTCGGCAGATAAAATCATCCAGAAGTAACGCAGCCCCGCGACCACCGTAATCAGCGCCGACCACCTGAACCACAACATCGCGCGCGTCATCAGCGACGGAAAAATCTTCGCGCGCACCGGGGGTTCCAGCCCCTTCAGCGTGGGCGTGCCCACCAGATTGAAAAAATAAAGCAGCCCGATCCAGATGATGCCGGCCACAAAATGCATCCAGCGTAACGCAATCTGTTCGGTCGCGACCGCGCCCTGGGGGAAGCTGATCTGAGGTCCTATGGCGAGAATAACGAGGTTAAGAAATAAAGGAGACATTCAGCACCTCCAGCCCGCTTGACGCGCAAGCCCGCGAGCACGCGCGCATACTATCCCAAATCCTCAAGGGTTGTGTTATAGACTTCCGCGCTCGGGGGAGAATCACTGGAATCGCGCGAAGGGAAGCCATGAGCGTAAAAAGTTCACCCAAGAAAATCTACGCGGGCACTTCGGGATGGGCTTACACAAGCTGGAAGCCGAAATTTTATCCTGCGAAACTTGCGTCGGCGAAATTCCTGGGCTATTACGCGACGCGGCTGAATTCAGTGGAAGTGAATTACACATTTCGCAGCCAGGTCACAAGCAAGTTGCTCGCCGGTTGGATCGCGGCTACTCCGGCGGATTTCAAATTTGCGGTGAAGGCGCATCAGGAAATCACGCACATCAAGCGCCTGCGTGGCGCGGCTGCGCAAACGTCGAAGTTCCTGAAGTCGCTGGAGCCCCTGCGCGATGCGGACAAACTCGGGCCGGTGTTGTTTCAGTTGCCGCCATTTCTAAAATGCGACATTGCGCTGCTCGAGGAATTTCTGGCAACACTGCCGCGCCAAACGCTAGCGGCGATGGAATTTCGTCACCCTTCATGGTTTGTGGACGATGTGTACGACCGATTGGGCCGCGCGAACGTGGCATTGTGCCAGGCCGAAAGCGACAAAGCTCGAGACGCCCGACGTCGCCACCGCCGATTTTTGCTATCTCCGCCTGCGGAAAGAGAATTACTCGCCCTCAGCCCGCAAAAAGATATCGAATCGCGTGGCGGAGGCCGCGCACCGCGGCGATGTCTTCGTGTACTTCAAGCACGAGGACACGCCCGAAGGCGCCCTGTACGCGGAGAGTTTGCTCAAGTGAGGATTGCGAGGGATGGCGTGTGGCCACATCAGCCCAAAAATATCGGCGCCAGTAACGGACGACGGACTCACCGTCTGCGCCCTCAGCCTGATTGCGGCGGCGCTCGCGGACGTTCTGCATGAAGGCGTTGGCCATGCTCTGCTTGCCCTCTTCACCGGCGCACAATTCGGCGTGATCTCGACTGTGGCATGGTCCAGCGCGTACGATTCGCGGCTTGTCGCCGCCGGTGGCACGCTGGTGAACCTGGCGGCAGCGCTAATTTGCTGGATTATCCTGCGCGCCGCGAAGAACTTCTCGGTGCAAACCCGCTATTTTCTGCTCACAAGCTTCGCCTTCAACGCTTTTACCGGTACCGGATACTTCTTTTTTTCAGGGGTGAGCAACTTCGGCGATTGGGCGGTCGTGACTGTGCCCATGCATCCGCATTGGATGTGGCGCACGCTGCTCGTCGTCGTCGGAATTGCCGCCTACTATGGCGCGATTCTGCTGGTGGGTAGCGGGCTCGTGCGATACGTCGGAGTTTCGCTCGACGAGCCGCGGCGATACCGCAAACTCACGTTCATTCCGTATTTTTCGGCAGCACTGCTGCTCAGCCTCGGCGGACTCTTGAATCCCATCGGGATTCAACTGGTATGGGAGTCCGCGCTGCCCGCCGCTGCCGGCGCGGATTGCGGTCTGCTGTGGATGCGGTATTACGTTCCGAAGCGGACCGTCCCGGAGTGGGGTTCGCCGGGCATCACCCGGAGTTATCCGTGGATTATCGTGGCGGCGATACTGAGCCTCACGTTCATTTTCGTGCTCGGGCGAGGAGTTCCGCTGCACCGCTAGGCGGTTGTAGAGGTGATGGTGCCCAAGAGAGGACTCGAACCTCCACTCCCTTGCGAGAACTAGCTCCTGAAGCTAGCGCGTCTGCCAATTCCGCCACTTGGGCATTTCGTGCAGCAAAGCGAGGCGAATCCATATTGCCGCGCAGCCGGTGGTTTGTCAACGAAGCACGCCCCACCGGAGTACCATTGACCCGCCCCCCCGCAATCCTTACAGTTAATTCAGCGGTCGCGAGTTACTAGAGGAGGGCACACATGGCAACTGCCCGCGCGATGCTGGAGCGCCGCCGTTCAAGCCGCGTACACATTCGCATCCCGGTAAGAGTTCATTCCAATGAAATCGATGGGGAACCGCGCGACGCTTCCGCCGAAGTCATCTCCGTCAGCCGCACGGGCGCACTGCTGCGCTTGCCGTTCCTGCCGGAACTCGGCTCCCGCATCGAAGTGCTTCACGGCCTTTCGCAGGAGGTGCGTGAATTTCGCGTCATCTCCGTGCGAAACAAAAAGGAGCACGGCCCCTTCGACCTGGGTGTCGAAATTCTTCACCCCGCTCGCGATTTCTGGGGCGTTTCATTTCCAGACGAACGCCGCTAGTTGACTGACACGACTACCCGAACGCCGCCCGACTGGATACCCTCCGCCGCTGGTGGTGCTATAATCCCGCCAAATTAGAACCGAAGGGCCCGCACGGGCCGGTCTGCCATCCGGCAGAGCCCCGCCACGACCCGCGGGCACGGGAGGTACCCATGGGAACGCTTCAGATGGTGTTGTTAGCCTGGGGTGTGGTTACCGCGATTCTGGTCTGCATGTGGATCTACCGGAGCGCACTCGAGAACCGCGAGGAAGATCAGATTTTTCTCGATGCCGCCGGAGATTCCATGGCGCAGGAGCAGCGTTTGATCGTGGCCCGAATCGAAAAACTTAGCGCTCCGATCATGGTGTTGATGGTGCTGTCAGGCGTGCTTTTGGCGACTTTGGCCGGCCTGTGGATCTGGCAAAGCATTCGCAGCTTCTGATCGCCGAGCCGCCGGTTCGGACAAATTTACTCACCGCCCCGCTATGGTTTTGCCGGTGCGGCCTGTGTCGCAGGCTGTTGTGCGGGAGGAGGTCCTGATGTCGGAATGATCTCCGACGTGTGGTTGTGTACGATCAGCCAGTTAACGCCCACTTTGTTGAAGATCAGCGTCGTTTGCCCACGCATCGAGTACGGTTGCCCGTTCAGCAGCGAATCGAACTCCCACTGATACATGGCCCACGCAACATCTCCGTGCGGAAAGATGATCGTGTTTCGCCGGACCAGCTGCACTCCCTGAAACGCCGCGCGCTGCCGTTGGTACAGCGGCACGTAATTCTGCCAGCCCACGATGGGCGGTTCGTAAGCGCCGCTCACGAACGTCACGTTGTCCGCGTAATATTTGTGCATCATGTCCACATTCCCGACTTGATAGGCGGCCAGCATCTCGCCGATGTCGTGGTCAATCTGATCGGCGTCGGAACCCACTGGCATCGGCGGCGCATTCGGGTCAGTCTGGTCGTTGGTCTTGATTTTTGTTTTCTTGTTAGTTTGCGGGCCAGCCAGGGCGCTCGAGGAAACAGCGAGGATCAAGACAGCGGCCAGCATGCCGATCAGCCAGCGCGCGCACGCGAAATCTAGAAGTTTTTTCTCCATTCGCCCTCCATCTCAGATCGGCTCGGAGCATAGCACGAAGCGAAAATCGCCCGGCAAACGGAACTCACCCGATGTGTCGCAACGGCGCATACGGCCGCACGCGCGACTTTACCGGCGCGGCGCGGAATGGAGCGTCTGGCTCAGCAGGTTTACGAACAGCCGATACGCGCCCGGCACTCCATCGGGCAACTCGCGGAAGAACGATAGTCCCGTATAGATGTACACGCCCTTGCCATCGCGCGCATAGACCAGCCCGCCCGTCGCTTCCGGCTCGCCTGGATCGGTCAGCCCGAGCACGGCCGTGTAGCGCGGATCCCAGGTGCTCCAGAAATAGAGGCCGCGCTCCTGCTCCCAGCCCTTGAAATCATCGAGCGTGATCTTGTTCGGTGAATTCAGCAGGGGACTCTCCGGCGCTAGAAATCGCACCGGCGAATTCTGATCCGTCACGCGCACGGCCTGCGCCGCCATTTCCGCCCTGAAGGGCGCGGGAAGCAGTTTCGCCCAGGCGAAATCGCGCTCGTACAAAACGAGCAGCGTTCCACCGTTCTGCACGTAGTCGAGCAGCCGCGAATTCGCCGCCATCGCATCGTGACGAAGTTCGTAGGCGCGTATGCCCACCACTATCGCGTCGTAGCGGCTCAAATCTCCGAACGCCAGCGCGACTTCATCGAGCAAATCCACCTGTATGCCCACCTGCCGCAAGGTTTCCGGCAGCACGTCGTTATCGCCCGCGATATATCCAATGTGCAATCCCGCCGGCACGGTCAGATCGAGCACGTGCACCGTCACATCATCCGGCTGGCTCCAATTGCGCGTCGGCAGCGTGGGGATCGGCTCGACCGACGTGCGAAACGATTCATCGCTGAGCTTTGCGTAAGGATGCAGCGCGTACGCTCCCGGAGCAATTTTCCCCGGAGCCTTTACCACGTAGCGCACCAACCGGTCTCCTGCGCCGGAAAAATCAATCGCCGCGATCGGCGACACGTTCCATTCCGGCGGCGCATCGAGTCCAATGGAAACTGTCGCCGGTTTTGTCCCGTGGTAACGCACCCGCGCGAGCAGATCGGCAGGCGCCGCCGCGCGCTTCTCGGGCACCATCACCTGCGCGGGCTCGACCGTCAGCGTCACTGCTGGAACGAGTTCCAGCGGATACGTCACGATCGCCGTTGTTTTTGCTTCGGCCGATTCCACCGCCTTCTCGAACGTGAACTCATAATCGTCCACACTCATGCGCAGCGCGAGTTTCACGAGCGGCGTCGGAAAAGGCAGCACTGCATCGGCGGGCGAGCTCGGCGGCTTTGCTCCCGCGGGAACCGATACCGTGAAGTGATAGTTGCTGCCCCTGGCATCCGCGTCATCGAGTTTCGCGCTCCAACCCTCCGGCACCACCAGGCTCGATTTGTCCACGGTCCATTTCGCCGGCGTCGCGGGCTTGTCGAGAAAATTCACATCCACCGTGAACGTTTCGCCGGCCACCAGCTCGTGACGGCTCGCTTGCGTGTCCACCGGCAGCGCCACGTCATCGTCGAGCGCGGCGTCAATTCTTTCCTTGATGCGATCGAGTTCCCACAACGCAGCCGCGGTGTCGCCTCCGCCCGCGCTCGATATTTTCTGGCGCAACCCCGAAATTTCCTTGCCAGCTTCCGCCAGTGATTTTGCCGCCGCGGCACGATCCAGCTCGAGTGCGGATTTCGACGCAGAGGCAAGGTCCTGATCGGCCGCTGTAAGCGCGGGGTCCATCGAACTGTGCCATTGCGAATACCGATCGGCCAGCGACGCTATGGATTGGGCCAATTGGTTTGGATCAAACGAGCCGCCGCCTTCCTGCCCGTGTTCCACAATCAGCGACGGCGACCGCCGGAAAAATGGATTGCCTGTAAACGATGGCGTGCCCTGCGACACGTGCTGCGCGTGCCCTTCCATCCCCATCTCTACATAGCTCTGGCCCCACAGCGGCGAAACGTCGTTCACGGGTAATGTCACGCCACCTGGTGCGCTGCTTGCCGTGGCGGGACCGAATCCGAAACTCCCCGGACGTAGCTCGAGCGAAATCTTCCACGCCGTGAGTCCCTGCGCAATCTGCTCCGGAAATTTCGTGGGGTCGGCCGCGTCGGCGATCGCCTGCGGCGTCAGGATTCCGCTTGCCTGATGCTGCCCGTGCCCGAAATGAACTCCGCCCCAACCGTTGATCACCACATTTGGCCGGTACATGCGAATCACCCGCACCATGTCTTCCAGCGGAATCTGGTCGCCCCAAATTTTCATGGTTCGCTCGGGGCTTTTCGAAAATCCTGGATCAACCGCTCGAGTAAAAAACTGATGCGTGCCGTAATGCGAATCCGCCGCCAGCAACTCCGTCGTGCGCACCACGCCCAGCGGCCCATCCTGCTCGGGGCCGATCGCGTTTTGCCCGCCCTGTCCGCGCGTGATCGTCAGCACAGCCACATCGGCGTACAGTCCTCGCGAAAGATATGCCAGGAGCCCGGCCGTTTCGTCGTCCGGATGCGCCGTCACGTAAAGAATTCGCGTCGTCACGCGCGCTTTGTTGATCGCCTGAACCGTGTCCGCGAGACTCTGTGCCGAGGCCGACGAGACAGCGGCCAATCCCGCCGCTCCTACCAGGATGATCGCGGCCAACGTCGAAATCCTTCGTGCTGTCCTTCCACGCATCAGGCAATCTCCTCAAAAGGCCACTGGCGCATCCATCGCGCACGTCCTAAATATACAAGAATTCCGGCCGTCGCCGCACCGAGTGACGCCAGCATCGGCGTGCGTCCCGTGGAAATGAAAATTCCCATCCAGCCGATGATTGCGGCCATGACCGGCAGCGGATATAGCCACATCCGGAAAGGCAGTCGCTCGTTCCCCCAGCGCCTTCGCAGCAGGATCAGCCCCACGCCTTGGCCGATAAATTGGATGATGCAGCGCATCGCCAGGATAGCGCGGATTACGGAGAAAAGGCTGAACAGCAGGCTAAAAACCATCGCCGCCGCGCCTAGCGCCACGAGCGAAATGTACGGAAAATGTTTCGTCGGATGCAGGCGCGCAAAAACTGAGAAAAAGTTTCCGTCCAGCGCAGCGGCATAGGGCACGCGCGAATATCCGAGCGTCGCCGCGAAAACCGACCCGAGCGCGGTCAGCAAAATCAGCGCTGTCGCGAGAGTAGCCCACTGGCTCCCGTACGCTCGCTCAATGAATGTGCTCACGATGAACTTCGATTGAGCCACCTCGCGCCACGGAATCACGCTCAGGATGCTTGTCTGCATCGCCAGATAAAGGGCCGTGATCCCGATGATGGAAATGAAAATCGCGCGCGGAATATTTTTTTCGGGGTTCTTCATCTCACCGCCCAGATTGCAGACGTTGTAGTAGCCGAGATAGCTGTAGATCGTCTGCACCATCCCATGCCCCAGCGCCGCAAACAGTACCCACGACCAGTTCCATCCGCCGCCGGAAAAATCGAACACGCGCTGGGCGTTGAAGTGCTTCGCGCCGCCCCAGATGATCCAGAGAATCGTGCCGACCACGATCACGCTGAATACCACCGAAATTCGGCCGACCTCGGTGATCCGCCGGTAGAGCAGCACCACGACCAGCACGATGATTGCCCCGGCAATCACGTTATCGCCATGCTTCCCGAACGCGCCCACGATCTCCGTGGCCCGGCCCGATTTCTCCACCAGGTAGCGCGAGTACGTCGCGAACCCCAGCGCGCCTGAAGCGATGCTCAGCGGACCCTGAAACAGCGTCTGCCAGATGTAGAGGAACGACAGCAGCCTCCCCCAGCGCTGCGCTCCGTACGCCTCGCGCAGGTAGACGTAACTTCCGCCAGCCTGCGGCATCGCCGCGCCGAGTTCCGCCCAGATGCAGCCGTCGAACACCGCCAGCAACGCGCCCGCCGCCCACGCCACCAGGCTTCCGGGCCCGCCCATTGCCTGAATCACGAACGGAATTACGACGAACGGTCCGATGCCGACCATGAACGTCATGTTCAGCGACGTTGCCTCGATCAGCCCCAGCCCCCGCTCGAGTTTTTCCGCCTCGCTCACACCATTTTCCTTCCGCCAAAGCAGGCAGAGCATAGCAAGAAACGCTCTGGCGCCCGCCGAAAACTGCGCCCAACTGCGCTACCATACGCGTTGAGCCCAATGGACCAACACTTGTCCCTGTTGTCGCTCAACCTGATCCTCGGCCTCGCCATCACGGCCGCCACCATTGCCATTCTCGTTGCCGGATTTTTCCGCCGTCGCCGGCGCCGCGCGTTTCCCGCGCACGGCTGGCTCGGGATCGTCGCGCTCGTCGGCGCGGAGTGCATGCTCTTTGGCGCCATTGATCCGGTCGCGACATTTTTCACGCCCATCGCCTGGAGCGCCTACATTCTGATCGCGGACGCCGCCGTACTCGCACTCACCAATCGCTCGCGTCTGCACGACGCCCCCGTCACGCTCGCGCGTATGGCGCTCCTTTCGATTCCGCTCTGGCTCATCTTCGAGGCCTATAACCTCCGCCTCCAGAATTGGACTTATGTCGGCGTGCCTCTCGGCTGGGCCGCCGCGCTCGCCGGGTACGGTTGGTCGTTCGCCACAATCACGCCCGCCATTTTTGAGACTTCCGACCTCGTTCAGGCATTGCTACCGGCGATGCCCACCGAACCATGGAAAATTTCGCGAGCCGCTGAAAACGCGATGATAGCCTGCGGCGCGGCGTTTCTAATCGCCCCGCTCGTGGTTCCGAGGCAGATCGCCGCCTATCTCTTCGTTCTCGTGTGGCTCGGGTTCATCCTTTTACTCGATCCGCTGAATCGCCGCCTTAGATTGCCGTCCTTTCTCGGCGATCTCTCCGACGGATTCGCGCGCCGCCTCTACGGTTTTCTTGCCTCCGGCTGGATTTGCGGCTGGCTCTGGGAATTCTGGAATTATTGGGCGCACGGGAAATGGCACTACACGTTTCCGCTGTTCCAGCAGACGAAGATCTTCGAGATGCCCGCGCCCGGCTATCTCGGCTTTATTCCTTTTGCCCTGGAATGCTTCGCAATGTACGTTACCGCCTCCTGGCTCGCCGGCTGGCTAAAGAGAGTGAAATGACGAACGCCTATCGCTGACACCTTCACTCCGTTGGCCTCTGTGCGATTTTGATCGCCGCATTCGTCGCGCCTTCCGCGCGCGCAACCGGCATCGACCTGCCTCCGAAAGCCACGCAAGCACTCGACAAAATCTACAGCGGCGATCCGGATGCGGCCATCAGCGCTCGCAAATGAAATGGAAGCAGCACAACCCGATCACCCGCTCGGATATCTGATCGAAAGCGAAGCAAAATGGTGGAAGAGGTACTGCCCCGCCTGCGAGATCAAATACGGCATTCTTGAGGCATGGAAGCACAACAAGGAATCCGAAGATGCTGCTTATCTCGCGCTCACCGGCAAGGTAACGTCTCTTGCGGAGGCGCAACTTGCCAAGTCCGACACTGCGGAGATGCACACTTTAGCCGGCTTGGGCTGGGCGCTCCAGGTTCGTGTCTACGCGAATCCGCGGCGAGAATCGCGCCGCCGCTCACGCCGGGGTAAACGCGCGTACCGAGATGCTAACCGCCCTCAAGCTCGATCCGGACATGGCTGACGCTACCGCCGCTCTTGGAATTTACAACTACTACGTGGATACGCTTTCCCCGATCGTGAAACTGCTGCGCATTTTCATGGGAATTCCCGGAGGTGACAAGCAGCTGGGGATCAAGCAAATGGAAATCGGAATGAATAAGGGTTCGTTCCTGGCCGTTGATATCCGGTTCATTCTCGCCAGAAGCTTGCGCACCTACGACCAAAAATACGAAGAGGCGCTATCGGACGCCGAGCCGCTCGTGGCGCGCTACCCGGGGAATCCGATTTTCATGCTCCTGCTCGGCAACCTCAACGCGGAGCTGGGCCGCAACGCGAAGGCCTCGGAATATTTTCACGCCGTGCAGAACACATCCATCCCGGATTTCCCTTGCGGCAACCGCATGCGCGAGCTGGCCAATTCATTTCTCGCTTCGCTGCACTGAGTTGACACCTATGATCGAAAGGGGCTAGCCTTCCGGGCCAAGTTCGAGTCATATCGTGAAGGACGGATCAAACCCATTTTGAGCAAGCGCGTGAATAAAACGATTGCTGCACTGATTGGTATAGGCGCCTTGCTCACGGCGAATTCCGCCTTCGCGCACCACTCCCGCTCGATGTTCGATCAGACGAAGCAGATCACGCTCGCCGGGACGGTGAAGGAATTTCAGTGGACGAATCCTCACTGCTGGATTCAAGTGCTCGTGCCGGACCCTGACAATGTACAGGCCGCACCCGTGGAATGGGGTATAGAGATGGGCGCCCCGGTCGAGCTGATGCGCAAGGGGTGGAAGCCGAGGAGTCTGAATCCAGGGGACAAGGTCACGATTATCGTTAATCCGCTGCGGGACGGTCAGCATGGCGGCCTCGTTCTCTCCGTCACTGGCCCGGATGGAAAAATCATCGGCAGGCCGGCCGAGGGAATAAAATGATCGCGCGCTTCACCGCTCGAATAGTAATGCGTTCAGCCGCATCTGCGATTGTGATTGCGCTGCTTTCCGGTTTTCTGTACTCGGCAAGCGCGCAAACTTCATCGAAAAAGCGAGTCGAAGCTTTCGCCAAGCTGCCGGATTGGTCGGGAATTTGGGAGCTCGATGCCTTCGTCGGACAAGCCGACGGCCAGCAATTCAGCGCGGAGGGCCAGCGCGAATTGAAAGCGTATGCAGCGGCCTTGCGGCCGTCGTTCACTCCTGAATATCAGGCGAAGTACGACGAGATTCGAAAAAAGGTCGAAGAGGCGGTTTCTGCCGACCCGGCCCACCCACCCGCCACGCATCAACCTCTGTGTGAAGCGCCCCCCTTCCCTGCGACCTCTTCGCCGGGAATATTTGAGTGGCGCGTGACGCCAGAGGAAACTACTTTCATCAGCACCGTAGGCGCAGTGCGCCACATCTACACGGACGGTCGGCCGCATCCTCCGGATGACGAGCTATGGCCCACGCTCATGGGCGACTCTATCGGCCATTGGGAAGGCGACACACTCGTCGTCGACACGGTCTCGACGAGGAAACGGCTCTACATGGGCGAGCTTTCCGGATTCTTCGTCCCAATGAGCGATCAACTCCATTTCATCGAGCGCATTCGCATGGTCGATCACGATCACATGCAGATTGATTACACGGTTGAAGATCCGGTCGCGCTGACAAAACCGATTCACGCGACGATTACGCATACGCGCGTTACCGACTTCAACCGCATGGTCGAGGAAACGGATTGCGAACAGAACGAACGCGACCCCATCGTGGACGGCAGATTTAAGACCGTGGTTCGCTAAAGGGCTTACGCCGCCCACCCCGGGAGCTAGCGCTTGCAGAGGGATTCTGGCGCAAGATTGGCCTTCCGAGATATAGTCCGTGGAGGTCAGAATGAGGAAACGACTGCTGGCATTGCCTACCTTCGCTGTAGCGGCCGCAGCTTTCTGTTGCGCGCAAACTCCAAAACCAGATGCATCAACGGTGCAGAGCCAATCTTGCGTCATCGTGGCACGTCACGTTCACAAGTTCGGTGAGAACATGTCTCGTCCATGCCCATCGGCCTTTCGACTACGTAGAAGGCAATTACCCTTCAGGATTCAAATGGCGTTCTGAGCTCGGCGATGGTGATGTTAGAGAGCTTCAGAAAAAAGGTGGGAGGATAGTGGTCCTGAGTCCCGATTACCAAGCATCCGATCTTGAGGACGCCAGAAAACAGTGCCAGTCGCAGAGTGGCCTGAAACAGTAGATCCGGTCGGCACCTACCAACGGCTATGCGCGCGCGGCTTCTTCCTGCTCGAAGGCGTGATACGAGGAGCGAACCAGAGGACCTGCTTCCACGTGCTTGAATCCCATCTGCTCGCCGAGTTTCTTGAATTCCGCGAATTCATCCGGATGGACGTAACGCTCGATCGGCAAATGCTCGTGCGTCGGTTGCATGTACTGCCCGAGCGTCAGAATGTGCGTGCCCTGCGCGGCGATTTCTTCCATCGCCCGTAACACTTCGTCGCGTGTCTCGCCGAGGCCCAGCATCATTCCCGTTTTCGTCGGCACATCCGGCGCCATTTCCCGCGCGCGCCGCAGCAGTTCGAGCGAACGCTCGTAGACCGCTCCCTTACGCACGCGGCGATAAAGCCGCGGAACCGTCTCCATATTGTGATTGAGTACATCGGGCCGCGCCGCCATCACTTTGCCAAGTGCCGACCAGTCTCCGCGAAAATCCGGTATCAGCACTTCCACTTTGCAGTCGGGAACGCGCTGCCGTATCTCCTCGATCGTGCGCGCGAAAATCGCCGCGCCGCCGTCCTTCTGGTCGTCGCGATTCACTGAAGTCACCACCGCGTAGCGCAGCCCCATCCGCTCCACTGCTTCCGCCACGCGCCCGGGCTCGTCTTCTTCGGGAGGCCCGAGAGGCTTCCCGCTCGGCACCGCGCAAAATCCGCACGCCCGCGTGCAAATGTCTCCCAAAATCATGAACGTTGCAGTGCGATGCTCCCAGCACTCGCCCATGTTCGGGCACCGCGCGCTTTCGCACACGGTGTGCAGTTCGAGCGTGCGCATGATCCGGTCGAGCTCCCGGAAATTTTCACCGCCGGAAAATCGTACCTTCAGCCACGGTGGACGCGGCTGTCCCTTTGGCGGCGGAGCGGGATTGTTCGGCAATATGTTGAAAGGCGCAGCCATTTTTTCAGTCGCAGCGTTCGAAGCTGTTCTTATTCTACGCATCTGAAACCCTCGAAACAATCCGCTCGTGCCCCCGCAGCTTCTCCCCATGGCCACTCGAGTCTGTGCAAAGTGGCTCGCCATTTTTCACCCGTAGATCTTCCTATAGCCGTTTTCGCTAAGGCAACCTGTTCTATTAGAGCCACATGTGAACGGGCCGAAGTGTTGTATAATTACAACGCAATCGCGATTCGGTAATTACATCGCCTGTAAGTCATTGTAAATAAAGGTGTAAAATCAGCTCGCCGCGGCCCACAAAGTGCCCTTAAAAGGGCGCCTTCTCAGATGCCCAGCCAACTTACAATTCAGCGCCCGGTCGAAATCGAAGGCATCGGTCTCCACACTGCGGTCGAAAGCCACCTACGCCTCGTGCCTGCTCCGGCGGATACGGGAATCGTTTTTCGCCGCGTCGATCTCGACAATTTTGAAATCGAGGCTCACGTCCGCAACGTAGCCCGCGTCAGCTACGCCACCAGCTTGATGAAGCAAGGCGTCCTAATTTCGACGACTGAACATTTGCTCGCGGCGCTGTATTGCAGTGGGATTGACAACATCTACGTGGAACTCAATGCGCTCGAACTCCCCATTCTGGATGGGTCGTCCAGGCCGTTTATCGAGATGCTAGCGGAGGCGGGAACGAGGCGGTTGCGGCGCCCGCGGCACTACATTCACGTCGTGAAGCCCCTCGAATTTTCCGATGGCGACCGACGCATCGGCATCTATCCGGCGGATGAATTCAGCGTCCACTGCTTCGTGGATTATCATCATCCGTGCGCCGGACCGCAGGAAATCGAGATGTCCGTCAATCGCGAATCGTTCAACCGCGAACTGGGGCCTGCGAGAACGTTTACTTTCGTGAAAGAGCTGGTCGCGCTGCAAAAAATGGGCCTGATTCGCGGCGGCTCGCTGGCGAACGCAATCGTAATGGACGACAATTCCATCTTGAACGGTCCGCTGCGATTCGCGGACGAATTCGGCCGCCATAAAGCACTCGATTTGATTGGAGATTTGGCGCTGGTCGGGTGCCCTCTGCAGGCGAGGATCGTCGCGCACAAGGCAGGCCACGCACTGCACACGCAACTGGTCACGCGACTCCTGGAAGACCGCTCGCTCTGGAAGGAAACCACAGAAGCGCGCGCGCCAAGCTCAGTCTCTGATCACGATTCCCCGTCCGATTTGACTGATGCCAGTATCCCGGCTGACTGAAACCCGCAACTAACGAATTTGTTTGCTGCCCACCGAAGCCGCTCCGTCCGTTTCGAAGCGAATGACGCCCGTTTCGTCGGCGAAGAAACTTCGCAGCCCGGTCGTTCCCCTTGTGACAGGATCCGCATTGATCGTAAAACCCGTTCCGCCGCGAACGGCGCATCCGTTGGCTGTAGCCTGTGGCGTGTCGGGAGGCTCAGGATCGGCCATCGCAGGCAGCGCGATATAGCTGAACGCGTAGCCGTCTTTCCGCCCGGTCGTCAGGACCGGGTCAAGCAGTTGTGAGTGATTGCAGTTTGAGTGTCCGGTGCTGCTTTTGCCCATTGCCGTCAGGCTGGGCGGAAACCCATTGTCGTAAGTCGCGGAGTACGCGTACGCCGCCGTTTCAACGGACCTTACCGCGCCGACGGCGGAAGCTTCATTCGCCGCCATCCTCGCGCGCAGCAAATTTGGAATCGCAATCGCCGCGATGATCAGTGCGATGGGAATGAAAGCAACGCCGATATAGCCCAGGACAAGCCCAGTTGTCGCCCATCCGTCCCCGGTCAAGCGTCCGCCAGCCTTTCGAATATCCGACAGAGAAAGATGGCCGAGAATGATCGCGACGATCGCGCTCGGAAAAAAGAAGAACAAAATTCCGCAGATGAAGCTGCCAATGGCTTTGCCGCTGGTTTCCGTCGGCCCGGAGTACGGCGGGGCGTAGGCACCACCCGGTGGAGGCATCGCTCTCTGCCCCTGCAGGACCGCCCCGCATTTGACGCAGAAGCGACCGCTGTTGGGATTGTCCGCGGCGCAGAGAGCGCAGAACATTGTCAGACCTCCAGATCAACTGACAGCCGAGGGAATTTATCTACTTGGTTATCCTTTCGGCAGCAGAATGTCAACGGATGCGCTGTTTTGATTGCGCAAGGGGTTAGGCCGGAGCGACAATGCTCGCAGGGATGCCTTCGACCGATACTTCCATAGTGATTCTCGCGGCGGGAAAAGGGACGCGCCTGCGTTCCGACCTTGCGAAGGTCCTGCACCGCGCAGGCGGACGGCCAATTCTTGAGACGGTGGTTCGGGCGTGCCAGCCGCTGAAGGCCGCCCAGATTTTGGTTGTTGTGGGCCATCAGGCCGAGGAAGTTGCCGCGCTCGCCGAGCAGCTTGGCGCGCAGACACCCGTTCAGACCATCGTGCAGAATCCGCAGCGCGGCACCGGCCACGCCTTGCAGGTGGCGCGGCGCGCGATACGCAAGAGCGCGAAGCTCGCCATTGTTCTTCCCGGCGATGCGCCGCTGCTGCGCACCGAAACGCTCGCCGCCCTGCTCGATACGCACCGGCGAGGCGAAGCGGCTGCGACGATTCTAACGGCCGAGCTTGATGATCCGGGCGCGTACGGCCGGATCGTGCGCGATGCCGAGGGCCGCGTGCAGGCGATTGTCGAAGACACCAGCCTGACGCCGGAGCAACGGGCGATTCGCGAAGTGAACTCAGCAATCTATTGCTTCACGCTCGAAAAACTGTGGCCATGTCTCGCGGCGCTGCGCCCGGAAAACGCCCATCGCGAACTCTACCTTACTGACGCGATTGCAATGCTTCGCGCGCGCAACGAACGCGTGCTCGCGCAGATCGCCTCCGACGCAAACGAAGTTTTGGGCTGCAACACCCGCGCGGACCTGGCTGGCGCGGATCGCGTCCTGCGCGCGCGCAAGGCCGCGGAGCTGATGGATTCCGGCGTGACGATTTATCTCCCGGAGACAGTGGTGATCGATCCCGACGTGACGGCCGGGCCGGACACGGTGATCGAGCCGGGTGTACACCTGCTGGGCAAGACGCACATCGGCGCGCACTGCCAGATTCGCACCGGTAGCATTTTGCACCACATGCGCGTGGATGACGGCGCGATCGTCGGCCCACACTCGAACGTGGATTCGTCCCGTATCGGCCCCGGCGCTCTGGTGGGACCGTTTGCGCGGCTGCGTCCCGGAGCGGATATTCGCGCGGGGGCGCGTATCGGAAATTTTGTTGAGGTCAAGAAATCCGTGGTGCACAAAGGCGCGAAGGCAAACCATCTCAGCTATCTTGGCGATGCCTCCATCGGTCCGGGCGCAAACATTGGCGCGGGCACGATCACGTGCAACTACGATGGCGTCGCGAAGTACGAGACGAAAATCGGCAAGGGTGTTTTCATCGGCAGCGATACGGCGCTCGTGGCACCGGTGCGCGTTGGGGATGGTGCGTACGTCGCGGCTGGATCTGTGATCACAGAAAATGTCCCGGCGGATGCACTCGCGCTCGCCCGCGGGCGGCAAGTCAACAAGCTTGGTTGGGCGAAGCAGCGGCGTCGCGAGCTTGCTGCCGCGAAAAAGCCAAAGAAATCTTTGAAGCGCAGATCGGGGGCAGGTACATCCCGCCGCAAAACGTCCCGCCACACGAAATCAAAGCCCCGCCGCCGGTAGTTCGCCCCTGCATTCGAACCGAACGGCACAATCACGCCAAGGATTTTCGCCGGGCACAGCATGCTGTGCCCCTACGAGGACAAAAACATTGTGGCTGCTCGCGAGAAGAGAGCGGCAGTATGATGAGGCTGTTTCCGGAGGCAAGCAGATGTGCGGTCCAAAGTCGAACGGCTTCAGGGTGTTGCTGGGCGGAATTCTGGTAGCACTGCTCGGAGTGTGCATCGTGGGAGCGGCGCGGTTCGCAGTCGGGGAGGCAGCTGATGCGCAAGTGGACCCCTGGACGGCAGCGCAAACCGTTCAGCCAGCCGACCTGGCAAAAGAACTTGGCGAGGCGAAAGGCGCAGACAAGCCGACCGTGGTCTGCGTTGCTCCCCACGTGCTGTACGAGGGAGGGCACATTCCGGGCGCGCTCTTCCACGGGCCCGGGAGCACGGCGCAGGGCATTGACGACCTAAAGAAGTGGGCACAGGCCGAACCGCGCTCGGAGAATATCGTAATCTATTGCGGCTGCTGCCCGCTGGATCACTGCCCGAATCTTCGTCCTGCGTTCGTGGCGCTGAAAGACATGGGTTTCACGCATCTGCGCGCGCTCTTGATCCCGACGAATTTCTACACGGACTGGGTCAAGCCGGGTTACGCGTACGAAAAATCGCCCGCACAGTGATTGGGTATTTGTGAAGGGCGCCTAGCTCAGCGTCCATCAAGAAAAAGCTCCACCCTTGCACACCCCGCAAGGATGGGGCACGCGAAAAGACTTCTTTCCCGTTAAGACTGCACCGCCAGTTCTATCGTTTCAATTGTGCTAAAATGCGGTTCCCATGAAATTCGGCGTGGTGCAATTTCCCGGTTCGAATTGCGATGACGACGCGTATCACGCCATCGGCTCGGTGATCGGGCAGCCGGTCGAATTCATTTGGCACCAGTCCGAACAGGTTTCCGGCTTCGACGCCATCATCCTTCCCGGCGGATTCGCGTTTGGCGATTACCTTCGCACCGGGGCGATCGCGCGATTTTCACCGGTAATGAAGGCCGTCAGCGGCTTTGCGCGGTCGGGCGGGCTGGTCCTGGGCATCTGCAACGGATTCCAGATTCTTCTCGAAGCGGGATTGCTTCCGGGCGCGATGCTGCGCAACGAGCGGCTGCGATTTCTGTGCCGCCAGGTGCATGTCCGCGTGGAAAATACCGATACGCCCTTTACGTGCGCCGCGAGTCCCGGCCAAATTCTGAAAATTCCCATCGCGCACATGGAAGGGAACTATTTCTGCGATGCGGCCACGCTCGCCGAGGTCGAACGCAACAAACAAATTGTTTTCCGCTACGTTCACGCGGATGGGTGCGACGCTGGCCCCGATGATTTCGACGCGAATCCGAATGGCGCGCTCCACGCGATTGCGGGCCTGTGCAACCGGGAGCGGAATGTCGTCGGACTGATGCCGCATCCAGAGCGAGCCGTGGAGTGGGCGCTCGGCTCGGCGGATGGGCTGGTGATTTTGCGGTCCATGGTTGAAAGCCTAACGCGGCCCGCGACTGAGCGGGTCTCAGCCTAGCGCGCGGTCGATGAACAGCTTGTCGTGACAGATGGCAAACTATTTCTGGCTGTAGCCTTATTCGCATTTTCCCTGGAAATCGCGGAGTCCTTTGTCGTACGTAAAGAGGCATCGCACCTTTTCTCTCCAAAAGCCGGGTGGCGATGCTTCTTCTTCGTCGCGATAGCAGTTGACCTGTTTGGATTCATTTATCTACTTCCGGCGTCCCATCGAACTCCCAAAGGGCCACCGCTATGGTGGCCTTTGCTCTTTCTACTGATTTTGCTTTTTACCCGACCCAATACGCTAGTCGTGAATTCCGAGGGGCTCAGCTCTTTTGGTTGGTATGGACTTAGACGGCGCTTCATCCGCTGGCCGGATGCATCATCTGTAACCTCGGACTGGGAGGAAGAGAGGCTTACTCAAAACGTCCTAACGCTGATATGGATATTTACGGGCTATAGCGTAACGGTCACAGGGCAAGATGCTACTCGCATCGTGCATACGATTCTGCTGCGCCATCAGGGTAAATTCCTCGACGAATTGCGACTACACATTCCTGCAAGGGCATTTGCTCCTGGCCTGTTCGACTGGCACCCTTGAATCAAACAGAACGCGCGCTTGCGCACGGCGCCGTTTGCTGCGAAAATTTGCGCTCCTGATCCTGGCCTCGTGCCGATGATCGATACCGAAATTAAAGTTACGCCGCAGATCGCGGCCGAGCACGGTCTTTCCCCCGACGAATACGCGCGCACGCAGAAAATTCTGGGCCGCGACCCGAACCTCACCGAGCTCGGAATTTTTAGCGTGATGTGGAGCGAGCACTGTTCGTACAAATCTTCGCGCGTGCATCTGAAGCGGCTGCCGACGCGCGGCACGCATGTAGTGCAGGGGCCGGGCGAAAACGCGGGCGTGGTGGATATCGGCGACGGGCTGGTCGCGGTCTTCAAGATCGAATCGCACAACCATCCGAGCTTTGTGGAGCCATTTCAGGGCGCAGCGACCGGGGTTGGCGGGATTCTGCGCGATATTTTCACGATGGGCGCGCGGCCGATTGCGGTGCTGGATTCGCTGCGGTTTGGGCCGATTACGGCCGGGGGACAAGGCAACAGCAGATCCCTCGCTGCGTCCGCCGCGCGCGATGACGGCTCTCTGGCGGCGGGCGGCAGAGATTGGGCGGCGGCGGAAAAGAAAAGGCAAGATGCCGGGCTCCCTCGGCTACGCTCGGGACAAGTTCAGCCCGGCGCTACATTTAATTCTTCAGGGCCGACGGCGGAAGAGATTGCGCGGAACCGCGGCATTCTGGACGGAGTGGTGCGCGGGATTGCGTTCTACGGGAACTGCTTTGGCGTGCCAACCGTGGGCGGCGAGGTGATGTTCGAGCCGTGCTATTCGAATAATCCGCTGGTGAACGCGCTGGCGCTGGGCATCGCGCGCAAGGACGACCTTTTCTTCGCGCGGGCGAGCGGCGTAGGGAATCCGGTGATCTACGTGGGCGCGAAAACGGGGCGCGACGGAATTCACGGCGCGTCGCTGCTGGCGTCCGCGGAATTCAGCGAGGAATCGCAGCAGAAACGACCGAACGTGCAGGTCGGCGACCCGTTCATGGAGAAGCTGCTGTTGGAAGCGTGCCTGGAAGCGATGCGCACGGGCGCGATTGTGGCGATTCAGGACATGGGCGCGGCGGGGCTGACGAGCACGAGCTCGGAAATGGCGTCGCGCGGCGGCGCGGGAATCGAAATTGATCTCGCGCGCGTGCCACAGCGTGAAACCGGCATGACGCCGTATGAAATGATGCTCAGCGAATCGCAGGAACGGATGCTGCTGGTCGCCGAGCGAGGGCGCGAACGGGAAGTCTTCGACGTGTTCCACAAGTGGGGGCTCGATGCGGTAGAAATCGGGCGCGTGACTGACGATGGCAAGTTGCGCGTGTTGAATCACGGACGCGTCGCTGCTGAAATTCCCGCGCATGCGCTGGCCGAAGAAGGGCCGCGCTACGAGCGTCCGATTGCGGCGCCGAAGGCAGCGGCAGCTTCGGGCGCGCAGCTGGTCGAATTTGCGCGAGAGGGAACGGACCTGACCGAGAATTGTCGACGGCTGCTGGCGTCGCCGGCGATCGCGTCGAAATACTGGGTGACGGAGCAATACGATTCGATGGTGCGGACGAACACGCGCGTCGGACCTGGCTCGGGCGATGCGGCGGTTCTGCGACTGAAGGAAACGAAGCGGGCGCTCGCGCTCTCAACGGACGGCAACGGGCGGTGGTGCTTTTTATCGCCGCGGCTGGGCGCGATGCACGCGGTTGCCGAAGCGGCGCGGAACGTGGCATGCACGGGGGCGCGTCCCATTGCCGCGACGAATTGCCTGAATTTCGGCAATCCGGAAAAGCCGGAGGTGATGTGGCAGTTCACCGAGGCGATCGATGGAATTGCGGAAGCATGCAGCGCGCTGGAGACGCCGATTACGGGCGGGAACGTCAGCTTCTACAATGAAACGCTAGGAAAGCCGATTTATCCGACGCCGGTGCTCGGCGTGCTGGGATTGATGGAGGACGCCGAATGCGCGGTGGGTTCTGGATTTCGCGCTGACGCCGATTTGATATTGCTACTCGATGCCGGCGGCGCGGCAGCGGTTTCGAACGACTGGCAGCGGAGCGAGTTTTCATCGTCGGAATATGCGAAGGCGATTCACGGGATTGTGGCGGGCGCGCCGCCGGCGATTGATCTGGCTGCGGAAAAGCGGCTGATTGATTGCCTGGTGAAACTGGCGACGGAGCGCGCGATTTTTTCGGCGCACGACGTGAGCGATGGGGGCTTGGCTGTCACGGTGGCGGAATCGTGCTTCGCGAGCGGCGGACTTTCCGCGCAAATTGATCTTGGATCATCCTCGGGAAGCGAGGAGGCCGCCGAATTCGCGGTTTTTGGTGAGCGCGGCGCGCGTGCGGTCGTGTCGGTCGCGCCTGCGTCGCTTGCTCGCGTCGAGGCAATTGCGGCACAATACGATGTTAAGGTTCAGCAAATCGGCACTGTCACGCGCGGAGATTTTCGCATCCAACTTAAGGGTGCTCCTGTGATTCGAGGCAAGATGGATTCGTTTCGCCGGACGTGGAGCGAATCGCTCGGCAAAGCCATCGAGAGCGCATCATGAGTAAAATCCACAAGCTCGAGGACGATCATTTCCACGATCAGTGCGGCGTTTTCGGCGTGTTTGGGCATCCGGAGGCGGCGAAGCTGACGTATCTCGGACTGTACGCGCTGCAGCATCGCGGGCAGGAATCGGCGGGCATCGCGTCATCCGACGGAGTGGATCTGCACCTGCACCGAAGCCTGGGGCACGTGCAGGAAATTTTCACGCCTGAAGTGATCGAGCGCCTGCCGGGAGCTTCCGCCATCGGCCACACGCGATATTCCACGGCTGGGGACAACACGCTGATCAACGCGCAGCCCATAGCGATTGATTTCAACAAGGGCAAGCTCGCGCTGGGCCACAACGGCAACCTGACGAATGCGATTGAGCTGCGGCGGAAGCTCGAACACCGCGCGGCGATTTTCCAGACGACGAGCGACACCGAAGTGATCGTGCATCTGATCGCGCGGAGCAACGCGAGAAACCTACCCGGAGCTTTGGCCGAGGCGCTGAATCAGGTGGAGGGCGCGTACTCGCTGCTGCTGCTGACCACCGACGAAATGTACGCGATTCGCGACCCGCGCGGATTTCGGCCGTTGATTCTGGGGCGCATTGACGGCGCGTGGGTGGCAGGTTCGGAAACGTGCGCGTTCGATCTGATTGACGCGGAGTACGTGCGCGAAGTGGAGCCGGGAGAAATGGTGCGCATCTCGCGCAGCGGAATCGAATCCATCCGCTTCGCGCCGGAAAAGCAGCATCAATATTGCATTTTCGAGCACGTCTATTTTTCGCGGCCCGATAGCGTGGTCTTCGGGCGTCCGGTGAATCAGAGCCGCGAGGAGCTGGGACGTTTGCTGGCGCGCGAGCATCCCGTGGAAGCGGACATCGTGACGCCGGTGCCTGATTCGGGCGTGCCGGCCGCAGTCGGCTATGCCGCGGAATCCGGCATCCCATTTCGCATGGGGCTGATCCGCAATCATTACGTGGGCCGCACGTTCATCGAGCCGGAGCAGGCCATCCGCGATTTCGGCGTGAAGCTGAAGCTGAATCCGATACGCCGGATGCTGGAAGGGCAGCGCGTGATTCTGGTGGACGATTCGATCGTGCGCGGCACGACGAGCAGAAAGATTGTTCGTCTGGTGCGCGAAGCGGGCGCCACCGAAGTGCACGTGCGCATCAGCTGCCCACCGACGATTTCGCCGTGCTATTACGGCGTGGATACGCCGCGGCGCGAAGAGCTGATCGCGTCGCACAATTCCGTCGAGCAAATTCGCAAATTCCTGGGCGCCGATTCGCTGGGTTATCTCTCGTTGCCATCGCTGCGCGCGTCCGTGGAAGATACCGAAGGAAAATTCTGTACGGCGTGCTACACCGGCAGCTATCCGACCGAGCTGGTGCAACTGGAAGTGGAGGCTCATCGTGAAAGCTGACACAGCGGACGCGCTGGCGGACGAGAAGCGCAAGCCCGCTGCGGCCACAGCCAACGAGCGCATCTGGCGCGAGGTGGTTTCGTGGTTCTGGGTAATCGTGGCGTTCCTGCTGATCGAAGGAGTTCTAGTGCAGGCGCGCGTGATTCCCAGCGGCTCGATGGAAGACACCGTGCTGATCGGCGATCATCTGATCGTCAGCCGGTTCGGCTACGATGCGGGCGTTCCGTTCACCGATTGGCACGTGCCGCTGTGGCGGAACCCGAAGCGGCAGCAGATCATCGTGTTCCGCGCGCCGCTGCCGGAAGAGGGCTATCCGGATTTCATCAAGCGCTGCATCGGTGTGCCGGGTGATCACATCAAGGTTGTCGGAGGCGTGGTATTCGTCAACGGAGTGCGCCTGAACGAGCCGTACGCGCTCCACGGGTTAGGCGCCGACACATCCACCGTCGAAAACTATCCGCCGAGCAGTATTACACTGCTCGATTCCGGCGTGACGCGGGAATGGGCGGAGGATTTTTCGAATCACGTGGTGAATGGCGAGATCGTGGTGCCGCCGAACGAATATTTCATGATGGGCGACAACCGGGATAATTCGCGCGATAGCAGGTTCTGGGGCTTCGTGCCGCGCGCGGATATTATCGGGACGCCGCTCATCATCTATATGTCCATTGACGCGCCGGACCCGGAGGAAGTGTGGGGCCCGGGATTTGCCGTCCAGCGATTCGAGACGTACGCCAGCGTGTTCATTCATCCCGGCCGAGTGCGCTGGAAGCGGCTTTTCCATACGCTGTAGAATTCACGAATCGGCCCCGCCCCCTTTCGGAAAACGAGCCTCTCACATGCGCTACGCCGATGCCGGTGTCAACATCACGGTTGCGGATGAAGCCAAGCGGCGAATTGCCGCGATGGCTGGTAAGACATTTCGCCGGGGCGTGCTCGCGCCGATCGGCGGATTCGGCTCGCTATTTCAACTCGACCGGAAGCGCTGGCGCGACGCGGTCCTGGTGGCCAGCTGCGACGGAGTGGGCACGAAGCTGAAGGTGGCGTGTGCGGCAGGGATTCATTCCACCGTTGGCGCGGACATCGTGAACCACTGCGTGAACGATATTCTGACGCAGGGCGCCGAGCCGCTTTTCTTCCTCGATTACATTGCGATGGGCAAGCTCGACACGCGCATTCTCGAGCAGGTGATCGAGGGCATGAGCCGCGCGGCGAAGCAGGCGGGCTGCTCGCTGATCGGCGGCGAAACGGCCGAGATGCCGGATGTGTACGCGGCGGGTGATTACGACCTGGCGGGATTCATCGTGGGCGCGGTCGAGCGGAAGAAAATCCTTGACCCACGCCGCGTGCGCCCGGGGGACATATTGCTGGCGCTGCCATCGAGCGGGCTGCACACCAACGGCTATTCGCTGGCGCGCAAGCTGGTCTTCGGGGTGGCCAAGCTCGAGCCCGATACGTACGTTGCCGAAGTAGGGAACAAAATCGGCGCGGAACTTTTGAAACCGCATCGCTCGTACTGGCCGCTGCTAAAGAACATTTTGGCGCGCGGGTGGGTTACATCCATGGCGCACATCACGGGCGGCGGGATCACCGGCAACCTGCCGCGCGCGCTGCCGCACAACGTGCAAGCGGCGATTGAACTTGGCTCGTGGCCAGTCCTGCCGATTTTTCGCTATCTAGCGCAGCTAGGGCGCATCGAGCGGGACGAGCTGCTGAAAACTTTCAACCTCGGCGTGGGAATGATTCTGGTGGTGCCGACGAAATACATTTCACGCGTGGAGGCGGAATTGAAACGTCGGCGCGAGAAATTCTATCTAATCGGGCGAATCGAGCGCGCCAATCGCGGGAAAACACGCGTCGTCTATTCAGGAAAGCTTCCGCTTTAGCGCCGCCGTCTTGCGTGCTTGGACTTCTTCGTGACCTGCCGTTGCGGCTGTACCTCGTTGGCGCTGGTGTCCGCTTCGATTTTCCATGATCCGTCAGCCATTTTCTTCCAGACCAGGACGTATTGGCTGGTGCTGGTGGAAGACTTTCCTTTCCTGTCGGTAATAGTGGTGTCCACCGTGCCTCGGTCCATGGCGAGGTCGCCGGAACGCGCTACGTCCACGCTCGCCACGGTAACGTTCATTTGCACTGGCGCGGCCAGAAGTCCCTGGATGTTCTTGCGGATGTTGTCCTTCCCAACGGCGGCAGGAGCTCCGGAGGAGAGGAAAACCGCGTCATCCGCGTAATACGACATGCACTTCTCGAGGTCTTTCGCGGCTGCTGCTTTGACCCAGTCGGCGTCCGCCGCGCGAATGGTGGCTTCATCGGCGGCGCGCGTATCGGGCGGCGCTGCGGGTTGTTGTTGAGCGCATGCGGCGGCGAAACATGCGATGAAAGCGGCGGCGCAGATCAACGAGAACGAACGGATTCGTGGCATTGAAGATCCTCCAGTGAAAAGTATTCGTGCGGAAGGAAGATGACGCCGAGGCGAGCCAGTGTCAAGAGGTGCGCGTTTGGTAGTGAAGCAGCTGGCGAGCCGTCCAGACGGGGGCCGCTTCATGGCTGGCCGGACGATTCGCATCGGCCAGTTGACGAGCTTGCGCCGCGCACTCCAAAACTGACTTTTTCTTCCTTTCGATTTTGGTAGCCTGTCCCTAGGCTATTTATTGCTCCTTTTTGGGCATCACTCAAACTTCTGACGTTTAACGAGGCAACAGGCTTTGCCACAAGATCTGAAAACGCCGTCCAGCGTGTCCACGCCGCCATCGTCTGTAAGACCGGCGGCGCCGGTTGTGACAGCCAAGCCTGACAAGCATGACGAACTGCGTCTGCTCGTAAATTCGCGCCACTCACTCATTACAGTGGAGACGCCCGAAGAAGAGCGTCTCGAGCAGATGCTGCTGGAAGTAGCTACGGAATTGGGCGTGCAGCTATATGAGTGGAGCGTCACAGCGGGGTTGGCGAAATACCACGGCGCGGCGATTTACAACACGGAGCAGCCGGAACAGGCGCTGGCAAATATTCCGCTGATTCAGGGCGACGCTATTTTCCTGCTCAAGGATTTTGCGCGGTACTGCGACAATGACAGAATCTGCCGCCGGTTGCGGGATCTGGCAGAGAAATTCAGAATGGCGCGGCGAGCGATCGTGATTTCCGCGGCGTCGCTGCAATTGCCGGCGGAGCTTGCGTCCGAAGCGGCGCCGTTTCAACTGAACCTGCCCACACCGGAGGAGCTTCTTCCGGGAGTGAGAGGCGTGCTGGCTGACGTAAATCGGGAGCAGCGCATTGCTGTGGCATTGGATCTCGCCGGAATGGCGCAAGTCGCGCGAAACCTTGCGGGACTCTCCGAAGAAGACGCCATGCGCACGCTGCGGATGTGCGTTCTCTCGCGTGGACGCGCGGACGCCGGATTGCTGGACGACGTGCTGGATGCAAAGCGCCACGCACTGCGCAGCGATGGATTGATCGAGACGGTGCGACATGACGCGTCGTTTGCGGACGTGGCAGGGCTGAAGCGTTTGCGCGAATGGATCGCGAAACGCAAGAGCGCGTTGACGCCAGAGGGACAGCGATTTGGACTTATGCCGCCCAAGGGGATATTGATTACGGGCGTGCAGGGATGCGGGAAGAGCCTTGCGGCGCGTGCCGTGGCCGGGGAGTGGGGATTTGAGCTCGCGCGGCTGGATGCGGGAGCGCTCTACGACAAATTTGTGGGCGAGAGCGAGAAGAACCTGCACAAGGCACTGGAAGTGGCGCAGAAGCTTGCTCCAGTGGTGTTGTGGATCGATGAGATCGAGAAAGCATTTGCGTCCGCCGGTTCGAGTGGAGACGCGGACGCAGGATTGTCCCAGCGGCTCCTGGCTACTCTTCTGACGTGGATGCAGGACCGGGAGCCTGGGGTCTTTTTGGCGGCAACGTCGAACAACATTACGGTTCTGCCGCCGGAGATGATGCGCAAGGGCCGATTTGATGAGATTTTCTTTGTGGATCTGCCCGCCGCTGAAATTCGCGCGGCGCTATTCGAACTACATTTGAAAAAGCGCGGACGCGACGCGGCCACGTTTGATCTGGCAAAGCTCGCCATGGCAAGCGAGGGCTTCTCGGGAGCGGAAATCGAGCAGGCGATTATCGCGGGGCTCTACACGGCGTTCGCGCAGAAGCAACAACTGACAACGGACATTTTGTTGGCGGAGATTCTTTCGACGCGACCTCTCAGTGTGACTCGCGCTGAAGAAGTGGAATCGATCCGGCAATGGGCCAAGACGCGGGCTGCACCGGCCGATTGATTCGGCAGTTACCACCGCGTGGTACTTTCGCACCCGAATTCGAAATCAACCGCAAGTGCGATCCAGTTCTACGGAATTGCTGCGGAGACCGGCGTGGAATAGGTACTCTCCTGGTTCTGCGAATTTACGGCTGTCACCACGAAATAGTAGGTTTCTCCTTGCTGAACGACGCCTTCGGTATAGCTCGTCGCCGCGACTGGCGCCGAAGTCAGCTTTGCATAGGGACCACCGGATACCGTGCTCGAATACACGTTGTAGCCGGTCACGGTGGAGGTGCTGGGCGACCAAGTTAACGATACGGAGTACGAAGTCTGGGCGACGCCGGTGCCGGACATCGAGATAACCATCGGTGAATTCGTGGCGTTGCTTGTCACCGTAATGCTGCCTGCCGCATTCCCCGCGGCAGAGGGATCGAACGTCGCGCTCAAAGTCGCAGTTTGCCCGGCCGATAGAATTAACCCCTGGATTGCGCCGCTGGCGTTGAATCCGGCGCCTGCGACGACGACATTCGAAATCGTCACGCTGGATTTTCCGGAGTTGGTGAGGATCACGTTCTGGGTGTTGGTGCTGGAAACGTTGACACTGCCGAAAGCTACACTCGTCGAACTACTGTTTAGAAGAGAGGTTGCGGCGGCATTGACCGTCAGGATGGCGGCACTGCTGGTAACGCTGCCGGCGCTGTCGCTGACCACCACTGTGATCTTCGCTGCGTTTTCCGACGTGGTTGTCGCAGGAGTCGTATAACTGGATGACCTTGCACCACTAATTACGGATCCGTTCTGCCGCCACTGGTAGGTCAGGGGCGCGGTTCCGGTGGCCGCCACCGAGAAGGTCGCGGTTTGCCCGGCGGTAACGGTGCGGCTCGCCGGCTCTGTAGTGATCGAGGGCGCTTGGCGACCATGAAATCGGCCGAACTCACGTTGTGGCGCCGAATGCGCCGCCGTGCCTGACAAGCCCAACAGAACACACAACATCGCAAACTGTGTCGCTCGTGTCTTAATGATTCCGGTGGTATGCACTTGGCCCCCTGTTCGCGGTTTTGCGCCGGGGGACAACGAAGGCTGGGGGCCCGGAAGCGTCTGCAGGTTAGCCGTCCCGGGGAAATCAAACTACTGATCGGTGGGACAGAAGAAGGACAGGCAGTGTTTTGCGATCGGAACAGTGACCCTTAACTGCCCCGGTCGCGTTTTACACGCTTGAGGCTGGGTCGGCTGCGGTATCCGGAAAAGTGCGCTGCGACTATGATTGGCTTTTTCAAGGTGACCGGTCGTGTGCTTTTTGGGGGTGCTTCGCCGATTGGGCGAACTATGCTAATTTCGCTTACTCATGAAAAAGCACATCGGCGTGCTGCTTTCGGGGCGCGGCTCGAATTTTGATGCTCTGGCGGCGAGCGTGACCGCCGGGCGCATTCCGAACGCTGAAATTTCGATTGTAGTGAGCAATCGGGAAACCGCACAGGGAATCGAGAAGGCGCGTGCGCGACGAATTGAAGCGCGCGTGATTCCGTCGAAGGGCTTGGAACGCGAGGCGTACGACAGGCAGGTGGTGGCGGCGCTGCAGGAAAAGAATGTGGATCTTGTTTGCCTGGCGGGATACATGCGGCTGCTTTCGCCGTATTTCGTGGCGGCCTTTCCGCAGCGGATTCTGAACATTCATCCTTCGTTGCTGCCAGCGTTTCCGGGGCTGGAGCCGCAGCGGCAGGCGCTGGAGCACGGCGCGAAATTTTCGGGGTGCACCGTGCATTTTGTAGACGAGACTCTGGACGCGGGGCCGATCATCATGCAAGCCGTCGTACCGATTGAGGATCGCGACACGCCGGATACGCTCGCGGAACGCATCCTTCGCGAGGAACATCGGATTTACACCGAAGCGGTGCGAATTGTGCTCGAAGGGCGCTGGCGCATGGAAGGGCGGCGCGTGCTGGTCAATTCACAATAGAATGGGAGAAAACAGCAAGTGGCAGCCGTGAAATTCAAACCCGTTGACGAACAGATCGCGTACCTAAGAAAAGGTACCGCGGAAATCATTCCTGAAAACGAGCTGCGGACGAAGCTTGACCAATCGGCGAAGACGGGAAAACCGCTGCGCGCGTATCTCGGCGTGGATCCGACGGCGCCGGATATTCATCTGGGCCATACCGTGGTGCTGCGCAAGCTGAAACATTTTCAGGATATGGGCCACACCGCAATTTTCCTGATTGGCGATTTTTCGGCGATGATTGGCGACCCCACGGGGCAATCGGAAACGCGCCCGCCGCTGACGCGCGAGCAAGTGGACGCCAACGCGCAGACGTATCTCGCGCAGGTGTACAAAATTCTCGACCGCGAGAAAACGGAAGTTCGCTACAACAGCGAATGGCTGGGGAAAATGTCGAGCTACGACGTGGTGCGGCTCTGTGGCCACTACCGGCTGGCGCGAATGCTCGAGCGGGAGGATTTTCGTTCGCGGCTCGATAAGAATTTGCCGATTTCCGTGCACGAGCTGCTGTATCCACTGCTGACAGCGTATGACGCCGTGGCGCTCGAATCCGACATCGAGCTGGGAGCGACCGAGCAGAAATTCAATATGCTGGTGCACCGCGAAATCCAGCGTGAATACGGGCAGATTCCGGAAGTCGTTCTCACCATGCCGATCCTCGTGGGGCTTGACGGCGAACGGAAGATGTCGAAGAGTTTGGGCAATTACGTCGGCATTACGGAAGCTCCGGGACAAATGTTCGGCAAGCTGATGTCCATTTCCGACGAGCTGATGGGGTCGTACTACGACCTTCTGACGGATTTCGGACCGCACGTGATTTTGCGGCTGCGCGAAGAAGTCCGCACTGGCACTCTGCATCCGATGGACGCGAAGATGCAGCTGGCGCACGCGATCATCGCTGGATTCCACGGCGAGGATGCTGCGAAGAAGGCCACCGATGAATTTCAGCGCGTGTTTCGCGATCGGCAGGCGCCGGAAGAACTGCGAGAAATAAAGCTCACTCGAACGCCCGCGCGAGATTCACTAATCGCAAGTCTTCCCGGCCCGCGGGTTGTGACTCGGTCGCAAACGAAGTGGTGCCAGATTTTGGCCTATCTAGGTGAAATCGAATCAGTCTCGGAGGCCGCGCGCGTAATCAAGCAGGGCGGTTTAGAGATCAACGGCGAGATACTCAAGGATCCAACCGCCAAGCTCGATCCGGATCTAGCCGCGAGTTATGATTTGCGGCTCGGCAAGAAGAAGTTCCTTCGCATCGTTGTTGAGTAGCGTCGGCATCCCGCCGGCGATTTCCCTAAAAAACAGGGTACACGGTCCTGCACCTAATACGGGAGACAGGGCGACGCCTAGAACTTGCGCCGGGCGCAGCATGCTGCGCCCCTACGAAACCGTTACCAACGGGAAAGTTGTGGGCTGTGTGCTCAGCGAGAGGACTGGCCGGAGGAGGCCGAGCGGATCGGAATCGTAACGGTCTTGGAAGCCTCGGTGGGCGCTAGCATGTGGCACTGGCCGTCGAAGACGGCACCGGGCTCAATCACTAGGCAAGGGCTGTGAATCTCGCCGGTGACAATCGCGTTTGGCTGGATCTCCACCCGGCCCCGGGCGCGAATCACTCCGTCGAAGCGACCGGCAATAATCACGTAGTTGCCGTGGATGTTCCCTTCAACCGAGGCGTGCTCCCCGAGAACCAAGGTGTCGTCGGAGGTGATCGTTCCCTTCAAAGAGGAATCGATCCGGAACGTGCCGGAGGCTTCGAGCTTGCCCTCGACCCTGACGCCTTGCTCGAGGAAACCCGTCCACTCAGCTGGATCGCTTTTCTTGCGGTCAAACCACGCCATGCAATTCTCCTAAGTACGTAGTTTCATTCTCTCATCAGATGGTCGTAGAGGCGGGTCAAATCGCTCGCGTCGTAGTACTCAAAAGCCAACTGCCCGGGCCTGCCGGGCCGAAGCGGATGTAACACGATTTTGGTGCCGAACTTTCGCTGCAACTCGTCAATTGCCCACTTCGTGTTCGGGTCAACCATGGCGGCGTGCGGGTCAGATTTCGCTCTGGAGCCGCGGGTGGCGAGGCGCTCGACCTGGCGAACCGTCATTCCGCCGCGGGCGATTTTGCGCGCAAGCTCGAGTCGGTCCTTTGGCTCGACGATGGAGAGCAACGCCCGACCGTGTCCGGCCGAAAGGCGACCTTCTTCGAGTAGATCGAGGATAGGTTCTTCGAGCCTGAGAAGACGAACGGAGTTGGCAATTGTGGCGCGGTCCTTACCTGTCCGGTCGGCGACTTCTTCCTGCGTAAGGTGGAATTCGTCCGTGAGGCGCTGGAAAGCGCGCGCCTGCTCAACGGGGTTGAGATCTTCGCGCTGGAGGTTCTCGACAAGCGTCATTTCGAGCGCCATTTCGTCGCGCACGTCGCGAACGACGGCCGGTACGCGACCGAGGGCAGCTCGTTGAGCGGCACGCCAGCGGCGTTCGCCAGCGATCAGTTGGAAGCGAGTCCCCATCCTGCGAACCACGAGCGGCTGGACGATTCCGCTAACGCGAATGGACCGTGCCAATTCCTCGAGCGCCTCTTCTCGAAATCGAGTGCGCGGCTGAAAAGGGCTGGGATCAATCAGGTCAATATCAATCTGCAGAAAGACTTCACTCGGAGCCAGGGCCGGCGCTACCGCCGCTGCTGCTACCCCCGCTGGCGCTACCGGCTGCGGCGGCGGCTGAGGCTGCTGCGGTTCCGGATCCCTGATCAGTGCGCTCAGTCCCCGACCCAACGCGTTTCTGGGCATTAGAGATAACCTCCTTAGCTAGTTGAATATAGCTCTCCGCACCTTTACTATGTATGTCGTAGAACATGACTGGCATTCCGTGGCTGGGTGCTTCAGCCAGACGTACATTCCTTGGGATCACGCTGTCGAATACCTGGGCACCGAAGAAACTTCGCAGGTCGGCGGCTACCTGCTTGGACAGGGTGGTGCGGTCGTCGTACATCGTCAGCAGTATCCCCTCGATCGCAAGCGATGGATTGATGGCGCGACGAAGACGAGCGAGCGTGTCGAGAAGTTCAGAGACGCCCTCGAGAGCTAGGAATTCGCATTGGACCGGGACAAGAACGGAGTCGCTCGCGGCCAGCGCGTTTACGGTTAGGATGTCGAGAGATGGCGGGCAATCGATGATGATGAAATCGTATTTCTCGCGGAGAGGCTGAATCACATCCCTAAGGCGATATTCTCGATTCTCCATCGAAATCAGCTCAACGGCCGCGCCGACGAGGTTCTTATCAGATGGAATCAGATCGAGGCGGTCTATTTGGGCGTCCATTGCGACGCGATCAATCGGCTCACCGAGGATCAAGGCTTGATATAGGGTACGCCTGGCTGGATCTCTGGCAAAACCGAGGGCGCTTGTGGCATTTCCCTGCGGATCGGAGTCGATTATGAGGGTGTGCTTCTCAGAGGCTGCGAGAGAAGCGCCAAGATTTACGGCAGTGGTAGTCTTTCCAACGCCACCCTTTTGGTTGGCGATGGCAATAACGCGCGCCAAGATGATCCCCCAGAATGCAGCGCGAATGTATCAGAGAGCTTTCATGAGGCGCAAGATGTTTCACGTGGAACAATCGTGAGCTCGCTTTGCGGAAATGTTCCACGTGGAACATTTCAGGAGGATCGGGGAGAACTCATCTCCTTGGGGAGCCGACCAGCAGATATCTTCTCTCGGAACCGGGAATCAGTCTGGGAGATTCCCAGCGCCAGCCCGGATCGCGTGATATATCGCTGGAATCTGCTTCGCCGAGCCAGAGGACGACCTTCGCGCTAGCTGCGAGATGATTTCTCGCCCAAGAGAGAAGTTCGCTATGTTTTCCCAACGCGCGAGCGGTGACGAAATTGAGCGGAGCTGATTCTGGAGGAAACTCTTCCATTCGTCCTCGGAAGACGGTGACGTTCAGGAGCTGCAATTCCCTGACGACCTCCGAAAGAAATGCGCATTTCTTTGTATTTGACTCAATCAACGTGACATTGATGCCAGGAACGGCGATCGCGAGCGGCAGTCCCGGAAAACCTGCACCGGAGCCGACGTCGGCGAGCCGACTTTCATCGAATTTCACTGCAGAAGCTGCAAACATGCTCTCGCCGAAGTGAAATCTGAGTATTTCAGAGGGGTTCGTTACGGTCGTCAAAGAAATTGTCCGATTCCATTTCAGCAGAAGCGAGATGTAGGCGGCGATCCTGCCGGCAACTCCGGATTTCAGAATCACGCCGTACGGCCGTAGTAGGTCTTCAATGTCCGAATTAGATGATTTCATAATCTATATACTATACATATAGTATTATAATCCTATCTACTTGAAACTACGCCAGATGTCTCGGCTTGGTTGCTAATCTGGGTCAATGCAAGTCGAAGCCGAGCAGGCGCCAGAAAGCCCGCCGTAATGTCCGCAATGAAATGCGCAATAAAGGGCGCGAGCAAACTGCCAGTCCAGGCGAGGATCACCGCAAAGAGCAAACCAACTACGAACGTCGTGATGAGCCCACGCCGTCCCTGATATAGATGAGCGATGGCAAACATTGCTGCTGAGCCAAGAATACCTGCGAGCACTAAGCCCCCAGACCAATCCATGAATACGCGCTGGACGAAACCGCGATATATCAGCTCCTCGCAGACCGCGACCGTAACGACGACGGCAAAGAATGCGAAACGTTCAACAGAGTCCTGGGGGAATATTTTCAGAGCGAGTTGAGGCAGAATGCCTCGCGCTTCATCGGGATGCGTGGCTAGCTGCCGGAGGCTGAAGAGCTGGTTCGCCAAAACGAGGGCGGCGAGCACGATCGAAACGATCGTGGTTAGCGCCGGTTTCGGTATCGCAAGTCCGAGACGAGCAAGAGCCATGTGATGGGCGTTCGTGCGCCACAGCACCACGGCCGCGGCAAGCCACTGAAACGCGATGGTTGATGCGTAGAGCGCGAGACGGTCGCGCTTGGTGGTTTCCGGCATCGCCATCAATTGGCGGATGCGGCGCCTGCCAAGCAGCGGCACGGCCGTGGCGAAAAAGATGAGAATGAGCGCGAAGTCCCAGTGCATCACGTCAGATGAAAACATCTTTGCCGCATTGGGGCAAGCGAAGTCGGGACTTAAGGGTGGGATGGCCTGCGGTTAGCGCGCGATCTTCAAGTGACTTTCCAATGGGCTGTGATGACGCGTGGATCGTCCGAGAGCTCCCTAAGGAACGGCGGCGCGTCCAAATTTTCAGGCACGGCCTTCCACTGCAGCCTGAATTCCAGCTCACGCTGATGAGTTTGGTTGCTATAGGCAACGGAGGAAGCCTTGATCTTGTACCCAGCCTTCAATACGGTGGCATATATCTCTTCCTTGGCGGGTAGGTCGCGTTCCGTCGTCAGATTCAGGATGGCATGTTGCTCCTGTTTCATTCGGACTTCGAACCAACGCAGGCCTGACAACACCAACATCCCGAGTACCAGAGCCGCTATCCCGAGTGAGATCTGACCGCCTCCAAAACAGAGGCCCACGACGGTGACAAACCACAAGGTTGCCGCGGTCGTGACTCCCACTACGAGACCGTCGCGCCTCAGGACGGCGCCCGCGCCTATGAATCCCATTCCGGTCAAGATTCCCAGCGGCAGCCGCATCACGTCCGCAACAGCAAAGGAATCTGGCGTTCTACCGTGGACCGTCAGCAGGAGATTCGCCTGAATCATGGCAACGGCAGCCGCCAAGCAGACCAATAAGGTGGTGCGAAGTCCCGCCGGGCGGCCGTGTTCTCCGCGATCCAGGCCGATCAGCGCACCAGCTAGCACAGACAAAGCCAAGCGAAGCGCGATATCGTGCCATGTCAATACCAAGGGCATCCATCGTATGTACACCAAAAACAGCCGAAGGGTAATTGGTAAATTGCTGTCATTCCGATTCAAAACGATTTAGCTTCTTGGGGGCAGAGCACTACCGTCCGCAGTCGGCACTCTGAAGTTCCGCGTGGCCGATTTGCCAGACGAGTCCGTTTGCAGAACTTGGTTCGGATTTCTTATTTGAATGATAGGCTAGCGCGCGGAGGCAGCGACGTGGACATCGTCAAGGGCAACATGGGTTGGATCGAAGTAATCGTCGGACCGATGTTTTCCGGAAAAAGCGAGGAGCTGATCCGGCGCTTGCGCCGCGCGGAATATGGGAAGCAGCGCGTCCAGATCTTCAAGCCGGTGATCGATCAGCGCTACGCGAAAAATGGGATCGTCTCGCATTCCGGCCTCGAAATTCCATCGGAGCTGATTGGCGCCGGCAGCGAGATTATGGAAAGGGTTGCCGCTCGCACCGAGGTGGTGGGAATTGATGAAGCGCAATTTCTCGGCGAAGAAATCGTGGAAGCTTGTTCGCGCCTCGCGGAATTGGGCAAGCGAGTGATTGTGGCCGGGCTCGACACCGATTTCATGGGGCGGCCGTTCGAACCAATGCCGCGCTTGCTCGCGGTGGCCGAGGAAATCACGAAGCTTCTTGCGATCTGCATGCGCTGCGGGAATCCCGCGGTTCACACGCAGCGGCTGGTGGCGTCGGAGGAGCTGATAGTGGTGGGCGCGACCGGAATGTACGAGGCGCGTTGCCGGCGATGTTTTGAGCCGCAACTGGCGCACCAGAAGATCGAAGAAGAAAAACAAGCGGCTCCGCCGACCACGCTTCGGGCCCGCGCCGGATCGAACTAGGGCCGCTGGTGGATCAGCAGATCGGTGCGCTCGCGTCTATTCTTCGCGACGACTTTCTTGAGCCGATGTTCCGCGAGCTCCGGTTTATTTCGGCCACTATCTCGGTTGAATCTCTTCGTATGCAACTTTTATCAGCCCATCCAGGTCGAGGTAGGGCTCGCCATTTTGGGCGTCATCTTTGAAATAACCGCCGAAGCGTTGTTTCAGCGCGTCCATATCGATAGCTTTCCTTACGTCGTCGAGTGTGGCGATATTTGTTAGCCGGAAATATTGCTGTTGCACCTGCGCGACGACCGCTTTTGCGTACTCATCCAGCTGCGACAAATACGCTGTGCCATGCAAGATTTCGCCGTGGCCGGGAACGACGATTAGCGGGTCCATTTCGACCATTTTTTCGAGCGTTTTGCTCCACTCCGACGGATAACCGCTGCCCGAGTACGGCCCCGGATGGACCACCAAATCACCGGCGACCAGAATTCTTTCCTTGGGCAAGAAAACAATTGCGTCGCCGGCCGTGTTGCCGCGCCCGAGAAACTTGATTTGCGCCTCCCGGTGGCCAAGATCGAGATTCATTTCCCGATCGAAAGTGACATCGGGTAAGCGCGGGATGAGATTCTTGAATTCCGCCGCGACCACTTCGATTCCCGCCAGAATTGCCTTGATTTGCGCCTTATCGCCGTCGGTCAGGGGATTGCCATCGTCGGTCTTTCCGTTTTTCAGCCATCGCTCGAGCCGGTCCGACCCTCGGCGGACGATCATCACGGCGTTTTCAGGGTGGTCGGCGTAATTGCCCTTTATCAATTCGCGTGTCGCAGTTTGGGAGATGATGCTGATCGAAGGAAAGGCGTTGGCATACGTGCCGTTACCGCGAGAATGGTCGGCGTGCCAATGGGTATTTAGAAGGTAGCGGACGGGCTTATCGGTCCACTGCCGAATCTGAGCAATGTCCTCGCGCGCGCTGGAGGGCAAGTAGCAGGAGTCCACCACCAGCACGTCCTGGTCGCCGATGATTACCGTAGTGTTTCCCTGCGGAAAACCGTTGGGCGCGTCCTGATGGCGGATCACGTAGATTCCGTCCGCGATCTTGGTCGTCGTGCGTTCCTTCACGGACGACGAGTCGGCGAAGGCAACGGCCGGAGCGAACAGCAAAACCAGCAACAGAGACAAGCCGCGTCGAGCCGAACGAGCGCTGGGGGTCGCAGTGGTTAGAGGACTTCTCATTTTCCGGAACTCTCCTGTCCGATTTTTGGTTATCAAGCTGAAGTGTTTAGATGCCCCAATTCCTTACCGATGGACTCTTCCTGGTTTGGCTTAGACGAGGGAGGCCGCGATTCGTTTCAACCGTAGCGCACTAATTAGGTGGAGGCTGGCCGGTTATACGACAGGCTGAAGTCGACGACCGCTGCGATTGGTCGAATGGAAGCGATTATCGAGCGAGTGACTGAAGTCGAAAGCCGACGCGATTAATTTGTAGTTTGGCCGCCGCGCTGGCGAGCGCGCCAAGCACAAATCCACGATCCGCCGCACATGGCCAGAGCGATGAAAGCGCTGGACCACTCGTCCGGAAGGTTCGGATCATGCGAACGAAATGCGGCGACGACTCTGGGAGCGTGAAGCAGCAAGAACCACAGCAAAAACATCAGGCCCAGCATAAATCCCGCCCACTGGTCCATCCGCTTGATCACGATGCTGACGCCCGCGGCGACGAAGGCCGCGCCGGTGAGATAAGCCCAGAACATGCCCAGGTGCATCCAGGCCGGCACGAGGCTGGCGATAACGGCGAGAACGAGAAAATGGTCAATGCCGAAGACAATGGCGGATACTCCGAAAAGGTAGGGGCCCGACGCGATCAGCATATCCAACGCACGTTCCCACGGCCGACGAGAACCGGCGGTCGGAAAAGCGGAAGCTAGGATGAAGGCCGAGGCGCACATTGACAGGGCCTCGAAGAAAACAGTTCGGGTGCCCACGCTCATTGGTCTCGCGATTACTTCGGGTAGCTCCAGAAGCAGCACGTAGAACAGAAATAAAATTCCCAAGAAAATTCCCGTCAGCCGCGCTCGAAAGTTGGCCACGATGCTGAGGCTCGCCGCGATAAGGGCAATGCCCGTGACGTATCCCCAAAACGGTGTAAGTGGAAACCACGGGACGCCGTTGACTGTGAGACGAAAATGGGCGCAGATCAAATCTTCGAAGCCGTAGGCAGCTATCGAAATTCCGAATATAAGCTGGCCTCTTGAAATGATCTTATCCATCGTGATGTCTCAATTCGGATGTGACCCGCACACAGACGGCCCGAGCCCAATCCTAGGAGTGTCCGGCTCGTGTATTTATCGTGCTCTCCGCCCCGCCGATCTTTTCTGATGACGGCAATGTCTGCGGATTTTGGTTTTTGGATTAGTTGCTCTTGATGGCCGGTCCGGCCTGCGTGATGCTTCCAGCAAGCAGATCGGTCTTGATCGTAATCTTTTGACCAGGTCGCAAATTAATCTCGGTTGTGAAGTCCTGATAGCCAGCGAGGGCGATCCTAACGTGGTGTTTTCCGGGCGCGATCACCATTGCGTGTCCAAGACCGCCAAACTCCTTGGGCGTTCCGGCATAAGCGTCGTCCACGAAGACTGCGGCGCGGTCCGGCGTCACATTTAGTTTGACCTGCGAAGTCGCTCCGCTGGGGAACAGCGCCCTGGGATCCTTTTCCATGCTGACGTTAACCGTGGTTTTCTTGCCGGGCTCGACGGTTATCTTTTGCGATTGTTCGAGATAGCCCGCCTGCCGAACGTCAATTTCGTGCTGGCCCGGCAGGAGCAAGAGTTTCTTGTCACCCGTCAACTCGCTCACAAAGCCGACGTATTGCCCATCGATCCAAACTCCGGATGTTTTGTCCACCTTCGTTTTGCCCAGAATTTCGACTTCGCCGAGAAGCTGGTTCTGCGCCACAACAACTGCGGGAAGCAAAAGTACGAAGAAAGTGGCGAGCAGAGTCATGATCCCAAAGAGCTTTTGTCGGTTCATCTCTTCCTCCGCTTAAGAATTGCGTGCGGTCACAATTTGGCTGGAATTCCCAATCGATTACGCTCATTCACGCATCGTATGCTTCCGTTGCGCTGAAGACAACGGGCTCGACACTTTTCCCCGCACAGCCGTCCGGATTTTGGGAAGCGCGGCGACAATGACCTTCGCGAGCACCGATGCGTCCGTGGGTAAGTGTTGTATCTGCGCCTGAAGGGGATGTTCCTACGGAACGGCGGCTACACGCTCGCGCGATGCGGGGTTGACACCGGGAGACGGCTCGCCGTATGGTGCTTGATTCTTAGCTGCATACAACCATGAAGATACTTGTGATCGGCGGCGGCGGACGCGAACACGCGATTGTGTGGAAGCTCGCGCAGAGCGCATCGGTCGAGAAGGTGTGGTGCGCCCCGGGGAATGGCGGGATTGCGAACGACGCTGAATGCGTGCCGCTTGACGTGAAGGACGTGAAAGCGGCTGCGGATTTGGCCGCGAGACTCGGCGTGGACTTGACAATTGTTGGGCCGGAGGTGCCGCTGGTCCTCGGAATCGCCGATGAATTCGAACGGCGAGGGTTGAAGCTGCTTGGTCCGGCGGAGAAAGCCGCGCAGCTTGAAGGAAGCAAAGTCTTCTCGAAGCAATTCATGCAGCGGCACGACATTCCGACGGCGGGAGTTTACGGCGTTTACATCGAGGCGCTGGAAGCGTATACGGCGCTGGATTCGGTGGATTGGCCGCTGGTGATCAAGGCGGACGGGCTGTGCGCGGGCAAAGGCGTGCTGGTCACGATGTCCGCGGACGAGGCAACGGAGTTTGTCGAGCGCGTGATGGTGAACAACGAATTCGGGGAGGCAGGCTCTCGCGTAATGTTCGAAGAAGGGCTCGCGGGAGAAGAGCTTTCCTACATCATCCTGACGGACGGCAGAGATTTCATTCGGCTGGCGCCGGCGCGCGATCACAAGCGCGCGTTCGACAACGACGAGGGGCCGAACACCGGAGGAATGGGAGTTTATTCGGTTGACGATATTTTGCCGGCGGCGCTGGAGAAAACAATTATCGAGGCCATCGTGCGGCCCACGCTCGACGGGCTGCGCGCGGACGGGATACCGTACCGCGGCTTCCTCTATTTTGGATTGATGCTGACGGAGGAAGGCCCAAAAGTCTTGGAGTACAACTGCCGGCTGGGCGATCCGGAAACGGAGGCGGTGCTGCTTCGCGCGAATTTCGACTTGGGGAAGGCGTGCATGCAGGCGGCGAACGGCGATTTGAGCGGATTCGAGGCGAACTGGTTTCCGGGGGCGGCTGTGTGCGTGGTGATCGCGTCGAAGGGCTACCCGGGCGATCCGCAGACGGGCGTGGAGATTTGCGGCCTTGAGGATGCGGCGAACGTGCCCGGGGCAGTCGTATTTCACGCGGGCACGCGCGGGAGCGGGGCAACCTGCTACACAAACGGTGGTAGAGTGCTGGTGGTCAGCGCGCTGGGCGACGATCTCGCGAGCGCGCGCCGGGTGGTGTACGAGGCGATAGGCAAAATCAAGATCGAGGGCGCGCACTATCGCAAAGATATCGGCAAGAGGCGCTCGTGAGAGACGCTGAAAAACATTAAGGAGACCTAGACAGTGGCAATGGGAAGCAAACCGGTAATGGCTTTGGTGGGAATCGTGATGGGGTCGGACACAGATTTTCCGGTGATGAGCGAAGCCGGAAAAACACTTGGAAAATTCGGCATCGCATACGAGATGGAAGTTCTTTCCGCGCACCGTACGCCGGCGCGCGCACACGAATATGCGACGACGGCATCGAAGCGCGGCCTGAAAGTCGTGATTGCAGCGGCGGGAGCCGCAGCGCATCTAGCAGGAGTGATGGCGGCGAACACAACTCTGCCCGTAATCGGCGTGCCGATGGCCACGAGCACGCTGAACGGTCTCGACGCACTGCTCGCGACCGTGCAGATGCCCGGCGGAATTCCCGTGGCGACGATGGCGATTGATAAGGCCGGGGCCGTCAACGCGGCGATTTTCGCGGCCCAGATTTTGGGATTGTCCGATGCGGAGATCGCTCGGAAGCTGGTCGCGCACAAAGAAGAGTTGGTCAAATCCGTCGCCGAGAAGAACGCTCGCCTTCAGAAGCAAATGTCCGAAAACAAATAATCGCTATTCGCGTGGGATTTTTCGCGGGGTACTACCGCGCACGCGTAGTGGTGTCGCTTGGTTCCCGAATATACGAGATCAAACCTTGCCTCTAAAGAGGCGAGTTACGTGACGACCGCCAATGGTCGAATGAATTGCCAAGGATACTTGCCGGGCGCAGCATGCTGCGCCCCTACGAAACCGCTGCTGATGGGGACGGATGCGGGCGTTTATTGCGTCGGGTGCAGGAGCGAGGGTGCGTCCGTCGGGCGCGCGGACATCAAGCCGGGCAGCGGGGTTTCGCGGGGCGGCGCGAGAACCCAGGCGAATCCGGTTTCCTCGTTGATGATGGCCATGGTCTCCCGCGTTTCGGGCCGAGCAATCGCATCAAGCGCGGCGCGGAGGAACTGCGTCGCGTCGGCGGCGAGGATTTTGTTGCTATCACCCTGGAGGAAGAGCCGGGCGACTTCCGCCATTTTCGCGTCCGAGGAAATCAGTTTTTCGAGGCGTGGATCTTTCTGGCGCAGCAGCTCGAGCAAAGTCGGCGGCGCGCTTTCCGGCGGATAGGCGAATTCCATCAATGTGTGCGGCTGCCCCTTTTCCGGCGGCCAAAACTGCACATAGCTGGGCAGAAGGACGCGCGTGGTCCAGTAACCGGGCGTTTCTTCCTGCTGCTTCATCGGGTAAGTGAGTTGCCAGACTTCGGGTCCGTAGCCCGTGGTGATGCTCGCGAGAACTAATTCGGCGAGAGGCTCCTTCGGGGGTAGATCAACTTTGGCGTGGAGATCCTGCGCGAGTTCGTTGAGGCGGTCGAGCAGCCCTTGACCGACGGATTCGAGGTCAGTGGCTTCGGTGCCGGCGGGATCTGTGCTGAGATGTGGCGCCTGGGTGACCGCGCGACTCCGAAGGTGGGGGAGATCCTCGTCGAGGCGCGCGATTTCCCGTTGCGAAGATGGCGACGACCAGCGAACCGCACCGAGAATCACGCCAACACGCGTGCTTCCGATAGCGACCGGCATCGGGGGATGCGTGTCAGCCTCAATCGGATTTTCGATAGTGCCGACGAGGATGGCACCCTTGACGACGGCGATCACGACGCGGCCGGCCGCCAGGCTCGCGACAGTTTCCTCGTTCTCCGGGCTGGATTGGTCCTGCGCTGCCGCTGGAGGTGCGGCGAACAACAGGATGACCGCCAACACGGCGCCAAGCGGTTTCATGCGCGCGCGGCAGACGAGTTTCGGGAGGGGTCGCATCTGACCTAACTTAGCACACGATCCAGCCACGGGCTTCGGGGCAGCGCTCCGTATAGGGGTGCACAGCAGCGCTGTCTCTAGTAAAATGCACCGGAGAGCGTAACTCATCCCGCGGGTGACTATGAGCATATTTAGTGCATTAAAGGGCGACGGATTGCGATCGCCGCAGAAAATTCGCGTGAACGGCAAGACGCTGGCGGACATTCTGGCGGCGCATGCGCTGTTCGTGAGCGGTAAAGACGGAGGAGTGCGCGCCGAGCTGGCCGGCGCTGATCTCAGTCGCGCGGACCTCTATAAGGCGAAACTGGCGTACGCTGATCTGCAGGGTGCGAACTTGAAAGAAGCGAACCTGCGCGAAGCGAAGCTTTCTTCGGCGGACTTGAGCAAATCGCAGCTGCAGAACGCCGATCTGCGCAAAGCGGATTTGACGGAGACGAACCTGGCCGGCGCGGATCTGACCGGAGCGCAGGCAGGAGGCGCGGAATTCTTCCGCGCGAGCCTGCGGCAGGCCATTTTGCGAAAAGCAGATTTTGGCGCGGCAAACTTTCGCGATGCGGATATTCAGGGAGCGGATTTCGAGGGCGCGATCCTGAAGACCGCGATCCTGCGCGAGACGAAACTCGATGGCGTGGACCTGTCGCGAGCGGAGGGGCTTGCGACGGCGTTAATGCCGCGCGGATACATCGCGCCGGGTGCGGCGAAGAGCCAGTAGGATCCTGAGAAGAGCGGTGGAAAGCGACGGAGCGAACTTGCCCTGGATTGCGGTAGAGGATTACAAACTGGGCAGTGGCTGGACGCGTCCGGAACAGCGCGACGCGCGGTCGCGCACGTGGTGCGAGCTGCTGGAGCGCGGCCAGATTCTTTTCTTTCGCGAGCCCCCTTTCGATCTTCCCCGCGAGGATCGCGATTTTTTGGTGGCGCAGGAATGGGCCGAACTGCGAATGCACAAGAATGTTTCCTACCGGCCGACCGAGGATATTTTGCGCGGAGTGTCGGGTGACGCCGCAACAGTCGAGCGGGTGCACGCCATCTTGCGGAACTACAGCGCGCAGCTGATCGATTTCCTCACGAAATTTCTGCAGCCTTACGCGGGCAAATGGACAGTCGATTTTTCGAGTTTCCGTCCATTCGAAGAAGAAAGACGCGGACTACCGCTTCACAAACGCAACGACCTGCTGCATGTGGACGCGTTTCCGAGCCGTCCGACGCGCGGCGGGCGTATCCTGCGGATCTTCACGAATCTGAATCCTTCGAAGGCGCGCGTGTGGAATACCACGGAGAGCTTCGAAGTTCTCGCGCGGCAGTACTCCATGGATGCCGGCCTGGAACGAATCGCGGAAGATTCCTGGGTGAGCCGTACGGTGCAGGATTGGGGCGAAAAGCTCGGCTTCCGCGGAATGGGCCGTACGCCCTACGACATGTTCATGCTGGGATTTCACGATTATTTGAAGGAAAACAGCGCGTTTCAGCAGAATTGCCCGAAGACGCGGCTGGAATTTCCTCCGCTTTCCACGTGGCTCGTGTTTACCGATGGCGTAGCGCACGCGGCCATGTCCGGGCAATATGCGCTCGAACAGACGTTTCTGGTTCCTCCGAAAGCGCTGGTTGCGCCGGATTACGCTCCGTATCGAATCCTCGAAAAAATCGCTGGACGTCCTTTGGTTTCCTGAAGCTCCAAATCCTGTCTACAGGAATCTCCGTATAACTGATTCGCGTTTCGCCTCCCGATTTGAAACGCTTGAATTCCCGTTCGTTGCGTCATATTGGTGAAGTGCACCGATGAATGCGAATGGTGAAGATGCGGCGAAAGGCGGTTATGTGGAAGAGCGGCGAAGAAATCTGCTGACGATCGGCGGCCTGGCCGTCGTGTATTTTCTGGCGGGGAAACTTGGGCTTAGCATGGCGTTTGTGCACCCAAGCTCGACGGCCGTGTGGCCGCCGACTGGAATCGCGCTGGCGGCATTTCTGATTCTGGGCGCGCGCGTTTGGCCCGGCGTGTTCCTCGGGGCTTTTCTGGTAAACGTGACGACGGCGGGAACGGTTCTGACCTCACTTGGAATTGCGACCGGAAACACATTGGAAGGACTGCTGGGCGCCTACCTGATCACGCGATTTGCGAACGGCCGGAACGCATTCGAGCGGGGGACCGATACTTTTAAGTTTGCGATCTTCGCGGGAACGATCGGCACGGCGGTGGCTGCCACCTTCGGGGTGACGTCTCTCTCGTTCGGGGGGTTCGCCCACTGGGCAGAGTACAAGGATATATGGCTGACGTGGTGGCTGGGCGATGGCGTGGGCGCCGTGATGGTAGCGCCGCTGCTGATTCTATGGATCTCGGACTTTCGGATTCGATGGCGCTGGACGCGGCTCGGCGAGATGCTGGCGCTGATTGCGGGAATGTTTCTCATAGGCGAGATCGTTTTTTGCGGACTTCTGTTTCGCGCGCCGAGGAATTATCCTCTGGAATATTTGTGCGTACCATTTCTGATCTGGGCGGCGCTTCGCTTTGGCCGCAGAGAAGCGGCACTCGTGACCCTTCTATTATCGGGCGTCGCAATCTGGGGCACATTACATGGATCCGGGCCGTTTGCGATAGGGACGAAAAACGAATCCCTATTGTTGCTGCAATCGTTTATGGGCATTGTGGCCGTAATGACGATGGCACTGGCAGCACTGGCAGCGGAACGGCGGCGCGCAGAGGAACAGGTTCGGAATCTCGCGGTGACCGATCCTCTGACCGGCCTGGCGAATTATCGAAGACTCATTGATGTGCTTGACGGAGAAATCCGGAGGTTTGGGCGCACGTCGAGGACTTTTGCCGTCCTGCTGCTGGACCTGGATGGGCTGAAGAGAATCAACGACCGGCACGGGCATTTGACGGGCAGCCGCGCGCTCTCCAGGCTGGCCGACATCCTACGCGTCCACTGCCGGGATATTGATACGGCGGCTCGCTACGGAGGGGACGAATTTGCGCTGGTGATTCCGGAGGCAGGACCCAATGAGGCGATGCACGTAGCTCAACGAATCCGTGACCGAGTGGCGCAGGACGCCGAGGCACCACCTATTTCAGTTAGCGTTGGCACCGCAGTTTACCCGCTCGACGGAGACTCTCGCGATGCCGTACTGGGCGCAGCGGATCGCGCGCTATATGAAATGAAGCGGCGATCGCAGCGGGACGCGCACGCGTCCGCAGGCAACGAGGCGCCGCAGACAAATTCCTTCAACAATTGAATTGTAAGGCGGAGCTATTTTCCGGCGGCGAATTCCGCGGTGTCTTCACCGTAGGGGATGCCGGGACCGCCGCGAGGAGCGCCGGGGCGCCGGCGAGTCTCAATACCGAGGCGCTTGATCTTCTGATTGAGGGTCGAAAGCGGAATCTGAAAGCGCTCCGCGGCTTCGGTCTGGTTCCAATTGGTGCGTTCGAGCATGTCCACAATGATGCGCCGCTCCACTTCCTCGAGGATTTCAAAGAGCGAGGGCGGGGGCACGGAGCTGCGCGAGCCGATTTCTCCCGGCAGCGGCGGGAGGAATTCGGCGAGCTGCAAGCGAACTCCCTTGACGATTTCACGCGTGCGGACGCTTTCGGGCAGTAAGTCAGCGTCCATGGATTCGTGCGTGGAAAGCACGACGGCGCGTTCGACAGCGTTCTCAAGCTCGCGAATATTTCCAGGCCATTCGTAATCCATGAGCAGCTTCATCGCCGCGGGCGTGAAGCTGCGAGGCGGCTTGCCATTTTCCTTGCAGAACTGCTCGAGGAAGCGCGCGACGAGAAGCGGGATATCTTCCTTGCGATCGCGCAACGGCGGCAACTGAATCGAGATGACGTTCAGGCGGTGAAACAAATCCTCGCGGAAGCGGCCCTCGCGGACGAGCTTGCGCAGATCTTCGTTGGAAGCGGCCAGAATGCGAACGTCCACCTTGATGGTTTCCGTGCCACCGAGGCGCATGAATTCGCGCTCCTGAATCACGCGCAAAAGCTTCGCCTGCGTTTCCGGGCCAATTGTGGAGATTTCGTCGAAGAAAATGGTGCCTTGGTCCGCAACTTCGAACAGGCCTTTTTTTGAGGCGATGGCGCTGGTGAAGGCGCCCTTCACGTGGCCGAAGAGCTGCGATTCGAGCAGGTCCACCGGGATTGAACCCGTGTTGATGGGGATGAACGCTTTGTCTGTGCGCGTGGACGAGGCATGAATCGCCTTGGCAATCACTTCCTTGCCGGTACCGCTTTCGCCGGAGATGAGCACGGTCGAGCGCGAGGGCGCGACCTGGGTGACCAGATCGAGGACGGCGAGCATTTTTTCGCTCTTGCCGACGATGTTCGGGAAATTGTAGCGCTGCTTGAGCGCGCGCTTGAGGTGAACGTTTTCCTCGCGGAGCCGGCGGCCTTCGATGGCCATCGAAATCTGCGCGACCAGTTCGTCATTCGACCAGGGCTTGGTGATGTAGTCCTGCGCGCCGCCCTTGAATGCCGCGCGGGCCATATCAATGGAGCCGTAGGCCGTGATGAGGATGATTGAGAGATGCGGATCGCGCAGGCGGATTTCGCGGAGCATGTCGAGTCCGTTGCGATCCGGCAGGCTGACATCGAGCAGCATCAGATCGAAAGGCTGGTCTTCCAATTTCTGCAGGCCGGCCTGGCCGGTTTCCGCGACCGTCACCTCGAAGCTCTCCGAAGTCAGCAGTGCTTCGAGACCCTCGCGGATCTCGATCTCGTCATCCACAACAAGTATTGAGCCTCTAAGCATGGACCGCTTTTCTGGCCACAGGGAACTCCAGCCGGAACGATGTGCCCTTGCCGGGCGTGGAACGGACGTCTACTTTGCCCGCGTGTTCTTTGATGATGCCATAGCTCACGGAGAGGCCTAGGCCTGTTCCGCGTCCCGTGGCTTTTGTGGTGAAAAAGGGATCGAAGATGCGGTGCAGATGCTCGGGCGGAATTCCCGCCCCGGTATCGGTGACTTCGATTTCCACGGAGCCGTTGTGAGCGCCGGTGCGGACCTCGAGCATGCCGCCACCGGGCATGGCGTCACGCGCGTTCATGAAAAGATTCAGGAACACTTGCTGAAGGCGCGTGGTTGATCCAAGAATTACCGGCAGGCGCTCGGCGTAATTCTTGACGACATTCACTTGAGCAGTCTTGAACGGATGCTGAACCAGGGTCAGCGTTTCCTCAAGCACCGAATTCAAATCCACTTCGACAGGCTGCGTGCCGCCGGTACGCGAGAAATTCAGGAGATTATTGACGATCTCACTCGCGCGGAAAGTCTGCTTCACGATGCGCTCGATGGTTTTCTGCCGCGGATCGTCCTCGGGAATCTGCTTCGCGAGCATCTGTATGTAATTGGAAATGACGGCGAGCGGCGTATTCACCTCGTGCGCAACGCCCGCGGCCAGTAAACCAAGACTAGTCAGCTTTTCGGTCTGAACCATCTGATCTTCTAAACGCACGCGCTGGGTAATATCATCCAACAAAATTAGCCGCCCGAGGCGCGCGCCGTTCTTGGCGAGCAGAGGGGCAATTGAAGCGTTAACGACGAGATGGCGGTTGCTACGCGTGTTCAAGTGAAAGCGATAGATGCCAGAAACATGGTCGCTGGCCGCTTGTGCGCTGATTTCTCCCGCGAGATCGCGCGGAAGCACGTCCTCCAACTTGCGGCGCAAGGCTTCGCCGCGCGGAATTTCGAGCAAATCTTCGAGCTGCGGATTCCATGATTCGATGCAGTCTTCCAGATCCACGGTGACCACGCCGATGCGGAGCGACTCGACAATGTTCTCGCTGAAGTCCTTCAGGCGCTCGATCTGTAGTGCCTTCTGTTCGAGCGATTGGTAGAGCCGTGCATTCTCCACGGCGATGGCGACGTAACCGGCGATGGTCGAGAGGAGTTCGAGGTCGTCGCTCGAGAGGTAATCGCCGTCCACCGTTTTGCCCAAGCCAAGCACGGCGGCGGTGCGATCGTGGAAACGGCAAGCGATGAAATAGTTCAGATCGAGTTCTTGGATGGTGCGACGGACCGATTCGCTTTCGTCCGTGGCGGCGCGCGCCGATTCGAAAAACAGACAGCCGCGCTCGAGCGCTGGACGCGTCGGATCAAGAAAGCTCAGATCGAGCGGGCCTTCGGGCCGGAGTCCCATGGAGCGCGAAAGCACAAATTGGCCGGGCTGCGCGGGATCCTCGAGAAAGACCGCCAGGCGGTCAACCAGGAGAGTCTGCGAGATGCGGTCGAGCACGGAGCCGAGCAGAGGTTCAAGGCGAACTTCATTCGTGAGCGCGCGGCCGAATTCAATCAGCGTGCGGCGATAGTCTAGACGGTCGCGGTAGAAGAAATGATCGAGACGGACCTGCACCCAATCGCGCAGCGGCTGAATCAAGAACGCAGCGACCACGATCGCGATCACGGCGCCAGCCGGCCCCGCGGTCAGGGTGGTGTGTGTCAGCTCGCCGACCAGCGCGATCGCGAGGAAATAAATGGCGACGACGGCCCCGGTCGCGAATGTGTAGGCCAGGCCGCGCTTGAAGATGATGTCTACATCCATCAACCGGTAACGGATGATGGCGTAGCCGAAGCACAGCGGAATCAGTGCGAGCGAGAAGACGGAGAACTTCATCCACGATTGCGGCACCGTGTTCACGAAACGCGGCAGTACGTACAACGCCAGGAACGGCAGGATGCCCGCGAACGCCCCGCCTGTGACCCACTTCAATTGCTGCCGCAGCACGCCGCTAGGAGCGCGGAAATAACTGGCCAGGAAAATCGCCGCCGCGAGCAGAAAATAAGCCGCGAGATAAAGCAGCTCGATGCTGTCGAGGAATTCGCGACTGCTAATCGAAGGCAGGAAATCGAGCGTCGCCGTGGCCACGGAGATGTGGAGGGCGAGCAAAGCAAGCGGGACGCTGTAAAGTGCGGCAAGTTTCGGCAGAAGAGTGCCGCGGCGTTCCGGAAATACCAGCGCGAAATGAACGAGCAGGGCCGGCTGCAGGAGGAGCGCGACCACGTTGCCCCAGTAAATCGTCCAGTCGAATGAGTTCAGTTTGCCGCTGTAATGAAAGCTGTACAGAATGAACGACACCAGACAGAAGACGTAGAAATGAATCGCCCGCGGAGCGTTCCATCGGCGCGCGAAAATGAAAAGCCCGATGAAGAGATACAGCAGCGCGGTGACTCGCAGGTAATTCTCAATCGAGGAGGGGTTGTCCTGCGGTGCGGTTACGAGCGGGACTTCAAACGACTCGCCGTTGCGACGGATTTTGTAGTGAACTTCCGTCCAAGGGCCCGCGCGGAACAGCAGCTTGGTGACGTCGGTGGCGCGACGGATTTTGGTTCCGTGGACCGATTCAACGAAATCGCCTTGCTTGATTCCAGCGCGGTCCGCAGGAGTGCCGGGAGCCACGTGCCAGGCCGTTACCCCATCGACTGCATCCATCCAGGTGACGCCATCATCGGGGACGATGAAGCGCGAGCGCTGCTGGAAGTTTATAACGGCGAACACCACCGCCGCCAGCGTGACCAGCGCCAGGATGGCTGCCCCTAGCCGTATTCGAAGACCGTCGTTCATCCAGCTCCACCCGAACCCCTTTGCTATTCTATGCTAGCACGCAGACTTCCAGCGAACCATTAATTGCAATCCGTCTAACATATTCATTATCAGCATTTTAAACAGGGGGAACTCGTGCTCGCCATAGCTGATTCCATTTATGGAAGGCCGCTTCCCGAATCCAGTAAATGTGGAAAAATATTAGAACTGGACGCTCAATCCGCCCCGGAAGTATCGGTAGGACGGAACGAGCACTACAGAGCCATCGCCTGCGGAGATTGGGACGTATCCTTGAGCGAGTAGGTTGCCCATATCGGCCTGGACTTCCATGTGGCCGGGGAAGACGCTGGGGAGCGGCTGGCGAATCTCCATGCTCAGGTAGGGATCCACGTGATATAGGGATTCGCCATATACATCCTGACGCGAGACGGTTGGACCGTTGAGCCATTTATAGCTAGCGGTAAATTTTGTACCGAGGCGCGGGAGAGTGGTCGTGACAGCCGCGGCAAGGCTCTGACGATAGTGGGTGGCCAGTTCATCGCGAAGTTCAGTGGATGAGACGCCGTTAGGAGCGAGAGCACCGGCGTACGCGTACACAACCGTAGTGGTCAGACTCTTCGAGACTTTTTCGCGGTAGACCAGCCGAGCGCCTCCTGAGCTGGAAGAGCCGCCATCGTAGGCAAACGCTTCGGAGAAATAATCTTGCAGGAAATCAGGGCTGCCCGGGCCGCCGCGACCGATGACCGCCGTGTGCGTCGAAAGGTCGTGGAAGACCGAAGCGATCAAGTCCGCACGGGGGCTCAGTGCATGATCGATTGAAAGCTCTTCGTGCAGTCCGTTCTCAAGCACGGGTCGCCCATCGCGAATCAGGAGAGTTGGAAACGCGTCGAGCGTATCGAGCGCTGATTGCAGCGCGCCGGTGGAACCGGACGCATCCTGCCAGGGATGCGTGGCCACGATCGCGGAAGCGCGCCAGGCCCGAGCGAGCTGGAGCGCAACTTCGGCTCGCGGGCGAAGCGCTGAGGTCGTGCCGTTGAATCCGGCGACTACAAAATCCGCGCCGTAGCGGATGCTGACCATGCGGCCTAACGCGAGCTCATCGTCGTGCGACAGCCGTATGCCCCGGAACGTCGGACCGCCCGGGCCGAGCTGCGATTCGCGCACGAGAATGGTGGTGACAGGGCCGACGCCCACCAGGCCTGAAGGCAGCCATTCGCCGGCAAAACCGCCGGCCGCCGATCCATCTTCATGGCTAAACTGACCCGCCATTACGAACCGGCTCTTGTCGCCGAGACCGACGTCATAGACAAACTCAGTGCCGGGCGAATCCGCGAGAGCTCCGATCGAGCCAGGATGATCAGCACCGGAAGTAAGCTCCATACGTCCGTGGATCTGATCGGCCACGGAAGAATCGCTGGAATCCTGTAGCGTCAATGTATCGGACGCTACGCTATCATCTTGCCAGCGCAAGACCGGACGCGTGGCGGCCGAGGTTCGCAGCACCCACGTCCAATCATCAGAATCGGCAGGCTGGTCCGGCTGGCGGCGTAACTTTTCAAACGAGGAAAATACGGAACCGAGAACGATTTCGAGCAGAGTGGCGTGCTCGGTGTTGACGTCAACATGCTGCTCCATTGCAGGCAGATATCCAGCGAGAGTCACGCGAATTGAATACAGGCCTGCCGGAAGCGTGGCCGTTGAAAAGCGACCACGATCATTCGTAAGAAGCTGGACCGGTGATCCGCTGATGAGCTGCTCGGACGAGATCAGAACGGTTGCCCCCATTTGAGGCGTGCCTGCGGGGTCTACAACAACGCCGGAAATCTTGCTTGCGCCGGGTGCGGCCGCCACGGGCAGCGCGCACAACAAGGCGAAGCAACCGAGGCCCAAGGCGCGAATCGCTCGCAGACTCAAATGCTTCACCTCCCCTGAGGGGCCTGGGGAGCCTGAGGAGCGCCCGCAGGAGCCGGCTTCACAGTGAAGTCGGTAGTCGGAGTAATCGTTTGCTTCGCAAGATTGTCCGTGACCGCGACGGCTAGCTGATACTTGCCGGGCGGAAGAGATGCCAGAGTAATCCGGTTTTCGATGGTCATTTCCTCGCCGTGTTGGGGTACCTTGTCAGCGGGGATATTGAACTTCAGCGTCGGTACAGTCTCTTTTTCCTTCGTGACGCGGTATTCAACCGAGGCGTCCGCCTTGTGCGTCTTATCGTCCACCTTCAGGTTATACACTTGGAGGAAGACTCCGATACTGTCGTTGACCGCGAAAGTCTGATCGAGCCGCGGACGGACTTTAACGTCGCCGAGAACGAACTGCCCGAGTCCGATGTCCTGGGTGGAGACGCGTTGGATATCGTCCGCCAGGATCAGGGAACTGGAGCTGAGCTCATCGTCTTGGAAGCGGGGTACGGCCAGCCGCGTGTTGACGACGCCAACGTTTCCGCTATTCACGTCCTTCACTACGACGTCGAGGCGATAGAGTCCGGGACTGAGCGGCACGGCCTTCTGATAAATTCTGGAAGTACCGAGAGATTTCTGCAGCAAAGCCACGGGGTAATCGGCGCGCAGAGTGTCCTCAAAAGTCTGCACGATCCTGCCGCTGAGTGTGGTGATCCGCGCGAAAATATTCATGGATGCGGAGTCCACACCGTCCTTTTCCTGGAAACTCAGCTGCCGAACGGGGATCTGCACGGTGACTGGAACCAGCACCGTGTCGGACGTAATCCGCAGAAAGTCGAAGCGATAGTCGAACTTGAGCTGATCGCGCACAAGCCGGGACGTAACCAGCGCCTCCAAGTCCTTAAACTTGACCGGAGGGGGCCGCATGATGTTGGCCATGAGCTCGAGGCGGCTGAACTCATTCGCATTGCCGCTCTGCGTGGACTCGCCTGTTTGATTCTCCGCCATATTCGTTCCATCTGTGTTGCTGAAACGGCTGGACTTATCAGCCATTCCCATGGATTCGGCCATGGTCAAGCCCGCGCCCGGGACGCGAAGCAGGGCATCCTTTTCGCTGGGGTCCATGGTGATGTGATACTCGCCTGTGGAGGTGGGATCCACGAATTCCAGCTCGACGTTCTCGCCCAGACCCTCGCCTTCGAGGTGCCGGTAGCGCCAATCCTCATAGGGATATGTCGTGGTTGAACCGCCGCCTTGATCCGCTGGCCGGTCCCAGTTTCCGCCGGTCGGATGCGAGTCAACTTCGTCCGGCGGTCCCCACATGATGTAGATCTTGCCGCGGTCGGTCTTCCAGCCAGGTATGCCCGACGCGTAGTGTTCGTTCGCGTAGGCGATACGGCGGTAATGCTCTTCTTTAAAGGTGTTTTCTGGCGAGTCGGGGTCGGGATTGCGCCGTTGCCAGAACGCTTCGATGAATTGCTCCCGTTCCTCGTTTGTAGCGAGATGCAGGAACGAGTGGCGCTCTTCGGGGGAGATGATATAGATCACATCTTCGTCGAGCCACTTCTTGTAGGGAGTCTCCAGCTCTTTCTTGAGCTGGTTGTCGCTCTGCTGCTTGGCCTTGGCAGCCTTCTTCGATTGGGCCTTCTGATCTTGTTGGCTCGGTGCGTTCTGCTGGTCCTGATCTTGCGAGGCTCGAGCGTAGCCAACTGAAGAGAGTGTCAATGCTCCCGCCAAAAACGACAACAGGAACGTCCTAACGGACCGATCCATAGTGGCACCTTTTTCCGATTAGAAATCTTAACCTGTCCTAAAGTACAGGTCAATCAAACTTTGCCCCAGGTCTGCCTACCCCTGCCCCGCTTGGAATGCCGAGAACTCCAGGGGGTTGCCTTGGCCATCAGCGCCGATAATGGGTAAGGCTGACGCTGCCGATATAACCGAAAATGCGGCGTGGTGCGCCATTTATCCGGTGCGTCAAACCGATTCGAAGGCGGCATGAGCCGGAACTATTTCCTTTTCCCGCCGGACAGAATCGAACTAAAATGGTATTTTAGACTCGTCCTGGTGATCTTGAACGTGGAGTGGTGTGCGCTGGGAGCTGGAGATTTCGTTACAATCCAAGTCCTCCCGGTTCAGCCTCCGAGTTAACTAATTTGTCGGCGGTCGCTGAGCCGAGAAACATTCTGTCCCGTCCAAGCGTATGTATCAAGTGTCGGGCGAGTTTGTCAATCACGACCGTCAAACCAAGGGTTCTTCAATGAAGATTTGGCAAAAGGCAACGATCGCTGTGGCGGCGGTCCTCGTTATCGGGGGGATCGCCTGGTACAGCATTTATAAGTCGAATCAGAACGAAGTGACCGTCCAAACCGGTCGCGTCGCCCGGCAGGACCTGATCTCGCTGGTTACAGCCTCGGGTGAAGTGCGTCCTAAGACCTATACAAATGTGCTGGGCGAGGGCATTGGGAAGATCACGGATATCGTGGTCAAAGAGGGTGACCACGTTAAGAAGGGGGATGTCCTCCTCCATCTGGAGAACATCCAGCCTGGAGCAGACGTGCAGGCCCAGGAGGACAGCATCGAAGCGGCCGAGTCCGGGATGAAAGCCTCCGCGGCCAATTTCGATATGGCAGTCGCCACATCGGCGCAGCGCCAGTCCGACCTCACGAAAGCGCAACTCGATTGGCAGCGCGGGCAGGAACTCTACAAGGAACAGCTTATCTCCAAGCAGGATTACGACGCGGCCAAGGCGACCTACGACAGCGCAGTCGCGGCGGCCACCTCAGCGAAGGCTCAGGTAGATCAAGCGCGGGCGTCGCGCGATCAGGCGCGGTCGAACCTCGAACAGGGCCAAGCCGTGCTTAGGCATACGCAGGACATTTTGCGGAAGACCACTTATACCGCTCCCATTGACGGGATCATCAGCTACATCGCCGTGCGCGTAGGAGAAAACGTGGTGCCGGGAATTCAGGGCACGGCGGGCAGCTCGATCCTGACGATCTCGGACATGAGCGTCGTGACCACCGAAGTGAAGGTGGATGAGACTGACATCACCAGCATACGCAACGGACAAACGGCCGACGTGACGATTGACGCGATTCCGCAGACGGTGTTTAAGGGCCACGTGACGGAAGTGGGGGAGCTCGCCATCCTGCGCACGTCTGGCCAAGCCTCTATGACGGAAGAGACGGCCAACACGCAGGAAGCGCGGGATTTTAAGGTTGTCATTACGCTCGACAATCCGCCGGATTCCTTGCGTCCGGGCCTTTCCGCCACGGCGAAAATCCAAACGGCGCAAAAGCAAAACGTGCTGAGCATTCCGATTCAGGCGCTCGCCGAACGCTCGCAGAAAGAGCTGGATGAAGCGAAGAATGGCAGGAGCGGCAACGTGACGCTCGCGGCGTCCACTGCGGAAGGCGCGTCGACCGGGAAGGCTGATATTCAGGGAGTGTTCGTCGTGCGCGCAGGCAAGGCACAGTTCGTGCCGGTGCAAACGGGGATCAGCGGCGTGACCGATATCGAGATCGAAAGCGGAATCCACGAAGGGGATGTGATCGTCACCGGCAACTTCAAAGCCCTTCGCACGCTGAAGCCGGGGACGCCCGTTAAGGTGGACAATTCCACGCCCAAGGCCGACGACGCATCGTCCAACAACTGATTAGGATGTAACCCTTCGAGGAGCGCAATGCCCATGGCAGTCGAAGAAGTCGAGCCGCAGAGCTTCCGCCAGGATCTGGTGGATTCCGGCGTTGTCATCCAGACCGAAGATCTCTGGAAGACCTACGAGATGGGCACCGAGCAGTTGCACGCCTTGCGCGGGGTGAACATCCTGATCCGCAAGGGCGAGTACGTGGCGATCATGGGGCCCTCGGGCTCGGGAAAGTCCACGTTGATGAATTTGATTGGCTGCCTGGACTCGCCGACGAAGGGAAGTTACTGGCTGGCGGGACGCCTGGTCAGCCAACTCGACGACGACGAACTTGCCGCCATCCGCAACCGCGAGATCGGATTCGTGTTTCAGACTTTCAACCTGTTAGCGCGGGCGACAGCCTTGCACAACGTGGAACTGCCGATGATCTACAACGGCACGCCGGCGGACGAGCGGATCGAGCGCGCGAAGCAAGCGCTGGCGCAAGTGGACCTCACCGACCGCATGATGCACAAGCCGAACGAACTTTCCGGCGGCCAGAGGCAACGCGTGGCGATTGCGCGCGCGCTGGTGAATCATCCCTCGATTCTGCTGGCCGACGAGCCGACCGGGAACCTGGATTCCCAAACGGGCGAGGAGATCATGGCGCTGTTTGCGCGACTGCATCAGGGCGGGAACACGATCATCCTGGTCACGCACGAGCCGGACATCGCCACGCACGCCCATCGCGTGATCCGCGTGCGCGACGGCAAAGTGGAAAAAGACGAGCGGACCCAGTAGGCACGACGGTCAGAAGCGAAAGAGTTCCGGCAATACCTCGCCGGATTTTCCCAGAAAACATTCCGTGAAGGCGGAGGCGTTCGCAGGTTCTTCCGGGCCGACGTAAAACGTGCGTGCGCGGCTGCGCGCGTGACTGGCAAAACTGACGGCAGGCTCGACGACGCCTGAGGTGCCGATCGCGACGAAAAGCGTGCATTCGTTGAGTGCGCCGTAGATTCGATCCACGTGGTAGGGCACTTCGCCGAACCAGCAAATGTGCGGGCGAATCCGGCCGCCGCATTCACATCGAGGAAGCGACGTTGGCGGATCGTAGGTGTTGGCGTCGTGAAAAGGCGGCAGGGTACAGCGTTCGCAGCGGCTTTTGAAGAGTTCGCCGTGCATGTGGACCGCGTTACGAGAGCCAGCCTGTTCGTGGAGATTGTCCACATTCTGTGTACAGAGGAGGAGCCGATCCTGCAGGCCGTGTTCGAGCGCCGCCAGCGCGGCGTGACCAGGGTTTGGTTTCGCTGCGGACGCGGCGCGACGCCGCATGGAATAGAATTCCCACACGAATTGCGGATCGCGGTTCCATGCGTGCGGCGATGCGACTTCTTCGACGCGCCTCTCGCGCCAGAGGCCGCCCGCGCCGCGGAACGTCGGAAGACCACTTTCGGCGCTGATTCCCGCGCCCGTGAGGACAAACACGCGGTCGGTAAGTGAAATGTCGATCATGGCTTGGTTGAAAAGTTTGGTTGCAAAAGATCAGCTTGAGAAAAGATTTCGCAAGAGGAACAGCACGTTCGCCGGGCGCTCCGCCAGGCGCCGCATGAACCACGGAAACCAGAACGAGCCGTATGAAATCAGCACGCCGCTGCGATAGCCTTCGCGCGCGAGCCTTACTTGCTCGCCGCGCTGGATGCCGAAGAGCATGGCGAATTCCAGTTGGTCTTTGGCGATTCCCTGCGCGCTTGCCCATTCCGTGAGTCGCGCGATTAATTTGCGGTCGTGCGTGGCCATCACGGCGCGAACGCCTGTGCGGCGCGCCTCGGGGCTCAATAGCGATTGCGCAAGCCGGAAATAGTTCTCGTCCACATCTTCTTTTTTAGGGAACGCAATTTCGGGCGGTTCACTATATGCGCCTTTCACCAGACGCACGGCAGCACCCATCGAGACGAGAGATTCGACGTCTTTTTCCGTGCGGCGCAGATATGCTTGCACGCACACACCGACATTCCGATGTGATTTGCGCGCGCGGGCATAGAGTTCCAGCGTGGCGTCCACGTAGGAGCTCTGCTCCATATCAATCCAGAGTGTCTTTTCAGCGGCGGGCGCAGTAGCACGGGACCGTTCGATGAGCGACTCGAGATTCGCAGCACCGAATTCGCGGTCGAGATCGAGACCGAGTTGCGTCAGCTTCACGGAAACTTCTGCGGGCAGGTTGGCGCCGCGGATGCGATCAAGGAGATCGAGATAGTGCGTGACGACTCCTTCGGCTTCCGCGCGCTCGGCAATATTTTCGCCGAGCTGCGTCAGGAGGCTACTGATGCCACTCTCGGCGAGAGAACGTGCGGCTGCGAGCGCGTCTTCAGATTTTTCGCCGGGCATGAATCGCGCGGCGGCGCTGCGAACGAAACCGAACTGCGGCGCGCGCTCACGGAGCCAGCGGCTTTCGGAAGCTTTGACGAGAATGCGTCGAATCAAATTCATCGGTTCCGATTCACGCCCTCTGCTTTCCGTTCGGATTTCATTGAGGCGATGTAAGGGCTTTCAGGAAGCGCTCGTAGAAATCGAGGCCGCCGAAAAACGAATCCACGCGCAATCGCTCGTCGCGACCGTGAGCGCGGACGTCGTCGAAGTCTATCGCGAGGCCGGAGATCGCGTACGTGGGCATGCCAGCTGCGTTGGTGAACACGCCATCGGAAGCGCCGGTGGCCATGGTCGGTATCACGGGCACGCCGGGCCACATCTCGCCCGCGACTTTCTCGAGAGGTTCCATCACCGCAGGGCGGAGCGCGACGGGCGCGCCCGACGGCTTGTCCGGGGCTGTTTCCAAAACCTCGCCAGCGTCACTCACATAGCGCACGGTAATTTTCGGATCGGCCAGCAGCTGAATCAGATTCAGTCGTACTTCCTCAGCCGTGTGGCCCGGCAGGATGCGGCAATTGACGATAGCGCGTGCGGTTTGCGGCAGCGCATTGTTCGCGTGGCCGGCATCGAGGCGCGTGGCAACGCAGGTTGTGCGCATGGTCGCGTGAGAGAGTGGGTCGGCATCAAGACGCGAGATGGCAGCCGCGTCCGGCGGATTCTTAAGGATGGCTTTCATGTCCGCGGCAACTGGGCCTGGCTCGATGGCGGACATCTGCCGGAAATACGCCCGCGTGACGCCGTTCAGCTCGAAAGGAAATTGATAATGCTCGATGCGCGCGATTCCGTCGGAGAGATGGTAGATCGCGTTGTCTGCGACGGGCAGAGAACTGTGCCCGCCGGGATTTTTCACCTCAAGCTGATAATCGGCGTAAAGTTTTTCGCTCGCGTCCACGGACATCATGGCCGGCTTGCCATTGCGCGTGTAAACGCCACCGCCGTCGGGGTTCAGAACGAACTCGGCGTCAACTAAATCGCGATGATTCCGCAGCAACCATTCCACGCCGTTTGAATTCCCGGTTTCTTCGTCAGCCGTAAGCGCCAGAATAATGTCGCGATCCGGGTGAAAGTTTTCCTTTCGAAAACGAATCAGCGTGGCCACGAAAATCGCGTCGGCGGATTTCATGTCTTGCGTGCCGCGGCCGTAAAAGTAGCCGTCGCGTTCGAGGAACTGGAACGGATCCACGGACCATTCTTCGCGGCGCGCTTCGACCACGTCGAGGTGGCCGATGAGAAGGATCGGCCGGCGGGCGCCGGTGCCTTGCAGGCGCGCGACAAGATTCCTTTTGCGGGGATTCGGGCCGAGCACCTGTGCGTCGCTCTCGGGAAACCCGGCGTCGCGCAACCGCTGCGCCATCGCTTCAGCGGCGACGGTGGTGCTGCCCGTCGAGTCAGTCGTGTCGATTTCAATGAGCTGCTTGAAAATATCGCGCGCGAGCTGCTTGGTCGCGTCGTCGGTCTGTGCGCGCAGTGCCACACAGGCGAAGCGGAGCAGCACAGCAAGCGTTAGCGCGATTCGGAATCTCATTTGCGCGGCACCCATCCGTTGCGGTTGCAGGTGAGACTCGGTAGAATACACCGGGTTCGTGAAGAATCGCTTGGGAGCGTGCGCGTTCCCACGGATCAAGCGCTGCCGGCGTTACTGGCCAGCGGGCGTACCCACCCAGCCCTGAGGATCGTGCCGCCACCAATGGATGCAGACCTCTCCGTTCACTCGATTGTGATTGCTACTCCCGAGCAGGTCTCCTGCCCTCTCGGTGAAGAGTCGGCCATCCTTAATCTGAAGAACACTGTGTATTACGGGTTGAACCCAGTCGGCGCGCGCGTCTGGAATTTGCTGCAACAAGCACGAACTGTTGGCGAGCTGCGGGATGCCATCCTCGATGAGTACGACGTGGAAGCGGGGCGCTGCGAGAGCGACCTGCTTGAGCTACTCGAAAAGATGCGCAGCGAGGGGCTGATTCAGGTGAGGAGCCCGGCGACGGGCTGAAGGCTTTAGGCATCACATTCCTGGGCACGTTTGCGGCATCCGAAAGGCACGATGCTACTGGTTCTTGGGGAATTGGCCGCGGAAGAATCGCGCGACTTTCTGCGAGGTAAAGGGTTGAAAGCAACGGTGAAAACCTGGCGTGGATTCTGGCGTCTGAGCGGACACGCGCGAGGCACCGCCCTCGAAGCGGCTGCGGCGCTGGTGGCGACATGGGCGGGACTGCGCCTGATTGGATTCCGGCGTTGGAAGGCATTGCTCGTGCGGTTCACCCCGCATCCGAGCCAGCTTAGGGCGCCTTTGGGGCTAGCCCAGATCGAAACCGCGCACGAGATCGCATGTATCCAGCAGGCGGTTTCCCGGCATCTCATCTTTCACACGAGTTGCCTCGAGCAATCGCTGGTGCTTTGGTGGCTTCTCGGCAGGCGCGGCATTCCGGCGGAATTGCGCATCGGTGCTCGGAAAGAGGCGGGCCGCTTCGAGGCACACGCCTGGGCGGAGTTGGGAAGGGTCGTCTTGAACGATGCGGGCGAAGCGCACCTGCATTTCGCTCCTTTCGATGGATCGATTGCTTCGATGGAGACGCAACCACATTGAGCGGCATCGTTGGAATTTTCGGGCGGAACGGCGCTCCGGTGGATCGTCCACTGCTGCAGTCGCTGACCCATTTTCTTTCCTATCGCGGACCGGACGCGTGCGAGGTCTGGGCAGATAGTTGCGTCGGCTTCGGCAACACACTGCTTCGCGCGACTTACGAGTCTCTCGCCGAAAATCAGCCAGCCAGTCTCGATCGTCAGTTCTGGATTACCGCCGACGCGCGGATCGACTGCCGCGTAGAACTCGTGGCTGAACTCACAAGCGCAGGGCGAAAGATTCGCCAGGCAGCGCCGGACCCCGAACTTATCCTGCACGCCTACGCCACCTGGGGCGAAGGGTGCTTGCAGCACTTGCGCGGCGATTTTGCTTTCGCCATTTGGGACTCGCGGCGAAAAACGTTGTTCTGTGCGCGCGATCACTTTGGTATCAAGCCGTTTTACTACGCCGAACTCGGCGACGCATTTCTCTTCAGCAATACGCTCGATTGCATGCGGCTCCATCCGGGAGTCTCGGAGGAGTTAAATGACTCCGCGATTGCCGATTTCTTGCTTTTCGGATTGAACTGCGACGACGCAACCACGACGTTCCACGACATTCGTCGTCTGCCCCCGGCGCACTTCCTGAGTGTTTCGGAGGAGGGCCTTCGCACCGAGCGCTACTGGTCTCCGCCCATCGATGGCCGCATCCGGTATCACCGTCCGGATGAGTACGTCGAGCATTTTCAGACGCTAATGCAATTGGCCGTGGCCGACCGCCTGCGCATCAATCGAGCGGGCATTTTCTTGAGCGGCGGCCTCGATTCATCCTCGATTGCCGCGACGGCTCGCGAACTTTCCGTAAAATCCAGCGGAACGGCCGACTTGCGTGCTTACACGAATGTTTATGAGTCGCTGATTCCTGATCGCGAAGGCGATCATGCTCGGACGGTGGCGGAGTTTCTAGGCATTCCCATACGCTGCTTTGCGATGGACGGGCTGCAGCTCTTTGATCGCTGCAACGATCCGGCATTCGTTCCGCCCGAGCCTGTGGAGGATCCGTTCGCCGCCGCGCTATTCGATCAGTACAAAGCAATCGCCGCGGATTGTCGCGTGGTGCTAGCGGGCGACGGTGGCGACGAGCTGATGTATTTCCAGATGTGGCCGTACACGCGCGACTTGATCCGGAACCGTCACTGGCGGCGGCTCTTTACCGACGGGCGCCATTTTCTGCGGCGGCGGCGATTTCCGTCGCGAGGAATTCGTAGCCGAGCTGAGCGGGCGCTGGGCAAGGGGCCAGCATTTCCGTCGTGGTTCGCACCGGAACTGACTCGACGCCTCCGCCTTGAAGATCGGTGGGCCGAAATGACCAACGGCGCGCGTGCCTGGGAACATCCCATCGTGCCGAAGGCTCACGGATCTCTTTCGTCGCCGCGCTGGTCCCGAGTGTTTGAACTGGCGGACCCGGGCCTGACGCATTCGGCGGTCGAGGTGCGCTACCCCTTCCTCGATTTACGCGTCGTAAATTATCTGCTGGCGATTCCGCCATTCCCGTGGACGTTCAAGAAGCAATTGGTGCGAGCGGCCATGTCGGGTCACTTGCCTGAAAGCATCCGTCAGAGGCCCAAGACGCCTCTCAATGGCGATCCGTTGATGGAAGTGTTGCAGCGCCCCGACACGGCGTGGGTGGATCACGCTCGCTGGGCCGAGCAGATCGAACGATACGTGAATACCTCGGCTCTGCCGTTATTAAATAGGCAAAAGGACTCGGAGTGTGCCAGCATGGTCACCCGAGCCCACTGTCTGAACTTTTGGTTGCAGTCAGCGAGCGGAGTTCGGTATAACAATTATGCGGAGGCGCGCCATGTCTAAACCGGTCAAGGAGGAACCGAAGAAGCCCTACGCGGCTCCGGTCCTGACAATTCACGGTACTGTGCGCGAGCTAACGCAGGCTAATCAGGTAGGCGGCGCAACGGATAAGGGCGGCCATGGTTTCAGAGTAAGAACGGCCATTTAGGAGCGCGCCGCGTGATTTCTCTTCTCTCCGAGTAGCGAGTGGTGAGGTCGGGATTTGGATAAGTCGTAGGGCAAGCATTCGTCGGTACCATCCGAGTGAGCCTTTCGAAATTACCACTCTTGTAAATCAAATGAAGTGAATGTCCTTTACACCGTTTTCGGTCTACTGCTGCAATCCAATCTCAGAATTCCTGGGTTGACTCCTGAACCTGCGTCCAGCAAGTCTCCAGAGGTGGAAATTCATCTGGGTGTGTCGCCTAGCTCGACCGATGGGGCCCCGATTGAACCGGAGGAACTCACGTATGTCAGCTCCCATCTGGCGGAATCCGGCGAGTCCGCGCTGCGAATCTGGAAGACTGCAAATGCCGGATTGCTACACCTCGATTATTTCGACGGGACCCAATTTTGGCTCGACCCAATAGGAACGTCCGTCTGGGCCGCGTGGCCTGCAACCCAGTCAGTTGAAGACGTTGCAACCTATCTGTTAGGGCCTGTTTTGGGCCTATTGTTGCGATTGCGAGGAATTCCCTGCCTGCACGCCAGCGCCGTGGCGTTCGACGACTCGGCGGTGGCATTCGTGGGCTCGGAGGGCAGAGGGAAATCCACGACTGCCGCTGCGCTGGCCAGCCGCGGCCACGCCGTGATTTCCGACGACATCGTCGCACTACTGGAACGCGAAGGTTCGTTCATTGTACTGCCTGCGTATCCGTATCTGTCGTTATGGCCGGAATCCGTGAAAATGCTGTATGGCCCGGAGAAAAAGCTACCGAGTTTTTCTTCCAACTACGATAAGCGGCAACTTCTACTCGAAGAAAATTGTCTGCGATTCCAGGGAAGGCAGATGCCGCTCGGAGCGGTGTTTTTATTGGGTGAAAGGGTTGCGGATCCCGCGGCGCCTTTTATCGAGACACTGCCAACGGGAGAAGTTCTCATCGCACTGGTTGCGAATTCTTACGCCACGAACCTGCTGGACAAAAATATGCGAGCGCGGGAGTTCGAGCTGTTGGGTCACCTGGTGACGACCGTTCCTGTTTGGCGATTGCGACCGCACGAAGACGGTTCGCGGATCGGCCGCCTCTGCGATTTGATCGACGAGAAATGCCGCGAATTGGGCCCTATGCCCTAGGGGAAATGCAGTCGACCTGGTAATTGACGACGCCGACTATAGATGCCAGTCTTGGCTGTTGTTCCGATATGGAATTCCGACGCCGCATTAGTCGCGCCGAGCGATACTCGGTTCGGCACGCATACAACGGAATTCCATTTTGAACCGTCCTAGTACGTGCCACAATGGGGCGGTTGACCCCCTGTGTGGGTTTAGGGTGTTGACCTAGAACGCGTCCGAGTACCGACGTTCTGAGGGGAATATTGCACGTGAATAGTGTCTCGTGCCTTTCTGTCTTATTCGCACTCTCCGTCTTGACCGCCATGGTGCGAGAGAGGACGGGGAGTAAACTTGCCTTCCGCTCATTACAATTTCTGTTCGTCACCCGTCAAAATAGTCATCGACGCCAACTTCAACCGTTTCGCTGGTGCTTTTCCCAAGGGCAAACGAAATTTAGCAAGGAGACGAATATGAGGAAAATCGCAGGGGTGATGTTCGTTCTGATGGCACTAGCTATCTCGCTGCTCGCGGGACCGCTCTATGCTAACGAGTCCGTAGCACCAAAGCGAACGGTGATCGCGTCGAGATACGATGTGACCAAGGAAATCACGGTTGAAGGAAGCATCCAGAGCCTTGTGCGAAAGCCTGCACCTGGAGCAATCATGGGGGCGCACCTGATGGTTTCCACTGCACAAGGCACAGTGGACGCGCATATCGGCAACTATCTTGTCGTCGGCAAGAACGCCATGCCGTTTGCTTCCGGCCAGTCCGTGAAGCTCACTGGCATGATGGTGACAGTGAACCAGAAGAGCGTGTTCCTGGTTCGTACGATGCAAACGGGAGGCAGCACGATTACGGTGAGGAACGAACACGGTTTCCTCGTGTACCCGGGCGCGAAGGCGCGGCTCTCGACGGTTTCCTCGACGGGAGGTGCGCGATGAATTACAAGACACTACTTGCCGGCATGGCCTTTGCAATCCCGATGCTGATCACCGGGTGCGGCGGGGGGAGTAGCGTGAAGGATATCTCGATTGACATCACGACTCCTCCCCCGGCGACGCTGGAAGTAAACCAGTCCGCGTCGGTTGCTGCGACTGTGACGAAGGATTCTTCCAACTCTGGTGTGGATTGGACGTGCACTCCGGCCGGCGCGTGCGGAACTTTCGTTCCAGCTCACACGGCTAGCGGCGCCACGACTGTTTACACGGCGCCCCGAACAGCCGGCCCAGTGTCGATCATCGCAACATCCACAAAGAATCCCATGAAAAACCAAAGCGCGCCGATAACCATTAATGCCGTTGCCGCTGCCTCAAACATCACCGGCACCTATACGTTTTTCGCCAATGGCACCGACGGTGGACAGGCACCTTATAGTGTGGCTGGCAGCGTCATTATTAACGGTGCAACCGGAACGGTGACCGGCGGGGAGCAAGATTACTTCGATATAACCTCGGGCAATATATTTCCTTCAGACCCGATCTTGAGCGGATCCATAATCGTCGGAACCGATGGGCGGGGTACACTCAGTGTGACTCCGACCTCCGCTCCCGCCGAAACCTTGAGCATTACCGTGGTTAATAACAAACACATTCTCATCACTGAGTTCGACGCCAATGCGACCGCCAACGGATCGCTCGACCTCCAGACGTCGCCGGCATCGGTCCCGACGGGCGGGAACGCGTTCGCGCTGCTCGATGCAACGGACGCAAATTCTTTTGGAGGAGTGTTTGCTTCGAATGGCACCGCGATTACGGCCAGCGAGGCGGACGATGATCTGGGAGGTTTCGCGACTTTTGACTTCGCGATTACGACCGGTTCTTCGTTCACCGCCCCTGACGCCAATGGCCGCGGAACTATCACACTGAATGACCCGAACTTCGGTGCGTTTGAACTCGCGTATTACGTTGTGGGCCCCGAAGCTTTTCGCTTGATTGAATTTGACGGGGTCGGTTTCGCGGCCGGCTCGATGTATGGGCAGGGAGCGGGCGCTTTCTCGGCAACCTCACTGGGCTCGAAGTTCGTGTTCGGTCAGGCCGGCATAGAAGCTCCAGGAGCGGGAATCGGAATTTATTCCGCGGCCGGGCAGTTCACCGGCAACGGAACCTCCGCTTTTTCGAGCGGCGTCGCTGATGTCAATTTAGGAGACGGCACGCCAGTTCTGGCGGGCTCTCTGACCACAGGGACTACCTATTTCGTCAACGCTGACGGGTACGGAGGAGTAGCTTTATCTGGTACAAACACCGATGGCCTTGCGAACTTCGGTGTGTACCTGATTGACCCGGCTATCAACGTGGCTGATCCCAATAGCGCAACAGGTGGCGGGGGCGCGGTGATGCTCGATCTGGACGCCAGCGATATCGGTGTCGGATTCGTGGTGCCTCAGTCTACGGGACCAACATTCGCAGGTAACTTTGCTTTTAGCCAGGACGGTTTTGATACCGTGGCCGACACTTGGTACGGCCTCGTTGGAGAGGTAACCTCCGATGGCACGTCGAAGGTGTCGGGCCTTGCTGATTACAATCAACTCGAGGTTGCTCGGACTCCTGCTGTTACGCTGGCCGGAACGTATGCGGCGGATGCGACAAATGCCGGACGATCCACCATGCAGCTCACGATCAACGGCGCAGCAGCGGCGAACAACCTTACGCTCTACCAGGCAAGCAGTGGCTTAGTGTTGCACGTAGACGTAGATTCGCCGTCCAACCACGTCGGGACCATCGGGTTCGGCGTTTTCGAACAACAACAATAAATCGGACGAATGATCTAGTGGCGCGACCGATTACCCGGCCGCGCCACTTTCGTTTCGCCCCCCTGTAATTCAAGATCTGGATTTGAAACGCCGGGCATGCGAGTGCCCGGCCTTTTCTCTTTCTTCACGGCCCCGCTTCTGCGATATTTCTTTCCGGCGAAATCTCCAGTTGGCAAAGTGTGAAAACGAACGATAGGGGCAGGCCAACCCGAAGCGGGTAGGATGCCTCCAAGCAGAGGCGCTTCCCGTATCTATTCCCGAGGAGGATTCCGTAGATGAAGAAGCTAGTGGGGCTGTTCGGTTTGCTTGCGCTATTCATCATGCCGGTGGCCGCGCAGGACAGTGCGGCCCCGCCTCAGGATCAGGCGCCGACGGCGCCGACGGAACCCGTGAGGGTGAAGCATACGTATCCCACGCCGAGGGCGGAAATTTCTCTAGGATTTACCTACCGCACTTATTACGGACTGAATGGATCGACGATCGGCATGAAGGGCGGCTTTGCATCTTACGATTACAATATCTTCCGCTGGCTGGGAGCGGAGGGTGAAGTCGTGGGCGTGAGCGGAGCATTAACGACTCCGAATGTGCCTGCGCAGGACCTGCACATCTTTACGGCGCTGGCCGGTCCCAAGATTTATCCTCTCGGCCACCACAAGCTCACGCCTTTCGGACACGTTCTGTACGGAGCGGGAATTAATACGACCGCAGTTCCCCCCTTCGCAGGTTATGGCGGAAACACGAACGCCGTAGTTGTTCGTGCGTGGAAGGTCGGAGGCGGCGTGGATTACTACCGTTGGGCGCACTGGGGCATTCGCGTGATTCAGGTGGACTATGGCGTCGCCAAATTCCTCGGTCCGGGCATCCCGAGGCAGGGCAGCGGGCAAATTTCGTTCGGATTCGTTTACCGCTTCGGGGAAAAGTAGCGCTCCGAAGAGCGGCTTGCGATTAGTGCCGCCGGACCATCGCTGTCTTTACAACGGTCCTTCTGTGGCGAATCGGTTGAAGTGTCTTTTCTTGCCTCTGTCGTTCAGCCGGGAACTTTCTTGTGCGTAGCTTGTCGCGCCCGCCTGGATTCCAAATTACCCTTGCGTAGGGGCCAAGGCTCGTAGCAGATTACCGCTCGATGGAAATCCCTCTCAAAGGCCTGGGGCGGCGGCGACTGGTGCTGGCCGTGTCGCTGGGGATCGCCGCAGTTTTGATCTTTCAAGCCGGTGAAATTTGGCTCGCGAGTCACCGGCTCGATTCGGAAAAAGTCACGCTCATGGAACGCGGCGCGGCTCTGGTCCCCGGGGACGGCTCCGCTTGGGACCGCCTGGGGCGTTTGCGGCAGTGGGACTTCGTGAATTCCGATTTACCCGGCGCGATCGAGGACTATCGGAAGGCGGTCCGCGACGACCCTCGCTCTGCGCATTTCTGGATGGACTTGGCGAGCGCGTACGAATCGTCCGGCGACGACGCGCGCGCGCGTGATGCATACATGCGGGCCAGATCCGTTTATCCGGCCTCCGCGGAGGTCGCTTTTCACTACGGGAACTTTCTACTGCGCGAGGAGCAATACCCCGAAGCTTTCCGGGAGTTTCAGCGAGCCGTTCGCGCCGATCCTACTCTCCTGCCGCTTGCGATATCGCGCACGTGGCGATCGAGCGAGGACGTCAACGATCTCCTCAACAGCGTGCTTCCCGCAAACACGGATGCATATTTACAGACCCTTGATTTTCTTTCGTCTATTCATCAGGCGCAACCCGCCCTAGCAGTGTGGCAGCGCCTGATGGGTCTCGGAAAGCCGTTTCCGCTTCCGCGCGTGTTCCCATTCTTCGACGAGCTGATTCGCGAGGACCGCGCGGACGATACGCGCCGCGCATGGCGCGAGGCGCTCGCTGCCGCCGGTCTGCCTCAAGAGGAGCCCCCCAACCAAAACCTGGTCTGGAACGGAAACTTTCAGCAGGATTTTACGAACGGCGGACTCGGCTGGCACTGGACCCAGATAATGGGAGTGGCGATCGAGGTTGATTCCGAACCAGCACCGAACGGCTCGCGGGCGATTCGCGTGGATTTCAATGGAGGCAGCAACCCTGCGATCGATTCGCCTTCGCAGTACGTCCCGGTCCACCCGAATCAGGCTTACCATTTCCACGCCTACATGCGCACCGAAGGCATCACGACGGAAAGCGGGATGAGGTTTTCAATTACGGACCCGAATCACAATGGTGCGCTGAACGTGCTTACTGATAATTTCACGGGATCGCACGCGTGGGCGTCCGTGGATGCCGATTTTACCAGCGCGCCCGCGACTTCTTTCCTGCTTGTGCGGTTGTTTCGCGATCCCAGCAGGCTTTTCGAGAATAAGCTCGAAGGGACGGTTTGGATCGCGGACATTTCCCTGGTTCCTTCAAACGCGCAGGCCGGGCAAACCTCGCGATGAGACTGATCCGGATCGGACTCTGTCTTCTGTTCGTCTTCAGCGTGCTGGCATTAGGCACTGTCGAGGTGTGGTCCGAATCCATACTGGAAATCGGAGCTGCGGCGTTGTTTCTTTTCTGGGCAATCGTTGCCTATCGGAATTCCAGCGTGAAGGTCTATTGGAATCCTTTGAATGGGCCTTTGCTCGGGCTGATGGGCATCGGCCTGCTACAACTGCTTTTCCACGGAACTTCCTATCCGTTTCTCACACGGATAATGCTTTTGAAACTGGCGGCCTATTTTATGGTGCTGTTTCTGACGGCGCAGGCGTTTCGCGGACGCAAGGATCTGTATAAGCTCGCGTGGTTCGTGATCGCGTTCTGCTTCGCTGTATCGTTGCTCGCCATCATTCAGCATTTCACTTCCGGATCCGAGATTTACTGGCTGAGCGACCTGAAGATAGAGGGCGAGCCATTCGGGCCGTACGTGAACCGCAACCACTTCGCCGGATTCGTGGAACTCACGTTGCCGATGGGCTTGGCGCTGATGGCGTTTCACGGGGTGCGGCGAGATCTGCTTCCTCTGGCAACCCTGATGACCATTGTTCCCATCAGCGCTCTCATTCTTTCCGCTTCTCGGGCGGGCATCATCGGATTCGGTCTTGAAGTTGGGGTGCTAATGCTGCTGGCGCGCAGCCGAAAGGCATGGAAGGGGAGGAGAGCAACGGCTGCGGCGATCGTGGCGCTCGCTGCCTTGGCGATCGTCGCATGGGTGGGCCCGGGACGGGCGGTAGAGAGATTCTCGGGCTCAAGCATCCATGATGTGACCGTCAGCCGCCGCCTCTCAATGTTCCGCGGCGCGGCGCACATCTTTCTCGATCATCCAATCAAAGGCTCGGGCTTGGGAACTCTGGTGGACGTCTTTCCCGCCTATGAAAATGCCTACGACGGCAGATTGGTGGACCACGCCCACGACGACTACATCGAAGGGCTGGCGGACACTGGGCTTCTCGGGGGATTCTGTGGTGTGATCTTCCTTTGGAGGCTCTACCGAGAGGGGCGAAAAAACTTCATGGCCGAGCAGGGCCACTTCTCGCGCGGGCTCCATGCGGCGGCGATCATGGCCGTCTGCGGTCTGCTGCTTCACAGCTTCGTGGATTTCAACCTTCAGATTCCGGCGAACGCGCTGCTTTTCCTGTTGCAATCCTATCTGGTGACATCTCCTCCGTTGCCGTCTGAAGCTGCCATACCGCGCGAACGGCATCGCGTAGTAGATCCGGCAGCCACGGGTGTGGGAATACGAAACGCCGCGGAAATATGAGGCGAATATGCGGAAAGGTTGCCTCGGCATCTGGCAATCTCCCCGTTGACACCGGTGGTTCGGCTAAGCCATAGTTCTTGCGGGGTCATCTCTAGCAATGATTTTTTCAGTCCGCGGGGCCTCGGACTGGTTGTGGGCGAAGCCTTTCTTGCTTCTTGCGGTGCTGGTGGTCGGCACCTGGCAGATGGCTTACGGCCAGACGACCGAAGAAACCCCGCAACAGACGAACGATAAGATTCAGCAGCTCGCCACTCTTGTGCGGGCTCATCCGGTGGATTCCCCTATCGGAAGCGGCGACCTGCTCCACATCGACGTCTTCGATGTTCCTGAACTATCTCGCGAGGTTCGTGTGGGCGACGGCGGGGACATCAGCTACCCCCTCGTGCCGGGAAAAATTCAAGCGTCTGGTCTGACGCCGTTCGAACTGGAAGGGAAAATCGAACAGCTTCTCATCGAGAACGGTTTGGTGTCGCATCCACAAGTTTCCGTATTTGTGAAGGAGCAGAATAGCCAGCCGGTTTCCATTGTGGGAGCAGTACAGCACACGATGGTTTACCAGGTGATACGTCCCACCAGCTTGCTCGAGGTGCTCTCCGCAGCGGGGGGCATCACGGACGACGCCGGAAGCGTAGTTGTGATCACGCGCCCTGCACATTCCGATGTGCCCAGAACGCAGGCGATCAGCGCTACGGACGACCCCGACAAAGACCAGCAGATCATCACCATCCGATTGCAGGATTTGCTGGAGTCAGGAAATTCCGTCTTCAACATTCCCATATATGGCGGTGATGTAGTGAGTGTTCCCCATGCCGGCATTGTCTATGTGTTGGGCCTCGGCGTGACGCAACCCGGAGGGTATGTTTTGCAGAGTCACGGGGAACAGGTCACGGTGCTGAAAGCCGTAGCCCTGGCACATGGGTTGACCAACTTCGCGAAGGCGGATTCCGCAGTGATCATGCGCACGAATCCCGCCACTGGGAATAAGGACCAGATTCCTGTCCATATCAAAGCCATTGAGAGTCATAAGATCGATGACGTGCCGATGAAGTCGAACGACGTACTTTACATCCCGGATAGCAAGGGAATGAAGGTGCTTGCCAGAGGCGCCGAGGCTGCCCTGGGCGTGGGCACAGGGCTTGCGGTTTATCGGCAGTAATTCGTCGCGCGAGCGAATGCATCTAGCTTTGATTGTGGGGTGAGCAAGTGGGTCCGATGGAAGACGCATCCAGATTCGCCATTCGCGAGCGCAAGGCCGCAGAGTCGCTTGCCGTGATTCCCGCCCCTTCCGTCCTTCCGTGGGACCAGATGCCCCGCGAACCGCACCTGCTGGACTATCTGATCGTTCTTCGGAAACATCAGTGGTTGATTCTGACGTTTCTTCTTACGGTGGTGACCGTCGTAACCATCGCGTCCTTCAAGATGAAGCCCATCTACGAAGCGGCAGCGAGGGTGGAAGTTGACAAGGAATCGCAGAGTACGCTCCCCTTCCAGGACGAGAACTCGTACGACGAATTTGTGGACATGGACAATTACCTCGAGACTCAGACGAAGATTCTCGAGAGCGAGACGCTGGCTTTTCAAACAATTAAATCACTCGATCTAGGGAGATATCCAGAATTCGGGGGGCGACCAGGTGCACTGGTTTTCGGGCAAGGAGGCGCGGGCTCCAAGCGGCCTGCTATCCTTGGCGCTTTTCTGGGGGGACTCAGCGTAAAGCGCGTGCCCAACAGTCGCCTGATCGAAGTGAGATTCGAAGCCCAGGACCCACAGCTCGCGGCGCAAGTCGTGAACGCGCACCTGCAGAACTACATCGAGCAAAATTTCCGCAGCAAGTATGACGCCACGATTCAAGCGTCGAATTGGCTCTCTTCGGAGCTTGAAGAACTTCGGATCAAGGTCGAGAAATCCGAAGACGCGAGGCTCGCGTACGAGCGCCAAAACCAAATCTGGCAAATTGACGAAAAGCAGGACATCACGACGCAGAAGCTCGCGGACCTAAGCAAAGTGGTGACCGAAGCCCAGACGGGACTCGCGGAAAAAGAAGCCCTCTATCGAATGGCCCAGACGGGGAACATGGATGCATTGCCGGCCGCCCGCGAAAACCCCGTGATCCAGGATTTGCTGAAGCGGAAATCCGAAACGGACGACGCCTACGCAGACGCGATCAATCAGTACGGCCCGAACTACCCGAAGGTGCAGCGCCTCGCGGCGCAGCAGAAAGAAGTGGCCGACGATCTGACCAATGCGCAGAAGACAATGGTCGAGAGCATTCAGGAGGAGTACAACACAGCTCGCGACCATGTCGAGATCTTGCAAGCTTCGCTCGAGAAACAGAAAGCGGAAGCAAACGATCTGGCGGAAAAGCTCGTGCAATATCACATCCTGCAGCACGATGCCGAGGCCAACAAGCAACTATACGATGGCTTGCTGCAGAAGCTGAAAGAGGCCACGATTTCGGCGGGATTGCGGTCGAGCAACATTCGCGTTGTGGATCCGGCACTCGTTCCTTCACGGTCCTTCGAGGCCGCAGAAGTCGCGGAATATTTTGTTGGCGTTTCTGGTGGGCCTGGTGGGAGGAATCGGCCTCGCGATTTTCCGCGAGTACCTCGACAACACGGTGAAGTCTCCTGATGACATCGAGGCGTTAACCGGTCTTCCGTCGCTGGCGGTGGTTCCTGCGCTGCCGGGATTGGCAGGCCATCACAGCCGGCTATCGTGGCCGTCTCGCGAGCCGGTTCCACAGGCTGGCACGGGCCCGCGCGTGGAATTGCTTTCCTATCTTCAGCCCAAATCGCAAATTTCCGAGGCCTTCCGGGCGCTTGCGGACCTCGCTGTTGCTCTCACAGGCAGAACATCCGCCGCAAGTGATCCTGGTGACGAGCGCGCTTCCACGCGAAGGGAAGACGACGGCGGCGGTCAATCTGGCCGTTACGTTGGCGCAACTGGGCGATCGCACGCTCCTGATGGATTCCGACCTGCGTAAGCCGGGGATTCGCCGCGCGATGAATCTTACGATCGGCAAAGAGCTGGGCTTGAGTTCCTACCTCGCCGGTGTCTGTACGCTCGACGAAGCGATTCTGCCTCATCCCACGATCAGCAATCTCTCGGCGCTCACGACGGGTCCGGTGCCGCCGAGTCCGGCGGATTTGCTGTCGTCCCACCGAATGCACGATGCGATTGACGAAGTGAGGCGGCGGTTTAAGTTCATCGTGATCGATTCGCCGCCGATCATGGCGGCGACGGATGCCGTTATTATTTCCGCGCTGACCGACGGAGTACTATTGGTCGTGCGGAGCGGCGAAACTCCAAAAGAGGCCTTCACGCGCAGCCGGGATCTGCTTGCCGCGGTGAAGAGCCGGTTGCTGGGTGTCGTTCTGAACGCGGTGGATTCGAGCGCGCCGGATTATTACTACTCGTATCGCTACTACCCGTACGCGTATGGCTATGGCTATGGCGAAGACGTCGAGAAGACGCCGCAATTTCCCGCCGGGCCGGACGAAAAGAACAGGTCTTCGAGCTAGGAGGTAATTGTGCGGCACTTGATCACAGGCGGAGCAGGTTTTATCGGGTCTCACCTGGCAGAAGCGCTGCTGAAGCGCGGCGATGAAGTGTTCATCCTCGACGATCTTTCGACGGGCAGCGTGGAAAATATTCGCCATTTAAAGACACACGAGCGCTTCCATTATTTTTTCGATTCGATAACCAATAAGCAGATGCTGGCCGAACTCGTGGATGAATCGGACGTCGTGTTTCATCTAGCGGCCGCGGTGGGCGTGCGCCTGATTGTCGAGAGCCCCGTGCGGACGCTGGAGACGAATGTCTATGGAACGCAACTTGTGCTCGACGCCGCATCGAAGAAGAAAAAACTGGTGATGACGGCCTCGACGTCCGAAGTTTACGGTAAAAGCGATAAGGTGCCTTTTCACGAGGACGCCGACTTGGTGCTTGGCGCTACGACGATGAGCCGCTGGAGTTACGCGGCGTCGAAAGCGCTTGATGAGTTTCTCGCGCTGTCGTACTGGAAGGAACGGAAGCAGCCCGTAATCGTGGTTCGACTGTTCAACACTGTGGGTCCAAGGCAGATCGGGCGATACGGGATGGTGCTTCCGAACTTCGTGCGGCAGGCGCTGGATGGCGCTCCCATCACGATTTTCGGGACGGGCCGGCAATCGCGCTGCTTCTGCGACGTGCGCGATACGATCGAGGCGATTCTCAAGTTGGTTGGGAACGAGCGCGCGATCGGTGAAGTTGTCAACGTAGGGAGCGACGAAGAGATTTCGATCGAAGGTCTGGCGCACATCGTGAAGAAGCGCACCAAGAGCGAATCGCCAATCACGTACATTCCCTACGATCAGGCGTATGAGCCGGGCTTTGAAGATATGCAGCGGCGCGTGCCTGCGCTCGCCAAACTCCAAAAGCTCACGGGCTTTCGTCCGGCTACTCCGCTTTCGGAAATTGTGGATCGTGTGGTCGCGCACTTCCAGGGAAAAGCGGACAAGGAACTGCCCGCAGCTGCTGGTCGTACTTCGTCGGCGACTGCGTCCGTCTGAAACAGAGAACGACCGGGCGTGGTTCCCTCCTACCCGCAGCGCAGGAACGCCGGTTTGGACCGATTCTCGTGCGGCGGACCGCTCGCCATTGTCAGTTCCGTCTGGGCCATCCCTTTCTGATATCTTTGAAGGAACTATGAGCAGCACCTCAGCGAGAAATCGACCGGCACATGCCGATTCCGTTCGGCTTGCGGGAGGCACAGCACCCGGCGCCGGCCAGAACCTGGAAAGAAATCGAAGGAGCACGACTCTTTCGGTAATCGTCCCCGCATATAACGAGCAATTCTTGATCGAAGCTAGCCTCGCCCGGCTCGAGGTGCTGCGTGAATCGCCGCTGCTGGAGCAGATCAAGGTAATCGTCGTAGATGACGGTTCGTCGGACGGCACGGCGGATGCGATTGCGCGTTTCCGCGAATCGCACGAATCGCCGAGCAAATCGAAATTGTCGTGGCTCTGGTTACATCACGAGAAAAACAGCGGCAAGGGCGCGGCCATTCGCACGGGACTTACACACGCAGACACCGAGCTGGTGGTAATCCACGATGCCGATCTGGAGTATCACCCGGCCGATCTGTTGAAGATGGTCGAAGTGTTTTTATACGAGGATGCTGATGCGGTTTTCGGTTCGCGCTTCATGTCCGGAGGGTACAAGCGCGCGCTTTTTTTTCGACACGCACTGGGAAACAAGCTGCTGACTTTCCTGTGCGATTTGGTCTGCGATCTCAACCTCACCGACATGGAGACCTGCTACAAGATGGTGAGGACGAAGCTGCTCAAAAGCATCCCGCTCGAGAGTTCGACGTTTGACGTAGAACCGGAACTGGCCATCAAGCTGGCCAAGCGGGGTAGCCGGATCTTCGAAGTGCCGATCAGCTATTCGGGTCGGACCTACGGAGAGGGCAAGAAGATCAAATGGACCGATGGCGTGCGCGCCCTCTGGGCGATTCTACACTACGCCGCTTCGGATCACATTTTCACGGAGGACGAAAGCGGCGGCGAAATACTCGAGCGGCTGAATCGGGCGCCGCGATTCACGCGCTGGATGGCGGATGTGATTCGGCCGTACATTGGCGATCGCGTCCTCGAAGTGGGGGCCGGCACCGGGAACATGTCGGTTCACCTGATGCCGCGGTCGGTTTATTGGGCCACCGACGTCAACTCTCACTATCTGGACTACCTCGTCACGCTTCGTGCGACCAGGCCCTACATGCGCGTGGCCTTTACGGACGCGATGGACGGGGCAACATTTCCGACGGGGCAGTCATTCGACACGGTCGTTTGCCTGAACGTAGTCGAGCACGTCCAAGACGATCTGGGCGCGCTGCGAAATGTGTGGGATGCGCTGAGCGATGGCGGACGCGCCATTATCCTGGTTCCGTGCGGGCCGGGACTCTACGGCACGCTCGACGAAGTTCTCGGACATTTCCGTCGTTACACACGCGAACAGCTCGTTGGTGTTGCCGAGCAGGCCGGGTTCCGCGTCGAGCAAGTGCTGAAGTTCAACAGGCCGGGGGTGCCCGCCTGGTGGCTAAATGGGCGCATCTTACATCGAAAGACATTCGGACTGGGACAGATACGAATGTTGAATTTCCTAACGCCGGTCTTCCGGCTAGTGGATTCGTGGCTGCCGCTTCCGCCACTTTCCATCATCGCGATATTGCGGAAGGAAAACGAAGAAGGGCGTTCGAATTCGACGGCGCCCGTGGCGTCGTAACAAATGTGGCGAAAGCCCCGAGGCTTTGCCGCAAAAGCCGGGATGCACGCCGGTTGAGGAAGCGGAACTCACTTGCGTAGGCTCACGAAATACGAAGCGCTTCTGGTGATCCTGTTCCTGCTGACACTACCGATCAGTAATCCCTGGGTGCGTGGCGATGGCGTCGGTTACTACGCTTTCGCGCGATCCATGCTGATCGAACACCGCCTGGACTTCACGAAGGACTGGCTCGCCGCCAACACCAGTTTTCGGATGGATCGCACGGACGCGCACGGAAATATCGCATCAAGCGAATACACCACTACTGGGCATCTGGACAACCACTTTTCAGTGGGACCAGCCATCTTATGGTTCCCATTTCTAATGGTGGCGCATGGGAGCGTACTCCTGTACGACCATCTCGGTGGGCAGGTTCCGGCCGACGGTTTCTCGAGGCCGTACAGAATAGCGATGGCCGTGGGAACGGCTCTGTACGGGTTTTTCGCGCTGCTGATTTCCTTTCTGCTGGCGCGAAGATATGTGCCCGAGCGTTGGGCGTTCCTTGCCACTCTTGGCATCTGGTTCGCGAGTTCGTTGCCGGTGTACATGTACTTCAATCCGTCATGGTCTCACGCGCAATCGGCGTTCACGGTGGCGCTGTTCCTATGGTATTGGATTCGCACGCGTCCGGCGCGGACGTGGGGGCAATGGATTGTCCTCGGGGCGATTGGCGGGCTGATGATGGACGTTTACTACGTGAGCGGAGTCCTCCTACTGCTCCCGTTGCTCGAGTCGCTCGGCGGCTATTGGAAAGCGTTGCAAGGAACGCCGCGGGAGCCGATCGTCCGCCTTTTCTTGAAAAACGTGGTTTTCGTCACAACGCTCTTCGCACTATTTGTACCAACGCTGGTCTCAAAGAAGATCATTTATGGAAGCTACCTGAATTTCGGCTACCGAGAGCGCTGGTTCTGGAGATCACCGGCATTCTTCAGAGCCAGTTTTTCCGCCGACCACGGTCTTTTCAGTTGGACACCGATATTGATTCTCGCTGTGATGGGGTTATTCATTCTGCGGCGACGCGAGCGTATGCTGGCCTGGTATTTGATCGCCTTGTTTGCGGCATATCTATATGCGATCGGCTGCTATCAAAACTGGGACGGGCTTTCTTCTTTCGGCAACCGGTTCTTCGTTCCACTAACGTCGGTATTCGTGTTGGGTCTGGCGGCGTTCTTTGACGGGCTCGAACGCGCGTGGAACGAACAGCGTGCCTCAATCGTTTCCGTGAGCGCGACCGCGGTCTTTATTCTCTGGAACATGGGCCTCATCTTCCAATGGGGAATGCATTTAATACCATCACGTGGCGCCATTTCCTGGCGCGACGCAGCGTATAACCAGTTCGCGGTTGTTCCAGCGGACGCATCACAGGCGGTCAGGAATTATTTGACGCATCGGTCGCAAATGATGAATCGAATCGAGCAAGAAGACGTGAATCAGCTGAAAACGCGAGGAAGGGAGTGAATAGTGTGAATACGACCGCCGAAACCGCCGTTCTCCCGAAGGTTCCCTTCCTTCGCATCACGCCGCCGAGCCGTTGGTGGGCGATTCCGTTTGGCGAGCTGTGGTCATACCACGAGCTGCTTTACTTTTTCGTGTGGCGGGACATCAAGATCCGTTACAAGCAAACAGCAATCGGCGCAGCATGGGCTATCCTGCAACCTTTTCTCAACATGCTCGTCTTCAGTCTCTTCGGAAAACTAGCGCACATTCCTTCCGACGGTTTGCCATACGCGATTTTTTATTACAGTGCGTTGCTTCCCTGGATGTATTTCGCCGCGGCTTTGCAGAGTGCGACGAACACGATCGTCGAGAATCAGCGGCTGATCACGAAGGTCTATTTTCCGCGGTTGGCCCTACCCCTTTCGTCGGTTCTTTCCGGGTTGGTTGATTTCGGGATATCTTTTCTGATGTTTGTCGTCCTGATGGTTTACTACGGCATTCGGCCGGGCGCCGCGGTGCTGTGGCTACCCGCGTTCTTGCTGCTGGCGATTCTGACGGCGCTGGGCGTCGGTTTGTGGCTCTCGGCGTTGAACGCGATTTATCGTGACGTTCGCTATGTACTGTCGTTTCTCGTGCAATTCTGGATGCTTGCTTCGCCGGTGATGTACGCGAGTTCGCTCGTGCCGGTCAAATGGCGCTGGCTCTACGGACTGAATCCGATGGCGGGCGTGATCGAAGGATTTCGATGGTCGCTCACCGGACGGGGTGACCCGCCAGGACGGATGTTTGCTGTCTCTGTGGGAGTGGTGATCGTGGTTCTGCTGAGCGGCGTTGGATATTTTCAGAAAATGGAAACGACCGTGGCCGATGTGGTCTGAAGGCGGAGCGGTTTAGACGATGAGCGAAACCGTCATTCACGTCGAAGGGCTGGGGAAACGCTATCGCGTCGGCGAGCGCGAGCGCTACCTTGCATTACGCGACGTGCTGACGCGTGCGTTCACGGCGCCATTCCGGCGCGGGCGAGAACGCCGCACGCGCGATTATCTTTGGGCGCTCCGGGATGTTTCGTTCGACGTGCAGCAAGGCGAGGTCGTCGGCCTGATCGGGCGGAATGGCGCCGGCAAGACGACACTGCTGAAGATTCTCTCGCGCATCACGCGCCCGACAACAGGCTCGGCCGAGATTCATGGCCGGGTCGGGAGCCTTCTCGAGGTTGGTACCGGATTTCATCCAGAGCTCACCGGACGAGAAAATATCTACTTGAGCGGCGCCATTCTTGGGATGAGCAAGCGAGAGATCGGCCAAAAATACGACGCCATTGTTGATTTTGCGGGAGTCGATCGCTATATCGACACTCCCCTCAAACATTTCAGCACCGGCATGCAGATGCGCTTGGCCTTTGCTGTGGCCGCGCATCTTGAAACCGAGATCCTGTTTGTGGACGAAGTGCTGGCCGTTGGCGACCTTGAGTTCCAGAAGAAATGTCTCGGCAAAATGCAGGAAGTGTCGCAGAGCGGCCGCACGATAGTATTCGTCAGCCATCAGATGAACCAGATTCGCCGGCTGTGCCAACGCTGTATTTGGATAGACGAGGGGCAAATCCGGCTTTCCGGCTCGATGCTGGAGGTTGTGAGCGCTTACGAAGCAAGTTTTGCCGCGGTTCCATCGCCCGGCGAAAATGGCGCCGAAGGCCGAAATCACTCCACGCGATTTCTAAGTTGGCGCATCGCCGAGCCCCGGAGCGACGTACCAAATGTACTGGACAGTTTTGGGAGCATCACTTTCGAATCTTCGCTCGCCGTGAACGAGGATATCCGCAACGGCGTGCACGGGATTGCACTGTTTAATTCGGACCATCAGCTCATGTGGGCGACATCGGTGAACAATCTGAAGCTGAAAAGTGGTTCCCATAGTCTGCGTTTCAAGCTTCCTTCACTTCCGTTGCGGCCGGGCATCTATCATTGGGACGTGAGTATTTGGGAGGGCGGACGGTGCTTTGATCGTTGGACATGCGTTCCAGAAATGATTGTCGGCACGAAGCCGGTTACGCATCCTCAGGAGGAGTGGCAAGGATTGCTAAACATCCCCTGGGAATTTCAGGCTGAACAACAAGGTGAGCCTGCGATTTCGCAGAGCGGTCGCTAACGATCCAGCAGATAGATTCAGAGCATTCCTGCGCTGATGGTCGTTCGACCGGAAATTCTCTGTACACACTCTCTCAAATCATGGACCAACAAATTCAACGCGATCCGGACATCCTGCCTCTCGAAACCCTGGAAGCATGCCCCATATGCGGAGGCAAGTCCCTGCGTCCCAGATTCGACGTGCGTCACATTGCCGGCGACGTACTCCATTCGTGGGCTTCAGAACAAGGTTTCTCTGCCGCTCCCATCGTTGCTTGTCGGGGTTGTGGTTTTGTCTTCAAGTCTGTTCAACCCTCCGCGCACTATCTCGATGAGCATTACGCGCAATTGTCCAAGGACTATATGGAGCGCGTCGCCGAGGAGGTCACGGAGCATCGCGAAGACTATCGAGCCGCGCGTAAGATGCTGCTGGAGGCTTTTCCGGCGGGCGGATCGATTCTGGACGTAGGCTGCGCGAGTGGGTATTTTCTCCATTCGCTGGGAGGAGACTGGGAAAAGCACGGCCTTGAAATATTTCATCTGGCCGCCCAGCGAGCCAGGGAACGCGGAGAGATCACCGTTCACGAGTGCGGACTAGCTTCCGCGAGGTTTGCGAACGATTCGTTCGACGTGGTGTGCAGCTTTGACGTCGTGGAGCATCTGTCGGACCCGATGGCGTTCTTCCGGGAGGCTTATCGAATCCTGAAGCCTTCTGGATGGTTGCTTCTGGGCACCGGGGACTCGAGTTCGGCCGGCGCTCTTCTTTCAGGCAGCCGCTGGACATATTTAGGCATTCCGGAGCACGTCTCTTTTTTCAGCAGACGCTCCCTTAGGCTCGCCCTTCGCAAAGCGGGTTTCCGACACGCCGAATTCAAGAGAATCCATCATGGAGAGCGAAAGGTTGCGGTCGCGACAGGATGGCTCCGCGCGGTTGGGAAGCATTGGGCCATTACCTTTTTTGGCGAGGGCGTCACGCGCATGAGGTTGTTCCGGCAAAAGACCAGCGAGTTCTACGTCCCCTACTTCTTTGACCACATGCTATGTATAGCCAAGGGAAAGGCTAGTGGGGAAGGCGACGTGGCGAAGTAAGCGTCGAGAGGTCTAAGTTATCTGCCAATCTTGATGGGGGAGTTGCAATGGCAATCTGGAAGATACTAGTCACTGGAAGCAGCGGGCTGATTGGATCCGAAGCTGTGCAATATTTCGATCGCCAAGGCCACCAGGTCGTCGGTGTTGATAACAATATGCGGCGCGTTTTTTTCGGCCCCGCCGGAGACACGTCGTGGAATCTCGACCGTCTGAAGAAATCCACATCGCGATTCGAGCATCGCGATCTGGACATTCGGGACCGCGAAGGGATGTTCGCGCTACTCAAAGAGTTCCGCTTCGATGCCATATTGCACTGTGCGGCCCAGCCCTCTCACGATAAAGCCAAAGAAATCCCGCTCATCGACTTCGAGGTCAATGCGCTTGGCACGGCCAACCTTTTGGAGGGAATGCGTCAGTATTGTCCCGAAGCGCGAATGATATTTCTCAGCACGAACAAGGTATATGGCGACGCTCCCAACGAAATATCGCTGAAGGAATTGCCCAAACGCTATGATTACGCCGAACCTGCCGATGGGGAAGGGATTAGCGAAGAGTGCCGAATCGATCGTACGACACACTCGATTTTCGGCGCTTCCAAGGTCGCCGCGGATATCCTGGCGCAGGAATACGGGCGATATTTTGGACTGAACGTAGGGGTTTTTCGAGGGGGCTGTCTCACCGGCCCGAACCATTCCGGCGTGCAGCTTCACGGATTCTTATCATACGTGGCGAAAGTGATTCTTGCCGGAGAGATTTACACCGTTTTCGGCTACAAAGGAAAACAAGTTCGCGACAATATTCACAGCTTCGACGTGGTTCGAGCCGCCGAAGAGTTTTTCCACGCCCCTCGGCCGGGAGAGGTTTACAACATTGGCGGCGGACGAGAGAACAGCGTGTCAATCCTAGAGGTGTTCGACCGAATCCAAGCGATCACGGGGAAAAAAGTGCGGTGGGAATATCGCGACGAGCCGCGCAAGGGAGACCACATCTGTTATATCAGCGACCTTCGAAAGTTGCGCGCCCACTTTCCCAATTGGAAGCTGACGTACACTTTGGAAAGAATTCTTGACGAAATACTGCAGGCCGAGCGGATGCGTTCCGCGTCTGCGGGAAAAGACTAGGATTCTGCGAGCGCTGCACTTTGAACGCGTGAATATCAGTAATTCGGGGACCCGGTTGCTATTTTGTGGCCGCAGGTAACGTCGGCACCGGCGAGTGGGTTGAGCCTCTACTTCGATACGTAAATCGATGCCCTGCCCTCACGAGTTTGGACTCAAAATACACCCACGATACTCGCGCCAAACCGAGTGCGATACCAAGGGCAAGAAGCGCGGTCAGGGCGTCAACCCCATTTACCATCGCGGGTGTATGGTGCAGGAGAAGGCGAAAAGCAGTGCTCAAGACGATTTCGTGAAACAAGTACAAGGAGTATGCAATCGTGCCAAGCCACATCAGCCACCTTACTCGAAAAGCCCGGCTTAGAACGCCCTTCGGCGAGACCATCGCGAGCATCAACACTGAAGCGTAGAACAACGCTACCCATGTGAATCCCAGGGTGCACATGGGCAGAGTTCCCATTCCCCAGCCTCTATAGCTAAGAAGTATCATCCCGAGTCCGAACATCACGAGGGATGCCCTGATCGCCCAGCGGTTTTTCATCAAGAGCTCTGTCCATCGGCGATCCCGCAAGAGCACCGCACAAATTACGCCGAGCATCAGAGCATCCGCTCGCGAAACAATTAGCGTGTAAGCCGCTGTCCCCCAGGAGGGACCGTAGTGCAGGTACATAAGAGAGCGAGTGGCGGCGCATCCGAACGCAAGCGCGACTGCAACCGGCAATAGCCAAAGCCTTGGCAGCACGCGAATAATCACTGGAAGCAGAAGATAGAATTGCTCCTCAACTGCCAGGGACCAGCTCACTGTCAAATAAACTGCGTCCCATAGGTGATGCGCGAGCCAGAAATTCTGTGTGAAGGTGAAATAGACATACCACGGCATCGGGCGGCCCACGGTTTGCTGTAGAACAGCCTTCTGTCCGTCAGCCAAACTCCAAATCAACAAGTACGCGACCACTACCAGGAAATATATAGGCAAAATCCGGAATACTCGCCGAATGTAGAACGTGCTGAAGTACCCATCCGACTCTTTGGCGTCGATCAGTATCCCGCCAATCAAAAAGCCGGACAGAACAAAAAAAAGATCCACACCACTCCACGTCAGCAATCCTGCGTGCGCAATCATTCGAAGGATGACGCCGTGGTGCATTGTCTGTGTGATTGGCGTCACGACGAAGTGCCAAATTACAACGAGCAGGATCGCGGTGCCTCGGATGCCGTCTAGCTGAGGTATGCGACGCGCGGGCTCGGTCATTCGACTTAGCTTACATTAGGCGCGGAACGATATTCCTTTCACCATTTCCTGCCGACCGATACCGTATACCTAGTGGCCACGGGATGCAATTCAGAAGCGCTTTCAAACATGCCAGTTGCTGTGCGGTCCAGTTGAGCATTCGTAAGACATCTCAAATACTGATGCTACCCAGCTGCCGCAGAAAGGCTGGCGCGATCTGACTGGCGTCGTGGTTCTTTCTCGCAGCCTCACGTGATTTTGCCGCGAGTTCCATTCTTAGCACAGCATCGCTGCCCAAGCGTATCAGAGCGCTGCGAAGAGCGTCCTCATTCGGTTCGTCAACGACCAGCCCGCAGCCATACCTGCGGCAGTATCGCGCCACCGTGGAATTGGAAGGCGCGTGGGCCAGAATCGGGACGCCGCTCGCAAGGTATTCGGCGATCTTGCTGGGAATCGATGTTTCAACGATGTGACGCATATCCGGCTCGAAAGAAAAAGGAAGGAACGCGACGTCCGCTTCCGCCATTACACTCGGAATGTCTTCGGGCTTCACTTCATCTCGACGAACGTTGTTGCCGGCCAGGCCCATTTTTTCAAGCGCTCCGGCTGTTGCGGAGGTATACAGCGTCAGTAGGATTCCTGCCTGTGCATCTCCACTCCGCTCGGATTCCTGGTCGACCACTTGCACCAGGCGGCGCAAGGCGTCCAATTGCGCGCCATAAATTGATCCCGTGTAGACAATGTGAAACGTATCGTTCGCCCGAACGGGACGGTTCGCGCTTCCCACCCGAAAACTCTCCAAATCGACCAAAGGTAGCAAAGGCAGGCATTTCACGCCGTAAGCTTTCTCGAAATACTCACACATGCCCTCGCTAACGCCCCATACACGCTTGCAGGCCCGCACAATGCGAGGCATTAGCAGGGCGTACGCCATCGGCTGAAGGCCGCCGAAGCTACGCCTGCCAGCCGGGTCGTCCATGATGTACATATAGAGTGGACGTCCCGTGATCTTGTGGATGAAGTAAGCCGCGACCGTGAAGTGGTCCCACGGCACTGTGAAAATTGCTTCGATCTTCTCTTTGTAGACAAGGCGCACGCCGCGCCAAACCGTCCACGGAATCAGGAGGCGATTCAAGAGCAAAGCGAGCTTGTCCAGGAATCGCCGATAGATTTGGATTTCCGGCACGGTCACTTGTCGGCCTGGTGCGGGAATAGGATCGAACGCTGCAACAAGCTGCTTGTTCTGTGTGCTCGTCAAGGCCCAGAGTCGATCGGAGGGATATTTGTCAAACAGGCGGCGCATTAAAATCCCGGCACCCGAATGGTTGCACGGAAGCCAGTCCCAGACAATTAGCATGCGCGGAAGGCTGGAAATGGGCTCGTTCAAGACGCGTCCCTTCGTTTGATGAACACGCTGATGACTTGGGTCCTTAACTATAGGCGCGCGACGAACTCATGTGCCTTCTCTCTCGGAAAGAGGAAAACATCATTAATGCCCCCCCGCCGATTCGAGAGATCACCTAATCGCCACCGATTTGCCTTATGAAACGCGGCAACATACGAATGCCCAGCAAGCCAATCCTGAAACAGCGAGGTGGGGTCCAGACCTTGCCGTTCGTAGTAATGGTCATTTAGTTCCATGAGCAGTATTGGACGAAAGCGCGCAATCGTTCGAGCGGCCCCCGTCAAGAACTTGTGTTCATGGCCTTCAATATCGACCTTTATGAAATCGAGGCGATCGAGAGCCAGCGAGTCAAACACGTCATCTAGGGGACGGACGTCGACTTCCACGCATTGAAATCGCGAATCATCGCCGTCAATCACGATCGCAGCGTTGCCCGTCTCGGAGCCTCCCGCAAAATCCTCTCTAAGGCCGATTTGTACCTTACCACTTCGATCAGAGAGACCAACCTGATGCACATGGGCTGTGGCTGGTACACAATTTCTTTCGAGATTGGCAGTTAGAAGTCGAAAGTTGCAAGGAACTGGCTCGAAACAATGCAATCGCCCCGATTCTTTGAGGACGCGCGCCAAGGGGACAGACCAGAAACCGATGTTGGCACCTACATCGAGGATTATCCAATGAGACTCAACCAGGCGCAGGACACTGCGAATATTTCGAGTGTCATATTCTCCCGTGTAATATGCCAGAAATTGAGTTTGCGCCCGGAGGTCAATCACCATCTCATATCCCAACCGCATTCGCGCGCGCGCAATGGCGTTCGAAGGCGTCGCAGGAAACTGTCTATTTATGGCAGCTGCGATACGACCCTTTCCGCGGAACCACGGAACACGCGTAAGAACGGCCGCGACCGTGGACCGCGCAATTTGATCCAACCTTTCCATGAAATCTGTCACAGCCTAGCTCATCTGGATCCGCTTGGCCAGACCGGTGCGGCGACCAGTGCTTCCTTCCCGGTTGCCCCGGTTTGCAACACTACTTGGCGTAGATCTCCGGTGCGTCATCGAACGGCGCATTCGATGAGCGTGGAGCAGCTTCTTTTATTGTGGGGGCTGGTTTATTCTATCAACGTGACTTCAATGGCCGAGAGTGTTTCGCCACGCAATTCGCTGGTGAGATCGTTCTTTGAAACCAAGGGCCGAAGCGCGAGTGTTTCCGCGCGGCTCTATTTTAACAAGTTGGTCTACGGTTTCATTCGGCAAACCCACAGGATGCCCGATAAGGGATGGATCGGCAGTCGCTGGTATTGGTTTTACTACCCGTTTTCACTGCGCGGCGAGATTCTGTGGAGCGAGCCTCTTCGAGCGTGGTTTTGTCCAGAGGACGAGACGGCTCTTGAGTACATGCTCCATATCTCGAATTACGAGCCGGTTCAGTGGGTGAAGCCCCGGGAGGGCCAGGTTTTCATCGATGTCGGTGGTTATGTCGGATCTTATTCGATTTCCGCAGCGAGAGCGGTTGGCCCAACCGGGCGCGTCGTAACGCTCGAACCTGATTCGAGGAATCGTCGGCAATTGGAGAGCAATCTAGCGCTGAATGGAATCACCAACTGCCAGGTGCTGCCTGTGGCCGCGTGGTCCAGGAGCGGTTCCATAGGTTGGCACCAAGATAGCACCCCCGTTTTTCACAAGGTGGAGAGTTCCGAAAGTAGCAGGGCGATGGAAGCCGTCAGTATCGACGATTTGGTGCGCCGTCTCTCACTGACGAGGGTCGATTGGATCAAAATGGATATCGAGGGCGCGGAAGTCGACGCCCTTCGAGGTGCAGCTGAGACGCTAAACACGTTTCGGCCGCAATTGTTCATCGAGATCCACGAGACTCTACAGCCCGTGACGGAACTCCTATCGCGATTCAAATATTCGATCGCGGATGTTGTGTTTGACGTCGAACCAAAGCGGCATGGATGGATTCTGGCGCGCAGAGCTTGAATTGAGGTTCGCGGCGCTGGCTGCGGTCCCCGTCCGAAAGTCTACACTCTCGAACCAAATGGGGCTGACAAAAAACACGAAGGCAAACGCAGCCTCAAGAAGCCTTCCAGTGTCGGTAATTATTCCAACTTACCTCCGAATGGAGATGTTTCTGAAGTGTGTTGAATCAATCCTTGCGGGATCGCGCCAGCCCGAGGAGATTGTCATTGTGGGCCGCGAAGGTGACCGCCAAACACGTGAAGCAATCGCAGCTATCGAAGCAGCGCCACACGCTGGGGTGAGGATTCGCTCCGCGTGGGTCACAGAACCGGGACATGTTCCGCCGGTCGAAATGGGAGTTCGAACGGCGACGAGCAACTTGGTTGCCATTGCGGATGATGACGTAACGGTGACGCCGGAGTGGCTTTCCTCGCTTGTCCCGCATTTCTCCGATTCGACTGTCGGTGTTGTGGGAGGGCGCGTGCTGGTGCCCGGCATGGCCATGCCGAAGCTAAAAGGTAAGCCCGGGTGCATTTCGTGGTACGGAAAGCAATGGGCGAACCTGTTCAGCGTAGGCGGCGACGTCCCCGTCCAGGTTGACTCCGTGATGGAAGGGAATAGCATCTGGCGGCGAGAGCTTCTGGCGTCTCTGGAATTCGATCCAGTCTTGAACTTTGACGACGCCGTCATGTATGGGCTCGACCTCTGCCTGCAGGTGAAGGAGCGAGGGCTGAAGGTGATCTACGAACCCCGTGCATTGGTCTACCATTATAATGCGCCGCGCGCGCCTGAACTCGATCGGCAAGAACAGGGTCTGCGGCTGTTCTGTCTCTGCCGCAACTATACGTATATCATCCTGAAAAGATTTCCCCTCTGGCGGCGGCTCGTGTTCCTTGGTTGGTGGTTCCTTATAGGGGAGCGCGGAGCATGGGGCTTGGGATCGTTGACAGTGGACACGATGCAGCGCGGCGCGAGAAAGAATAGGTACGTCTCTCAGGCCTGGAAAGGAAAGATCGAAGGTATCCGGCTCTGGCTGAAAACGCGGAACTCGCTCGAGCAGCCAAAGATTTGACGCCGCCGCTCGAAGGTGGGAGAAATGTCTCTGAAATGCAGGCGCGAGGGGATCTTCAGGAACGGAGTCGGGTGCCCTCAACAGACGCACCGCGGCCACTAATTCCGGCAGCGTCCGCCCACCTGGATTTAATCCGTGGATTGGCGGCTTGGGCCGTGATGTGGGACCACCTGCGGGGCCTCTGTTTTGTCGATTTCCAACAGGTGAAACAACCCGGTCTCCTTCTTAGTGTCATCTACTTCTTTACAGGTTTTGGAAACGAAGCAGTTCTGGTGTTTTTCGTGTTGAGCGGATTTCTTATTTCCTCAGCAATTCTCGGCAGGCGGGCGTCCGGAATCTGGTCGTGGCGTGACTACGGAATTGACCGCGCGTCCCGGCTATACGTTGTGTTGATTCCGGGGCTGTTTTTCGGATTGTTATGGGACAGGCTTGGCAGCTCCGCTTTTGCTTCGACGGGCATCTATTCGCATCCTTTGGAATACTTTGCCTCCGCTATTGTCCAAGCGCGACTGGGGATCGGGACTTTCCTCGGGAACTTGTTTTTTCTGCAGACGATCGTGGTTCCGACATTCGGGTCCAATGGACCGCTGTGGAGCTTAACCAACGAATTCTGGTACTACGTCCTATTTCCCGTGGCCCTGGCCGGCGGAATCGCCTGGAAGCAGGGCTCCATTAGCAGGGCGATCCCCCTTACAGTTCTTGCGGCGTGTGTGGCTGTTTTTCTGGGATGGTCGATATTGGCAGGTTTTCTCATCTGGTTGGCGGGAACAGTGCTGGTCGTCGCATATTCCGGATGGCCGCTCCGGTCAAAAGTTTGGCTGGCGCTCTACGTTGTTGTTTCCTTGCTCGTGCTTTCGGCTTGTCTTATCGAGGCGCGAACGGGCAAATCGATGGTGCTCGGCAGCAACCTGGCCGTGGGAATCGTATTCAGTTTCTTCCTCTTTGGAGTTCTCCACATGAACTTCGGAACCGGACGCCCGAGCTATCCACGAGTGGCGCACTTTCTAGCCGGATTCTCGTACAGCTTATATGTGCTCCATTTTCCGTTTCTGCTTCTCCTGAGAGCCTGGCTGGTCCCGCAGCAAAGATGGCAACCCGACGCAGTACACTTGGTCTTCGGCGTTGTCATAGGCCTCGTTACGCTCGGCTTCGCATGGCTCGTTTCGCTGTTCACGGAGAATAGAACTCGCGTTGCGCGTCAGTGGATGAGAAATGCTGTTCCAGCTTTCGACAGCCAGTCCAGATGACGCAGTATGCGGTTACAGCCTGTGCAAGCGTGTTGCTGAGATAGAATGCTGTCGTACTTGCCGAGGGGCGATATCGAACCAGTGTCTGCAGGGTCAAGGTGACGAGAATTTGCTGAGCCAGCGCATCCCCGCCATAAGAAACCAGGCCTTCATTGGCATGAGCCTGTTTGTTCTCGCGTTGTGGCTAGCCTGGGAAATCGGCGGGAAGATTGTCGCCGACGATATGCGATCCGTCCTGCTTGGTGTCATGGTATTTGCGGGGTGTGTTGTGGCTGTCGCGGCATTACGCAACTGGCGCACGGGTTTCTATCTCTTTTTCGTGTGGATGCTGTTTGAAGATCTCGCGCGAAAGTACATGGGAAATAGCCTGGAGCTTTTCTTCGGCAAGGATATTTTACTGGCCTTCGTGTATATCGCACTCTTCGTGGAGATCCGGCGTGGCCGCGAAAAAACCTTCCGTCCACCGTTTTTTTTATTTCTCAACCTGTTCGTATGGCTCGGAGTCGTGCAAGTGTTTAATCAGAATTCACCCAGCATTCTGTACGGCTTGCTCGGCTTCAAATTGTATTTCTACTACATGCCCCTTCTATTCGTTGGTTACGCGCTGATACGCAATGACGTGGACTTGCGAAAGTTCTTGGTAGTCAGTGCGGTCCTGGCGGGCGTGATCTCCATATTGGGGATCATTCAGGCGATCATCGGAAATAGTTTTTTGAATCCCGCGAAATTGGCTCCCGAGCTGGAGGAATTGGGAAACTTGACCAAGTCGACCCCATTGTCCAATCGGCTGCTTTCACTTCCGGACTCGGTGTTCGTGAGTGCGGGTCGCTTTGACGAGTACCTGGTTTGGGTGTTTGTTCTAACCTTGGGGACGGCAGCCTATTTCCTGCTTCACAACTCGCGCTACAGGAAAGTGGTGTTTGCCGCAGCCGGCTTAGTGGTCACTGCAACTTTGCTGAGCGGGTCTCGGAGTTCAGTGATCGCCGTTGTCGTCAGCGCCCTTGCCCTTCCAGCCGCGTTTCTCTGGGGAGCGCCGTGGCGCTGGGGGCAGGCGCATCGGCTGGGTAAGGCGATTCGCAGGACTTTCATCGCGGCGGCGCTTGGTCTTGCCGCACTGATCCTGTTGTTTCCGGAGGATGCCGGCTCGCGCATCGCCTATTACGCGGAGACGCTTAATCCAAGCAGTGCGGCATACGAGGGCGGGATCCGCAGTTGGGACTACCCCGTTGACAATTTTCTTTACGCCTTTGAACAACCAAATTGGGGGCTCGGGAATGGCATCGGTACCGCGTCGTTGGGCGCGCAGTACGTCGCGAAAGTACTCGGAACGCGCCAGCCGAATCTCGGTGTTGAAGAAGGCTACGGTAACTTGATCGTCGAGATGGGAGTCATTGCACCTTTTCTTTGGCTGCTTTGGACCGGATCAGTTTTATACTATTCGTGGAAGGTGGCCAAGCGCCTGCGCGAGACGCGGCTCTTCCCAATCGCAATCGCGATCGTCTGGTACGCCTTCATTCTGTTATTCGCATTCACATACGTGGGGTTAGAAGCCTATCAAAATTATGTTTCCAACGCCTATCTCTGGTTGCTCCTCGGGATTCTGTTCCGGCTACCGGATCTGCTGGTTGCTCCGCTCGTTCCGGTCGTGGCTCCTTCGAGCAAGTCGTCGATCGACGCGTTCCAATTCTGAAAGAAGGAGCAAAGGAGGGATGCGATGCTACAGTTTGTCCAATGGGACGAAATCCAAAACACCGGTTACTGGCGGATCCATGGAAGCAGAATTCGGAGGAATAACATTTCTGATTTCAAAAGCGGCCCGTGGTTTTCCTGCCGAGGTGAATAATGCCTCATAACACAGACACTGCTGTCCAGATGCAACGTCGGTACTACGCCGAAACCGCAGCAGAGTACGACGCGATGCACGTCCATGAGGGTGACGATAATCCTCGAACTCTAAAATGGGTGTGTAGTTTGCTTCGCATGGTTGAGGCTCAAACGGTTTTGGATGTCGGTGCCGGAACCGGACGGGCTGTTCGGCATCTGCTCGACAATATGCCGGGCTTGACAATCCGAGGGATCGAACCAGTCAAGGCCCGCATTGAAGAGGCAGTTGCGAAGAAGGGTATTCCGGACGGGATTATTTCCGAGGGAGTTGGCGAAGCGTTGCCGTTCGCGGACAAGAGCTTCGATGTGGTCTGTTGTTTTGCGATGCTCCACCACGTTCCCAAACCGGACAAGGTTGTTCGCGAGGTACTGCGCGTTGCCCGTAAGGCAGTGATTATCGTGGATGGGAATCGTTTTGCCCAGGGTAGTTGGCCGATTCGCCTGCTGAAACTTGGACTCTACAAGGCAGGGCTTTGGAGAATTGTCGACTATCTCAAAACAGGAGGAAAACGCTATATCCTTTCTGCGGGAGACGGCGTTCAGTATTCCTACAGCGTCTATGACTCGTTTGAACTCATGGCCGAATGGGCCGATCAATTAATCGCACTTCCCACGGAGTCCTACAAAGCGACTAGCTGGTTTCATCCTATCCTCACATCAAGCGTCGTACTCGTTTGCGCCCTAAAAGATTGAACCTTGAGTGAGCTACGGCGAGAACTATCGGATCTGGGTCACCTTTCTAGTATGAGAAAAGCGCACATGGTCCGAAAGGGATGCGAGTTGCCGTGAAACGAAAGTGTCGGCTGGCATTTGTTTCTCCGTTCTTGGACAAACGTCACGGCACCGAGCGTCGCGTCGTGGAATGGATTTCGTATCTGTCCGAAACATTCGAGATTCATATTTACAGCCAGCGAGTTGAGGACGTTGATCTTTCTAAAGTTGCCTGGCACCGCATTCCGAAGTTGCCGGGACCACACATCTTCGATTTCATCTGGTGGTTTGCGGCCAACCATGCCTGGCGCTGGTTCGATCGGCAGTTTCGGGGCTTGCGCTACGATCTCGTGTTCAGCCCCGGGGCAAATTGTCTGGACGCGGATGTGGTTTCCGTTCACATCTTGTTCTCCGACTATGTTCGGGGGGTGCGCGAAAGATTGCGTCTTGCGCGAAACGCTCCTTGGGCCTGGCCGCGAGTATTGCACCGCAGGCTGTACTATTCGCTGGCGATGTATCTGGAACGCCGGGTCTATGGGGATCAACGAAAAACGCTGGTCGTTATTTCGCGTGCGGCTGGTGCCTCGCTCGAGAAAATGTGCGGACGCGGGGGATTTCCAGTCCTTTACGCTGGGATTGATCGCGAAACGTTCAATACCGAAAGACGCGCGGCGCTCCGCCATGTCGCGCGCGAGAAGCTCGAGTTGTCTCCGGACCAATTTGCCTTACTTCTGGTGGGCAACGACTGGCGCAACAAGGGAGTTCCTGTCCTGGTGGAAGCGTTGGACCACTTGCGCGATTTGCCGATCCATTTATTCGCAGTCAGTCGCGAAGATTCGTCGGAATGCCTAGACTTTGTCAAAGAGAAGCGCTTGGAAGACCGAGTCCGATTCCTCCCACCGCGCAACGACATTGAATTCTATTACGCAGCGGCGGATGCTTATGCCGGACCGTCGCTTCAGGATGCTTACGCGATGCCGCCCGCAGAAGCGATGGCTTGCGGCTTGCCTGTGATTGTTTCCTCGGCTGCCGGCGTTTCTGAAATCATCACCGATGGCACGGATGGTCTAATCCTTAGAGATCCCAAGGATGCGACGGCGCTGTCGGCGATGATTCGCCGGTTATACGAAGACGAAGTATTCCGAACGCAGCTCGGCGAGAGGGCTGCAGCGACCACTCGGAAATATACCTGGGAGCGCAATGGCCAGGAATTGGCCGCGATTCTTGAGGGTGTTCTGCGCAGAAAAGCGCCGCCCGCGGCTGAAACGCTCGAAGAGAAAACTATGAACGCACGCGGCGTCTCCGGAAGGTCATGAGCGCATACTCGCCAAAGGAATACTGGACAAGCGTCGCCGACGACTTTCGCTCTGCGGACGCCGCCGGACTTGCCCCAGTCCTGCATTTTGGCGCGCCGACGTGGTTCAACCGGCTGATCGACAAGTTGCAGTTTCGGGCCGTCCGGCGCGCTCTGGCGCTGACGAAGATTCCACGCGACGCCTTTGTTCTCGACGTGGGATGCGGTACGGGCCGGTGGCTCCGTCGCTATAAGGAGCTTGGATTTCAGGCCACCGGCGTGGACGCTACTCCCGGCATGCTGGGCCGTGCGATCGAATGCGGAACCACTGCGCCACTGATCGCCGGGGAGGCTTGCTATTTGCCATTCACCGACGCGACCTTCGATTGCGTTTCGGACATCACCGTCGTTCAGCACATTCCCCGGTCACTGCAGCCACAAGCTCTTCGCGAAATGATGCGTGTCCTCAAACCCGGAGGCCGGCTCATTCTCATGGAGCTCATCCGCGGGGAGGATGCCCACATTTTTCCGCGGAGTCCGCAGGATTGGATTCAGCAGGTTGCTCTTTGCGGAGGAAAGCCAATTGGCTGGTTCGGTCAGGAATATCTACTGCTAGACCGAATCTTCGTCTATATGGCGCAAAAGCTGACGGCGCGTAACGGAGCTCAGCCGAATCCAGATGTCGAGCCTTTACAGCCAGGACCTCAGCATTCCTCGCTCGCCCGCCGTATCTTCTGGGCGATCCGGCGCTTGACGGCTCCGCTTTCGGCATGGACGGATCCGATTGCCGGGAAGGTTTGCCCTGCTCACATCGCGACGCACGCCGTCTTCGTGTTCCGAAAATGACCGCGCCTGAGTCGATGTCGCCACACAACCAGATCGTCGGTCTTTTTCCCGAATTACTGGGTATCGGCGGCGTGCAGGAAGCTGGCCGCCTGACTGCGGCAGCTCTGAGCGAGATCGCCCTTCGCCGCCGGTCGTCTGTGGATTTTCTGAGCCTCAACGATCCTCCCGGCTCCCACTCACTGGGCGTTGCTGGACAGACGATCAACTTTTACAGTTTCGGCCGCGCGAAAATGTCGTTCGTTCTATCCGCAATCGGCCGCGTGCGCAGGACAGCAAAGGACAGCACGCCAATCATCCTCGCGGGCCATCCCAACCTCGCGGTACCCGCTGGTTGGATGCAGCGGGCATCCTCCCGCGCAAAAACGGTCGTGATGGCGCACGGTATGGAAGTGTGGCAACCACTGCCATTATTTCGGCGTCGCGCGTTGCAGCGGGCGGATCTCGTACTTGCCCCCAGCCGCGACACCGTGCAGAAACTCATTGACGTGCAAGGCGTAGCACCAGAAAAGGTCCGCAGGCTCGCTTGGCCTTTGAGTTCCGGTTTCCTCCGCATGGCGGATGCGCCCGCGGTGCTTCCAGTCCCGCGCGGGTTTCCGCAGTCGGGCCCCGTGATTCTCACCGTGGGCCGGTGGGCGTCCTCGGAGCGATATAAGGGTGCGGACGAATTGATCCGAGCCATCCCGCAACTGCAAGCTGCGGTTCCGGGTTTACAGCTGGTGGCCGTTGGCGGAGGCGACGATCTTCCGCGTCTGCGAGAACTCGCAACCGGCCTTGGCATTGCCGGCCGCGTGCACTTCCTTGAGAATCTTTCGCGTGAGGAAGTCGCAGCCTGCTATTCGCGCGCGGATCTCTTCGCATTGCCCAGCGCTGGAGAGGGTTTCGGATTGGTTTATCTAGAGGCGATGGCTTTCTCGAAAGCGGTGGTCGGAGCGGCTTGTGGAGGCACAACCGACGTTGTCGAAGACGGCGTTAACGGCCTGCTGATTCCCCCACACGATGCCAGCGCACTCATCCACGCCCTCCGCCGATTGCTCAGCGACGAACCGTTCCGCACGCAACTGGGAAGGCGCGGAGCCGAAATCGTCCGCCAAAAATATCAGTTCGACGTCTTTCAGGCCGAACTGGAAACGATTCTCGGCAGTCCAAGCCTTCGGGAATAGAATAGACTCTGCCGTGCACATCCTAAAAGTTGTGCAAGCCTACTATCCTTTCCAGGAACATGGTGGCCCTGTAGTTAAGGTACGCGCTCTTGCGCGCGGGCTCGTTCAGCGCGGTCACCACGTGACGGTCCTGACAGCTGATCTTGGTCTCGGGAAGCGCAGCGGGACCGGAACGAAGATCGAGCGCTGCAAATGGGGTTGGCGCTCACAGCAGGATGGCGTTGACGCCATTTATCTCTCCACGCTCGCTCATTGTCGCGCTCTCACGATTAACCCGCGTGTGATAGGATTCTGCCGGGCTGCTACCAGGGGATTCGATGTGGTTCATTTTTATGGGCTTTACGATTTATTGGGACCGGCAGTCAGCTCGTCTTGCAGGCGCCTGGGAATCCCCTACGTAATTGAACCGATGGGAATGTTTCGCCCAATCGTTCGCAATTTATGGTTGAAGAGGATGTATCACAGAGTGCCGGGGAAATCGTTCATCGCTGGGGCGCGTTTCTTGGTCGCCACTTCGGATCAGGAAAGACAAGAACTGATCGACGCCGAGATCGCGCCTTCTCGGATTGCCGTCCGCCGGAATGGAGTCGAGGTCCCCGAGAACTTGCCCGAACGGGGAGGTTTTCGCCGTCAATGGGGCATTCGCCCGGACGCAAAGGTCATCCTCTTTTTGGGCCGGCTGGTATCGAAGAAAAGCCCGGAACTTTTGATCGAGGCCTTTGCCCGATGGCGAGGCAAGTCCGGTCGCGGTGTGGATTCTGTGTTAATTTTGGCCGGCCCCGAGGAAGCGGATGGTTTCCTTCCTCGACTTAAGAAGATGGTCGATCAACTCGGATTGGCCGACAGCATTCGTTTCGTCGGGCCACTGTATGACGAGGGCAAGTGGCAAGCCTATCGTGATGCGGACGTCTTCGTTCTGCCATCGCAGAACGAGAATTTCGGCAATACGGCCGCCGAATCGGCAGCATGCGGCACGCCAGTCATAGTGACGGATCGGTGCGGGATAGCTTCATTCGTCGGTCAAGCGGGGCTAGTGATTTCGCACGATCTCGAGCAGCTGGAATTGGCGCTTGGACAAACGCTGGGCGATCCCAATCTACGGGAGCGTTACCAGGAAGGTTGCGCTGAAATGGCTCGAGCGCTTTCGTGGGCGGGTCCCATCGTCGAGAATGAGAAGCTTTACGAGCAATGTCTGTCAGGCATAATCGCGCAATGATGCTTCAAGTCTTGAACAGGCTTTTTGCGCCGGACTTGCTGATGGCGGACCACGGGCTAACGGCATGAGTAAGCACAGCACCCTTGGGGACGTTCGCACGGATAGGCCAATCATCCAGCGAAGCTCGCCTGTCTTGAAAACTGCGACGGGTGAGCTTTCCGAGATGGAATTGCGAAGGCCGACCCACGCGCTTTTTCGCACCGTCTGGTACGCTGGGAACATTCTTCTGATTCTCGCAATTCTGTTGGCTGCGTATTCAGCTGTTTGGGAGTATTCGACGCGCAAGTACCTTAAGGGATTTTCGGACGCGGTCGTTCCATTCTCGTCGTCGGCCGAAGCAAAAGTAGAAGCGATTCTGCGCTGGATGTCGGAGGGGCCGGCGCGCCAGCAAGCCGGTCCGGACCTTTCCGTACCTGACCGCGATCCGACCGATACGCTCAATTACACGTCGCTGCTCCAAGTTTGCGGTTCCGCCACCAATGCCTTCATCAACCTTGCCGATAGCGCGGGATTGGCGGCCCGGCGTCTTTTGCTCCTCGATTCCCGGCAAATCACAAAGCACGTGGTGGCCGAGGTTTTGGTCGATGGGCGCTGGATCGTTGTCGACCCCGCGTTTCGAACGGTGCTGCGGGGCAGCGATGGCGGTCTTCTCACGCGTGAACAACTTAGCGATCCCGCGGTCTTCTCCGCGGCGACTCGCGATATTCAAGGCTACGATCCGATCTACACCTATGAGCGCACCGCCCATGTTCGCGTGTCCCGGCTCGGTTTGGCTGGTTTGCCGCTGCGCGCCGTTCTCAATCTCCTTCTTCCCGGCTGGGAGGATTCCACCGCGATCAGTTTGCTGATGGAGCGCGAATCGTTGGCCACCATGGTCGCCGCGCTTATCCTGGTATTTCTTCTTGGTTTTCTCCGCGTTGGATTACGCTGGTACGGAGAAAGGCGCCTTGGAGTCCGCCCAGTGCGCGTTCGCCAGCAAATCCGGCGCGCGTTTCACGCCTTTGTGGACACCACAGGTTAAGCTTTGAAGTCTAGCGCCATCACGCGCTCTCGTCCGGGGGGCCACTCGAACGCCGCGCGGAACTGACAACCGATGCGAAAACTGCTGATTCAAAACGCGGCCGTAATTACGATGGACCCCCAATCGGGAGATTTACGGCCCGGCGATATTCTGATTGAAGGCGAGCGAATCGCGGCTGTCGGCGCCCGCATAGCTGCGGCTGACGCGGAAATCGTGGATGGCCGCGCGTTCATCGTCATCCCGGGTCTAGTCAACGCTCACATGCATACCTGGCAGACGGGGCTGCGAGCGATCTCATCGAACTGGACTCTGCTCGAATATTTTCGCTGGGTCCACGCTGGCCTCGCGACGCGGTTTAATCCCGAAGATATCCGCATCGCGAACCTTGCCGGCGCCTTGAATCAGCTGAATTGCGGCACGACCACTTTGGTTGATTGGTGCCACAACAATCCGACCCCCGCGCACACGGACGCCGCGATTGAGGGCCTGCGCGAATCCGGAATTCGCGCGGCGTTCTTCCATGGTTCGCCGAAGCCAGATCCGAAGCCCGGTGAGCCGCACTTCTCCACGATTCCGCATCCTAGAAGCGAAGTCGAGCGGCTATTGCGCGGCCCGTTCGCGTCGCGCGACCAGCTGCTCACGCTAGGCCTCGCGATCCTCGGCCCGCATTTTTCGACGCTCGACGTCGCGCTCCACGATTTTCGCTTGGCGCGCGAGTTGGGTTTGGTCGCTTCCATGCATCAAGGCGGCAGCCCTGCTAGGACTCCAGGAGGTTGGGACAAGCTCGAGCAGGAAGGGTTGGTCGGCGATTACGTGAACGTCGTCCATGGCAATGATCTGTCCGATGATCAACTGGCGCGCTTTGTCGATCGCGGCGTCACTTTCTCAGTCGCGCCCGAAGACGAAATGGCGCAGGGACACGGCCATCCGATAACAGGCCGCCTGCGCAAACTTGGCGCTGCGCCGTCATTAGGCGTGGATCTTGAGAGTGTAATTTCCGGCGACATGTTGACTGTAGCTCGAATTGCGCTTTCCCATCAGCGCGCATTGGACAACGCCGCATGCCGGGCCGCGACCGGGGCCATTCCCGAAACTTCCACCATTCCGGTGCGCGAAGCTCTCTCCTGGATCACCGTTGAGGGCGCGCGAATGCTCGGCATGCTGGATCGCCTCGGCACAATCACAGCGGGCAAGCAGGCGGACCTCGTGTTCATCCGCGCGGACGCATTGAATCTGTGGCCCGTCCACGATCCCGTGGCGACGGTGATCATGCAAGCCAACCTGGCCAACATTGACTCGGTGATGGTCGCGGGCGAATGGCGCAAGCGCGATAGCAAGCTGCTGTTCCATGATCTCGATCGCGTGAGGGCCGAACTGTCTCGTTCCGGCAGCCGCATTCTCGCCGAACTTGGATGGCGCCCTGAATCGCAGCATTCGAAAAGCAGCGCGCGAATCGCCACGCACTAAAGAGAAAATGGGAGCGACCCGGATGAATGTCGGTTTCCGCATGCCGCTGGGGATGAAAGATAACCGCCTGGTTCTCGCGGCGGCCGAAGAAGCTTCCGTTCCAATGCCGATGGCCAGTCTCATTCGTGACCGAATGCTGACGGCTACGGCGCAGGGGATGGGTGAGGCTGATTGGGCGGCGATTGCCCGCATTTCGTTTAAGGAAGCGGGTCTCTGATGTGCGGCATCTGCGGCGTCATAGGAATTGAATCGGATGACGCCGGTGAGATCATCGTCCGCCGCATGATGGCCGCCATGGTGCATCGCGGACCGGACGAAGAAGGAATCCTGCTCGTTTCGCCCGCCACTGTCGGCATGCGGCGCCTCAGCATCGTGGACTTGCCCGGTGGCAGCCAGCCGGTCTGGAACGAGACCGAAACCCTCGCGGTCGTTTACAATGGAGAAATCTACAATTTCCGCGAACTTCGCGCCGAGTTGGAAGCTTTGGGCCACCGGTTTCGAACGCGTTCCGATACAGAAGTTGTTGTGCACGCTTACGAATCCTGGGGAGAGCGCTGTGTCGAACGCCTCAACGGAATGTTTGCCTTCGCGGTGGTCGAGATGCCTCAGGGCCGCGGCGCGCGCGCGGCGCGCGTCTTCCTCGCCCGTGACCGGATGGGCATTAAGCCTCTCTACTACGCGCTGGTAGATGGCAAACTGCTTTTCGCCTCTGAAGTGCGAGCGCTTCTCGCGAGCGGCTGCGTTCCCGCTCGGATCTCCTCAGCGGCAATTCCGGCGTATTTGCTTTTCGGCTCCGTGTGCGAGCCTCTTACGTTAATCGAAGGCGTGGCATCTCTTCCACCGGGTCATTCGATGAGCGTGGCCGCCGCTGTGCCGGCGAGCAGGCCCGAGCCGAGGCGCTATTGGGATGCGCCGAGCGCCGTGCCGCGACCGGCGCGCGAATTGGCCACCGCTCCCGCAAAGCAAGTTCGTGCCCTCCTCGAGAGCGCAGTAGCCTCTCATCTCATCGCCGACGTTCCGGTCGGCGTGTTTCTCAGCAGCGGGCTTGATTCCACGGCCATCGCCGCGCTCGCCAGTCGCGCCCGCGCGGGAATCCACACGTTCACGGTCGCATTTGCCGACGCGGAGTTTAGCGAGGCCGAAATTGCCCGCCGCACCGCCAGCCGCCTCGGAACCGATCACCGCGAATTGACGCTCTCCGGCCAGGAAATGATCGCGCGGCTCGACGAAGCGATCGCGGCCTTCGACCAGCCCAGCATGGACGGCATCAACACATACTTTGTTTCCTGGGCCGCTCGGCAGGCAGGCCTGAAAGTGGCGCTCTCCGGGCTCGGCAGCGACGAAATCTTCGGCGGCTATAGCCCGTTTCGCTCGACATCTAAAGTCGCTCGCGCGGCCGCCACCGCGCGTCTGTTGCCTCAGCCGCTCCGCGCGTTGTTCGCCGGAGGACTCGCCCGCACGAACGCCTTTGGCTCCTCGCCCGATTCATCGCGCAAAGCGTCGGCGGCGTTTCTCGATCCGCACGCGCTGCCGCACCCTTATTTCTTCACGAGGCTGCTCTTCACCCCGCAAGCTGTCGATTCCGCTCTAGGTGGGAAATCCTCTCCCTGGGGTGAGTCGCTATGGTGGCGATGGCTTGCCGATACTTCCCGCCGGGCGAGCTCGATGGATGCGTTCACCGCGGTTTCCTGGCTCGAGCTTCGCTCCTATATGCTGAACACGCTCCTGCGCGATACGGACGCCATGAGCATGAGCCATTCGCTCGAGGTCCGCGTGCCGTTCCTGGACGCGCCGCTCGTCGAGTACGTTCTGTCTCTTCCCGCGAATGCGAAGCGCGGCGGCGCGCGTCCCAAAGCGCTACTGATCGAGGCCCTTGGAGATCTTTTGCGGGAGGAAATTATCACGCAGCGAAAGCGCACGTTCACCTTTCCGTGGGAACATTGGCTTCGCGGAGCGCTTGGCAAGCGTGTCGCGGCGGGCCTGGCGGAATGGTCCCCCGCTCTGGAACCGCAGCTCAGCGGAGATTTCGCGCAGACGGTTTGGAAGGACTTTCTCGCGGGCCGCACCACGTGGTCGCGTCCATGGAGCCTTTACGTCCTCAACGAGTGGGTAAAGCGAAACGTCACCGCCAGCAATAGCGAGCGGTGTTGATTGCCAGAAATCCGCCGCCGTGGCTATATCGTGAGAGCGAAAAACGATGCTCCGCAAGCCAGCGCGGCATCCAATCAACGATGATCATTCTGGGAATCAACGCTTATCACGCCAACGCCGCCGCGGCCATCGTCGTGGACGGCCGCCTGATTGCCGCCGTCGAGGAAGAGCGTCTCAATCGCGTGAAGTATGCCGCCGGATTGCCCGCTCGCGCCATTCAATTTTGCCTCGATCGAGCCGGCGTGAAATTGACGGAAGTGGACCACATCGCCGTTCCGCGCGATCCGTGGGCGCGCCTGGGTACGAAACTTCGCTTCGCCATGCGCATGCCGCGGTTCGCGCTCGATCGTGTGCGAGTGATGAGGCGCTTCGCGGGCATCCGTGAGGATCTCGCCGCCGCCTTCGAGCTCGCACCGGACGCCATTCGCGCCCAATTCCATCGCATCGAGCACCATAGGGCGCATATGGCGAGCGCGTTTTTCGTTTCCCCGTTCGAAAGCGCTGCGGTGCTCTCGGCCGACGGTCTTGGCGATTTCGGAAGTTTCATGTGCGCCGCGGGCGAAGGGCCGAACATGCGCGTTCTCGGCGAAGTGGCGTTTCCTCATTCGCTCGGCATGTATTACACCGCGCTCACGCAATATCTCGGCTTTTGGAAGTTCGGCGACGAATACAAAGTGATGGGTCTAGCGGCCTATGGCCAGCCGGAATTTCTCGACGAATTTCGCCGCATCGTGCGCGCCCACAGCCCATTTTCCTTCCGACTGGGACTCGAATATTTCACGCATCAAACGCAAGGCTCCGAAATGACCTGGCGCGACGCGACCAGCACGCCCGGTACTCGGTCGGATTTTTTCGCCCTATCTCGAAAAGCGGCTCGGACCCACTCGCCAGCCGGATGAGCCGCTCACGGCGAGGCACCACAATCTCGCCGCGAGCATGCAAGCGGCTCTCGAAGAAGTTCTCGGGTCGTGCTGGAACGGGCTTGCGAAGGCGACCGGACAAAAAGCGCTGTGCCTGGCTGGTGGCGTTGCCTTCAATTGCGTTGCCAACGGAAAGATTTTCGACGCGAGTCCGTTCGAACGCGTTTACGTGCAGCCCGCCGCGGGCGACGCAGGTCTCTCCGTCGGCGCCGCCTTTGCTGTTAACCATCAGGTTCTGGGCCGCCCGCGCGAATTCACCATGGACCACGCCTATTGGGGCCCGCAATACTCGCCGTCGGAAATGCGCAAAGCGGTTGATGTCGCCGTTGCTTCGGGGGACGCGCAAGTTGCGGACCTCGACGAAGCGGCGCTGGTCGAAGCAACCGCGCGCCACATCGCCGCCGGAAAAATCGTGGGCTGGTTTCAGGGTGCTGCGGAATGGGGACCTCGCGCGCTGGGCAATCGCAGCATTCTCGCCGATCCGCGCCGCGCGGAAATGAAGGAAATTCTGAATCGCCGCATCAAGCACCGCGAAATCTTTCGCCCCTTCGCGCCATCCATCACCGAAGAGGCAGTCGGCGAATTTTTCGAGAAGACGCACCCTTCGCCGTTCATGACCTTTGCCTATCCGGTGCGCGCGGAGAAACGCGCCGTAATCCCTGCGCCCACTCACGTGGACGGCACCGCGCGCCTGCAAACGGTCAGCCGCTCGGCCAATCCTCTCTATTGGAAACTCCTTCGCGCCGTCGGCGATCTGACGGGAGTACCGGTGGTTCTGAATACCTCATTCAACGACAACGAGCCGATCGTCTGCCGCCCCGAAGAGGCGCTCGATTGTTTCCACCGCACGCAGATGGACGTCCTCGTAATGGGCAATTTCATACTGCAGAAAAAATCTTCGGCCATCGCCCGCGAGGAACCCGGCGAGCGATTCGCCAAGCGCAGCCAAATAACAGCGCATGCACATACTGCTTTTCAACGAATACTATCCGCCCGACACGTCTGCCACGGCGAAGATGGCGGTGCGAGTGGCCGAAACCCTCGCCCAGCGCCACAAAGTTACCGTCGTCGCGGGACGTCCCTCGTACGATCCCGACGAGTTCTACCCTTTCAAGTTTCTCCGGCGCGACACGCGAAATGGCGTTGTCGTCGAGCGCGTCGGTTCGACAGCTTATCCGCGCCACCGGATGCGCCGTCGCGTCTCGAATTATTTGACCTACCTCGCCCTTGCGGTTCCCCGCGCCATCGCGCTCCGTCCTGATATCGTCCTCGCGATGACGGACCCTCCCGTTGCGGGCATCGCCGGCGCCTTCGTCGCGCGCAGGATCGGCAGGCCGTTCGTTTACAACATTCGCGACATGTATCCGGATATGGCCGTCGGCGGGGATATTGTCCGCCCAGGCGCGTGGGTCAATCGTTGGGAGAAGATGCATCGCCGCGCGCTCAAGCAGGCAGCGCGGGTAATTGTTCTGGGTGACGACATGCGCGACCGCATTCTCGCAAAGGGTGTCGCAGCGGAACGCGTCGTTGTCGTGCGCGATGGCACTTCGTTTCCTGCCTCGATGCCCGAGCAAAGTGATCCCGTCGTCCAGGAACTCCGATGCGGCTTCGAGTTTGTTGTCCTTCACGCTGGGAATCTGGGCTTTTATGGCGCATGGGGCACGCTGCTCAAAGCGGCGCAGATTCTAAGCAACGAAAACACAGGTCTGGTGTTCATAGGGGGTGGCGCAAACCGCGCGGCGCTGGGGGCATCCGCGGCGGATTCGCCGAATGTTCGCTTCTTGCCGTTTCGGCCCGTCGAGCAGATACCGCACGTCATGATGGCCGGCGATCTGCACATCGTCACGGTGCGCCGCGGCCTCGAGGGCGTGGTGGTTCCGAGCAAGCTCTATTCGATTCTCGCTGCAGGCCGTCCGGTGCTCGCTGTCGCTGCTGCAACGAGCGATGCGGCGCGCATAGTAGTCGAATCCGGATGCGGGCTCGCGGCCGATCCGGACGATCCGGCTGCGGTGGTAGCGGCGATTCGGGAGCTGCGCGGCGATCCTTCGAGGCTCGCCGAAATGGGCCGCCGCGCGCGAGAAACCGCAAAAAAATATGCTACAGTGAATGAACTCCAGCGCTTCACCGAAATTATGGAAGAGGCGGCAGGCGAGAGGAATGGGGGGCGCCATCTGGGATCGTAAGAAAGTACTCGTAACTGGCGGTGCGTCTTTTATCGGGTCGCATCTGGTGGACGCTTTGCTCGAGCGCGGTGCGCGCGTGCATGTCGTTGACGATCTCACCAGCGGCAGGCTCGAGAACATTGAGGGGCACCTCAAGAATGGCCGCATCACTTTCATGGAAGCGGATTTGCGCGAGCCCGGAGTAACGCGCGCCGCAATGAAGGGGATCGAAGTTGTATTCCATCTCGCCGCGGATCATGGCGGCCGCGGATATGTGGATTTGCATCAGGCGGGACCGGCCTCGAATCTTTTTCTCGACGGCGTGGTTTTCTGGGAAGCGGTCAAAGCGGGCGTCGAAAAAGTCGTTTACGCTTCCTCGGGTTGCGTTTACCCGAACTACATGCAGACGGATCCGCAGAAGGAAATTTATCTCGTCGAAGACGACGTCAAACCTCCCCACGACGCCGACAACATGTACGGCTGGGCAAAATTGATGGCGGAGCTGACCCTGCAGGCCTATCACCGCGAGCACAAGCTCGGCGCCGCCTCGCTCCGCTACTTCACCGTATACGGCCCTCGCGGAGTGGAAAATCACGCCGTGATCGCCATGATCGCCCGCGCGTTTATCGGCCAGAACCCGTTCGACGTCTGGGGCAATGGCATGCAGATTCGCAACTGGACCTACGTGGACGATATCGTCAGCGGAACGATTCTCGCCGCGGAAAAAATAAATGACGGCACGGCCGTGAACCTCGGGACCATGGAGCGCGTGCGCGTGATTGATGCCGCCCGGATGGTGCTCGAATACTCCGGGCACAAGGCTGAGATTCGTCTCCGGCCAGATATGCCCACTGGTCCCGTGAATCGCGTGGCCGATAACAAGCTCGCGAAAAAGCTGCTCGGCTGGGAGCCGAAGATGGCATTCCGCGACGGCTTGCGAAAGACGATGGATTGGTATGCGGCCACCCACCAACAGGAAAAAGTTCGCGGCGTGCTCGAAAAAATGCTCACCGCGCGGTAATGTCCGCGCGACCGCCACAATTTCTCCGATGACCAGACGTGCAGTCGCGCGATGACCCTCCCCTCCGATCTGATCGCTTTTGCGGTCGCCCTCGCGGGATCGCTTCTGTTGACGGTCCCGGTTCGCCGCCTTGCGTTGCATTACGGGATGGTGGATCTTCCCGGGCCGCGCAAAGTCCACCTCAGCCCCATTCCGCTTCTCGGCGGCATCGCGATCTATCTTGGATTCGTCCTCGCAATTCTGTTTACGCTGCACGGCGTGCCTCATCAGCAGATGGTGGCCATTCTCGCCGGCGCCACGCTCCTTGCAGTCGTCGGTTTCCTCGACGACGGTGGCTTGTTGCATCACCAGGTAAAACTCTTTATCGGGATGCCCCTTGCAGCGCTGTTCCTGTACGCTTCCGGAATCCGTGCGCAGTTTTTCTCGGAGTTCGTTCCCGGATTCATGGGCGTCGTGCTCGACGGCTGCCTCACATTTGTCTGGGTGGTGGGTATCACCGCTTCCTTTAGCATTCTCGACCACATGGACGGCTTGTGCGCGGGAATTGCCGCGGTCGCCGCGGGCTTTTTCACTCTTTCCGCCAGCCTCAATGGGCAGACCATGGTCCGTACGCTTGGCGCCGCCGCGCTGGGGGCCGCTCTGGGCTTCCTGCGCTGGAATTTCAATCCCGCGAAAATATTCATGGGCGATGGCGGCGCGATGTTCCTCGGTTTTCTGATGGCTACCCTCGGCCTGAAAATTCGCCCGGAGGGGTCGCATTTTCCTGCCACATGGCTCGTTCCTGTCCTGATCCTTGGCGTGCCGATTTTCGATACCACGCTTGTTTCGATCTCTCGCGGGCGACGCGGGCTGCTGCCGTTCACTTCACCTGGCAAGGACCACACCGCGCATCGTCTCTCCAATTTGGGTCTGGGCCATCGCGGGGCTGTGCTGGTCCTCTATTGTTTGGCGCTGGCGTTCGGCGGACTCGGGGTTCTTGCGCCATACCTTTCGCCTCTCGCGGCATACGGGCTCGCCGGCTTTCTGCTGGTCGCCGGGCTGATCGCCATCTTACTGCTCGAAGGCGCGCCGTATGAACGACAGTCCAAGAGCAAAGCATCCTCCTCCACGCACTGAGTTACGCTGACGCACACCCGGCCCGTTTTGCTGCCCGGCTGTTGAGCATGTATGTTAGATTGACAATTCCTAGAGACTGAAAAACTTCAGATGAAACGAGTTCATTTCCGCGCCGCTGTTTGCACTCTTCTGCTCCTGTGCGCCATTCCTTTGGCGGCTCTTTCTTCGCCCCCTCGTCCGGACGTATTGCTCCAGACGATGCAGCATGAGCTCCAGCGAGCTACCACATCGCTCGCGAAATCGGATCCCGCTCCTTATTACCTGAGCTACGCGGTGTCGGATGGAGACGGCACGACCATCGCCGCCACTAGCGGAGGTGTCATTGCTTCGACCACCATCCACCGCCGCACGGCCGACGTGATGATGCGCGTCGGCTCCTCCGCGCTCGACAATACGCATTCGCAAAGTCGCCCCTCCGGAATCATTTCGGGCGCGCTTCCGCTGCGCGACGATCCCGATGCGATTGCCCGCGTGCTCTGGCTGCTCACCGACCGGGAATACGAGCAAGCCTCTTCCGCGTTCCTGCGCGTGAAGACGAATCAGGCCGTCCAATCGGCGGAGGAAGATAAGTCTCCGGATTTTTCGGAGGAAAAGCCGCAGACGTACGCGGGCGAATCGTCGCCGAAGGCCGTGCATGACCTCAAGGCATGGGAAGATCGCATGCGCCGGGTTTCGGCCCGATTCTTGAAATACCCCGACGTTTATTCGTCGGTGGCGCTTCTGCAGGATGGCTCCAGCCGCTCGTATCTCGCCACGAGCGAAGGCGCAGCGCTCGAGCAATCGTCGGCAACCGCCCGCCTGGTAGTCGAGGGCGAAACGCGCGCCGACGACGGAATGAGTTTGGAGCGCGTGGAAACATTTCAGGCTCCGTCACCCGATCAACTCCCATCCGAATCCGAGCTGCTGGCGAAGGTGGACAAGATCGCAGTTGATCTGAAGGCGCTGCGTGCAGCGCCCGCCGCGGAGCCTTATGCGGGCCCCGCCATGCTCTCCGGCCGGGCCGCAGCCGTGTTCTTCCACGAAGTGCTCGGGCACCGGCTCGAAGGCCACCGCCAGCGCGACGAAAAAGAAGGCCAGACGTTCACGAAGAAAGTAAATCAGCAGGTGCTCCCCACGTTTCTCAGCGTCGTGGACGACCCGACGATGAAGGAATTGAACGGAGTGAAACTGGCCGGCTCCTACGATTACGATGACGAAGGCGTTCCGGCAGAGCGTGTGGTGGCTGTGGACAATGGCATTCTGAAGAATTTCCTGATGTCGCGCATGCCCATCACCAATTTCGATCATTCCAACGGCCACGGCCGCCGCCAGCCCGGATTGATGCCGACGGGCCGGCAGGGAAATCTGATCGTTACCTCGACCAAGACCGTGAAGGATTCCGAGTTGCGACAGAAATTCATCGAGGAGATCAAGCGGCAGGGAAAACCTTACGGCCTCTACTTCGATGATATTGAGGGCGGTTTTACGCTGACCACGCGAGAGCTGCCGCAGGCGTTTCAGGTAATCCCTGTGATGGTTTATCGCGTATATCCGGACGGACGGCCCGACGAACTTGTGCGCGGCGTGGATATCGTCGGCACGCCGCTGTTGTCGCTTAACACGATCATCCTGACCGGAGACACGATTCAGGTATTCAATGGAATTTGCGGCGCGGAGTCGGGACAAATCCCGGTCGCTGCCGCCGCCCCCGCCATGCTTTTTTCGGAAATTGAAGTTCAGAAGCGCTCCAAGGGCACGCAACGCCCGCCCATCCTGTCGCCGCCGGGATTTGAAAATGCAGCATCACCGGCCAGCGCCAAAGATGCGCCCGCGGTGGAGAACAAGCCATGAGCGTTTGCCTTCGTAGGGGCACGGCATGCCGTGCCCGGCACAGTCGCCTGGCGCTAGTCCGGCCATTGATCGCGGCGTTTATCCTTCTTTTGGTTTTTTCTCCATTCACGACTCACGCACAGCAAGACTCACCGTCGAAGACGGCGTCTTCCGATCCCGTGCTGCAGGCTATGCGCGAAGAGCTCGATCGCTCGAAATCGCACCTGAAGATGGACAATGTTCCCGCGCCGTACTACATCGAATACCGACTTTCGGACGTGGAGCAGTACGACGCCGAAGCCGCGTTCGGCGCGCTGCGCGAAGAGCAGCGCGTGCACCAGCGCATCGTGCGCGTGGTCGTGCGCGTAGGCGACTACAAGCAGGATAGCTACTACGGGCCGGGAATCGGCGTTGCCACCCTCGGGCCAATTGACAACGATGCAACCACGTTGCGCTGGCAGCTTTGGACCGCGACCGACTCGGCTTATAAAGCCGCGAGCGAAGCCCTGGCGGTAAAGCGTGCGGCGCTTCGGCAGTACACCGCCGACCAGCCCTTTGACGATTTCGCGCATGCGCCTCCCTTGGAATCCATCGAACCGCTCGCGAAGCTCGATTTCGATCCCAAGCAGTGGCGGGACGCACTGGAAAAGGCCACCGCGCTTTTCCGCGGCGATTTGAAGCTCGAATCGCTCACGGCCTCGGCTCGGTTTCGCGCCGTGAATCAGTATTTCGTCAACACCGAGGGAACGGTTACGCGGGATGGTTACACAGTCTATCTGTTGAACGAAGATGGTTCCACGCAAGCGGCGGACGGAATGCGCCTTCAGCGTTCCCCCTATTTCACCGCCGCGTCTTCGAAGGAATTGCCGACGCCTGAGGAGTTTCAGGCAAATATGGCGAAAATGATTGATACGTTGAAGGCTCTGCGCGATGCGCCCGTTGTGGACGAAGACTATCGCGGCCCGGTTCTTTTCTCCTCGGATGCCGCGAGCGACGTTTTCAACGGCATGATCGGCGGAAATGTCCTGGGAAAGCGCCCGCGCCCGGGAGATTCCGCGCGCACCACGGGAGACTACGCCTCGAATTACAAGAGCCGCGTCCTTCCCGTTTTTCTGTCCGTGGAAGACGATCCCACGCTGAAAACTTTCGCTGGCAAGACGCTCATCGGCAGCTACGACGCGGATGACGAGGGCGTCCGCGCAGTGAAAGTCCCGGTGATCCAGGACGGCCTGCTCGTGAACTATTTGCTGGACCGCGAGCCCATTCGCGATTTTCCCGAATCAAATGGCCACGGCCGCGCTGCGCCGGGCCAGCCCGCATCGCCGAATATCGGGAATCTGATCGTGGAGTCGAAGCAGGCTCTCTCGCCCGAGCAATTGAAGCAGAAGCTGATTGATATCTGCCGCCAGGAAAACAAGCCGTTCGGCTATTACGTCGAAACGCTCGGGGGAACCGACTACGAGCCGCGCCTGCTTTACCGCGTGTACGAAAAGGACGGCCACCAGGAACTCGTTCGCGGCGCGGTCTTCGATGAACTCGACACGCGTGCGTTGCGCAACGACCTTGTCGCCGCTGGCAACGATTTTCTCGTGGGAAATCGCGAGGGAGCCGTGCCAACGACCGTTATCGCCCCCTCCATCCTATTCGACGATCTGGAGGTAAAGCGCACCGACTCCAAGAACGTCAAGCTGCCCGAATACCCACCGCCCGATCTGACTTCCTCGCGTTGATTCGATTCCCGCCCGCTGTAGGCGTCTAAGAGTTCCCAATCTATCGCTTCGACGGAAAATCAAAGCGCATCCCGACGCGTCCCGCAATCGGCAAGCCTCTCTGCGCGGGAGAAAGAGTTGTCGCCGCCGTGGAGATATATTCCTCGTCGAAAAGGTTTTCCACCGCGCCGAAAAGCTCTACGCCATGGCTCACGTCGCGCGACGCCATTACATCCAGCACGAAAAAGTCGCCCATGGGCAGCTGGTTTGTGTCGAATTGCATTCCCACTAGGCGACCCTCCACCGAAAGCGAAATGCGTGAGGGGTTGGTGTAGCGCGCCTGAAACGTCAGGACGTTGTGCGGTACTTGCGCCACCCATGTGTTCACCAGCGACGGCTGTCCCGGCGCGCTGATCACCGTAGCGTCCACGTATTGATATCCTCCCGACAGCTGAAAACGATCCGTGATGCGTGCGATCCAATCGAGTTCGAAGCCGGGCGCGCTCGTGCGGCCTAAATTGTCGCGCACGAAAGTGAAAGTGTTGGCCGTGGGTGCCGGGCAAATCGCCGGGACGGGCGTGACCTGGCAACTCACGCTCGAAATTGGATCGACGATTTCATTGAAGAAAAACGTCCCGCGAAATTGCAGTCGCCCGTTCAGTCCCTGCACGGCCACGCCCGCTTCACCGCCCGTCAGCCGCTCGGCCGTGAGGTTCGCATTGGCATCCGTCAAATTGTTTGCCTGCCGGAACGACCGGTAGAGTTCGTTCAACGTCGGCGCGCGAAACGCCCGATATACCGACGCCGACCAGGAGACGTGCGAATTCATCTCGTGGACCAAACTTGCCCTCGGACTGAACGCCGTATAGGAGCGGCTCGCGTAAGGAAGATTTGTGGTCGGTTCCGGAGGAGTGATCGGATCGGTCACCAGGAAAGCGTCGAAGTTTCGCCAATCGTCAAATCGCGCGCTAACCGCCAGCGTCCATCCCGGCGCGATTTGAATGATGTCTTCTCCGAATACGCCGGCGGTGCGCTGGTGTCCCCCCGTTGCGGTGTCCCTCAGGTTGTTTCCCGTGGTCGACGAAAAAATTTGCTCGTTGCTGTGGCCAAGCTCCAGATGATCGTCGTATCCCGCCACAAGAGTTTGGCGCTTTCCCCACTGGCGCGACCACACGGCCGATCCGCCAATCCCCTGTGCCGGAACAGTCTGCAAATCCGTGAGGTGTTGGCTGTTCTGGTCCAGCGCGACAGAAAAGAAACTCTGATGATAGGTCTCAAAGTCTCCGTAGGAGCGCAGCTGGAGCGAACCGAAGGAGCCTAAATCCAGATCCGCGCCCAGAGCTCCCTCGCCGAGCCGGATGCCGTCCGTCTGCCCGATCGTTCCGTTGTTGCGCGAGTCGTCGAAATACCACCCACGTCCGAAAATTTCGCTATCCTTGCCGATCTTGCGCGCGATCGTAAGGTCGGCAGTGCCGTGCTGCGAATAAGCGTTGGTGTCCACGCTCCCCTGGTCGGCCTGCGGAACCAGCGTGTAGCCGTCGGTGTGAAACGCTTCGCCCGCAAACGTGGATTCCCAGCGCCCGATCCCGCCGCTGGCCGCGAGCGAAACGTCCTGCGTGTTCTGGTTGCCGTACGATGTTTCCAGCGACACGCCGCCATACTCCGCCGGCCGCGTCAGGAATTGGACGACGCCTCCCAGCGCTTCGCTTCCATAGAGGCTCGATGCGCCCTCCTGCGCCACTTCCACGCTCGATACCGAAACGCTCGGAACGCGATCCCAGTAAACCCACGAGCCAAAAGGATCATTGAGCGGGAGGCCGTCTTCGAGCACCAGCGCGCGGCTTGCGCCGTTCGCGCCAAGTCCTCGCAGTGAAATTCCAAGAGTAGTCGGATTCGCGGTGCGGCTGCTCGTGCGCCGGAAAAGGCTGAAACCCGGAACCTGGCGCAGCGCATCGTCGAGAGTAAGAGCAGGCGTCGCTTGCAGGTCGTCCGCTGAAAGCTGGATGTCGCTGATCGGCGACGCTCCCAACGGGGTCGCCGTGCGCGCCGCGGTCACCGTGACCTGCTGGCTCACCGCCAGAGGCTGCAGGACGATGCTGATCTGCGAAGGCGTGCCGGACGCAGCAGTCCAGTTTTGTTGCACCGGCTGAAAGCCCTTGGCAGTAACCGTGACCAATCCCGAATTGGACGGCACGCCGTCAAACGCAAAGGCTCCCGCAGCGTCCGTGGACGTTGTCGCCGAATACGAATTCGCGCTGAGCTTCACCTGCGCTCCCGGCACGGAAGCCCCGCTCGAATCGCGCACGACTCCCTCGATGCGCATCCCCTGCCCGAATCCCGGACGCGCCCACGCAAGCCCAAGCACGGCGAAAAGCGCGAGCGATCGCCCCAGCGTCGCCAAATAGAGCAATTGTCCTCGTCGAAATGAGTCCATGGCCGGATATTGTAGCGTGACCTCTGATTAATTCTAGGGCGTTTACAGGTTTCGGGCGTTCCGGAAAAAGATAGTTGCCCGGACCGGGCCCTTACGCTATGCTTGCCGGGTTGCGTAGAACTCTTTCAGCACCAAGGCTTTAATTCGGGAGGAACGACCATGGAATGGACCACACCTCAGCACGAAGTAATTGACCTGAACTGCGAAGTCAGCTCGTACGCCAACGCTGAACTCTAGTTCTTGAATGCGAATAAAGGTCCTCGGCTCAGCCGCGGGCGGTGGGTTTCCGCAATGGAATTGCGGATGCCCGAACTGTGACCGCGCGCGCCGGGGACTTTCTGGTTTTAGCCCTCGCACCCAGGCCCAGGTCGCCGTTTCTCCCTGTCCAGATTCGTGGTTCCTCCTTAACGCTTCACCCGACCTTCGGCAACAGCTCCTGCGCGATACTGATTTCGCACCGGCTCAGCAGACTCGCGGCACGCCGATCTCTGCAATCATCCTGATGAGCGCGGACGTGGATGGCGTAATGGGTCTTCTACATCTGCGCGAATTCCAGCCCTTGAAAATCTATGCCAGTGCGTCCGTGCTCCGCGTGCTCAAGGAGGAGAACTCTCTCTTTCGCAGTCTCGAGCGGTCCGTGCCTCCTGTCCAGTGGGAAGCCCTCCCGCTCGATCGGCCGGTCTCCATCCATAAAGTCCCGGGCGAAGCGAACTCCGCCCTCACCTGCAAAGCCGTGCCGCTCGGCGGCGACTATCCGGATTATGTGAGCGCCGGACTCCGAAAACATCTGGCGAACGAAGAAGCGGTGATCGGTCTGCAATTTGTGCAGGACCGCAAGAAATTCTTCTACGCGCCCAGTCTCTCTGGCCACAACGATCAATGGAAGTGTCACGCGAAAGAAAGCGATCTCGCGCTTGTGGACGGCACCTTCTGGACGGACAACGAGCTGATTGATGTTCGCGGCAGCGGCAAGACCGCCCGCGAAATCGGGCACGTGCCTCTCTCCGGACCAGGCGGTTTGCTCGCGCAATTTCCGCCTGCCGGTAAAGGCCGCCGCGTGCTGATTCATCTCAACAACACGAATCCCGTGCTCGATGAAGGCAGCGCAGCAAACCAGGCCGTCCGCGACGCAGGCTGGGAAGTCGCTTATGATGGAATGGAGTTCGAATTGTGAGCGACGAAAAATCCACTGCGATGCTGCCGGAAGCCGAGTTCGTGGCGCGATTCCACGCCATCGGTAAGGAACGCTATCACCATCAGCATCCGTTTCACTTGCTGATGCACGAAGGAAAGCTCACGCGCGGGCAGCTGCAGGCCTGGGCGCTGAATCGCTACACCTATCAAAGCAGCATCCCGATCAAGGACGCGGCGATTCTCGCACGCACGAACGATCCCGCATTTCGGCTGTCCTGGCGCAAGCGCATCATTGACCATGATGGCGACGGCACGCGGCCCGGCGGCGCTCGCATCGAATCCGTCGACTTTGCGGTGTTCGGCGAGCGCGTCCGCCTCACGAAAGCGGAAAAGATGATGTTCATCGCTCGCGCGCGATTTGCGCGGCTCACCCGGGATAATGTCCTCGAAAAGCGTGATCGTGATCGGCGGCGGCCTGGCGGGACTTTCCTCGGGCGTCGCGCTGGCTGAAGCCGGCTTCCGTGTGCGTTTGCTCGAAAAGCGGCCCCACTTGGGCGGCCGTGCCGCGTCATATGTCTTGCCGGGCGGCGAGCACGTCGACAATTGCCAGCACGTTACGCTGGGCTGCTGCACCAATCTCGAGGATTTTTATCGCGGGCCGGCGCGGCGGACAAGATTCAATTTTTCGACCGCTGTTTTTTGCCGCGCCGGAGGGAACTCGCGGCGCGATGGAAGCGGTCGCGCTGCCCCGCCCCTGCACATGGCGCCGTCGTTCGCGATGTTTCCGCTGCTCGGCTGGGCCGATAAACGCGCCATCGCGCCGGCGCTCTGACGATTGCGCGCAGCGGCGGCCGTCCGGCGGATCTTTCGCCGCGACGTCCGGCGAAGACGTCACGATGCTGGCCTGGCTGCAAAAACACCGCCAGACCGATCGCGCCATTCGCCGGTTCTGGGAAGTGATTCTGGTCAGCGCGCTCGATGAGGAACTGGATCGCATCGACGCGCAATACGGCATCGACGTTTTCTGGAAGGCGTTTCTTTCCACGCGCGGCGGATATCGCGTCGGCATCCCGCGCGTTCCACTCGGCGATTTGTACGATGGCTGCAAGGAGGCCATCACCAAGCGGGGCGGGGAAGTCGTGTTGCGCGCCGGCGTGCGCGGGTTCCTGGTTGTGGAGCGATGTCGAAGGCGTGGAAAGGGAAGACGGCTCGGTCGAGACGGCGGACTATTATCTTTCCGCAGTTCCGCAGGACGTCTTGCCCGGGCTGCTTGCCGCGGAAGTGGTCGAGCGCGAGGCGGTGTTCTCAAATCTGAGAAATCTGCGCGCCTCCCCCATCACCGGCGTGCATCTCTGGTTTGATCGGGCCGTGATGAGCGAGCCGTTTCTTACGCTGGTGGACTCCACGACGCAGTGGGTGTTTAATAAGACGCAACTCTACGGCGACGGCGCGAAAACGGCGGACAATACCTCCAATTGGTGATCAGCGCGTCCTACGGCTTGACGCAACGCTCGCGCCAGGAAATCATCGCACGATGCCTTGAAGAATTTCGCGGCGTCCTTCCTGCCACGCGCGAAGCCAGGCTGGTCAAGGGAACCGTCGTCAAGGAAATGAGCGCCACGTTTTCGCCCGCTCCCGGCTCGGACCAATGGCGTCCCGCGCAGAAGAGTCCGCTTTCGAGGATTATTTCTTGCAGGGGACTGGACCGCGACCGGCTGGCCCTCGACAATGGAGGGAGCCGTTCGCAGCGGCTATCTGGCCGCCGAGGCGATTCTCTCCGATGCCGGAACGCCGCGGAAATTTGTGCGGCCCGATTTGCGACCGGAAGGGCTGGCCGCTTCTGGTCCCGCGAATCGTGATGCAAGCATCTTGCGAGGCGGTTTCCGACCTGTGACCAAGACTGCGAATATTTACAAATTCGCTTTATTTACGTGTTGTATACGCCGATTCAGAGTATGATCTAAGCATCCCCCCGGAGGTTTTCTTTGGAGCGGAAGTATAAGCAACAGGGCTACATGAGTGCGGACAAGCCCCAGAAAAAAGAGAAACGTCCACCGGAAGGTCACCCGAGACAAGATCAGATCGGGCCGCGCACGCCGCGCATGGTCGGCACCATCACACGCGCGCGCTGTTCCAATTGCGGCGCCGTGCTGCAGCCGGGCTTCGATCCCAAAGGCAAGTGCCCGAAGTGCGCCTTCGAACTGCACTCCTGCAAACAGTGCGCCTACTTCGACACCGCCGCGCGCTTTGAATGCATGAAGCCCGTGCCCGAACGGATTCCGAGGAAAGACCAGCGAAACGATTGCACCTTCTACGAATTTCGCACCACCATCGAGAAGGATACGGCGCCGTCGGCGCCCGCGGCCAATTCGTCGTCTTCCCCGGAAAGAGTTTCGCGCCCGCTCGATGCCCGCCAGGCGTTTGAAAATCTATTCAAAAAGTAAGCCGGGCTCGTCGGCATCTCCGGGGATTTTTCCCGCCCTGGAAATCATGCTGCGGCCGCCGTTTGCAACAGCGTTGCGGAATTGTTATTCTGAAATTGCTGATGAGTCTCCTGAATAAACCGCCCATCGCAGCCCCTTCCAAATTTTCCCGGAAAGGTCGAGCCATGAAATTGCGATTCGCCATACGAATGAGGAATGGCGCGAACCGATCGAAAAAGAAACTGCAGTCCACATCGCAAAACTGAAAAAGCTGCTCAACCGCTATGCCCCCGATCTGGTGCAGTTGCACGGGAACATCGAGAAGCATCCGAGAAAGGAAAGCTACTCCTTCGCCTTGAATCTTTCGCTTCCCACGGGAACCCTGCACGCCACCGGGGAAGGCACCGATGTCCGCAAAGCGTCAAGGCCTCCTTCGCCGAAATTGAAGAGCAGATCAAGAAGCACATGGCCCTGCTGCGCAAAGACTACGAATGGAAACGCAAGCGCCCTCGCGCAAAGGCGCTAGCCTGAATTCCCCACGCGTCGCCGGCCCGCGAATGCTCGTACGTTTCCGGCCCGCCACTAATTCCCGTGCCCTCCGCCAAATCGGCCAGGAGCCACCTCGCGCAGAGCCTCAACCGCCGCATGTGCGCCACCGCATTTTCGTGTAAGATGTTTCGATTCACCCGCAGGGGCGTAGCTCAGTGGTAGAGCAGCGGCCTTTTAATCTGTACCCACGAAATTCCTAAGTCCCACCAAATCACCAAACCATTCATTCCAAAATATGATAACGTTCGCTTGCGTTCAGTTTTGTACTGCTGTTTTCGAGTGTTTTTACTTCATTCGGGGACATTTTTGAGGCGGTGTGTCGTTGAATATTGAAGAAACGCAGGCACCATTGACGCAGGAGTTGGCTGAGAGACCGTTCTATTTTGTTTCCTACTCGACAGGCGAGCCCCAAATTGGATTCTTGGTTGAATGCCTTGAAATTGTATTTGGGCGTCACTTCGAACTCAAGCAAACACCCTCGGCCCTTGAAAGTGGCAGGAGTCAGCATGATGTAATACTGGATCTATTAGAAAATCTGCTTTCGGAGTTGTTTGCTTCGATGGCCTTCGCCCCAATGTGGTCTTCGAGTACGGCGCGATGAGGGGAGCGAAGAAAGGTGTTCTTCTTTTGAAGGAAGGGACCGCGGCAGTGGACATCGCGCATTTTTTCGGAGGGGCTGCCTCGTTAGCATTGCCTCCTCCCCTTATTGACATGGATAAGCATTTTTCCGACACGAAAGACCGGTTCTATGTGACTTGGAATCGATTTGAGGTAAAAAAAACAGTAAACACTATTTGGGAAATCTACAGGAAAATTAAGAGTGACATAGAAGGGTACATAGAGATTCCAGAGCCAAAATTATGAATGAGAAACAGCAACGTCCTTTTGTGTACGGAACCTTTCGCTGGCCCGGGAAAGGAAGTAGTATTTCATTAGGTGCTTTAGGCAAGATTCCTCCCCCACCATCAATCACACGTCCCGGAGAGCCGGACATTGCAATTGAGATTCTTCGAGAATTTAGCCCCACTGAACTTATTGGCAAAATATATAATCGACCCGCTGCCGGCCCATGGACTCAGGCTCAATGGGACCGTGTTGGTGATTTGTATCCCAATTTTGAGAGATTCCCAGGAAACCTTGTGTTCGATATGGCTGGCTCAGGCGTTTGGGAGGTACTGCATTTCAGGACTGAAACCGACGAGACCGGGCCGTATATTGCTGTTGCCTCGTTATTCCGTCAAGCCCTATCCATGGATCGCTCAGCGCACGCAAGAACTTAATAGCGAAGGCCCTAATGCCAATGGACCAAAAGAAATTTATCGTGCCTGGCGTCACACACCGTGTTCAAGGAGATCCTCATTTTAACGGAGCGATTTCTGATCCTGATTACCCGGAAATAGTGCGGGGGATTATTGCCGAGAGAGGTATCGATTTTGTTGGAGAAGAGCGAGGCGAAAATACAACGATCGCCGAAGCTATCTGCTCGCGAGCTCTTAGGTGATGGCGGTTATGTCAATGTAATCCGCTCCCAGGCAAAGAACGTTTGAGACTGGAATTGGTGAACCCTACCGAGCGCCGACCATCGGTTGCCCGCCTGTGCATCGCTGGGTAGTCCAGGAGAACGAAAAACGCGAGTATATTTGGGTCCAACGGCTCTGGAAGGAGCGACGTTGCAAAGGGCTTTTGATTTGCGGTTTCTATCATACCTTCAACAAGCGTTGCCGCGAAGCTTTATGCTGGAGATCACATTGTTGAAGCACGAACCTATCTTCCATACGCCCGATTGAGGACGGATCCGAATAATTCGTGATGCCTGCCATGAAATCCTTGACGAAATGCGAATTCCGGCCTGGAACAAGACTTCATCCGGCCGCGACTTCAACTCTAAGGCTCAAACGGCTCGATGTCGCTGACTTCACGATCCTCGACGACCATCGGGATCGCACGGAACACGCCCCGATTCGCCGTACAAATTAGGTATCGTTTAATCTTCCCACTGCTTCGTAGAATTGCCATAACGAGATTGCCTTCGCACGGATCAAGATCTCCAACTCTCGCACGAACCATCTCTCCCCGGTCCTGGAACGAGATGCTTCGAATTCGGGTGTCGTCGATTGCTTCTCCATTGGCCGCCCAGCCCCTGGGCGGCAAACTTTCTCGTCGCGTCGTACAGCTTCTCAGCGTCTTCAGGCGATTTGTCTGGAATGAAGAATTTCATTGGTCCCTCAATTTACCAGAATGTGATAACTTCCCTTAGAATACTCTAATGGCATTCCGCTCTCTGTCGTCTTTGGTCCCTGACGCCACCGACTTCTCGCCCCTGAAGTTGAGGAATCGGCCGGCGTGCTGCTCATCCATTTGAATAGCTCCGAGGGTTTGTATGGCAACAGTGTTTATCAAAATGGTGGCATCAGCCACCACAATTTTTTTGCTCCACCTGTATTGGGGAAGCACGAGTACGGACCCAAGCAGGATGAGGTGAATCTGGCCTTGATGGAAGCCTGGGCGTGGCTGCAGAGCGCAGGATTGCTCGTAGAAAAGGCGAGTTCAGGAGGCGGCTGGTTTTTTGTTTCGAGGCGCGGAAAGCAGATTACATCTCGCGACGACTTCGACGCTTACCAGAAGGCGGGATTACTGCCGAAAGCCCACCTTCATGCGCGGATCGCCAGCAAAGTGTATCCGGCTTTCCTACGCGGCGAGTACGATACGGCCGTCTTTCAGGCTTTCCGGGAAGTTGAAATCGTAGTCCGCGATGCTGGCAAATTCGGACAAGAGGACTATGGAACGGAATTGATGCGCAAGGCTTTCCGACCAGCCGATAAGAAGGGCCAAGCCGTTATGCCTGGCCCGCTCACGGATGCGCAGTTGCCAATTGCCGAGCAGGAAGCATTGGCCAATCTCTTCGCTGGCGCGATCGGCCTATATAAGAATCCGCAGAGTCACCGCTATGTCCCGATACACGCAGAGGACGCGTCCGAAGTGATCGTTTCGCAGCCAGCTCTTGCGAATTGTTGATCGCCACGGCACTCCATCATATGACTGAAGAAACTACAAAGAGCTCCGAGACCGTCTCCGTGGCTGAAGAGAAAAACACGTCGCCAAAATTTATAGTGTTGGACGCAAACGTGCTCATCGCCGATTACTGGCTCCGGTTGGACTTGTCCCCATTTTTGAGACACCCAGTTAAGAGACAATACCCAGCGAATGGAGGAATGGAACATGGGATTGTCTCGACGAAAGTTCACGCGTGAATTCAAGATGGACGCTATCGAGCGGCTGGAATCGGGGGCTTCGGTGGCGGCGGTGGCGCGGGCCTTGGAGGTGAGTCCGGGCCTTTTGCAGCGGTGGCGGCAGGAGTTTCGCCAATCGCCGGGAGCGGCGTTTGCGGGCACAGGCCGGCGGCGACTGGATCCGGACCGGGTGGCGCAACTGGAGCGCAAGATCGGTCAGCAGACGCTGGAGATTGATTTTTTGAAAGGGTGCTTGCAGCGCATCGAGCAGCAGCGGCAACTGCAGGTTGTGATTGGAAAGCCGCTGTCTACGGCGAAATCCAAAAGCAGAGAGACGGAGCCGCAGCGTTGACGGTGCGGCGTATGTGCGCGTTGGCCAAGGTGAGCCGGGCGGGATTTTATCGTTTCCCCTCGGCGCGCTCCGGTGGCGATGCGGAGATAAAACTGCGGGACGCCATGCAGCGGATCGCGCTGGAGTTTCCCAGTTACGGCTGGCCGCGCATGACCGAGGAACTGAAGCGGCGCGGCTGGGCGGTGAATCACAAGCGCGTGTACCGGCTGATGCGCGAGGATAATTTGCTGTGTCTGCGACGACGGAAATTCGTGGTCACCACCGACTCGGCGCACGCTCTGCCGGTGTATCCGAACCTGGCGCGCGCGATGACACTGACGGGCCTGAATCAGCTCTGGGTGGCCGATATCACCTACATTCGGTTGCGGACCGAGTTCGTTTATCTGGCGGTGATTCTGGATGCGTATTCGCGGCGAGTGATTGGCTGGGCGCTGGGCCGCACGCTGGAAGACACGCTGACGTTGCGGGCCTTGCGCAGGGCGCTGGATCAGCGGCGGCCCGCACCAGGGCTGGTGCATCACTCCGACCGCGGCGTGCAATATGCTTCGGGCGAGTACAGCGATCTGCTGCGCGCGCACGGAATCGTCATCAGCATGTCGCGCAAAGGAAATCCGTACGACAACGCCAAAGCCGAGTCGTTCATGAAAACGCTGAAGTACGAGGAAGTGTTTCGCGAAGACTATCGCGACTGAGCGAGGCGCACGCCGGCATCGGGCGATTTCCTGGAACAGGTCTACAACCAAAAGCGGCTGCATCGGCGCTCGGGTATCGTCCGCCCGCCGAATTCGAGCTGGCGGTGCAGGCCGACCAGGCCGCAGCGGCCAGGCCGCCGGTGACCGCTTCGGCAACGCAGGAGTCGGCATGAGTTTTTTCAGGCATGAGGAAATCTATCGCCCGATGGATAGTAAAAATATGCCGGGGCGGCCTTGCTACGACCGCCCCCGGCCTCATCGGTACGATGAGTTTCCAGCCGGCTATTCCTCGGCAGGTTGCGCTCCCGCAGAGCCCGCCTCCGCTTCACCAGCCGAGGCGCATCTTGCAGGAATCGGTGCAGGCAGTACAATCGAATTGCAGCGAACGGTAAATTGTCTCTTAACTCCGTGTCTCACTCAAGGGGACAACCCCACCGTGTTTGTCCTCTGCAAGATCGACGAGATCCTGTCCTGGGACAAGACAAGGGACCGCGAACGGGATTCGAAGTTCGTAGAGTTGGGCCGCTATCTCTGCGAAGTGCGTGCTGGGCAGTACTGTAGGGTGGACAAGTCCGTTCGTTCGACGAATTCCTGGAGCGGAAGTTCTCCGAGTCCAGGCGCAAGGCCTACTACCTGATGGCCATCCACGAGCAACTGTCTCGCATTCACAAAGTGGAGCTGCAGGAGGTTGGCTGGTCGAAGGCGACAGAACTTGCGAAGGTAGCGCGGAGGGATGTCCAGGGGTTCGATAGTGCAACCTGGTTGCACAAAGCGCGCGAACTTCCCAAGGAGGAATTCAAACGGGAAGTCTCGAAGCACCTGACCAGGAAGGAAACTGAGCCGTCGGAGATCATCTATTTCAAAGCGAACAAGAGCCAACTGGCGGTCATCGAACAGGCAATTGAAACAGCGGGTCTAATGCTTGGGAGTGATAAGTCGCGAGGCTATTGTTTGGAGAGATCTGCGCGGATTTTCTGGCGGGGGGGAGATTGGAAGCGGACAACCGAGATGCTCTCTTGCCTTCTCTGACTCGACTAGTGATTGGTCTTCCGAAACCCCAGAGGAAGCAACTCCTTGAAGAAGTGCAGGTCACTCTTTGAGGGGGATCCGGCCAAAAGGCCAAGGTTGAAACTTGATCCTGAAGCCTATCGCCAACTCTGTCGACAGGTTCTGGAGCGAGATGGATGGCGTTGCCAGTCGTGCGGACGGATGGAAAGCCTTCAAGTCCATCACATTCAGCCGCGGGGTCGACTCGGCGACGACGCAGAGGAAAACCTAATCACTCTCTGTTCCAGCTGTCACGGGTCTTTGCATGGAGCAACTACTAATCGGGTCCGAAGCTATTCAGACAGTAGTTCTACAAAGGCCCAAAAAGAGAAAGGTGGAATTTAAGATCCCGTCTCGGAATCAGTTAGTGGGGCATCGATGGTTTTAGGTTTTGCCAACCCCAATCAATAATCGACCAAGAGAAGTTTGTAAACAGTTGAGGAAAATATTTCGTTACAAGTTATTCGTTTCTGTTGCGTGAACTCGCTTCACCATCTCGTAAAATCCCCCAGCTAGAGTTCCACTGCTAAACCTTTCAACGGCGCGAGTCTGCAGTCGCTTTATTTCTTTTCCCGGATGTGGTTGCCTTCTTAGGATGTTCACTCGATTCGCTAGCGCGCCTATCTTGGACAGATCGACAAGCCATTGGTCGTCTTCCAGAATAAACTTTTACCAGCGTGAGGATGGCATATGACAGGTACCTCCGCCATGACTGCTTCAATCAATGCGTTGGGCAGCCCCTCATTTAAACTGGGTAAAACGAAAACGTTCGAGATGTAGAGCGCTTGGCGAACATCTTCAGCAGCAAAGTCAACCAACGAGCGTTCGCTCCCAATTCCTTGGCGGCGAGCAACTTTAGCGCTTTTGTTTCCGCTTCCGGGTGCCCACAGAGCAAAAGTTTGATACTTGGATCCCGCAAACCGGCGACTTCTTTTATCAGATAATCCAGTCGCTTCTGATAGCGGTTCCACGCGGCGACACAGATAATGATGTAGTCTTCCTTATCAAAGCCGAATTGTTGACGCAATTGTTCGCGTGATTTCTCAGGTGTTGTGTAGAAGACGCAATTTGGGAGAAGGTGCATCTTCTCATCTTCAATGCCGAATCGCGCCGCCTCTCGAAAGAGGCCGGATACAAGTGCTGAATCTGATCGAAGTCCTCGTAGCTGGGCGGTTCCAAGTCATCGCCATTGGCAAAGATAATTTTAAACTTCAGGCGAAACAATTTGCGAATGGCCATGAGAAGGCGACCGAGTGGCAGCTCTTTTGTCCAGACAATATCTGGCTGCCAAGAGAGAAGTTTAGGGATGAAGCCAATGGCGAAGGTCATCTGTTCAAGCAGATAACAGAGAGTCCAAAAATGTCTTTCATTTAACGCGCGGAAAATACCTAGCGGGGAATCAAGTATGTCATTGCGGGCAATATTCCACACGCGCTCCGCATTGGGGAACACACCGCCGCTGAATACTTTGAGGTCAAGTCTTGGATCCAATCAAAGTGCTGCCTGCCAGCGTGAGGTGGATATTTCGAACCCGCGCTGAACTCGACCTAACCCGCAACTTACCAGGGCCAGTTTGATCGGATGTGACTCGGTCGATTTCTTGTCAATGTCGCCCGCCATTTTTGTCTTTCTTTATGTATAACGTGGATCGCAAGATCCGCGCGGAATTTATCGTGTCCGAAACTCTATTATATTCGTCCATCATGGGAGTGTTCGGGAATGTTTTAGCAAGGGTTTCCAGTCTGGCTACCCAATAGACCGCGACAAATGCGGTGTGATCCATTCATAGTTTCCTCGGCATCCGTACTGTGGTGTCGACATTCGAAGACCCACAAAAGATTTGAAGTATCATGACAAATTGAGTTGTTCGGACTTGACCGTCAAGGACAAGGTCTGGAAAGGCCTCTAGCGGCTATTCTCGTTTCGGTGTGGCCGTTCACTGATCCTCCTCCGCCGACCATTTTTCATACTCCCGTGAGCGCAAACAAGGGAACATTTCACTGCCACCAATTCTACATTCCTGGGATCGATTTCAAATTCGTTGCGGAAGAAAAGCTCTACCCGAGGCTTTTCGCTATATGTGTGCCCAAAGCTCTGAACAACGCGCGGTACTG
>CAWFSW010000010.1:0-5723 GCA_963818605.1 uncultured Acidobacteriota bacterium
GGATTAAATTCAAAGGCCGCATTCGCCATCAGCGAGTGCGGCCTTTTTGTTTTGCCCGCGATTATTTCTGCCCGCCTGCGTTATCTTTGAGAAGCGAGGCCGGAACTTAAGCGATGGGAATTTACAGCATCGAGCACGTCGTCTTGCTGTTGATGATTCTTGTGGTGGCGCTCGCGGCCGCCGCGAAGCGCCTAAAGATTCCCTATCCGATTGTCCTCGTTGTCGGCGGCCTGATTCTCAGTTTCTTTCCGCACGGCCCGCACATCGAACTCAATCCCGAGCTGGTGTTCCTCGTCATCCTTCCGCCGCTTCTATTTGCGGCTGCGTACGTCACATCGTGGCGCGATTTTCGTTACAACCTGGTCAGCATTGCGATGCTGGCGTTCGGCCTCGTGGGCTTCACGGTGTTCGTGGTGGCAGTGGCGTCGCGCTGGATGTTGCCCGGTTTCGATTGGAGGATGGGGCTGGTGCTCGGCGCAGTGGTTTCGACTACGGACGCGATTGCCGCGACTTCCATCGCCGAGCGGCTGGGCCTGCCGAAGCGCATCACGGATGTCCTCGAAGGCGAGAGCCTCGTCAACGATGCAAGCGGCTTGCTGGCCCTGGAATTCACTTTGGCGCTGCTCGTCACGGGGCACACGCCGTCCCTCGCCGCGGGCGTCGGAAGACTTTTCTACCTTGTGTTCGCGAGCATCGCGATTGGGCTGCTGGTGGGCAAACTCGTTTACGTGGCTGGATTGAAAATTATCGACGCGCCGATCGAAATCACGCTCAGCCTGGTTGCGCCCTACTTTGCCTATCTTGCCGCCGAGAGCTTGCGTGCGTCCGGTGTGCTGGCTACGGTCGCGTGTGGCCTGTACCTCGGCCACAAAAGCTCGTTTTATCTGTCACGAGGTGCGCGTCTGACCGGACAAGCCGTCTGGGACACGCTTACATTCGTACTCAACGGATTTGTCTTTCTGCTCATCGGCTTTCAGCTGCCCTTTATCCTCGCCGGCATTCGCACTCATCGCATGGGTGAGCTTGTACTTCTCGGCCTCTTGTTCAGTGGGGTCGTCATCCTGATCCGGCTCATCTGGATCTATCCCGGTGCGGCGATTTCGTACTTTATCCGTCGTCGCTTGTTTCACCAGCCGGAGACGCTGCCAAATCATAAGGCCATCTTTATCGTTGGCTGGACAGGGATGCGCGGCGTCGTGGCGCTCGCGGCCGCCATTTCACTGCCCGTAATGTTGGACAGCGGGGATCCCTTCCCTCAACGCGATATGATGCTTTACCTGACGTTCTGCGTGATTCTCGTCACGCTGGTTCTGCAAGGACTCACGCTGCCTCCGTTGATCCGGTGGTTGGGGCTGGCCGGGATGGCCGGGCAAAACAAGGAAGAGAATGAAGCGCGGCGCGCGATGGCCGAAGCGGCAATCGCGTATTTGGAGCAGACCCGCGACGACACTCCCGAGGAATTCGTGCCGCTTCAGGACGAATTGATTACGCTTCAGCGCCGCCGATTGAACGCGCTCGAAAGCAACGGCTCGGCGGAAGCCGGCTCCCGACCCGAGGACTATCAACGGTGGCGGAAACTTTCGCGGCAGGTAGGTGCAATTCAGCGCGCTACCGTTCTTCATCTCCGAAATGAGAACAAGATCAACGACGAAGTCATGCGAAAACTCGAACGCGAACTCGATTTGACCGAAGCTCGGTACTCCGCCCCGGAACATGGGTGATCTTTCCGAGAAGACATCGTGGCCCCGAAATCCAAGCCGGCACGGTTCATGGCCACGATCTACAAGATCTGGATGATGCGGCACATGGATGTGCCGGATGAAGTCGCGCGCGCCCTCCAGAAGCTGATGGCAAGTGGCGGCGCGAGCAAACGCGGGAAGCCAGAGAAGCCGAAATACATTCCGGTCGTCGCCATCGTGGGCGGCAAGAGTACGCGAACCACACTAGTTCCCGCGGGCGGCGGACGCTACCGCATGCAGATTAACACCACGCAGCGCAAGGCGGCCGACGCGGATGCAGGGGACGTGGTGGGAGTAGAACTTCGAATCGACCTCGCCTCGCGCGCTGTTGCGATTCCCGCCGATCTGCAAAAGGCGCTCGCGAGGCATCCGAAAGCCCGCAAAGCGTTCGAAGAAATGCCGCCCGGTTATCGCCGCCAATTCCTGATGTGGTGTGCCTCGGGCAAACGCCCGGAAACGCGGCGCAAGCACCTCGATCGCGCGATAGATCATCTGCTTGAGCGCGCGCTGCTCGGCCCGCGGCGCTGAGCCGCTGAAACCGCCTTCCCTTCATCCTGTTCAGCGACAGCTCCGACTACTGCATTTCTAGATGATCAGGCTGGACGAAATCTGTACTTCAGTACAAGGCACAGGCTGTTATACAAAATGCTACGGTTGAACCCTGTGTTTGCGGCAATTTGTGATTTCTCGGAAGGAAGAACAGACACGCGGACAGGAGAAAGACTCCAATGGCTTCGAGAAAGACCCTCGCCGATCCTGACACCTCCTCCCTTCCCTGTCCGCTACCAGCTGGCAATCTACAGTTTTCTAATCGCAAACTCCCATTATTAGAATCCCAGCTAAGTCATTCAAAACAATGGATCGCCATCAAGTCTAATCGCAAATTATTGCGTCCTTGGCTTTCTTGACGAAGGCCTGCACCGCTCTTTGACAAATGAATACGGCAACGCATCGGAGCGATGGAAATCGCGGCCGGTTCGCAGACGGAATAGCGCCGTGAAGTCGGGGCAAATTGCATTTCTTGACTGTGCCGCCGCTCCCGGAGACAATTTCGCCGATTTCATCGCCCCGGAGGAATCCATGCGAATCAGACTCTCACTCCTCGCATTAGCCGTCTCTCTGCTCCCCGCACTCGCTCACGCGCAGGGTGGTAGCGCGGCCGACGAAAAAGCGATCCGCGACGTGGAAGCTCGCTGGGAGAAGGCATGGAACAGCAACGACGTGCCTGCGATGTCACGCGACTTCGCGCCCGACGTGGATGCGATCAACCTTGCCGGCGAATGGTTCAAAGGACGCGCGCCATTTGCGCAAAGCCTCGAAGAATTGCATTCAGATAAAGCCAAGGGCAGCATTTGGCAGACCGAGGAGACCAGCGTCAAATTCCTGACGCCGGAAATCGCAATCGTTCACGTGTTGATCAATTCGCACGGGGAACACAATCCCGATGGATCGCTGCGGCCCGCACGCCACGCGATCCTGACGCGCGTCGAGGTGAAACGCGACGGCCAATGGCTCATCGTCGCGTCGCAGGCCACCAACATCGTGCCGCGAGCGTCCGCCCTGCTCCTCGAAGGCCCTAAAGGAACTTCAGGCCAGTAGAGTCGCTCCTTGCGGCGCATCGTCCCGCTCAAGTAGGATTTGAACGATGCGACGCGCCACGATATCTCTCCTTCTTCTCGCGACAATTCCGACGATTGTTGCCGCGCAGGCCCCATCGCCATCCCGGCCGCGGCAAAAGCTCGATCCCGACCGTCTCGGCATGACGTGCGCGCAAATCCTGAAAATGCCCTCTGCTGAGTGGATCGCTGACTTCAACGACAAGGCACACGTCGCGACGCCTGACGCTTCCGCCACCCTTTCGCGGGCGACCGCGGCGTACGGAAAATGCTACGACGCGCGGACTGATAGTTTGGCTGCGACCCTCGCGCGGAGCGGCAAAGGCCCATCCAAGACCGCTCGTGCGGATTTCGCTGGATTTGAGACATCGCTTAAAGATTTCTCAGCCAAAGCGCTTGCGGATGCTGCCGTGCCGGCCGACGACAAAAAGAGGGCTTACGTCGCACTCTACGAGAAGCAGTTCCGCTACGAATTTTACGAAGAGTACGAAGCGAAAACGGTGAAGGCCGTCAAGCCCGCTCAGGCCGCGGCGAAACCTCCTGCGCCTGCAGCATCAGCAACAACCACAGCCGCACCGCCGGCCGCCACTGGTCCTACGACATCGAAGGGGGCAGGAGGCGCGACTGAATCCGGAGCAAAAGGCGCAACGACAGCGCAAGAGCGGGCGCGCAGCGATGCCGATCCGGTGACGATGGCCAAGAATCGTTTCGGAAAACTACTCGAAGTTCTGCCGGACGACAAAATGCACGAACTTCATCGCGCATTCGGTGACGTGATCGGGCCGCATCAGATCAGTGAGGCTACGCGGTTGGCCGTTTATCGCTACGCCATCTTCCTCCTCGGGTCTTCCACTACGCCGTCTTCCGAACCACCGTTTTGAGCGGCCCCTGGGAGCTGGACGTTGGAACTGGATTCCCGCCGGTGAATTCGGTTATAACTCCGTAGGATGCCCGCGATCGTAGTTGAAAACCTCGAAAAGTATTTCCCTCCCGCGCTTTCTGGCTGGCGTTCTCTGCTGCAACCATTTTCGCCCGCCCACGTCGAAAAGCGCGCTGGCGGCATGTCATTCTCCGTGGAACAAGGCGAGGCCGTGGCGCTGGTGGGGCCGAACGGCGCTGGAAAATCGACGCTGATGCGCATTCTGGCGACGCTGTGATGCCGACGAGAGGACGCGCCATGGTCGACGGATTCGATACGCGAACTCGAAGCGGGACGCGCGCGCGGCAACAATTCGGCTATCACACCGGAGGCGACGAAGGATTCTACGGACGGCTGCGTGGCCGCGAAACCTGGCGTCTTCGCGGCGAGAACGATCTGACCGGAACGATGCCCGGTCGAAAAAATCGCATCATGCCGCGGAAAGCATGGGCCTCGCGAGCCGAACTCGATCGCCAGGTGCGCACGTATTCGACCGGCATGCGCCACAGCCTGGGACTGGCTCGCGCGCTGCTCCATGGACCAGCAGTCTTGCTGCTCGACGAGCCGACGCGCAGCCTTGACCCGCTCGCCGCCGCGGATTTCCGTCGCATGCTTAAGGACGAAATCGTGCGCCGGCGCGGCACCACGCTGCTGTTCGCGTCGCACACGCTCGGCGAGGTCGAGGAGATTGCCGACCGTGTGGTCCTGCTCGATCACGGGAAAATGGTCGCGTGCGATTCCCCGTCCCAACTGCGCGCCTCAACCGGCGCCGCAACGTTCGAATCAGCTATTGAACGCATCCTTCGCCCGGGAATGACGGGGGGACGCGCCCAATGAACGCCGCGCGCACGCTGCGCAAAATCGCAGCCTTCTTCTGGCGCGATTTTCTGATCGCGCGCGGCTATCGCCTGGCACTGATAGCGCAAACCGTGGAAGAACTTTTCGGAGTCGCCACTTTCTTCTACTTATCGCGCTTCGTGGATAGCCCGCAGCTCGAGCGCGCCCTTCCCGCCGGGCGAAGTTATTTCACGTTCGCACTCGTCGGGTTCGCGTTTTTCGATTACCTGAGCGTTTCGATGACCGCCTTCGATTCCAGCCTGGAAGAAGCGCGGCAGAACCGCACGCTGGAAGCACTTTTGGTCACTCAGACGCCGCTCCCAGTGATTATTGCAGGCTCGGCAGTGTATCCATTCGTGGCGCTAGCGCTTCGCACGTGCGTCTATCTGGGCATCGGCGCGATCTTTTTCGGATTTGCGCCGCACGGAGCGAACTGGTTCGGAGCGCTGGCAATTTTGCTGGCTTCGATTCTCGCGTTCGCTGGGCTCGGGATACTCTCGGCGAGCTATCAGATTCTGTTCAAGCGTGGGAATCCGGCGAAATGGATCGTGCTGGGTGTGTCGAGCCTGGTCAGCGGGATGATGTACCCAGTGTCGGTGTTGCCAAGACCGC
>CAWFSW010000011.1:0-538376 GCA_963818605.1 uncultured Acidobacteriota bacterium
TTCCTGCGCAGCCTGTCCGCGACGATCATCCCAAGCGTTGCGGTGCCCCTTTCGATCATCGGTACTTTTGCGGTGATGTATCTGGCCGGCTATAGCCTCGACAACCTCTCCCTGATGGCGCTCACGATTTCGACCGGCTTCGTCGTTGACGACGCCATTGTGATGATCGAGAATATCGCCCGTTTCATTGAAGAAGGTGACAAGCCGCTTGAAGCGGCATTGAAGGGCGCGGAGCAAATTGGGTTCACGATTATTTCGCTGACGATTTCGCTGATTGCCGTCCTGATACCGCTGCTGTTCATGGGAGATATCGTCGGCCGGCTGTTCCGGGAATTTGCGGTGACGCTTGCCGTGACCATCCTTGTTTCCGCGGCTGTGTCGCTGACGCTGACGCCCATGATGAGCGCCCGCCTGCTGCACTATACGCCGCCGGACAAACAGGGAAAATTCTACAGATGGTCCGAGCACATGTTCGACCGGATCATCGAAGCGTACGGCCGGAGCCTGCAATGGGTGTTGCAATATCAAACGGCAACGTTACTTGTCGCCCTCGGGACGCTGGTATTGACGATCGTCCTTTACATCATCGTGCCGAAGGGATTTTTCCCCGTACAGGATACCGGCATCATTCAGGGGTTTTCGCAGGCGCCGGAATCAATTTCGTTCGCGGCAATGTCCCAGCGGCAGCAGCAGTTGGCTTCGGTGATTCTGAAAGATCCTGCTGTCCAAAATCTGTCCTCCTTCATCGGCGTTGATGGCACGAATACTACCCTCAATAGCGGCCGAATTCTCATTACTCTCAAACCACTCGGTGATCGGAAGCTCAGCGCCTCCGACGTGATTCAGCGTATGCAGCCGAATCTGGAAAAAGTGGAAGGCATCACGCTTTACATGCAGCCGGTGCAGGACCTGACGGTCGAAGATCGCGTAAGCCGGACGGAATATCAGTACAGCCTGGAGGATCCGGACCAGAACGAACTAAACACGTGGACCGCGAAGTTCGTGCAGAAGCTGCAGGGGCTGCCTCAGCTTCGCGACGTCGCGACGGACCAGCAAACATCCGGATTAGCCGCGTCTCTAGTGATCGACCGCGTGACCGCGTCGCGCATGGGAATCACGCCGCAAATGATTGACCAAACGCTCTACGATGCCTTCGGGCAGCGGGAGATTTCGACTCTTTACACGCAATTGAATCAGTATCACGTGATCCTCGAGACGTTGCCGGAGTTTCAGCACAATCCCGCTAAATTGCAGGATATTTATGTTCGGTCTGCGACGGCCGCGACAGGGTCGAGTTCATCTGGAGGGTCATCAATCTCCGGCTCCTCTTCCGGCGCGACGGCGGGAACTACGGGCCCGTCCGCCAATTCGACTTCGGCCTCGTCCACAGTTCCGGCGGTGTCAGGCGCAAATGGCGCTGCCGTACCTCTAAGCGCGTTCACGCATTTAACTACTATCACGGCACCTCTGGCGATAAACCATCAGGGTCAATTTCCCGTGGTCACTATTTCGTTCAACCTCGCGCCCAACGCTTCGCTGGGCGCGGCCACTACGGCGATTGATAAGGCCAAAAGTGACTTGGGAATGCCGCTGAGCGTCCAAGGTGCGTTTCAGGGAACGGCCGCGTCGTTCCAGGCTTCCCTTGCCAGTGAACCGCTTCTGATTTTGGCGGCCCTGGTGACTGTCTATATCGTTCTGGGCGTTCTTTACGAAAGTTACATTCATCCGATTACGATTTTGTCCACATTGCCCTCAGCGGGAGTGGGCGCGATTTTGGCCCTGCTCATATGCGGCACCGAACTCAGCATCGTTGCGTTGATAGGAATCATCCTGCTCATCGGAATCGTGAAGAAAAACGGCATCATGATGATCGATTTCGCTCTGGAAGCCGAGCGGAAGGAGGGCAAGACAGCCACCGACGCTATTTACCAGGCGTGCCTTCTACGGTTTCGTCCGATTATGATGACCACGATGGCGGCCCTGCTCGGCGGTCTGCCCTTGGCAATTGGCTCGGGAATCGGTTCCGAACTCCGCCGGCCGCTTGGAATCGCCATGGTTGGCGGCCTGCTCGTCAGTCAGGTGCTCACGCTCTATACAACGCCGGTGATCTACATCTTTTTCGACAACCTCGCGCACCGATTCTCGCAGGCGGACGCCGGCCATGCAGATCCAGAAGCGCTTCCGGCGGACTAATCCATGAACGTTTCTTCGCCATTCATACACCGGCCGGTCGCCACAACGTTATTGACAATAGGCATCGGCCTTGCGGGCGCCGTCGCCTTCAATTTCCTGCCGGTTTCACCCCTTCCGCAAATTGACTTTCCGACGATCAGGGTCCAGGCGGGTTTGGCAGGCGCGAGTCCTGAGATCATGGCTTCGTCAGTAGCCACTCCGCTCGAACGGCAGCTGGGCCGAATCGCCGGCATCACCGAGATGACTTCCTCGAATTCGATTGGAAGCACCGATATCACGATCCAGTTTGAATTAACCCGAAATATCGACGGGGCCGCCAGAGATGTTCAAGCTGCAATCAACGCTGCCCGAAGCTATCTGCCGATTAACCTTCCCTCGAATCCTTCATACAGGAAAGTGAATCCGGCCGATTCCCCAATCATGATCCTGGGATTGACGTCCAGTATTTACGACAAGGGTCATTTGTACGACGCCGCCTCGACGATCATGGAGCAAAAGCTCTCCCAGGTGCCGGGCGTGGGTCAGGTGACGGTCGGAGGCAGTTCTCTGCCGGCGGTGCGCGTGGACATTAATCCAACGCAATTGAACAGTTATGGATTGGGCCTTCAAGATGTGGCCAGCATGTTGTCCTCACAGAACTCCAATTTGGCGAAGGGCCAAATCTCAGGGCTATTGACAACCCGCGACATTGTGACGAACGATCAGCTCCTCAAGGCTGAGTTCTATCGGCCGCTGATCGTCGGCTATCACAACGGCTCGGCCATTCAGCTATCGGACGTTGCAGACGTGGAAGATGGAGTCCAAAACATACGCAACTCCGGGTACGTGAATGGGAAACCCTGCGTAAACCTGATCATCTTCCGCCAGCCTGGCGCGAATATCATAGGCACCGTCGACGCGATCCAGGCAGCCCTTCCTTCGTTAAAGGCCTCAATACCCGCCGGAATCGATCTGACGACTGTCATCGATCGCACGACGACCATTCGCGCCTCGGTGCACGACGTAGAAACCACGCTGGCCATTTCGATCTCGCTCGTCATCCTGGTTGTTTTCCTTTTTCTTCGGAATGTCCGCGCGACGCTGATACCGAGCGTGGCAGTCCCGGTCTCTCTGATTGGAACTTTTGCCATCATGTATTTGTTCAGCTATAGCATCGACAATCTTTCGTTGATGGCGCTCACGATTTCGACAGGCTTCGTGGTGGACGACGCAATTGTGGTTATCGAAAACATCACGCGCTATCTCGAGCAGGGCATGACTCCGATGAAGGCCGCGCTGCGCGGGGCGCAGGAAATCGGCTTCACCGTCCTCTCGATCAGTTTGTCTCTGATTGCTGTGTTCATTCCGATTCTCCTGATGGGGGGTATCGTCGGCCGTTTGTTCCGGGAGTTTGCCGTCACGCTTGCCGTCGCTATTCTCGTGTCGTTGGTCGTTTCGCTGACCGCGACTCCCATGATGTGTTCCAGGCTCTTGAGCCGCGAGAAGCCTGAGGAGCACAACCGTCTCTACATAGCGAGCGAAAAGGCCTTCACCTGGATTCTGGGATCCTACGAAAGCACCCTGACGTGGGTGCTGGATCATGCCCCTTGGACCCTCGCCGTCCTATTGATCACGATCGGCGTGAATGTGTTCCTACTCATCATCATTCCCAAAGGTTTCTTCCCTTTGCAGGACAACGGAATCATCCAGGGCGGAATTCGAGGTCAGCAGGATATTTCATATCAGGCCATGGATAAGGTGACGAAGCAGTTCGTGGATATCGTGACGGCCGACCCTGCGGTCGCGAACGTTATGGCTTTCACCGGAGGCGGCTCGACGAACACCGGCAATTTATATATCGGCCTCAAGCCGCTCAACCAGAGGAAGCTCACGTCGAGCCAGGTGATTGACCGTTTGCGTCCGAAAATGAACCAGGTATTGGGTGCACGAGCTATCCTCAATGCCAGTCAGGATCTGCGTATCGGCGGCAGGCAAAGCAATGCCCAGTATCAATACACGATTCAGAGCGACAATTTACCCGACCTCGTGAAGTGGGGGCCCATCCTGCTCGCGCAAATCAAGAAATTGCCGGGATTCGACGACGTGGACACGGACCAGCAGAACAGCGGCCTTCAGGCCTCGCTCGTTTATGACCGTGAAACCGCTGCGAGGATGGGAATCACGCCCAAGTTGATCGATAGCACTTTGTATCAGGCGTTTGGTCAATCGCTCGCATCAACGATGTACACCGCGCTCAATCAATACTACGTGGTGATGGAAGTGGCGCCGCAGTTCTGGCAAAGCCCGGAGGGGCTAAAGGACATTTACGTCCATCCTGCGACCGGCGGGGAAGTGCCATTGAGTGCAATCACCCACTATGACCCGACGATCGCGCCGCTCGCAGTCAATCACCAGGGACAATTTCCTTCTGTTACTGTGTCCTTCAACCTCGCGCCTGGCGTGGCTCTCAGCGACGCCGCTGCGGCAATCGGGAAGATGGAAGAGAACATGGGAATGCCCGCCACGGTTCACGGAATGTTTTCAGGCACGCTACAAGCGTATCAGGCTTCGCTTGCCACCGAGCCTCTGCTGATCATCACCGCGATCTTGGCCGTGTACATCGTGCTTGGAATTCTCTACGAGAGCTTCATTCACCCGATCACGATTTTGTCGACCTTGCCCTCCGCGGGTGTCGGCGCGGTGCTGGCGCTGATGATGTTTCGCACCGATCTCAGCGTGATCGCCTTGATTGGAATCGTCCTCCTGATTGGCATCGTGAAGAAAAATGCAATCTTGATGATCGACTTCGCCCTCGCCGCGGAGCGCAATGAAAACAAAAGTTCACGCGACGCGATATTTCAAGCTTGCCTCCTCCGGTTCCGCCCCATTTTGATGACCACCATGGCCGCCCTGCTCGGCGCATTGCCGCTGGCCTTGGGAACTGGCGTTGGTTCGGAATTGAGGCGCCCCCTCGGAATCACGATTGTCGGAGGGCTTATTTTTAGCCAGGCGTTGACGCTTTACACCACTCCCGTCGTCTATCTCTACATGGACCGCCTAAGCATTTGGTGGCACCGGTCTCACCCCGGCCGACTGAACACATCTCCTCAGGAGGCTGACTAGATCATGAGGCCATATCTGTCCGAAGAAAGAGGCTCAATCCGGCTCCTTTCGGTGTCCGTTGCCGCCATGCTAATCGTCAGCGGTTGCAACGTTGGCCCGAAGTATCACCCGCCCGCCGTTCAGGCGCCTGCCGCTTACAAGGAGGTCACGCCTGAAAACCAGAAAGACATTGAAAACTGGAAGACGGCTCAGCCCAGCGACGATGCCGCTCTCCGCGGGAAATGGTGGGAGGGCTTCAACGATCCGCAGCTGAATGCGTTGGAAGATCAGGTAAATGTCTCCAACCAATCCATCGCCTCAGCCGAAGCAAGTTTCATGGCGGCGCGCGCGATGGTCCGGGAAGCGCGCTCGCAGCTATTTCCGACGGTCACCACCGATCCTTCCATTACGCGGGAAAAACAGTCGAGAAACCTGCAGGACATCTACTACATCGGGCACAGGTTCTGGCACGGGTGGTGGCACCACCACACCGAACACCAGCGCTTTCACGGACTATTCCTTCCCATTTGACGCAACGTGGGTGCCGGATCTTTGGGGCAAGATTCGTAACACCGTGAATGCAAGCGCATTTGGGGCGCAAGCGAGCGCCGCGGATCTTGCGAACACGCGCCTCAGCATGCAGGCGGAAGTAGCCGTCGATTATTTTCAGCTGCGCTCCCAGGATTCGCTGAAGGAGCTGCTCGATACCACCGTGCAGGCCTACCAGGAGTCGCTCCGGCTGACGCAGGTGCTCTATCAGACGGGCATTGATAATGATGAGCCTGTCGCACAGGCCGAGACGCTGCTGGAACAGACGGAAGCGCAGGATACGAATGTAGGAATACTCCGGTCCCAATACGAACACGCGATCGCAATGCTGGTCGGCCAGCCCGCATCCACTTTTTCAATTCCCGTGGAACCTTTGAAAGTGGCTCCTCCGCCGATTCCGATCGGCGTCCCGTCGCAATTGCTCGAGCGCCGCCCCGATGTTGCTGCCGACGAGCGCCTGATGGCTCAGGCAAATGCACAGATCGGCGTTGCGCGCGCGGCCTACTTTCCCACGCTGACGCTGAGCGCTTCGGGAGGTTTTGAATCGACTGCAGCCAGCACCTGGTTCTCCTGGCCGAGCGTTCTTTGGGCGATTGGCGCCAGCGCTTCTGAAACCATTTTCGACGCCGGGCTGCGTCGCGCTACGGTTCAGCAGTACCGGTCCATGTACGATGAAACAGTCGCGAATTACCGTCAGACCGTTCTGACCGCTTTCCAGCAGGTGGAGGACAATCTGTCGTCGTTGCGCATCCTCTCGAAAGAAATCCAGGAGCAGCAGGTCGCCATCAATTCGGCGCAAAGGTTCCTGACGGACGCCAACAACCGCTGGAAATTGGGGCTCGATCCTTATCTCGACGTGATCACCGCGGAGACTGCCTTGCTGAGCAATCAGCAGACGATGGTGAATCTTCGAATGCAGCAAATAACCGCCAGCGTCCAACTAGTTGAAGCTCTCGGCGGCGGTTGGGACAAGACCCAACTCCCAGCGGCTGCTGCGCTTGTCACAAAGACCCCGTAACCCTACATTTCAAAGCTTGCACCCGTTGCGGCGCTATTTTGGGTTGTGGACCGTCGATGTCCGTGGCGTAGGTGCCGTTTCGCGGCGCGAGAATGCTCCGAAACACTAAGTTTTCGCATGAAGTGAGCCGTTCGATGCCGAATTCTCGGGGATTCGTTTGACCCCCCTGTATGCATCCGCTATGATGAATTCGCGGGGTGGAGCAGCCTGGTAGCTCGTCGGGCTCATAACCCGGAGGTCGTCGGTTCAAATCCGACCCCCGCAACCATTTCCTTCCGCCCAGAATCCGCTTTACTCAATATGAGCTGTACGCTTTGCCGTCGAAGGGCGAGACTGCACCTGAAGCGGAATGAACGTCGCAAATTCCTCCGGCAACCTGATCGGGACTCAGCACGTCGTCGCAGGCGTCCGTGGTCCAATCCTTGTCATGCGTGATCGGGTCGGTCGGGATTTCGCCGATGTACTGGGACGTGTGAAGATCGTCAAGCGACGTGGGAGCGGCAGCCTTGTCGAGCGTATAGTTTTGGATCGCCTGGCGCATTACGAACAAATCTTGACGGAGAGCCGCTTCGTGCGCGCGCACGACCGACTGTTCGTAGCGCACCGTGCTCATCGTTGCTAGGATTACGATGATCGTAATCACGATCATCAGTTCGAGGATCGTGAAGCCTCTAGCCGCGCAGCCTGCGCATTTGATGTCAGCGTTCGATTGTTCGAATCCTGCCATTGATTTGTCCGCTTAGGAGAAGGCCGACTACCAATCCGAATATTTCGTTCCGTCGAGCGCCGTGCCCGTCGCCTTGCTATAAACGTCGAACACATCCTGGCCTCCCCAGGATGTCGCATCCGCATCGTCCTGCACCGAGCGCAATCCCCAGTCGGAGTTCCCGGTCATGGGATCCACTGGAATTTCGCGAAGGAACCGCATGTGAACGGCCTGTGCGCCGGTCAATTGCACTCCGTGAACGAGCGTGTCCAAATCGGGTGGGTAATTCTCTGTGCCGGCCTGCACTTGAAACATTCCCTTGTCCGCGGCGTCGCGATAGCGATCGATCGCGTCACGCATCTCGCGCAAATTGTAGCGTAGCAATTGTTCACGCTGGCGAATCACGGTAACACGGGTCAGCGGCAGCGCCACTGTCGCCAAAACCAGGAGTATCGAGCAGGCGATCATCAATTCCAGGAGCGTCATTCCCGCGGCAACTTCCCGCGCTGCCCCGCATCGCCGGGTGAGCGAAAGAGCCAACAAAGACCAGCGCTGAGGAGTCGCGGGGATGCCAGGGTTGCGGTGATTCCTGGACATTTTCGTCACTGCACCTGAATTGTGGCTTCCTGGGAAACCATCGGGACTGTTCGCTGCTGCGAATCGCGGGCGTTGACCTGAAGTATCTGGAGTGCCGAAGTACCCGGAGCAACAGCGCGGACTACGATGCCAAGCAGCGTGCCGGACCCGTTCACTCCGGGCGTATTAGGCTGGCGCGTCGCGGAAACGACGACATCGCCTTTCTGCTGGTCAATCCGCTGCACGATCGCAATATCCTGCGGGCCGGTTCCGGATAGGAATCCGCCGTTGCGTATTTCCTCCACCTGGATTACAGCGGGGTTGTAGTGGATCAAAAGCGGGATCGAGTAGAGATCATTCACGTTCGAAACAGCTAGGCCAAGTGTAGTTGTGTCCCCGGGCTTCATCGCTGCGTTTGCCGGCTCAAAGTGAAGCTGTGAAACTCCCGCCGGGGCGCCTGCTGGCGCCACCTGCGAAGCCGCGAACGGGGAAGTTGGTTGCGGGACCGCGGAATTTGGTGCGTCTTCATCTTTACGAGATACGTGTGGATTCGTATCCGTTCCGGCCGCTACGGTTTGCAAGTTGCTTGCTTCGATCGAAGGGAAACGAATGATATGCGGGGTCAGGACGATGAGAGTCTCATCCTCCTGAACTTCGTTGCTATTGTCCGAGAAAAGATACCGCACAAGCGGAAGCTGAGCGAGGCCCGGGATTCCGTTGACAGTCTTCGTCTCCGTGCGCTCAATCAAGCCGCCTAGCACGCTTGCCTCGCCATCCTTCAACCGTATATCGTGCTCGATTTTCTTGCTGCCGATGACGGGCTGATTAATTCCTCCAATGCTGTCCGTGCCCGTAATCTGAGATACCTCGACCGAAAGCTTCATGCTGACATCGCCATCGGGATGCACACGCGGCGTCACTTCGATATCCACACCGACGTCAATGTACTGAAATTGTGTATTTACCAGCGGATTGACTACGCCTGCGCCAGTGCCGACGCCCACGCCGACACCCGCCTGAAAGCTGCCCGTGGCCACCGGAACGCGCTCTCCGATTTTGACCGTAGCTTTTTCGCCGTCACTCACACGGACCTCGGGATCCTGAATGATCCTCGTCTTGGTGTCCGTAAGGATCGCGTTCGCTGTCGCGCCCGGCAATGTGGCGCTGTAATCCGCACCGGAAAGATTCCGCAGGTTATCGAGAGTGATTTGCGTCGGGCTTACCGTACTCGTCGAAGTGGGAGTGGCGCCTCCGGCAGGTGTGCCGCTGTTTGGTTGCAGCGCAGTACGCGGAGAAAAGCTAACCGCGACGCTCTGTCCCGGCAGTATTCCGAGATCGCGCAAGCGGTCCACGCTCGCGGTCACCACCTGCACGTGGATCAAAACCTCCGGTTTGGCCTTATCGATGTCCCGGATAATCTTCGCGGCGAGCGCCAGCTTGTCGGGCGTATCGCGAATCACAATCGCGTTCTGGGCGTTCACTTGTTGTACCCTGCGCAGATCGAGGAGTTGACGCAGCCCCGTGACGACTTCGGTCAAATCCTGTGGCGTGAGAGTATTGGAAAGATAAAAAGTCCGTACCTCTTCATCTTCCACATCTTTCCGTTTTGTCGGCGTGTCCGGGGCAACGAAAATCACGCTGGGTGTCAGGGGTTTCCAGAACGCTTTGCTTTCGAGAGAAACTGCATCGAGCGCTTGTTCGAGCGTCACATTTGGCAATTCAACCGGAATGCGTCTCGATGTGAAGTCCGGGTCGAAAATTACGCTCAGGCCGGCGAGCTTCGCAATCGTCTCAAAGGCGACGCGGGCATCGTTCGTCATTTTCAAATTGATGGGCTCGGTCGAAAGGGGCTTCAACCTAGGAGGCTCTGGGAGCAGGTCCGCATCGTCCGAGGCATTGGGGTCGACTGCACGGGGAGTCACGTTCGCCGACTTCGCCGAGAGCAACTCCAGAGTATGTTTCACCTGCTGGTCGGCCGCGGTATTCGAGGGATCGAGCGCCTGGGTCTTCTGGAATTCCGTCAGCGCCTGCTGGAGATCACCCTTTTGCAGCGCTTTCTCGCCTTGCTCCAAATGGAATTGGCCAGCCGAGTAGCGCGCGTGCATCTCGCGTAGCTTGAATTCCGCATTGGCGGGCTCGGCCCGCAGGGCGCGTTCGTAGTGGACCAGGGCGGTATCGTAGTCCTGCAAGGTCTCAGCCTTGCGACCGTCGCTGTAGTCCGCGTTAGCTTGATTAGCTTTGGGGCAGCCGATAAAGAAAATAACGGCAAACGCCAAAAGCGGGAGATAGGCTTTACGGTGCAACCAAACCCTCCGAAGGGGTGTACTCGATGCTATGGGAGTCTAGCACCCGGGGTATGATGCGGCAAGGAACCGGCCCCGTTGCCGGGACTAATTTAATATACGTCCTTTTAGACACCCGGATTCCAAGCATGTGAAGATACCAACCCGCGACCCGGCGGAAATATGCGGTTTTCCACGACTTGCAGCCGGTCGCACGCGGCGGCTATGATAGCGACTCCATGAAAGCGGCGGCAAAAAAAGCAGAGCGGGAGAACAATAAGATCGTGGCCCAGAACCGGGCTGCCTCTTACAACTACGAGTTGCTCGACAAGTTCGAGGCAGGTCTGGTACTGGTAGGCACCGAGGTCAAGACCCTCCGCGAAGGCAAAGGGGCGATCCGCGAGGCCTACGCTGAGATTCGCACCAGAGAGGCTTGGCTGATAAACTGCCATATACCGGAGTATCGGCCCGGCGGGCCGCGAAACCACGACCCGCTCCGGAAGCGCAAGTTGCTGCTGAACCGCCGGGAGATCGACAAGTTGGACGCCGCCATTCAGCAAAAGGGCATGACCGTGGTGCCGCTGAAAATTTATTTCCGGGATGGCCTGGCAAAATGCGAACTGGCGATAGGGAAGGGCAAGAAATTCCACGACCGCCGCGAATCCGAAAAACGCAAAGAAGCGAAGCGCGAGGCGGACGAAGCTATATCCCGCTCGCGACGCCGATAGAATCGAAAGGGAGACATGCAGATCCAACTCGAGACTCAGCCGTATGCTTCGATAGATTCCGACGCCCTCGTAACCTACGTTTTCGATAAGGACGACAAATTCGACGGAGTTCTTGGCGAAATTGACCGCGCGATGAAGGGCCGCCTCGGCTCGCTCGCCGCCAGCGGAGAAATCACCGGCAAGCCGCTGGAGCTTCTTCTGCTGCATTTTCCCGAGGGGCTTGCGGCGAAAAAGCTGCTGCTGGTGGGAGCGGGGAAGCCCGAGAAGTTCGCGATCTCCGATCTGCGCAAGATCGCGGGGACGGCGCTGCGTCATCTGAAGTCTCGCGGCGTGAAGAAATTCGTTTTCCTTACGCGCGAAGGCGAGCGCGGACCGGCTGCGGCGCAGGCCGCTGTCGAAGGGCTGATCGTCGCCGATTTCGAATCGAACAAGTATCACACCGAGAAGAAGGAACGCGAGATTCAGTCCGTCGCGCTGGCGGGATTCGATGCGGGTCTGTGGACGAATCTCACAGCCGCCATTGATCATGGCCGCATCCTCGCCGAATCGCAGAATTTTGCCCGCGACCTGATCAACGAGCCTTCGAACAAGCTGACGCCGCGCCTGCTGGCCGCGAAAGCCGAAGCCATGGCCAAGGAAGCGGGCCTGGGAGTCGAAATTCTCGACGAACGCAAAATCGCGGAACTGAAAATGGGCGCGCTGATCGGCGTGGCCCAGGGAAGCGTGGAGCCGCCGCGAGTGATCGTGTTGCGCTACACGCCCGAAAATCCGAAGCCGGGCGGGCCGGTGCTTGGCCTGGTCGGAAAGGCCGTCACGTTCGATACCGGCGGCATTTCGATCAAGCCCGCGAACAACATGGAAAAGATGAAGTACGACATGGGCGGCGGCGCCACGATGCTCGGCGCGATGCGCGCGATCGCGGCACTGAAACCGTCCGTTTCCGTGATGGCCGTGATTCCTGCGACTGAAAACATGCCCGGCGGCCGCGCGCAAAAGCCCGGCGACGTGCAGGTCGCGATGTCCGGCAAGACGATTGAGGTCATCAACACGGACGCCGAAGGCCGGATGATCCTGGCCGACGGAGTCTTCTACGCGCGCAAGCTCGGCGCCACGCATTTGATTGACGCCGCCACGCTGACGGGTGCGATTGAAGTGGCGCTGGCGAACGTGCACGTCGGAGCGTTCGGCACGCCGCGCGAATATCTCGACACGTTCCTTGAGAGCGCGAAGGCCGCTGGCGAAAAAATGTGGCCCATGCCGATGGACGATGAATATCAGCAGATGATCAAAAGCGACATCGCCGATATTCGCAACACGGGCAGCGGCAAGGGCGGCGGCGCGAGCACCGGCGCGTGGTTCATCAAGGAATTCGCCGAGGACACGCCGTGGATCCATCTCGACATCGCTTCCACGTGCTGGGTGGACGAAGGGCGTCCTTGGCTGGCCAAGGGGCCGACGGGGATCGCCATTCGTTCGATTGTGGATTTTGCGCTGAAGATGTAATGGCCGACGGCGACGCGTTCCGAGACCGAGCGAAGAGAGATCCCTCGCTTCGCTCGGGATGACAGCGTTACGCGAGAGGCTGAGTGAATCACATTTTCTCCGGGGCAGTGATTCCGAGCAGGCCGAGCGCGGTTACGAGCTGTTCGCGCACGAGCGCCGATATGCGCAGCAGGAACGCGCGTTTCTCGGCGTCTTCCTCCGAGAGAATGTGGTGCTTGTGGTAGAAGATGTTAAAGGCCTGCGCTAGCTCGAACGCGTAGCGCGCGAGGAACGCTGGCTCTTGCGCGCCGACAGCTGCATCAACGCGCGCGTCCAGCGAGCCCGCAAGAAGTATTAGCTCCCATAGATCGTCACCCTGCCGGCGTCGCGAGAAATTTCGCCAGAGTCGATTTCGCCGGTCTCGATTCGCATGAGGTTTGCTGCATTCGCGGTCCCGAAATTCGGATCGGCTTCCGCCGCCCTTTCTCACAATCCCGTTCACTCGCACGACGGCATATTGCACGTAGGGTCCGGTTTCGCCTTCGAAGCTGAGCGCGTCCTTGAAATCGAACGCAATGATGGTCGAGCGCGTGAAGCGCAGCAGGAAATAACGCAGCGCGCCGATGGCGATCGCGTTGGCAATGGCCGCGCGCTCCTGCTCGGGCGATTCGGCGTGGCGCTCATCAACTTCCTTCCGCGCACTTGCCTGGAGCCGGTCGAGCAGATCGTCGGCTTTCACGCCCTGGCCCTTGCGTCCGCTTACTTCGACGTACGGTTTTTTCGCGTCCTCGCCTGGAATCTCGTAGCCAAGTTCCTGTGCGCAGCGCGGGGTGAGCGCGACGACGTTGTATGCGAAGTGCTTCAGATTGTCGGCTTGCTCGGTATGACCGAGCGCGCGCAGGCCCGCGACTACAACCTGCTGCGGATACGCTTGCCGCGAGTCAATCACGTTGAAGACCTGGTTCGCGTGACCGAATGCAGGCGCGCCGGTGTCAGCCGATCCGCCAGGCTCGCTCGACGTGGTCCACGCTTCGTGGCCGTCGGGATGCTTGTGGAATCGGCGGTAATAAAAATCGCGGCCGAGCAGACCGAACTTCCACAAGTGATAAGCGATGTCCTTGCCGACGTAAGTGACCGTGCCGCTTGAGCGGACGATAATTTTTGCATCCGCGAGTTCCGCGGGTTCCTCGTCGCCTTCGGGAGCTCGCAGTCGCGGCGTCCGAGGGAAGTGCCATCACCCAGCAGCCGGCGTTTTTCCCGGAGGTCGAAAGCTGGATCGCGCCGCGCTGCTTGAGCAATTCGAATGCGGCATCCCAAAACTTGAGGTGCAGGATTTCGCTTTCGCGCGACAGAAGATCGTAGTCAATGCCCAGGCGGTCGAGCGTCCGCAGGTGGCAATGGACGATGGCGGTGGAAACAATTTCCGCCATTTTCGCCGAGTCGCCATGGCCTTCTTCGATGTCTTTCAGAGTTTGCGAGCGCAATTCGAGGTGGGATTTGTCATCCGCGAGAAATTGCGTGACGCGCGCGTAGAGATCCCAACAGAGATAATCGAATTTCGGGGCCGCGGCTAGCGCGCGCACTTCGTCGAGCAACTTCGGCTCGAGGTGCGTGAATCCCAGGACCACGTCCGCGACCTGCACGCCGGTGTTGTCTATGTAGTTCTGCACCTCGACGCGGCGGCCGGTGTAGCGAAGCAGCCGGCCGAACGTGTCGCCAAGGACGGCATTGCGCAGATGGCCGATGTGCGCCGCTTTATTGGGGTTGATGCTGGTGTGCTCGACCATCACCTTGGGCGCGTTCGGCGCGGGGACCACGGCGCCTTCGCGGCCGGCCTCCTCGCACGCGGCGCGGAAAAATGCGGCGCGGTCGAAAAACATATTCAAGTAGCCGCCGCCGGCGACTTCCACACGTTCGACGCCGGGAATATTTTTCAGCGAATTCGCGATTTCCTGCGCGAGCGCGCGCGGCGGTTTTTTCAGGCGCTTGGCCAGCTCGAAGCAGAGCGGAGAAGCTACCTCGCCCATGGCGAGCTTCGGCGGGCGCTCGGTGACGACGGGCACGTCCGTCTTATAGCGCTCGTGGATGTGGTGGCGCAGCGCCTTGCGAATCCGGTCGTCAACGGCCTTATACACGTGGCTCCTTTGTTGAAATGGGTCCAGAGATTATAGAGAAGGCCGGGGAGAGCCGTCAAAAGCGCGACTCGCGAAAAGTTGCGATTAGAACGGGTCGCCATCGTTTGTTTCCAATGAGATAGGAGTGGATTCTAATAATTGGAGTTTGCGATTAGAAAATGGAAGATTGGCCGACTCGGAGCCGAATGGGCGCAAGGAGGTCGACGGGCAAGCTTCGCCGACGAATCGGTAGCCCTTCGACCGTGCACAGGACAAGCAAGCCGCCCTTCGAGGCTTAGGGCAGGCTGCAGTCCACATGTGCCCAGCGGGAGGGTGACGATTTCGATGCTGCCGTCGACTGCCGAGGCTGCTGCGGCGCGCGCTGCTGCGTCGGGCCATTCTTCGTGTTGCATTCAAGTTTCGCATCGTCGGTCAGGTTAACAGGAAGCAAGCACGTTGCAAGGAGTAAGGCCTGTGGACTTTTGCGCGGGGCGAATTCGGGTCTGCGGGTACTTGTCCGGTTGGCGCGCCGGTCGTGCACTACTTGGATCAAGGTGTACAATTGCGCCCGAGGAATGGGCAACCATGTTAAACGCAAAGCTCTTCGGTGGACTTGCCGCCCTAACATTCGTCGTTGCAATCCTCGGTAGGTTGCACATGCTTCCCCCCGCAAACCTCGATTTCGTTGTCGGAAGTGTCAGTTTTGGGCCGTTTTACTGGCGGTTTTTCATACTCCTCGCGTGCACGTTTTTCGGGTTCGCCTATTTTGGCATTGGTCGACTAAAACAGCGCCCTCTCAGCCCAACGGCTGGACTCGTAGGCTTTCTATTGGTCGCCTTCGCAGCTGTCGTCTGGCTGATTTCGAGTTTCCTTACTACGCACAGTTCACGGTTGGGGGATCGGCTCGCAATACTTCTCTTCGTCGCAATTGGCTGTTTCATCTTGGGTGTGGTTTTGGCCACCGCCAATGTAGCTTGGGGTCTTCTGCGAAAGTAGGAGCTGGAGCCTCTGCGCCTGGGTAGCTCAAGTCCTAATTAGTCGGGTGGTCTCAATAGGTCGATGCAACACCAGCTCGAAGTCTATCTCGCGGAGTCTAAAGGCCAAATACGATTGCCAACGTCGATTCAAAGCAAACCCCATCCTGATTAGATCCAATCGAGGGCAGCCCAGTAGATCGGTCTTCTATGAAACGTATTATCGGAACTATTGTTCAGAGGGTGTTGCATCGACCGGCTGAGCTGGCACGGATTACCGGACAAGCGCTCTAGCGAAGCTCGGATGCGGAAACGGGGTTGTGGAAATGTTGCTCCTTCTCGGCGGTTCGCCACCTGACCTACCGTTGCGAATTCAGGTCATTTGACAGGCTTCGCACGCCAGACTAGTATCGTTTTCTTGCGGTTCCGCAGCAGAAATACAAACATTTCATGAGCCAGCCGACCGCGGTAAAAGACAAGCCCTTCGCGAACGTCGCTCAGGGTAAACCCAAGTTCTATCTGACGACGCCGATTTACTACGCGAATTCGCGGCCGCACGTGGGGTCGGCGTACACGACGATCGTGTGCGACGTGATCGCGCGATACAAGCGGATGTGCGGGTTCGACGTGGCGTACCTGACAGGCACGGACGAGCACGGCGTGAATATCGAGCGCGCGGCCGAAGCGAAGGGCATCACGCCGCAGCAGCTGGTGGACAAGAACGAAGCGATTTTTCGCGATTTGTGGAAGCTGCTGGGTATCACGCACACGGATTTCATTCGGACGACTTCTGCCGAGCATGCGCGCGCGGTCGAGAAGCTCGTTCGGCTCACGATGGAGCGCGACGAAAAGCTGCCGCTCGAAAAGCGCTCGATTTACAAGGCGAAGTATGAGGGCAGGTACTGCATCTACGACAATTTGTACGTGAGCGACACGCCTGAGCCGGCGAACTGCCCTACGTGCGGGCGTCCCGCGGAATTGATTTCCGAGGAGAATTATTTTTTCAGGCTTTCGGCGTATGGGAACAGACTGCTCGATCTCTACGAGAAGCATCCGGAATTCGTGCAGCCGGATTTCAGGCGAAACGAGGTGATCAGCTTCGTCAAGAGCGGGCTGAAGGATGTTTCGATCAGCCGGAAGACGATCAAATGGGGCATTCCCTGGCCGGGCGATCCCGAGCACGTCTTCTACGTGTGGTACGACGCGCTGACGAGCTACATGAGCGGGATCGGCTATGCGAGCGAGAACAAGAAAGAGCAGGAGAAATTCGCGAAATTCTGGCCGGCCGATTTGCACATGATCGGCAAGGAGATTATCCGGTTTCACGCGGTTTATTGGCCGGCGTTTCTGATGGCGGCGGAGCTGCCGCTGCCGAAGCAGATTTTCGCACACGGCTGGCTGCTCTTCGAGCAGGAAAAGATGAGCAAGTCGAAGGGGAACGTGGCGTATCCGGAGCCGATCGTCAAGGTGCTCGGGAATGACGCGCTGCGGTACTACCTGCTGCGCGAGGTTGTATTCGGGCAGGACGGCAATTTTTCCCGCGAAGCGCTAATCACCCGGTACAACGCGGATTTGGCGAACGGGCTGGGGAATCTGGCGAGCCGTGTCCTTACTATGATTGAACGCAATTTGGGAGGCACGGTACCCTGGTTCGATGGTGGCCAGATTTTGACCCGTCATCCGGAAACAACGGAAAGTTTTACCGACGAGGATCTGGCCGAGATCAACAGACTGTATGAGAGCTTTCAGTTTTCTCAGGCCGTCGAGAAAATCTGGGGGCTCATCGCTACGTGGGACAGGTATCTTGCGACCGAGAAGCCTTGGACATATGCGGAAGACCCGAATAAGCGGGAGCGACTGAAGGGAACGCTTTTTACAGCCGCAGAGGCGCTGCGAATCATCGCAGTCCTGGCACATCCAGTAATCCCCGACGCGACACAGAAACTCTGGCGACAATTGGGAAGGACGGAACGACTTGAGGGGCAGCGCATTGACCAAGTGGGTTGGGCTACCGTGCCCGGAGAAACGCGAATTGGAAAGCTGGAGGCGGTTTTTCCGCGCGCTGATAGGAAAGAAGTATCGGAAAGGATCGAGACCATGGAAGACGAAATACGGAATCCGGGAAGTGCGCCTGCGGCGGTTACGCCAACTGCGACAGGGGCTACCAGCCCCTCGACTTCGCTCGGGACGGGCGCACAAGACGCGCCCGCGAGCGCCAAAATCACGATTGACGACTTCGCGAAGGTCGAGTTGCGCGTCGGCGTGGTGAAATCGGCGGAGCGCATTCAGGGCGCGGACAAGTTGCTGAAGCTGATGGTGGACATCGGCGACGAGGTTCGTCAGGTGCTGGCGGGGATTGCGCTGGGGTACACGCCGGAGGAATTAGTAGGACGCAAGGTCGTGGTGGTCACAAATCTCGCGCCCAGGAAAATGCGCGGGCTGGAATCGAACGGAATGCTGCTGGCGGCGTCAGCCGGCGCGGACGGGAAACCCGTGCTGTGCACGTTCGCCGAGGATATTCCGGTGGGCTCGAAGGTGAAGTGACGTGAGCGGGCAATCCGATTCGTACGACATTTCGGCCAAGCACTACGATGCCGCGTATGCGAAGTTCGCCGAAAAGCAGGTTTTGGTAGACGCGCCATTTTATTTGGGTTTGGCGCGGCAGTTGGGCGGTCCGGTGCTGGAAATTGGATGCGGGACCGGACGCCTGCTGCTGGCGATCGCGCGTGCGGGAATTGAGATCGACGGCGTGGACAATTCTTCCGCCATGTTGCGCGTCTTGCGAACGCATCTTGAGGCCGAATCGCCGGAAGTGCGCGGCAAAGTGAAATTGTATGAAGGCGACATGCGAGACTTCCGTCTGAGGAAGAAATATCCGCTGGTGACTATTCCCTTTCGCCCCATGCAACACATGTACACGGTGCCCGATCAGGTGAGCGCGCTTACGACGGCCGCGTATCATTTGCAGGACAACGGCAAGCTTGCGTTCGACGTGTTCTTTCCGAAGTTCGAGGTGATTCCGGCGGGCATCGGGCAGAAGATGTTGGAGCTGGAATGGCCCGTTGATTCGAAGCCGCCAAAGACGGTGCGGCGCTATTTCCGGAAGGAATCATTCGACAAGATTCATCAGAATTTCAGCGCCACTTTTCTGTTCAGGACTTATGAGGGAGACAAACTGACCCTGGAAGAAACCGAGCCCCTGAAGATGTCCTACTACACGTACCCTCATCTGAGAGCTTTGTTTCTGCTGGCTGGGCTGGAGCCTGTCGAGGAATACGGATCGTTTGATAGGGCACCGCTCGATAACAACGCCGGTGCAATGATTTTCGTTTTGCGAAAGGCCCAGCAAAACCACTCGTAAGCAGGCTGCGGCGTGGGCGGCTGCGCCTCGGGCAGGAGACGAGGCGAAGGCTTGCTGCGATACAGAGAGCGTATAGGAACGCGCTTCGCGCGACTATTGCTTTGACGGGGTTGAAACCCCGCCCTTCCGACCGCAATTCGAGGCGAGACGCTTCAGATCTGGAGACTGAGCTACGTAGAGAAATTCACGATGGAAATCATCGACTCACACGCACATTTGGAGATGTCGCAGTTTGACGAGGACCGGGCGGCGATGCTCGAACGGGCGCGCGCGGCGGGCGTGCAGACTCTGCTCGCGATCGGGAGCGGCAGTTCGCCGACCGAGCGCATGGACGCCGCGATTTCGTTCGCCGAGCAGCATGACTGGATTTACGCGACGGTGGGGATTCATCCGCACGACGCCAACGTGGCGACGGAGGAGCATTTCGCGCGGCTCGATGAACTCGCGCGCCATCCGCGGGTGATCGGCTGGGGCGAAATGGGCCTCGATTATTACTACGATCATTCGCCGCGCGACGTGCAGCAGCGCGTATTTCGACGGCAGCTCGGGCAAGCGCGGGCCGCGAAGCTCCCCATCGTGATTCATTGCCGCGACGCATGGGACGATTGCCTGGCGATTCTTGAGGAGGAATGGAAACCGACGGGGCTCGGCGGAATTTTTCATTGCTTCACGGCTAATATCGCCGAGGCGCGGCGCGGGTTGGACATGGGATTCCTGATTTCGTTCGCGGGCAACGTGACGTACCCGAAAATGCAGCATCTGCGCGACGTGGCGCGCGAAATTCCGCTCGATAAATTGCTTACGGAAACGGATTCGCCGTTTTTGCCTCCGCAGGGGCGCCGCGGCAAGCGTAACGAGCCCGCATTTGTGGTTGAGGTGGCGCAGGCGTTGGGGAATGTGAGAGACTTACCGCAAGAAGAAGTGGCGGCCGCAACTGCCGCAAATTTTCGGCGGTTTTTCAGGCTGGATGCGCGGGAAGCTCCGGGAAAGAACCGGTAAATTCCCGGTAAAAGGGCAGCAAAACCATCAAAATGGCCTTCGCCGTACAAATCGCCAAAGGGATTTTCGATCTCGTCCGCGACGATCTCGCGCTGGTTGAGCAGGAGATTGCCGCGCAAAATGGCGCGGCGATCGAGCCAGTCGCCGAAATCGCGAGCTATCTGCGCGAGGGCGGCGGGAAGCGTCTGCGCCCGGCGCTGCTGCTGCTGACAGCGGGCGCGGCGGGCTATCGCGGGCCGAGCGCGGTCCGGATGGGCGCGGTGGTGGAGATGATCCACAGCGCGACGCTGGTTCACGACGACGTGATTGACGGAGCGCAGACGCGCCGCGGGCGTCCGAGCACGAACGCGCGATGGGGAAATCACATGAGCGTGCTCGCGGGCGACTGGCTCTACATGCAGTCGTTTGAGATGGCGCTGCACGAGCGAAATTTTGCGATCCTCGACATCCTGATCGGGCTGACGCAGAACATGGTCGAGGGCGAGCTGCTGCAGCTGACGCGGCTGGGGCGGATGGATTTGACCGAAGCGGATGCGACGGAACTCGCGTATCGAAAGACGGCGTGCCTTTTCAGCGGGTGCGCACGACTGGGCGCGGTGCTCGGCAAGCAGCCGAAGGATATTGAGGAAGCGCTGGCGGGATACGGGCGCAACGCGGGGCTGGCGTTTCAGCTGGTGGACGATTTGCTTGATTTCACGGCATCGCCCGAAGAGCTGGGGAAGCCGGTGCTGAGCGATCTGAAGGAAGGCAAGGTCACGCTGCCGCTGATTTTTGCGCTGGAAGCGGAAGGCAACGCCAACGGACATTCGCCGTCGGAAGGCAAGCGGTTGGTCGCGAAAGTTCTCGAAGAGCGCGGGTTTCTGAGCGTGCGGCCGGAACAGATTACGAAGCTGGTGAAAGAAACTGGCGCGCTGACGCGGGCTTCGAATCTCGCGCGTGATTACGTAAGCCGCGCGAAAGCGTGTCTTGAAGAGTTGCCGGAAACCGAATATCGCAGAGCGCTGCTCGCCGTCCCCGATTTCATCCTCGATCGCAAGAACTAGCTATTTGAAATTCAGGCCGTGGGAATATTTGCGGAGGTGTGAGGGCCGGCGTTCCGTTGGTTCCCCTGTTGCAGCGCTTGCGTGGCGTCCTCGATAAGGTCGGCGGGTTTCCAGTCGTTGTCCTGATACCACTTGTAAACGGTGCCTTCGGGCGAAATCACCGTTGTGCTCATGGAATGAGTGATCTGATCGCCCTCCTTGCTGTAGTACAAGCCGAAAAAGTTTGCGACGCTGACCAATTCCTTCGGCGGCACGGCAGCGAATTGCCAGCGGGCAAAAGGATCGCCTCCTGTGGTCGCGCGGAACGTCTCTGCATATTGGCGCAGCACCGCAGGGGTATCGTGCTCGGGATCGAAGCTGACACTCAGCAGGCGGATTTTGGCGCCGAGTGACGGATCCTTTTTAAGAGAAGAGTAAATCTTCGAGAAATTCCTGGACACGAGCGGGCAATAGTCGGGAAACGGGCAGCGCGTGTAGATGAACGTTACCAGCAGGACGTCGCCCTGATATTCATTCAGATGGATTCGCCTTCCGTCCTGATTGACCATGGCGAAATCGGGAACTTTGTCGCCGGGCTGCGGAGGATTCGAGGTTCCCGTGGGCCCCTTGGTATCGCCCTTCTTGGTCACGACGATATTTTCAAGGTAGGCGCCGTCGTCGGTTACCACGACGTCGGCAGTGATTTCGTCGCCGGGATTGAGCGCAGCGAGGGCTTTCGCGTCTCGGACCGGATAAGCCATGGCCATTGCGGACATGAAACCCACAATTTCCTGGCCGTCAACCATTGCGGATGCGTGGTCTTTGTCTATTGAGATGACCTTGCCGACGAGATGGTAGCGCTTTGCCTGCGCCGGAGGCGGCGGCTCGGCTTTCTTGCTGCACGCGATGGGGACCGACGCAACGGCCGCGAGCAATATCGCAAAGGCGAGGCGAGTCCAACGGCGTTCGCGCTTCAGATTCCGTTTCGACGTCTGCATTCTTACTCTCCTCAAGTGTGTTTATTGTACGCCCACGCCGAAGCGCAGTGCATCAGTAATGGAAACGCCAGCAGACCTGGCCAATGATCTGGCGCGGCTCGTTGAAATGGGTGCCACCGAAGGTGTTGCTCGTGTCGAGCATGAATCGCTCATTTCCAATATTCACGGCGGTGAAAGAGAGCGAGAGGCGCTCACCGAAATCTTTGCCAACCGCTAAATCGAAGGTCGTATGCGCGGGCAGGTGTTGCGGGCCGTCCTGGAACAGAAATCCGGAACCGAAGTTCAGGTTGCCCGTAGTCCAGATAGCGCGTGGAAGCTGGAGGTTGTAGCCGGTGCTGAGCGTGTCGCGCTGGTCGTGATCGAGGAAGAAGATGCCGGAGGGCGGCGGCGAGAAATCGGTAAGGCCGCCGGTGACCCCACCAATACCCTGCGCGTATTGATGAGAATAAGACAGGTGGAGGCGGGCGCGATGCGCGATTTCCGGGGAGCGAAGAGTGGTCTCCCAGGCGCGAATGCGTGCGCGAGCGATTGTGAGCGGGAAGAAAATGTTTGAGTTGCCGAGTACGTCGTGATCGAGGAAATTTCGGGCGGCGTTGTGCGAGTAATCGGTATCGAGCACCCAGCCATAAAAGGGAATCGCAAGACCGGCTTCGTATTCCTCGTCGCGCTCACCATGCAACGGAAGAAATCCGAATCCGGGTTCATTGCCGAGAAGCGCCGGCGTGACGGTATCGAGCGGCGGAGCCTGATAATAGCGGCCGTACGAACCGCGCAGCACCCAGTGGACGCGAGGAATCTGGACCGCGGCGCCGATGCGCGGGTCGGCAGAATTCTCGCTGATCGGATTCAGGCTGGCGGTGTTGGCAAAGTGCGTGAGACGGACGCCACCATTGAGAGTAAGCCACGAGGTAGGCTTGAACTGGTCCTGCAGGAAGATGGATTCAAGATTGCCCCAGACGGCGACCGATTGCGGTGGGATGGGCTCGCCGGGGACTGGTGAGGCGACGCCAAACAGGTAGTCGTCGTGCTGGCCGTAGACGTAGAGGCCTGCGCGGAAACTGTTGCGTCCTTTCGTAAGCGAGATGGTTGACTGAAGTCCGGCGTAGTTCGAGCGGCGCCGATCTTCCGGTGAATTCGGAAAATCATTTGGGCCGCCGATATAGTCAGCGCTGTTGTAGTGGTAAAAGGGCGAAACGGTGAGAACTGCTCCGGTATTAATCGTGTGGACCCAGGAAAAATTGGCGAAAGAGTCGGCTTCACGGTCCCGGTCGCGAATCGCGCAATTTTCCACGGCCGGATCCGGGTCAGGCGGACAGGAGGCTTGCTGACCGCGGCGTGTTCGGAACCTGATAGAAATCGCGACGGATCGAGGCGACGAGGCGCAGCTGGTCGTCCGGAGTCGCGTTGAACATCAGCGATCCGAATCCGCCGACGCCATCGGCGAGATCGTGAAAGATCGGCTGGTCCGGCGTTTCCAGGCCATCGTCGGAGCGATTCGCGTTGATGCTTGCGTAGTACGCAAAGCGCTTGGTGTGGCCGCCGGAGCTGAGCTGACTATTCGTTTGATAGTAGTTGCCGAAAGTCGTCGTGAGTTCCGCGTCGTTGTTGAGGTCGAAGCCGGTTCGCGGCACGACGTTGAAGACACCGTACGTGCGGTCGCCGTAGTCGGCCGCGTAGCCGCCGCGCTGAACCTCGAGGTAGTCAATGTCCTTGGGATCAAATTGCGGCCCCACATTGCTGGCGATGCTCGTATTCGGCACGGGCACGCCATCAATGAGCCAGCTTACCTGATGGCCGCCGCGCACGTGAAGCTGGTCGTGAACCATGTACGCGCCGGGGACGTAGTCCGTGATCATTTGGAGGCTGTTGGTGCGGTCGGCGCCGGGTGTTTCAGAGATTTGCACGCGAGAAACGAGCGTTTGGGTGGTGGATGATTCCGCGTCAATGGATTGCGTGGCCGAATTCACTTCGACACGCTGGTTGACGCTGGCCACGCTCATGGGGAAGTGCAGCACGGGCGAACTGCCAGAGTCGAGCACGATGCTGCGCACGGTCTTTTCGAAATCCGCGTGCGTGACCGAGATCTCATATTCGCCAATGGGCACGGCATCGAATTCGAATTCGCCGTCCGAATTCGTCTGCGCGGTGCGGGACCAATCGGACGTGCTCGATTGGAGCGTGACGGTCGCGTCGGCAAGGGGCCGATGCTGCGGATCGTGAACGATTCCGCGGATACTGCCAAGAATTGTGGCTCGCGCGGGCTGCGCATACACCAGCAGTACCGCGGCGAGCAGAAGCCATACAAACTTCCGCATCAGGGTGCTCCATTCCAGATTGAATTTTCTATTGCAGCGGAATGAAGCTAGGTCCGGGGTGGTTCAAACGGAGCGGGAAGAAATCCCGGCGTAGTGGATTGGGAGAAGGCAAAGAATATGCGGCGGGCATCTTCCGGGGCGTCGATTTTCACGAGTGCGGCCAGGGTCGCCGGAGGTATCGGAGCGATCAATCCCACATTCGGAAGGTGATTTCCGGACTTGCCGGACAGTGGCACATCATGGGTTTGCCCGGCTGCGAATGGGAGACTGTGCGGCAGGCAGCACATCATCGGAGCTGACGATGCCTCGCAGGCCATGCCCCAGGCGATGGGCGCGAGCGGAACAGTCAGGAGGGCCACGATGGCGACGATGGCGTGGATGCGACGCATCGCTGAGAGATTACCACAGCGAGTCCTCGGCGGCGATGCGTGGCCGACATCAGAGAGAGTTCGCGAGCTGTTACAGTTTTCCCCAGAAGGCGAAAGTTACGGCGCCGATGAGGAAGAGAAAGGAAACCGCGTGGTTCCATTTCACGTGTTCACCGAGATAGAGCCACGCAAAAACCACGAACACGCAGAGCGTCACCACCTCCTGAATCACCTTGAGTTGAAACGCCGTGAACTCGCCATAGCCGATACGATTCGCGGGAACTTGAAAGCAATATTCGGCGAAGGCGATCAGCCAGCTCACGACGATGGCGGCGAACAGCGGAGCTTTGCGGTATTTCAGGTGGCCATACCAAGCGATGGTCATGAATATGTTCGAGCAAATAAGCAGCAGGACGGTTTTCATGGTGCTCAAATCGTATCACGCTCGGAAAGTCGAGTCTCGAAGCGGCCACAGGCGCGGATTTGCGTTTGCAAAAACTTCGCGGTAGGCTCGGAAAATCTTGCTGCCCTTCAAGCTCATCTACCACGAAGACTACGATCTGAATCTCGGCGCGCACGTTTTTCCGTCGCAGAAATACCGGATGATCCACGACCGGCTGCTCGCCGATGGAACGGCAGCTCCCGAAGACTTTCTCGCGCCAGAGCCTGCTACGGACGACGATGTGCGGCGCGTTCATTCGCCGGACTACGTGCACAAACTGAAAACCGGCACGCTGAGCCGCGACGAGGAGACACGGCTGGAAGTTCCTTACTCGAAGGAACTGATCAGGGCGTGCTGGCTTGCCGCGGGCGGGTCAATTCTGGCTGGGCGGCGCGCTCTGGCGGATGGATGGGCGGCAAATATCGGCGGCGGATTCCATCATGCCTGTCCCGATCACGGCGAAGGATTCTGCGTGATTCACGACGTGGCGGTCGCCATCCGGCGACTTCAGTTTGACGGCGCGATCAAGCGAGCCATGGTTGTGGATACCGACGTCCATCAGGGAAATGGCACGGCCGCGATTTTCGGCGGAGACGCCACCGTCTTCACGCTTTCGATTCATCAGGAGCACAATTATCCGCACCCGAAGCCGCCCTCGACCGTGGATATCAATCTGGCGGACGGAACCGGTGACGACGAATACCTCGGCGTGCTGGAAAAGCATCTGCAGCAGGCTTTTCGCGACTTCGCGCCGCAGCTTCTCTTTTATGTCGCGGGAGCCGATCCGTATCGCGAGGATCAATTGGGAGGGCTGGCGCTAACGATGGAGGGGCTTGCGCAGCGCGACGCGCTGGTCTTCGATTACGCGCGGCGAAATGCTACTCCGGTGGCAATTGCTTTGGCGGGCGGCTATGCGCGGCGCGTGGCGGATACGGTGAGCATTCACGTGGGCACAATTCTGGCGGCCCGCGATGCGGCAGCTCTAAGGGCCCGAGCTACCTGAGACTACAAGCCATCTCGTAGATCGGTGGGCGCCGGAAGGGCGGTTTTTCAGGGGCTAAAGCCCAGTGTTCTTGCGCCTTTTTGTCGGAGCTGAAGCTCCGACCCCCTAAAAAAGCTATTTGTGAGACGATTTCTAGCGCGCGGTGGCGAGCGCGGCCTGAATCGCGGCGGTGAGGGAATCGGCAAAGGCGTCGCGCGGGAGACCGCCGGTTCGATACACGACTTCGCCGGTGCGCCCAAGGACCACGACAGTTGGCAAAGTGTCCGCCTTCATGAACGCATCGAGGCCGTCCGAATAGATAACCGGAACGTCCCACTTTTCGCGAGCGACGAATGCCGGAACCTGCGTTTCGTCGTCGTCCGCGCTGACGGCAAAAAAGACCACATCGGAATTTCCTGCGTAGGTGCGTGCCACGGTGTTGAACATCGGCTCGAGCTCCCGGCACGGCGCGCACCACGTGGCCCAGAAACTGAGTACGACGATTTTTCCCTTCAGCGAAGTGAGCGGGAACGGGCTGTCCGTCGAGACGCCGCACGACAAACGAGAAAGCGTCCTTCGCGTCTTTATTGCGGGCTGACGCTGCGGTCGCTGTCGTGGCTGTTGCAGCAGTGGGTCGTTGTCGGACGAAGGCAACGAAGCGCGATCATACGCGGCGAGAATCGCGTCGCCCAAACCCTGCTCGCTGCCGTGGACCTGCCGCCAGTCGTTTCTGAGCTCCCGGAGGATGTCGCGGCGGTTCACGGTTCCCGCCGGGCCGCTTTCCGGCAGCGTGAATGCTTGAACATATTCATCAATTGCGGCGGAGGGGTCGCCACGCGTCTCGGCCACTTCGCCAAGAGTTTTGGCGGCGAGGGCATTCGCGTGAATGGAATTGCTCGTTTGCAGGTCTTTGACCGCGGCATCGTAGTTGCGTTGGGAAATTTCGACCTGGCCGCGGACGAAGTAGAGCGCAGTTCGAAGCTGGGACTGGCCGTCCTGCCATTCGGCGATGGATTCGCGCGCGGGCCGTTCGTCCGGCAAAGCTTTTTCCACGCGGTCGAGAACGCGCGTCACGTAGCCGGCGGCGCGCGTGAGGCTGGCTTCGTCGCCGCGCTGCTCAAGCAGGTTGACGGCGACCAACATCATCTGCGAGTCGTCCGGGCGAGTGACGATCAAATGTTCGGCGTAATCGAGCGCGCAGGCTGTGTCGTGAGTCTGCTCGCAGGCTTCTACCAGTGCCCGATAAACGGCCGTTCTTCGCGGGGCGTCGGGAAATTCCCGGAGATACTCCTTCAGATTCTTGATCATCGCGGCGCTGTCGTTTCCCGCATTCGCGAGGGCTTTTTGCAGTTCGGCTTCGGGATCGGGAGCTTTCTTAGCGGAAGAGTCGGAGGATTTCTTCGAAGGCGGCGGCGTGGAATTCGATTCCTGCGCCCTGGCAGGGAAGCTCGAAGTCAGAAGAATGCTTGCGCAAAGCGAGAGGCAAGTCAGGCGCATTGGAAACCCATTCTATCGCGGGAATCTGGCGGGGGATGCGCGGAATCGCCGCTCTCCGCCCTAGTGCACGGAAATACTGCCCGAAGAAGTTTCGACCTCGACGCGGGCTTTGCCGTCGCCGACGCGCGCCTCAAAATCGTGTTTCCCGGGAGTTCCTTCGGTGACCGAGGGAACCGTGACGTCGATTCCGCCCGAGCTGCTGCGTGCGTAGAATCTGAAACTGGCGCTGGATGGAACGTGCAGTTCCACATCGCCGGAGCTGGCGCGAATATCCCAGTAAGTCGCCGGGGCTGGGTTGCCATCTACGCTGATTTCGCCGGAGCCGGTATGCAAGCGGACGTCCGCTGTCGCGCCCCGTAATTCGATATCGCCGCTGCCGGCGCCAGCTTCGACATTCGCACCGGGCTGTTCAACGCGAATGTTGCCGGAGCCGGTGCGAACGCGGACTTCGTCCTTTGCGCCGCGAACCACCACATTGCCGGAGCCGGCGGTCACATCAATTCGGCCGCGTGAATCGGTGAAGGTGACGTTTCCGCTGCCCGCTACCGCGTGAGCGTCGTTCGTGATAGCCGTCGCTGAAATATTTCCAGAACCGACCACGAAGTTAGCAGGGCCGGCGATTCCGCTCACGTCCAGATTTCCGGAGCCAGTCATGCCACGCATCTGCGTATCAGGAGGGACGGTGATGGAGTAGTCAGCAGAAACCATATTCATGTCCCAGCCGGAATGGCCGATCCGAATCAAGCTGCCCTCCTGAGAGAACGGAGGATTGGCAACAAGACCCTTCAGAGTACGATCCGGGTTTTCCCAGGGCCAAGTCTGCACTCGGAATTCAGCGTGGATGCGAACTTCGCCGGGCGAGCCAACCGTGACGCGAGAATTGCCGCTGCCGTTTTCTAGCTCCAGCTGGACGGGGCCGCTGACTGTAAAGCGTGCGGTCGACAGTCCCGACGGCGCTCGATTCCGGACCGCATCCTGCCAGGAATGCGGTCGCCAGAAGGGTTGCGGTTAATGTCGCCAGCGTGATCTGTCGTCTCGATTGCGCCATGGTTGCTCGTGTAGGAGGCGGCTTCGAATTGCCCGCAGCCTTCCTATCATAGTTATACGAGACTACGTGAAGGAATGTTCCGCGGTTGAAGGAGGGGGTGTTGTTTGGATGTGCGAAGCGGACAGAGCGAAAGTGAAAAGGCGCAAAACTTACCACAGAGGACACGGAGAAGGCACAGAGAGCCCAGAGAAGGCTTAAGATTCACGACAGAGCGAGTGAAGAAGCCCCTGCGCGCCCGGAATGACTATTGAAAATCCAGCAAGACGTCCACGGTTCCGTTCTTTGTGTCTTCCTGGAGGAAGCGCCCGACCTTTTCGTAATGAAAAGGCAGGCCAGTGAACGCCTCCTTGATTCCCGTGTTGATGAACTGCAGGTAGATATCCTTGTTGAATATCGCCCCTTCGGCAATTCCCCACGCGGCGCGGATGCGGCGCTCGCCCTCGATCGAGAGTCCCGTGAGGATGAGCTTGCCCATGTGGTACGCGGGACCTTCAGTGATGGAAACGTTGTAGGTGACGCGCTTCGCGGTGTCGTCAAACTGCGGCGCGGCGGTTAAGTTCGCATCGAGATATCCGCGCCGGGCGTATTCGCCGCGCACGGCGTCCCACATGGCTTCCAACTTCATCCCGTCCGCCGGGTCGCCGGGTTTGAACGCGATAATCCCGTTGAGTACGGCCGAGGCAATGCTGGCGTTTCCACTCCATACAACTCCACCCCACGCGAACGCCGGTCCAGGCTCGATGGGCGCTGCGACGGTGACTCGCGCGCTACCGCCGCTGCCGGTGATTCGCGGGACCGGCGAGCCGAAGCGCACGTGGAGAAACGCGTGCGAAAGATATATGGGGCGAACTTGCTCGAATTCGAAGAGCTCAACGAGAGTGCGGGAAAACTGCTGCCCGACGACGTCGCCGAGGCGCTGTTGAACGCCGCGGTCGCTTTGCGCGAGCGGGTCGCTGAATTCGACACTCGCGATATTCACGCCGGCGTGCTCGACGTGAAACTGCATGACGCGCGCGTCGGTGACCGGAGCAGTGGTAACGGCGCTCGAGACGCTCGAATTCACGCCGCGCGTTTGGAGCAGCAATTCGAGCGCGCTCGACATTTCATTGAGCAGGCTGCCGCGTTCGGGCGCGGTGCCGTCGAAGAGCGGAACCTCCTTTTTCAGCGAGGCGGTCAGCTCGTCGTCTGTAAACCAGGGGAAATTGTCGAACCAAACAGGTAGCGTCGGTGCGTCCGTGACCTGGTATTCGGCGCGAACGCCCGTATCCTCGGTGGCGAATCGGTATTGCACGCTGGCGAAGAGGCCGAGCTGCGCCAGGCGATCCGCGCCGCGCTGCAGGTCGCCCTTGTTTATCGTCGCGCCCGGAGAAAGCCCGGTCTCGGGCGCGATCAGGTCGGAACGATACCTTGCCGAGCCTGTAATTTTGACGGAGGCGAGCTTCGCGTTGCCGGACACGTCGGAATCCTGGGCGAGCGCCTGAGGAGTCATGAATAATGCGCAGAGCAGGGCCGTTCCTGCCGCGAGCAATATCCGCGAACTAGCGGAATGTAATCGAAAGGTCAATTGTTCCACTCTGCTGGTCGCGCTGCGGACTAATCTCGAAGCGTCTCGTGAGAATTCCAGCCGCGGTAAGCTCTGGCAACGCAATTTTCTCCACGAAGTCAGACGGATAGGTCGCATCGTATAGCGCACCGGGTTTGATCTGCCACTTCTTGACGAGATTGCCTACCTGCCGGTCGGGGATGCCCGAGATATGTAACTGCCCCATGTGGTATTGGATGCCTTCGTCGATCGCAATGTCGTAGCTCGCAAGTCGAGTATCGTCATTTAGCGTAACAGCGGGCAGCATGGTGGCGTCAATACAGCCCCGTTTCGCATAAGCGATCTTCACGGCGCGAAGCCCGGCATCGAACTTATCCTGATCAGCCACTTCTTGCGGCTTCAGTCCCAGGAGACCGTTCAAGTCGTCTGGAGAAAACTGGTGATTTCCGGTCCAGGCAGCCCTGGCCAGCGAATATTGCACGCCTTCGCTGACCGGCATTGTGACCGAGACTTGAAGGGCGGCTTCGGTGTGATCGTTTCCATCCACCGCCGCCTGAGGCGGATCGAAAGACGCTTTCAAATAGCCTTTCCGATGATAGATCGGAAGCAACGTGCCCGATCCGATGATCTTCATGTCCAACGCCGAGTAGTCTTTCCCGATCGCCTGGGAAGCTGAAACAAGTTCCGCTTCGGTGACAACAGCTGTACCAGGAAAATGGATGTGGCGAACAGGCATGGACACTCCATTTACGTGGAACGAGAAGCCGGTGATTGGCCCGCCCACTTTTTCGTAGTAGGGAATTTGTTCAACCGTGCCGTCAATCCCCTTTGCGCGCAGCAGACCTTGCAGCGCGCTGGCGGTTTCGTCCAGCGTGGCGCCCTTTCCCGGGATTGCCCCGTCGTAGAAGGGGACGTGGTCGCGAAGTGTTTTATCGAGTTCCGCCCCGGAAAACCAGACGAAATTGTCGAAGACGCAGGACACGATATTTGTCGTTTCCGTGACTTGGAATTCGGCGGTGAGTTCGTTCCCACGCGTGACGTAGCGGAACGAAAGTCTGTCGAAAGCGCCCGATTGCGACAAGCGGTTTGCCGCGTCCTGGAGTTGCGTGACGCGGATCGTGTCACCGATCCGGATCCCGCTCTCCAGGGTCGCCTGCGTTTTCGAATACCGGCTAAGGCCGGGGAAGTTCACGGCTGCAAGGTGGAATTGCGGCTCCTGGCCGGCGTGAATCAGCCCAGAAAAAAGCAGAGCAGAGAGCGCCACGAGAAGTGACGCAAGGAGGTTCCGCGAAGAAAAGCAGGTCCGCATGGCGGGCATTTTATACGGCCGGCGGCGGATTGAGTAGGCTATTCGACGGTGACGGATTTAGCGAGGTTGCGCGGCTGATCCACGTCGCAACCGCGGCGCACGGCGATGTGGTACGCCAGCATCTGCAGGGGAACGATTTCGAGAATTGGCGCGATCAATTCGGGCGCCATGGGAATTTCGATGACGTGATCGGCAGCCGCGCGCGCCAGCTGGTCGCCCTCTGTGACGACGGCGATCACGATGCCGTCGCGGGCCTTTACTTCCTGCAAGTTTGAAACGGTTTTCTCGTAGCGCATCATCGAAGCGGGATCAGATTCGTCGCGCGTGGCGATCATTACAACCGGCAGGTTTTCGTCGATCAGTGCGTTCGGACCGTGCTTCATTTCGCCGGCGGGATAACCTTCGGCGTGGATGTAGGAGATTTCCTTCAGCTTGAGCGCGCCTTCCAGAGCAATGGGGTAGTGGATTCCGCGGCCAAGATACAGAAAATCGGTGTAGCGGAAGAACTGCCGCGCGAGTTCTTCGATCGCGGCGTCACGCTGCAAAATGGCCTCGATCTTATGCGGGATGCGCGTGAGTTCCTGCATCAGAAGCTTGGATTGAGCGGCGCCGAGTTTTCCGCGCACCTGGCCGAGATGAAGCGCCGTGAGCAGAAGCGCAGTCAGCTGGCCGGTAAAGGCTTTTGTGGAGGCGACGCCGATTTCCGGGCCGGCATGCGTATAAATAGTGCCGCTGGATTCGCGCGTCAGCATCGAGCCGACCACATTGCAAATGGAAAGGACCTTTGCGCCTTTTTGCCGAGCCTCGCGCTCGGCCGCGAGCGTGTCCGCCGTCTCACCGGACTGGCTGATGGCGACGATCAGGCTGTGCTTGTCGAGAATGGGATCGCGATAGCGGAATTCGCTGCCGTAATCCACTTCGACCGGCACCTGCGCCAGCCGCTCGATCATGAATTTTCCGGCGAGCCCTGCGTGCCAGCTCGTGCCGCAGGCGACGATTTTTACGTCGCGGAAATTTCGGAACTCTTCCTCGGTAATGTCCATCTCGTCGAGGAAGACTTTCCCGGTTTCCTGCGAAATCCGCCCGAGGAGCGTGTCGCGGACGGCGCGCGGCTGCTCGAAAATTTCCTTCTGCATGAAATGCTTGAAACCACCCTTCTCGGCCATGATCGGGTCCCAGGTGATGTGCTGGGCCGGGCGGCTGATGGGGCGGCTTTCGAAATCGAACAGTTTTACCCCCTGCGGCGTGAGGACGGCCATCTCGCCATCGCCGAGGAAGAAAACGCTGCGCGTGTGCGCGAGGATCGCTGGAATATCGCTCGCGACGAAGAATTCCTTGTCTCCGAGGCCAATCACAATTGGTGGTCCTAAGCGCGCGGCGACGATTTTGTTGGGATCCTTGGTCGAGAGAGCCACCAGCGCGTAGGCGCCCGTCATGGCCTTAACGGCGCGAAGGACAGCCTCCTCCAGTGACGCGTCCTTCGAGAATTTCTCAATCAGATGGGCGATGATTTCCGTGTCGGTTTCGGTGACGAATTTGTGGCCTTCGGCGACGAGCTGCCTTTTCAGGTCAATATAATTCTCAATTATGCCGTTGTGCACGACGACGATTTCGCCCTTACAGTCGCGATGCGGATGGGCATTTTCCTCGGTGGGGCGTCCGTGCGTGGCCCAGCGTGTGTGGCCGATGCCGTACACGCCGTCCAACGGAGTGACGCGGATGGATTCTTCGAGATTGCGCAGCTTGCCGGGTGCGCGGCGAATGTCGAGCTTGCCATTGTCGCAGACGACGGCGATCCCGGCGGAGTCATAGCCGCGATATTCGAGCCGCCGCAGGCCATCCAGGATCAGCGGAACAACGCGTTTTGCCCCGATATAACCGACAATTCCACACATAGCGCGTATCTCCGGGTTTGCAGCAGCGGAGGGGTCCGCCACCGGCAACTCAACTATGCTAGCACAATCGTCCAGCGACTCGATGGCGGCGAGTTAGTGCTGTTACCGCGGGATAATGGGAGAAATGGGGGAGACAGCTGGCGCAGGCTAGTTCCAGCCGGTCGGGGTTCCGTAAGGCTCGTTGGGAAGCATGAATGCCTGGATCATCTGAATCTGGCCATGATCCACTTTGAATAGCTCGTTGAGGATGTTGTTACGAGGGTTGGCGACGGCTGGCGGAGCGGGGATCTCCTTGCCGTCTCTGACCCACATCTTGCTGCCGGGAATATCGAAGACGACCTGGGCGACGACCAACCCGCGCTCCTGGTCAACAACAGGGAACCGGCGGTCGCGAACCCGCGGCACGTAAGTGAAAAGCTTCGCTTGAAACTGCTCCTGGCATCCGAGCGGAGGCAGCCCCTCGGAATTGGTCGGATTGTTGGTGGTTAGTTGGCCATTTTCAATGCGGTTGCATCCGGCGCGAAGGGAACGTGGCCGGGCTGATGCTCGATGCCGTCGAAATAGGCGTTTGCTGCGGCGATGAGTTGTGCCCGGGAGGCGCGCCTGGAAACGTCACTCTCCAGGAACGGTTTGATCGCCGCGAGAAGCTGCAGGTCAGGCATCACTTCGAAACCGGTGCGCGGCGCATCGGGCGCCGAGCCGTGCGCGACAATTGTCTCCGCTTCCTCGATCTTGCCGCTGACGATTTTGAGGCGAAGCATCAGCAACGACACATGATCCTCTTCGATTGCTCCCCAGTAGGTGACTTGACCGGTACTGGGATCCGAGACCGTCTCGCCGCGAAACTTGATGTACTTGAGCGTCTTCCAAACGCCTTCGCCGAGAGGCGTGGGTTTGGTGTTCTCCGTCAATTTTGCGTCCGTGGCAACCGGCAGTCCCGAGGGATCATGTATCAGCAGCGCCGCGAGGTATTGGTCCACGAAGCCGCTCAGGCACGCCTGGTCGCAGGCGGTTTTCGCAGGACTCGCTGCGTGCACCGCGCGCAAGTGCGCGGTGAAGCTTCCGGCAATCAACAAAGTCACGGACACAGCAGCGACGGCGAACAGGTTTCTGCGCATGTATTCCCCCCACGGCTGATCGAGTGCGTCGCATCTATACCAGAGGGCGCAAGAAGTCTGCAACCAATTCTCGTGCAGGAACAGCGCGGATCAATCGAGGACTTCGAAGCGGAATTCTTCGATGACGGGATTCGTGAGGACGTCTTTCGCGATGCGTTCCACCTCGCTCTGCGCTTCAGCGCGGCTCAGGCCGTCCAACTCCAGAACGAAAAACTTTCCCTGGCGCACGCCCTGGACTTTCGCGTGGCCGAGGGACGATAGCGCGCGATGAATGGTTTGCCCCTGAGGATCGAGGACGGTGGATTTCAGCATGACCCAGACGTGTGCTTTCATTTTCCTTCCCGTGTGCCGCGAGCGATTATAGCAGGCCCGCCGATTTTGCCGCCGCGCGAAAGTCCTCGAGCAATTGGCGTTTCTCGATGGGCGGCAGGAACGACGCGTTGAAGCTCTGCTCGGCAAGCTGCAGGAGCTGGCTATTGGATAGGCCGAGCGAAGCAGCGTGCGAGTACTCGGTTAATAAATCCGTATGGAACATCGCGGGATCGTCGGTAGAAAGCGTGATGATCAATCCCTGGGCGATCAGCTTTGCAAGAGGGTGGTCCGCGAGAGAGGCGTTTGGATTTCTGGTCTGCTTCGCAAGGGCGCCCGTGCACAGATTGCTCGACAAGCAATTTTCGAGCACGACGCGCCGCGTGGCCAGCGATCCGACGAGGGCGGGATCATGCATCACGCCGATTCCGTGGCCAACGCGCTCCGCGCCGAGTATCTCGACCGCTTCGCGAACCGATTCGGGTCCGCCGATTTCGCCGGCGTGGCAAACGATGCGCAATCCTTCGCTGCGCGCCAAATCGAACGCCGGGCGAAAGTTCACGGCGGGGAAAGCGAGTTCGTCGCCGCCCATTCCGAAAGCGATCACGCCCGAGTGATGCAGCTTGGCTGCACAGCGGGCCACTTCCATGGCGGCTTCGGGGCCGAATTGGCGCGCGGCGTCCACAATCCACCCGGTGCGAAGACGTCTGAACAGGACACCTTCGGATGCCTCGCGGATGGCCGTGAAATTCGCCTCCACATTTTGCATGCGCCGTAACATCACGCCGACGGAGATCGTGATCTCGGCGTAAACGACGTTTTGCCGAACTAGTTCTTCCAGAAGCTTCCGGGTGATGAGGGCGTAATCTTCCGGATCGCGCAAGAAGGACGTGACCCACTTGAAAGCCTCGATGAACCCGGCAAAGTTGGAATAGTTGTATCGCGCGGCTACGTCTTCCACCGTGAGCTTTACGTCATGGCGTCCGGCGAGCTCCACCGCGGTTTCGGGACGGATCGAGCCTTCAAGGTGGAGATGCAGTTCCGCCTTGGGAAGGGCGTCGAGAACCGTTGGTTGCCGCGTAGTTTGAGTCGCCACGTTAATTTAATTGCCCGGCAATTGCGGGCGTCCGGCGTTGATCCAAGCCGTCATCCAATAGGATCCGACATCGGTCGAAGCATCGGAAAGCTGGCGGATCAGGACCGCTCCCGCCTGGGCGTAGAAGCGATCGTAATATTCGCTGGTGTAACCCGAAAGCCCCTCGTGAGAACGACGATCGGCGAGAAGAATATTTTCGAGCCAGGAGTGTGCGTCGAGCGATATCTCAAATGCGTGATCGGTGGGATCGCGGATGAAAGCGGCCTCGTTCGGCTTCATGAAGAAGAAGCTCTGATAGCGGTCCACCAGGCCAACGCCAAACCGTTCATTCACGCCCTCTTGATTCGAGAGTAGTCCAGCGCTATCCACCGTGGATTTGAACGGATCGTGCGCGGCGGCGACGTAGTGAGCAAGAAGAGCAGCGGACGTCTTAGTATCGTCCCAGTTGTGGGCGCGAAACGCATCGGTCAATTTCTTGCTGTAGAGCCCGATCTGCCAGGGAAGCACGCCGTGCGCATCGAGCGACCTGCGTCCATATTTCGCAACGGCCGCAGTGTAAGTACGAGGCAGCGCGGTGAACGGAAACGGCCCGTAGTGATCCAGCTGGATGAAGCCCTTCGGCTGCTCCGCCGGGGTCCGCGCCTCGGATTGGAGAGGGTCGGTCACATGTTGCATCAGAAACGAGCGATTGGCCTGGAAGAACGACTGCATCTCGACCGGCAGCGTATCCACGGCCTTATCCACAATCATGCGCCCGGCGTTCTCGCCCCAGCCGAACGAGGAAGGAAGCGCCAGAAATAGAATCGTCACGAAAAGCACGGGTACAGCGCGAAGTGCTCGCCGCGTGAATTCGTGCGTCCAGCGGCGCATTAGCGGGAACCTGCCTTCGCGGCTGCGTCCAGGTTCGCGTTCGAAAGCTGGCTATGTTTGCGGCTGTAGAAGTAATACACACATAATCCGATCACCAGCCAGACGAAGAAGCGGATCCAGTTCGTCACGGTAAGTCCCATCATCAGCAACAGGCAGGAAAGAATCGTCACGATGGGCGCGAGCAACCCACCGGGAGCGCGGAAGGGCCGTTGGCGGTTCGGCTGGCGATAACGCAGTATCAGCACGCCGCCGGCAACCAGTGCAAAGGCAAAGAGAGTTCCGATATTCGAGAGGTCCGCGAGCGTGCCAATGTCGAGCAGACCTGCGGGAATGCCGACTACAAATCCAGCAACCCACGTGGAAAAGTCCGGCGTGCGGAAGATGGGGTGGACCCGGCTGAAAATGGCTGGCAGCAAGCCGTCGCGGGACATCGCAAACCACACGCGGGCCTGTCCCAGCTGAAACACCAGCAGCGAAGAGATCATGCCCATCAGCGCGCCGATCAGGACCACCAGGCGGATGTTGCCAAAATGCAGCCGCTTCATCGTATTCACGACCGGCGCGGCGTCATCAACCAATGTTTGCCACGGCACGATTCCCGTAAGAACCACGACGACGCCGATATAGAGCGCCGTGCAAATCACGAGCGTGGTGATGATTCCGATCGGCAGGTCGCGCTGCGGGTTCTTGCATTCCTCGGCAGCAGTTGAAACCGAATCGAAGCCGATGTAGGTGAAGAAAATGATCGAGCCGCCGGTAAGGATGCCCGGCCAGCCGTTGGGCGCGTACGGATGCCAGTTCGCCGGGTGAATATAGCGTGCCGCGAATCCGATGAAGATGAGAATCGCGAGGATTTTCATCAGCACCATCACGTTGTTCGTGCGCGCCGATTCCCTGATTCCGCGCACCAGAACCACCGTGAGCAGCATGACGATGACAAACGCAGGCCAGTTGAATCCGAAGTGCCAGCCGGGATTGTAGAGCGTGTTTCCCTGCAGATCGGTAAGGCCCGACGGCAGATAGGCGGGCGTGATCCAGCGCAAATCCGGGTGCCAGCCAAACCAATCGAACAGGTCCACCATATGCGCCGAGAACCCTACGCTTACGGCCATATTTGAGACGGCATATTCCAGGATCAAATCCCAGCCGATGATCCAGGCGATGAGTTCGCCCATTGTCGCGTAGGTGTACGTGTAAGCGCTGCCCGCGATGGGAATCATTGCCGCCAGCTCTGCGTAGCAGAGAGCGGCGAAGCAGCATACGATGCCCACCAGGGCGAACGAGAGTGCGATTGCGGGTCCCGCGCCGGGCCTGCCAAAGGACGCGGACCGGTAGATCAGGTATTCAATTACGGTGGAGTTGAAGACCGAGCTGAACTGCATCTTCTCGCCGGCAATTGCTGTCCCGACGACGGTGAAAATTCCAGAACCGATGACCGCGCCGATGCCGAGCGAGGTTAGGCTCAGCCAGCCGAGCGACTTCTTCAGGCGCTTTTCGGGCCTGTCGGCGTCGGAAATGAGCTGATCGATGTTCTTGGTTCGGAACAGCTGTGAGCCCAATCGCCACCTTCCCGGTGCGACCGAAGAAAACTCTACCTTGGCAGACCCTTCCGCGCAACCTGTCCGTAGGGACAAGCGTGGCTTTCAGTAAATTCAGGCAAGTTGCAGATTCGCGTAGCGTTCGAGCAATTTCTTGGGGCCGAAATCCTGGAAGCTGACGGTGATTCTGCGGTCTTCGCCGTCGCCTTCCACTTCGATAATCGTGCCTATGCCGAACTTCAAGTGCCGGACTCGCGTGCCGATGAGCGGATCTTTGGACGCGCGTGATTTCGGCGCCGGACGCCCGTAGGGAGTGCGCGTGCGACGGTAGCCATAGCCCTCCGAAAACTCCGGATCGGCCTCGTAGCGGCGCGTTTCACCCGGCTCCGACTGCGAACCGGCGGCGGCTTCGATCAGCTCGCGCGGAATCTCGGAAAGAAAGCGCGAGGGCAGGGAAGCGCGCAGCCTCTCTTCACCATAGCTGCGGCGATAGATTGCGCGGGAGAGCACGAGCGAACGCTTCGCGCGCGTCATGCCGACATAGAAAAGCCGCCGTTCCTCCTCGACTTCGCCGGGAGTGTCGAGCGAGCGGCCGTGGGGCAGAACTCCTTCTTCGAGGCCCGCGAGAAATACGGCGTCAAACTCGAGGCCTTTGGCGCTATGCAGCGTCATCAGTGAGACGGCAACGTCTTCCTGGTATTGATCGGCGTCGCTGACGAGCGCGGCATGGTCAAGCACATCTTCCAGCGTCTGCCCCTGCTCGGTTGCTTCCGCCATCGCGTTGGAAAGCTCCCGGAGGTTTTCTGCGCGCGAGGTATGCTCGAGATTGTCCTGCTGCTCGATCCAGTTGAGAAAACCGGTGCGACCGAGAACACGCTCGATCAATGACGCAGGCGGCAATTCGCGGCATTCCTCCTGCAGCGTTTCGATCAATTTGCGGAAGTAATTCAGTGCGCCGGCAATTTTCTTGCCGGTCGAGAATTCGCCCGCGCGAATTGTGTCCCAGAGTGATTTGCTGGTTTCTTTGGCGCGCGCTTCGAGACCAGCGACAGTGGTGGCGCCAATACCGCGCGGGGGCACATTCAGAACGCGCAGCAGCGCGACGTCATCTTCGGGATGGAAAATCAGCCGCACGTAGGCGAGGGCGTTGCGAACTTCGGCGCGCTCGTAAAAACTGAATCCGCCGACCACGCGGTACCGGATGCCCAATCGCCGCAAGACCTCCTCAAACGAGCGGGATTGAGCGCCGGTGCGGTAGAGAACGGCGACGCGCGCATCGGAGTCGTTGCGCACGACCGAGGAAAGCTCCTCGCAAATGAATTCCGCTTCCGCCACGGAATCGGGCGCTTCGAAGAAGCGCAGCCGGTCGCCCGCGCCAAGCGTCGCCTGGAGCGTCTTGCCGAGCCGGTCGGAATTGTTCTTCACGACGGCCGCGGCGGCATCGAGAATCGTTTGCGTCGAGCGGTAGTTTTCCTCGAGGCGGATGATCTTCGCGCCGGAAAAATCCTCGGTGAAGCGCTTCAGGTTTCCCGCGCGCGCCCCGCGCCATCCGTAGATGGATTGATCTTCGTCGCCGACCACGCAGACATTCTTCCGCGCGCCCGCTAGCAGGCGAACCAGCTCTTCTTGTGCGCGATTCGTATCCTGGAATTCATCCACCATCAAATATTGGAATTGCGCGCTCCATCGCGCGCGCACGTCGGCATGATCGCGCAGCAATTCGACGGCGCGCAGCAGCAGGTCGTCGAAATCGAGTGCCGCGGCCTTGCGCAGGATTTCGTTGTAGGCGCGGAACACCTTGGCGGCGTCCTGGCGTCCCGGATCGCGCATCTGGCCGGCCTGCGATTCCATCTCGTCCGGAGTGATTCCGTGATTTTTCGCGTGGCTGATCTGCGAGCGAATACTCCGCGGCGGGTAATCCTCCGTGGACAAGCCGAGCTGAACGAGGGCGCGCTTTACGGCCGCGGTTTGATCGTCGTCATCGTAGATCGCGAAATCGCGCGGAAGACCCGAGGTGTTGCGATTCGCGCCGCAGCAGACGCGCGCAGAAGGAATGAAACGTGGAGACCCATATGTCGAACGCGCTGCGGCCGCTGGCGCGCAGAAGTTCGCTGATGCGCTCTTTCATCACGCCCGCGGCTTTGTTGGTGAACGTAACGGCGAGGATCGAACTCGGCGGCACTCCCTGCTCGATCAAATGCGCGACGCGATAGGTGATCACGCGCGTCTTGCCGGTTCCGGCGCCCGCGAGGACGAGCAGCGGTCCTTCGGTCGTGAGCACGGCTTCGCTCTGGCGTTCATTAAGGCCGGCGAGGAGTGGCACTCTCTGGGGAGAATTGCTCAAGCACGAATTCTATCCGACCGGGTGCGATTGAGCAATTTAGCGGCGGGCGCGTTCCAGGGCAGCGGAACAAACTCTGCTACAATCGGCCGGTTTCATCGAGGATTCCCCGCGACATGCAACAGATCAAGCTGCCCCTTTGGCTGGCCGTGCTTGTCGCTACGATGGGCGGCGGCGGATTGTTCGTCGCGACGTTCCTTGATTCCTCGGTGCTGACTCTCCCGTTTATCGCGGACGCGCTGGTAATTGACCTCTCCATTCAGCGGCCGGCGCGAATGCCTTATTACTGCGCTATGGCCGCGCTCGGCTCGCTCGCCGGTTGCATCTGGATTTACCTGCTCGCAAAAAAGGGAGGCGAGGCGTTCTTTCATCGCCGCGCAGGCAAGGCCGCTAAAACCGCAAAACGCTGGGTGCAGCGCAACGCTTTCCTGAGCGTCTTCATTCCGGGTATTTTGCCGCCACCATTTCCTTTCAAAATATTCGTGATTGCTGAAGGCGTGTTTCAGGTGCCCTTGAAGACGTTCGTCCTCGCTCTGCTTTTGGGCCGCGGGCTGCGGTATTTCCTCGAGGGGATTCTGGCGGTGCGATATGGAAATGTTCTGCTGCCTTTCCTGATGGCGCACAGGATCGGCTTCGCACTCTCCGTGCTCGCTGTCTTGTTGGCGCTGTACGCAGCAGGCCGGTTGCTTCACCGCGATTCGCCTGCGGCCAATTGAGGGGGGAACCGCCCTCCGGTGATTGCGCCCCGGTATCGCCTCGGCTATGATCTCGGCACTCGCGCGCGAGGGATTACAAGGGGAACAACATCCACTTTCCTCTTTACGTTCATGTGGGCCGGTTTTCAATCCAGGCTCACCTGCTCTTCGAGATTTTGGCCTACACGTTTGGCTTTTTGTTTTTCCGCAGGCTCAGAAAAAATCTGGGTGACGCAGTTTCTGAGGCGACGCGATGGTCGGTCATCACGGCCGGTGTTGCCGGCGCAGCGATCGGAAGCCGAATACTCTTCTGGTTCGAGGATCCGGGGCTAACAGCCACGCATTGGCACGATGCCGTCTATTTGATGTCCGGGAAGACGATCGTGGGAGGACTGATCGGCGGATTGTTTGCCGTCGAATGGGTAAAGCGGCGAATTGGCGAAAGATCTTCGACCGGAGATCTGTTCGCCGCACCGATTGCGCTGGGACTTGCGATCGGGCGCATCGGATGTTTTCTTGGCGGGCTGCCGGATGACACGTACGGGACGCCGACATCTCTGCCGTGGGGAGTTGATTTCGGAGACGGCATCCCGCGGCATCCCACGCAGCTTTACGAGACCGCATTTACGTTCGCACTGTTTCTTTTCTTGTTGCGAATGATGAAGCGTCCACATCGCAACGGCGACATTTTCAAGTTGTTCATGGTGACGTACATGGGCTGGCGCCTTGCGATTGACTTCTGGAAGCCGGAGGTTCGCATTGCGGGATTTTCAAGCATCCAGTGGGCGTGTCTTGCGATGCTCGCGTATTATAGCGGCGATATTTGGAGATGGATTCGGGAGCGGCGCGCGACGGCGGAGCCGGTGGCTTAGGCATTATCGAAAAGCGTCGCCACTGGCCCACAAGTGAACTAGCTCCTCGCGAAACTCATCGATTCACGCGCGAAGAGAAAGGAAATGATGGCTGGCGGAACAAAGCAGAAATTTCCGAAGTGGTGGCAGGGTCTGATCATCCTGGTGAGTGGAATCGTGATCGGCTTGTCGTCGTGCGCTGGGTTTCTGGGCGCATTCAATTTCGGCGGAGGCAGTAACAACAACCAAAGCCTGCAAGCGCTCCTGGCGATTGGTTTTTTTGCGGGCCTCGCGATGGCACTCGTCGGCTTTGTGCTGATGCTAATCGGGATTTCCCGTGCGGTCGTAAATTCTTTGAGGGTGCCCGCCCCTCCCTCGCTCATGCAGTCTGCAGCACCGGTAGTTGGCGCAGGCAGGCTCGCGTTTGAGGATCTTCCCGAGCAGAGGATTCTCCGCCAGTTCCAGATCGTTCTAGTAGTTTTCATGTTGATTCCGGCAGCCAGCATTGCTACGAGTGTGCTGGTCCTTCTCGCCAGGCCGAACGCATGGAACAGTCTGATTCTGATTGTGATTTCTTATGCCCTTTCGCAAGTGCCTTACGGTTTCGCGCTAGCGAGGACACGGAGAGGCCTTGACCGTCTCGGAATCGCGGTCGCTTTTGCGGCAAGTTGCGTGATGGTTGTCGAGGGTTTTCTGCCCCTCTTGCATGTTTCGGCTATGTTCGCCGTGCGCCAGGGGCTTTTCGGGTGGCCTTCTCTGTTCTTGATTGGCCACGTGGTCGTGACCGTCTATGCGTGGCGCGCAGGGCAACTGGCTCCGGCGGACGGCGACGACATGGCTTTGATCGCGGGAAGCTTCGTGGGGGTCGTAGCCTACGTGATATTCATCCGGTTTTTTGAAATGCACTTCATGAGGATTTTCTTGCGTTGAGTTTTTTGTCTTGTGCTTCGGCGCGAGATTGGAGTTCTTCGATGACGGATCGGGTTCGGCCCTATCTTTTCTACGACGTGGCGGTCTCGATCTGCTCGGAGTGCTATCGCAAAGTCGAGGGGAAAATCGTATTCGAGGGCGGCAATGTTTTCCTTTTGAAGCACTGCCCACAGCACGGCAACGAGAAAATCCTGATGGCGGACGATATTGACTATTATCGCCGCTGCCGCGAAGTATTCATCAAGACGCCGGAAATGCCGCGCGTGTTCAACATGCCGGTCAAGTGGGGCTGCCCCTACGACTGCGGGCTGTGCTCCGATCACCAGCAGCATTCCTGCCTATCGCTAATCGAGATTTGCGATTATTGCAATCTCACCTGCCCCGTTTGCTATGCGGAAAGCGGCCCGGACAGGCAGCAGTTTCGTTCGCTGGCTCAGATCGAGCAAATGCTCGACGCCGTCGTGCGAAATGAAGGCGAGCCTGACGTGGTCCAGATTTCCGGAGGGGAACCCACGCTGCATCCCGGCTTGTTCGAGATCCTGGAAATGGCCAAGGCGCGGCCTATCCGACACTTGATGATCAATACGAACGGCATCCGGATCGCGCAGGAGGAGGATTTTGCAAAACGGCTGGCCGAAGCCCTGCCGGACGGAGAGGTATATCTTCAGTTCGACTCATTTGAGCGAAATGCGCTGATGGAATTGCGCGGCGCCGACCTGCGCCGCGTGCGCGAGCAGGCTCTCGAGCGATTGAATCGCCTGGGAATTTCAACGACGCTCGTAGTGACGCTCAAAAAAGGCCTCAACGACGGCGAAGTGGGACGCATCATCGACTTCGCACTGACGCAGGATTGCGTGCGCGGCGTCACGTTTCAGCCGATCCAGGCCGCCGGGCGACTCGAGCACTTCGATCCCGCAACTGATCGCCTCACGCTGACTGAAGTTCGCCGCCGAATTCTCGAGCAGACGTCTGTATTTCGGCCGGAGGACGTGATTCCCGTGCCGTGCCATCCGGACAGCCTCGCGATGGCGTACGCTCTGAAGCTGGACGGCAAGGTTGTTCCGTTGACGGGCATGATCGAGCCGGAGGTCCTGATCAACGGAGGCCGCAATACAATTCTCTACGAGCAGGATCAGGCCGTGCGTGACGGCGTCTTCAAGCTTTTTGCGACCAACCACTCGCCCGAGTCTGGAGCGCAAAGTCTGCGCGATCTGCTCTGCTGCCTGCCGCGCATCGCGACGTCGCCCAATCTGACGTACAAGAACATTTTTCGCGTGCTGATCGTGCAATTTATAGACGCGTATTCGTTCGACGTGCGCTCGGTGAAGAAGACCTGCATTCACATCGTGCATCCGGACGGACGTCTGATTCCGTTCGATACCTATAATTTGTTTTATCGCGATGGCTTGCAACAGACGCGTCTGGAACCGCTTCGCAATTGGGCCGCGGGGATGTCATCACCCATTTCGGTTCACGAAGCAGGCGGCTCTTAGCCACGTGCAACACCTCGGACGATTGTCGTGGATTGACTGTGGATTGGCGGACTCAGTCGTTTGGCGATGATGCGAAGAAAAATCCTTGGTGGGTGATCCGCATGCTGCTGTTGAAATCCACGCGCACGAACACGTTCGCCAGATCGTCATCGTCCGCGAAACGCAGGTCGCGCACTTCCACCCGATAGCCCGCCTCGAGCGGTTGCACTCTCGCAAACGGAACCTTTGCGTACAGGAGGAATTCCTGTGCCGCTGATGATTTCTCTCCGGCGGCGAGCGCCGGAGAATCTTCCGGCTTAAAGAGGCTGACGCTTCGCTCGGAATCGAATTGATCTCCCGGTCCTAGCGGAACGTCTACCTCTTCCATTGTATTGTCCGTCTCGGCGATGCCGCGCCATGAAAAAGGCGCGGACGATTCGGGAAATGCCGCGGCTGATAGCGCGATTCTGCCGTGGTATTCGCGCGAAAGGATCAGATCAATCGCCCGGCTGTGCAGGTTTGCGCGCGCGCCAAAATACGCCGCGAGCAGCACCAACGTGACGACTGCCGCCCGGCTGCCGCCCGGCCCTTTCTTTCGCTCGCCGACCTCTTCGTTGACCAGCATAAAGAGCAATGGGAGCAGAAGCCCGACGATGAGCAGGAGCAGAGCCCAGAGGTCGAGATCGGTGATCAGGTTCCATCCGGACCAATGCGAGCGAAAGGGCCAGAGCAGCTGCACTCCCACTCCACTCGCGACATCGAGCAGCATGTGGCCAGCAGCACCGATGGCGCATACCGCGAAAGCAGCGCCGAACGCGAGCGGCGCGATTGTTTTCGCCTGCTGTTTCTTCGGCGGCATTCTGCGGTCCAGCACGCAGAATGCGCCGGTAATGACGCATGCCAATACCGCCGAGCCGGTGAGGGAATGCAGCGCCGTGCGATGAAATCGCATGAACGCGCCCGCGCCGCCGAAGTAGCTCGCATAGTCGAGATCGGGCGCGAGGCCGGAAACGACCATCATGGCCGTGCCGAACCGCGGCAGGCGTTTCCCTCCGGCGCGGGCGAGCGCGAGCGACGTCAGCGCATGTGTGAAAGGTTCCACGATTTTGTATTGCAGGGAAAATTCGATCTATTGCGCCGCCGGCGTCACAATCGAAAGCGCGTCTGGTACGATCCGAAACGCCATGGGCAGAGGTCCGACCGGCTCGCCATCCACTTGAGCGTACACCGGTTCGCTGGTAACGGATTCGCAAATCACTTCGGTCGCCTTCCATGTCTCGATGCCATTTCTCTTGCGCAGCGTACCCATCCATAACGCCGGAAGGCACGCCATATAGCCGAAGCGGCTGCGCGTGGAATTCGTCAGGAACTCAAACGAATCCTCGAAGAGGCTGGCTTCCGTCGTAATCTTGTATGGTCCGCCGTAGTGCGCGGTCCTGCCGGCAACGATGATCGTCGCCTGGCGGTCTTGTCCAGCCGAATGAACACGCATTTCCGGAAAGCTGTAGCGAAAGAGTTGTCGAACGCCCTCCACCCAGTACGCGAACACTCCCGCGTTCTTTTTCAGTCCCTGGTTCACGCAGTTGACGATTGCTCCATCGGGTCCCGCGCCCGCAACAGAAAGAAAATAGCGGCCGTCGCGCGAAATATCCGTAGAGTGGTTGCCATTCGTCGGCAAAGCCATGCCGAGAGCGATTCGCCGGACGTTGCCGCCGGAAATCAGCCTAGCCGCGCGGGGAATATCCCACGGAATTTCGAGCTCTTTGGCGAGGATGTTCGCGGTGCCCGCAGGGAGCAGCGCCATCGGTACCTGACTGCATGCCAAACCGTTAACGATTTCGTTGATCGTGCCATCGCCGCCGCAGGCGATCACCATGCCGCGGCGCTGGTCAACGGCCTGTTGCGCGATTTTGCTCGCGGCGCCGGGCCCTGTCGTGGGCGCGAGTTCGGCGGTGATGCCCGCGTCCTTCAAGATACGGACCGCATGTTCGATTTCCGCGAACCGGCTTTCGGCGTTTGCGGCCGCTCGTGGGGTTATAGATCAGCAGCGCGTCTTTGATTTCATGTGGCATCGGATCGTCCCGGAGATTCGGGGCAAGCGCGCATTGTATAATACCGGCGGTCTTTGACGGACCAAGTCCCGGAGAGATTTCCATGCCCGGAAGCAGCAAGGCTGCAAAAGAGATCGAGGCGCTGCGCGAGAAGATTCGGCGCCACGAACACCTATACTACGTCCTCGACGATCCGAAGATTTCCGACTCCCAATTCGACCGGCTGATGAATCAGCTGAAGGAATTGGAGGCCGCGCATCCAAAGCTGACCACGCCTGATTCGCCCACCCAACGCGTGGGCGGCGCGCCGCGCGAAGGCTTTCAGCAGTTTCGCCACAAAATTCCGATGATGAGCCTCGACAACGCCTTTTCCTTCGAGGCGCTAGGCGAATTCAATCGCCGCGTTTGCCAGACGACAGGACGCGAAAAGGTCGAGTATGTCTGCGAGCAGAAGTTTGACGGCTTGAGCCTCTCGCTAGTTTACGAGGGGCGGCAAACTCGTGCGCGGCGTTACCCGCGGAGACGGGACCACCGGCGAAGAGGTCACGCCCAACGTCAAGACGATTCGCTCCATTCCACTGGCAATCGATGCGGCTTCGTTGAAGAAAGCCGGAATCGGGCCGAGTTTCGAAGTGCGCGGCGAAGCGATCATGACGCGGAAGGCGTTTGATGAATTGAACGAGCAGCAGGAGGCGCAGGGTGGCAAGCGGTTTGCGAATCCCAGGGAACGCGGCGGCCGGCGCGGTGCGCATGCTCGATTCGAAAATCACGGCGTCGCGGCAACTCGATTTTTTTGCCTACTACCTCCTCGTGGACGGGCGAATACCGAAGAAGCGCCATTCGGAGGTTCTCGAGGCGCTTACCACAATGCTTTCAAGGCCAGCTACGATTGGCAGATTTGCCCTCCATCGAACAGGTCGAGCGCTATATCAACCGAGTCCGAAACAAGGCGGGAAAAGCTGCCGTACGAAATTGACGGCGTGGTCATCAAGGTCAACGAAATCTCGCTGCAGAACGAGCTCGGTTTCACGTCGAAGGCGCCGCGCTGGGCCATCGCCTATAAATATCCCGCCCGCCAGGAAACGACGCTGCTGAAGGAAATCGCCATAAGTGTTGGCCGCACCGGCGTGCTCACTCCGTTTGCGATTTTCGAGCCGGTGCAGATTGGCGGCGTCACCGTCACCAAGTCCACGCTGCACAATCTCGACGAAGTCCGCAGGCTCAATGTTCATGCGGGCGACACGGTTCTTGTCGAGCGCGCCGGAGAAGTGATCCCGCACGTGTTGAAAGTGGTGGAACACGGAGCCGAAGAAAAAGAGTTCGAGATGCCGGCGAGGTGCCCGGTATGCGGCACGCGTGTCTATCACACCGACGAGGAAGTCGCGTATCGCTGCGTAAACGTGGCCTGCCCGGCGCGCCGGCGCGAATCCATTCTGCATTTTGCCGGGCGTCACACCATGAACATTGACGGGCTCGGCGACAAAATTGTCGTCCAGCTGATCGAGAAGGATCTCGTCGAGGACTTTGCCGACCTCTATAAGCTCGATCTCAAAACAGTCGCGGGACTCGAGCGCATGGCCGACAAATCCGCGCAGAACCTGCTGGACGAGATTGCGGCGAGCAAGAAAAACAGCCTGGCGCGATTGATTTACGCCATTGGCATCCCTTTCGTCGGCGAACGCACGGCGCAGCTTCTCGCGGGGCATTTCGGCTCCATGGACAAGCTGCGCGCTGCGAGCGATGAAGAGTTAGTGGCTGTCGAGGAAGTCGGCCCGAAGATCGCGGAGGGAGTGCACGAATTCTTCGCCGAATCCGCGAATCGCAAGATCATTGATCGCTTGCGCGCCGTCGGCGTCAACATGAAGGATGAGCGCGCCGCGCCCAAGAGCGCGAAGTTCGCGGGCATGACGTTTGTCTTCACCGGAACGCTCGCGAAGCGGTCACGCGAAGAGGCCGAAGCGCTCGTCGCCGCGCACGGTGGCAAGGCCGGCTCATCGGTGAGCAAGAAGACCAACTACGTCGTCGTAGGCTCGGATCCCGGTTCCAAATTTGAGAAGGCTACATCCCTGAAAGTTCCCATCCTTGATGAGGCGCAGTTCGACAAGCTCGTCTCGTCCAAGTAGCGAATTCTAGGCCGTCTTGCTAGAACCAGGTTCCCCTGCGATAGCTTCGGTAATCCTCGCCGAACTTTTCCTCGATACCCGTGCTTCGTTGCGCGCTCGCAAGATCTGCAACGGGATCAGCACAGCGAAGACCAGCAGCAGATAGGGTTGTCCCAGAAGCAGAAACGTTCCGGCAATGCCGATGGAACCAAACACATATATTGGACTCCGAATCTTCGCGTACAAGCCTCGCGTCACCAGTTCGCGCGCTTGCGCCCCCACAGCAAAAGATGCGCCGAGTTGGATGTGCGCCGTGAGCCAGAGCGGGAAGCCCACTACCATCATGCAGACACCTAGTGTTTGCATCCAGGTCCACGGGTTTGGCGGGTGACTCCAGAAAAAATATGCGAGCGCAACGGGAAGAAGGGCAAATCCGATAATTCGCCGCTGTGGCTTCATCGCGGGGCACCTTCGTAACCCGGCCGGATATATACGCTCCGCCGAGCTGCCCGAGTATAGATGAACCGCAAAAGAATCGCGATTGGTCGAAGCGATTGTGGGGTTCCGCTCGCCGTCGTATAATTTGGCTAGCGGGTGAGTCGGGTGATCGCCGGTCCCGAAGCTTCGGGACGGGAGGAAAGTCCGGACTCCAGCCGTGGTGAACTCGCAAGAGCCGGCCACGGCAGGGCAACGCGCCTGGTAACGCCAGGGGGTTGCGTCCTGGGATGAGCGAAAGCTAATTCGAGCGACGCGGCTACGGAAAGTGCCACAGAAAATAAACCGCCGGTGACGCTTGTACCTCGGCGGCAGGCTTTCGGAAAAACCGGAAGCCCGCCTGTTTCGGTCGAGCGCATTTGGTAAGGGTGAAAAGGTGGAGTAAGAGCCCACCGCCCGGGTGGCGACATCCGGGGCACGGAAAACCCCGCGTGGAGCAAGGCCAAATAGGAGGGGAGGGCTGGCCCAGCCCGTATGCGTTTCGCTCGCAAGAGCGACGCGCTGCGACCCTCGGGTAGGCTGCTTGAGTCCCGGAGCGATCCGGGACCTAGAGGAATGATCGCCGCGTTGCGTGCGCCTCAAGCATCTTGATGTAAATCAGGATGCCGGTCACGCGGCGGACAGAATCCGGCTTACAGACTCACCCGTTACTATTTTTTCTTTGAGCTAAGGTGTTCGCCCGGCCAGTGACAATTTTCCGACCCGTTTTTCCCGCTGGCCGTATCGGCCGAGGACCACGAATTCGATCACGCTGATGGCAGCGATTCCCGCCATCATGTACCAGCCGGCAGAAAATCCGCCTGTCCAATCGCGCAACGCTCCCAGCATCTGCGGCCCAAGATAACCGCAAACGCCGGCGCCCAAACTTACGATACCCATCACGTTGCCGGTCTGACGCCCGCGGAGTACGTCGGCTGCAATTCCGTATATCTGGTTTGTCGCAGTGAAGCCGACGCCCAGAATTGATGCAGCTCCGATTCGGAATACCAGCAGGTGGCTCGTAGTCATCGCCAGGCACGCCGGAATCAAAAGCGTCATCAGCGTTCCCATGATGATCCACTTGTTGTACCGGTCCATGAGATACCCGACAAGAAGGTTGAGGAATATTGCGGCGACATATCCGCTGCTGATAATCCATGACGCGGATAATGCATCCAGTTTGAATATGGACGCGGCGGCTGATGGGACGAAGAAGGTCACGCTGAACGACGGCATGCCAACCAGTCCGAAGAGCAGCGCCAGCGCCCACACCACTGGCATGCGGAACGCGCTCGGCGCGCCTGCAGCGCTGTCGCGAGTTTCGCCGATGGAATGAGCTTCAGCACGTTCCGCGCTCACGGCGGGATCCTTGTAAAAGATCGCGACGACCACTGCGCCCAAAACTGCCGCGCAGCCGAATGCGCGAATGCCGTTGCGCCATCCGAACGCCTGGCCGATGGAACTTCCGAACGGCGCTCCAATCACAGACGCGAGGGATGACATTGCACCCAGGACTCCCATCGTTCGCCCTCGCAACGACGGTGGACACGTCAACCCGATGGCCGTCAGCACGCAGACGAACGCGAAACGATAGCCCGTGATCCAAAGTCCGCGTCCTAGGAATGCCTCCGTGAAACTGCCGGCTACGCTTAGCGCGCCAAGTCCCAACGCCACCACCAAGAGACCGACAATCAGGACGCGCTTCTCGCCAAAATACTTCGCCGTCACGCCGGCAGGCACGCTAAGAACAATCGCGAGCAGACCGTACATTCCGGTGAAAAGGCCTATCTGGGAGTAGGACATGCCAAACGCATTTTGAATGCGCGGCAGCAGAGGCGCGAAACCGAGGCTTGAGATCTGCAGCGCCATCATGCCGAAGAGCGTGGCCACGAACGGCACGACCCATTTCCTGTTTGGCGTTTGCGCTTCCATCACAAGCGCTCCTCGATGAATCGGCCCACGCGCGCGATCATTTCAGCGGCGTTCCAGTTTCGAGGATCAACCATGTCCGTGAAAACCGGCAGGACAGGAATGCCCGCTCGCTCCAGAGCGCGCTCGATGAAGCGGTTTCCCGTAGCCGAAGGTTTCGTGCCGAGAGGCGTGAGCACCAGCGCTCCGTCAATGCGATGCCGTTTCGCTTGATCCACGATCCACTCATTCGCCCACGGTGGCATGTGGAGTTGCTCGTTCATGCTTACGGTCCGGCTGGCGAGGGCTTGCAGAGGATCGTCGAGACCGTAGCGGATATAGCCGTCGGGGCCGAACGCCAGGTACATGGACCACACGAAGACAGCGCCGTACTTTTCTTCAAACGCGGTGTAGAAATCAGTGTCGTGCCACAGACCTGCCCCGACCCACATGAGCCGCCGTTTTTCACCGGGATATGCGGCGATTCCTGCTTCCACGCGAGACTTCACCTCGTCCCGAAAAGTTTTCGCATGCTGGATCGCCCATTCGCTGCCGCGGAGCCATTGCGCCGCCATCACGTTGGTGATCTGTTCGTTCATGCGCACGGGAGTTTTCGGCGCATTGCAGATAAGGTCGCGGACTTCCTCGAAATACTCCTCCTGCCTGTTCACGCCTTCCATCAGCGCACGCAGAGCCTGCGGATCGAATTTCCGCCCAGTGATCCGTTCGAGCACGGCGGATCAGACGCGCGAAACTGTTCGACCGTCAGATCGAGCCGGTGCTCCTCGAATAATTCGCGCCAGCGATAGCGGCTGAGTTCCCACCAGCGCGGCGGCAGCTCCGTGGCGCCGGGGTTATCCAGCGCAAAGAACTGCGTTCTTAAGTGCGTCCGCCCAAGTGGAGAAGACCCGCTGGATGCAATCGCACGTAAGCCTCGCGGCAGATCAGCGCGGGTTTCGGCAGACCGCCCCACGGCGCTTCGCAGGGATTGCCGCCAGCGTGCAAGCCATGGACAGACTGCAATATCGACAGAGTCCGTCATGGAATCCCATCGAGTTCATCGCATCGAGATAATTTGGTGCCAGGCGTTTCGCGGCGATCATCGCGGACCACCATTGATTGCTCACCGCGGGCAGGCCCATGACATGAAAAATCTCGAATGGCATGTCTGCCTGAAGAATCGCGTAGGGACGATGATTCTCGAAAACATCGTGGCGCAGCTGCGCGAACCATTGTTTCTGGTACGCGCCGGCACTTGCCGTGCATTGTAATTGTTTCTCGGACATGGTCCCTAGCGTTTCCGCGCGATTCCCTCGCACAAACTGTTCGATGCTCTCGCGCGATCTTCAAACTCAGTTCGCCGGCTCCCGCATCCTCGCGCACGGCGAGGCTGCGAATTCCAAGGCCATCGAGAAATTGCTTCTGCCTCGGATAGTCCCAGCCCAGCCACGTAATCCTCCGGCGGAAGATAGAACACAACGCCATCGACGTCCTCGCGCACACTGAGATTCGAACCAGCGATCCGCAGCGTTCGGAGGAAACACGCGCGGACTCGGCGCGTCCGAGATAGTAGTGCTCAAAAATCGCCTTAAGAGCATCGCTGTCGGGACTGATATCGGCGCCGACGCTTCGCGTTCCCCACCAATCGTCTTCCGCGACCACAATCGCTCCATGCGATTCGAGCGCCGCGTGTAGCCCAATGTGATCGAGCGGAGCGCCTTTAACAACAAGGCGCCGCCCGGGCAGAGTTTCCGTCGCTCGAAAGCTCCGGCAGCTTCCATGGCGAGCATCGTAAATTCCGCGCGACCCATGAACCAAAATGCGCCAATCAGCGGAAGCGCTTCCGTCCCGCTCAGCCGCGGAGCGCCCTGCCGGAGATTTAGCAAGCTGCGAACTGCTGCGCGAGCCGCGTTGGATTCAGCGACAGCCTCGCGCAAGACGCGTGTCCTAATCGGGTGACCAGCGATTCCCTCCAGTTGCTGTTTCAATTCTTGCGGTTCGGGACGATTCCGTAAGCATGCGTTTCCGCCGACCGTGAATGCAGCAGGTCGTAGAGATAGACCGGCGGCATTCCATCGCGCGAGCCCTCGCGGCCTACCTCGCGCAGGTAGAGGAAGAATTTATATTCCTGCTCGGACGTGCGCGGAAGGATGATGGCGCGGAGAAAACCCCATTCGCCGCTGACGGCGCTCTCGAAAATCTGGCGAATTCGCGCCTGAAAAACATTCTGTCTCCATGAATTCGTCGGCAGCCGGAGTGGCGCGCCGCGGCGGACGCAGCACGACTGGAAAGAGTCCGGCCGCGCGAATCAATTCCCAGGGAACGGTATTGGAAGTGAGGCCCACAACCGGGATGCCGGCGCGATGGGCCTCCAGCGCCTGCGCCATCGGATTTTCGTAATGCATCGCAGACGCTTGGCCGCACTGTTCGCCTCGGGCATCGTGAAGGTGTCAGATCACTTTTCGCGACCGCAACGCTTCGATCTTTTCGGCGAGAATATCCCAAAATCCCGCCATACACGGCGTCGTTATGCTCTCCGAGCGCAGGCGCCGGATGGTCGAATTCCGCGGTGCCGCCCGAGAACTTGATCGGCATACCCATCCCGTACACATCGTCCACGAGACCGTATTTTGGATGAGCGAGTGGCACTGTTTCACGCCGCGCGACCACCTGTGGATCGCGCATCGCCGCGTCGGGATCGCGGACTTCCGCCGACGGCACTCCCGCCGAATCAAGCGCGGCAATCGCCTCCGCTGTTGTCATGGAGCGCGTGAAACGCTCGACCAGCGCGTCCATTTCCTCCGAATTCTTTACGCGCAGGTCGCGCGTAGCAAATTGCTGGCCCGCTGGCGAATTTCCGCCGTTCCATGGCTGCAAAGAGCGAGTGAGCAAACCCGTCCGTCGGCGCGCACAGGGCGATGAATCCGTCGCTCGTTGGATACACGCCAAATGGCGCGAGCCGCGGAACCGTTTGCCCGGTTCGCTGCGGCACTCCGCACCGTTCCAGAATGTCGTACGGACTCGCACGCCACCATCATTGTCAAAGCGCCGAGCATCGAAATATCCACGTGCTGGCCGATTCCCGTGCTTTTTGATTGATGTAAAGCGGCCAGAACGCCGATCACTCCGAAAAGCGGCGCGCACATATCGGCAAACGGCACGCCCACTCGGACAGGAGGTTCAGCCGGCTTGCCGGACGTCATCATCACGCCGCTCAGCGCTTGAATGATCGCATCCATTGCCTTGCCGGACCCGGGATCGCCGGCGCTGCCGAAACCAGTGATCGAGCAGTAGATCATGCGGGGATTGATTTCGCGAACACGATCGTATCCCGCGCCCAGCCGTTCCAGTGTTCCCCGGCTGAAATTTTCGACGAGCACATCCGCATGCTTCACCAGATCGGCGAACACTTCCCGCGCTTCGGGATTTTTCAAATTGAGGGTAATCCCGAGTTTATTGCGCAGGCGATTCAAAGCGGAAATCGAAACGTCGTCTTCATTCTGGCGCGTCAACGTCGCGCCATTCCTGCCCAGGTAGGGAGGGTTGCTGCGGCATGAGTCCCCGGCCGTGGGGTTTTCAATCTTGATCACGCGCGCCCCGAGGCCAGCCAGCAGGAGAGTCGCAAAGGGTCCTGCCAGCGCTCCAGTCATGTCCAACACCGTGACGCCTTCGAGCGGACGCGGATAGTTATTCGATTTCTGAAGATTTCCCATGACAGCTGTCACCCGGAGATTCCTGTTTGTCGCTGCGAACGGGTGAGTCTACATCACAGCCATTGGTTGTGCAGACAGATTTAGCCACGACCGACGAAGGGCATCTTGGTTGCCATCACGGTCATGAATTGGACGTTGGCATCCAAAGGCAGAGACGCCATATACACGACCGCGCGCGCAACGTCCGCGGGATCCATCGTGGGCTCGACTGCGACCGTTCCGTTCGCTTGCGGAACTCCTTTCTTCATTCTCTCCACCATATTGGTTGCCGCATTTCCGATATCAATCTGGCCGCAGGCGATATCGTATTTTCGTCCGTCGAGGGAGGTCACTTTCGTGAGGCCGGTGACTCCGTGCTTTGACGCGGTGTAGGGCGCGGAATTTGGCCGGGGGCTGTGCGCGGATATCGAGCCGTTGTTGATAATGCGGCCACCGCGCGGCTCCTGGCTCTTCATGATTTTGATTGCTTCCTGCGTGCACAGAAACGTGCCGGTCAGATTCGTATCGACAATGGACTTCCATTGCTCGTACGTTAGATCCTCGAGCGGAATGGCGCGGCCGGATGTGCCGGCATTGTTGAACAGCAGGTCGAGCCGGCCGAAAGCGTCTTTAGTCCTGGCGAAAAGCTCGCGCACGGAGGCGGGATCGCTGACGTCCGCTGTAACCACGAGAGTTTGGGAATTGATCGGCTTCATTTCAAGCGCAGTCGCATCTAACGGCTCCTTTCGCCGGCCGGCAAGAACGACCGAGTAGCTCTCACGTCCAAGAGCAATGGCGACGGCTTTGCCGATCCCGCTGCCTGCGCCGGTGACGATGGCAATCTTCGACGATGAATCCATGAATGACCTCCGCTGGGCGCTCCGGGGGGCCTCCCCAGGGCTCGCGGGTGAATCTACACCACTCAGGGACACTTCCGCACCCGGCTTACGGCCGGCAACTGCATTTTGGCTACACCGGCTCCAGATCGCCGGCCTCCGGAATCTCGGTCTGAAGAAACAACGTGCCCAATAAAGGCATAAGTAAACGCATGGTGTACCATTTTGAACAGACGCTCCTGACGTTGTCCCATTATGGTTCTTATTGGTTGTTTTTGAACCAGTTCTGGCGGCAGTTCGCGAACGTGCGGTCTCCCCTGAATCCCTTGGACTATCAATGCCCTCAACCTCACGAGATCGCGTCAAGCAAGCTGGGCCCCCCTTGGGATCGGTCGGACCGATAAGCAAGAGGCTACCTTTGCGCATCCTGTTCGTTCATAGCAATGGCGCGAAAGTAGAGCAATGCGTGGAGGAGCTTCGGAGGGCGCATTTCAACGTCAGCGCGGACGTTGTTGTAAGGCCGGAGCAATTCGCGGAGTTCCTGAAGTTGAAATTCTACGACGTGGTGCTGGCTGAATACCCGTCACCGCGCTGGCTGGGACCCCAGGTGCTGGAAATCCTGCGGATCAGGGATAGGCAGATTCCCTGCATCTTCCTGACCGACACGATTCAACCGGAAACCGAGGCGGAACTTATTACAAGAGGCGCTGCCGATTGCGTTGAAATGGATCACGTCGGGCACATTCCCGTAGCTATTCGTCGCGCCCTCAGTGATGGCAAGCTGCGCGAAGAGCGCCATCAAACGGAAAAAAAGCTACACCATTCGGAAGCGCGCTACCGCGCTCTTGTAGGCAATCTCAACTATGGAATGTGTCGCTGCAACATCAAGGGCAAATTCTTGGATGCCAATCAAGCATTGGTGACAATGCTTGGTTTTCAATCGCGCGAGGAACTGCTTGCAGTGAACCTCGCGACTGAGATCATCTGCAATGCGCCGAAACGGGCACAACTGCTGGGTCAGTCGAGCGACCAGGAACACGTTGATCCTCTGGAGATCGAGTGGAAACGGAAGGATGGCACGGCGCTGAACGTCAGGCTCAGCGGACGCGAGGTCACCCAAGAGGGAAAGACGCGCAGCTACGAGATCATCGTCGAGGACGTCACCCAACAGCGCAAGCTTGAGGATCATCTGCGTCAGCAAGCGGCCAAGGATCACCTTACCGGTCTGGCCAACTACCGCCATTTGGTGGAGACCGTGAACACTGAAATCAAGCGTTCCGAGCGAACAGGGCGTGAGTTCGCGCTCTTGTTCCTCGACCTGGACGGGCTGAAGCAGATCAATGACAGGTTCGGACACTTAGTCGGCAGTCAGGCGCTTTGCCGGCTGGCCGATGTCTTGTGCATCTGTAGCCGGGATATTGATACGGCGGCACGTTTCGGTGGGGACGAATTTGCACTCGTCCTGCCCGAGACCGGGCGAGCTCCGGCCACCGTGGTAGCCCAGCGCATTTGCGATAGATTTGCGAACGATGGCAGGGAGCCAAAGCTGTCGGTCAGCTTCGGCACCGCTATTTATCCTACGGATGGCCGGACAATAGACGGCCTTTTGGGCGCGGCAGACGCGGCATTGTACTCGATGAAAGCTAGGGCACATCCCGAGGGGACTGCGGCAGGGAACCCCGCGGAGGGGCGTCTCGATGCGGCGGCGAACCAAAAGACAGGATCGGTGAACCGATGAAACACGAGCAGAACCTGATCAGCATCAGTCGCGGCCCGGGTTTCCGGCTGGACCCAACCTTGACCAGCGAAGAATCAATCATACTTCGGGCTCTCGCGGGTGGAAGGACCGACAGGCAGGTGTGTAACGATCTTCGAATGGAACCAACGATATTCCTTCGCATGATGCGCGATATGCGGCAAAAGATCGGCACTACCGACAATGTTTCTCTAATCGCGTGGGCGAAGCGGCAGATTAATGGCGGCGATCAAAGAATCGACAAGCCCGAAAGATATGGGCGCCCCGCGTGATCAAAAGGTGTCACCGACGAACGGCGTAGGTCGCGCGTGAACGCGAGTTCACTCGTGTAGCGCGATGCTCCAATGAGACGTGTCAGTCTGAAGACCGCCAGTGTGGCCGCCCCGTTTCACCCACCTCAATTCTACTCCTGAGTACTATACGTTCTGATGCCATCCTTTTGTCTCTAACAGGCCCCGCAGAGCGCACGCCGTCGTCCAAAGGCGCCTCATTTTGGCGCATAACATGCTGAGTCATAGACGTCTAGGCGCGCATAGCCGGTCCGAGGATTCAGCAATTGCCCCGCATCCGACACTTATAGTATCGTGCGCCGATGGCACGGCCAGCGCGGCGCGGAAGTGCGGTCTCCAAACTGGGAAAAACACATACGAAGAGAGGCAAGAAAATGGCATCCCCAGCGAAATCTCATTCCAATACCAATCCCGAGGTCGAGGGCCACGAAGGCGCGAATGTAGACAAGATACGCGACATTCTGTTCGGCTCGCAGATGCGCGATTACGACAAGCGCTTTGGGCGACTGGAAGAGCGCCTGATCAAGGACGCCGAGTCTCTCCGCGACGAAATGAAGAAGCGCTTCGAGACGCTCGAGGCATTCGTGCAAAAAGAGCTCGAATCGCTGGGCGTGCGCTTGAAGACGGAGAAGGCCGAGCGCGCCGAATCCGTGAAGGAATTGGGAGTGACGTTTCGCGATTCTTCGAAGGCGTTTGACAAGCGCCTGGGAAGCCTCGACGACCAGCTCACCGGAGATACCGCAGAGCTGCGCGCGCGAATCCTGGAGCAATCAAAGGCGCTGACTTCGGAAATTGCCGAGAAATCGCGCGAGGTCAAGCGATTGCTCGAAACAGAAGTCGAAACGCTGCGCATGGACAAAGCGGATCGCGAAGGTCTCGGCGACCTTTTCACGGAATTCGGCTTGCGCTTGAAGAACGAGTTCAATCTTCCCGAAAAATAGGCCGCAGCGCTCACCCGCGCGATCCCCCGTGCGAGTAGCGTTTCGAGCCCACATGCGCCATGGCCGCCCCTCACATGAGCGAAAAGCCCGCTAACGGCGACGACCGTCCTTCCTCCGGCGGCTCGCCTAGCGACGACGAGAAAGCCCTCCAGGAACTCCGCTCGCTTCTTCTCAGCGAGGAGCAGCACGAGATCGTAGCTCTCCGCGAACGCATCGAAAGTCCCGACCAGCGCGCGCGCGACGTTAGCGAGGTTGTCGCTGAAGCGATTCAATTGCGGCGCGCCCACGGCGGGGATCAAGAGCTAAGCGGAGCGCTGACCCCAATCGTCGAAGAGGCCGTGCGCGAGTCCGTCCGCAAGGATTCGCACGTCCTGGTTGAGGCGCTCTTTCCCGTGATGGGGCCGGCGATTCGCCGCTCTGTCGCCGAGGTTTTCCGCTCGACTGTGGAATCGTTCAATCAGGTGCTGGAGAGCACGTTTTCAATTCGAGGCCTGCAATGGCGGTTCGAGGCCATTCGCATCGGGCGCCCATACGCCGAAGTGGCCCTTCTGCGCAGTCTCGTGTATCGCGTCGAGCAGGTCTTCCTGATTCACCTGAAAACCAGCCTCGTCCTGCAACACGTCGTAGATCCGGCCGTCGTCACGCAGGATGCGGACATGGTGTCGAGCATGCTTTCGGCGATTCGGGATTTCGTGCGGGATTCATTCAGCACGCAGCAGAGCGATTCGCTCGATAGCTTACAGATGGGCCAGGTCCAGGTATGGATCGAGCAGGGGCCGCATGCGATTATCGCCGCCGTGATTCGAGGGCAGGCGCCTCAGGAGCTGCGCCTTTCGCTGAAGGAAAAAATAGAAGAGGCGCATCGGCGCTTTGCTCGCGAGCTGGAAGAATTCGATGGCAATCCTGCGCCGTTCGAGGCCTTCCGTCCCGAACTTGCGGCGTGTTTGACGGCTTCCTACCGGCACGATAAGCCTGCGAAGTCCCGGCCTTACTTGTCTGTCTGCGTCATCGTTCTGGCCGTCCTGTTGGCAGCGTGGTTCGGGTACTCGGCAATTCAAAATCATAAATGGGCGCTATACGTCGAGAATTTGAGGCAACAGCCGGGAATCGTGGTCACGTCATTTCAGAAATTGCGTGGTCACTACCGCATTCAGGGGCTGCGCGATCCGCTGGCAGTAGATCCGGTCGCGCTCTTGGACCAGCGGAAGCTTGATGCGCGCCGGGCTGAGTTTCACTGGAGTGCCTTTTACGCGTTGGATGACTCGCTTGTCCTGAAACGCGCGATCGCGTTGCTGCAGCCACCCGCCGATGTGACTCTCTCCCTGCAGAATGGCGTCCTTCACGCCGCCGGAGATTCTTCGGCCGAGTGGAAGAAAAGCATGCAGGAACGAGCTCCCCTGATTGCGGGAATCACTGCCGTGGACGATCGAGATCTGAACGACGAGAACAGCCCCAAACGATTGAAGGCCGCTGTGGAATCCCGGATCGTCCTGTTTGAATTGGCGCAGTCGGAAATCAGTCCGCGTCAGCAGCAGAATCTTGCGGCGACGGCGCAGGTGATTCAGAAATTGCTGCGCACCACGCCGCCAGGCGGAAGCGTCGTTGTCGAGGTAGTTGGCCATGCCGACAGCTCCGGGCCTGAAGCTACGAATGTGCTGCTCAGCCAGGAGCGTGCCAACAACGGGGTACGTGCGCTGGTGCGATTGGGCGTTCCGGTACAATCCCTCCGCGCGACCGGTGTCGGCTTGTCTTCGCCTCTTCGGCCCGAGACGGATGAGGAGAATCGCCAGTACAATCGCAGCGTCACGTTTCAAGTAGTCGGTCCGGAAGCCCCGCAGAACCGGTGAGGATTGTCCTCAGATGCTGCACAAGAAAATCTGCATGCTCGGGTCTTTTTCTGTCGGTAAGACCAGCCTGATCCTCCGCTTCGTCGAAAGCATCTTCTCGGATCGCTATCTCACCACCGTCGGCGTGAAAATAGACAAGAAAGTAGTTTCCGTGGAAGGTCAGGACGTGACTCTGCTTCTCTGGGATCTTTACGGGGAAGACGAGTATCAAAAGATCCGCATGTCCTATTTGCGTGGAGCTTCGGGATACCTGCTCGTTGCCGACGGCACGCGGCTGGCGACTCTGGACAAGACTCTGGCGATCAAAGATGAAGCCGAGAAAAACTTTGGCCCGACGCCGTTCGTCGTCGCTCTGAACAAGTGCGATCTCACCGACGATTGGGAAATTAGCCCCGAAAGGGAAGCCGAGCTCAATGGCCGCGCGTGGAAAGTGGTGCGCACCAGCGCCAAGACCGGGGAAGGCGTCGAACTCGCGTTCGAGTCGTTGATCAAAGCACTGCTCGCGACGTGAAGACATTTTTTTCGAGTTTCTACTTCAGGACATGACCAGCGACTCCATTGCGAACGCGCTTCTTGAATCGGAAGGATATGCCGCGTTCGAGTATCTGGGAGATGCGAATTTCCAGGCCATCGGAACCCCGTCCAAATTCTGTCTGGAACTTGTGGGCCAACCTGTTGCTGCGGGAGTGCCACTGCGCCTCACGGACCGCATGCCTTTTCTCGAAAGTTTTCTTCCCGATGCAGAGGAGTGCTGGAACTCGGAGGGGGATGGCCGTGTGGACTCGGGCGCCTGGATCGAGCGCGGCATAGGAGGCCGCCAGTTGGCGCTGGAGGCCTCCGCTTTTCGGATCGCCGCCAAGCGCATCATGCTCATCCGGAATCCGCAGAAGCAATTCGCGGAAGACGTGCAGCTCCTGCAAAAGGCCCGCGAGTCAGCGCTTGTGCATGAACGCATCCTGCGTGAGATACAGAAGAAGGAAATTCTTCTCCACTGCGTGATTCACGATCTCTCTCAGCCCCTTTCGGCCATGCGAGGCTGTTTTTCGCTGCTGGCGGCGGAAAAGCTTTCGCCGAAACTTCGCGGGCTCATCGAAATCGGCCAGCGGCAGTCGCGAAATCAAGAAGACTTGATCAAGGGGATCTTGCAGGCATTTTCGGCCGAGCTTGCGGCGCAGGAAACGATCCATCGGGACGCCGCAACCGCGCCGGATCTTGCCAAATCGGCTCAGGAAATAGCGAAGGATTTTTCCGCGGCATTCGCGGCGCATGGCGCGCGAATCGAATTTGATTCGCAGATTGACCCCGGGCATAAATGGCAGGTAGTGGGCGACGAATCGCGCCTCCGCAGGATCTATACGAATCTCGTCGAAAATGCGCTTCGGTATAGTCCGTCGGATTCAACCGTCACGCTCGGCGTCGTCGCCGAAGGAAATTATCTGTGCGCTTATGTAGACGACGAGGGGCCCGGACTGCCAGCTGGCGAGTCGGCGTCTCGCTTGTTCGGTCTTTTTTCGAAAGGTAAGGAGGGCGGCGGCAAGGCGGGCCTGGGACTTTATTTCTGCAAGATCACTGTCGAACGCTGGGGCGGAACGATCGGATGCGAGAATCGTCCTGGCCGCGGCACGCGTTTCTGGTTTCGCCTTCCGCGAGCGCAGGAGCAGACGGGCGAACCTATCGCCGCTATCGCCGAATCCATTGTGAACCCATTTTCGCAGGCGGTTAGCGCGGAAAGGAGCACCAAACCGCTCCAGCTCCTTCTCGCTGAGGATTCGCCCGTCAATCGCCAGATCACGGCTCTCTTGCTCGAAAAGCGCGGTCACGAAGTCGTAGCTGTCGAGAACGGCAAAGATGCCCTCTCGTGCCTCGAAAAACAGCGCTTTGATGCGGTGATTCTTGACGAAGAAATGCCCCAGATGGGCGGCCTCGAGGCCGTGCGCGCAATCCGCAAATTGGAAGCGTCAACCGGTCGGCACATTCCAACTGTTCTTGTCACAGGCAATGGCTCGGAGGCCGCCCGCCGCAAGTCTCGCGAGGCAGGCTTGGATGCTCACATCACCAAGCCATTTCAAGATGAAGAGTTGTTTCGTACGGTGGAGAATCTCTGCGGTGCCGGCGTTGCCAGCACGGGATCTTCGACCGCCAATAAGGGCACTGCGGTCGCGCAAGGATTTGACGCCCGGGATCTCCTGAGACGCGTTGGCGGAAACCCCAAGGTGCTTCGGGATCTGGCCAAGATTTTTCTGGAGGACACTCCGAAACGAAGGTCCGCCATCCGCAAAGCCATTGCCCGCAAAGACGGCGAGGCCCTGGCGCGCGCGGCCCATGCTTTGCGAGGTTCGGTGTCAATGCTAGGCGCCAATGTGATCGCGGAAGACGCCCGCAAAATCGAGGCGATGGGTCGTAGCGGAAGAATCGCTGAAGCAAGCAAGATTCTCGCGCCTTTTGAGAGTAAACTCTCGGGCTTCGAAAGATTAATTGCTGGAGTCGCGGCCGGACCGGCTAAGGCTAAGAAACGCAGTCGAAAGACCGGCGGCTCGCGAGCGCGAAGGAGAATGCGATGAAGAAGATTTTGGTTGCGGATGACGACCGCGCGACCCGCCATATGCTGAAAAGTGTGCTGGGCGAAGCCGGATATGAAGTTTCCGTCGCCGTGGACGGAAATGCCGCGCTGAAGAAAGTGCGCGCCGGCGGCTTCGATTTGCTGCTGACGGACGTGTGGATGCCGGGCATGAATGGCCTGGAGCTGCTTTCTCGCCTGCGGGAGGAGCCGAACTATCCCCGCACGATCGTGATGACCTCGGATGACACCTCCGAGGTAATGCTTCGCGCGATTCGCGAGCAGGCATATCACTACTTCAGAAAACCCGTGGATCCCAGCGCGGTGGTTGAGCTGGTCAAGGACGCGCTTTCCGCCAAGCCATCCTCTTCGCCCATTGAAGTAATTTCCGCCGTTCCTCATTGGATTGAGTTGCTCGTTCCGTGCGAACTCGAAGCTGTCGCCCGAATCACGGGATTCATGGCTCAGATCAAATCGGAATTGTCGGACGAGGATCGCGAGCACGTAGGATTCGCGTTCAGGGAGCTGCTTACCAATGCGATCGAATGGGGAGGGAAGCTCGACCCGAATCAAAAGGTGCGCATCTCGTATTTGAAAACGAAACGCATGGTCCAGTATCGAATCGCGGATCCCGGGATGGGTTTTCGCATCGAGGATTTGAGCCACGCAGCCGTGAGCAATCCCGAGGACGATCCGATGCTCCATAGCGAGGTTCGCAAACAGAAAGGGCTGCGCCCCGGAGGCTACGGCCTATTCATGGTTCGCGATCTGGTTGATGAGCTGCTCTACAACGAAGTGCACAACGAAGTGGTCCTGGTTAAGTATCTGACTCCCGCATCCTGAGCCGTCGGCGCCGAACGGAGCACACCATGCAACCGAAGTCGTTTTACGGCTGGAAGCTCCTCGTGGTTTTCTGGGTGATCATCGTTCTGAACTTCACGTTTCCCACGTTCGGCACCAGCGTTGTGAACACCTACATGGCGAAAGCCATGCACCTGAATCGCAAGGAGCTGGGCCTCGCCTTCACGGTGTTCAGCCTGATGGCGGGATGGCCGGGTCCGCTGGTGGCTGTGTCAATCAGGAGATTCGGGATTCGGCCCACGCTCGTGGTAGGGACGCTACTTTCTTCGATCGGCGCGTTTCTGATGGCCACCGAAGTGAGCACGGTGCGTCAGGCGATTATCGTATTCGGAATTGTCGTGGGTGCGGGAGTCGCGCTGGCCGGGACGATCGGGCCTCAAGTCGGAATCGCGCGCTGGTTTCACAAGAGACGCGGGCGCGCGATGTCGCTTGTGCTCACGGCCTCGGGCATCGGCGGATTTATCGCCGTGCCGATGCTGAACGCGACCATCGCGCGCGCCGGAGGGAACTGGCGCGCGGCGTGGTGGTTGATGTCCGCGATGTCGCTGGTCGCTGCAGTGGTCGCCGCGCTTTTTGTAAAGGAGAGCCCGGCGCAGATGGGGCAGACGCCGGATGGCGAACCGCTTGCGGACACGTCCGCGACCCCCGATCCGCGCGCAGCGCGCGCGAGCCACGGAGTCTACAAAACCACCGAGGATTGGACGCTCAGCGAAGCGTTCCGCTCGCGGACGATTTGGCTGCTGATCCTGACCTATCTCGGGTTTTTCATGGGCTTCTTCATCTATATCGCGCACGGTGTGCTCCATCTCGAAGGGCTCGGCTATGCGCCGGGAAAAGCGGCAGAGTCGATTTCCATCGTTCTGGTCTCGTCAATGATCGGCCAAACGATTGTGGCCGTGATCGGCGATCGCGTCGAGCCGCGCTTCATTTCGGCCGTGGCCGTGTGTTTGTATGGCGCGGGAATGCTGCTGGCCATCCACGCAGTCACGCCCGCGCTGATGTATTCCTACGCGATTCTGATGGGCACGGGATTCAGCATGGCGTTCACTTGTATGGCAACGATTCTGAGCAATTACTACGGGCCGAAGGCGTATCCCTCGCTGCTGGGTATCACCACGCCGCTCGGGACGACGCTTGGCGCGATCGGCCCGGTGATGGCCGGGGCCTTTTACGATCACTTCCATACGTACAGCCAGATTTTCTCGATCGTCGCCGCGCTCTGCTTCCTCAGCGCCATCCTCTACCTGTTGGCCAAGCCCCCGGTCCGAAGTTCTCTTCGCGCCAGCGTCGCGTCGGCGCAGGTTACCTAGACGCGTTCGCCATCGTCCTAAAATCGCTTTAGAAATCGAATAACCCGCGCTTCGTACTCTGCGGGGTCGTGACCGAGAGCCGATGCATGTTCCGCTCCCTCGACAACCCACAGCTCCTTCGGTCCGATCGCGGCCTTGTAGACTCGCTCGGCATGGCGGCAGGGAATAGTGTGATCTCGCGTGCCGCAAATTAGTAGTGTGGCGAACGGACGCTCCGCAACTGCCTTTTCCGGAGACACTTCGTCGGGATCAAACCCGCCCGCCTTTGCCATGGATTTCATCCCGAAGGTCGTCGCGGGACGAAAAAGCGTCTCGCCAAGAACTGGACTGAAATGTAGTCCGGCATAGTCGTAGCTCACTTCACGCAGATCAGCGAACGGATTTTCTGCGATCACACCTTCGATGCGAGGCTCGACCGCAGCCGACTGCAGCGCAATCGCAGCGCCCATGGAAACTCCGAGTGCGTAAAGATGGCGGACTCTTTCCGTGGAGTACAGCGCGTCCACGACGGCAACCGTGTCATAGCGTTCTTTCCAGCCGTACGTCGCCATATCGCCGCCGCTTGCGCCGTGCGCGCGAGAATCCATCATCACGGTGCTGTAGCCGTGGCGCAGCAGAAATTCAGCGTGACCCAGAGTGCCCGTGCGATTATCGGATACGCCATGGAAAAGGAGCACCCAATCGCCGTTTGGTGCGGCCGCGCGTAGCTTCCATCCGCGCAGTTCCACGCCATCCGATGTCAGAACTGAGAAATCCTCTTTTGTAGCTCCGGTGCGGGCGAGCGTCTGGGCAGTTTGTTCTAGACGCTCAGGATTCAGACGCATGGGATGGAGAACGCCAGCTCCGATCGCGTGGCCAACAATCCCGGCAACTATGGGAGCTAGCGCGACGAGGGTGATGACGGCGTACGCGATCCGGCGCATCGGTGCTTCTAAAATTGATACGGAATCGGGAGGCTCAGTGTTTCATCGCCGGGCGAAAACGGCTCTTGCAGCTCTCGATTTTATTGGCGGGGGTCAAGGCTTGGTGTGTTCTCGGATCATACGAATCGGCTTGACGATCATGTCTTTCGGCGCATTCACCTGATGATCGAGCACCGGCGTGAGTTCACCTTCGTCCGCGGACTTCGGAGCAAACTTCCATTCCGTTGACGGAGCGTACTGATCCTTTTGCATCACCACGAACACCAGCGCCCCGGATTTGAAGTGGGTATTCAGAAGCGGCGCGTCGCCCTGGTCCCTGTGCGTTGGATCGATGAGGTTTCCGTCCTTATCAACGCTGATATCGAAGTTATTCAGCGTGCCGCTGAGTGCGCCGCCCTGCTCCTTGAGGACGAGGACCGCAAGGACCTCGCCGTTGAAAGTCGCCTTCCACGTGCCGACGAATGCCTTTAGATCGGGCGCGATGTCTTTTGCTTGTTCGGTGGTTCGGTTCGCGGATACTGCCGAGCGAAGTGCCGGGGCGCCCAGCGCCGCGAGGAAAAGCAAACAGCCGAGGAAAACGAATGTCTGTCGGCGCGTGCCCGACGCGTGTCGGCAATCGATGAAGTTCACGATGTGCTCCTCTCGGGCGCGAATGCTACGATCCAGTCGAAGCGTAGTGGCGACTGCCGAGCGTCCACAGCGATATCGCAGCAGCAAGGAATGCCGCGGCCACGACCGGCACAAGCCGCGCATATTCGGGCGTCACGACACGCCCCAGCAAGCGCACGCTCGGATAAAACGACGCCAGCCCGAATGGAATTACCCAGCACAGTACAAATTGCACGACGCCATTGTAAATCGTCAGCGGATAGCGCCCAAAAGCGATCACGTTCCACACGGGCGGGCTCACGCCGATGCGATCCTCGAATCGGAAGGAAACGGTCGTCAGCATCACGAAGATGGACATGTAGATCGTGGCCGCGCAAATTCCGAAGAAGAACAGCATCGCGAATTTTCCCGGCGTCCAAACCAGTCCAAGGCGCCGCGACGCCCACCATATGCAGTACACGCCCGTGGCTACCTCCTGCAGCGATTCGATCCGAAAAGTCTCGAATAACACCTGAAATAGCGACGAAACCGGACGCAGCAGCACGCGGTCGAATTTCCCTTCGATGATGTAGTTGTTCCCGAAATTGTAGAGATTGAGGCTGATCACGTTGAACAGCCCGTAGGGAATCAGCGAGAAACCGTAGAGAAACAGCACCTCCGGAAAGCGCCAGCCGGCCAGCTGCGGAATCTTCTGAAACAGGACGATCACGAAACCCAATTGAAAGCAGGTGGCCGCGAAGCTGGTCGCCAGGCTGATAAAGAAATCCGCGCGATACCCGAACTGCACTTTCGCGTATTGCGTGAAGTAGTCGAAGAGAAGCATCGCGTGCCGTTGCGCACCCGCGGCGATACTCACAGCGGCTGGGCGACCGCGCTTTTCTGCAGGCGATAAAGCCGTCGTCACGTTATCCCCCTTGGATCGTCATGGTGCGCAGGCAGCGACTCCACCATACATGCGCAAGGATCAGCAGCGCGCCAATCCAGCACCATTGAATGGCCAGCGCGTGAAGCGCATGCGGCACATCGAGCTTGCCGAGATAAATCTGCAGCGGCGTGAATGCGATGTGCTCGAACGGCAGCCACGCCAGCACTCGCTGAAGCTTCTCGGGGAAAAACGCCATCGGAATCAGCAGCCCCGAAAGCAGTTCGATCAGCCACTGCTTCGCGCGAATCAGCGCCAGAATGGACTTTAGCGGCACGGCACAAGTCCCGATCATGAAATTGATCGCGCCCATCAGGAAAAAGCTTCCCAGCACGCCAACCAGAAACAGCGCAAAGTTTTCGCGCGAGGCCGGCCCCTGAATCGGAAACGCAAACCCGACCACCAGGGCCGTCGGAAGTGTCAGCAATCCCAGCCGGAACGCCGATTCGCCCATCGCGCGGCACAGCCACATCCATTGCACCGACACGGGCTTGATCAAGTCCATGGCGATTCTGCCGTCAATCACCTCGTACGCCATTTCCTGGTCAATTGTGTTCCAGTAGAACGAGCGAATGATCCAGCCCACGCTCACGTACGTGATCATCTGCGAAAGGTTGTAGCCGACGAACGACTGCCCGGAGCGATAAACGGCGCTCCATACAAAGTAATAGACGGTGACGTTGAGCGAGTACGTGATGATTCCGGTGAAATAGCGCAAACGGAACGCGAGGATGTTCACGAATCCTACGCGCCCGAATTCAGCGTAAGGCGCCAGAGCCTCCGCCCAGGCGCTCACACGTTCACCTCTGTTAGCGCTTCGCCGGCATAGATCCGCTTCACGACTTCCTCGATAGGTTCGTCCTCGATCAACAGGTCGCGGACATCCACCGCGGCGAGGATCTTGCGAATCAAGTCAGCGGTAGCCACTTTCGTTCGGTCGAAGCGAATTCGATACGTCAAATCGTTCACCTGGTCGAGCTGCAGGCCGTCGCGCGAAAACGCGGACATTCCCGCCACTTGCGCGCGATCTTTCAGCACGCATTTTATTTGCTTGGTGCGCAGCAGTTTTTCCTTCAGTTGATCGAGCGGGCCATCGTAGAGCACGCTCCCGTGGTCAATGATCATCAGCCGGTTGCACAATTCTTCGATATCGTCCAGATCGTGCGTGGTCAGCAGGACGGTGGTGCGGAATTCGCGGTTCACGGCGCGCAGGAATTGCCGGATGTGGTCCTTAGCGACCACATCGAGCCCGATGGTCGGCTCGTCCAGAAACAGCAGCGGGGGATTGTGCAGCAGCGCTGCGGCCAGATCGCAGCGCATGCGTTCGCCCAGCGAAAGTTTGCGCACCGGCGTGCGCAGGTAATCGCGGATGCCGAGAATTTCGTTGAATCGCTCCATGCGCGCGTCAAAATCGCGCTGTGAGACGTCGTAAATCCGCCGCAGAAGCTTGAACGATTCGATCACGGCGATATCCCACCAGAGCTGGGTGCGCTGCCCGAAAACGACGCCGATCGTCTTCACGTATTGCCGCCGCTGGCGAAACGGCACAAAGCCGTTGATGCGAATTTCGCCGCTCGTCGGGACCAGGATTCCCGTGAGCATCTTGATCGTCGTGGATTTGCCCGCGCCGTTCGGCCCGATATAGCCGACCATTTCGCCGCGCTCGATGGAAAAGCCGATGCGATCGACAGCCGCCACGGTGTGGTACTCGCGCACGAAGAGGTTCTGAATCGAGCCCCAGACTCCTTCGCGACGGTCGAACGCGCGGAAATGTTTCGAGAGGTCTTTGACGTGGATCAGCGAATCAGCGCTCATGAACAGAAAGATTCTAACACTTGCCGTGTGGCTGTTGCGCGGTTGGGAACAGTAACCGAAACTGATTACGCTTCCGCCCCAATGGAAAAGGGCATCCTAAATTTGAGGCCCTCGGCGTGCCGTGATATGTGGGGCCTGCACCAGCTGCGAGATGCGCGCAGCAGCAACCTCCGGGCGTTTGCGTAGGCAAGCCCGGAACGGGTCTGTTACAATTTTGTGATTCACGGGGCAGGCCGCAAGCGGACGCGCGGCTCATCATGGCGGAAAACAAACGGAAACCGATTACTCTAATAGTGGTCGCGGTGCTTGTCATCGCGATCGTTGCGGTTCTCGCCCTGCGGCGGCAGGCGCCAGTCGTGACGGTTGTCAACGTCGCGCGCGAGGATTTGAGCGCCACGATTACGAGCAATGGCAAAGTCGAGCCCATATCGCCAACGGTGGCTCGGGCTGAGTTCCCGGCTTTCGTGGACAAAGTAATGGCCACCGAGGGCCAAGCGGTGCGGCGGGGACAGATCATCCTGACCCTTAATGCCGCGGATGTGCGTTCCCAACTCGCTCAGGCGCGTGCCGATCTGCTTTCGGTCCAGAACGACCTTCGCAACGCGCGCGCCGGCGGTCCCCCGGATCAGGTAGCGCAGCTCGACGGCGATTTGCAGGCTGCGCAGGTGCAGGTGAAGAATCTGGAGAGCAACGAACAAGCGCTCGAGGGACTAGTTGCGAAGCAGGCCGCCACGCAGGACGAACTCGCCCAGACCCAGGCCAGCCTGGCTAAAGCACGCGGCAATCTTCAGGCGCTTGAGGCGAAAAAGAAGGATCTGGCGGGGCGAGCGTCGGCCATCGTGCAAGGCGCGGACCTGCGAGTTAGCCAGGCGCAGGAACTGGTGCAATCGCTCGAGGAAAAAGTGCGCTCGGCCACCGTCACCGCGGCCACCGATGGCACGCTCTATTCGCTCCCCGTACATGCGGGCGACTACGTGAAGGTCGGAGACACACTCGCCGAAATGGCTGATCTGCGGCATGTGCGCGTACGCGCTTTCGTGGACGAGCCGGACCTCGGCTCGCTCGAGCCGAATCAGAATGTCGCCGTAACATGGGACGCGAAGCCGGGCCGGACCTGGACGGGCCACACCGAGGAAGTTCCGAAACAGGTGGTGCCGCGCGGAATGCGTAGCGTCGGCGAAGTCCTTTGCTCGGTGGACAATGACCATCTCGAGTTGCTGCCGAACACCAACGTGCAGGTTCTGATCATGGTGCGTGAGCGGCACGCGGCGTTGGTTGTCCCGCGCACGGCCGTTCTCGGTGACAGCGCTCAGCACTATGTACTCGTATTTTCAGACGACAAACTGCACCGCCGCGACATCTCCGTAGGCGTGGCCAGCGCATCGAAGTACGAGGTCGTATCGGGCTTGACGAGCAACGATCGCGTGGCGCTGCCCGGTGAGAAACAGTTGCGCGACGGAATGGAAGTTCGAGCCGAGGAGGCTAATTGAGAACTTCACACACACGGTTCGCCGTAGTTGCGTTGGGCATTCTATTGATGAGTCTCTTGTTTTCGCCGTCCGCGCTCCGCGCTGATGCCTCGGTCGCGATTCAGTCCGCGCAGCATCAGATCAACGCAGGGAATTACGCAGGCGCGATTGCAACGCTGCAGGCAGCCATTCCCGGAAACCCTTCGAGCGCCGAGCTCTTTTACTGGCTCGATCGCGCCTACTACGAAATGCGCGACTGGGACAACGCAGTTACACAAGGCGAAAAGGCTGTTTCACTTGATCCGAAAAACTCTTTGTATCAACAGTGGCTCGGCCGGTCGTATGGAGGCAAGGCGGACCGCGACAGAAGCTTTTCCCTGGCCAAGAAAGTGAAATCGGAGTTCAAGCTGGCCGTCAGCCTGAATCCCTCAAATATAGAAGCACGGCGCGACCTCGAAGAGTATTGCCTCGATGCCCCGTGGATCGCGGGTGGCAGCAAAGACGAAGCGCTCGAACAGGTGAACGCCATCGCCGCCGTTGATCCCGTTGCGGGCCACCTCGCACGCGCCCTCTACGATCGCGAAGGCTTGAAGAATTCGGACGATGCCGAGAAGGAACTTCGCCAGGTTCTGGCCGCCAAGCCGAAAACCGCGGATCCGTATTTCGAAGTCGCGGATTTCTTCAAGGAATTGAACAAGCCGGCTGACATGGGAACTGCCATTGACGCCGCCGCGCAAGTCAGCCCCAGCGACCCGCGGTTAGCCTACTTCCGCGGCGTAGCTGCAGTGCTTTCAAACACCAATTTGCCGGGCGCCGAGCGCGATTTGAAATCTTATCTCGCCAGCACGCCGGATCGCAGCGACTGGCCCGCGCATGCCGCCGCCCGCGAATGGCTGGGCCGCCTTTATGAATTGCAGGGCAAGCGCGCGGACGCGGCCGAACAATACCGCGAGGCCCTGCAGCTCGAACCCAAGCGCAAGGAAGCGCGGACGCGCCTCGAAAAGCTCGAGAAATCTCAATAGCGGCGCGCCATCGGCGCTCGCGAGTCAAAATCCGCATGGCAACCACGCAAAACACAGCGGCTTTCTGGACCGAAACTTGGTCTCTCGCCATGCAGGCTTTGCGCGCCAATAAAATGCGCGCGATGCTGACGATGCTGGGCGTAATTATCGGCAGCGGTTCCATCGTCCTGGTAGTGACGGTCGCTCTGGGCGGGCAGCGCTACGTCCTCTCGCAGATCGAAGGGATCGGCGCAAACCTCATATCCGCCCACGTCGTCAGTTCCGGAAATGCGGGTTCGTTAACGATCGAGGATCAGATTACGCCCGCCGACCTTGAGGCCGTGAAGCAGGGCCTGCCACAAATGATCTCCGAGGCTGCGGGTACGAACTCGCTGCCGATGACGGTCGTCGTCAATGGCCAGGAGCGTCCCGTCACTCTCCTCGGTGTGACGCAGGGCTTCAATCGGATTCGCAATCTTGCGATTTTGCGCGGGCGTTATTTCGATTCCGACGATATGGACTCGCGCAGCAAAGTGTGCCTGCTGACGGAGGACCTCGCCCATCGAATGTTTCCCTTTGACGATCCCGTCGGAAAGGGAATCCGCGTTGGCGAACTCGTCTTCACCGTGATCGGCGTTTTCAACGAGCGCGTGGCTACGTTCGGGCAGACGGAAATTCAGAAGGAATCCGTCGTCGTTCCATTTTCGTTGCTGCAATATTACACGGGGACGGAATATTTCCGGACGCTGGATGTCCAGGCCGCCAGCTCCGAAGACGTCCCGGTCGTGACCAGCGAAGTATCGGAAGTTCTCCGGAGCCGCCATCGCGGGGGCGCGCAGTATCGCGTGCAGAATTCCACCGGGATTCTTGAGACGGCGCGGCAGATCGCGCTCGCCCTGATGATTGTCCTCATTTTGATCGCGCTGATCGCGCTGGTCATCAGCGGCGTCGGAATCATGAACATCATGCTCGTCACCGTAACCGAGCGCACGCGCGAGATCGGCATCCGCAAGGCCATTGGCGCCACTCGGGACGCCATCCGTTATCAATTCCTGATGGAAGCGATGGCGATCAGCGGAACAGGCGCACTCGCTGGAGTCGCCATCGGCGTTGCAATCCCGGGCTTCCTCAATTTCCTGATCGGTTTTTTCCCGGAGGCCGCCGGTATTACCATTCCCGTGTCGTGGGTCTCGGTCGTGCTCGCGTTCGTAGTATCCTGCTCGACAGGCTTGGTGTTCGGTTATCTCCCCGCCAATCGGGCGGCAGGCCTGGAACCCACGGAATCGCTTCGCCATGAATAGCCACGCGAATCAAGTCATCCAACTCCGGCGCGGTATTCTTGCGCTTGCCGGATTCGTTGCGTTCGGCGCGTTTCTCGCCGCAGTTCCCGCGCACGCCCAGGACACGGACAAGTTGACGCTGCATCAGGCCTTGACGCTCGCGCTCCAGAACAGTCGCGACGTCAAGCTCGCGCAGGTTCAATACAACGTCGCGCTGGGTGAAGTCGGCGTGGACCGCGCGGCTTTTAGGCCAAACCTCTATACCGGCGCAGGCGCGGCATATACGCACGGGTTCCCCTCGCTCCCCGGCGGCCAGGCGCCCTCCCTTTTTGAATTGGACTATACCCAGGCGCTCTTCAATCCGCTCCTGAAGGGCGAGCAGCATGCCGCCGAGGATCGCGCGAAGAATCAGAAGCTCGAGCTCGACCGCGTGCGCGACGACGTCATCGTGCGCACTGCGACGGCCTATCTTGAATTGGCCGAAGTCCGGCATTCGCTCCAACTAATGCTCAGCGAACAAGCGAGCGGCGCGAAAATTCTGGAAGCAATTCGAGAACGCGTCGCGGCAAATCAGGAGCTTCCCATCGAAGTGACGCGCACTCAATTGGCGCTGGCGCGTATCGCGGAGCGAGTTGTGAAATCCGAAGATCGGGACGCCTTTCTCGACGCGGAAATCCGCGACCTCACGGCCATCCCCGACGGACAGTCGCTCGAAGTCGAGCCGCAGGACGCGGCGTTTAGCGCCGAGCTTGCGACCGCGCAATCGGAAGGCGAAATTGAGAGCCTGGCTATCCAGAGCGACCGAAGCGTCGCGGAAGCGGAAAACGAGCGTGCCGCGCGCCAGCAAATCCTGAAGGGAGCTCACGCGAGCTACTTTCCCACCGTCGATTTGGTCGGGCAGTATAGCGTGCTGAGCAACTTCAACAACTACCTGGAGTTTTACAAACATTTCGAGCGCAACAACGTCAATGTCGGCGTGCAAGTCACGATTCCACTTTTCGCCGCCAAGACCTCGGCGAATGTTTCCCTGGCGAAAAGTCAGTTGAACGAAGCCGAGTTGTTGCTGGGCAACAAACGCCAGCAGGTTCGCTTCGATGTGCAGCAGAAAGCCCGTAGCGTGCGCGAGATGGACGCAAGCAGGGAAGTGGCCCGGATTGATCTTCAGTTGGCGCAGGAGACCCTCCAGTCCGAGCAGGCCAAATTCGACCAGAATCGCATCACCCTACAGGAGATGGAGCAGGCCCGCCTGGACGAAAACGACAAATGGGTGGCCTTTCTGGACGCTGATTTTGCCCGCCAGCAGGCCCAGCTGACCCTGCTTCAGGCGACTGGCCAGTTGGCTAAAGTCTTTCAATAGAACCGATCCAAAAAGGCGCGCTTGGGCTGAACCTCGAAATGCAGTAGAATGAGTGTGCTGGCTCGGATTGCTTGAAGTTCTGAGGGGGATACTGTAAATGCCGTCTGTAATGAAGACTCTGCTCCTGAATCCGCCAAGTTTCGAGAAATTTGACGGTGGCGCAGGCTCCCGCTGGCCTGCAACGCGAGAGATCGAGTCGTACTGGTATCCGGTCTGGCTCTCCTATCCCGCCGGTATGCTGCCCGGTAGCCGCCTGCTCGACGGTCCCCCGCACCATATCAAGCCCGCAGAGGTCGTCCAGATCGCGCGGGACTATGAATTCGTCGTGCTTTTCACTTCGACTGTCGGCTTTCTAAGCGATCTGCGCATGGCCCGCGCGATGAAGGAACAGAAGCCCGATACGAAGATCTGCTTCGTCGGCCCACAGGTGCAAATTAAGCCGGCGGAAAGCTTGCTGGCAAGCTCCGACATTGATTTCGTTGTGCGCGGGGAATTCGACCACGCTGTCGTCGAGTACGCGCAAGGCAAGCCAGTTTCAGAGATTGCGAACGCCAGTTACGTAAAAGACGGCAAAGTCGTGCACAACCCGTCGCGGCCTCTGATGCAGACCGCCGAGCTGGACGAGCTTCCTTTTGCCACGGACGTGTACCAGAAAGACGTTCAAATCGAAAAGTACAACGTGCCGTTCCTCCTGCACCCGTTCGTTTCCTTCTACACGGCGCGCGGATGTCCGGCCCTTTGTACTTTCTGCCTGTGGCCCCAAACGCTTTCCGGCCACGCATGGCGCACGCGTTCAGTCGAGAGCGTCGCGCGGGAATTCCGCCAGGCTCACAAGATGTTTCCGCAGGCCAAGGAATTTTTCTTCGACGACGATACGTTCAACATCCGCAAGGATCGCGTTCTCGCTCTCTGCAAGGAATTTAAGCCCGTCGGCTTCCAGTGGTCCTGCACGGCCCGCGTCCATGGAGATTACGAAACGCTGAAGGCGATGGCGGACTCCGGCTGCCGCCTGTTGATCGTCGGCTTCGAATCAGGCGACGCGCAGATCCTGAAGAACATCAAGAAGGGTCAGACGCTCGAGATGGGCCGCAACTTCGTGAAGAACTGCAAGAAGGTCGGCATTCACGTTCACGGCGACTTCATCATCGGCCTCCCAGGCGAGACGAAGGACACCATCGAGAAGACGATCAACTTCGCGAAGGATCTCGACTGCGAAACAATTCAAGTTTCGATGGCGCACGCGTATCCGGGCACCGAGCTTTACGATCAGGGCGTCCGCGAGGGCTTCCTCGCCGGCGAAGCGATCACCGACGACGGCGGCCACCAGCTTCCTCACCTCGAGTATCCCGGCCTCTCCAAGGAATACATGGTCGAGTCCGTCAACCGCTTCTACGACAGCTACTATTTCCGTCCCAAGGTCGCCTGGCGCATCGTCCGCGACTCGCTCTGGGATTCGCACGAGCGCAAGCGCCTCTATCACGAGGCCGTGGACTTCATGAAGCTTCGCGCCGATCGCCGCAGGGTATCCCGCAACCGGAAGGGCGTGGACAAGAAGGCCATCGTTGCCGTGCCGCCGATGAACCCGCGTTCCGGGCTCGGCGAGTCTCAAGGAGCATGACGGCACCGCACCGCCTTCACTTCAAAACTTCCGTCCTGATCCTGATCATGATTTCCGTGGCTCCGCTCGGGGACACTTTCCTCGGCAAGGGCATGAAGCGCATTCCCCCGATGACAGGCTGGGCTCCCGCCGACGTGTTTCACTTCTTCTTCCGCGCGTTCACCTCGGGCACGATCTGGATTGGAATCGGCCTGCTGCTCACTTTTTTCGTCGCCTATTTGCTCGTGCTTTCGTGGGCTGACTACACCTACGTGCTGCCGGCCTCATCCATTTCCAACCTGCTCATCGCCCTGCTGGCGTATTTCGTCCTGCACGAGACCATCACGCCCACTCGCTGGGCGGGCGTTGCGCTGATCTGCGTGGGCGTATTCGTCGTCGGACGCACGCATCCGCGGACCACGGAACACGGCTCATGATGAACGGATTTATTTTTTACTTCTTGAACGTGTTTCCCGGCACGGCTGGCGAAATCTGCATGTCGCGCACGATGAAGACCGTCGGCGAAGTAACGGATTTCCGCCCGCACTCCATCGTTCGCGTGATCGGCCGCGCCATGCGCGTGCCGTGGTTCTGGGTCGGCATCACCATGATGGCGGCGGGATTTTTTTCGCTGCTGGGGCTGCTGTCCGTGGCCAACGTCAGTTTTGTCTTCCCGGCCACGGCGATCAGCTACGCGGTGGGGACGCTAGGCGGTAAGTTTTTTCTCCGGCGAGCGCGTCACTCCCCAGCGCTGGGCCGGCGTACTGCTCGTCTGCGTCGGCGTCGCGCTCGTGTTCCTCGGCACGAAGTAGCCGCGAGCTCTACGGGCCGTCGTTCTCCTTAGGGGGTCGGAGCTTCAGCTCCGACAAAAAGGTCGTGCGCGCAGCGCTTTCCGATGCGCTGCGCCTATCGCGGCAAGTAGTCATGTGCGTGCGCCCAATTCGACAGGCTGGCCGCAACGATGTGGCCCGATCCGCTGGCCGATGCCAGGCATTTGTGAGATTGTCAGTAACATCATGACGTCCTGGACGCTGGTTCGCGATGCGCTTCTCGTGCTCTCCATTGCGCCCTTTGCGTACTACCTTCTTGCAATCATCGCCGCGAGCAAGTTTTTCAACCGGACGTCCGTTCCTTGCCTACGATTTCAGCCCGCCCGTCAGCATCCTGAAACCGATCCGAGGCCTGGACCGCGAAGCCTACGAGAACTTCGCCAGCTTCTGCAGCCAGGATTATCCCGAGTTCGAAATCCTGTTCTGCGTCACCGACGAACAGGAACCCGCGATTCCGGTCATACGAAAACTGATCGCCGATTTCCCCAGACGCTCGATCCGCCTGCTGATCGGCTCGGATCCGCTGGGAGCAAGCGACAAGGTCAACAAGCTCTGCCGCATGGTCCGCGAGGCCCGCAATGAAATCGTCATCGTCAGCGATAGCGACGTGCGCGTCGAGCCGGGCTTTCTTCATGCGGTCGCTGGACCGTTCGCCGGTTCCGCGGTCGGCGGCGTCACGTGTCTCTACCGCGGACTCACCGACGGCTCATTTGCCGCCGATCTCGAAGCCCTCGGCAATAGCGCGGATTTCGCGCCAGGCGTGCTCGTCGCCTGGATGCTCGGCGGCCGCAAGCTGGATTTCATGCTCGGCGCGGTGATGGCCACTACGAAAAAACATCTCGCCGAAATCGGCGGCTTCGAATCGCTCGTCGATTATTTCTGCGACGACTACGAACTCGGCAATCGCCTCGCCGCGCGCGGCCGTCGCGTCGAGCTGGTTCGCTTTCCGGTGGACATCGTGTACCCGCGCGAAAGGCTGCCGGAAGCCTTTCGCCATCAGCTTCGCTGGAATCTCAGCATCCGCTATTCGCGCCCATGGGGGCATCTCGGCCTGATTTTCACGCATGGCCTGATTTGGTCGTTGGTGGGTATCTCCCTCGCGCACTCGTGGCTCGCTGCTTTGGCGTTCGCGCTCGGGATATTCATTGTTGCGCTACGGAATGGCGTTGAGCGCCGGCGCGGGCGGGATGCACGACGAGCTCGTGAGGCGGAAACTGTGGATGCTGCCGCTGCGCGACGCTTTCGCCTTCGTCGTCTGGGTCGCCAGCTTCTTTCCCCAGCGCATCCATTGGCGCGACCGCGAATTCTACGTCCGCGACAAGCGCCTCGTTCCAATCCCGCGACGTTAACCATGGCTCACGCATCGGGAGAGCGCATAGAAGCGCGGCTCCTTAAGGAATCCTGGCGTTCGCATCGCTGGCTGGACATTAATCTTTCGCTGCGATATAAATGCCTCGATTTGGCCGTCAAAGCCATCTGAGAGGAAAACTTCCATGAAATCCACGACGAAACTCAAGAAGGCAAAGAAGCTCGAAGCTACGAAGCCGCTCAGGGATCTATCTACGGGAATACCCACGGGAAAACGGTTATAGATTTTTGATCGCGGCCTCCTTCAAGCGGTAATTGACGCCGTTGCGGTTGGCCCAAATACACCCCGTGGTGTCTTGTGCCGCTGGATGATTCCCGGGACGCTGCCCTGTGGAGTGCCGCGGCCTGCCGCCGCTGCTCTCAGCCGATGTTTGCTTCGCCCAAGCCCCATAAGTTCGACCTCGCCCGTTGACGGAATCGCCGCCCGCCGTTAAAGTAGATGCAGGTCGCATGTCTGCGGCCTTTTTTGTTGTCTCCTATCGGCTGGGAGGTCGTACAATTGGCAGTACATCAGATTCTGGATCTGATTATCCTGGTTCGAGTCCAGGCCTCCCAGCCAAACTTCTCCTGACAAACTTGTTCTCGCCTGTCTCCGCGCCGCGGGAGTATGATACCGCCCACCTGGAGCCGCGCAGTGGGTCCCGCTTGAGGCATTTTTCCGGAGGCTGAAATGAAAAAGATTCTGACGATTATCGGTGTCATTGTCGTCGTTCTGATTTTGATCGTTATCGCGCTCCCCTTTATGATTGACGTCAACAAATTCAAGCCAACGATCGAAACCAACATTTCCGACGCGCTTGGCCGCAAGGTCGAGGTCGGCAATATTTCGCTCGCCATTCTCTCCGGCGGCGTCTCCGTGGACAACGTCGTGATCGCGGATGATCCCGCCTACAGTCGCACTCCCTTTCTGCAGGCGAGGCAGGTGAAGGTAGGCGTGGCGCTGCTCCCCCTGATCTTTTCCAAGAGACTTGAGGTGAGCTCGTTCACCGTGACCGACCCACAGGTTTCGCTGCTGCGTTCCGCTTCCGGCGCGTGGAATTTTTCAACCATGGGCGCGGGCGCATCGAAGGCGAAGTCCAAGGATTCCTCCGCTCCCGCGAATTTCTCGGTAGAAGAACTGAAAATCTCCAACGGCACGATCGTGATGGGCACGGGCGGCGCGCATCCGAAAACGCAAACCTATCAGGAAGTGAATCTCGAGGCTTCCGATCTCTCCTACACCTCGCAGTTTCCGTTCAAATTCTCGGCGAAGACACCCGGCGGCGGGACTGTGAACTCGAGGGCAAGGCCGGCCCCGTGGATGCGACCGACGCCTCGCTCACGCCGCTCGACGCGAAGATTGACGTCGAGCATTTTGACATCGCCGCGAGCGGCGTCGTTGATTCAGCCGCGGGCATCGCCGGGTTGATTGATTTCACGGGGAACATCGCGTCCGACGGCCACGATATGAATTCGAAGGGCGCCCTCAAGGCGAACAAGATCAAGGTGAAGCCCGCGGGAACCCCCGCGACCGTGCCCGTGGACGTTGATTACGACACGACCTACAATTTGAAGAGCCAGGCTGGCACTCTGAAACAAGGTGACGTGCACATCGGCAAGGGCCTCGCGCACCTCACTGGCAGTTACGATGTCGCGGGCGCCTCCCCAACTCTCAACATGAAATTGAACGGCCAGGGAATGCCCATTGAAGATCTCGAGGGTATGCTGCCGGCCGCGGCGATCAACCTTCCTCCCGGTTCTTCGCTGAAAAGCGGAAGTCTCGACCTGAATCTCGCGATCAGCGGTCCGGCGGACAAACTGGTTATCACCGGACCAATTCATCTTTCGAACGGCAAGATTGGCGGCTTCAGCGTGAAATCGAAGCTCGCGGCATTTCCCGGTATGGGAGGCTTGGGCGGTGGAAATGGATCGGACACCGAAATACAGACGCTTAGCACCGAGGTGCACGTGGATCCCGCCGAAACGCAGCTGAGCAACCTGAACGTTGTCGTGCCTTCGATCGCAACCGTCACCGGAAACGGAACCGTCAGCGCTGCGGGTCAACTCAATTTCAAAATGTCCGCGAAGCTTGCCGGCGCGATGGGCTCGATGACCTCGGTGATGTCGCTCGGTAACAAGAATTCAAGTGCCAACGGCATCCCGTTCACAATTACGGGAACGACGTCGGCTCCTATCTTCTTGCCGGACGTCGCGGGAATGGCCGGTAACATGGTGAAGGGTGTGGGCGCCGCTCCAACCGACGCGGCAAAAACAGCCACAAGCGCACTCGGCGGCCTCTTCGGCAAGAAAAAGCAGAACTAATCGGCGCACCGCTGACGCGGAACCTCGAAAGTCATCGCAGGGGCGCTGTTTGCCGCGCCCCTGCGTCTCTGACCACTCTGCGATCTTCCGCTACTGAACGTTCAGGACCAGGTTCGGGATAGTCTCGGTCACGCCGTTGATTGTAATGCTCACAGTCGGGCTGCTCATGCCCGCCGGTGTCCCTGGATTTCCTCCGCCCCCGCCCCCGCCGCCACCACCGCCACCGCAACCTATGCCAACGGCGAGCATCACGAAAATCGTGAAGACGAGTGCGAGGCCCCATCGGCGCTGTTTGCCGCGATAACCGAACGCCAGCATTAAGGTGCACAAAAGGCACGCAAACGCCAAGGCGCTAGCCGTCGCCGTCCGCCATCCCGGTATGTTGGGGCGATTGCGCGAAGCGGGGAACGCGGAGGAGGCAGCCGTCGTCTGGAATGTGAGTGTCGCGGTGGCAGTTCCGTTCGTCGCGATCGTAATCATTGACCCGGAGCTGCAGGTGGTTTCAGACGGCAATCCCGTGCACACGGGCGTGACCGTGACTGCTCCGCCGCTGCTGAAACCGTTTGTTCCAGTGAACGTGAGCGTCGTGGTTCCGCTAGCGCCCGGTGCGCTTACGGGAACAGTCGTCGGATTCGCCGTCACCGTGAACGCTGGTGCCGTGGATACTACAGTGATCGTGATGCCCGCCGAAGCCGGAGAAGCAGCATAGTTGGTATCCCCAGTGTCGCCGCTGTACTTCGCGGTGATGCTGTCAGATCCCACCGGAAGAGCAGTGGTGGACAACGAAGCGGTTGCACTGGCGAATGTGCCTACGCCGAAGAAGGTGATGTTGCCCGGGGTTCCAGTTACCGTAACGGGGCTGCCCAGCTGTGTGGTGCCCGAAAAAAACGTAACCGTTCCATTTGGCGCGGCTCCCGCGCTCTCGGCGGAGACCGTTGCGGTTAGCGTGACCGACGTGCCCTGATTTACGGACGTGCCCGACGTGGGCGCCGTCACCGTGGTCACTGTCACGGCCGACGTAATAGTCACGGCGAGGGAAAACATCCCCGTACTCGAATTGCCCGCACGATAGCTGTTATCGCCGGAATAGTTGCCATTGATGGTATGCGATCCGGGCGCGGGGCAGCCTTGCGTCCCCGAGCAGTCAAAGAACTCCGCGCCACCCACTCCGATCGATTTGAAATCGTTCAAAGCTACCGTGGCCAAATTAGTGGTTGTCGCGCCCAGTGTGTCCGTGAACGTGACGGTTCCCGTGGCTTGGCCGTCCCCGGTAGCCGAGTTCTCGCTCGACGCTCCTGATATTAAAGCCTCAATCGCGATCGGGAATCCGTACGTGGTGCTGAGGGGACTGTTAGTGAGCTCGCTTGAAGTCGGGAGCGCGTCAATGAGTTCGACTGCGCTGGCCTCTTTCGCGACATTTACGGTGATCGCGTTTGACGTGCTCCCCGCGAAGTTCCCATCGCCCGGGTAACTTGCTATCAGGTTGTAGCTCGTCCCGCCCGGAAGATTATTTAGTGTGAACGTAGCTGACCCGCTCGCTAGAGCACTAGCAGCCACACCGACGGTGTTGGGAAGATTCCCACCCTCAGCGATCAGCGAAACATTGCCAGTCGGCCCGGTGCCGGTGGGCGACTTCATCACAGTGACTGTCAGATCAGCCGTCGCGCCATGCGTGATGGTAATCGAAGCCGGGGAGGTGATAGCGGTCACAGAGCCCTTGAAAACAACCGCATCCCACTTCGTCAGCAGGTTATTCACATCCACCGAGCCCAGCCCGCTGGCCAAGTCGTAGCCTACCGTCGCGGGGAATCCTAGATCGTTCGCGGCCGGATCGCCGCCGTTTGAAGCAACGTCGTTACCCGGCACGCCGTTGTTCCCAACTGTGATGTCGTTGAAAACGCAGGTCGTCGCGGTTGCCGGAACAATCCGGGTGTTGGAATTACAGCCGCTGTATGTCTCCGCCGCTGCCAGGGGATACAGGACGTAGTTGGCCAATCCCTGTGGTTTGCTGAGCTTCTGATCCACAAGCGCCATAATGCCGGCAAAGGATGGCGAGGAGGCTGAAGTGCCGCCGATCAGCAGGAACTCCGGGCTGGTTGTCGGTTCGCAGCTTCCGGTGATGCAAAGAAGATAGGGGTCATTGGCCGCCGACGCGGTCAGGGCGACATCGGGTACTCCGCGCGGATGTGTGCTGCTCCCCGGCAAAGTGAACGCGTTGAGAGTGGTTTGCAGTCCTGTCACAGTCAGGGTCTGATAGGACGGAGTCGCGTAGATTGTGCTCACGCCGCCGCCGCCCGACGCCAAAATGAACGCTCCGAACACAGGACTACTGGGGGTGTCGCACGGAGAACCTGCGGTTGTGGGTGTGCAGCTATCGTTCCACACCATTTCGGGGATATAGCCCAACGCCGACTCCAGGGTTCCTGTTCCGTTGGACGCACCCCAGAAGGTCGCCTCAGTTGTCCCCGGGACAGGAGTTTCACCCGCGCCCAGTTCGTTGAATTCGGTGCCACCTACGGCCGTATTAAATGAGGTGGAAGCCAGACCACTGACCGCCGCGCCGTTCTGCGCGCTGCTCGTACCTGCGCCGGAGGGATCGCAACTGGCAGCTCCGGCATCGCCAGAAGAAACGAAAACGCTGATTCCTTGTGCCGAAGCCTGCTGCCAAAGAGCGTTCGTGAAAGAGTTCTCGGTGCCCGGCGTTGTGGGATCGCCCCCGGCCGGCTCACAGCTGATAAAGCTCGCGCTCAGGATCGGCGCCAGATTATGATCCACGATATACCCCGAAGAAAGATCCACCCCATCGCTGATAAGCGTGGATGCGCTGATAACCAGGTCAATCGTCGCGCCCGGCGCGACCGCACCCGACCATTCTGTGTCCAGAGTCGCCTCAATATTATCTCCGGAAACCACTCCGGGGTCCGCCCCATCGAGGGTGAAGACAGGAGCGGCCGCCGGCAGGCCAAAGACTGTGCGGAAGTCTGTTATATCCTGTGGGTCGATGTCGCTTCGGGCCACGATTGCGATCGTCTCGCCTGTGCCGTTCAGAACGGGGGTCGGTGCAGGAGTCAAGAGCAGGTTCGGAATGTCATAGATTTTTGCAAAATCGGCGGGAGCGAGCCCGTGAATTCCGCCTACTAAGTTGGTACCAGGGCCGAAAGGTGTGTATGTCCCGTCCGCTGCGCGCCGAGCGAAGGGGCCTTGGACGAAAGCAGGCTTGCTGAAAAAGTTGTGCAACGACGCCACGCCACGAACCACTGGAGCGAGAGCCGCGGGAATGGAGATGTCAGTCGAGTTCGCTACGTGCGCTTCGCCCTTAACCTGATACGTGTGCATCTTAGTTTGAAAGGCGGTCTCCACTTGCGCCGCCGTGCCGGAGAATTCGATCCAGCGGCCACTGCGCGCGACGCTATCCACGCTGAAACCTTGCTGTTGCAACCATCCCATGACAACTTGAATGTCCTGAGGCGCCGGACCGAATTTCTGTCCGAACTCGTCTGGCGTGAGCCAGTGATGAAAATCAGGAGAGCCCTGCGTCTGCTGGCTATCGAGCAAAACCGTCAGCTGGTAATCCTGATCGGCCGACCCGTCCATTACCAGAATCATGCGTTGCATGGGCGTGGTGCCGTCGAGCGCTGCCCGTGTCGTAGGCGGGCAGCGCCAGCGGGTGCGTCGAGTGGGGAATCGTCACGCGAGACGTGTTGTCAATCGCCGCGGTGATGCGCGGCTGGACGAAGGTGGTCTGCGCGGAAGCCAGCGCGGGGGCTACGAGAAGGATTGCGACTGCCAGCCACAAACGGGACAGGTACAGCGAATCGTTTCGCATAGCGCCTCTGGGTGCGACCCATGCTTCGAATTGGAATGCGTGCTTCCCGGCCTAGATGTGGCCGCCCATGGAAAGGTTGGCCCATCATGCGCTTCGTGAGCGACCGCGAGTTAGGTTGGGGGCGAGGAATGCATCGCGGATACTGCCAAAATTGAGAAACCGAGTCAACAGTAAGTTGGTAAATGCCGGATAGGTGAAAAAGCGAAGGCGGCAAATCGCGCCATGTCCTACGGCCTAAAGCATTTGGCGCAGGACGTACTGCAGGATGCCACCGTGCCGGTAGTAGGAGACCTCGAATGGCGTGTCCACCCGCGCGGTGGCAGTGAACTGGCGCACCACCTGGCCGTCTCCGTCACGTGCGGTGACTTGTATCGCCTTGCGCGGCTCGAACGTCTGCGAAAGGCCTTCGAAATCGAAGATTTCGAGACCCGTGAGGCCGAGCGATTTCGGGCTTTCGCCGGGCAGGAACTCCAGCGGCAGAACGCCCATGCCGACCAGATTGCTGCGGTGGATGCGCTCGAAGCTTTCAGCGAGAACCACGCGGACTCCGAGCAGGATCGTGCCTTTGGCGGCCCAGTCGCGTGACGACCCGGAGCCGTATTCTTTCCCGGCGATGATAACGAGCGGCACTTTCTCGTCGCGGTACTGCATGGCCGCGCTGTAGATGGACATTTTTTCGCCGCTCGGCTGATGGATCGTCCAGCCGCCCTCGGTGCCCGGCGCGAGCTGATTGCGCAGGCGGATATTCGCGAAGGTCCCGCGCATCATCACTTCGTGATTGCCGCGGCGCGCGCCGTAGGAATTGAAGTCTTTCGGCTGGACGCCGTGCGCGATCAGGTATTTTCCAGCCGGGCCGTCGGCCTGAATCGAGCCCGCCGGCGAAATGTGGTCGGTCGTGATGCTATCGCCGAGGAAGGCCAGCGCACGCAATCCGCGCAGATCCGTAATGGCGCCGGGCCTGACCTGCATGCCCTCAAAGTACGGCGGGTTTTTGATGTAGGTGGATTTATCGTCCCAGGCGTAGAGATCGCCTTCGGGGATCGGCAGGGCGCGCCAGTGCTCGTCGCCGGTGAACACGTCGGCATATTCCTTGGAGAACATTTCGCTGGTCACCGAGCTGCGCATCGTTGATTCGACTTCCTGCGGAGACGGCCAAATATCCCGCAGATAAACGGGCTTTCCGGTTTTGTCGTTTCCGATAGGCTCGTTGACGATATCGAAATCCATGCGGCCCGCCAAGGCGTAGGCCACGACCAGCGGCGGCGAAGCGAGATAGTTCGCGCGGCACAGCGGATTGATGCGGCCTTCGAAATTGCGATTGCCGCTGAGCACGGAGACGGCGACGAGATTGTTGTCCTTGATCGCTTTGCCAATCGGTTCGGAAAGCGGGCCGCTATTGCCGATGCATGTGGTGCAGCCATAGCCCACGAGATTGAACCCCAGCGAATTGAGCGAGGGCCACAAACCGGCTTTTTCGATGTAGTCGGTGACGACTTTTGAGCCGGGCGCGAAGCTCGTCTTCACCCATGGCTTCGAAGTGAGGCCGCGCTCGACGGCTTTCTTCGCGAGCAGTCCCGCGCCGAGCATCAGAGAAGGATTCGAAGTGTTCGTGCAGCTGGTGATCGCCGCGATCACGACGGAACCGTCGGCGAGATCGAATTTGTCGCCATTGTTCTGCACGCTCGCGTGTTTGGGCGGTTCGATGAGCGATTTCTCGAATGCGGACTTCGCCTCGGTGAGCGGCACGCTATCTTGCGGACGCTTGGGACCGGCCATCGTGGGGACAACGCTCGCGAGATCAAGTTCGAGCCGATCGGAAAAAATCGGATCGGGCGTCTGATCGGTGCGGAACAGGCCCTGCTCTTTCGTGTAGGCCTCGACAAGCCGGACCTGATCTTCAGCGCGCGCGGTAAAGCGAAGATAGGCGAGCGTCTCCGAATCCACGGGGAAAAATCCCATGGTGGCGCCGTACTCGGGCGCCATGTTTGCGATCGTGGCGCGGTCGGGAAGCGTGAGGCTGGAAAGACCCGTGCCATAGAACTCAACAAATTTCCCGACGACGCCTTTCTTGCGCAGCATTTGCGTTACGGTCAGGACGAGGTCCGTGGCCGTGGCGCCTTCGGGCAAGCGTCCGTGGAGTTTGAAACCGACAACTGCTGGAATCAGCATCGAGAGCGGCTGGCCTAGCATGGCCGCTTCCGCCTCAATGCCGCCGACGCCCCATCCGAAAACGCCGAGGCCGTTGACCATCGTGGTGTGCGAATCGGTCCCGACGAGCGAATCGGGGAATGCGATCCACGCGCCATTCTGTTTTTCGCGGAAGACAACGCGAGCAAGATATTCGAGATTCACTTGATGGCAAATGCCGGTGTCCGGCGGCACGACCTTGAAATTCTCGAAACCCTTCTGGCCCCATCGCAGGAATGCGTAGCGCTCGATATTGCGCTGCATTTCAAGATCCGCGTTGAAGGCGAAGGCGTTCGCCGCGCCGAATTTGTCCACTTGCACGGAGTGGTCGATCACCAATTCCGCGGGAAGCAGCGGATTGATTTTCTTGGGGTCGCCGCCGAGCGCGCGAATAGCATCGCGCATTGCCGCGAGATCCACGACTGCGGGCACGCCTGTGAAATCCTGCAGCAGGACGCGCGCAGGCATGAAGGAGACTTCTTTCTCGGTGGCGCCGCCGGCGCTTGAAGGATCCCAGCCTGCGAGCGCGGGAATATCTTCGGTGCGCACGAAGCGTTCATCCTCGTGGCGCAGAAGATTTTCGAGCAGCACCTTCAGCGAGAAGGGAAGCCGCGCCACGTTGCCAACGCCGGCGCGTTCCAGCGCGTCGAGGCGGTGGATATCAAACGAATCGCTGCCGACGCGAAGCTTCGCGCGAGTGGAGAATGAGTCTTTCGAAGGTAGGCTCATGCGAGCGAGAGTCTCTCCTGTAGTGGAAACAAGTCCATTTTAGCGCACGGGCGGCGACAGGCTGGCGTATTTCTCGCAGCTTGGGTGTCAAACGAAGCTCGAATTCTGTGACACTTAGTGAGAGCCCCAATCGTTTGTTTTGTTTGAGTTAGCGCGAAATTTACTCGACCACGTGTGTCGAGTAAATGTGGCAGGGAAATCGTCTGAAACCGGAGCCCGGGAACCATCGGCTGGGTGGACGCAACAGGGTATTCGTCTAGGCGAGAATCGCCCATTCGCGTCCCGCGAACGACCGCGGGCCGATGACTTCGTATCTCGATATCGGCACACAATCTCACTGTGTCCATGTTAGGCGCGGCGAATTCGTTGTCAAGCGCGGGATGCTGTGGATTTTTTGGTGTTTACGCCACAAGGCCTGAAAGGCGCGCTTTACCATAGAGGACGCGGAGAAAGTGCGTCGGGCACGGAGACCTCTCGGGAACATTTTCCGCTACTTCCGTCACAACGTGTGCAGGTAGGCGAGGAGATCGTCGAGCTGTTGCTGGGTGAAGGAGTTGCCGACGGCAGGCATCATGTTGCGGCCGGTGAGGATGGTCTGGCGCACGAATCTTTCGTTGGCGGGCAGCCCGCTGGGCAGAAATGGTTTCTTGAGAAGGCCCTTGAGGCTGGGCCCGTTTTGTCCAGGGACGGAATGCGCGTCGTGGCAGGCTGCACAGTTTTGCTGATACAAATGCCGACCGGCAGCTTGTTGAGCGTTCAATCCCAACTGTGCGTCGGTTTTCCCGGAGGTGTCGTCGCTGCACCCGGCGAGGAAAGCCAGGAGAACGAGGCCGGTGAAAATTGGAGTTCGCATCAAGGGCAATCATATTCTGAAATGTCGGGCACAGGCCATTGTGTTCGCTCAACGGCGTTCTAGTTGGATTCAGGCTCAGGCTCGCGTATATTTCGCGCACCATGGCACCTTCTGATAGCGAGCAAGAGCGTCGGCGGTTAGCGGAATGGTACGGGAGCATGGCCGATGGCGAACTGGAAGATCTTGCTCGGGAAGCGACTTCACTTTCAGACGCAGCTCGGCAAGCGCTGGAATTGGAGATATCGAGGCGAGAGCCCGGAATTGCTCTGAATCTGGCGGCACCCACAGACGACGTGTGGCCACCTGGCCCGATCACGCTTCGCCGCTTCCGGGATCTGCCCGACGCCCTTTTAGCCAAGAGCATTCTTGACTCGGCAAGCGTCGAGTGTTTTCTAGCAGACGAGAACACCATTCGGATGGATTGGTTCTGGTCAAATTTTCTTGGCGGGGTCAAGCTTTGGGTCCGAGCGGAGGATGCCGACGCAGGAGCACTTTTGGATCAGGACTACATCGAGTCGTTCAACGTGGAAGGCGTAGGAGAATACAGGCAACCCCGCTGCCCAAATTGTCAGTCGTTCGACATTACCTTCCAGGGGCCGATGAAGCGCCTAGCCTACGGCACCCTCTGGATTGGATTTCCCATTCCGGCTAAACACGTTGCCTGGAAGTGCTACTCGTGCGGCCACGCTTGGGAAGGCGATGAATCGTCTGAGCCCAAGAGTTGAGCGCGCCCAGGTCGGACTGTCAACCGTTTGGTCCGAAATCGATCGAGCGCGACTGCGTTCGCCGGTGTTTTGGTTGGCTTCGGGCTCCGGCTCGCGTATATTTTTCGAAGGATGGCTATGCCTGACACCGAGAAGGAGCGCTGGCGTTTGTCGCGAGTGTACGGAAGCATGACCGAGGGCGAGGTCGAAGAACTCGCCGCGGATGCCAGCTCGCTTTCCGACGCCGCAAAATGGGCGTTGAAATTGGACCTGTCGCGCAGAGGGCTCAAAACCAAGCTTGAGGAACCGGGTCCGCCGCCGGAGGCCGTTGAGCTCTCGAAGGTCGTGAATCTCCGCCAGTATATGACTCTGCCGGAAGCGCTGCTCGCGAGGAGCATTCTGGAGTCGGCCGGCATCGAGTGCTTTCTTGGCGATCAGAACATCATTCGGATGGATTGGTTTTTGTCGAACGCGCTCGGCGGGGTGAAATTGCGCGTGCGCGAAGAAGACGTCGCTGAAGCTGACGCTTTGCTGGGACAGGGCTGGGCAAAGGCGTCAGATATTTAGGCGCTACGAACACCAGCCGCGCTCGTGATGTCGGCTGCGGCTTCGGATACTAGCGGCGTTTTTCGCGTGGAGCTTTTTCGGCAGCGGGATCCCAGGCGGCGGCGATGGTCTTGTGTTCGCGGAACAGGCTGCTTTGGTACGCGAATCTGGCCGCCGCGCACGAAGCGTTCGTGATTTTCCTCGAGTTCGTCGGGCAGGTAACGATAGTTGACCGTCACGCCGTACGAAGCTTCCATTCCGTAGGGCCGCAAGTTTCCGAAAACATTGATGCGTTCGAGACGCGCGCCATTGGAAAGATGAAATGTGGCGACGGGATCGTAGAGTTTTGCTCCGCGACGCGCCCGCGTGAGATAGGCGAGGGCAAGTCGCTCGAGAGGTTCCGCAAGAACTCTGCGATGCAACAGCGGCTGCTCAGCAGCTTGAAGAGAGCCTCGACGGGATCGCGGCGCTTGGCGGCTGACATCAGCGCGCCGGAATATTCGGCCAGCAATCGCGACAAGCGATCGGGCGTGAATCCGAGTTCGTTCTGCGTGTCCTGGAGCGCACGGGAGAACAGCGGCAGGGGCGAAAGCGTGCTGTAGTTTCGGATGTTCGGGAATTCGGCCGCAAGCTCCGTGACAACCTGCTTGATCAGGAAATTTCCGAAAGGAACATTGCGCAGGCCCTGCAGGCAATTGTTGATGGAATAAAAAATGGCGGTATCGGCTTCTTCGGGCGGGAGCACCGGAGCGTTGAGGTCGAGCAAAGGCTCGAGGTCGCCGGTCAGTCCCTTCGACAGCGCTACTTCCACGAAGATGATCGGCTCGTCGGCGAGCGCGGGGTGAAAAAATGCGAAGCACCGGCGGTCGGATTCCAGCCGTCGGCGCAAGTCGGGCCAGCCATTGATTTCATGCACCGACTCATAGTGGATCAGCTTTTCGAGGATGCGAGCGGAAGTCTGCCAACTGATTCGTTCAAGGCGCAGGAAGCCGCGGTTGAACCAGGATCGGAAAAGATGCCTGAGGTCCGAATCGAGCGCTTCGAAATTCGAGCCGTTGGAATGCAATGAAAGCAGATGCTCCCGCAGAGTGACCAGGGTTTCCGTTCCGCCTGGCGCGGTGTTGATCCGGCGCATCAGTTCCTGGCGCGGCGCTTCGACGGCTTCCGAAAGCGCGGCCAAGGTGGCTGTGCTGGGCGAAGCTTCGTATGCAGCCGTGGCCCGGCGGACATCAGCTTCGTCAGGCGAAAACTCGCGAGATAGGATTTCGAAAAATGCCGGCCGCTGGTCCGGCTTCATGGAGTCGTAGGCCGCGATGATTTCCTGCGCGATCGCGGTTTGGGACGCCTCGCCGCGCTCGGAGAGCAGGCGATGGCAAAGAAAACGCATGTCCCTGCGGCGTCCCTGAAGCGACTGCAGGAGATTGGAGAGGAACCCGGGCATCGAAGTGAAAATTATAGCTTAGAGCGTTCGGTCGTGTGTGTTACAGGCGAGAGACTGTTGCCACCAGAACAGGTTCATTTTTCGGGCGATGGCGCGCGGGCGTGGGCCGCGTTGTCCAAGGCTGCTTTGTTCGAGGGATCGAGGGCGAGGGCCTTGTCGAATTGCTCGAGTGCGTCGGCGCGCCGGTTCATCTTCAGGAGCAGCTCCCCGTAGCCATTGTGGACTTCCGCGTCATTGGGATTCGCGGCCACCAGCGCAGTGAAATTCTTGAGGGCCTCGTCGAGCTGGCCGGACTTGGCGAGCGCCTCGGCCAGGTTGTAGCGCGCGTTTGCGTAGTCGGGCCGTAGCGTGAGTGCCATTTGAAATTGCTCGATAGCTTCGCGCGTACGGCCCAGCGAGCCGAGCGCAAGTCCCAGCCAGTTGTGCCCCTCCGGTTGCTTTGGGTCGAGGCGTACGGCCTGTTCGAGCGCTGCTTCAGCGCCGCCCGGATTGAATCGGGAAAGCATCAGCGCGCCGAGCCAGAGCCGCGCCCAGAAATCGCGCGGATTTTTCTCCACATCGTGACGCATCACCGCTTCCTGAAGTTCGCGCCGGCGGTCGCCCGGACCGCGCGGCAGGACTTGAAGCCACATATGCGCCATTTCGTCGGTGGATTGATTGCCGCCGACGACCCGCTGCGGGGGACGGTGCGGGTTACGCGGGTTCGCGGAGGAATTGTCGAAGTGCCAGCGCATCGAGACGATGGTGCCCTTCGGAAGAAATACAGGCTCGCGATAGTGGTAAACGGCCTGCCAGTTCGGATCCCACTGCGGAATTTTGATGAGCCATTTGCGCTGGCCGTTGGGGAGCGTGGCGTAGCCTTCGAGCTGATGCCCGAGATAGTGCGCGTGCGGGTAGATGGCGAGCACGTCCACGTCGAGCGGAAGACGAAAATCATCTCCGACGGCGAAATCACGGGCTCCGGCGGGAATGTCGAGCTGGCTGTCGCGTTCGAGTTCGATCAGCAGCGGGAAACGGTCGGGCGGCTTGTCGGTGAAGTAGAGGCCGATGGACGGCTTCACATTGCATGGGCATGCCCATCGTCATGATATGAGCGTTGAGAATGAGATCGGTGCCGGGATCGAGTTCCCACGCAAGGCCGTCCGGTTCGACCCACGGGGCGCTGCCCGGTTTCCAGAAAAGGAAGTGGCTGTCGAAATCGAAAACGCTGTGCTGAACGCTGAGATCCATGCCGGGAAAGCCCGCTCCGGGCTCGATTTCCTGGAGGCGCGCGGAGCGAGAGCGATCCACCAGCAGGTTTGCGTGATGCACGCCGTGCGGAATGCCGGGGCGAACTTCGATCGCGCGCACGTAACGCTTAGAAGTGAGCGAAGGCGAGAAAATAAAATTCCAGAAAACATCGGGACCGGAAGCCGGAACGGAATAAGCGCGCGCCGCGTCGAGGACCATATCTGGAGGGCCGAGCTGCCAGCCTTCGGTGAAATGCGGAGGAGGCGGCGTTTCCGACGCTAGACCCTCAGGCGCGCCGTTTTTCACCCACTCGACGATGAGGCGAATTTCGTCGTCGGTGAGGCGGGTTTCGTTCGCGAAATCGCCGTAACCGTGTTCGGGAAGCCAGGGCGGCATCGAGCGCGTGCGGACCGCGGCGGCAATCTGCGGCGCGTATTGCTTCGCGTCGTCGTAGGTCAGCAGAGAAAACGGGCCTGATTCACCAGGACGATGACACGAGGCGCAGGAGCGGTACAGGATCGGAGCAATCTCGTGAGCGTACGTTGGTGCGGGCGCGGACTGTGCCGTCGCGGGCACGGCGAACACGAGCGCGATGAAGGCTCGTGCCGCCGCGCACTTCACGGAACGCATAAGAGCGCTACTTCTGAATGACGCCGCAGGCGATGCGATCGCCGGAGTTTCCGGACGGGTCGCTCATCAAGTCATCTGCCTTCGCGTGGATCACGAGTGAGGTGCCGCCGTCGTGGAAGAGGGAATTGGCGCCGTCGCCGAGAGTGACGCCCTTCGCCAGTACGCTGGCGCCGCCCTTGCCGTCCGCCGCGACCTTCAAGTTCGGCAAATCACCGGCGTGCGGATGAGGGTCCATGGTGTTGTTTACGCCATGGTGAGCGCTGGTCGGATTGAAATGGCCGCCCGCCGTCGTGAAGGCCGGGCCCTCGCATTTGCCAACCGCGTGAATATGGATGCCGTGATCGCCCGCTGTCAACCCGTCAACCTTGACCGATATCTGGACACCGCTGCTGACGGCTTTGAGTTTGGCGGTGCCGATCTTCGCTCCCTGAGCGTTCATGATGTCTGCATGCGCGGATTTCGGGGCCGTGTCGGCCAAAGCGGTCGCAGCGTAGATGCAAAGCAGCGCCGGAACCAGAAGCAAATTTCGAATGTGCATCGGTGTGTCCTCCCTCAGAGGCGTGACGAGCAATCCTGACAGGCGAAATTCTAACACAGCCGGTGGTGCCGACGGATTTTGGAGGCGAGAGGGCGATCGGCGGCCCTGGCGACGAGGTGAATGGACCGGCAATGCCAAGCACGCTTGCCGGGCACAGCACGCTGTGCCCCTACGAAGAAAAAGCCGACGGATGGAGCACGGACGCCGAGGCGCTGCTAGTGTTTGGGAACGACGAAGCCTTCGGGAGGTTTCGAGCCGTCGCCGAAAAAGAACTGCTCCATTTGTTCTTCCATGATTTTCTGCGAGTTGGGGTCCATCGGATTGAGGCGAAATTCGTTGAGCAGCATTTTGGAATGGTCCACCCACATTTTCCAGGCGTCCTTGGAGACGTGTTCGTAGACGCGCTTGCCGATTTCGCCCTTCCAAGGGACGCGGTCGAGCCCGGGCAGTTCCTTGCCGAGTTTCACGCACTTCACCATGCGAACTGTCTGCGCTTCTTCGGCCATTGTGGGAGAGCCTCCGTTGAGATTCGACAACTATCTTAAGCGCGGATGCAGGGTGACCGCAACCCGAGACGACGCTTTGTGGCGTGCGAGCGGCTTGACATTGCGGGGAAGCGCCAACAGAATCTTTATCTTTTCCACGTGGCGGGTAATTCGCGTTGCGTAAGAGGGGGACTGCTTGCAACACGTACGACTTGGCTCAACGGGTTTGAGAGTTTCGAGGCTTTGCCTGGGCACGATGACATTTGGTTACCAGTGCGACGAAGCTACTTCGTTCGCGATTTTGGACCGCGCGTCCGCTGGCGGGATTGCTTTTCTTGATAGCTCCGATGTGTATCCGCTTGGCGGGGGACTGGAGCGCGCCGGGCGCACGGAGGAAATCATCGGGCGCTGGATCAAGGGCAAGCGGCACGACTGGGTCATCGCCACAAAATGCTTCGGCGCGACCGGGCCGCAACCATTTCATGCGGGAAACAATCGCAGGCACATTATGGACGCAGTGGACGCGTCGCTGCGGCGGCTGGGTACGGACTACATTGACCTCTACCAGCTTCACGGCTACGACCCGAATGTGACGGTTGATGAGACTCTCGGCGCACTCGACGATCTGGTCCACGCCGGCAAGGTTCGATACATCGGCTGTTCGAATCACCTGGCATATCAGGTGGCGCGCGCCCTGGGACGCAGCGACGTGCGCGGGTGGGCTCGGTTCGTCTCCGTGCAGCCGCGCTACAATCTGCTCCATCGCGAGATCGAACGCGAGCTGCTGCCGCTATGCGCCGAGGAAGGCGTGGGCGTGATCCCGTTCAATCCAATCGCGGGTGGAATGCTTTCAGGCAAGCACGATTTCACCAAGCCGCCAACCCAGGGAACGCGCTTCGCATATACCGGGCGGATCGGGGATTTGTATAGAGAACGCTACTGGCGGGACAACACTTTCAAATCGGTGCAGGAGCTACAGGGCATCGCGACGCGCGCCGGAATTCCGCTGGCAACTCTTGCAACAGCGTGGACGCTAAACCATCCGGCAATCACAAGTCCCATCATCGGCGCGAGCAAACCGGAGCAGCTGGACGCGACGCTGGCGGCGCTCGATACCACGCTCAGCGCGGACCTGCTGGCGGAATTGGACAAGGCGACGATCCAATTCAGGTAGGGCGCTCCGGGGTTCGAAGCCGGCAAATGCATGCTGCGAGAATGGCAGCGCATCGGAAGGCGCTTCGCGCGAACGGTTTTATGTCGGAGCTAAAGCTCCGACCCCCTAAGGCGTGCGGCTGCGAGACGGGCGACACCGAGCCAAGCATCTTCGCCGGGCACAGCATGCTGTGCCCCTACAAAACCGTTGGCGAGCGGCTCAAGGTTTTGTTGTGGCTTGGCTGCGGCGCCAGGCGTAGTAGCCGTCCAGGACCTGGAGCTTTTCGAGGTTCGGGACGGGTATCGCTTTGGATGGATCGTTGAGATTCATCACCTGTTGACGGGCTTCGGTGAACGCGGGCCACGCGGGCAGTGCTGAACCGTTCGGATCTCCTGCCTTGGCGAAGTTCACCCAATAGGAAGAAACCTCGTCCGACACAGATTTGTCCGCGCCGGTCGCGGGCATGGTCTTGCCGAAGTTGCCGAAGACATAGGCCATCTCGCTTCCGTGAGACGCGCCCCAGTCCTTGAACTGCGGCGTGTTGGGATACTGCGGCCGGTGGCTGAAAAAATAGACGAAGACTTTCCCCTTGCCAGTGCGCGATTGCAGGCGCGCCCAGGACCAAGTCGGCCAGGCAAAGGCCGTATCCCGGAATACATCGCGCGTTGAGCGCAGCGCTTCTGCATCGGTCCCGCCGGGATAGACTGCCAGAATTTTGTCCGCGTAGTCGCCGTATCCCGAGTGAATCGACGCGAGGTACGCAGCGGAGGTGGCTGACGGAACGAATAGAGCGCCTTCGTCAGCATTGGTGCCGATCAGGACTGGAGTGTCGTTGTATTTCCCCGCTTTATAGAGTTTGTACTGATCGCCGAGAAGCACGTAGCCATCGAAATCGGGCCACGTCCCGCCTCCGCCTTTGAGAATGGCATCCGCGGTCATCTTTCGCGCGGCGGCGATGGAGGAGGCGCCGATTTTGGAAAGGAACGCCGCGCCGTTCTTTTCCGCGGTAGCGAGTGAGACCATGTTCTCACCGCCCTCGTTCGCGGCGCGGGCTGGCGCGAAGTTCCCTCCGCTTTCGGATATGGCGCCGGTGAATAGCCCTTTGGCAAGAGGTGAGGCGGCCAGCATGCTGACGGAAATTCCGCCGGCGGACTCGCCGAAAATCGTGACGCGATGGGAATCGCCGCCGAACGCAGCGATGTTGCGCTTCACCCACTGGAGTCCGGCAATCTGGTCGAGCAAGCCGTAGTTGCCGGAATGGCCGCCCTGCTCGGCGGTAAGTTCACGGTGCGCGAGAAAACCGAACGGACCCACGCGATAGGCGACACTCACGACCACGACGCCTTTTCTGGCGAGGTTCGCGCCGTCGTAGAGCGAGAGAGAGGTTGCACCCGTCGTAAACCCGCCGCCGTAGATCCACACCATTACCGCGAGCTTTTCCTTTGGCGATTTCGCCGGGGTCCAGACATTTAGATAAAGGCAGTCTTCGCTGACGGGAACGGCATCGATACCAAGTGCCGGCAGAGAGAGCGGAATCTGCATGCAGGCTGGCGCAAATTGATTGGCTTGGAGCACATTTGTCCAGAGCGCGACTGGCTGAGGGGCTCGCCAGCGCAAATCTCCCGTGGGAGGCGCTGCGAAGGGAATGCCTTTGTAAATCGTGATTCCATTTTCGACGGCTCCCTGTACGGGACCTGCGTCCGTGCGAACGGGCTTGGGAGTTTGCGCAGCCAGCGTTGATACGAAGACAAGCGCAGAGAACACCATCGTGGTCACAGCTGCGAATTTGAAACGGTTCATATACCTCCTTCGCGGCGGCTGGAAAGTCGGGCCGTCGCCGTGCGTGAGTCTAAGTCGCTTTGATTACAAGTTCGGGTGGGCGCTTGCGCGGAATTCGTTTCCCGCGGCTGGGGAAGCGCGCGAGCACCTCACCATCCCAGAGGCGGATGATCCGTTCGGTGAACAGCCAATGGCCCGCCACCTTGGCAAGTTGATCGTCCCAATAGCCCGCGAAGCGGATGACGTAGGGCGGCTCGCCCTGGCATTCCGTGACGAGCGCGAACGACCGCACCGAGCATCGCTCGCCATCGCCATTCACGACGGATTGCGTGAGGTGGTGCTGGCGGCCGGGAAAATTAGGGACGTTGTGAAAGTGCTCGGCGAAGCGGCGAATGTTTTCGCGCCCCTCCCAGCGATCGGGGTCCTCGAAAACTTCCTCGATGACGACGGCATCGGGTGTAAAGCACGCGACGAGCGCGTCCACGTCTCCGGTGTCGAGCGCCCAAGCGTATGCAGCGAGCAGATCGTTGATGGCGATGCGATCTTCGGTTGTAAGAGCGCCGGAGATTGGCACTGAGCACTCCTTCAAAGGTTTCGGCATCGAGTTTCGGTACTCGCAAGCGAATACATGCCGCAATACTTTCAGCGCAAACGTAGGCGCTTCGCGCCGTCACTTACAGCGGGGTTGAAACCCCGCCCTTCCACCTCGGAGGTCAATGGGTCGCATCGCAGCCTGCGAACGTACCCTAATACCCGACGGTGATGCGCTCGCGGTGGTGCTGCGGGCGTTCAAGTTCGTCGAGCAGCGCGACGGAGTAATCCTCGAGCGAAATCTTGCTTACGCCGTTCGCGTCGTAGAGGACGTGATCTTTGCCGATGCGGAATTTTCCTGTTCGCTCACCCGGCGCGATCGTCACGGAAGGAGCGATGAACACCCAATCGAGTTCCGGTTCCTGCTTGAGCAAATAATAGAGCTCGCGCGTGCCGCGAATGCCGGGCTTGAAAGCCTCGTACGCGGCAGGGAAGTCGGGAGAGTCAATGAGCTCGATGTTCAGCGGGCGTCTTCAAACTGGCTGCGCCGCCCACGCCGAGGAACCGTTTGACGCCGGATTTCTTGGTGGCGGCGATGATGGCTTTGTGTCCCGCGACGTGCTTGTCGAAAACTTCGGGGCCAGCTACCCCGCGGGCGGGATTGAACGAGCTGATCACAACGTCGTGACCCGCCAGGATGCGGGCAAGCTCGTCCACTTGCAGGACGTCGGCCTTTTTTGTAGTGAGATTCTTTTGCGCGTCGAGTTTTTCGGGATTGCGAACGATTGCGGTGACCTGATGCCCTCGTTGCAGAGCCTCGGCGAGAATTTTGGAGCCGACGAAACCGCTGGCCCCGATGAGTGCGATTTTCATTGCCAACCTCCCTGGAAACTCAGACGAGCGGCCGTGGATAGCAGCCAATCCGCGCCGCGCGCGATGATTGACAGGCCGCGAGAACCGGGCGATTGTATCACTTCGCAAACGAGAGGTGAGATTTCCGATGACAGAGACGGGACCGTTTGGCGCGGCGCGTTCGACACTGCAAGAACCGAAACTGGAGTTCGCGTTCGAGGTGCGTTTGCGCTTCACGCGCGTGCAGAATATCGAAAAAATGCCCACGGGCGCGGGGCGCGGCGCAGTGTACGTGGACAGCGGCGAATTTTCGGGGCCGCATTTGCGCGGGAAAGCTGTACCGAACAGCGGCGGCGACTATTCGCTGTTTCGTCCGGATGACGTGCTGGCTTTCGATGCGCGCTACATGTTGCAGGAGGACGACGGCACGCTCATTCTCGTCCGCAACAACGGATATCTCTGGGGGCGCAGCGCGGACACAATGGATCGGCTGCGGAAGATGGCGTTTGCGGCGGGTCCGACCGTTGATCCCGCGGACTATTACCTACGCGCGTTCCCGACATTCGAGGTCAACACCGGCAAACATGACTGGTTGATGCGATACGTCTTCGTAGGAGTTGGGGAGCGCAAGGCAGACGGAAATCTCATTCGGTATTTTGCGCTGCTCTAGCGTGGGCCGAGGGAAGCGGGCCGACCCAATGCCACGAAGACCGGGTCATGCGAGCGTAACAAGCGGCGGCGTAGGTTATGATAGGCTGTCCTTGCGGAGCGATTTGAGTCAGGGAAGAAACTTCCGGAGCGCTTCCTTCGGCCGAGTTTTCCGCAACAACCCCTACGGAGAGCGCCGATGAGTACGCATCCCACCGCAGTTGCCGAAGCGCCGCGAGCCGATTCCTACTTTTGCGAAATTCCCAACGATCCCTGCGCTATCGTGATGTTCGGCGCCTCGGGCGACCTGGCGAAGCGAAAACTCCTTCCGGCGCTGTACGATCTGGCGCTGCATTCCTGCCTCGCTCCGCGATTTAAGCTGCTCGGATTCGCGCGCACGGAGATGAACGACGATGCGTTCCGGCGCGGCGCCGGCGAGTTTCTGCCGAAGGGCGACAAAGCCGGCGCAGACGGCGGCAAACAGCAGGAATTCCTGCAGCACCTGAGCTATTTCCATGGAAATTACGACGATCCCGAATCGTACAAGAAGCTGGTGCAGCGGCTGGAAGAACTTGATGGCGAGGGCCAGCTCGGAGGCAATCGGCTGTTTTATCTAGCGACGCCTCCCGAGGTTTACGAGCACGTGATCGAACAGCTGGGTCGCGCTGGCCTGGCAAAAGCGAAGAACAGCGAGTCGTGGACGCGCGTGATTATCGAGAAACCGTTTGGCCACGACGGCGCGTCCGCGCGCGAGTTGAACGCGAAGGTTTTGCAGGTGTTCGCGGAACAGCAGGTCTATCGCATTGACCATTACCTCGGCAAAGAAACCGTGCAGAACCTGCTGGTGTTTCGCTTCGGCAACGGCATTTTCGAGCCCCTTTGGAATCGGAATTTTATTGACCACGTGCAGATTACCGCGGCGGAATCGCTCGGCGTGGAGCGGCGCGCGGCGTTTTACGAATCGGCCGGCGCCATGCGCGACATGATCCAGAGCCACGTGCTGCAACTCACGTCGCTGGTCGGAATGGAAGCGCCTGCGAGATTCGACGCCACGTCGGTGCGCAATGAGAAGATCAAGATTTTGCAATCCATCCGGCCATTCAATTCCGAGACCGTCTGGAAATCGGTGATCCGCGGCCAGTACGGTCCGGGAACCGTGAGTGGCAAAGCCGTGGTGGGCTATCGCCAGGAACCCGGCGTGAAACCTGAGTCCGCCACTGAGACATTCGTCGCGCTGAAGCTGCTGGTGGACAATTGGCGGTGGAGCGGCGTGCCTTTCTATCTGCGTTCGGGAAAGCGGCTGGCGCGGCCGATGACCGAAATTGCAATCCGTTTCAAGAAGGCGCCGCACATGGTGTTTCAAGGCGAAAGCGTCGAGCCGAATTCGCTGGTCTTGAATATTCAGCCCGACGAAGGAATTTCACTTTCGTTCGGCGCGAAATCGCCCGGATCGCAGATGCACATTAGTCCAGTGACGATGGATTTCCGCTACCGACAGGCGTTCGGCGCAGGATCGCGCGAGGCGTACGCGACGCTGATCAACGACTGCATCCGCGGTGACGCTACGCTTTTCGATCGCGCTGACAGCGTCGAAGCAGCTTGGGGACTCGTGGATCCGATTCTCGAAGCGTGGCACAACGCATCCGCGCCGCCTTTCCCGAACTATCCGTCGGGGAGCGACGGGCCGCGCGCCGCCGATGATTTGACGGTGTCCGACGGCCGCCGCTGGCGACCGGTCTAGCGCCGCATTTCATGCTCGAAAATACAGGTCAATTTCAGTGCGGAGTTCGGAGGGGCGCGTGATTCTCGCGGGCGACATCGGGGGAACTAAGACTAATCTTGGCTTGTTCGATGTGCAGCAGGGCAAGCTAGACCGGGTCGCGGAAAAGCGCTATCCGAGCCGCGAACACAAGGGCTTGGAAGAAATCGTCGCTGATTTCGTCAGCGTCACTGGAGCGAAGCCGACCGCCGCTGGGTTTGGAATCGCCGGTCCCGTGGTGGACAACCGCGTGCGCACGGGGAATCTGCCTTGGGTTATTGATGGCGCGACAATGGCGAAGCAATTGGGGCTCGAGCGAGTACGGTTGCTGAACGATCTCGAAGCCGCTGCTTTTGGAATCAGCGTGATGGGACCGACGGACCTCGAGACGCTTCACGCTGGCGTTGACGCGCCGCAGGCGCCCCGGGTCGTGATCGCCGCCGGCACGGGATTGGGCGAAGCCATCCTCTTCTGGGACGGGACCAAGCACATTCCCACGGCAACCGAGGGAGGCCACGCCGATTTTGCTCCCCACACCGATCAGCAAGTGGACCTGTGGAAATTTATCAAGGCCCGCAGCGAATTCGTGAGCAACGAGCTGATTCTTTCCGGCAGGGGATTCAAGACTCTGCACGAATTTCTGAATCCAGGCGTACGGCATCCGGGTTTTGACGATTCGTCCATTGATCCCGCGCCGGAAATCACGCGCATGGCGCTGTCGAACGAGTGCGCCGTCTGCGTCGCGACTCTCGATTTGTGGGTCGAGATTTATGGCTCGGAAGCCGGCAATTTGGTCGTGCGATCCGTCGCGCGGGGCGGCGTATACGTGGCGGGTGGAATTGCCGTCAAGATTTTGCCGGTGTTGAAGAATGGACGCTTCGCGGCAGCGCTTCAGCAGAAGGAAAAGATGACGGAATTTCTGGCGCAAGTGCCCATTCACGTGGTGCTCGACCAGGAGTGCCCGCTGAAAGGCGCAGCATACGCGGTGTGGAAAGGGCTATAGCCGCCGCTATCGCCGCAATGACATCGCAGTCCCATGAGTTCTGGTACGTGTCTTCTTCTGCGACTCCAGCAATTTTCACACAAGTGAGTGCGAATTCCGCATCCCGCCCGCGGGGCCAATTTTCAAGCCGCAAGGTCCCCACGTAAGTCACTCAATCGCCTTTGGATAGCCCGGCGGGTGTATCTGGCAGGGCGATTGCCATAAATGCTTGTACCGCCGGCTGGCCGGTGGATGAGAGGCAAACTAAAATGAAGAAACTGCTCGGAGTTGCGACCATCGTTCTGCTGTTTTCGATTCCCGCCCACGCCCAAAGCAGGGGCGTCTCGGTTGGCAGTGCGTCATCCGCGAGTGCCAACGGTGGCGGTTCGAGCGGCTCTGGAGGTATCGGTGGCGGCGCTAGCGCTCGGCTTCCGACCTATCCACGCGCGACGTTTGACGTCACTGCGGTCAGCGGCGGAGACCCTTCCTTCGCTCCCTCGAGCTTTCTTTCGTTCGAACAGGCGGTTGCCGAGGGAAAGGCGATCAATGACGCCGATCGGAAATCGCTCGCGCAAGTCGCCGCGGAGAATAACGCCGCTCTAAAGGCGAAGGCTAAGTTTTCGTTCGTGCAGGACGCCAACGGAAAGGTAGTGCCGACGGCACAGCAGTAGACGCGCAGCAGTTCGCACTGCAGCCGGAAGGCCCGAGCTGCTTCCTCACAAAATTCACCTGGAAATGGAACGGCCGCTCGGCGGGGGATGAAATGCAGAGCGGCCGCTTCGGTGCAGACCGGCGGCTCCGTGGAGATGGAGACGGAGCCGCGTTTGTCCGATCTACTTCAGGTTCGCGCTGCTGAAAGAATAGACGAAGCTGATGGTCGCCGTATTTTGCTCCTTCACGAACTTCTCGTTCGAAAGGCTCTGCACGAATATCGGCAAGCTCGCAAAGTCATACCGGTACTCCCCGCGAATCAGCAAGGCGCTCGTGAGGTTATATGAGTAGGTACCGGTGACTTCCTGAGCCCAACCGCGGTCGCCATCGGTCAGACCGACGTATCCCTGCGGATCGTCGAAGTATTCGTAGCGAAGGGCGAAGTTGGTCTTCGGACTCCACGTGTACTTCGCGTAGCCTGCCACGCCCCACCAGTTATCCGCCGGTTGAGCGGTGCATGCCGTCGGTGTCGTGCCGCCGTCCGGTACAGGTGACGATACCTTGGCTTCGTCGCAGGCTCCCGTATACGACCGGGGTCCGAAACCGTAATCGCCGTTCAACTGGAATGCCCACTTCGTGTTCGGCGTGTACCCAATCACCGTATCGGATATTTGTTTCCAGTCGGAGAGAGTCTGGCCAGCAATTCCAATCGCGTCGGTGACCGGACCGGCAAAATAATTCTCGGTCACAGACCACTTCATGTTGGGTGTGTAAGCCAGGCTGGCGCCATACGTGAGGCCCGAGCTTGTTCCGAACGGGGCATCGTGGTTGATGATGGTATTGTTCCAGCCGTTGACGAGATAGCCGGTGAGTGCCCACTTGGTGTTGAATGCATACTTCGCGTTGGCCCCGAAGTGGAAGAACGGAATCGCGTAGTTGAACAGAAGACCGCGCGAGTAGTTCCAGTTGGCATTGCTCTCAATCACTTCAGCGCCCATCGGCGTAACGAACTTGCCGACGGTGATCGTCAAGCCCTTCCCGACGGGAGCGAGATACGAAACGTACGCCTCCTTGAGGAAGAAGTTGCTATCGCTGGGATCAAAACCAGTGTTGTCGGATCCATTGATGAGCTTTGCCGCGTAGCCGTAGCCTGCCGATATGTGATAACCCAGCCGACTTTCTGCCGACGTCGCGTCGGGTGCCTTGTCCAGGATCAACTCCGCCATATTGAAGTTGAACCCGTTCGTGGGCGCGTCAAAGGAACGCAGACCGGCCAGATTGTCGAACGGATGATTGTTGTCGTACCCATAGTACACATCGCCGAAGCCGCTCAACGTGATGGGGCCCAGAAGACTCGCAATACTGATCTTCGGTGGCGCGTCATCCCCGGACGTCGGATTGAGCGCGCCCGCTCCCGCTGAGCCGCCTCCGGCCGCTGGTTCCGTGAGCGCCGCGGTCTTCATGCCCGGCGCGCTGTCGTTCTTCAGCGCTGCAATTTCCTGCTGAAGCAGCGTCACTTCCTTTTCGAGATCTTCCAATCGCTGGTCCGCCGTCGGGGGCGTCGTTGCTGCTGGCTGTGCAGTGGCGGCTGGTTGAGCCGCTGGCTGCGCTGTAGCTGCCGGCGAGGTCGCGGCTGGACCATCCTCTGCTCTCGACGCAGGCGACCAGGCGATCGCTACGGCCACCGCTAGTATCATTGCGGCCCATGTGGTAAGGCACCTCTTAGTGCGGTTCATGTGGTTATCCTCTCCCTCCCTGCCGCGCTCAAATTTCCACCTGATGAGTTCGCGACTTGTGCATAGAAAAAGATTCGGTAAGACAAAATACAGACCATCATTCGAATGGTCCAACTCATTAAATCTATGGATTGAATCAACAGATCGTTGAAATACGCTTATGAAATCCTTACGTCATTCGGCCGCAGGATTTCGCACGGGAGCCACGATGTGCGGGCGGAGCGAACCGGCCTCCATCGCACCACACTAAGCGGTGGCGGCTAAGGGAGGCATAAGGAGCTTATAAACGATGCATAAACCCATCGCGCGGGAACGTGTCATACCGGTCCAAAATGATGCGCGAGGGCGCGTAACAGGCGGTAGGAGAGTATTGCAGGAGGATTTGTACGGGACGCAGAGCGTGGAAATCGGGTCCAGCCGTTCAGCGCTTTGCGAAGTAGAACATCAGTCCGAAGATGACGATGGGAATCATCGCCAGCATTATGTAGAAGAGGACCTTCCGCACCCAGGGTGTGCGCCGCACTTTCCAGTCGCGTAATTCAGGGCGTTCCGCGACACCTACTTTTTCCGGGTGCTGGAGATCCAGGGACATTTCGTGGGCGGAGGCGTAGCGATTCTTGGGGTCTCGTTCGAGCGCGCGATAAATGATCTCCTGCAATTCGGGTGAAATCGTGGGATCGACTTCGCGAGGCGGAATGGGATTATTCAGCAGACGGTCATTCATGATGGCGAACGGATTCGGCCCCTGAAATGGCGTCTTGCCGGTGAGCATCTCGTAGAGAATCACGCCCAGCGCATAGATGTCACTGCGCGCATCCCCTCGCTTGCCCTTCACTTGTTCGGGAGAAATGTAATCAGGCGTCCCCATTACCTGCGAAAGCTTAGCGAACGTCAGTCGTCGGGCGCCTTCCTGGCCGGCAATGCCGAAATCAATCAGTTTGATGTTGTCATCGGCATCAACCATGATGTTTTCCGGCTTTAGATCGCGATGCACGATTCCGTGAGAGTGGATGTAGCTAAGCGCGTCGAGAATTCCGAGGGCAATCTTCGTCGCGCGTTCCTGGGGGAATTTCTTGCGCTCAGCGAGGATTTGGCGCAGCAGCCTGCCCTCGACCCACTCCATGACCATATAGAGCTGGCTGCGGTCGTCATCCGTGAAGACCTTCATCACGGACGGGTGATCGAGGACTTTTCCGATTTCCTGCTCGCGATGGAAACGATCGAAGAGAACCGGGTCCATTTCCATTTCAGGATGGGGGACCTTGATCGCAACGTGGCGGCCGTTCCGGAGATCAGTCCCGCGAAAAATGGATGCCATTCCGCTGCGGGCGGCAACGCTGTCAATGCGGTAGTGATCGAGTTGGTCGCCGGGATGGACGGGAGTTCTCGCGAGTGCGTGTCGGCAGAAAGTGGGCGGCGAATCCGAAACTAGGGAAGCCGATAGGGTCGCCCGCGGTACATGCCAACGCGTTCGACGCTGCGAACGCGAATCATTTGCAGGCTGATATTATCACTACCATCTCGCTGGTTGGCAATATCCACCAACCTCTTTGCCGCTGTCGACAGATCACCTCCGTGGCCCGCGATGGCGGCCATTTCGGATGCTTCCACGGAGCCGTGGAGCCCGTCGGAGCAAAGCAACAGCACATCACCGGCGAACACCTGGTGCTCGTTCACTTCCACTTTGACGGTCAGGTCATTTCCCAGTGAACGGCTTAGCATGTGTCGCGTCTCAGCGTGAGCCGCATCTTCTTTCGAGAGCAGCTTTAGCCGGACATGTTCGTTCGCGATCGTGTGGTCGCGAGTAAGAAGATTGGGCTGACCTCGGCGGATCAGATAACAGCGAGAATCGCCGACATGGGCCACGGCAGCACGATCGTAACGGAGGGCGCAGGCCACAATCGTGGTCGCCATCGAGAGGCCGCCGGACGCAGCGGCATGACCGGCATCAATCACGCGCGTGTTCGCGGTTCGAACCAAGTTCGTCAAAAGGGAAGCGTGTGGTTCGCCCGGCGTCGCTTCACGGAAACCAGTCAGCACGCTTTCAATCGCGGTGTGCGAAGCAACTTCCCCGAGATCGTGGCCGCCCACTCCGTCGGCGAGCGCAAAAAGCCAGCCGCGCGCGCGCACCTCCTCCGGCGCCGCAGGGAGCGCGTGCCCGAGATAATCTTCATTTCCCTCGCGAACTCGCCCGACGTCAGAAAGTTCCGCGAACTCGACATCCATAGAATCGTTTTGGGCCGGGCGGTAGGTTGGGGCGATCCCGTCAACACTTGAAGCCGCTGCCGCCTGAATGCCCCTGTACATTAGACCTCATCTTTGCCCGCAAAAAAAACAGGGCGGGCTTGAGCCCGCCCTGCGTGGTTAACGGTTTAGGCTGGATCAAGCACGGGTTGTGACCAGCGTTGTCTTGCCCTGTTTCTTGCTGTTCAGCATGAAGTAGATGCCGCCGTAGATTGCCCAGACTGCTGCTATTCCCAAAGCAAAGAACGGTTCCATCTTGGTGCCGTAACCCATGAATGGGAGCACGATGTACGCTCCCATGCACACGAGGTTCGCGGCTACGCCGAAGATGGGTACGACCAGGTGTTTGATAAAGCTGAAGTTCGGGTGACCCTGATAGCAGAAGATGCAGGTCACGCAACTCAGCATGTAGAGCACAAACGTCCCGAAGTTCGAAGCCAGAGTGATTGTGAGAAGGCTGTTGGGCAGCTTCGCCATGGTGGCTTGAGACGCGTACCCAAAGCTCGACCAGAACCCATGGGGCAGGGCCTGAATGGTGGCGTCCGTGATGCTGCCGTCGCCGAACAACATCGACAGTGCGACGCAACCGGTGACTGCTGAAATGATCGCCAGCGCCCAGATGGCGCGATGAGGGCTCAGATTCTTGTCGTGGAGCAGGCCGAAGTTTTCCGGCACCTCGTTGTCCTTGCCCATCGCGTATGTTACGCGTGCGCCGGTGTTCATGCAGGAGAGCGTGGTCCCGATCAGCGCCAGGAACACCGTGACCGCTTCGAATAGCATGAAGGTGCGGCCGTGTCCTGCACCGAACAGTGCATCGCCCACCATCACCATCAAGTCTCCGATGGGCGCTGCCGAGCCGGATGCATTCTGCATTGTGTAGCCGCTACTTAAGGCATAGTTTGCGGCGAAATACTCGAATAGGTAGCAAACCGCCCCCTGAACCAATAGTGAAGTGATCACGGCAATCGGCACGTCCCGCTTGGCATTGCGCGCCTCGCCGCCCATTGATGTCACCGATTCAAATCCGACCAGGATCAGAATGGCGACCGTGGCCTGCACGAACATCCATTGGAATTTGTGGAGGCCAATGACCGACTTGGCGTTTGGATGCGTCAGGAAGTTTCCGCTCGCGTCGTTCGTCGGGTAGTCAACGTGGAACGGAACCGGCTTTCCCGCGGCGTCGAGCTTTGCGACAGGGATCATGTTCGCGTCGCGCGTGATCACGTCGGTAGCCGTACCGCCGATGTTTTGACTCGTGGTGGCGAATTCGTAGTTGTAGGCTTCGTTGGTCGTCGAGTCCCACTGGAAGGCCACGCTGCCCGGCGGATGATTCATGCGGTAGCCGATGGCCATCACCGCAAACACGATCAGCGCCGAAATCTGGATCACGTTGATCGCGATGCTGACAGCCGTCGAGCCGTTCACGCCGCGATGCGCGATGTAAGCGACACCGAAGGAAAAGACGACCGCGATAAGCATCATGAACATCGGGCCTGGGTTCGTGGCGCTCATGAAGTTCGGCCACAGGGTGCCGGTGATGTAGCCGCAGAAAACTCCGGTCACAGCAACCATCACTCCGGGATAGATCCAGTAGTAAAGGTGGGAGCCCCAGCCGACGATAAACTTCATGAGGCGGGCGTACTTCCATGCCTTGTCGTGATTCAGAAAGGCCTGCTCGGCGAAGTAATACGAACTTCCCGTGCCCGGATACAGCTTCGCCATTTCCGCATAACAGACCGCGGTAGCGAGACAAAGCACTAGCGCGAACACGATGCCGATCCACATCGACGGCGTCGTGGCTCCCTCGGTCGCCTGCGGCGCAAAAGTGAGCCATAAGAACGCGCCGGGCGCGATCAACGCCATCGCGTTCATCGTTAGCCCGGTCAAGCCTAACGTTGCTTGCATTTCTCCAGTTGTCTTCTCGGCCATTAGTACTCTCCTCTTGGAAAGTAAGAACTTGAGAGCCGGACACTATACGGAAGCGGCGTTTACGTAAAATGCAACGTTTCGATGGAGGGGATAGATGTTTCAAATGGCTGCGAAATGGCCCTAAGGCACGCCAAATCATTGGACTACGAGTGTGTTGGCCCGAGCTTTATAGCAGGGTTCGGGCGCGCGAGTAGCTTTATCGTCGCCATATGAGCGATTTCGAAATCAATTTGCGGACACAAATGATTTCCATATTTTTTCGATCAAACACGCGGATCGCCGCCGCGCGATTCTGGTTGCTCGCGGTCGGGCCGATTCACTTGCATCAGTGGACGCGCCTGTTAGTATGTTTCGACGACTTTTGATCGTTGACGCCACGCGAAAATGACTGAAAAGCGACAATTCAGAGCCATTAAAGGCACGCGCGATATTCTTCCGCCGGACTCGGCGCTATGGAATTGGTTCGAGCGGGCGGCGCGCGAGGTCTTCGAGTCCTACAATTTTTGCGAGATTCGCCTTCCGATTTTCGAAGAGACCGATCTATTCGCGAGGTCCATTGGCGCGGATACGGATGTCGTCGGTAAGGAGATGTACACCTTTCAAGATCGCGACGAATCGTCGATAAGCCTGCGGCCCGAAGCGACGGCCAGCGTCGTCCGCGCTTACATCGAGCACGGGATGCACACGCTGCCGGGAAACGTGAAGCTCTACTACGTCGGCCCGATGTTCCGTCGCGAGCGGCCTCAAAAGGGACGCTACCGCCAGTTCTACCAGATCGGCGCGGAGGTGCTTGGCCAATCGGACGCGCCGGCGATTGACGCGGAAGTTCTGGAAATGCTGGTCGTGCTTTTCAAGCGCGCGGGGCTGGCGCTCATTACGCTTTCTGTCAATTCCATTGGCTGCAAGGATTGTCGCCCGAAATATGTCGAGGTGCTGCGACAGGAGCTGCTGAAAGTAAAAGACAAGCTCGGCCCGGACAGCCAGCGCCGGATCGAGACGAACCCGCTGCGCGTCCTCGATTCGAAGCTGCCTGAGGAGCAGCCGATCATAGAGACGCTGCCGCGCATCTCGGATCATCTTTGCGCCGCATGCCGCCAGCATTTTTCGGAGCTGAAGGACGAATTGAATCTGCGCGGAATCGCCTACGAGGAGAATTGGCGGCTTGTGCGCGGCCTCGACTACTACACGCGTACCACGTTCGAGGTCACTGCCGAAGGCCTCGGCTCGCAGAATGCGGTTTGCGGCGGCGGACGTTACGATGGACTGGTCGAGCTTCTCGGCGGCCATCCGACGAAGGGCATTGGGTTCGCCATCGGCAGCGATCGGGCGATCTTGTCCATACAGGAGGGCGGGCAGGCGCCGAAATTGCCGGGCCTCGGCGTTTTTATCGCCTGGATGAGCGCCGCGACGTATCCCGCAGCGGTTCGAATCGCGCGCAAGCTGCGCGAATGCGGCATTGCAGTCGAGCTGCCGCCCGAAGCGATGAAATTCAAGAAGTCGCTGGGGCTGGCGGATAAGCTTGGCGCGCGCTATGCGCTGATTATCGGCGAAGATGAAGTCGCATCGGGTACGTACACTCTGAAGCGTCTTGCGGATGCCGAACAGAAGAAACTCAATGAGAATGATTTGCTGGAGTATCTAGAATCGGAAAGACGAAGTGGCTAGTGACTAGTGGCGAGTGGCTAGAATCTTGGAGGTGGCCAGTTGCCTGAGATCTCGAAAGTAAGACACTACAAGGAACTCACAATTTGGCAGAAGGGAATGCACTTGAGCAAGTCCGTTTATCAGCTCACTGCGCGGTTTCCGTCTGAGGAGCGTTTTGTGCTGAGCGCGCAGATGCGTCGTGCAGCGGTTTCAGTTGCTTCGAATATCGCTGAGGGTCAAGCGCGCCACGGGACGCGCGAGTTTCTTCAATTTCTATCGCACGCGAGCGGATCACTGGCAGAATTGGAGACTCAGGTTTTGCTCTGTATCGATCTCGGATTTTGCGAGAGATCTGATACGTCGTCAATAACGGGTGATATCTCGGAATTGCAGAAGATGGTTGCCGCGATACCGAGGAAACTGGCAGTTTTCTAGCCACTAGCCACTCGTCACTAGCCACTTATGAGGAATCAACTTGCTTGACACTCTCGGGAATTTGAAACGGACAAAATATTGCGGCGAATTGCGCGCGTCGGATGCGGATACCGATGTCGTCCTGATGGGCTGGGTCCATCGGCGGCGCGACCTAGGGCAGTTGATTTTTATTGATCTGCGCGACCGCGCAGGAATCGCGCAAATCGTCTTCAACCAGGAGCAGAATCCCGAGGCTCACTCCAAGGCCGAAGATCTACGATCGGAGTTCGTAATTGCGGTCGAAGGCCGGGTGATTCGCAGGCAGAAGTCGAATCCCGAGATTGCGTCGGGCGAAGTGGAGGTCGTCGCCACGCGGCTGCACATTTTGAACACGTCGAAAACGCCGCCATTCCAGATCGAGGACGAGGTGACTGCGAACGAGGAAACGCGCCTGCGCCATCGTTATCTCGATCTTCGGCGTCCGCGCTTGCACAACAACATCGAGTTACGGCACCGCATTGTCTTCGAGATTCGCAAAACGCTCGACGAACAGGGTTTTTTCGAGATTGAGACGCCCCTGCTGACGAGATCCACGCCCGAAGGAGCCCGCGATTGCCTCGTGCCCAGCCGCATCCATCACGGGCAGTTCTACGCGCTGCCGCAGTCGCCGCAGATTTTTAAGCAGATACTGATGATTTCCGGCATGGACCGCTATTTTCAGATCTGCAAGTGCATCCGTGACGAGGACTTTCGCGCCGATCGGCAGCTCGAATTCACGCAGCTGGACCTGGAAATGTCATTCCCGCGCCAGCAGGACGTGTTCGATGCGATCGAGCGCGTGATGGAGCGCGTCTGCGCGCTCGTCGGCGTGAAAGTGCAGCGGCCTTTTCGCCACATGGAGTACAAGGAGGCGCTGCGCCGCTACGGCTCGGACAAGCCCGACCTGCGTTTCGGCATGGAGCTGCATAACGTGACGCCATTCTTCGAGCCGGCCCGCGAGGTGCTGCATTTTGAAGGCAACGTGCAGGCGGTGGTCGCGCCGGGAGCGGCTGCATGGTCGCGCAAGCAGCTCGATGAACTTGCTGAATTCGCGAAGGGCGCGGGTGCGCGCGGCATCTATATCGTGAAGGTGACGGCCGAAGGAATTGCGTCACCACTCGAAAAAAATCTCGGCGCGGACGGACTGAAGAAACTCGCCGAGGCGGTTGGCGCAAAGCCAGGCGATCTGATCGTCGCGGCGGCGGCAAAGGAGCAAATTCAGCACAACGACGCGTCGCTCAACGTGGCTGGACAAATGCGCCTGTATCTTGGCGACAAGCTGAATTTGATCGACCGCAGCAAATGGGAGTTTCTCTGGATCACCGGATTCGCCCTGTTCGAATGGAGCGAGCGCGACAAGCGCTGGGTGAGCGCACAACACCCGTTCACGGGAGTGTTTGAAGAGGATGTCGAGAAACTTGAGACGGCGCCGTGGGAATGCCGCTCGAAGGGCTACGACATCGTGCTGAACGGCAACGAGCTGGGCTCGGGTAGCATTCGAATCCACCGGCAGGACGTTCAGGCGCGCATGTTCAAGGCACTGGGCCTCACGGACGAGCAGGCGAAGCACCGCTTCGGTTTTTTTCTCGACGCCCTCACCTACGGAACTCCTCCGCACGGCGGCATCGCACTTGGCATTGACCGCATCGTGATGCTTCTGGCCGGAGAAAAATCGCTGCGGGACGTGATCGCGTTCCCGAAGACGACCAAGGCGCAGGATTTGATGTCCGAGGCGCCCTCGACCGTGGATGAGGATCAGCTCGATGAATTGGGAATCAAGATAAGCGACGATAGAGGAAAGCAATGAATCCACTTCGTGATTTTCCGCGGTTCTTGCTCAACGATGTCCCTGAAGTGCAGCCGAAGTACGCGTATCGATCTCTCCTCGTGATCGTTCCGATTGCGGTGGTTTCGATCGGATTCTTTGTATGGGCCTTAGTAGCTCTGTCCATCTGGATTGCGTTGACGGTAGGGATTGCCATCACTGCGCTGGGCTTCGTTACATCCGTGCGTCTGGTCAGCCGGATTGTCCCGAAGAGGATTCCTACAAACAGGGAATTTTGATGTCGCGAATCCGGATACTGGCGGAAAACGTCGCGAATAAGATTGCGGCGGGCGAGGTGGTCGAGCGGCCCGCGTCGGTGGTGAAGGAGTTGCTCGAAAACGCGCTGGACGCGGGCGCGCGCTCGATTCGCATCGAAGTCGAATCGGGCGGAAAACGCATGATCCGCGTGATTGACGACGGCAGCGGAATGAATCACGACGACGCGCTGCTCGCTTTCGAGCGCCATGCTACCTCGAAGCTGCGCACCGCGGACGATCTGCTCTCGATTGCAACTCTTGGATTTCGCGGCGAGGCGCTGCCTTCGATTGCCTCGATTTCGCGGTTACTCCTTGAAACGCGAACCGCAGAAGAAGAACAGGGGACTCGCATCGAGTTCGCGGGCGGGAAGCTGATCAGCGTGAAGCCCGCCGGCATCCCGGCGGGAACTTCGATCAGCGTGGCGGATATTTTCTACTGCGTGCCCGCGCGGCGAAAATTCCTGAAATCCGAGACGACTGAGCTCGGCCACATCGCTTCGCTTGTCACGCACTACGCGCTCGCGCATCCCGAGACGCATTTCCTACTCAAGACACCGTCGCAGTTGATCCTCGATTGCGCGCCGGTGGAGAAACTATCCGAGCGCGTTTACCAACTTTTCGGTCGACAGGCGCTCGATGAATTGATGGAGATTCCGCCAAACGAAGGCCCGGTGCGGTCCGCGATCACCGAGCCTCAACTCGAGGCGGATGAACAGGCTGCAACGCTGCGCATCAGCGGATTCGCGTCGCGCCCCGAGGTGCAGCGCTCGAATCGCAATGGGATTTACATTTTCGTGAACCGGCGGCTCGTTCGGGATCGTCTGCTGCTCCACGCGATTCACGAGGCCTATCGCAACGTCACGCCGCCGGGGGTTTTTCCGGTCGTGCTGCTATTTCTCGATTTGCCCTATCAGGAAGTGGACGTAAACGTGCACCCGGCGAAAATCGAGGTGCGCTTCCGCCATCCGCAATTCGTCCACGATTTCACGCGCGACGCGCTGCGCCACGCGCTTTCGATCGCGCGGCCGATTCCGGGATTTCCCGGCAGCGCGCGCAGCGGCAGCTGGCGCCGCCTCAGGGGCTCCTGGCGTCTCTGGCTGGCGGGGCGCCTCCGAGTTACGCCGCAGCCGGCGCGATAGCTCTGCCGCCGGGGCCGCCACGCGCCGAAATTCCCTTCGGGCTTGCATCGGGCGCCGCTACCGCGGAAGCGTTTGAATTGAGCGTTGGACCCGACCGGCCATTTGCGCAGCGGCTCGGCTTTGATTCGAACGCCGCGATGAATTTTCCGATGCCTCCGCAACCGGCCCCGGCGGACGCCGCTGCCGCGATGGCCGGCAGCGACCACGGTACGGGCGCGCTGCCCAGCCCCGAAGAAATCGCGGACTTGAAGCCGCTCGGGCAGGTGAACTCGAGCTTCATCATCGCAGTGAATGGCGAAGGCCTTTGGATCATTGACCAGCACGTGGCGCACGAGCGCGTGCTTTTCGAGCAGCATCTGCGCGCGCGGCGCGAGGGCGAATTGGGCGGGCAGAGGATGCTGCTACCCGTGATGGTGGAGCTCAATCCGCGGCAGTTGGTGACGTTCGACCAAATCAGCGAAGAGTTGCGCGCCAACGGATTCGAAGCCGAACTGATGGGCGCGAGGAGCGTGGCGATTCAGGCCGCGCCGGCTGGTATTGCAGGCGGCGACGCCGAAAAGCTGCTCTTTGAAATCCTGGACGGAATCGCCCGCGAGAATCAGTCCATCTCGATTGATTCCCTGCAATCGAAGATCGCGGCTTCCACTTCGTGCCACGCGGCCATCAAGGTGAACACGCCGCTCGACACCACGAAAATGGAATGGCTGCTCGGCGAGCTCGCGAAAACGGAGTATCCGATGAGCTGCCCGCACGGCCGCCCGGTCGTGCTGCGCTATTCGGTGCGCGAAATCGAGCGCGCGTTCAAGAGAATTTGATGGCGCGCATGACGATGAACTTGAAGAGAGATTCCTCGCTTCGCTCGGAATGACAACCGCGAGTGATGGCTCGAATTTGAAAAAACTGATCATCGCGATTGACGGGCCGGTCGGCTCGGGGAAGAGCACGCTCGCGCGGCGCGTGGCGGCGCTGCTGGGCTACACCTACATTGACACCGGCGCGATGTACCGCTCGGTGGCGCTGAAGGCGCAGCGGCGCGGCGTGTCGCTCGACGCCGGCGATCAGCTCGCGGCGCTCGCGGGCGAAACGCGAATCGATCTTCGCCAGCAGACTGGCGCGGCCGAGGGCACGCAACAGGTTCTGCTCGATGGCGAGGACGTGACGGCGATGATTCGCACGCCCGAGGTGGCGCAGGCGGCTTCGAAGGTGGCGCTCGTGCCGGGTGTGCGCAAAGTGCTGGTGGCCGAGCAGCGCCGCGCGGGCGAACAGGGCGGCGTGGTGATGGAAGGCCGCGACATCGGCAGCGTCGTATTCCCCGACGCGCAGCTGAAGATTTTCCTCACGGCGTCGCCGGAAGTCCGGGCGGACCGGCGCTGGCGCGAGCACCAGCAAAAAGGCGACGCGATAGACCTGGCGCGCACGCTCGAGGAAATTCACGAGCGCGACCGCCGCGACCTTCAGCGCGCCACATCGCCATTGATTCGCGCGAAAGACGCCGTGGTGGTGGACAGCACGGCCATGGAATCTGAGGAAGTCGCGCGACTCGTGGTAATGCTGGCGAAGGACGCACGCGGGCGTCTCAGACATCTCGAACTACGTCGGGCTGGACATGGACGACAGGAATTCGCCGTTGGTCTTCGTCTTGGAGAGGCGGCCCAGCAGAAGTTCCATCGCTTCGACGGTTGAAAGCGGGCTGAGCACCTTGCGCAGGACCCAGATGCGATTCAGCTCGTCGGCCGGAAGCAGCAGCTCATCTTTTCGCGTTCCCGAACGGTTGATGTCAATCGTCGGGAAGACGCGCTTGTCCACAAGCCGGCGATCGAGGTTGATTTCCATGTTGCCGGTGCCCTTGAACTCCTCGAAGATGACGTCGTCCATGCGGCTGCCGGTATCAATCAGGGCCGTGGCCATAATCGTGAGCGAGCCGCCCTCTTCGATGTGCCGCGCGGCGGCAAAAAAGCGCCGAGGACGCTGCAAGGCGTTGGCGTCAATACCGCCGGAGAGAACCTTTCCGGATGGCGGCGTAACGGCGTTGTAGGCGCGTCCCAGACGCGTGAGCGAATCGAGCAGGATCACGACGTCGCGCTTGTGTTCGACCAGGCGCTTGGCCTTTTCGAGCACCATTTCCGCCACTTGAATGTGTCGTTGCGGCGGCTCGTCGAACGTCGAACTGATCACTTCGCCCTTCACGGTGCGCTGCATATCCGTGACTTCTTCCGGCCGCTCGTCAATCAGCAGGACGATGAGCGCGATTTCGGGATGATTCGTGGTGATCGAATTGGCGATGGACTGCAGCATCATCGTCTTGCCGGTGCGCGGAGGAGCGACGATCAATCCGCGCTGGCCCTTGCCGAGAGGGCACAGCATGTCCAGGACACGCCCGGTGAGGTTCTCCTTCGTGGTTTCCAGGCGAATACGCGCGGAAGGGTAGAGCGGCGTCAGGTTGTCGAAGAAAATCTTGTTCCGCGTGACTTCCGGATCCTCGAAGTTCACCGCCTCGACCTTGATCAGCGCGAAGTAGCGCTCGCCGTCCTTCGGCGGGCGGACTTGCCCGGAGACGGTGTCGCCGGTGCGCAGGTCGAATTTGCGGATCTGCGACGGTGAGACGTAGATATCGTCCGGGCCGGGCAGATAGTTGTATTCCGGGCGCGCGTAGGAATCCGAAGCCGTCGGGCAGGCATTCGAGAACGCCCTCGGAGAAAATCAGGCCGTTCTTTTCCGTCTGGGCGCGGAGGATCTGGAAGATCAACTCCTGTTTGCGCATGCCGGAGGAGCCGGGGATGTTGAGCTCCTTGGCAATTTTCGCCAGGTCGGTGATGTTTTTGTCTTTCAGTTCTGCAAGGCTAATGCTCATCGATTTCTTTCCTTCTCAAGCCTGACGGTCAGGCGCGATTGTTGTTTGGTATTGATCCGGGGCGGGCGCGTTCGATTGAGGCACTCAATCCCAGATTACGAAATGGGCTAACTTACAGAGAATCCTTACGCTTCGGTCGCGGGCCGAACCTGCCGGGGAGCAGATGTGGGAGGACCGAAGGCCTTAATTGGTTAATTCATTGTCCTGCGTGACATCCGCGCCAAACTTGGGTTCCACTCCGTCTACCGGGGGGTGCCCAGCAATGGGCAGCGGCGTTTCGAGCGCAAATCCCAGCACTTGATCCATCGAGTCAACGAAATGGATGGACATCTGCGTCAGGATCTCCGGCGGAATATCCGCCAGGTCTTTTTCATTGTCTTTCGGGAGAATGAGGGTGCGCAGGCCCAGACGGTGCGCCGCAAGCAGCTTTTCCTTCACGCCGCCGATTGGCAGGACCTTGCCACGGAGAGTTATTTCGCCGGTCATGGCGACGTCGCAGCGGACCGGAATGCGCGTGAGCGCGCTGACGATCGAGGTGCAGAGCGTGATGCCTGCGGAAGGACCATCCTTGGGAATGGCGCCTTCGGGCACGTGGATGTGGATATCAATGTGGCGATAGAAGTCCTTGGGCAAGCCGAATAGATGGCTGCGAGACCGGACGTAGCTCATTCCAGCCTGCGCCGACTCCTGCATCACGTCGCCAAGCTTGCCAGTAAGAGTGAGGCGCCCCTTGCCTTGCATCAGCGTCGCCTCGGTAGAGAGCACTTGGCCGCCGACTTCGGTCCACGCGAGGCCGGTGGTCAGGCCGATTTCGTTTTTCTTCTCCGCCAGGAAGTCGCGGTACTTCAGGATGCCAAGGTAATCGTTGACGTTCGCAGGTGTGACCTCTGTCGTAACGTTCTTTCCTTCGGCTACAACCTTGCGAGCCATTTTCCGGCAGACGTTGGCGATTTCGCGGTCCAGGTTGCGCACACCCGCTTCATGCGTGTAGTGGCGAATGATGTGCGTGATGGCTTCGTCGGTGAACTTCAGGTTGTCCTTCGTAAGACCGGTCGCTTCGAGCTCGCGCGAAACCAGGAAGCGCTGCGCGATCTGGTGCTTTTCCTGCTCGGTGTAGCCCGGCAGCCGCAGAACTTCCATGCGGTCCTGCAAGGGCTGCGGAATCGTGTGCAGCACGTTGGCCGTGCAGATGAACATGACCTTCGAGAGATCGTATTCCACATCGAGATAGTGGTCCGTGAACGAGTGGTTCAGTTCCGGGTCGAGCACTTCCATAAGCGCCGCCGATGGATCGCCGCGGAAGTCCATGGACATCTTGTCCACTTCATCGAGCACGAAGACCGGGTTGGTCGTGCCAGCCTTGCGCATCATCTGGATGATCTGGCCGGGCAGGGCGCCGATGTAGGTGCGCCGGTGGCCGCGAATTTCCGCTTCGTCGCGCACGCCGCCAAGCGACACGCGCACGAACTTTCTGCCGGTGGCGCGCCCGATGGACGTCGCAAGCGACGTCTTGCCCACTCCCGGAGGCCCGAGGAAGCAGAGAATCGAGCCCTTCGGATTCTTCACGAGCTGGCGAACCGCAAGGTATTCCAGGATGCGCTCTTTGATTTTTTCCAGGCCGTAGTGATCTTCGCTGAGAATTTGCTCCGCGCGCTTGATGTCGCGGATTTCCTTCGACCGCTTCTTCCATGGCACAGCCAGAAGCCAATCGAGATAGTTGCGCGAGACGGTGGATTCAGCCGACATCGGCGGCATCATTTCCAGCCGCTTCAGCTCCTGCATGGCCTTTTCCATCGGGCCTTCGGGCATGCCGGAAGTCTCGATCTTTTTCTTGAGTTGCTCGATTTCGTTCGCTTCGCCGCGCCCGAGTTCTTTCTGGATGGCCTTGAGCTTCTCGTTGAGGTAGTACTCTTTTTGGGCACGTTCCATCTGGCGCTTCACGCGCGTGTTGATCGAGCGATCGACGTTGAGTTTCTCGATCTCGACTTCCAGAATGTCCGCGATGCGGTTCAGACGCTCGGCTGGCTCGAAGATCTCGAGCAATTCCTGCTTTTCCTCGACGGGAATCTGCAGGTTGGCTGCGATCGCGTCGGAAAGCTTTCCAGGGTCCTCTACGCGCACGGCGGCAATCATCGTGTCGTAGTTCAGGCTCTGCGAGAGCTTCACATACTGTTCGAATAGGGTGGTGACTCGCGCGGAAGCCTGCTCGATTTGCGGGCCGGGCTCGGCCTTCACGGGGACCAGGCGAACGGAGGCGCGGAAGAAGCCTTCGTCGCTTGTCACTTGCACGATCTTGGCGCGTTCGGTGCCTTCGACGAGAACCTTGATATTGCCGTCCGGCAGCTTCACGCTCTGGACTATATTGGCCAGCGTTCCAACCTGATAGATTTCCTCGGGCTTGGGATCGTCCACAGAGGCGTCGTGCTGCGTGACCAGGAAAATCTTCTTGTCGCCTGCCAGCGCGTCTTCAAGCGCGCGCACGGACGCTTCGCGGCCGACGATGAACGGGTGCATCATCTCCGGGAAGATGACCATGTCCCGCACCGGCATCATCGGTACGCGCTTCACGTCGGCTTTTTCCTTGCTGAACATTGAGATTACTTTGACCTCGAGACCTTCAAACTCCCGCAGCGAAAAAAGCGTTCGTCGCGGCTACCCGGAGAAGCTAGCCTGCCTTTTCGAGCAGGCTCCAGTTGATTTCGCGGCCCTTGACCATGTCCGCGGTAACGACGAAGTCGCGAAGTTTACGTTGCGCCGGCAGGTGATACATCATCTCGAGCATCAGATCCTCGAGAATCATGCGCAGGCCGCGCGCTCCCACTTTGCGCTGCAGCGCGAGTTCCGCAACCGTATCCAGAGCATCGTCGGTGAATCGCAGGCGGACGTTCTCAAATTCGAAGAGTCTTTGATATTGACGCACCAGCGCATTTTTCGGTTCCGTCAAGATGCGCACCAGCGCGCTCTTGTCCAAATCGCTCAACACGCCCATCACCGGCAACCGGCCGACAAATTCCGGGATCAGGCCGTAGCGGATCAAGTCCGTCGGCTGCGCTTGCTCGAGCACTTCGATATTCCGGCGCGTCGCCGTGGTCGGCTGAGTGTCCGCATGAAAGCCCAATGACTTCTGCCCGACGCGGCGCTCGATGATCTTTTCCATGCCGACAAAGGCTCCGCCGCAGATGAACAGGATGTTCGTCGTGTCCACCGGCGTGAATTCCTGGTGTGGGTGCTTTCGTCCACCCTGTGGCGGAACGTTTGCGACCGTGCCCTCGAGAATCTTCAGCAGCGCCTGCTGCACGCCCTCGCCCGAGACGTCGCGGGTAATAGACGGGTTCTCGTCTTTCTTCGAAATCTTGTCAATCTCGTCTATATATATGATGCCTTGCTGGGCCTTTTGGACGTCTCCATCGGCGGCTTGCAACAATTTCAAGATGATGTTTTCGACGTCTTCGCCGACGTAGCCCGCCTCGGTCAGCGTGGTCGCGTCAACGATTGCGAACGGCACCTCAAGCATGCGCGAAAGCGTCTGCGCCAGAAGTGTCTTGCCGGTACCCGTGGGCCCAATCAACAGAATATTCGACTTCGTCAGTTCGACGTCGCCCGGCGTGCGATTCAGGAAAATCCGCTTGTAGTGGTTGTAAACCGCGACGGCCAGCTTCTTCTTCGTTTTGTCCTGGCCGATCACATATCCATCGAGAAACGCCTTTATCTCCGGCGGGCGCGGCAGGCGGCGATTTGCCGGCGTTGCTTGTTCGCGCTTCTCGTCCTCGAGAATCTGTTGGCAGACGCCCACGCATTCGTTGCAGATATAGGAGCGCGGATACTCCGATGGAGAGCTGATGAGCTTCTCCACCTGCTCCTGCGTCTTATGGCAGAAGGAACAACGCAAAGGCTCTTCTGGGGTGAACCGCTTCACGATTGACGGCCCCTCTCGTCGGAACCACACCCGCGACGAATCTGAACCCTATTGTAAAACGGATGACTCACGTCTTACCCGAACTCATCGCTTTCACTACTAACCATTAGGAACGCCACCCGTTCGGTTCCCAACGGCCCAACTCCATCCACCCGTTCCACTCAGGATCTATCCGCTCCATCCATCATACGGGAACGGAACTAGCGATGCTTGGTGATAATTTCGTCCACAATGCCGTAGGCCTTAGCCTGGTCCGCAGTCATGATGAAATCGCGCTCCACATCACGCTCGATTTTTTCCACCGGCTGGCCCGTGTGACCCGCGAGCAATTGATTCAGAGACGCGCGAGTCCGGATAATTTCCTTGGCGTGGATATCAATGTCGGTGGCCTGTCCCGAAAGCCCGGACATCCATGGCTGGTGGATCAGCACGCGCGAATTGGGCAGGGCATAGCGCTTCTTGGGTGTTCCTGACGCCAGCAAGACCGCGGCAATCGAAGCCGATTGGCCGATGCAGTAGGTGACCACGTCGGGGCGGACGAACTGCATGGTGTCGTAAATCGCCATTCCCGCCGAAATCGAGCCACCGGGCGAATTGATGTAGATGGAGATGTCCTTCTCGGGGTCTTCGGACTCGAGAAAGAGCAGCTGGGCCGTCACAAGGTTGGCCACATGATCGTCAATCGGCGTGCCAATGAAGATGATGTGGTCCTTCAGCAGCCGGGAATAGATATCGTAGGCGCGTTCACCACGGTTTGTCTGCTCGACAACCATGGGAACCAGCGTTGTGGCACGCGGAATCGCGTCGTCATTTTTTATCATTTGGAATATTTTGCGCGCTGAGGAAACCCGAACCAAACTTACTTTTCACTTTTGGCTGTCTTCTCGATTCGGGCGTTGCTGTAGAGCCAATCAATTGTTTTATTGCTACGCAACTTCGATTTCATCGTATCGAGCGTCCCTTGCTTTGTCAAGCGAGCACGGAACGCCGTTGCCGATTCGCCACCGTGTTCGGCGAGATGCTCGATCTCCTTTTCGATCTCTTCCTCGGTCGCATCAATCTTTTCGGCGGTGGCAATGCGGTCGAGCAGCAGTTCGGCCTTCACGTCGGTAACCGAACGCTCGCGCTGCTGCCCCCGAAGCGCCTTCCAGTCCACATTCATGCCCCGCGGGTCCACTCCCTGAGACGCGAGCGACCTCACCATGCGCTCCAATCGCGTGTCCATCTGCCCTTCAATCAAGGCTTCGGGTACGGGGAAGTCGTGCTTCTGCACGAGTTGCTCGAGAATCTTGTCGCGAGCTTGAGAGCCTTCCTGTTGTTCCTTCGATGCTTCCAGGTTCTCCCGGATTTTCTTCCGGAGTCTCGTCGAGAGTGGCCATTTCGGCCTTTTCGCCGGCAACTTCCTTCACAAATTCATCATTCAGCTCGGGCAGCTTCTTTTCCTTGACGCCCAGAACATCCACGGTGAAGTCGTAGGTTTTTCCCGCGAGCTTTTGATCGGGATAGTCGTCCGGATAACGCGCTTCGAATTTCTTGGTCTCGCCCGCGGACGCACCTCGCAAATTCTCCGTAAAGCTGGCGAGAGTTTCTTCTGCACCCAGCGGAACGAGGATATTGTCGGCCTCGACTGGCTCGCCGCCGGCTGTGGGAACGCCCTTTAGCTTAATGAGGACAGAATCGCCATCCTTGGCCGCGCGACCCTCAACTGGAACGAAGGTCGCGGCGCGCTCGCGCATCTCCTCGATCGCCTTATCCACTTGCGCGTCGCCCGCCTCGATCTCATCCACCTGGACCTGGAGATTCTTGTAGTCCCCCAGCTCGAATTCCGGCAGCACTTCGAAAATCGCGCGGAACTTCAGCGGCTCGCCTTCTTTGAATTCCACTTTGTCTACTTCGGGGCGCGTCACCGGGACCAGCTTTTTCTCGTCGAGCGCTTTTTCCAGATATTCGGGAACGAGCGATTGCACCACTTCGCCCTGAATATCGTCGGCAAAGCGGCGCCGCACCAGCGTGATCGGTGCTTTCCCCGGACGGAATCCCGGAATGCGGGCAATGCGCGCGATATCGCGCGCCACTTTCTCCGCCACTTTCGTGACGTTCTCCGCTGGAATTTCGAGTTCGATCTCGCGTCTGCAGGTTGCTTCGGTCATAGGGAAAAGTCTCTCCAGGGCAAACAGCCCGCAAGCCCCCGGCTTCTATCCGCCTTTCGCCTGTTCGTTATCGGGAAGGAGGAGTGCAGGAATGAGCGGCGAGCGTCCACCGCAACAGAAAATTCAGTATAGGGAATCGGTTCGCGCGCGTCAACCGCGCGGCGCGCCGTCTCGCGCGTCTTACTTGAGTAGATAAAACGGATTCGGCAGCTTGAAGACGCGTTCCGAGCAGCATCCTGCGAGGTCGCTCGCCTGGTCGCCGATATTCAGCACGATCCGGTAACCCTTGTCAGCGATCGCATGCCGGTCCTTCGGCTTGAACACGCCCGCGGGAAGCTTGTTTCCGTCGGGTTGCATGATCAGCTCGGCCCATCCCGAATAACCCACTTCATTCAGGTTCCTAATCGTGACGGCGCGCTCAGCCTCCTGCCTTCCCGTCACAAAGAAGAGCGCTACTCCCTTTGCCTTCGCAAAATTGTAAAGTTGGAGCACGGGAGCAATCGCCGGATCGTGATCCTCGGGGTAGAGCTTCCGCTCAACCGGATACGCGCAGAATCCGCAGCCAGCCATCGAATCCCAGTTCGAGACGGATGTCTCATCAATATCGAACACAGCCGCGAGCTTGTCTTGCTTCGGCGCGGATTTGACCACACCGTCCAGATATTCGCGCGCCGCATCCGTCACATTCTGAATTTCGCGATCGTACTCTCCGTAATCGTGATAGCGCATCAGGCGCTCGATCACGAGAGTGTGGTTTTCGGGCTCCTGTGAAGTGCCCTGCGCAAAAAGAGAAACGCTGCTCAGGGCCCCAATAACGAGCAATTGAACGAATCGCTTCATGTTTGTAGCCTCACGGTTCGTGGATTGTGGCCGCTAGAAGGAACTCAAAGCAGTGGTGCGGAAGAAGGGACTCGAACCCCTACGGCCTTTCGGCCACCAGCTCCTAAGGCTGGCGCGTCTGCCAATTCCGCCACTTCCGCTTCCGCCGAGTATATCACCGCCCTCGCGCTGGATTGCGCTTGCCCATGTAGCAGCGTTTTGCTAGTCTCCGCCGCCAGCGGGGAGTTTCCAAGGGGGAAAATCATGGCACATTGCACGAAATGCGGAGCGGCAGTTGCGGACGGCGCGGGCTTTTGTCCCGCCTGCGGAGCCGCGCAGGGAGCATCTGGCGCTGTTCAAAGCGCGCCACCTGCCGGCGTTCCGGCCGCGTCTCAAATGGACGAAAAAGTCGCCGGCTTGTTGTGCTACGTGCTGGGTTGGGTCACTGGTTTGATCTTCTACTTCATTGACAAGCGCCCATATGTCCGCTTCCACGCGACGCAGTCCATCGTCGTGTTTGGTGGGCTCCACATTATCAGCATTGTCCTTGCCATGTTCTTCGGCTTCAGCTTGCTGGCAGGAGGATTGGCTGGCTTCTCGATGGGTTACGCATTTTATGGACTCATCAATCTCCTCGGCCTGATTTTGTGGATACTACTGATGGTCAAGGCATATCAGGGCGAGCGATTCCGAATCCCGGTCGCGGCCGACATCGCCGAAAAGCTTTTCGGCAAAGCGTAGTCTGATTTGCGTACTCCCAACGTGCGGGGCGGCCTGCGTATCGCTCCGCACGTTCCTCTGGTCGGTTTTCTTGTCGACATTCCGTCTATGCAGCTCTGACGTTACTCTGCTGCCTGCCGCTCTTGCCTTCAGCAACCGCGCAGCGTAGGATTGGATTTTGGTTTTGCCGCATCAGCCCTCCTGTAACGTTTCATGTGTCAGCCGGAGCGGGCAAGGTGCGACTCGTGTGGTTGTGGAGCGGCAGCGTTGGCAGATAAGGCGCGAACCAAGGCGATTGCGGTTGTCGGAGCCCAGTGGGGCGACGAAGGGAAAGGCAAAGTCGTTGATTGCCTGGCTCTCTCGTTTGACTACACCGCGCGCTACGCAGGCGGACACAACGCCGGGCACACCGTCATCTTCAACGGTCATCGCTTCGTGCTGCAATTGGTTCCCAGCGGAATTCTGCGTCCGGAAAAAAAAGCCGTTATCGGACCCGGGGCAGTGGTTGATCCGGCGGCGCTCGTGGCCGAAATCGAAAATCTCCGCAAGTCCGGCGTCGAAGTTCGCGGACGCCTTTTCCTCAGCAATCGCGCGCACCTGATCTTTCCCTACCATCGCGAAATGGACAAGGCCGCGGAATCCGCGCGCGGCGAAGCGAAGATCGGGACCACCTCGCGAGGTATCGGCCCGGCCTATGAAGACAAAATGGCGCGCCGAGGAATCCGCGTGTGCGACGTGCTGGAGCCGGAATGTTTTCGTGTGAAGCTCGAGCGCGTAATCGCTGAAAAGAATCTCATCAGCCAGGCTGCCTACGGCCATGCGCTCGAAACTGCCGGGCTGCTCGAACAATCCCTCGAAATTGCGGCGCACATTCGCGGTTTGGTGGCCGATACCTCCGTGCTACTGAACGACGCGCTCGATCGCGGCGAATCCGTGCTCTTTGAGGGTGCGCAAGGCACGATGCTGGACATTGACCACGGCACGTACCCCTTTGTAACGTCTTCGAATGCGATTTCGGGCGGTGCCGCGACGGGTCTCGGCGTGGGTCCCACGCGCATCACGGGTGTCGTCGGCGTGACCAAGGCGTATACGACACGCGTTGGCAGCGGTCCCTTTCCTACGGAGATGCCCGACCTCGATGCCGGAGCGATTCGCGCGCGAGGAAATGAATTCGGCGCGGTGACCGGGCGTCCGCGTCGCTGCGGCTGGCTCGATCTGGTGGTCCTGCGCTACGCGAAAATGCTCAACGGTATTGACTCGCTCGTGGTCACGAAGCTCGACGTCTTCGACGAGCAGCCCGAAATAAAAGTCTGCACAGGATATCGCTACAAGGGCCAGCCGCTCGCGGAAATGCCGCCCGACGTTGAAACGCTGGCGCAGATTGAGCCGGAATACCGCACGCTCCCAGGTTGGAAGAAATCCACGCCGGGGATTCGCGACGTCCTCGATCTGCCCACGGCGGCGCGCGATTATCTGAATTTTATTTCCGATCAGCTTCAGGTTGAAATCGGAATGATTTCTACCGGCCCTGAGCGCGACGCCACGATCGTGCCGCGTGGCACGAAGCTCGCCGCCTGGCTTTAGCCTGCGATGATTTCCTTCGAAGGTGCGCGCGCCAAGGTGATCGAAATTCTCACCGCGCGCGTTTGCGCGCCGGAACGAGAAACCCTCGACCTGAGCGTTACCCCAGCCGCCCCGCTCGGCCGCGTTCTCGCCGAAAATATTGTTGCCGACCGGAACTATCCTCCATTCAATCGTTCGATTCGTGATGGTTTTGCGTTGCGCTCCGCCGACGCCACCGAGTCGGGCGCGAAATTGCGCCTGATCGCCGAAAGCCGCGCCGGAGTGGCTTTCAGTGGCACGGTGGGCGCTGGCGAATGCGTACGAATACTCACCGGCGCGCCCGTACCGCGGGGTGCGAACGCCGTCATGATGCACGAATTCACCCGCGAAGAAGGCGATTTCGTGGTGTTCGAGCAAGCCGCGCGCGCCGGACAATATTACGTTCTCGCGGGCGCCGAAGCGCGCATAGGCGAAGTCGTGGTTCCTCGCGGCACGCGACTTGGTTACGCCGAGCTCGGCCGCGCCGCGGAAGTGGGCCACTTCCGAATGGAAGTCGGTCGCCGCCCGCGCGTGGCAATTCTTTCCACTGGCGACGAGCTTGTGCCCGTTGATCGCCCGCCCGGACCTTTTCAGATTCGCAATAGCAACAACATCTCGCTTGCCGCTCAGGTCACGCTCGCGGGTGGCGAGCCGCTCGCGGCCGGATCCGCGAAGGATGAAGTCGGCGACCTTCGCGCGCGAATCGAACAAGGTCTTGAGGCCGATCTTCTCCTGCTGAGCGGCGGAGTGTCCGTCGGGAAATACGATCTCGTCGAGCAAGTGCTGAAAGATCTCGGTGCTGAATTCTTTTTCGACGCCGTTGCGATTCGCCCGGGCAAGCCTGTCGTTTTCGGATGGTGCCGCGAGAAGCCGGTCTTCGGCCTGCCGGGCAATCCTGTTTCTACAATGGTGACATTCGAATTGTTCGTTGTTCCCGCGATTGACGCGCTCAGCGGATGCGCGCCGCAGCCCCTGCCGCTGTTCAAAGCGAAGCTGGCGCATCCCGTGGATGAAAAGGGAGGCGTCGCGCATATTCTTCCCGCACGCGTAACCTGGCCTCAGGGAGAATCGGACGCTGCGCCGAAAGTGGAAGTGCTTCTCTGGGAAGGCTCCGGTGACATCGGCGCCGTTGTGCGCGGAAATTGCTATCTCGTCGTGCACGCCTCGAAGCTTCACCTGCAAGCGGGCGAATGGGTGGACGTTCTGCCGCGCCGTGGCACATACTGACGGCCGGAAAAGCGTCCGGCTGCCCGTCGAGCTGAGAAACCTTGTGGTCGCTCGGAGCGTCTTAATTTTCGAACGGGGCAGTTTTTCAGCCTGGCTGCTTCCGCATCGCAGATCGGTGCGCAAATCCAAATCGGGAGGTTCACATGAGAAAACTCATCGGCCTATTCGCAGTATGCTTCCTGTTCTCAGCTCCTGTTTTCGCGCAGCATAAAGCCAAGCCAGAGGTTGGCGGCGGGCATATTCCAGCCCACGGCCCCGCTGCTTACAAGGCTCCGGCGCATCCGGCCCCACCCGCGGAAGCTCACGCCCCCGATCGGGCAGGGCATCCCGCGGCTCCTCACGTTGATATCAAGGGTGATCACTGGGTCGGCCACGATACTGGCCGCGATGACGCCCACTATCATTTGGATCAGCCGTTCGAGCACGGTCGGTTTACCGGAGGCTTCGGTCGCGGTCACGTCTGGCGAATTGGCGGAGGAGGCCCGAGCCGTTTCTGGTTCGGCGGCTTCTATTTCAGCGTCGCTCCGGCCGATTTCGGTTTCTGCAATGACTGGCTCTGGGATTCCGACCAGATCGTGATCTATGAGGATCCGGACCATGACGGTTGGTATCTTGCGTACAACGTCAGGCTCGGCACGTACGTCCACGTCGAGTATCTCGGAAATAGTTAGGCTGTCGGGGCAGTAGCGTCGCAGCGCAGAATGAGACGATCCTGGCCGCCTCTGCCGCGGCCAGGATCATTTCATCCGCATCATTACAAATGTACTGGAGGGAATCGTGCTCACTGCTTTGATTTCTCGCCGCTATTGGCCGATCGCGGCCGCCATTGGAATGATCGCTTCGCTCGGCCTAGCCGGTTCACTCGGCTCGGCTGAACCTCGAACTCCGGCCCGAGCCGCGGATATTGATCCGACTGCTGTCACATATCAATTGCCGAGCCAGATCAAGTGGACCGGCCGGCCCGGAGCTGCGGAGACAGCAGTTGTGCTCGGCGATCCCACCAAGCCGGGGCTCTACATCGAGCTCGTGAAATGGTACCCACACAATATGAGCCGTCCGCATTTCCATCCCAACGACCGATACATTACGGTTCTTTCCGGAACGTGGTGGGTCGGCACGGGCACGAAATACGATCCTGATTCGACCGTCGCCATGCCGCCCGGCAGCTACGTGGTGGATCTAGCCAAGCAGGTGCACTACGACGGTGCTAAGGACGAAATAGCCGAGATCGAAATCGTCGGAGAAGGCCCTGCAACCATCACCCCAGCCGAGGTGAAGTGATCACAGGGCGCTGATCCGGTTTCTGCTGACGCGCCGGACGCAACTGTATCGCTCACGCGCGTTTTCGGAGCTCGCGGGCCGAATCGGCAATATCCACGACTGTCAGGCGGCGGATCGCTTGCGGTTCGCCACAAAAAGCAGCAGGAGGCCAATGACGAATACGATCGCGCCGTTGATCTCCCACTTGGTTTGCCCAGCCATGAAGCCTTGATGGATCACGTTGATTCCCTGAAGGAACCACACCCCGCCGAAAAACACGAGTATCACGCCCACAATATTCAATGCGATTCTCATATTTCCCCCCTCTTAGATCGAGTCGCCTCTAGGTCTCTCCGTCAGATCGCTGCGGCGAATCGAGCCCATCTCAGTTGGCGCGGAGCGTACTTCGCCATCGGTGCGAAGTCAATTAAAGTGATATCGAAGGCTTCGAAACCTGGGGGTCATGCGGCACAGAAGCGATAGAATCTCGGCGTGCGCTCCGAACCTTACCGAATATACCTTCGAAGTAGTCTGGCCTATTTATTGACTCTGCCGGTCTTGATGATGGCCCTTCTGTTTGCGGTGTCATTCTTAACCGAGTCGAACGCAGGCCGCGCCGCGATTGTCGGCCCAATGCTGTTGCTCTTTGTCCTTGCGTATTTTCTCCACAAGGCCAGTTTAAGCTGGATAAGAATATCGGAAGACGGCGAGGAAGCCATTAGCGTTCCTTCTTGGTTCAGTCGGAAGCTTTTGGGAGAAAGGCAAACGGTCGCGCGAATCGTCCCGGGTGCCGAGATGGTCTTCTGCCGCCGCTTTGCCTACGGAGGATTGCAGGGCTACTACGTCATCTTGCGAGCGCCGGATCATACCGAGCAGACTCTGTGGTCCAGCGCTGCGCAGGGCGTAAGTCGCCGCTGGTGGGATCGAATTGCAAGAGAAATCAGGGAGCGGTATCCGCTGAACGCCCGCCTTGTCACCCAAACGGTTTCTTCCGATGGAACGGAGGAGAAAGAGTGGACGAAGGAGGGTGATCGAATTCGTTGGCGACCGCTCAAGATTATGATCGGTCCGATGCTTTCACCCTGGTTGGGAATCGTCATTAGAATATTTACAGCCGATCCGCGGGTGATCATTCCGGCGGGGATCTTGCTCTGGATCACCGGCATCGCATTATTTCGTTATCTGTACCGCACACAACGTGTCGCGAAGGAACAACCTTTCAGCGGCGATGTTAGTGTTTTGGACGATTCAGTTCATCGCAATGTATGCCATCGCTGTTCTTATAGCCGGCGCCGCCATGAATCGGTGGTTTAGTCCGCATGTCTGACCGTCGCACGTTCGCCTCGACGCAGACACTTGACATCGTCTTGGCGTTGGTTGTATCTAGCACGCATGAAAACACGCCTGAGCTTACTCGTTGCACTCGCCGTACTCTTTGCCTGTGTCCCCGCGATCGCCCAAGAACCGGTCATTGGCGTCACAGGCGCCGAGGCTGACGCCCTTTTCACCAGCAAGAATCCCAAACTGAACACCAACAAACAGGCCGCGTATCACATCATGAAGGACCTGTTGGAGGCGAATCACTGGGATCTGGCTGACAAGTGGATAACGCCTGCATACCATCAACACAATCCCAACGTGACTTCGGGACTTGCCCCGGTCGTGAAGTTCTTCGAGTCCTTCCGCAAGCCATCGGAGATTCCCGAGCATCTGACGAAAACAAAAATCGTCGCGGTTGTCGCGGAAGGCGATCTGGTCATTGTTGTCACGCCGCGTGAAGTCTAAGGATCCGAGAGATCCGTCGAAGACGTACACAACTTCGTGGTTCGATATGTGGCGTTTCGTTGACGGCAAGGCGGACGAGCACTGGGACGGTGCGATTATCAATCCTCCCCCGGCGCCCGCCGCGAAGTGAACTAACAGCGCTTCGGCTTCTCGACGAGAGCTTTTCACCGTCGCCTCGGGGCCCGCGAAAGCGGGCTCCGGACGACAGGCAGTAAATTGCCCCCGACGTACCCCTTCCGTGAACTCCACAGGCGCTGCTACTTGCGCCCTCACTATCGTTGTGCCACCTTGGGTATTGGAGCGTGAGCCATGCTTTGTTGGCAGCTCGCTGAAGCAGGACGACGCGTCACGGGCCGGCGATGCCTTGGCGCACACATCCGCTTACTTTCTAATCGCAAATTCCCGGAATTAGAAACTCTGCAACTGGTTGAAAACATTGAGCGACATGGTGTTCTAATCGCAAATTTCCGCGGGTCACGATGAAGAAGCTTTCGCACTACGACAAATCCGGTCGCGTACGTATGGTGGATGTCACCACAAAACCCGCGACGTCGCGAACCGCCCTCGCGCACGCCTTCGTGCGCATGCAGAGAACCACCGTTGCAAGCCTCAAACGCTTGAAATCGCCGAAAGGGAACCCGCTCGAGATCGCCCGCATCGCTGGAATCACGGCGGCGAAGCGCACATCGGAGCTGATTCCGCTTTGTCACCCCCTCGCGTTGACTCACGTGGATGTGCGCGCGAAGCTATGCCAGAATGGAATTGAGATCACGTCGGAAGCGACGGTCACCGGACCAACAGGTGTGGAGATGGAAGCGCTCGTGGGCGCGGCAGTCGCGGCGCTGACGATCTATGACATGTGTAAGGCATTGGAACGCGGCATGGAGATCACGGAATTGCATCTCGTGAAAAAATCGGGAGGGCGCAGCGGGACCTACGTGCGCCCAAGTGGGCGTGCCCGGAATAGCGGGAAGCGATGACGCCCATTAAGGATGTCAAAGTCCTGGTCGTGGACGATAACGCGCTGATCCTCGACCTGCTGATGAAGGGCCTCGCACCCCATTGCGAGGCATCCGCGGCGGCAGACGGCGCCGACGCCCTGTTGAAAATTGTGGACGATCCGCCCGACCTCATCCTTTGCGACTATCGCATGTCGGGCCTCGACGGGCGCCAGCTCTACGAAAAGCTCCGCGCGCGCCAGCAGACCAAGCAGATCCCTTTCATTTTTCTCGCCAGCCGCGCCGACGTCGAAGAAAAGCTGCGGCCAATGGTGGATGGCGTGGAGGAATTTGTCGTCAAGCCTTTCTTCCTGAAGGATTTTATCCGGCGGACCAAGAAGGTGATTGACCGGCTGGCTCTCGAAAAATTGCAGAGCCGCGCGGTGCGTCCGGGCGTGATTCAAGGGCGCCTCGAGGAAATGAGCATCCTCGATTTGATGCAGTCGCTCGAAATGGGCCAGAAATCCTGCCGGCTCACGATTCGCAACGCGGGCGAAATGTGCCAGCTCTTTTTCGCCGCGGGCCAGTGCGCCGACGCAAAGCTCGGTTCGGTCGAGGGCGAGGCAGCCGTTTTTCAAGTTGTGCGTTGGCCCGCCGGTGAATTCGAGATTGACTTCAACTCCGCTCCGGAACGCACCACGATTTCCCGCACGACCACGGGCCTGCTGATGGAAGCCTTGCGGCTAGTGGATGAAGGCCAGCGCGACGGCGACACGGAAAACGTCGAGGCCACCGAGGGCTAGCCGGTCCCGCATGCGCGTATCCGTCCTGACAATCAGCGATTCGGTGGCCGCAAGCACAACCGAGGACCGTTCCGGCCCGTCGGTGATCGAGCGCTGCCGCGAACTCGGATGGAGAATCGTTTCTTCCGCCGTTCGCGCCGACGATCGCGCCGCGATTGAGCTTTTCCTCAAAGAGGCCGCCGACTCCAACGACGCGGACTTAATCCTGACCACCGGCGGGACGGGCCTCGGCCCGCGAGACGTTACGCCGGAGGCGACCGCTGCCGTGATCGAGCGGATGATCCCTGGGTTCTCCGAACACATGCGGGCCGTGGGAGCGCAGAAATTTCCACGCGCGGTGCTATCGCGCGGCGCCGCGGGAATTCGCGGAAAAGCCATCATCGTTAATCTCCCGGGCAGCCCGAAGGGCGCTGTGGAATCGCTCGACGCCATCGCTGATTTGCTTCCTCACGCCGTCTCGATCATTCACGGCGCGCGCCACGATTCTTAGTTCCTTCTATTGGGCGGCGCGTGCAAAACCGTCTCCTTCTGCGTTACACTTCGCTTTCGTTTGAGTCAGTCATCATTACGATTAACAGAAATTAATTATTCCAGAGCGAGGAGAAATTTCAATGAGCCCGAAACGCAAGGCACGCGCCGGCAAGTCGAAACCGAAGCGGAAGCACTATCGGCGAATCGCCACTGAAGAGGCATTTTCGATACCGGAACAAATGGACGCGCAGCGCGAGTTGGTGGCGGCGGCGCAGGAATACGATCCCGATCTGTTTCTCTGGAAAATCCAGACCGATCCTTCCGGGCCGGTCTATAACAACCTGCTCGATTTGTACGATCAGCGCCTGCGAACCATGGACGAATATGACGTGGACATGCATCTGCTCGCGCTGACATCAACGGGTGTGCAGATGATGAGTCCGGACAAGGCAAACACTGTCGCCGCCATCGGAAACGATCGCCTGCATGAAGCGATCCAGCGGCACCCCGACCGCTTCGCGGGTCTTGCAACCATTGCGCCGCAAGATCCGGCGAACGCAGTGAAGGAAATCGAGCGCGCCATCACGAAACTCAAGCTGAGCGGCATTATGATTAATTCCCACACCAACGGAGAATATTTGAGCGAGCGGAAATACTGGCCGATTCTGGAGGCCATCGCTGCTCTGAAGGTGCCGCTCTATATTCATCCGCGCGCGCCGATTCCCGCGATGGCGAAGGCCTACCGGACGGACCACCTCGAGCACGCGATCTGGGGCTATCAAGCTGAAACCGGACTTCACGGACTGCGCATCATCACCAGCGGCGTTCTCGATCATTTTCCGGGCCTGCAGATCGTCCTCGGCCACATGGGCGAGGGAATTCCTTACTGGCTTTATCGCCTCGACTTCATGCACGGACGAGTCCGCATTCCGTTTGACCGTCCGAAGCTCAAACTGACGCCGAGCGAATATTTCAACCGGAACTTTTACATCACCACCAGCGGCATGAATTGGGAGCCGACTCTGAAGTTCTGCATTGAAGTATTGGGGTCGGACCGGATCATGTGGGCCGTGGATTACCCGTATCAGGATCACCCGGACGCTGTGGATTTTATGGATGCCGCGGATATTTCGGAGAAAGACAAGCAGAAGATTTATCACGAGAACGCTGAGCGCGTCTTCAAGCTTAAGAAGAAGCGATAAGGAGCGCCGGTGGATCTGCAAGATCCCTCGAAGAAAGACCCAAACGCCCTGCGCGAGATAGCGCTCGCAGTCGAACTGCCTGTGCTGCTGGTGGGACCCGCCGTGGTCCTCGGCGTGATTGGATATTTTCTCGATCGCTGGCTGCATACCATGCCTTGGATTATGATCGTGCTCGGCCTCGGCGGTGTCGCTCTCGGTTTGCGGGACACGCTAAAAGCCGCCAGCTCCAAGGACAAGAAAAATGGATGACGCAGCGTATACCGCCATTGAGCGTCGCCTCGAACGCTTCCTGATTGGCGTCGGCGCCGCGGCCACGCTCGGCGCGGGCATCGGTTGGGGGCTTCGCGCCGCCGAAGGCGCCGCCATCGGAACGGCGCTCTGCTGGCTCAATTTTCGGTGGTTGCGGCAGGGCGCCGCGGCGCTGATTCGTCTCGGCGAGGCGCAGGCAACGCACGAAAACCCGCGCGTTCCGCCGCTCGTCCACGTGAAGTTCTGCGGGCGCCTGTTATTGCTGCTCGTAGTAGCCTATGTTATTCTCGCTTGGCTGCGGTTGCCCGCAATTGCTTTTCTCTGCGGGCTGGTAGCGGTGGTTCCGGCGATCGTGCTTGAGCTTGGCTATGAACTTGTACACGGCCATCACCGCTTAAACGCTCAGTAATTCCGATTCGCAACGTAAATTCCATTTACCAGGAGCTCTCGGAGAAGCATGGGCGACGAACAAGTTCTCGGTGTGACAAAAGTCGTGAACGCACTGTTCGGCAAACTGGCGCTCGCGTTACTCGCGCTGCTTCACATTACTCCGGACGATCCCACCTACCCGATTACGAATTCCTTCTCGATGGAACTTCTGGTAGTTTTGCTCGCCGTGCTGTTCTTTTTGTGGTTCAAACCTCGAATTTCAGTCGATCGTCCCGGCCCAACTCAGCAGACCATGGAATTCGTGATCACGAACCCGATGGGCGTCGGTGTAAAAGACCTTGTGGACGACATCGTCGGGCATGGAGCCGAGCGCCACATTCCCCTGCTCGCTACGATCGGGATTTTCATCCTGTTCAGCAACATGATTTCGCTTGTTCCGGGTTTTTCGTCGCCCACGGCAACGATTACTGTGACGCTGGGGTGCGCCACCATCGTTTTTCTGTATTACAACCGGATCGGCATCGGAATGCACGGTACGATCCGCTACGCCAAGACGCTTCTGGGACCAATGCCCAAGCTGTTTCCAATCAACATCATCATGCTGATCGTCGAGACGGTCAGCCACTTCGCGCGCCTTCTTTCACTCAGTGTCCGGCTTTGGGCCAACATGATGGTGAGCGAACTTCTCTATGCGTCTTTCCTAGGGCTTACGCTCTCACTCTTTGTCTTTTTGGGACACGTGAATCCCGTGGGATATATTTCTGGCGTCGTGCCCATCGGTATTCCCGTGTTACTGGCCTTGCTGCACATTTTCGTAGCCGTATTGCAGGCGTTCATTTTTACGATCTTGGCGATCGTCTATCTCGGCCTCGCAACGGCCGAAGAGCACTAACGGCATCAAAAGCTGCCAGCGTGAGGCCGGTTCTCCCCCGGAGATCCGGTAACCACCTCCTGGTGGCACATTCATACAAAGGAGAAGACATGTCGAAGAAAGCAGCGTGGTTCTTGCTCGTGATGGTGTTTGCTCTGGTTCTCGCTCCGGCGACGTTTGCGCAAACCGGAGAGGCGGTGAGCTCCGGAGTGAGTTGGATGGGTGTAGGTGCGGCGATCGCGCTGGGAATTGCAGCAGCGGGCTGCGGCATCGGCCAGGGTCTCGCGACTGCAGCGGCTTGCGAAGGCACGGCGCGAAATCCAGGGGCCGGAGGCGCGGTTCGAACCGCTTTCATCATCGGCGTGGCGCTGATCGAATCACTTACGCTATATGCGCTTGTCGTCGCTTTGATCTTGGTATTCAGAAAGTAGACCGCAGCACTTGAGATTTGCGCCCCGGTGTTCGCCAATAGCGAATATCGGGGCGTTTTTATTTTCAGTGAGAGCCGCACGACAACCGGATTGCGTTCGCGGGAAGATGAATCGAGCGCGGCGTTAGCGCGGGAAGAGGGATTGGGCGGCGGCCTGGGCGAGGTCCCAAACGCGAGCCGGCAGAATGCCGAGGTACAGAGTGCCCGCCGCGGCGATAAAGAGGGCGATACCAACCGCAGGCGCGACCGGCGTCGGCGCGTAGTCCCTGTGTGGCGCCTGGAAATACATGGTGATGATCACGCGCAAGTAGTAGTAAGCGCCGATCACGCTGTTGATGGCCGCGATGACGACGAGCAGCGCGAGCGCCCGGCGGCCGACCAACAGCGCCGCCTGGAACGCGAAGAATTTCCCAAGAAAACCGCCCGTAGCCGGCAATCCCAGCAACGAAAGCAAGAACAGCGAAAAGCACGCGGCCACCACGGGCTGTTTCGAGGCGAGGCCCGAATAGTCCTGAATCGAGAGCCGCTTTTCATCCTGCTGGCCGAGGTGCGTGACGATGAGAAATGCACCGACCTTCATGAAAATGTACGCCGCGAGATAAAACAAAACGGCGGCAACGCCCAGGACGGTCGAAGCAGCAAACGCGACGAGAATATAGCCCGCGTGCGCGATCGAAGAGTACGCCAGCATGCGCTTGACGTTGGTCTGCACGAGCGCCGCGAAATTGCCGATGCACATCGTCAGCACCGCGCAAACGCAAATGACCCAGAACCAATATCCCTGCGCTGAGCGGAAGGACACGTAGAAGATCCGGATCATCAGTGCGAATGTGGCAGCCTTGGGCGCGCGAGGCCAGCAGCGCCGTCACCGGAGTGGGCGCTCCTTCATAAACATCGGGCGCGTAAACCTGGAAGGGCGAGACAACGACCTTGAATCCGAGACCGACAAAGATCAGTCCGAGTCCTAGAATCGCAAGCCCGGGCATGCGTCCGTCCGAAGTCACAAGCTGTTCGAGCGCGGATTGAACCGCGTCAATGCGCGTGGTGCCCGTAACGCCGTACACCATGGCAATCCCGTAGAGGAAGAATGCCGTGGCGAACGAGCCGAGCAAAAAGTATTTAAGCGACGCCTCGTTGGACGCAGGCGAGCGCCGGCGGAATCCGACGAGAACGTAGCTGGCGATGGAGCTGATTTCGAGGCCCACGAATGCGGTGACGAGCTCGTTCGCGCCGGCGAGAATGCCCATGCCGGCCGCCGCGAACAGAACGAGCGCGTAATATTCGCCGCGCTGGATATTTTCCTGATCCAGATAATCGAACGATCCGAGGATGGCGAGCACCACAGCAACAAGGACGACCACGTGCACGAAGATGCTGAAAGAATCCGACGCGGATCAGATCGCTATAGGCCGAGCCGGGAAAACGGTTGGCGACATGCACGGAAACGAGCGCGAGAACCGCTCCGACGAGCGCGACCCATCCGAGCACGCGCTTGCGAGCGGCTGCAACGAACGGGTCCGCGATCATGACGATGATGCCGAACACGCACAGCACCACTTCCGGCGCGAGCCGGTGCAGGTTCATCAGTTGGCCGCCGGCAATCGGATTCACGGCCGCACCTGCCTTTCAGCGAGAGCAGCGAGAGCCGGGATGCGCGGGCGGCGCCACGACATAAGGCGCGTGCGGCAGGGACCACAGGGCGCGACGCGTCGCGCGGCGTCGAAGTCTGCTCGATGACGTTATTTACCGAAGCTTCCATGCGGCGCGTGAAGAGCGGGGAAGCGAGGCCCATGAACAGGATCGCGACGGCCATGGTCACCAGAATGATGCGCTCGCGCGTGGAAGCGTCCGGCAAAGACTTGTTTTTTTCCACGGTCACTTCGCCGAGCGCCACGCGCTGATACGCCCACAAAAGATAGATCGCGGAAAGTACCGCGCCGCTGGCAGCCCAGGAGGCCCACGCGTGATGGCTCTGGAAAGTCCCGATGAGGATGAGGAACTCGCCAATGAAACCATTGAGCGGCGGCAGAGCGAGCGACGACAGCGCGATGAACAGGAAGAACGACATCAGCACGGGCATCGGAGTCGCGAGTCCGCCGAATTGCTTGATTTCGTGCGTGTGGCGGCGGTCGTAGAGCATGCCGACGCCAAGGAAAAGCGCGCCGGTGGAAACGCCATGGTTGAGCATCTGGTAGACCGCGCCCTGAATCGAGACCGTGTTGAACGCGAAAATTCCCAGCACCACAAAGCCGAGGTGGCTGACGGACGTATAGGCCACGAGGCGCTTCAAATCGGTTTGCACCGTGGCGACGAGCGCGCCATACACGATGCCAATAATCGCGAGAACCGCAATCGGCTGCGCCATGCGGTGCGCGGCTTCAGGAAAAAGCGGCAGGCAGAAGCGCAGGATGCCGTACGTGCCGAGCTTCAGCATCACTCCCGCCAGAATCACCGAGCCCGCCGTGGGCGCTTCGGTGTGCGCGTCCGGCAGCCAGGTATGCAGCGGGAAGAGCGGAACCTTGATCGCGAACGCGAGGAAAAACGCGCCGAAGAGCAGCAGCTCCGTGCGCGGCGGGAACGAGAGCTGCCCCGACTGCATCAGCGACAGAATATCCGGCAGGTCAAACGTACCGGCCTTGCCGTAGAGCCAGAGAATCGCGACCAGCATCAGGATCGAGCCGAACATCGTGTACAAAATGAATTTCACGGCCGCGTAGATGCGGCGGTCGTGGCCCCACATGCCGATCATGAAATACATGGGGATCAGCGTGAGCTCCCAGAAAACAAAGAAAAGGAAGAGATCGAGCGAAAGGAAAACGCCGATCATGGCTGTTTCGATGACCAGAAGCGAAATGAAAAAGCCTTTTACATTTTCGCGGATGGATTCCCACGAACAGAGAATCGGAGATGGGCGTGAGGAACGTGGTCAGCAGGACCAGGAACAAGCTGATGCCGTCCACGCCGAGGTGGTAATGAATCGCGTCGCCAATCCAGTTATGGAATTCCTGGAACTGATAGGCCGCGTTCGCTGAATCGAAGCCGCGCAGCAGGAAGAGCGACAGCGCAAATTCAGCAATGGAAGCGCCGAGCGCGATCCGGCGAATCCAGACGTGGTCTTCCGAGCGCAGCATGAGCAGCGCCGCCACGCTGAGAAGCGGCAGAAACGTGATGACGGTGAGCAAGTAGGGCCCTGTTCTCACGTTAGTGCGCCACCCCCAGAAGCCCGAACAGGAGCGCGGTGAAGCCCACGGCGCCCAGAATCACCCATGCGGCGTAGCTGCGCGTATTGCCCGACTGTATCTTGCGGGCCTGGCTGCCCGATTCGCGCGCGACGGTCGCCGTGCCGTTCACAGTGCCGTCAATCAAGCCCTCGTCCACGACGTGCCACAGGACGTGCGTTGAAATCCAGAGCAGCGGACGGACGATCAGCGCGGCGTAAATTTCGTCCACGTAATATTTATTGAGCAGAAGCGTGTAAAGGCCGCGGACGCTTTGGGCCATGCGCTTCGGAATATCCGGGCTCTTGATGTAGAACCACCACGCCACCAGCAGCCCAAGAATGCCAACAATCACGGGCCAGCCGGTCAGTGCGTGTAAGAGCGACATCACCGGCGTGACTGGCGGCGTAGGCGATAACGACGGATCAACAACTCGAATCATCGGCGCGCCTGCAACGGGAGCCGCCAATTCCGACGACGCAAAAACCGGCCCGAGGAACTTTTCGAAATAGTCGATTCCGCCGACGAGCTTCGGCGCAGCGAACCAGCCGCCGAAGATCGATAGGAACGCCAGAACCATCAGCGGGATGGTCATGTTCTTCGGCGATTCGTGGACGTGTACTTTGTGCTCGTCGTAGCGCGGCTTGCCAAAGAAAGTGAGGAACACGAGCCGGAACATGTAGAACGACGTAAGTCCCGCGCCTGCGACGCCCAGCAGCCACAGCCACAGATTCGCGTACGGACCGTCTTTTGCGGCTTCGAGAATCGCGTCCTTGCTGAAGAATCCGGCGAAGCCCGGAATGCCTGCAATGGCGAGAGTCGCGATGAACATCGTCCAGTAGGTGGCCGGGATTTTCTTTCGCAGGCCGCCCATTTTCGTCATGTCCTGCTCGCCGCCCATCGCGTGAATCACGCTGCCGGCGGCCAGAAAGAGCAGGCCCTTGAAAAATGCGTGGGTCATCAAGTGAAAGATGCCCGCGGTATAGGCACCCACGCCGCAGGCCAGGAACATGTAGCCCAATTGCGAAACGGTGGAGTAGGCGAGAACTTTCTTGATGTCGGTCTGGACCAGCCCGATGGTCGCCGAATAAAACGCCGTTACTGCGCCCACGATGGCGACGACGAACATGGCGATCGGCGCTCGCGAGAAAAGCGGACTCATGCGCGCGACCATGTATACGCCGGCGGTGACCATCGTCGCGGCGTGAATCAGCGCGCTGACGGGCGTGGGGCCTTCCATGGCGTCGGGCAGCCAGACGTAGAGCGGCAGCTGCGCGGATTTGCCGATGGCGCCCGCAAACAGCAGCAGGCAGATGGTCGTGAGAATGTTTACCGGTTTGTCCGACACCTGCGAGAAAATTTCGCCGAAAGCCACGGTGCCGAACGTCGCAAAAACAAGCAGGATGCCGACGGTGAACCCGAAATCGCCGATGCGCGTGACGATGAACGCTTTTTTCCCCGCGTCGATCGCGGACTTCTTCAGGAACCAGAAGCCGATCAGCAAGTAGCTGCATAGGCCGACGCCCTCCCACCCGACGAACATGACGATGAGATTCGCGGCCATTACAAGCGTGAGCATGAAGAACATGAAAAGATTCAGGTAGCAGAAGAACCGGTAGTAGCCACCTTCACGGGCCATGTATCCGGTGGAATAAATGTGGATCAGCATGCCGACAAAGGTGACGACCAGCAACATGACCACAGTGAGCTGGTCAACCTGCAACGCGAAATCAACGCGGAAGGGATGCGGCGTCGCTTCGCCGCCGACCATCCATGTGAAGTAGTTCCCGATGAACGGAATCTGGTTGGCGGCCAGATGGCAGAATTCGCGCACCGTTTCCGCGGCCGCAAGGAACGACAGAACCACGGAGCCGACGGCCACGGAATTCACGGCGGATTGCGGCCAGCGCTTGCCGAATAGGCCATTGATCGCGGCGCCCGCGAGGGGCAGAGCGAGAACGATCCAGAGATGGTTAAGTAGCAGCATTAGAGCTTGAGCAAATTCACGCGTTCGACGTTCAGCGATTGGCGGTTCTGCGCGAGCATGATGACGATCGCCAGACCCACCGCCGCTTCAGCCGCCGCGACGACGATTACAAAGAAAACGAAAACGAGGCCGTCGAGATCGCCACGCGCGCGCGCGAACGCCACGAACGCAAGGTTCACCGCGTTGAGCATCAACTCGATAGACATGAAAATTGTGATGATGTTGCGCTTGAACACAAACGCGATAACGCCCAAGCCGAAAAGAATTGCGCTCAGCACCAGGTACCAGGAAATGGGAACGGCGCTCATCATGGCTCTTTCCTCGCCAGCACCAGGGCGCCCAAGATCGCGATCAGAATCAGGATCGAGGTCGCCTCAAACGGAAATAGATACTGCCTGAAAAGCATCTCGGAAAGATCCATCGTGGACGCTGCCTGGTTGGAGGATCCCGTGCCGTTGGCGATGGCCTTGCCTACTGGAGAGTGATAGAGCCAGTGGGCGATTCCCAGCAGGAGCAGGAAGCCCAGCGGAACGCCGCCGAATTTGGCGATTCTGCTGAAGTCCGTGCGCTCTTCCACGCCCGCATTGAGCAGCATGATGACGAAAACAAACAGGACCATGATCGCGCCGGCGTACACGATGATCTGCACCGCCGCGATGAACGGCGCGCCGAGAAGCAGGTAAAGCACCGCGAGCGCCATCATCACGAGGATCAGCGCGAGCGCGCTGTGAATCGGCTCGCGCGCCAGAATCAGCAACACCGCGCCGGCGACGGCGAGCAAGGCGCACACGAAGAACATCATGATCGCAACGTTCATCCGTGCCTCAGGAGGGGCCAGACGATCACGAAAGCTGTGACCACAAGGTTCGCGAGCGAAACCGGCAGCAGCAGTTTCCAGCCGAACGACATCAACTGGTCGTAACGGAATCGCGGCAAAGTTGCGCGCATCCAGATGTAGAAAAACAGAATCGCCAGAATTTTCGCAGTGAACCAGAACGGTCCCTGAATGCCTTCAGCTATCGGAGGATAGAGGCAGATCAATCCGCCGCCGCCCGCGAGCAATGTAACCACGCCAAGCTGGAGTCGCGCGATTCCGCGCATCTCGGAGACCGTGTTCCACGCGCAATACGCCGCGAGCAGCAAGAGGCCCACGCTGGGCAGATAATTCTGCCACGTCCAGCTGGCTGGGAAGGGCGAGAGCCAGCCACCCAGGAAAAGAATGGTCGCGAGGCACGATACCGTGATCATGTTCGCGTATTCCGCCATGAAGAACATCGCGAACTTGAAGGCGGAGTATTCGGTGTGGAATCCGGCGACAAGCTCGGTTTCAGCCTCGGGCAAGTCGAAGGGAATGCGGTTCGTTTCCGCGATCGCGGCAGTGAGATAGCACAGAAATCCAACGATCTGCGGAAAAACGTTCCATTTGGGAATGAAGTGCAGCCAGTAGCCAGCTTGACCGTTCGGCCCGTTGATGAGCTGGTTGAAATCGAGCGACCCCGCAAGCAACAGCACCCCGACGACGGAAATCGTGAGCGAAACTTCGTAGCTGATCATTTGCGCTGAGCTGCGCAGACCGCCGAGAAGCGCATATTTGCTGTTCGAGGACCATCCGGCAAGCGCGACGCCGTACACGCCCATCGAGGTGATGGCGAAAAGGAACAACAAGCCGAGATTGATATCCGAGACGACAAAATCGGCTGTCCGAAGAGCAGATTGTCTGGCGGACCGAAGGGAATCAGCGCGATTGCGGTAAGGCCGAGCGAAAGCGCCAGGAAAGGCGCAAGCGTATAGATCAGGCGATCCGCGATCGGAGGCATTACATCTTCTTTGAAAAGAAACTTGATGCCGTCAGCCAACGGCTGCAGCAATCCGTGCGCGCCCACGTTGTACGGGCCCCAACGCGATTGAATGTGCGCGATGACTTTGCGTTCGAGCCAGGTGAGGTAAGCCAATGCCGTCATTACAATAAACAGCAGGACGGCGATCTTGACTACCGCTGCCACCAGGACTGGGTGTTGGGAGATGAACTCCACGGCGTCTGTTTTGCCTCGTTCGTCGAAGTGAGCCTGGAACAGTAACGACCCAGGGTGCCGCTCGTAAACAGATAATCCTGTGAAGAGAAAATCGCGCCGACGGGCACGTCATACGCCGCCTCGGGCGCCTTGCTTGTGGCGGTCGCAAGTTCTGACCCGCCCGCAAGCAGCGCAGCCGCTGAAAGATCGTAGCCCGCCACATTCTTACGAATCTCCTCGAACGCCGCTTCGGGCGTGCGCAGCCGAATCGGCGTGCCCACTCCACGCATGCTCGAGCTGATGCGAAAGAATGCGCAGCAGATCGTAGTCGCTGCGCGGCCCCTGAGGATCAATCGAGCGATGCGTCAATTGCACTTCGCCCGCGGTGTTCGTGAGCGAGCCATCCTTTTCGTATGTGGATGCAGCTGGCAGGACCACGTCCGCGCGCTGCGCGGTTTCCGTCAGGAACATGTCGTGGACCACCAGCAGCTCCAGGCCGGCCAGCCGGTCGGGCTGTGCGACGCCGAACGTCTTCAGCGGGTTCGCGCCGACCACGTAGAGAGCTTTCAATTTGCCCGCGACCGCTGCTTCCATCATCGCGCGCGCCGTGAGGCCGGGCGTGCCGGAGATTTCGCCGCCCCAGAGTCTGCCGAATCGCGCGCGCTCGGCCGAATCCGATAAGTGAGCGTAACCGGGCAGGCGGTCCGGCAGGATTCCCATGTCAGCAGCGCCGCGGGAATTCGCGTAGTCGCCGAGAGCCATGAACTTTGTCTTGTCGCCGAATCTCGCGGTCAGAGAAACGAGATCACGGATCGCGGCGCCTTGAATATCCGCACCGAAGAGAACGACGACATCCTTCTCGGCTTCGAGCCCCGCCTTGAGCTGGACGAGCGCTTCCGTGGTCTTCGCATCGAACTGCCCCTTCTCGGTGGCGAGCCAGCGCAGGGCTTCATGCTCTCCGCCTTTGCCAACTTCGACGGCGACTTTGGCCTGGCGATGAATCTTGCTCGGCAGGCTATTGATTGCGTAGAGCTGCAGGCCATGGTGGCGGACGCCCGTGCGAATCTGCCATGCGACCAGGGGGTTCTGCTGCGTGACGTCGTTGCCGATCAGCAGCACAGCCGGCGCGTTGTAGACGTCGGCCATCGTCGCCAGAGAATCTTTCGCTCGCGATCCCAGTGCGGCCGCAAGACCCGCGTAGTCCGCCGTGCGGTGATGATCGAGATTGTTCGTGCCGAGCGTGACGCGCGCGAAGCGGTTGAGCAGATAATTTTCTTCGTTCGTCGTGTGGTTCGAACCAATCACGCCGATGGCGGCAGGGCCATGCGTGGCATGCGCCTGCTTCAGTCGGCGCGCGACTTCCTCAAGCGCGTCTTCCCAGCTCGCAGGCTCGAGCTTTCCATTGCGGCGAACCAGCGGCTGCCGGATGCGCTCCGAATTCGAAGTGAAATCGTATCCAAAGCGGCCCTTGGCGCAGAGAAATTCGCCATTGACGCCGGAGTGGTCTCGATTGTTAGCGCGCAGGATTTCGTTGTTGCGCACGCTCAGAGTGGTCTTGCAGCCGTTGGAGCAGTGCGCGCAGGGTTCGGGGACGTAAGTCATTTCCCACGGGCGCGTTTGATAGCGATAGGTGCCGCTGGTGAGTGCGCCGACCGGGCAGATGTCGATGCACATGCCGCACTCTTCGCAGGCGAGTTCGTCCGGTTTGTTGGGCAGGATCACGGACAGCACGCCGCGCGAGCCGACGCCGAGCGCCTTCACATCCATACCTTCGTCGCATACGCGCACGCAGCGGAAACAGAGAATGCAGCGCGGCGCGTCGTAATAAACGAGAGGCGACCATTTCTGCTCGGGCGTGTGAAGCTTTTCCTCGACGAAGCGCGTCTTATCGAGGCCATAGCGGAACGTCATGTCCTGCAACTCGCACTCGCCGCCCTTGTCGCACACGGGGCAATCGAGAGGATGATTCGAGAGCAGGAACTCGATCATGTCCTTGCGGGCTTTGTGAACTTGCTCGGTCGAGGTCTTCACGACCATGCCGTCGGTTGCGACGAGCGTGCAGGCGGTCTGCAGCTTCGGCATCTTTTCGACTTCGACCAGGCACATGCGGCAAGCGGCCTGCAGCGACAGCCCGGGGTAGTAGCAGAAAGACGGAACCTCGATCCCCTGCGTCTTGGCCGCCTCGATTACCAGCGTGCCCGCGGACGTGGTCACCGCACGCCCGTCAATCGTGAACGCGATTTGTTTTTGATCCGCCATTGGAATCCTTAGTGCGCCCCTGCAATCAGCTCTTCGGCACTGTTGTGCGCGCATTTGCCGTGGAGATGATCCTCGAATTCATTCCGCCACTTCTTCACGATGCTGATCGTCGGCAGCGCCGCGGCGTCGCCAAGAGGGCAGAAGGTGCGCCCGAGCATGTTCTTCGAAAGCTCGTCAATCAGCGGGATATCTTCCTCGCGTCCGCCGCCTTCGTGGAAGCGGTCGAGCATCTTTTTCAGCCATGCGGTGCCCTCGCGGCAGGGAATGCACCAGCCGCAGGATTCGTGCGCGTAAAAATGCATGATGCGGCGAGCCATGTCCACCATGCACGTGTCTTCGTCCATGATCACCGTGCCGCCCGAGCCGAGCATCGAACCGGCTTTCGCGACGGAATCGTAGTCCATGGCGATATCAATCTCGTCGGCCGAAAGCAGCGGGCAGGAACTTCCGCCGGGAATCACGGCTTTCAGCTTCTTGCCGCCGCGCACGCCGCCAGCGACCTCTTCGATTAGGCGCCGCAGCGGGAAACCCAACGGAAGCTCGTAAATCCCCGGGCGATTTACGTGTCCTGAAATCGAGTAGAGCCGCGTTCCGCCATTTTTCGGCGTGCCCAGCCCCGCATACCAATCGCCGCCCTTCAGAATGATGGCGGGTATGGTGCTCAGCGTTTCCGCGTTGTTGATCACGGTGGGGCAGCCGTACAGGCCGACAACGGCAGGGAACGGAGGCCGGATACGCGGATAGCCCCGCTTTCCTTCGAGCGATTCCATGAGCGCCGATTCTTCGCCGCACTCGTAGGCGCCCGCGCCCGTGTGCGTCACAAGTTCGAAATCGAATCCGCTGCCCTGGATATTCTTGCCGAGATAGCCCTTCGCATAGGCCTCGGCGATCGCGGCGTCCATGATGTCAATGATGTAGCGATATTCGCCGCGTATATAGATGTAGCCCTGATGGGATCCGACGGCGCGCCCGGCAATGATCATGCCTTCGATCAGCTGGTGCGGGTCCATTTCCATCAGTGGGCGATCCTTGCACGTTCCCGGCTCGCTTTCGTCGGCGTTCGCGAGGATGTATTTCGGTTTGGAAGTGTCCTTGGGGACGAAACTCCACTTCATTCCGGTTGGAAAGCCCGCGCCGCCGCGTCCGCGCAGATTCGACTTCTTCACTTCGTCAATGATTTGATCGGGCGTCATCGTCACGGCTTTTTCGAGCGCCTGATAACCTTCATGCTTGCGATAAACGTCGATCTTCGTGCGAGTTTTGTACGCCGAATAGTTTGCTAATCACGGGCACTTCCCCGGGGGCGCGCTCGTGCACGGAACCGGCGGTGACCGCGGAGGGTTTTGGCTTCTTGCCGTCCTGAAGCTGCTCGAAAATCGCGTCTACTTTGTCCGCGTCGAGGTCTTCGTAAAAATCATAATTCACCTGCATGGCCGGAGCGCCGGTGCAGGCTCCGATGCATTCGACTTCCTCGAGCGAGAAAGTGCCGCTCGCCGAGACTTCCTTGTGGCCGATGCCGAGCCGCTTCTGCACGTGCTTGTAGAGTTCATTGCCGCCGCGGAGCATGCAGGAAATGTTGGTGCAGACTTGGATGTGATTGCGCCCGGCGGGCTTGCGCCGCAGCATCGAGTAATACGCGAGCGTTTCCTCGACCTGAATCATGTTCAGGTCCAGACGCTTGGCGATTTCCTGAAGGATATCGTCGCCCAGCGAACCGAGCGCATCCTGGGCGTAAAGCATCATGGGGATCAGCGCCGAGCGCTTGATCGGGTAGCGACCGGCAAGCTCGTTGAACTTTGTTTCCAGCGGTGGCGGCAGTTGCATGTCCGGTTTTCGGTCGCGAAAGCTAGCGGTCCACTTCTCCCAAGACAATATCGGTTGTGCCGATGCAAGCGACCACATCGGCGATCAGACGTCCTTCGCATAGCTTCGGCAACGATTGCAGATTCACAAACGACGGCGTACGGAACTTCACGCGGTACGGCTTCGCTGAACCGTCGCTCGCCATGAATACGCCCAATTCGCCGCGCGGCGATTCAATCGCCTGATACACCTCGCCCGGCGGCGGAGCGAATCCTTCGGTAAAAATCTTGAAGTGATAGATCAGGCCCTCAATCGAAGTTTTCATTTCTTCGCGCGATGGCGGAATGATGCCCGGCGCTTCGGCGCGGAAAGGCCCATCGGGCGTCACTTTATCTATTGCCTGGCGGATGATCTTGATGCTCTCGCGAATCTCCGCCACGCGCACTTGATATCGCGCGTAACAATCGCCCGCCGTTTGCGTGTGTACTTTGAAATCGAACTCGTCGTAACTGGAGTACGGGAAGGCCTTGCGGACGTCGTACGCCACGCCGCTGGCGCGCAGCAGCGGGCCCGACACGCCCATGGCAATGGCATCCTCCGCGCTCAAGTAGCCGACGCCCTTCGTTCGGGCCATCCAGATGCGGTTTTGCGTAAGCAGAGTCTCGTATTCGTCAATGTGCGCGGGCAGGTTTTCTACAATGCGCCGCACACGATCGAGCCAGTCCGGCGGTGGTTCGAGCGCGAGCCCGCCGATGCGGAAATAGCTGGTCATCATCCGCTGGCCGGAAACGTACTCGTAAATCTTCATGATCTCTTCGCGTTCGCGGAAGCTGTAAAGGAAAACGGTCATCGCGCCGAGGTCAATGGCATGCGTGCCGAGCCAAACCAGGTGCGAGGTGATGCGCGTCAGTTCCGTGAGCAGCACGCGGATGTACTGCGCGCGCTTGGGAACTTCGATTCCGATGAGCCTTTCGGCGGCGAGGCAGAAACCCAGATTGTTTGAGAGTGGCGCGAGGTAATCAATCCGGTCGGTAAGCGTGATGCATTGCGAATACGTCTTCGATTCGCAGGATTTTTCGATGCCGGTGTGCAGGTAGCCGATTTCCGGTTTGGCTGTGAGCACGATTTCGCCGTCGAGCTCCAGGACCACTCGCAGAACCCCGTGCGTGGACGGGTGCTGCGGGCCCATATTGAGGACCATCGGCTGGGCTGGCCCGGCTGGCGTCTCGATCACTGTCGTCTTTGTGGTCATAGGTCAGCCTTTGCCCGGCGAGTCTAGCGAAACCCCTCGACGGGATAATCCTTACGGAGCGGGTGTCCTTCCCATTCGTCCGGCATCAGGATGCGGCGAAGGTCGGGATGTCCCTGAAAGCGAATGCCGAAAAGATCGAAACTCTCTCGCTCGTGCCAGTTGGCCGTGGGCCAGACGGATGTCACTGTCGGCATGGTTGGTTCCGAGCCCGGCAGTCGTACCCGCAAGCGCAGGCGGAGCTTCTGGTCAATCGAGAGCAAGTGGTAATTCAACTCGAAACGCGGCTCCATCGGGAACCGGTCAACCGTCGTCAGATCGGAAAGGAATGTGAATCGCAAGGAAGGCTCGGAGGCAAGATATTCGGCGGCGCGCACGAGGTGCTGCCGGGGGACGACAACGGTCGTTTCGCCTCGAAATTCAATTACTTCGGCGACGGCCTGCTTGTCCCACTCCCTCAGCTTCTGTACGGCGGCGTTCTTCCCGATTTCTTGTGATTCCACAATGAATCCGATTCCGGATGGGCGACTAGCTGTCCCAGTTAAGCGCGCCCTTCTTCCAGAGGAATATATAACCAACCAGCAGAATGACAATGTAGAGCAACATCTCAACAAAGCCAAACACATTCAACTTGTGGTAAACGAGCGCCCAAGGATACAGAAAGATGGCCTCGATATCGAACAGAATGAACACCAGGGCGACCATGTAGAAGTGGACCGAAAAGGGCTGGCGCGCGTCGCCCGTGGGCTGAATTCCGCATTCGTAAGGCTGGTTTTTTTCGGGCGTCGGCTTGTGTTTGCCGATCACCGAGGAAAGGGTGATCAGCAGGGCGGCCATTCCTGCCGCCAGTATAAACATGAGCAAAAGTGGGCCGTAGCTATCGAGGTAGTTGCTGTTCATTTTAAAGGCGCTGCTATAATAACGTTCGAGAGTACATCGGTCAAATGAACTCCCCAATATTTTATATGTCGGGCGGCTCGCTGCGCGCGGCCGGGAGGCAATCGGCAGGCGATGAGTTCCGGATTTAACACGGACGTCCACGTGGGCGATCAGTTGTTCCACGTGCAGACCGAGGACCGGGGCCCAAGCCACCCGGTCATAGACACCGTGGTGTACCAGCACGGGCGAATTCTGCATCGGCAGGCTTCCAACTACGAGGAATTCGCTGGATCGGCGGAATTTAGCGCCGAAGGTCTTGGCGAGCGAGTCCACGACCAGCACAAAAGAGTAATCGAGGACCTCCGCGGCGGCGCCTATGCGGCTGAAATCGCTGCGGCGCTGGAGCTCGCGGTGCGCACCGGTGGAATCCAGGTGCAACTCCTGAATCCGACCTCTTGGCTGACAGGCGGTAATGTGTCGCTCGACGTGGAAATTCTGCGGCGAGCAGATCGGCAACCGCAGGCGGGTGCTCAGGTGGAGGCCGCGATCGAGGGTGCTTCCGAAGTGTCGAACCACGCGGGTACCAGCGACGACCATGGCCGCGTCCGGATTGAATTCCCGCTGCCGCCGCTCGGAAAGGGCGATCTGGCACTCGTTATTCACGCGCGCGCGGATGGCGGCAAGGACGAGATTCGCTTCGCCATGCGCTCGCGCGCGAAACAATGATCGTCACCATCAACGGTGAACGCCGCGACATTCCCGATGGGCTAAACGTGTCGGCTCTGCTCGATCACCTTGGTATGCCAACTGGCCGCGTCGCAATGGAACGCAATCTGGACATCCTTCCGCGCAATCGTTGGCAGGAAACTCCGGTGCAATCGAACGACAACTTCGAAATAGTTCACTTCGTAGGCGGCGGTTAGCGACCCTTCGATTTCGCCTTGATGTATTTCTTCCACGGCTTCCAATAATAATTTGGCCAGCCGTTCGTGACACCTTTGTGGTCATGCCGCGGGACGTTTACGTGAACGAGATCAACTTGGCCGCCGCCGGGAGCCTTGCTGAATTGCAGGATCAGAATCGAATCGAGGTCACCCTTCTTGAAATTCACACTGCGCCACGACTGCACGATCAGCCGGTCAGGGACGATCAGCAGATTGCGCCCGCGCAACTGGCTGTTCCAAGCCGTGAATGCGCCGCCTACTTTACGGCTGATGGCCGCCTTACCGCCTGTCGCGGCAGAATGTCTTTTCGAATCGAGATACATTTCAAACAGCGCGTGCGGCGGCGCGGGGAACCGGACCGATTGCTGAATCGCTTTCGTCATGGGAATTCCTCGCAGCGAGTCTAGGGTTTCTTCCCAAATCTGGAAACAAGAAATTGCATTTCTGGGTGTGCGGAATCGTGCGGAGAAGAAGCGCTAGATGCCGGGAAGCAGGTGGCCCATCTTGTTCTGTTTGGTTCGGAGATAGGCTCGCGAATGATGATTGGTGCGCGGGCGGCAGGGAATTCGCTCGACCACGCGGATGCCGGCGCGCTCGAGCTGCTCGATCTTGTCGGGATTATTTGAAAGCAGGCGCACGGAACGGACGCCGAGCGCTTTCAGCGCCGCCGCCGCGAAATCATAATCGCGCGAGTCGGCTGCAAATCCGAGCTTGCGGTTGGCTTCCACGGTGTCGAGGCCTTCGTCCTGCAGCTCGTACGCTTTCACTTTGTTGATCAGGCCGATGCCGCGCCCTTCCTGCGGCAGATAGAGGACAATCCCGGACGGCGCTTTGGCTATTTTCCGCAGCGAAAGCTCCAGCTGCGCCCGGCAGTCGCAGCGTTCGGAAGTGAAGACGTCTCCGGTCAGGCACTGGGAATGAATTCGCACGACCGGCGCTTTTCCAGGCTTCAGCTTTCCGTGCTGGATGGCCACGGCCTCTTCGTCCGGTCCACGCCCTTTGATGCCGGCGATGGTGAATCGGCCGAAGCGTGTCGGCAGATTTGCGGTCGCCACCACGCGCACTTTTCTAGTTTGCTTCTTGCGCTTCATCGAAGCCGATGATTATAGCAGGGCGCTGCGAATTATCGGGCGATGCACGTGCCGGCTACCCAGTCGAATTGACTTTCCGTTTGTCGAACGATACTTTCTAGGAACATTTGCGCGATCGTGAAATTGTGCTTCTCTCGTTCGTCGTAATCGAACGGCTTGTGTTGTAGGCTTCAAACTCGGGTTACCGCGAGGACGAACCAATTGACGCCGGAGCAATGGCAAGACGTGAAGGCAATTCTCGCTTCGGCCCTGGAGCAGCCTCCGGACCAACGAGAGGCCTTCCTCGATCGAGCGTGCAGCGAGCCTGCCATGCGCCGCGAGGTGGAATCTTTGATCGCTGCGTACGGAATGGAGACGCTGGGTTCATCCGCGCATCCAATGGTAAGAAACGAAGAGGTGCTGAAGACCGGCTCGAAGGTGGGCCCCTACGAGATCGTCTCGCCGCTCGGCTCCGGTGGCATGGGTGTGGTCTACAAGGCGCTCGACACGAAACTCGGACGACTCGTTGCCCTCAAATTTCTGCGCGGTGACCAGCGTGACGATGAGGCAGCACGCGCCCGTCTGCTGCGCGAAGCGAAAAACGCCTCCGCGCTGAATCATCCCTCTATTGCGACCATCTACGAGGTTGGCGAGACCAACACGCGGGGTTATATCGCCATGGAGTTCGTCGAAGGGCGCCCGCTCAGTGAGGTAATCCGGAGCGATTCTCTCGCACCCGAGACAGCGATTCGCTACAGCCTGGAGATTTCCGCGGCTCTTGCTCACGCCCATGATCACGGCATCGTTCACCGCGACCTTAAACCCGCCAACATCATGATCACGGAACGGGGTTACGCGAAGGTTTTGGATTTCGGATTAGCGAAACGGATCACGGAGGCCGATCTCTCGGCAGCGACTGTCTCGCAAGAACCTCTTACCCAAGAGGGCGCCATCGTCGGAACGCTTCAATACATGGCGCCTGAGACTTTGCGTGGCCAGCCTGCCGACCCGCGCACGGACCTGTGGGCCTTGGGCGCGGTGCTGTACGAAATGGTGATCGGCCGCGCACCCTTCGACGGACGCACCGGTTACGAGATTTCGTCAGCGATCTTGCGCGAGTCGCCGAAATCGTTTCCTGCGCACGTTCCCCTGCGACTGCAGGCCGTGATTCAACGCTGCCTGGCCAAAGAGCGCGAACACCGCTATCAGCGCGCGAGCGAAGTCCATGCCGCACTCGAAACGATCGCGGCAGACGTGCTCACGCCGACGGTGCCGCAATCCGGTACGAGTTCAGCAGTTTCTACGCCACAGGTTCGGCGCCGCAGTCTGAAGATACTTGCGTTTGCCGGCATTGCGATCGTTCTCGTCGCCGCCGCGTGGGGAGTTTACGGGCTGTTTGGTAAAAAATCGGCTCCGCGTGCGCCCGCCTCTTCCGACCAATGGACCCAAATTACGGACTTTGCCGATTCCGCCACGTCGCCCGCGCTTTCAGCCGACGGGAAAATGCTCACGTTTATCCACGGCCCGAGCACGTTTTTCGGGCCGGGCGAAATCGACGCCAAGGTCCTACCCAGCGGCGACCCGGTCGAGTTGACGCGTGATGGCAGATTGAAGATGAGTCCGCAATTTTCGCCGGACGGTTCGACGATTGCCTACACGGTCTACACGGACGGGAATTGGGACACCTGGACAGTTCCCGTGCTTGGCGGTGACGCGAGGAGATCGTTCACCAACGCGGAAGCCCTGCATTGGATCGAACCGGATCGTTTGCTTTTTTCCGAGATCATTAGCGGCACGCACATGTCCGCCGTCACGTCGGGCCCGAACGGCGAACCTCGCCGCGACGTCTACGTTCCCCCACGAGAGCGGGGAATGGCGCACCGTTCAGTGATTTCTCCCGATCACAAATCGGTACTTATTGCGGAAATGGACAACGGAGGCTGGCTGCCGTGCCGGCTCGTTCCCTTTGATGGCTCCTCGGCTGGAAAAACCGTCGGACCGACGAATGCCGCCTGCACTTACGTTGCGTGGTCGCCAGATGGAAACTGGATGTATATAAACTCGGAATCCGGCGGCCGGTTCCATGTGTGGCGGCAGCGCTATCCCGACGGGCAGCCCGAGCAGCTGACTTCAGGCGCTACGGAAGAGGAGGGAATCGCCGTCACGCCGGACGGCGGCTCATTCATCACTTCGGTCGGGCAGCGCGAGAGCACGATCTGGATTCGGGATGGCAAGGGCGAACATCAACTCTCCTCACGAGGCTTTGCCGAGAATCCGCAGTTTTCGCACGACGGAAAGAAACTTTACTATCTGGTCCGGCGGCATGGACTCTCCGGCCAGTTTATCAGCGGCGAGCTATGGGTCGCGGACCTGACGAACAACCGCAGCGAACGCGCGCTGCCGGGTTTTGAGGTTAACGGCTTCGACGTGTCACCGGACGACAAGAAAGTCGTTTTTGCCACGCCGGGCAAAGACGGTGTTACGGGCCTTTGGCTCGCGTCTGTAAACCTGGAGTTTTCTCCCCGGCAGTTCGCATCGCAGGCCAGCGAGGACCAACCCTTTTTTGATTCCGTGGGAAATGTCTATTTCCGCGCCAGCGAAGGTAATCAAAACTTCATCTACCGGATGAAAGTGGATGGCACCGATCGCAGGAAGGCGTATCCGAATCCGATTCTGGAACTTCAAGGGGTTGCACCGGACGGGAAATCAGCGTCAGTTTGGGCCCCGACCTTCGGCACGGAATCGCAAAACCAAGTAGTACCCCTTACTGGACAGGGAAACCCCGTGACGATCTGCGCCGGGTTCTGCGGTGGACAATGGAGCGCCGACGGAAAAATATTCTCCATTCGTGTCTTGGGCATGGATGGGGGGTACACCCTGATCGCGAGTGTTCCGCTGGGCGGCTTGCCTCTGCTGCCGCCGGACGGCGTGAGAACTGGCGGGGATATGGAGCGGGTGAAGGGAGCGAAAGTCATCGAAGGTGGTTTGATTCCAGGCCCGCTGCCCGGCCTTTTCGCCGAACAGCGTGAAGAGGTTCACCGCAACCTATTCCGCATCCCACTTCCATAGAACCTCGCTTTTGTTTCGCTTCTTTTCGCCAGAGAACTTGAATCGTCTCGCGCCAGGTGCAATCCTGATACGCACCATCAGTTCCTTGCGAAAAGACCCCTCCTACGGCCTGTCGATAGAGTTAGGCAATGGGAGCAGCTCCGGCGCACATGGTGAACCCTGGATTGTTCGACGGTTGGGAGGCGAGCAGCTTTTACGACGCAGCAAGAGCAGTAGCCGATCCACTCGATCGTCTGATTTGGGATGATATCGATTTCTAGTGGGTCGCCTTGAGCCAGGTTACTGAACTCGCTTCCAGAGTAAGTCCTCGTTGTTCCGGCGATCGATGAGGGAGTCTACCCGGCCCGAGGCGTCTCGATGAAATAAGCGCCGCCCCTCAACTCCGGCGCGGAAGAAGAGATCTGGCGATTCGGGCAGCAGTTCAACGAGCTTGCCCGTATCTCGTTGCGCATAGAGTTTGCCGGCCTGCCGAGTGACGGTCATCGTCTGACCCGGAGTCAGCTCATACGTACCGACATAATCGTTGAGCATTGACTCCGCCACGGCGCCTTTAGCGGGGTCCTCATAGTAGCGAAGGGCCTGGCTGGCGATGATCTTCCAAAGCGATTCGCGGTATACCCAAGTGTCCGTCATGTGATACCGAGCGTGCACTGTTTGTCCGTAGACGGTTTCGGTTTCATCGGCATCGTAACCCAGGACCGCGACTCCTGTAGCGAACCGGGCGGTCGCCCCCATTATTTTGATCGAGCCGGTATAACCAGGCGGCAACGGTTGCAGGTCCGCAAGGAAAGCGGCTTTGTCCATACTTCTCCCCTTTTCATCGAAAAACATGGCGTCGTCAGCCAGGTAGAGCTTCCACGGCGAGTGGTCACCCGGAACAAAGGCGTCGAGTAACCGTTGGGTGCGGCGGACAAGTTCAGCCTGACTGATGGTCGGACTTTCCGCAGCGGCGAGCGCGGGCAAAACAAGCAGGGATGCGAGTAGTGCTGGAATCAGGATTGTCTTCATTGAGGTTCCGCCTGTTGTTTGCGCTCCAGAATTCTCTCTGGGAATACCGACTACGGCGGGCCTGAAACCACGGTAGCAATCGCCGCAAACAGGCCCTCAAGACTCTAGAGCGCCTACTTCAAGAAAGCGCCGATAGTGATTACACGTCAACGAACCTAAACCGTTTGGACGAAGGGCGTACAGGTTTGGTTAGCTTCTCAAGTCATTCCAAGACACATTCATAATTAAGATGCTAACCGGCCAACTGAATTCCGAGATCCACGGATGAGATCCCCGACGGATCGTCGGTCCGCAATCGGGAAATACGTTGGGCATCCTAAATCGCGCGCCGGAATTTTCAGTATCTGTACAGGACTTCCTAGTGGCGGTGGCTTGCGTTTTATGGCCGCGCAGGTTACAAACAAGCCATCGATGAAAGCGCTACTGGGTGCCACGGTCTTACTTCTCGTGTCTTGTCTCTGGCCTGACCTCGCGCCAGCCCAGAAATCCGCCCCGACAACCGGGGCTTCGGCGTCTTTGCAGGAGGCCAAGCCCGACTACTCCGGAGAGTCATCCGTCATTCAGGAAATGACGACGCGGTATACGTTTTCGAACGACGGGACCTTCGTTCGGGACCAGACGACGCGCGTGTTAGTCCAGTCCGACGCGGGCGTGAAGGAATGGGGCGTCTTGGCATTTCCGTTTGAAGGCGAAACACAGACGGTTGAGTTGAAGTACATTCGGGTCCACAAGCCTGATGGCAGCACCGTGGAGACTTCTGGCGACGACGCGCGCGACATCGATTCGGAAATCACGCGGGAAGCCCCGCTTTACAGCGACCTGCGCGAGAAACACGTCCCGGTACGCGGACTGGGCCCAGGCGACACTCTTGAATATGCAGCTCAATGGCGCACGATCAAGGCACTGACGCCGGGACAATTCTGGACTGGGTACAATTTCACGCGCAGCGGCGTCGTGCTGAGCGAGACCGTACAAGTGAGCGTGCCGGCCGATCGGGAAGTCCAAATTCACGGGCCGGCCGCGACACAGAAGGTATCCGTGGACGCGGGCCTTCGGACCTACACGTGGACGAACTCGAATTCGAAATCTGACGCCAAGATCAAGACTGGGCAGGCCGCGATCGATGCGGCGCTGGGCCGCAATCCTTCACCCGACATCGAGGTGAGCAGTTTTCATAGCTGGGACGAGGTCGGGGGTTGGTACTGGAATCTGCAGCAGGATCGAGTGGTGCCTTCGCCCGAGATTCGGGCGAAAGCTGTCGAGCTGACAAAAGGCGCGACCGACGATTTGGCAAGAGTAAGGGCGATCTACGCTTTCGTCAGCACGCACTATCGATACATAGGAGTCGATTTCGGACTCGGCAGATACAAACCGCACGCGGCGGCCGACGTTCTGGCGAACAATTTCGGCGACTGCAAGGACAAGCAGACGCTTCTGGCGTCGCTGCTCGCGGCAGCGGGCGTCACGATCTATCCCGCGCTGATTAGCACGGCGCACAGTCTGGACGCGGACATGCCGTCCCCAGCGCAATTCGACCACGTGATCGGCTACTTGCCGCAGGGCAGCGGCGGCATGTGGCTCGACACCACGCCGGAACTCACCCGGCAGGGATTCCTCACGCAGCGGCTGCGGGGCAAGCAGGCACTCGTGATTTTCTCCGACAAATCGGCGCGGTTAATCAAGACTTCGGTCGACCCGCCGGAGCCGCTCTTCGCGCTTTTCAAGGTCGACGGCAAGCTTTCGGACGATGGCACGCTGACGGCGAAAATCGAGAATGTTGAACGTGATGAGGGCGAGGCGTTGATGCGCACCGTTTTCCGGCAATTCCCGTCATCTCAGTGGCTGGAACTAATGCAGCAGATCTCCTACCGGCTGGGCTTCGGAGGCACGGTCAGCGACGTCAAGACGGATGCGCCCGAATCCGTCGAAGCACCCTACCGCACGACGTGGGATTACTTGCGCAAAGATTATCCGGATTGGGACAACCATCGTTTTGTGGTTCCTGGTACACCCATTCCGTTTCCTGGCGACGCTGCAAATCCGGACTCGACCGACCCGGTGTATCTCGGTTCACCGGGGAAAAGCGAATCAGATGCTCGGATCGAACTCCCGCCTGGGTACGCTCCGGTAGCTCCGCAACCGTTGGATATCGTCCATGACTACGCGGAATATCATGTCGACTATTCGGTTGACGGCAACGCACTCGTATCCCACCGGTTCTTGCTTATCAAAATGCGCGAAGTTCCGGCCGCTGAGTTGGCCGATTTCAAGAAGTTTGTGTCGATCGTGCAGGACAATCTCAATCTTTACGTGCAGACGCGCGCGATGAGTTCGCAGAGCTCGCTACCGAATTCGCCCGAGCGAATCGCGGAGCTGATGCGCAGTGGGATGGACGAACTGCCCCCCAGCCCGACGAGCGAGGCGAATGGATTTGAGACTGCGGCTTTGAGCGCGGCCCCAACCGCCTGGGTGGCTGCCGCCGATTACCTAAAGAAAGCAGTGGCCGCGGATCCGAAATTTACCCGCGCGTGGCTGCGTCTGGCGGCGATACAAAGTGTCATGCGGCGGTATGACGACGCGGTTGCGTCGTACCGTAGCGCGATCTTAATAAACCCCAAGCAAGCGTTCCCCTACAAAGCGTTGGCCTACGGCCTGTCGGGCATGAATCGCCGGGATGAAGCCCTTAAGGTGTGGAACGAATTACTGAACGAGGTGCCCGATGATCCCGATGCACCAGCCAGTGTGGGGAGCCTGCTGGTGGCACAGAAACGTTACCAGGACGCGATTTCGCCGCTGCAGAAAGCCATAAAGCTTTATCCGAACGATATGGCCTCCACAGGAAATCTGGCGCAGTCTTTCATGATGAGCGGTAATCTCGACGATGGCCGGAGGTTGTTGACAAAGGCGCTGGAGAAGGGGCCTTTCCCGCTTGCTCTCAACAACATTGCGTACGCGCTAGCGGATGCGAATCTCGACCTGACCGACGCCCTCGATTATGCGCAGAAGGCCGTGAAGCAGCAAGAAGACGCGACGAAGAAAATCGATCCCGCGGCGCTGAAGATCGCCGACGCGCGGCAGATGCTGGAGCTGGCGAGTTTCTGGGACACGCTCGGGTGGGTCCATTTCCGGTTGGGCCATCTCGAGCTGGCTGAAAGTTATCTTTCGGCGGCCTGGCAGCTTTCGCAGTTCGGAACAATCGGCGATCATCTGGCGCAGCTGGACGAGCAGCTGCACAAACAGAAGGCCGCCGTTCACATGTACCAACAAGCACTCTCAACAATGGAGCGCAAGCTTCCTCCCGAGCGCATAGACGCGATCCGCGAGCACGTGAAGGCAATCGATCCCACGGCTGATTTTTCGACCGCGCCGCGGCTTTCGCACGCGAGCCCGACAGATGAGCTGACCGATGCGCGAAGGGTGAAGGTTGGTCGCATCGTTCCGGGATCCGCCTCGGCCGAGTTTTTCATTCTACTGGCTCCGGGAAACAAGGTCGAAAACGTCACGTATGTGAGCGGTTCGGAAGAACTGGAAAAAGTGGAAACACGCCTCGCGGATTCCGATTTCCACGCGGCCTTCCCTGAAGGGAGCGACGCGCGGATATTGAGGCGAGGATTGGTGATGTGTTCCGAGATTACCGGCTGCGACTTCGTGCTGTATCCGCTGGATTCCGTGCGATCTGTGAATTAGCCGCAGTGCGCTGGCGGCACGAAACCATCGCTGAATGGTTCTGGCGAGGCAGTTCGATACACGGCGTTCCGCGTCGCTTTACATCGCCGCTCGCATTGGCTAACTTAGCCTCAGGAATTCCACACGGCGGTTTGCGAGCGAAATGGGCAGACTCTTAGAGGGAAGTGACCTGCTGTTCACGCTGGTGCTGAAAGTGGGCTGGGCGGCGGCACTGGCGGCGCTGCTGGTCCGCTTCCGCTCGTTTCGCAAGCTCGTCTTCACCGAGAATCGCGACTCCGACCAAAAAGTGATGTTGCTGCTTTTTCTGGTGCCGCCGCTGGCGATCGGCGCGATGCTGCGGTTAGTCGCGGGCTACAAATTTTTCGACCTGACGCTTGAAGGTTCTTTTCTGATGGGTTTGATTGGCGGCAGAATTGTTGGGCTGCTCGGCGGATCGCTGATCAGCTTGCTGCCCTTTGGATTTCACGAATGGCTTGCCGCGCCGGTGGCCGCGCTTGTGGGATTACTGGCCGGCGTGATTCGCCAGGCCATTCCGGAAAAGGAAGACGTCTGGCATTTCGGGCCGTTCCTATTTCTGAACATCCCACAGTGGCTTGTGAAGCTCGGCCGCGAACGAAAGGGCGACTGGGCGATGCTGCCGCTATTTTGCTGCGCGGCGCTCGAGGTTGGCCTGATCACTCTGGGCGATTTCGTGCCGTCGCGCTGGATTTTCTCGATTCACCCGGCGAGCTGGGGTTATGACGCTCTGGTGGTGCTGTCTTCGGTGATGTGCGTCGCCATAGCCGTCAAAATCTGGAACAACACGCGCATCGAGATGAACCTCGAGCAGAACCAGCAGCACCTGTTGAAGGCGCGAATGGACGCATTGACCAGTCAGATCAATCCGCACTTTCTTTTCAATACGCTCAACACGGTCTCTTCGTTGATTCGGTTTGACCCGGACATGGCGCGTGGCGTGGTGCTGAAGCTTTCGAACATTTTGCGACGCCTATTACGGAAACACGAGACGTTCGTGCCGCTGCGCGAGGAGCTCGATTTCATAGACGACTACCTCGATATCGAAGTGATTCGGTTCGGGCGCGACAAGCTTCAGATTTTCAAGGAAATTGACGAGGAGACGCTGGACGCATTCGTGCCGAGCATGTTGCTGCAACCGATCGTCGAAAACGCAATCAAGCATGGGCTCGCGCCGCGGCTCGAGGGAGGTCAAATTCACATACGGACGCATCGCCGCGACGGCCGGCTGGCGATCGAAATAGACGACAATGGAATGGGCATGACGCCCGAGCGTCTGCTGGAGGTTTACGGCGGCGGCATCGGGATCAGCAACGTCCACGAGCGTTTGCGGCTTCTCTACGGGGACCAGTTCGAAATGGATATTCGCAGCCAGGAAGGCGAGGGCACGCAGATCCGAATCGAGATTCCCGAACTCGCCACGCTGGAGCCGGCCTTCCTTTAAGCGCACGCAGGCTCACGCCGGCGCGGAAAACTGCATCCCAATTTGAGAGAAGCGGTGGCTTTGTAAGGGAGGATTTTTGGCGGCTTCGGAGATCCGTTGGTCCGAAACCTGGCATCTGGCGATTGAGGCATTGCGCGCCAATCGCGTGCGGGCCGCGCTTACGATGCTCGGCGTCGTGATCGGCAGCGCGTGCATCGTGCTCGTGGTTACCGTGGGGCTTACGGGCCGCAAGTTCGTGCGGCACCAGATAGAGGCTGTGGGATCGAATATCGTATTTGCCTCGCTGGCACAACCGAGCGCCTCGCAAACTGTTACATTGGGCGACCAGATTTCGGTGGCCGACCTCGACGCTGTGCGCGAGCAAATACCGCAGGCCGTTCACGTTGCCGGTACCAACGACATTCCGTCGTCGATTGTTGCTGCCGGCCAGACGTGGCCCGTGTTCCTGATCGGCGTAACGCCCGAGTTTCAGCAGATTCGCAATCTCATCATCCCGCGTGGCCGCTACTTCGATGAAGGGGATTTTGCGAGCGTGAGCAAAGTGTGTGTGGTGTCCGCGCATCTCGCGGAGGTCGCCATGCCCGGCCAAGATCCGATCGGGCAAACCATCCGAGTTGACGAACTAACCTTTACCATCATCGGCGTTTTTCGGGAGCGCATTGACACGTTTGGCCAATCGGAAATCCGCGCGGACTCGCTGCTCGTGCCGTTTCCGCTGGTGCGCTACTACACCGGCGACACCTTCGTGGAAACGCTATACGCACAGGCCAACCGGCCGGAATACGTTCCGACCCTCACGGATCGCGTCGCTCAAATTTTGAAGAGCCGCCACCGGCCCGAGGCGGAGTACGACGTTCAGAACCTTTCGTCCATTCTCGACACTTCGCGCCGCATTTCCTTTGCGCTGACGATTGTTCTCCTGCTGGTCGCGATGCTCGCTCTGCTGATCAGCGGTATCGGCATCATGAACATCATGCTGGTCACCGTGACGGAGCGCACGCGGGAGATCGGGATTCGCAAGGCCATCGGGGCGCGCCCGCAGGAAATACTCTATCAGTTTCTGTTTGAGGCGATACTGATCAGCGGAGTCGGCGCGGTGATCGGTATCGTTGTGGCCGTGGCGATCCCGCTTTCCGTTTACATTCTCGCGAAATTCCTGCCACTGCCCGAAGGGCTTTCGATACCGATTTCGTGGCTATCCGTGGTTTTGGCTTTTGTAGTATCCTGCGCAACTGGCGTGCTCTTCGGATACCTGCCGGCCAGAACGGCCGCTCAGCTTCAGCCTGTGGAATCTCTGCGCTATGAATAGAACCGCCGGGGCGAGTGTAGTCGCCCGGTGTCGCTTCGATCGAGGAGTGTCGCAACTTGTGCGGAATCGTCGGCTTCACCCATAAGAACTGGTCTCCAAGCGCCGATCGCATTCAGAGCGCGGTTGACACCCTGTTCCATCGCGGACCCGATGAACAGGGTGTCTTCCGGTCGAACGTCGTCTCACTGGGCGCCACACGATTGAAAATCATCGATCTCGCCGCCGGCGATCAGCCGATCAAGTCAGACGATGGCGACACGGTCATCGTTTTCAATGGCGAGATCTACAATCACGCGGAACTGCGCGTGGAACTGGAAAAACTCGGACACCGATTTCACTCCCGCGCGGACACGGAAACGGTGCTGCACGCTTTCATCGAGTGGGACACGGCTTGTTTTTCGCGGCTGCGCGGAATGTTCGCGGTGGCGCTGTGGACCGAATCGAGTCAGCGGCTCGTGCTGGCGCGCGATCGCATGGGCATTAAGCCGCTCTACTTCACGCGCCGCGGTAAAGATATTTTCTTCGGCTCCGAACTGAAAGCCATTCTGATCCATCCGGAAATCGACCGCCGCCTGAGCATGGAAGGACTCGATTGCTACTTGTCGTTGAACTATGTCCCTTGCCCGTGGACGCTCGTGGAAGGCATTGAAAAGCTTCCGCCCGGACACTGGTTCGAATGGCGTAACGGTGAGATCCGCTCCGAAGCGTATTGGACGCTACCGTTTGTTACGCCTCGGCAGCGGACGTTCGAGTCCGCGAAGGAGGAGCTGGATCATTTGTTACGGGAAGCGGTGCGCGAGCACCTCTTGTCCGACGTGCCGCTAGGCGTATGGCTCAGCGGCGGAATCGACTCCTCCACGATCCTGCACTATGCCGCGGAGGTGTCCAGTTCCAGGCTGAAGACGCTTTCCATTTCGTTTCGAGGCCGCAGTTTCGACGAAAGCAGCTATATCCAGCAAGTCGCGGCGCAGTACGGAACCGAGCACGAGCAATTCGATCTCAACACCGATGTGGATCTTTGCGGAGCGATCGAAGAATTCGCGTACTACTCCGATGAGCCTACCGCGGACGCTGGCGCGCTGCCAGTTTGGTTTCTTTCCAAGATGAGCAAAACAAAGGTGACTGTCACCTTGAGCGGGGAAGGGGCGGATGAGGTCTTTGGCGGCTATCTCACGTATCGGGCGAACCAGTTCGCGCGGAACATGAGACGCGCCCCTGCGAGTGCGATACGACTCGCGCTTGGTGGACTGCGACGCTGGCCAGTCTCGGACGAAAAAATCGGCTTCGAGTACAAGGCTAAGCGCTTCCTCGAAGGTTGCTTGTTGCCCGCCGATCAGGCTCATGTCTATTGGAACGGAACATTTTCGCGGGTTCAGAAAGACACGCTGATGCACTCGCCACTTCCCGATGCGCTGGATCGCATCCTGGGCAAACTGCGTGAGCGCTCCGTTGGGGGTGACGGCGTCACGCCCTATCTGTGGTTCGATCAAAAGTACTTTCTGCCGGATGACATCCTTATGAAGGTGGACCGCATGAGCATGGCCCATGCGGTGGAGGTGCGGCCTCCTTTCCTCGACCATCGGATCGTCGAATTCGCTGCGTCGCTGCCCGCGTCTTTCAAGATGCGCGGTTCGCGTCAGAAATTCATTCTCAAGGAATTGATGAGAGGGAAGCTGCCGGACTCCGTTCTGCAGAAGAAGAAGACCGGACTCGATATTCCGTCCCACGAATGGCTCAGGGGGCCGCTCCGGCCGCTGATGCTCGATGCGCTGAGGAGCGGGGTTGCGGAGAATGCCGGACTCTTTGAGAAGAGCGCGATTGATAAATGCATCAGCGATCATCTCGAAAGGCGTGCGAACCTCGGCTATCATCTGTGGGGTTTGATGATTCTTTTCCTGTGGATGAGGAAATGGAATATTCAAGCGCCGCAAGTTTCAGCGCCGAATCTTGAAAAGGTGAGAAACTCCCTCGCCTCCGTCTAGGTCCCTGTGGTCGCAAGCGGCGGCGAGCTCCGCTTACGAAGCATCCGTTAACTTCCTTTGTGCCGCCCTCGAGTCATGCTTCCGCGCCGTCCAGTTGGTGTAATACAATGTTCCGCATGACCAGCGAGGTTCGCTCAGTCGCTTATTCCATCGTTGTGCCGCTGTTTAACGAGCAGGAAAGCGTTCCGCAGCTCTACGTAAAGATCATCGACGTGATGGACGCAATCGGCGAGCCATTCGAGATCGTGTTTGTGGACGACGGCAGCCGCGACGGCACCTTCCGCCAGCTTTCGGAAATTTCGCGCGACGATGGGCGCGTTCTCGTCGTGCGGCTGCGCCGCAACTTTGGCCAGACGGCTGCGCTGAAGGCGGGCTTCGATCATTCCCAGGGAGAGATCATCATTTCGATGGACGGAGACCTGCAGCACGATCCCGCGGAGATTCCGAAATTCATCGAGAAGATGAAGGAAGGCTACGACATCGTAAGCGGCTGGCGCGTAGCGCGCACGGACCACTGGCTCATGCGGCGGTTTCCCAGCTGGGTGGCCAATCGCATCATGGCTAGGCTCTCGCGAGTGGATCTGCATGATTTCGGCACGACCTTCAAGGCCTATCGCCGTGAAATACTGTCTGAAATTCATTTGTATGGCGAGCTACACCGCTTCATCCCGGCGCTCGCAAGCTGGGCAGGCGCTTCGATTGGCGAAGTGGCCATCACCAACGTTGCGCGCAAGAGTGGGAAATCAAACTACGGCATTTCGCGCACGATACGTGTCCTGCTGGACCTTGTGAGCGTAAAGTTTCTGCTGGATTATTCAACCAAACCGCTGCAATTGTTCGGCGTGGCGGGCCTGCTTTGTCTCAGCGGCGGGTTTGGCATCGGGTTGTGGGTTTTTGTTCGCAAGGCTCTTTTGGACGAAGGCCTGATGGCGAACCACGGCCCGCTCTTGCTGCTTGGGATGGCGCTTGTGATGGGTGGCATCCAGTTCATCTCGATCGGCTTGATCGGCGAGCTGCTGGCCAGGACGTATTACGAATCCCAGAACAAGCCGGTTTATACCGTGCGCGAATTGTGCGGCCGTCGGGGCAGCAATGCAGGACGTAGCGAGCCTCCGCGAATCGCCGGCGCCGGCCGCTAGGATGCCGCGCCAAGGTCCCTCGACCGAAGGGCTTCGCGAATCCACAACGGAAATCAGCGCTCCTGCAGGATCTGCCCGCAAGATTTCCTGGTTCCTGGTGCGACTGGCGATTGCCTGCGCCCTACTCGCGTACCTGGTCAAGTCCGGAGTTATTGACTGGCGCGCCCTATCGAGGCCTTTCACGGCCTGGCCCATTGCGCTGGCTGCCGTCGCGCTGGTTCTGGTTGACGTCTCGTTCAACGCACTGAGGTTGTCGTGGCTCTTTCGGCCGCACGGTCTGAATCTTTCCTGGGCCAAATCCTTTCAAGTGACAATGATTAGCTTCTTTTTCACTCAGTTTCTGCCCGGTGCAACGGGCGGCGATCTGGCGAGACTTTTTTACGTCGCAAAGGACTACAAAGGCCTCCGCTCGGAAATCGTCACCGTGTCCCTTTTGGACCGTGCGATTGGAATGTTTTCACTTTTGGTAATGCCTCTACTGTTCGCACCCGCGTTTTTTCGATTGATCGCAGCGACGCCCGCCCTGCGCGCGTTACTCGTTACGTCTGCGGTGCTCGCGGCGATTATCCTCGCGAGTTTTCTCGCTTGCCTGTTCTATCAATCGCTGATGGAGCGGCTCGCGCACACGATTTTTGGTTTTCTTCCGTGGAAGGATTGGCCGGGGCAAGTAATTCGGACGATCGCGTCCTATCGCCACAACCTCGGGACGGTGCTCGCTGCGTTCCTCATCTCGCTCGTAGCCAATACCTTGCTTCTTATCGTGATGGTGCTAGCGGTTTACGTTTTGAATCCGACCGGCCTCGATCTAAGAATGTGTCTCATCGTCCCCTTAGGATTCATCGCCAATTGCCTGCCTTTTACACCGGGTGGGCTTGGCGTGGGTGAAACGGCATTCAACTCGTTGTTTTCAGCCGCAGGCCTTAGCGGGGGAGCGGAGGCGCTTGTGTGCTGGCGTGTCTGGACGGCCCTGGTCCGCTTGCTGGGGCTGATTTTCTACTTGCGGGGAATCGAGCGAGTCTTCGGCCACCCCGCCTCCGGATCGAGTCAAGCGGCGACTGCCATCCGGCCATAGACGCGCCGTCACGTTCCGCGACTGATTCGACGAAGCACGCTCGTGACGGCACCGATCAAAGAAAAGACGCTTGCTACTCTTCCGCGCCACAGAGTAAAACATTACAATCAGTTGGATTGAATCCGGGCAGGGCGACTCCAGAAATTCAAGCGCAAGATTTCGTACAGGAGGGCACATGAGGATTGCGGTGCTGGGTGGAGACGGCTATTGCGGCTGGGCGACGGCGCTATATCTCTCGAAACAGGGACATTCGGTCGCCATCATTGACAACTTCATCCGCCGCCAATGGGATTTCGAACTCGGCGTGCAGACTCTCACGCCGATTCAACCGCTCCCGGACCGACTTCGCGCGTGGCACGAGCACACCGGCAAGAAAATTGATCTTCTGATCGGTGACGTGACGGATTACGAGTTCCTCGCCGAATCGCTCAACGAACTCAAGCCCGAGGCCGTGGTCCATTTCGCCGAGCAGCGCTCCGCGCCCTATTCGATGATCGATCGCCGGCACGCGTCGTTCACACAGGTCAACAATGTGGTCGGCACGCTCAACCTGCTCTTCGCGCTCCGCGAATTCCATCCCGATTGCCATCTTGTGAAGCTCGGCACGATGGGTGAATACGGAACGCCGAACATTGACATCGAAGAGGGGTATATCGAGATCGAGCACAACGGCCGCAAGGACATACTCCCGTACCCGAAGCAGCCCGGCTCCTTCTACCATCTCTCGAAAGTGCACGACAGCCACAACATCATGTTTTGTTGCAAGATCTGGAAATTGCGCGCCACCGATTTGAACCAGGGAGTCGTTTACGGCACGGTGACGGACGAAACCGCTCTCGACGAAGCGCTTATCAACCGATTCGATTACGACGAAGTTTTCGGCACCGTACTGAACCGTTTCTGCGCCCAGGCTGCAGTCGGGCATCCGCTCACCGTCTACGGAAAAGGCGGCCAGACGCGCGGCTTCCTGGACATTCGCGATACCGTTCGCTGCATCGAAATCGCCTGCACGCACCCGGCTGCGCCTGGCGAATTTCGCGTCTTCAACCAATTTACCGAGCAGTTTTCGGTTTTGGATCTCGCCCACAAGGTGCAGGCAGCGAGCAAGAAAATGGGACTCAAGGTCGAAATTGACCACCTGCCCGACCCGCGCGTGGAGGCCGAAGCGCATTACTACAACGCCAAACACTCCCAGCTGATTGATCTGGGCCTGCAACCGCACCATCTCTCCGATTCGCTGCTCGATTCACTGATGAACGTTGCGATCGAATATCGCGACCGAATCGATTCGTCGCTTTTCATGCCTCAGGTCAACTGGCGCAATGCCCGAAGCGACCGGCGCGACCTTCGCCGAGTATCCGTCGCGCCCTAGGCAGCGGGCATTCGCCCAAGCGCTTACGGGTCGCGCGGCTTTTCTCCATGTTGCTTCCAGACGCTGAGGGCCGCCGCTGTGCGCGCGGCGAATTCCAGATCAAAAGGGAACGAAGTTCCATCGAGGCCGCCCTCGAATTTGGCGACGTAGCGCTGGATGATGGGCTCCTTGCTCCCGAGAAAATCGATCGGCGCGATCTCCTGGTGATTTTTCTCGAGCCATACCCTTCGCTCATCCGCGCGCTCGTATTCGCAACTGATCCCTGCCAGTCCCGATTGCGGGACGGCGTATTCGCGGATTGCGAGCAAGTGACATCCCAGATTATCGGCGGCGGGAATGCCCAGGCGATCCGGGCCGCGCAAATGAAAGCGCCCACCGAACTGCAATCCGGCGCCTCGATAAAATTGGTCCCGCCATTTCTCGACGGCATCCAAAAGGCAATATTCATAATGGACGCCGACTTGTCGGCCGGTAGCGGCCGCCAGGTCCTGAAGCGCTCGCGTTTGGTTTCGTGAATATAGCCAAGGCTTTTCGGCTATCACATGCAGTCCAGCGCTAATCGCGGCTGCGATCAGCAAAGGGACGTGCGGGCCCGGCAGCGTGCAGAGCCACGCGATGTGCGACCCGGCATCCGCCATCTTTTTAGCGAGCCGCCGCTTGTAGTCGGAGTCCGTCTCGGTGGCTTCGCGCCGCACGTCTTCGATGAAGACGCAGCGGCGGCCTTCCCCCGTCAGCACGCCGCGAATCGTATGCGCCCACCGGCCGCGGCCGAGTATTACGTAGGCGGGGGAGTCAGGCATCTTTCGAAATCCTCTCGCACACGATGCGTGCAGCCTTCACTGCGCTCACGACCTTGCCCGAAAAAATGTGAAGCTCCCCGGGCGCCGATTCCTGGACGTAGAGAGTTCTCCGATCCTCCTCGGGGTTATTCTCGACAACGCGTATTGTGAAGCGCGATCCGAGATAGATCGCATCCTTCGATGCGGGCACGGCGAGAGCGGAATCTTTGCGCATCGCGTCGAACCGGCTGAATGCAATCGGCTCGAACGTCGGCCGGTTCAGAAGATTTGCATAAGGCTCCGGAATCGGGACAGCAGGGTCGGTCGTCGTCCAGTGATTTGTATTCAGTGCGGAGCCGAAGAGAGAACGTGATGAGTTGCCATATGGATCGAAAGCGGTAAACGGGCCATCGATCACCACGAGTGCAATTCCCCGCAACTCGGACGGAAGTTGGATCAGGATTTTCTCCGCCACCTGATACTTCGCGGCTTTGAACAGCCCGCGGCTGGGTCCCAATCCATAGGTGGCCCACACCACAAAGTCGTAGTCGCCGCGCATGCCGGCGGCGAACGTTCGCTGCTCGAATGGAATGGCGAGCGATTTGATGCGTTCGGTGACGAGGTCCCTCAGAACGTCAGGATCGTAGATCTGCTCGTCTACTTCGTAGCACCGATCGATGAATCCGAAGTCCATCCATGCGGGCCTGCACGGCTTGCAAGGTAGGTTATACGGCGCCATAACCTGCTCGAAGAGATCAGGAGCGGTTAAGGACCCTTCCTTAGGGATCGCGTAATAGTGGCTGGTGTTGCGGGCAATCGCCGGTCTGAACGCTTCGACAAACTCACCGCGCGCTTCGAGCGTTTCGCGGATCGTCTCTGGGCTGCGTGGGTAGTGGTAGCCTGAATGGATTCGATATTGATTGATCGCGGACGCAGCCTGCAGAATTCCCAGAGGGTCGAACAAATGCACGCTGTGGCCCTGTTCGGCCAGCCGGATCGCGGTCGTGGCGCCGTAGATTCCAGCCCCAGCGATGGCAACCTTCGCTCTCATGCCCACTTACTCGAAGCGTGGCTCGAAGGCCCAATATGGCGGCCGCAATACTCTAATGGCCAGTCTCGACGAGAGCGACTCAATCGGGCGTGTCCTTACAGAGAAGAAGAACTAGGTAATCGACGGATCTTCCACCCGTGCCGCACCGGCGGGGATTTCTTTTTTATCGCCGTTCTGATGTTGCGTCAGGCGGCTGAGCTCGAAGAAGGCACTGGCGGCGGGGTGCTTCATGGCTAGTGAACTTTCCACTCCGCAGGTGCAACCCGGGCATTCGCGGCGGATCATGGCCGCGCACTGGCTAACGTACGCCTCCGACGCCAGAATGTTTTCGAGGCTGTCGCGCAGGATGTTTCCCACGGGCTTCAGCGGGTAACATCCGGTGAGCACATCGCCATTCGACAGCACGAACACCTGAAGATAGCCGAGAACACAGGCGGGTTCCGTCGTGAGCTCGTTGTTGTAATACTTGGTTACGTAGTCCACCTCGTAGGCAGGGCGCTTCACGGTATCGCGCAGAAACTTCGCGATTTCCGTGACCCCCTCCCGCTGCGGCCACATGGAATCGATGTCCGCATCCTTAAAGAAGTAGAGGCTGCGGCTGAGAATATTCGTTTCAATGCGGGCACCCACCTCACGAGCCACCTGAGCGAGTCTGTCAAGCTCCGAGGCGGAAACTCGATTGAGGGTGACGGAGATGGCCACCTCTTTGTCCCGGAGCAGTTTGATGCCTTCCATCCCCAGGTCAAAATAACCGCGAATCCCGCGAATCTCGTCGTTCGTCTCCTTCAGGCCGTCGATCGACACGGCAACTTTCGTGATGGGAGAGGCGTTAATCTCTTTGTGAAGCTTCTTGATGAGCAGGCCGTTGGTCTGGAGGATGATCTGCTTAAAGGGTGCTGTGTTCGCCCGCTTCATAACTTCAAAAAGGTCCCGCCGGAGTAACGGCTCGCCTCCCGTAAATCGCAGGGAGCGGATTCCGGCAGCGCCTATTTCGTTGAGGAGTTCGACTGCCCGATTCGTATCAATACCGTCTTCCCATCGGGACTTCCAATAGTCGCAGCTGATGCACTTAGCCTGGCAGTTTTCGGTCAACTTGACGTGTGCGGCTAAAGGTCTGGCCGTTGACGGCAGGAGTTTCGCGGAGACATTGCTGCCCAGCCAAACGCGAGTTAGGTATAAGGCCGGACTCGGCATCGTGTGGTTCCCCTCATCACCATACTACTCGTCAAACCCTCTGTTTTCTACGCGTATCATTCAGATGCACCGGATGGCGCACGATGAAATGCCGCGTCGTCAGCGCGTTCAGTGCCCTTGAACGCCTGCGGCAGCTGTCAGCGACTGATTGGTGAGCAGGATTTTCCCGCCGCTGGTCGCCACTGCGTTGAGTGGAGTAGGCGCAACCATCTGTTCGTAGCGGGGCAAATCGGACTGAAAGGCGAGAAGGTAGCAGCGGTCGGGCGCGAGCCAAAGCTGCTTTAGCTCTGCCTCGTCAATGAAGACGTGCGGGGCCCCCGGCGCGTACGAACCGTATTCCAGATTGACACGACGGTTGGTGATGAGAAGTCCCGTGCGATTCATATAAAAGAAAACGGACGAAAAATCGTAGTAGTGGCCCTGCGTAATCAGTTTGCCCTCTGGTGCCCGCATCAAAGCACGTGCGAGCGGCCGCGATGAAAGATATGGGTCGAACGCCACCATCGCTATCCGGGCGGCGTGGAAAAACAGGATCATCATCAGCGTGGCCGCCAAAAATGCACGCAGGGCCGCGGCCCGAAATGTGCCCGCGACGCCGATTAGAAACGCAACTCCGGCAATTGCGAGAGGCAGACGAAGATATGCAAACGATTCGACAGTCAGATCCTGCATGTGGCCCAGCGAGAGTTTGTAGGCGTTGGGATGGTGGCTGAGCGCCGAGGAAATGTCTCCCGGCGTGGGAATGCCCCGCACGTGAATGAGAATCGTAAACACGGCGATGGCTGCGCATGCGGATATGAAGCACAGCGCGCCAGTTCCTCGCCGAATCCAGCCGCCTCCCGCCGCCATTGCCGAGCCCAACAGCAGGGCAAGCGCGACGTAACAGGGCATCGAGTAATATTCCTGCGTTGTTGAAAACGTGAAGAAAACCAGAACGAAGCCTACCCAGCAAAGCGCGAGCAGACGTGTCCGCCCGGCGCGATTATCCGGTTTGAAGGAAAGCTTGGTTACGGCAGGGAAATACACGCTCCACGGAAATAGCCAAACCACGTGCAGTAGCCAGAACCAGAGACGCGGCACCGTATTGTAATCGCGCGGGTACCGGAGATTCAGGAACCGCAGCACTTGCTCGTTCATGAAGAAGAACCAGAGGAACCCATGGTATTGCGCCGGCCCGCTGTGAAAGGTGAAAGCAAAATAAGGTGGATTGCGCAACGTGGCCAGCACGTGCCACGGCGCTGCAATCAGGATTGCGATCAGCGCCCCGCTAAAGGGATGCAGCCGCTTCCACACGCTCTTTGAGAGCAGTTGTCTCGTTAAGCCGAGGTAGAGCAATGCAATACAAACGGGAAATGCCAGGGCGATGGCGCTCTTCACTAAGAGTCCCGCCCCAAGGCTCACGGCGAGCACGATGGACCAAAATCGCGGATGTGTCTCGTCTTCATCTATCGCGCGCAGGAACGCCCATAAGGCCAGCCCGATCGTCAGCGTGAGCAACGCGTCTGGAATCAGGATGCGGGTAAAGAGAAAGAGCCCTACGCACGTGGACATGCATAAGCCTGCGTAAAAACCAGCGCGCTTTCCGAACGCCCACGCGCCGAAAGCTGCCGTCAGCAGGCAAAGGGCAATTGCGGAAAGCGCCACTGGGATCCGCGCGGCCCAATCGTGAACGCCGAATACTTTGTATGAGCTGGCCATGAGCCAGTAGATGAGAGGGGCCTTCTCGAGATACGTTATGCCGTCCAAGCGCGCGGTGACCCAATCGCCGGAGTCCAGCATGTTGCGCGCGATCTGCGCCTGGACGGCATCCACATCGTCCATCAGCGATGGAGGCGAGATGATGCAGCCGAGGTACACCGCGCCGGCGATCAGCGCGACGGCCAGATAGAGGCCTCGCGTCATGCGAGCGGCCGATTGCCGGGCTTCAGGGCCAGCGTTGTTCCCAATTTCCATTTTATTTTGGCCCCCGAGCGGAAGATGGATACGTCATTGCGAACTACTCTGGGCAGTTGTCGGAGCGGCGGGCACAAGCTTTCCTTCGCGAATGAAATAGTCCACGCCCCGCCAGCGAATGGTCTTGCGCCCGAAACTCGCGAGCCACATGACGAATGCCATCGCGTCCCACACGGGGATTAACGGCATCTTCTTCCAGAGTCCGCGTTGCTTCATTCCCCAAACACCGATGAGCCACGTGATCGCAATCCTGCAAATTGCGTAGCCGCCTAAGTAGGCGACGGCAACCGCGGCGGTCGGATGCGTCGCGACCGCGACGATTGCCCATGGTAGTCCCCACGTGAAGATCAACCCGAGATGGCCCCACGGCCGCATGTTTCGCTGCACGGTCATCCATCGTGCTCGCTTGTGAATCAGATCGTGCAGCGAATGAAAATCAGCGACCGATTGCACGACGTAGGGTAGCAGCTTGACCTCATATCCTTGTTCGGCGACAAGCCTACCTGCATACACGTCATCCGCCGGACGATTTTCGATCACCGGATAGCCGCCATAGCTCGCCACAGCTTTGCGGGTGGTCACGATTGTTTGTCCGAACGTGGCTTCGAAGTCGTTCAATTGCCACGCGACCATTACCGGAGCGAAAAAATCCGAGATCATTCCAATCGATTGAAGCTCCTGCACCAAGTTCGTTTCCTTGGTCGAAACGTAAAGGCACGTCGCCGCCCCAACCTTGGGATCGCGGAATGGCGCCACCATGTTGCGCAGATAGTCCGGCTGCACGCGGACGTCGCCGTCCGTAATCACGAAAAGGTCGTACTGTGCCTCGTTCGTGAGTCGCACCAACCTCCCGACCTTGTCGTTGATCGCGACTCGCCCGGAGCCGGACAGCAGCCGGATGCGCTGCTCCGGAAAATCTCTCACTACCTTTTCGATCACCGGCAGCGCCGGATCGTCCGGGTCGACGCAAAATAGAATCTCGTACTCGGGATAGTCCAGCTTGCAAAAGCTCGCGTAGTTCTCGTACGCGTCGGGATCGAGCCCCTTGATCGGCTTCAGGCAACTGACTGGCGGGAGGAAATCGGTATTCGGAGCTCCGTCTCGCCTGGCCTCTCCGAAAAATCGCGCGGTGCTGTACATCGCCAAGAGGTAGTAAATGAAGGGAATCGCGGCGAAGGCAAGAACGATATATTGAACGATCGCGAAAATCTTTACACCTCGTCGGCAGCGGGCGCACTCATTTCCCTGCGGCGAAAATGGAAGAAAGCGAGATCCTTGTCGTCATCGCCACACGTCCGGCAGGATGGAACCGTTCCGGTCGGAATATTCTCTGAATGCAGGATACAGCGGCTGCCTTACCCGCAAAAGTGTAGCATGAATCGAATCTCGTTCTCCGCGTGTCGGCATGTTTGCGGTCCTGCGGTTTATTTTTTCCTGGTTTCCGACTCCGGTTTCGCATCGCACCGAAAAGAATGTACGATATGTGTGATGATTCGACGCGCCCTCGTGGTTTTTCTGCTTCTGCTCCCGGTGATTTCGATTTCCTCGCAGGCCTGTACTTGCTCGCAGGAGTCGCCCGGAAAGTGTCCGGGGCTGCAGAAGGATGATGTCGTTTTTCTCGGCACTGTCACCGTGGTTGAGGACATCGCTTACGCCACACCGCACGCGGCTGATTCGTCCGACGAATCGGTGAAACAGAGCGCCCCCGTTGACATCGTCGCGGCGCGCCTCACGCGCTACCATTTCCGGATTGACGAGAGTTTCGCTGCTCCCGATGCGCCCGGATCCACCACCGAAATCGACGTCTTCTCCGGTGGGGACGATGGCGATTGCGGCTATCGTTTCCAGCGCGGCCAGCAATATGTGGTCTTCACGCATCAGGGAACTGACAACCACCTCTTCGCGACCATCTGCAGCGGGACGCGCCCCGTCGCCGCGGCTCGCGCGCTACTCCCGCAGCTGCGTGCGATGCGCAACGGTCAGCGCGTCGCTTCTGTTTTCGGTGTGCTGCGCCGCTCCGAGCCTCCGTTCCTCGCGCTGCCGGACGATCCCGATGAGCCTCTCGCGAATGTTTCCCTGAAACTGCGCTCGCGCGACGACCGCTTTGAAACCAGCTCCAATTCCGACGGCGTCTACTCTTTTTACGATGTGCACGCCGGCGAATACAGCTTCACCGCACGCCTGCCGGTCCGGATGGAATTGACGCGCAAGTCGCTGACCGGCGGCCTGCCACCATTCAAGATTCCGAATGGCGCGTGCTACGAATACGACGTGGACGCGCTGCCGACTGGCCACATCCGCGGTAGCGTTCTAGGGCCCGCCGGGAAGCCGTTGCCGCTTGCTTCGGTCGAGCTGTATCGCGCTGGAACCTACGACGATTCGCGTCCCGGCTTGTGGGGATTTCAGGGCGCGCAGGGTGTCTTCGATTTAGATCACGTCGGCCCGGGCGATTACATCCTGGTTTTCAATCGTGCGAACCGCATGGACCCCAACGCGCCCTTTCCCCGCGCGTTTTATCCTGGCGTGACCGATCTGAGTGACGCCCGCCCGATCAAACTGAAGGACGGCCAGCAGCTCCTGAAAGTGAATATGCAGGTGGGAGGCGGCTATCCAACTCGTCTTCTCCGCGTCCAAGTGAAATGGCAGGGGGCCCGTCCGCCCGGAAGCGTGACCGTGATGGCGAAAGCGGATTCAGGCGAGAACCCGTCCGCGCAGAAACTCGCGGATGGGCTCTATCAGTTCACGCTGCTGGAATCGGGGAACTATACGCTTTCGGCATGGGAGGACTTAACGCCTCGGCGTACCGCGCCGAGCCATGGCCATGCGGGTTGCTCGCCGCCGTCGCGCATCGAAGCGGAGCCTGTCGCGGTTTCCGGCTCGGATACCGAAGCAAAGAGCATTGCGCTCACATTGATTAGTCCGGCATGTGGTAAACAAACGCAGTAATTGGAGAGCATCGATGAAAAAAGTTCTGAGCGAGTGTGTGGGATTGAGCGCGATCGCGCTGCTGCTGATTTTCGGACAGGCTGCACGAACCGCCGCGCAAGAGCCCGCGAAGGATTCAAAGACCGCAGACGCAAAGCCAGCGGATGCAAAGGCCGCTCCGGAGGCAACGCCGAAGGAAGAGTCGTCCGTCACCGATCACTCGATTCGCATCGGCGATCAAACGATCAATTACAAGGCCACCGCTTCGACCACGCTGCTGAAGGACAATAAGGACGAGCCGACAGCGCTGATGTATTCCACCGCCTACACGCGCAGCGACGTAAAGGACCTCAGCCAGCGCCCCATCGCGTTCATCTACAACGGCGGCCCCGGATCGGCCTCCGTCTGGCTGCACATGGGAGCGTTTGGGCCACGCCGCGTCGTTACCGAGAACGCGTCCGCGACTCCTCCTGCCCCGTACAAGATCGTGGACAACACCGAATCCCTGCTCGACAAAACGGATATGGTGTTCATTGATCCCGTCGGCACGGGATTCAGCCACGCCGTTGGGAAGGCTCAGGACAAGGACTTCTGGGGCGTTGATTCCGACGTCCGGTCGCTTGCCCAATTTATCTCGACGTACGTGAGCCGCAACAACCGCTGGAATTCGCCCAAGTTTCTGATCGGTGAAAGCTACGGAACATTCCGCTCGGTGGCGCTTGGAAACTATCTGCAAACGAACAGCGGAATGTATATCAACGGCATCGTTTTGATTTCCAACGTGATTGATCTTGGCACGCTGTCGTTCACTCCGGGTGATGACCGGCCGTACATGTTCTACTTGCCGACGTATGCTGCGACTGCGTGGTATTACAAACTCTTGAAAAATCGCCCCGACGACCTGGTCGCCTTTGTCGCCAGCGCGCGCCAGTTCGCTGCCACGGATTATGCGGCAGCGTTGATGAAGGGCTCAAAGATCAGCGATTCAGAGAAAGCGGACATCGCGAAAAAGCTCTCGGACTTCACGGGGCTGAGCGAGGATTTCCTGATCAAGGCGGACCTGCGCGTGGCGCTTCCACAGTTCGGAGCGGAAATTCTGCGGAGCCGCGGGCTCACGATTGGCCGCTATGACGCCCGCTATTCCGGTCCAACGTACGATTTACTCACGGAGAATTCCGAATACGATCCTTCCTTCTCGGCTGTTGTCGGCGCGTTCACGGCGGCATTCAACGGCTACGTCCGCGAAGATCTGAAATTCGGCCAGGATAAAACCTACAAAGTCCTTCCCAGCGAACCGAGCCAGAACTGGGATTGGAAGCACAACTCCGGTTTCGGCAACTTTTTCCCCGGCGCTCCCACGGTCGCGGGAGATCTGATCCGCGAGTTAATCGACAATCCACGGCTGCAAATACAGGTCGAGAATGGTTATTTCGACATGGCCACTCCGTTCTTCGCCACGGAATATACGATCGAGCATGCGTTGCTGCCGGGAAACACGCAGGATCGCGTCCACCTGCAGTATTACAATTCCGGCCACATGATCTATCTGCACGACGAGGACCGCATCAAGCTAAAGAGCAACATCGCCAGTTTCATTGACAGCGCCGTGAAGCAATAGCTTCGCGACTCTCGACAGCATCCTGGAAACGTTACAGCGTGTGTTCTGCTGGTGCATTTCGTCGCGTCCCAATTTACGAGCTGGGAAAGCCAACGGGCGTTCGCGCTTTTCGGCTCTGGCCCGCGGTGCTAGCATGATTGCGTGACGCCTCCTGCGATCGAGTCTCCAAAGCCCGTCGCGTTGCGGCCGCATCCTCACATTTACGAAATCAATACCTGGACGTGGCTCGAAAAGCTCTCCGCGCGTCTCTGTCGTCCGATTAGGCTCGCGGATGTCCCCGATTCGGAGTGGGATTCGTTCGCGCGCCTCGGCCTCGATATCGTCTGGCTGATGGGAGTGTGGCGGCGAAGTCCGGAATCGCGCCGTATCGCGCTGGCCAATCCCGGGAACGTCGCGCAATACGATCGCGCGCTGCCGGGTTGGAAGCCGGACGATGTGATCGGCTCGCCCTACGCCGTCGCGCAATACGTTCCCGATCCGCGCATCGGGACTTGGGAATCGCTCGACGCTGTTCGCGCAAAGCTGCACGCGCGAGGAATCGCGCTGTTTCTCGATTTTGTCGGGAACCACACGGCGCTCGATCATCCATGGACGCGCGAGCACCCGGAATTCTACGTCCAGGGCACGCAGGACGATTTTCAGCGGGATGCCTCCAGCTTTTGCCGAATCGAGACGCCAAGAGGCGTTTTCTTTCTCGCACTTGCGCGCGATCCCTACTTTCCTCCGTGGGACGACGTCGCGCAGCTGAACCATTTCTCGCCGCAGATGCGCGCGGCGCAGCTTGCGGAACTGCGAACGATTGCAAGCCACTGCGACGGCGTGCGTTGCGACATGGCGATGCTTCACCTGAACGACATTTTCGAAAAAACCTGGGGCCATCTGCTAAAGCGTGCGAAAGCGCCCGAGCAGGAGTTCTGGGCAAAGGCGCACTCGGCCGTGCCTGACCTTATCCTCCTCGCCGAAGCGTATTGGGGAACTGAATCGCGGCTGCTTGATCTCGGATTTTCCTTTGCGTACGACAAAGGCTTGTACGACGCCGTCCGCGATATTCAGATGCCGGACTTGTGTAACCGGCTGGCGGCCCCGCTTTCGTATCAGAGCCATCTGGCACGCTTCCTCGAGAATCACGACGAGGATCGCTGCGCTTCCGTGTTCGGCAAGGGCCGGCGGCCCTCCGTTGGCACGCTGATGGGGACTTTGCCGGGCATGCGCTTCTATCATCAGGGCGAGCTCGAAGGTGCAAGCATTCGCCTGCCAATCACGCTCCGAATCTGCGCCGACGAACCGGCCGATCCGGCGAGCACGGCGTTCTTCGCGAAAATTCTGCGGATCACAAAAGACGGCGCCTTTCACGGTGGCGAGTGGAATCTACTGCCGGTTACGCCCGAAGGCGACGACACGGCCGGCAACCTGGTCGTCTACGAATGGCGGACGGAGAAAGCCTGGAAGGTGATTTCAGTGAACCTCGCGGGTTCTGCGTCGCAGGGACGGGTGAACTTCGGTGACCGTCCGCTGGCTGCGAAGGAATACGTCTTCTACGACGAGCTGAACGATGTCCGCTATATTCGCACAGCCGAGGAACTTCACAGTCCCGGACTGTTTGTGCGACGTGAGGGGTTCGACGCACACCTGTTCAATGTTTCTCCGGCTTGAATGCCTCATGCGTTCCAAGCGTCGCGCACTTCCTTGCGCGAAGGTGTTTTCGATTGGAAGGCGCTCCACGCTAGTCATCGCTGCAAGCCTCGACATTTCTGATATCCTTTGCGCCGTGCGGAAATCTCTTTTCGTAGTGAGCCTCGTCGTGGCTGCGGGCGTTCTTGCGTCGCAGCCGCTGCCAACCGCGGCGCAGATAGCGCCTGCAGTTCTGCCCGCGCCCGCATCTCCGCAGCCATCCACTTCAGCGGGGGCGGTCATCGTCTTGGACCCGGCGCATGGGGGCACGGACACCGGGGCGCGTGGCGAAACGGTGGTGGAAAAGGATGTCGTGCTGCAAATCGCACGATCCGTGCGCGCCGAGCTCGAGCGGCAGGGTTATCGTGTCTTCATGACTCGCAATGATGACTCGAATCCGTCCTACGACGACCGTGCCGCGGTCGCTAACGCATATCGCGATGTCATCTTCATCAGCTTGCATGTTGCTTCGACTGGCGCAGCCGGCACCGTGCGCGCCTACTACACGCAGTTCGCCACGCCGATTCCACTCGCGCCCGTTGCGGCCGCGGCTGGTACGCCCGCCGCAACCACACGAGCATCGAATCCGCCCGCCCCGGCGCTACTAGCGTGGGACGAAGCGCAGCGGCCCTATCTGAATGCGAGCCATCGCCTCGCCGACGCGATTCAGGGAGAACTCGCCCAGGCTTTCTCGGGTTCACCCTCGGCTGCTACGGGAGTCCCCGTGCGCGCGTTGCGATCCATCACGGCGCCGGCTGTAGCCGTTGAGATCTCGAGCGTGTCTACGCCGACGCCAGACTTGTTGACAGCATCGGCTGCGCCGCTCGCGGATGCGATCGCGCGAGCCATTGCGGCGTCTCGCCAGGCAGATGCGGGAGTGACTCGATAATGCCGCGAGCGATGAAGATCGTTATCGGGCTACTGATCGTGGCTGTGCTGATTGGGTTGATCAGCTTCCGCAGCCTGCATCGGCGCGTGCAGCGCCTGGCCGAATTGCAAACGGCCGACGAAAAGGCGCGACACGAAGTTCTGGCGCCGCCGATTTCCACGCCGAGCGATGTGACCGTGAACGCGAAAATCTTCTGGGGTGCGGGCTCCGACAGAATCGCACCCGTGCAAGTGCAATTGCCGCTCTCCGCCGATCCGGTCGAACGTTCCCGGCAATTGCTCAACGAGCTTACGGTAAACCCTCCAACGCCCGGCCAGCGCACGATTCCCGCCGATACGACGCTCCTGGGTTTTTACATTCTTCCTGATGGCACGGCCATCGCGGATTTTTCCGACGCACTCTCGTCGGAGATGCCGTCGGGAATATTGAGCGAGGAGATGGCCGTAAACTCGATCGCGCACACCCTGGAAAGCAACGTGCCAGTCCTTCATCGGCTCAAAATTCTGATTCACGGCCAGGAAGTGGATACGCTGGCGGGCAACGTGGACCTTACGGGATTTTTCGACTTGAATCCGCCTGCCGCGCCCTCGGCGCTGCCTGCCGCGAAATCGCATCACTAAACCACGCCGCTCCGGTTGACACCTCCCGCCGCAGTCGTCAAACTGATTTCTCGAGTGAATGCATGCAGCAGCCAAAGGAGAAGTTCTTGCGAGCAGACGGACGCGCAGCGAATGATTTACGGCCGGTAAAGATCACTCCGGATTTCATTCCGAGCGCTGAAGGCAGCGTACTGATTGAGATGGGCCGGACACGCGTGATCGTCACGGCCACGATCAATGACGGCGTGCCTTCGTTTCTGAAAGGGACCGGGAAGGGCTGGGTGACCGGCGAATATGGAATGCTGCCGCGCGCGACCGAGGAGCGAACGCCTCGCGAATCCACTCGCGGGCGCCAGTCGGGGCGCACGCTTGAAATTCAACGGATGATCGGACGCACGCTCCGCGCCGCGACGGACTTGAAGGCGCTCGGCGAGCGGACAGTGTGGCTCGATTGCGACGTCATCGAAGCCGATGGCGGCACGCGAACGGCGTCGGTCACTGGCGCGTTCGTCGCGCTAGCCCTTGCTCTCGAGCGGATGGTAGCCGCGGGAATGCTACGCGCCGTACCGCTTCTCGATTCCGTGGCGGCCACGAGCGTTGGGATTGTGGACGATCAGCCTCTGCTCGACCTCGCCTATGAAGAAGATTCGCGCGCACAGGTGGATATGAACGTGGTGATGACGGGTGATGGACGGTTCGTTGAGGTGCAGGCGAGTGCCGAGGGGCGCCCTTACACGACCGAGGAATTGCAGAAACTTCTAGATCTCGCGACCGGCGGAATTCGCCAGCTCGCCAAGTTGCAGCAGGACGTGGTGCGCGTGAACTTCCGCGGCCGTTCACGCTAGTTCAGCCGAAAGCATGCTCTTGCGGATGCTGCTCGCGACTTCGAATTCAGGCAAACTGCGCGAGTATCGCGAGCTCGCTTCGGGCACCACGCTCGAGATCGATCTGTTGCCAAAGTTTCGCGATTTCCCGGCGTTCGAAGAATCCGCACCCACGTTCGCGGAAAATAGCGCTGGCAAGGCGCTGCATTACAGTCGGTTCACGTCCGAAATAGTTCTTTCTGACGATTCCGGCCTGGTGGTGCCCGCTCTCGGCGGCGCGCCCGGCGTTCACTCGGCGCGGTACGCCGGGCCGAACGCCACGAGCGAAGACCGCGTGCGTAAGTTGTTGCGCGAGATGGAAGGGAAGATAGCTGAGGATCGCCGCGCTCGATTCGTCTGCGTCACCACGATTGCCCGGCAGGGCCGCGCGCTGGCGGTTGTCTCCGATTGCGCGGAAGGTATCATCGCGATCGAGCCACGCGGGACGAACGGATTTGGTTACGATCCAATTTTCTGCTTCCCAGAAGGTAGCCGCACTTACGCGGAGGCCTCTGCCGATGAAAAAAATATCGCGAGCCATAGGGGCAAGGCATTCCGCAGGCTGATCGAACTCCTGATTCCGCTGAAATAATCGACACTTTCCTACAGGGTCTTGCATCCAATGATGGGTAACAAAATTCCTTGCCCGGGAGCCCCTGCGGGAGTACAAAGGGACCCCTGCCTCTGAGGTGACAAATGGCGACTTCCAGGTTAGCGCCGAACCTTCACCCGACTCTGTTGTCTCGCTTGGAAGAGGCTCGCGCGCGTACCGATGCCCTATTTCAGATGTTGCCGCCGAATTCGTACTACGACCGCCCAGTTCCCGAACGCCATCGTTTGATCTTCTATCTCGGTCATTTGGAGGCGTTTGACTGGAACCTGTTCGCTCCTGGGTTGGGCCTCAAATCGAACGACCCCGAGTATGACAAGCTTTTCGCGTTCGGGATTGATCCGGTCGGCGACGGATTGCCGACCGATATGCCGGCCGATTGGCCCAGCATCTCGCGAGTCGAAAGGTATAACCAGCGCGCGCGAACGGCGCTGGATGACGCGCTGCAGGCCGCCGAAGAAAGCAGATCATCTGTTCGAGAAATTGCCGACGGAACTCTGCTGCAGGTCGCGATCGAGCATCGCTTGATGCACGCGGAAACGCTCGCGTATCTCCTGCACAACCTGCCGGTCGAGAGAAAAATTGCTCAGGCCGGAACTTTCGCCGATCCCCATCCTGCGCCGAACCCCGAGCAGGTCGTGATTCCCGCTGGCATCGCCACGCTCGGCCAATCGCGCAATTTCTCGCAGGCGTTTGGTTGGGACAACGAATTCGGCTTGCATCAAGTTCATGTGCCGGGGTTTTTGATTGACGCATTCCCGATAACGAATCACGAGTATCTGAAGTTCGTGAATGCCGGCGGTTACCAGGACGCGAGCTACTGGACCCCGGAGGACTGGGAGTGGAAACAACGAACGCGGCTCGCGCATCCGCACTTCTGGCTGCCGAAATCGAAGTTCGCCCCGGCAGATTCGGACGCGCAGTGGGAACTACCAGGCGATGTTCGGGACGATCCCGCTGCCGCCATCGTGGCCCGTCTACGTCACTCACGCCGAAGCATCCGCGTTCGCACGGTGGTCCGGAAAGAAACTGCCGACCGAGACACAGTGGCACCGCGCAGCCTATGGATCCGAAGATGGCGCCGAAAATGCGTACCCATGGGGCGAGGCTGCGCCGGATCGCACGCGCGGAAATTTTCATCACGAGCGCTGGGATCCGACCGCGGTTGACGCGCATCCCGCGGGCGCGAGCGCATTCGGCGTATTTGATCTGGTCGGCAATGGATGGGAGTGGACCTCTACCGAATTCGGTCCTTTGCCGGGATTTGAGGCGTTTTCCTTCTACCCGGGCTACTCGGCCAATTTTTTCGACGGAAAACATTTCGTGATGAAGGGCGGATCGCCTCGCACCGATGCGTGCATGTTGCGCCGATCCTTCCGGAACTGGTTCCAGCCGCACTACCCGCACGTGTACGCCACATTCCGCTGCGTGGAGGAATAGCTCATGGCTTCGGCTCCGCGAATGGCAACAGCAAGTTCTTCGCCTCAGGTGCTGTCGGAATTTTGCTCGGACGTCGTGCTCGGATTGAGCCACCCGGGCAGAAGGAGCTCCCTTCGAAATATCTTTACGATGAAGTGGGCTCCGCGCTCTTCGATGTGATCTGTCTTTTGCCGGAGTATGGCCTGAGCCGCGCAGGAATGCGCATGCTCGAGCATTACTCCGGCGAAATCGTCAACCGCGTACCTGGTCCGGTGGTGGTCGCTGAACTCGGCAGTGGAAGCGGCCAGCAGACGCGCTGGGTTCTCGAAGCGCTCGCGCGGCGGCAGCGCGTGAACTACTACCCGATTGACATCTCCGGCACCGCACTATTTCGGTGCCAGCAGGAACTGGGACAGATGGATCTGGTCAGCATCGTCGGTTTCGAGCGCGCATATCTGGATGGCCTGCAGGAAGTGGCCGCGCGACGACAAGAGGGGGAGCGGTTGTTCGTTCTGTTCCTGGGCAGCACGATTGGAAACTTCGACCGTCCGGCGGGCGATCAATTTCTGCGCGAAGTCCGGTCAATCCTGCGCGAAGGTGACGCGCTGTTGCTGGCGACTGATCTCGAAAAACCAGTTTCGACGCTGATTCTGGCGTACGATGATCCCGCTGGCGTCACCGCCGCATTCAACAAGAACCTGCTCGCGCGCATCAACCGTGAACTCGGGGGGGATTTCGACCTGGGGCAATTCGAGCACGTCGTGCGGTGGGACGAAGCCGAGCGGAGGATCGAGATGCACCTGCGCTCGACCGTCTGGCAGCGCGTGACGATTCGCAAGGCCGGCTTTCGGTTGCATCTTCGCGAGGGCGAAACCATTTGGACGGAGAGCTCGCATAAATACGATCCGAAGGCGGTCATCCAGATGGGTGAACGCTCCGGTTATCGTTGCGCGGGCCAGTGGTTCGACTCGCAATGGCCGCTCGCCCAAAGCCTTTTCTTCGCAGTCTAGTTGACGCGGGAGGACGAAAGTGGCCAAAGCGTTGTGGAACGGAGCGGTCCTCGCCGAGAGCAGCAAAACTGTGGTTGTGGAAGGGAACCAGTATTTCCCGCCAGACTCGGTGCGCGCCGAGTATTTTCGATCGAGCCAGACTCATACCGTTTGCCCCTGGAAGGGAACCGCCAGCTATCATGATGTCGAAGTGAACGGCGAACGCAACGCCGACGCTGCCTGGTATTACCCCGATCCGAAGCCTGCCGCCTCGCAGATCAAAGACTACGTCGCATTTTGGAAGGGTGTGAGCGTCGAGCTCTAGGCTCGGCTGTGCTATATTTTTCGCTGCATGAGTCCAAAGAAAAAGAAGAAATTGTCCCGCGCCAGGCGGGTGCCTTCGCGGAAAACCGGAAGCGCTCGTTCGTCAAAGGCTGCGGGCCGCAGCCCGGTGGCGGGGCGGGGAACCGATCCCGCGCGCGTTCAGGCGATCTTCAAGGGACTTGATCGGGCGTATCCGGCCGTCACTTGCGCGCTGAAGCATGACAATCCCTTTCAGTTGCTCATTTCGACGATTCTCTCAGCTCAATGCACCGACGAGCGCGTGAACATCGTCACCGCGACGCTTTTTCCGAAATATCCGAAGCCCCACGCCTTCGCGTACGCGAATCCGATGGAACTTCAGCAAGACATTCGTCCCACGGGCTTTTTTCGCAACAAGACTAAATCCATCATGGGCGCGAGCAAGCGAATCATCGAAGAGTTTGGCGGCGACGTGCCGAAAACGATGGAGGAGCTTTTGACATTGCCGGGAGTGGCGCGAAAGACTGCGAACGTCGTGCTCGGCACGGCGTTTGGCATTGCGTCCGGAGTGGTCGTGGACACGCACGTGCAGCGGCTTTCGGGACGCCTCGATCTTTCGAAGAACACTGACCCAAAGAAAATCGAGCAGGACCTAATCCAGATTATTCCGCAGGAGCGATGGATACTCTTCTCACACCAATTAATTTGGCACGGCCGGCGGGTCTGCCAGGCGCGCAAGCCGAAGTGCCTGGAATGCAATCTCGAACGATTGTGCTACTCCAAAGACAAGACTGTCTGAAGCGCAAATACCCGCGGCCCCCACTTGTCCTAGCGGCGGCTCAGAACCGCACCTTTCCCTTTTTCTTCTAGATAGAAATTGCCGTGACCGCGAAAAAAAATCGCGGGGCAGGTCGTTTCGACGGAAGGTATGTCGAGCGTTGCGAGCTACTTACGGCCTGTTCAATATGGTACGTCGGATGCTGTATGGACTGTGTAGCATGGTTCGGCCAATCATGAAGTGGGCCCGTAGTGGGCATGGGGTAAAGATGGACCAGAAACTTCCAATTCGAGAGTCGAAACCGGAGGCCAAATGGAGCGAGCGCCTAAGCGCGTTGCGCAAGATTCCCCCTGTGCTGAGGATGGTATGGACGTGCGCACCCGAGGTCGTTGTCCTGGGAATTGGCGCGCGCCTCGCGGTGTCAGTGATTCCCGTTTCATTGTTGTGGGTGACGCGGATCATCATTGATGCGATTGACCGTCATATCTGGTATCACACCGCGCTGCCCCGCTATTTCTGGTGGCTGGTGGCCCTTGAGTTCGCGCTCGCGGGTCTTTCCGCGATGCTGGGACGCGTGCTCAGCTATTTCGATACGGTGCTCGCCGATAAGTTCACGCGCCACATCAGCACGCGCATTATGGAGCATGCCTCGCGGCTCGATCTGACCCGCTACGAAGATCCGCTCTTTTACGACAAGATGGAACGCGCGCGCGCGCAGGGCACCGATCGTGTGATGCTGGTGCAAATGATGGGTCGCCTGATTCAAGACTTCATCGGTGCGGTCAGCTTGGCAATCGGCATAGGTTTCTTTTCGCCCTGGCTGCTCGTCTTCTTGATTGTTTGTGTGGTGCCGGCCTTCCTCGGTGAAACGCATTTCGCCTTCCTTGGCTATTCGCTGAGCTTCGAACAGACTCCGGCGCGAAGGCAGATGGAGTATCTCCGCATCCTTGGCGGCAGCAGGGAAAGCGCCAAGGAGTTGAAGCTATTTGGTCTTGGACCGTTCCTGGTCGGACGTTACAAGGTCCTCTCCGATGAGTTGCACCGCCAGAACGTCGGATTGGCGCGGCGCAAACTGATGTTCGGAGTTTTCCTGACTCTGCTCGGCACGATTGGCTATTACGGCGGATATGGGTTTGTGATCTATCAAACGGTGATCGGCGCGCTGACGATTGGCCAATTGACTTTCCTGGCTGGCGCGATTGCAGGAGCCAGCGCGGGGATTCAGGCCGTGTTTACCACCTTCTCGGGCATCGCCGATCAGGCGCTATTCCTCACCGACCTCGTGGATTTCTTTGCCGTCGAGCCGACGATTCGGTCGAAACCGGGAGCACTCGTGGCGCCGCGCCCAATTCGGCAGGGAATCGAATTCAAGAATGTCTCCTTCTCGTATCCGGGCAATCGCCGGAAAATTTTGTCTGGGATTAACCTCCGGATCGAGCCGCAGGAGCGCGTTGCTCTGGTCGGCGAGAACGGGCAGGGAAAAACCACGGTCGTCAAACTGCTGACGCGCCTCTACGACCCCACCGAAGGACAGATTCTGCTCGATGGAGTTGACCTACGCGAATATAACCTCGAGGACCTGTGGAAGGAGATCGGCGTCATTTTCCAGGATTTCGTCCACTACGAGATGACGGTCTCTGAAAACATCGGGGTCGGCAGGATCGAAGACGCTCAAAATCCATTCCGGATTCGCGCCGCGGCGATCAAGACGTTTGCGGAAAATGTGATTCAGAAGCTGCCTAAGGGCTACGACCAGCCGCTCGGCTGCCGGTTTGAAGGCGGCATTGATCTCTCAGGTGGCGAGTGGCAGAAGATCGCACTTGCCCGAGCTTACCTGCGCGACGCGCAATTGCTGGTACTCGACGAACCCACGGCTGCTCTCGATGCGCGTGCCGAAAACGAGGTGTTCGAGCGCTTCTCGGAACTCACCACGGGCAAGATGGCGTTGCTGATTTCGCACCGGTTCTCCACGGTTCGCATGGCCGATCGCATTCTTGTACTGCAGAAGGGCGGAATCGCGGAGCAGGGACAGCACGATCAGCTCGTCAGAGACGGCGGACTCTATGCCGAGATGTTCGAACTGCAAGCCGCTAGCTATCGCTAGAATGGGTCCTATTGATGGCGCGGAGCTTCCCGCGGCGTTTTCGGCATCATCCCGGCATACAGCAATCTCCTCAGTAACTTACAGCGCGACACGGATGGCTGCATTTTCAGAATTCGCTTAGGCTCGCAGGCGGTTAGGAGATCGTAGTCAGGGCTTAGCTCGATCTTACTTTCTTTATTATTCGCCGGCGGCCACCCTGGATTAGCCCGAATGGCTCGCTTCTGACCGAGGCTCTAGCGCAGAGCAAAGTGTTCATAACTGGGGTGGCGCGGCAGCTCTGATAACCGTTCCACAATTTAGAAAATGCGAGGTGAATCCGTGAAAGCCGACCAGGTTCCGCAGGAATCGCGTCCACGATTAGACCAACCAGAGAATTCGAGAGACGCGCGGGCGATTGTGGCGCTCGATCTGGTGAGGCAGGCTCAGGCGGGTGATGAAACAGCGTTTGCACGATTGGTGCAGCCCCACATGCGCAAGACGTTTCACGTCGCGCTGAAAATCACCCGCAATCGCGAGGATGCTGAGGATGCTTCTCAGCAGACTCTGTTGAAAGCCTTCGCGAATATCAGGCAGTTTCAGGGCGCCTCACAATTCTCGACGTGGTTGACTCGAATCGCGATGAACGAAGCCTTGATGGTAATGCGCAAACGGCGCTCGGAAGACTCGCATCTCACGTACGACTCCGATTCTGGCGAACGGCCGACCGCCATTGAGAGGATTTGCGCAGCGGATACGGTGCAGCCAGAAGTTCTCTATGCCAAGCGAGAGCACCATGAGGCGCTGCGAGAAGCGATCGGTAGCCTTCGCGGGACGCTGCGCGTGGTTGTGTGGATGCTGGGAATTGAAGAGCACAAGAGCAAGGACGCGGCGAAAATTCTGAATCTCTCTCAGTCCGCTGTGAAGATCCGATTCTCGCGGGCCCGGCAGGAATTGCGGGAATGCCTCGCGGATCGCATGTAAGACCCTTTAACGGAGCGAATGAGCTCGCCGGAAGATCGTCTAGCCCAAAACGATACGAATGATGTGATTGGCACCGTCGTCCACAAGAGAGATGTTCGCCGAACCCGGTAGTATCTTGCCATCCATCTCCGTAAGCGCGACGCCGCGAGTAACACTCGATGGGTTTTCGACCTGAATGCTATAGACCGACGAGTGATATCGGAATTTCACCGAATACCTGGGCCAGTTTCGAGGGATGCACGGGTCGATACTGAGACTCATGCCGCGGACGCGGAATCCCAGAATCCACTCCAGTCCTGCGCGATAGAGCCAGCCGGCAGAGCCGGTGTACCAAGTCCACCCGCCGCGCCCCACGTGCGGGACTTCTCCATAAACGTCCCCCGCGACCACATATGGCTCGACTTTGTACCGCTGGATGCTGGCGCGCGAGTTCGACCGGTTAATTGGATTCAGCATCCGAAAAAGTTCACTGGCTTTATCGCCGTCGCCCAATGCCGCGAAAGCAATCAGCGTCCAAACGGCAGCGTGCGAGTACTGTCCGCCGTTCTCGCGGATTCCGGGCACGTAACCCTTGATGTATCCAGGATCATGTGACGTGTGATCGAAGGGAGGGGTCAAAAGCAGAATTAGTCCGTCAGTTCTGCGAATAAGCTGCTGATCGGCTGCCGCCATTGCTCGCACTCCGCGCGCCGGCTCGGCCGCGCCGCTCATGATTCCCCAGGACTGGGCGATCGAGTCGATGCGGCATTCGGTGTCCGTGGACGATCCCAGCGGCGTTCCGTCGTCGTAGTACGCGCGACGGTACCACTCACCATCCCATCCATCGCGTTCGAGCGCTGCCTTCAGCGCGCTAACGTGAAGCCGCCAGGATTCCGCGCGCTTGCGCTCACCACGGGCGTCCGCGATCTTTGCAAATTCCCAGAGGATCGTGTGCAGAAACCAACCGAGCCATACGCTCTCGCCTTTGCCCTGCTGGCCGACGCGGTTCATGCCGTCGTTCCAGTCTCCCGTGCCCATCAAAGGGAGGCCGTGTTCGCCGACAGCGAGGCTGTGATCCAGCGCACGCGCACAATGTTCGAATACCGTGGCGCGAGTCTCCGAAACGCGCGGTTCGAAGTACGACTCGCTTTGCCCCTCGGACAACACGCTGCCCTCAAGGAACGGAACCGCTTCTTCCAGGATGGACATATCGCCCGTGGCTTCGATGAAGTGAATAACCGCGTAGGGCAGCCACAAAAGATCGTCGGATATTCGCGTGCGTATGCCTCGACCAGAAGGCGGATGCCACCAATGCTGTACATCGCCCTCCACGAACTGGCGGCCGGCGGAGCGCAACAAATGCTCGCGGGCAACCGCCCGCTTGGCGACCGTTAATGCCATAACGTCCTGAAGTTGATCGCGGAAACCATATGCTCCGCTCAGCTGATAGAACGCGGCGCGGCCCCACACGCGGCAGGCGAGCGTTTGGTACAGGAGCCAGCGATTCAAAAGCAGGTCCATGGTGGGATCAGGCGTTACGACCTGGACTGCGCCAAGGATGTCGTCCCACTGGCGAGTGACCTCCTGCAGCGCCTTCTCCAAATCCACCGTGCGATAGCGGAGGAGGAGCTTGCTGGCTTGTTCCTGGCTTTCCGCCTGGCCGAGAAGGAACCTGAGTTCCACGCTAGCTCCGGCCTGCAGTTCGATGATTGTCTGCAACGCGGCGCACGGGTCCAGGCCAGCGCCTAACTTTTCAGAAAGAGGCCGGTCACTCTCCAGTGCCGCAGGGTGCTCGGGCGATCCGTTGCGACCAAGGAATTCTGTGCGGTCGCACGTGAAAGAGTTTTGGCGTCCCCCGAGGTCGGCAAAGCTGACGCGCCCTCCAAATTCGCCGGTCCACAAGCTTCGAGCCAGGACAGCGCCCGAGTTGGGGTCTATCTCGGTGACGACGTACGGAACCGACGCCGAGCGTGAGCTACCCAGCAGCCATTCGACATATGCGGTGACCGAAATGCGTCGAGTAGATCCGGATTCATTCCGCAGCGTCAGTCTGGAAATCTTTATGGGGTCGGCCACTGGAACAAATTGAGTGACTTCCGCCGAGATGCCATGGGACGCGTGCGAAAAGCGGCTATAGCCTTGACCATGGCGCGTCACGTATGTGGCATCTTCCAGACGGATGGGTAGCGCGGTGGGAGTCCATATCTCGCCCGTGTTTTCGTCCCGCAGATAAACTGTCTCACCTGGCGGATCAATCACATGGTCGTTGGACCACGGCGTAATCTGATTTTCGTGGCTGTTGAGCGACCACGTGGTCCCCGAACCGGACTCCGACACCAGGAATCCGAAGTCCGGATTTGCAATCACGTTGATCCAGGGCTCTGGCGTGCGCAGGCCTTCACTCAGAACGACCGTATACTCGCGGCCATTTTTGGAAAAACCTCCGAGGCCATTGAAATACTCCAACGGCTGTTGCGGCACCGCCGCTTCCGCGTGCTTGCTGGTACGAGCCGGCTTGGCCGGAATTGGGGACGGCGCTTCCGGATACTGCGAGCGCGCAATTTGCTCCGCGAGGGTTCCTCTCCGACTGAGCAGCACGGCTCGCGCCACGGCTTGGAGCTGAGCTCGCGTCTGCGCCGTGATCAGATCTCCGCGCAGCAAGAAAATTTTCCCGCTCGCGGCCTGCGTATCCGGCGAGAGGCGTAATTGACTTCCGCGGACGAGAGCTTCCAGCGAGCCGTGAAGCTCCTGCACGTACGAAGTAGCCTTTTCATTGATGATCACCACGTCGGCGGAGAGCTGTTTCATTCGCCAGTATTCATGCGCGCGGAGCAATTGCCGGATCATTTCGAAATCGTCGGCGTCATCAATTCGCGCCACGATGATCGGAAGATCGCCGGAAATTCCCTGCGCCCAAAGCGCCGGCCGATCCAGGGTGGTGGCGCTCAGAACGGCCGGGCTCGGACGCAAAGTGGCATCGGAATACAGCACGGCATTGGCTAGGCGCTGGAATAGCTGCGCTTCTTCGGCGCTAATGCCAAGATGGTGTAATTGAACTTGCGCCTGGGTCCATGCCAGAGTTCGCGTTCGCTCGTACGTTCGGGCGTCGCGGTATTTGTCCGCAAGGTTTAGCACTTCTTCGCGGGTGGAAGCCACGATCGTGGAAAAAACGAGATCCACAGTGGTTCCAGGCGGAATGTGCACGGTGCGACGCAGGCTCATCACCGGATCGAGCACGGAGCCGACGGTGTTGGAAAGGGGCCTCCCGTCAATGATCGAAATCGGATTTCGAAGATCGCGCGCCCGCCCGATGAATCGGGCTCGATCTGTTTCGTACTGCAGGTCGCCCGTGGAATCGCCTTCCACGACGAGCACGTGCGCCGCCCAGACGGATGTCTCATCCGCGGACCGTTTCCTGCGCGTCGCAAGTAGCACTCCGATATCGGAAATGAACTCGGTCTCGACGAACAGGTTTGCAAATGCGGGATGCGCCGTGTCACTGGCCTGCGTAGTAAGCGAGAGTTCTGCGTAGGAAGTCACTTGGATATCCCGGGCGCGCATTCCTGAATTCGTGATTGAGACACGGCGAATTTCCGCGTCGTCTTCGGAGGACACAATCACTTCGAGTGCCGTTGTCAGCGAACGGTCGCGCCGCGTGATCTCCGCATGATCCTCGTAGAAAGCTGCCTCGTAAGAACTGGGTTCGACGCCCCTTGGTTGGTAGCCGGCCGACCACACGTTTCCTGTTTGTTCATCGCGCAAGAAAATATAAGTTCCCCAGCAGTCCCTCGTCAGATCCTCGCGCCAGCGCGTGATGGATATATCGCGCCAACGGCTGTACCCAGAACCTGCGGAGGTTAACATCACCACGTAACGGCCGTTAGAAAGCAGAGCTGTGCGGGGAGTGGGGTCGTGAGGCGTATCGAAGCGGCGCGCCGCTGGTGGTACGAGTTCCCGCACCTGTGCTGCGGCGGACACTTCCTCCGCTCGGGGTCGCGCCACCAGGACGTCACGCGGCGTGCGCTCCTGAAGAAGAAGCTCAGTAGCCTGCACCATCGGCACAGAATGAAAGCGATTGCACATGTCGCCGCCAATCAGAGCATTGGCGAGTGCAACCAGCGACATGCCCTGATGATGCGCCATATAGGCGCGCACGATGGCGACGTGCTGCCCCTCCGCCAATCGGGAACTCGTATAGTCCAGCGCCTCATAAAAACCGTAGACTCCTCTGCCTCCTTCTTGGGCTAGGCGGTCGAGGTTTTCAAGCGCCGTGGACGGATCGACCATCGCGGCAAGAGCTGTTGCGTACGGGGCGATAACCAAATCCTCGCTCAAGCCGCGCTTCAGTCCCAACCCCGGCACACCGAAGCTCGAGTATTGGTAAGTGAAGTCGATGTCGCGAGCCGCATACGCGGATTCCGAAATTCCCCATGGTACGCCGCGCTCCTTTCCATATTCGATCTGCCGGAAAACTACCTGTTGATATGTTTGGCTCAACAGGCTGTTTGCCGGAGAGCGCATGACAAGCGCCGGCATCAGGTACTCGAACATGGAGCCGGACCAGGAGATGAGCGCTGAACCCCTTCCCACAGGAGTCAAGGCGCGTCCCAGCCTGAACCAGTGCGACGAGGGTACGTCGCCCTTCGCAATTCCAATAAAACTAGCAAGCCGCGCTTCCGAAGCAAGCAGATCGTAACAGTTCGGATCGAGGTGCCCGTCGGCGGCGCGATAGCCGATTGAAAATAGCTTGCGGGTATCCTCGAACAAGAAGCTAAATTCCATTGCCTCGAACATTTCTTCCGACCGCTGCGCGATTGCAAGCAAGCGATGATGCAAAGCCGCCGCCTCGGGGGACGATTGGCGCATTGATTGGATCAGCGCGTCAATTCGCGCAGAGTCACCGGTCGAGTTTGCTCGAAGAGTTGTCAGTGCACTGATCGCGGATTCGAATCTCTCCGGGGCGTCCATCAGCGCCGCGCTACGGGGGAAGAATTTCTCGATCGCCTTCCATTCCGAGGTGTTTGAGGCGAGGCTTCCAGCAATCGTGGCTTCCTTGGGGCCCAGCCGGAGCCACGGTAGAATGATCGTTGCGTCCCGCAACAGGCTATCGGCGCTTGCTTTCGCGGCTTCAGACCAAAGGCGCACTTCCGGGTTCGCGGAACTTCCCAACTCTTGCGCAAGAGTTTGGGCAATGTCTGTGAGGGTGTGGGCGCGTTCGGACGCTTGGACGATTCTCAATCCCAATTCGTCCGCGCCCCGGGGCACTGAATCGATCGAAGCTGCCAGCTGATCCATCGCGTTGGTTAGTTGCTTGCGCGTTACTGAGTGGGTGCGCGGACCTTCAGTTACTTTCGTCAGCGCTTCGCGCAGTAGCCCAATCGCATCTTCGATTCCCGCAAACATCGTCGGACCCAGGGCAGGCTCTTCAATCAGTTCGCGGCAGCCTTTGGCAAGGGCCAGCAGATGTCCGGCGACATTTCCGCTATCAACGGTGGAGACATATTTGGGGTCGAGAGGATGAAGATCGCGCGTGTCGTACCAGTTATACAAGTGGCCGCGGAACAGTTCGAGCTTGCCAATTGTATCGAGAGTAGCCTCCAGGCGCTCGACCGCCCCTGCTGTTCCCAGCCATCCGAAGTCGCGCGCTGCGAGGATCGAAAGCAGGTAGAGCCCTATGTTTGTCGGAGACGTACGGTGAGCCACAACGGGCTTCGGATCTTCTTGAAAATTGTCCGGCGGAAGGAAATGATCTTCGAATGTCACAAAAGTTTCGAAGAATCGCCACGTGCGCCTTGAGATTGCGCGCAGCGCTTGCGTTTGGGACGCTGACAGCAGTTCGATGTCCGAGTGTCGAGGTGGAAGGCTGATCCAGTATGCGATCGTGGGCGACGCCATCCAAAGAACCACGAAAGGCACTGCGGCGAAGAGTGCGCGGTGACCCAGGAACCAAACCGCCGCAAGTGAGACAATCGCCAGAACTACCCCGCTGGCCATCCGCTTGAAAATGCCAAATGGCTTCAGATCAATCCTGTGCTTGGCTTGGGCTGCCGTGACCCACTCCAGCAGGTGCTTGCGGGTGATGAGCAATCGAACGAGGGTTCGTCCGATGGCGTCGGCCATGTGACATGCTTGGTAAGCGAGAAACGCGGTCGTCAAACCTGCCTGCGTTAATCCGAGCGAGAAATCCGACGCAAGGCCGTGAAAGTGGCTTCGTTTCGAGATCCCTTCCAGCCGCGCGTTGATTCCGGCTAAAAATGGGATGAGGGCGGGGAACGCGATCATCGCAAGGACGAATCGAGTCCACAGCCACGGAGAAATCCCTGGCAGCAGCCACCCCGCCATCAGCGTGAGAAACAAGCACGGGGCCAAAAGAGACCGGCGGAGGTTATCCAACATCTTCCATCGGCCGATCACCGGAATTCTTACCTTGCGGCCGTCCACAGACCCGACGCGTCCGCCGATGATCCAGGCCAGAAGCTGCCAATCCCCACGCGCCCAGCGATATTGCCGGGCAGCGGCTGCTTCGTATTGAGCGGGGAATTCATCAAAGAGTTCGATATCGGTTGCCAGCGCGCTACGCGCGAAGATTCCCTCAAACAGGTCGTGACTCAGCAGGATATTTTCGGGCGCTTTGCCCGCCATCGCTGCTTCAAAAATGTCGAGGTCGTATATGCCCTTGCCTGTGTAGGAACCCTCGTGGAAAAGATCCTGGTATACGTCTGAAACCGAAGAAGCGTACGGATCAACGCCGCTCGGTCCAGAGAAAACTCTTTGAAAAAATGATCCTTCCCGATCTGTCGGCAATGAAGGTGTAATGCGGGGTTGCACAATGCCATAGCCGTCGGTAACGCGCCTCTCCGTCTGGCTGAATATCGGCCGATTGAGCGGATGAGCCATCGTGCCGACCAGGCGAGACGCCGCGCCGCGCGGCAATCGCGTGTCCGCATCCAGAGTGATTACATAACGGATGCCAGAAATCGAATCCGGCGACAGGTTGGCGGTCGTGATGAAAGACGTTTTTGTCGAGCCCCGGAGCAGTGCGTTCAGCTCGTGGAGCTTGCCGCGCTTGCGTTCCCAGCCCATCCACTTTTGTTCCGATTCATTCCAAAGACGCCGGCGGTGAAAGAGAAAGAAGCGATTGCCGCCTCCCGGCGCTGGGCCGTGGCGCTTGTTTAGGTCGGCAATGCCATTCGCGGCGGCGGCCAGCAGCTCGTCATCGTTCGCCAAAGTCTCTGTTGGAGCGTCAACCCAGTCGGAGAGCAATGCAAATCGCAGCTCGCCGTCCGAGTTCGCCAAATAATGGATTTCAAGGCGTTCCACCTGATCGCTGATGTCGTCCTCGGACGTCAGCAGGGTCGGAACCACCACGATTGTTCTGAGGTTCACGGGTATGCTGCGAATCTCGAGTCGCGGCAGGGTGCGCGGGCCGAACAGATCGGTGACGCTGCGATTGATGAGCGCAATGGCAAGATCCGATGCGGGAATCACGGCCACTAACCCAAGCAGTACGAGTTGCCAAGTGGTGGCTCTGAATTCCCACGAACGCACCAGGGGCAATGCAAGGATCACCGCGGTCAGCGCCGCAATCGTGCCGAGATAACCTGGCACTGCCGCCCGGACGTACAACCGCAATATTCGGCGTCTCCATGAGACTTTGAATCCGATGTCGCGCTCGAAATTGTCGCGCCCATGGGAAATCAAGTAGTAGCCCGGGTCCGAACGCCTCTCGTCCTGGGAATCGGATTTCGTGATGCCGGCAGCCCGCTTGGCTAAACTCACCGCCCGTTCGGCAACTTCGATCTCGGAATGGCCCGATCCCAGCGAAAGATCCTCAATCGCGTGCCGATACGCGTCGCGCGTGGCGAAGTCCATGGCGCCGAAATCGCTGCCCTCACGCAAAACCTGATCAACCAGGCTGACGTTTTCAAAGAATGTTTGCCAATCGAACGAGGAAGCCAGACGCATGCTCGTGATGACGTTGCGCACCGTCACGCTCATGGCCGCTTGCTGCTGATGTTCCGCGCGGACGATCTCGTCGGCGCTGGTTCCCTGAGCCGCGAGGCGGTCGTCGAGCCACACCAGGATCGGGCCGACTTTGGGGTCCAGGTCGCGCAGACGCTGGATCAGTTGGACAGCAAACGCGCGATCAAAAGGTTTTTTTTCGAATTGCCGCAGCACGGCGGCTGGAGAAACGAGGGCTTGCCCCCCGGCGCCCAGCAGCCGGTCCGCCAGAAGGTCTGCCTCGTTGCGGGCTTCGCGACTCAAAACAATCCGCGCGGCAAGCCTCCGCAGATTCTCAATCAAGACAACTCGCAGCGTAATGGCGACCGCCCAGAGTTCCCCAATCGAAAGCGGCTGCACACGCTGGTAGGCAACGACAAAGCGGCGCAGTACGTCGGGGTCAAATCGGCTATCGGTGTGAGCCACGAAGGCCCAAGCTACGCCGTAAACGCGGGGATAGCCTTTCAAGTGGCCGGAATCAAGTTTGGGCAACTTCCGGTAAAAGCCGGGAGGCAAGTGATCGTGGATCTCGCGGAGTTGTTCCTCCACGATGTAGAAATTGTCGAGCAGCCACTGCGCGGCGGGCGTGATGGCCTGCTCGCGTTGGATCGCGCGTGCAGTGGCGCGATAGTACTCCAGCAGGAGGTGGCCATTTTCGGCGACGCTCTGAATCAAGGGCTCGCCCGCGTCCGGACCGGAAGTGGTGGTCTGCGCTGCGGCAAGACTCCCGGCGTGCTGCTCCAGTCGATCGACGCTGAACAGCTCGCCCGAGATAGGCTCGTCGTTCTCCGCGAAGACGCTTATCGGTGGTGCGCTGCTCATCCCTGCCTCGAAGTACTAGATTCGTCTTGATGCGCGCGCATGGTGCTGTAAGCATCTTCGCACAGCACCGTGCAAACCGGCGGGTGTCGACACAAGTATCCTGAGATTAGGTGCTGCTGCGCCAGACACCGGGGGCTCCGGCAATATGTCCGCACTGCGCGAGGCCTTGCGCCGTCTTCCCGGCTCTCGGTTTCAGCTGGCCCGGCGGAGCCCGGAGATACCAAAGGAGCGGTCCGAAGAATGCGTCACTGATGTCGAAGGACGTAGTGGCGTGTTGCGGAGTGCGACGGTGGAATCGAGTATTCGTTCTAGGTCGATCCGGCGATACGGGTAACAAATGAAGTCGAACGCGCGAATATTCAGCGCGGCAAGGTAGTCCCGGTATTCTTGCGGGCACTCCGGCGCACAGATGATAATCATTGGCACGTCAGCACGTTGATGCTTCAGATGCCGCACGACATCGCGATAGGTTCCGTCCACCAGCCAGAAGCCGCAGAAGCAGGCCATTACGTCCTCTTGGGCGAGAGCGCATCGCACCTCTTCGATTCCCGTCGCCCACAGGGTGTTGATTGCATAGCCCTGCAAAAGCTCGCCCATTTTCTGCCGAATCTGAGGATCGATCGTCCCCAACAGAATGGTCGGACGCCCAGGAACCTGTCCGATACGGAATTGGGACTGTGCTTCGGATCTAGGCCTAATTTGAGGATCGCCCGAAAGAATCATTGGCTTTGCCCTTTCTTCTCGCCTCGAAGATAGGTGCGAGTTGGCCCGTTCTGAGGTACAAATCTAAACGCAAGTGCATCGTCATCTATGTGCTGCGGGCGAACAATACAGTCAACTTGTTAGGGAAATGTGGGACTTCGTGTAGGCTGTACTTGTTTGGCTTTTCCGTCCATTTTTCAACAAAAGCGCGATGGATCAGACTAGCAGTTATACGGGGACGTGCCTTAAGATCGACGCTGTACTTTATGTCGGGGCGTAGCGCAGCCTGGTAGCGCGCCTGCCTTGGGCGCAGGAGGCCCGCGGTTCAAATCCGCGCGCCCCGACCAATTACTTCTTTGTTTTCAATTTACTCTGCCTGACGTGGTCTGCGTCGGAGCCTGAACTTGGGTCCATTTGGGTCCAAATACAAGCCGCTCGACGCTTTCCACAGCGCGACGCTGCTCTTCCGGGATCGCGTGCAAATAAATCTCGCGCGTGATTTCCGGCGTGGCATGTCCCAACAGAGATTGCATCGTTCCTATTGGAGTACCCACACCGTCGAGCATCGTTGCGTGGCTATGCCTCAGAAGATGCCACGTGACACCAGGAAGCCCTAATTTCTTTGCGACAGGCTTCAGGTGCTTGCGCAAGAGATTCCAGCGGTGTAGCGGCAATCCCTCGCGTGTAGCGAATATCAGGTCATTTGTCTCAACAGTGGCAGGACAGATGCCAGCAAATATTTCTGCCGTCTCCGTCCCAATGGGAATGGTTCGCGCACTGCGTCTCGTTTTGGGTTTGTCGAAGTGCCCGTCATACACCGTTTCGCAAACGCGGAGTAAACGAGCCTTCAGGTCAATACATCCCCAACGAAGCGCTAGCAACTCACCAACTCGCAATCCAGTTAGCATCAACAGCAATGCGACCGAGCGTGCCGGCTCATTCAGATTGGCAGCGAGGTCTCGGAGCTGGACCGGAGTGAGGACTACTCGCTCTGGCCCATGCTGCCGTCGCGGGAGTTTCGTTTTCTGAGCTACGTTCTCGGCAATATAGCCCCATTCCTCGGCTGCTCCGAGAATCTTGCTCATACCACACTTGAAGTGGTGAACGGTTTCCCACGATAACCCGTTGCTGAGTTTTCGGCTGAGGAAGCTTTGCAACTCTTCTCGCGTAAGTTCCCGAAGCTGTCTCTGGCCGAAAGTCGGAACGAGATGCACGTCGAGCATGTACCGATAGTGCTTCTGGGTTGCGTATTTGAGTGTGGGCAAAACTACAGGCGTCCAATCGTCCTTGACGAAATTGCCAAAGGTACGGACGGACTGCGGTCTTGCCTTGCCGCTATTGATGGACCCTAGCCTCTGAGACAACACTTGCATCGCAAGGCGGCGCGTCGGAAATTCAGCGACGGTTCCGATCACTTCGGACCGCCTCAGTCTGCCGAGCGTGCCGTCTGATTGAATTACGTCCTCCCACCAGCGTGCCACCCAAAGCTTTCTCCGAGTGCCGCGCTGGAAAAGCGATCCTTGCTGGAAACCTCTTCGAGCCATCGTTTCTCCCTTCCTTGGGATCTCGATGGCCCGCCCAGCTTGTTCTTCGTCGCTTTGTAGTGTAGTCCGCATGTCAAGCCGCCTGGCGGCCCGTTCGCTGACGTGACACCCAAGCCAACAATTCGTCTTCCCGGAAGCGCCAATACTTGCCGAGCCGATACCCTGGCAACGGGTCAATCGAACGCTTTCGAGTGTGTCCGTAAACCCAAGAAACTGGCACCTTCAAGAGTTTGGCGGTCTCCTGGACCGTTAGAAGTTCAGTGTGGTTTTCATCTCCGCTTGGCATGACTGTGGCCCCCTTCTTCTGGACCTGACTCGATTTAAGAATTCGGGTGGTTCCAAACCGTCTTGGACGTGGTTCTTGTTCCCATTTGGACGCGGACAAAATACTCTGCGCGGTCACCGCGCAGTTGGGCTGGAGCGACCCCACGAATTACTTTGGGCACGGAAACGTGCACAAAAGTGGGGTCGCTCCAGCCCAATCCGGTGTTTTGTCCGCGCCCAAATTGATCGTCGTGCCATGCGCAACTTCTTCTCCTTCGGACTCTTCCGAAAATCCGATGGTGACGCAAAGGGTGACGGAGGGGGTGATTCGTGTCTTTCATGCAACGTTCACCCTCGGAAGAAGCATTCGCAAAAAGGCGAGGCCATTTGTTAATCCAAAAAGCATCCTGGCGGATGGTTAGAAGAGTTGCATGAGAAGGGGGTGCTTCTGGCGCGACGATTTCATGTGCCTGCCGCGAGCCTGAAAAGCACTCTCCATTTCTGCCGTCTGAATCGAGGACATGGAACGCGGCCACAAAAGACGAACTGAGAAATTGCAGAGAAACGGTGTGTGCGAACGTCATACCTAACAATGGGCCGCAAACTGCACGCATTTCCGAGAGAAAGAAAGTAGGGGTAAATTTAAGCTTATTTCCCAGCGTTTGATCTTGGCGCATGATTTCACGACCAAAGAAAGCCTAGCGACACCTGACATCAGGCATCTCAACCATGTCTGCTGAACCGCGCATCACGAAGCTCTCTCCAATGAAAGGCGAACGAGCTGCCGAACCTCTCCGAGAACATCCCTCAAATCCGGCGAGGATATCCCTACTTATAAAGAGGCACAAAAAGGGGGAAATGTGAGGAGGAAAATTCACTTTTCTTTGTCTCGAAAAGTTGGATTTGGCCTTCTTCGTGCCTCTCTTCGGCTCGAAGGGAAGGCGTCCGCTTTTCGATTTCTCCTCTACAATTTGTGGAAAGTGGTGTTGGTGTCCCTGGGGAAAAGTCACCCTCTATCTCTACTAATGGGCAAGAAGTCGGCAAAACCCCACAAAGAAAAAATGCCCGCCCGACTTGAACAATATTTCTCGGGGAACGGTGGACTGCTCGGTTGAGTTTGTACTTGCTGGCAGCAGTGCTCATCCAACGCGGGCGAGTACAAAGAGCATTACAAGATAAGAAAGGGCGGGAGCGACCCCGGGTTGCTTTTCGGGCCGCAGGCCGGGCGAAAAGATGGGGTCGCTCCCGCCCTTTTGCCGTACTCGCGCACGTCCGGATTTGTGTCTTTGGTCCGCACATCTCACGCTCCCAGTGTGAATTAGGGGCTGCGTGACCGGAAAACCGCAAGGAAAACCGTGAGGAAAACCGATTTCTATACGGTTTTCCGCGTGGTCAGCAAAGTCTAGGGCGGCTTTTGTAGCTGAACTGGGATTACACACGAACCCCTGGCTGATTCTTGACAGGCCTCTAATTAACGACTAATATTTAGATGCTAATTGGAGGAGACATGCCAAGGCAGGGACTAAAGTTAAAGCAGGCCAGCGCGGTCCTACAGATCGAGCCGAAGGAATTGCAGAACCTTGTCCAATTCGGTGTCGTGAAACCGAAACGGTCAGAGGGAACGTACTTCTTCGACACGAACGCCCTGTTGGTAGCCAAGGTTGCGTCTTACCTGAAAGAGTCCTTGGGCACGCGGACGAGTGTGCTTTCCAAGTTGATGGACGTGTTCAGCGCGTGTGAAGAGAAGCTCAAATCAGAAAATCCGAAGTACATAATTTTCAGTTGTAGGCTCGCGGAGGAGGAACAACCTATCAAGCTGGGAGTGCCCTTTCGAACCTTTGGGGAACAGATTGAGGAACGAATGGGCAGAGCCGATCTCTATAAAGACATGCCGCGTGGAAGAAAACGCCGGGGCTGGAAAAAGGAATTTCTGGAATCGCTAACTGAGGCGGCGAAGGATATCGGAGAGGTTTCCGAAGAGGAAATCTTGCGCACAGTCCGCACCTATCGTAGAGAAAAGCGAGTTCCGGAGATTACCGTTGCCGCCGAAAGCTAAGAAACGTAAGCCACGGGGCGTCGTTGACACGAGCGTGCTTGTGGCTGGCATATCGGGCTTCAGAGAGCCGTTCGTCTCCGGCAGGAATCCGAGTGCCGATGTACTCCACAGGTGGGCCGAGAAGAACCATTTCGTCTGGCTCATAACAGAAGACATCTTGGATGAGTACAAGGAAGTTCTACAGCGCCTCCATGTCCGTCCGAATGTCATCGGGAAAGTCGTAAACCTGATCCGGGAGCGGGCCGAAGAGGTGAAGGTGCACGCCTCAGCTCAAATTTCTCCCGATCCCAAGGACGATCCATTCTGTCTTTGTTCTGAACAAGGGAAAGCTGATTTCATCGTCACCTTGAATCCGAAAGACTTCCCTGAGGATCGTCTCAAATCCAAAATCATCCTTCCCAGTGAATTCACAAGGTGAGTGAGACGACCTTCCAACATTTGTCAGGTTAGTTTGACCCCCATATTTTCTGTCGTCCAGTTTTGGGGCTTTTGTACGCCCGTGGCCATGGACTACTTCTGTGAAAAGCTAACTGGCCGGAAAAATCAGCTTGGAATGACGGGTTCCTGGCCCTGGGGCTGCTCATAAGCAATCTCATAGGTTACTTAGCTTGAACCCCCAGGCCTGCCCATTTAGACTTCCTCCCAAGCCCCCACAACCTACAAGGTGGGTTGGGGGGGCTGATACAACGGAGGATGCCTGGGAGCCCTCCCTGTAACTACAGGACATGTAGAATTATCTGGCGTTGATGGACGGCGGGAGCGAGCCACAACAATGCTTAACAATGAAAGCACGCAGCCGCAAAGCGGCGAGGGAACAGGCGCAGATGGAATAAAGGGCTTCGCCAGATACGTCTTGCGCTATTTCCAAGACTTTATCGAAACGGACTTTCACCGACAACAAGCCCCTCGGCGTCGAATTATTCTCAAAAATGATGTCGGCTTTCGCATGGGGATTCCTGTTCGCAAGTACCCATCGCTCTTCGATGCCATCTGGAAAGCCTGTCGAGAGCCCCTTTCCGGGCCATTTGAGCTAAAGATTCCGAAGGGACGGTTCACTTCGCCTCTCTCCCCGACACTCCGCGATCTAATTCGCCAGCAGGTTGGCGCAATTCCAGATGCTGATTTCGAACCGATCAAGACCAAGATTGTCGATTACGCTGTAAGGAACCGTGTTTCGGGTTCTAAGAACGCTGAGAAGTTCTCAGACGAGATTTCCATTCAGTTCGTAGAGGAAGTCGGGCAAAGAATTGTAGCTCGCCTATTGAGCTTTCTTGAAGAACCGTTCAGGCAAAACGCCTACTCCGCAATCGAGTCGGTTTACGACGTGGAGGCCGATCTCACCGACGCGATAACAATCTCCACGATCAGTCAGTTTCCCCAAGCACTCAATTCGCTTATTACTTCGGGAGACTCTATCGCTTTAGTCGCTGTATTGGACGAATTTTTTAACGCCGCAGATGTCAAAGAGTCGTTGACACAATTCTTTGAGGAGTTCTCAACGGCTGATGTCTTTTTGGAATTGCGTGATCTGGACAACACACTTCGCACCGCTGAAAACCAATCCCTATACCTCTACATATGCGACATTCGGTTCGGGACTACAACCTTTCCAATTTTCTATATCCCGCTGGAATTGAGATTTGACGAACAAACCACTACTTTTGTTCTCACGGCCGACCCGCACCTGTATGTCAATAAACGAGCACTAGATTGGATAGTGCAGGAGATCAGTAGTCAATCCGGACGAACTTTTGTTTCTCCGGCGCTGGATCGCATCCTCTACTTGAGTGAAACCGAATCCTTTGCCGGCGTGGCAATCAAGCAACTAAAAGGCATGATTCCGGCCCTTGATGTTGCAGCCGATTTGAACTTGACGAGCAACGGGCTTCAGAAGGTGGAAAGCGCAAGTCTCCGAATATCCAACTCGGTTTATCTTACGGTTTTTGACCGCGCAGATGAGTCGATTCTTAGCGATTATGAAGCTCTTCTAACGGCGGTCGATCAAGACCAATTACTCGCACAATCGATGTTCGAGAACATTGTGCGGGGTATGATCCTGGCAGAACCCAACAACTGTGTCCCGGCGATTGAGAAGGCATGGAACGAGATACCTACGCCAGATAGACTCATCGCGTCGTCGCCAATCCCCGTCAATGAAGAACAGCGCAAGATCCAAATTGCGCTTCAAACGCCGGATTGCCGCTATATCATCGTCCAAGGCCCACCAGGTACTGGCAAGAGCCACACAATCACCGCCCTCGCCTTCGACGCAATCCTCAACGGCAAAAACATATTGATCCTGTCCGACAAACAAGAGGCCCTCGATGTTGTGGAGGACAAACTTGCAAAGACACTTGAGAAGGTTCGGCATGGGAGCACAGACTTCCCCAACCCGATTTTGCGCCTGGGGAAGACATCCTCTTATCCAAGACTGATTGCTTCGGCTTCGTTAGAGAGAATCAAGGAGCAAGACAAGGCCCAAAAGGCAAACGCCACGTACCTGGACAACGAAACCAAAGAGTCGTACGCCAACCTGAGAACGAATGTTGAGAAAACCATCGCCGCATACTCAACCGTCCGCTTATCGGAGATAGGCGAACTAGATCGACTCGAAGCGAAGATCGATCGAGCCGTGCAGGGTTTTTCGAAGAAGTTGCGCGAACCAGACAATGCGGAAGCTTTGGCCGGTTTAGACGAAGCCCTGAAACAGCTGACTTCAGAGCAGGTAGCTGAAGTGGCAACTAGTCTTTCAAATAGGTGGGAATCCGTCTCCGATTTGCTCAAGCGCCTCAACTTGCTGCGAGCGACACACCAACTGGTGACTGATGGTCACCGCCGTCCTGGGTTGGAACTTTTTGTCGAATTGACGCCGTCGCAGATCGGCCCACTATCTCAGTTTATTGGGGAATATGAAAGGGCCAGATGGCCTATCGTAGGATTTTTATTCACAGGGAGGCGCGTTCGAGCAACAAGCCAGAAACTCACCTCAACGCTGCCCTGTACGAACCAACTGGACCTGCACAAGAAGGTTGAATTGTTGCGGGCAATCGTTACCAGCCTATCCGGAGATACTAAAAGTGGCCGGTGACTATCAACTTGCTGACAGCGATTTGCCTGGCGTCTATCGCCGCTTGGCTTCGAGCGTCGCAATTCCTTCTTCTGTCCACCCTGCCCATAAATTTATCGCGGCATACACCCAAGCATTTTCAGATCATTGGCCCAAGCAAGAAGAGTTAGGGTCATTGGCTGAGGTCTTGCATTTCGTTCGTGATTCGGCCCAATACGCGACGTTGTGGCGCCGTCTTTCTGTAACAATACAATCCGCCCCATCATTCGATTACGTTGGGGACAAATCAAGACTGGAGACGCTCTATGCCTCTCGGATGAGCCGAGAAATCGATCACAAGTTCGTGGAGTTTGTTGCGGAAAACCGTGCTCTGGCACGATCAATAGGCGAGGTGATTAAGGCTAAGAAGCAATTTCCGACACAAGAATTTGAGCGGTTCGGACAAGCTTTCCCTTGCATCATCGCGGGCATTCGAGAATATGCGCAGTACGTGCCCCTCAAGAATCAATGCTTCGATGTCGTTGTTATTGACGAGGCCAGTCAGGTTTCACTTGCTCAGGCTTTCCCTGCGCTTTTAAGGGCGAAGCGAGTGGTCGTTTTTGGGGATGAGCGCCAATTCTCAAACGTCAAATCTATGCAGGCCAGTAATGAGCGCAATGCCACATATTTGACAAATCTTGAGGCATATTTCCGGCGCAACATTTCGACAGCGTCGGATCGGGTCGAGCGTCTGAAACAATTCGACGTTAAGAAATCTGTCCTAGATTTTTTTAAGCTCATCGCGAACGTGGAGATAATGCTCAAGAAACACTTTCGTGGCTATCAAGAGCTTATTAGCTTTTCGTCGGAGCAGTTTTACGGCGGCCAGCTTCAGGCGATTAAGGTGAGAGCGAGGCCATTGACCGAAGTTATTCGTTTTCAGGTTCTTGAGCACGACGGACGTACTGAAAAGCATCGGAACGCCAATTCAGTCGAAACAGAATTTATCCTTCTGGAATTGAAACGTATGATTGATGACGGCGACGAGGTCTCGGTAGGAGATCATTACCCCTTTCCGCGAGCAACAGGAAGCTTTGTTTCGCCTGCTGTTCAACGACGCATATGCCGATCAATTTATTAGGGCCTTGCGGTTGAAGATTATGACGTTTGACACCTGCCAAGGGGAAGAACGCGATTTGATAATCTACTCGATGGTAGCAACCAGAAACCATGACGCTCTTAACTATGTCTTTCCTGTTTCTCTTGAACAAGACAGAGATGGGATTGAGGAAGCGCTAAAGGTCCAACGCCTGAACGTTGGCTTCTCGCGTTCCAAAGAGGGCATGCTATTTGTGCTTTCAAAGCCTCCAGAAGAATACCGAGGAAGTATTGGAAGAGCGATCCGCCATTTTCAGACGGTTCTTGAACGCCGCTCGCGTCCAACCGGCGGACAAAGCGAATCCCCGATGGAGGCAAGAGTCCTGGATTGGATTCAAAAGACGTCCTTTTTCCAAAGCAATTCCGACAATATCGAGATACATGCGCAGTTTCCCGTCGGCGACTATTTGCGTCAATTGGACCCAACGTACCGGCAGCCTGCGTACCGTTGTGATTTCCTGTTGACCTACTTTGGAGAGGCCGATGCGGTCCGCATCATAATTGAATATGACGGCTTTGCTGGACACTTCGTTAACCGAGAAAAAGTAACGTCCCACAATTGGGAGCAATTCTATCGCCCAGAGGACATTGAGCGGGAATTCACCATCGAATCTTATGGTTACAAGTTCCTCAGGATCAATCGTTTTAACCTCGGTTCCGATCCTATTCAGGTGCTTTCCGATCGTCTTTCCCAGCTAGTCCGTAAAACTTCGGATGGTTCAGCTCCGCATAGCGTGACGAAGATTCGCGAACAGGCAACAGAACTTGCAAATGGAGAATCAAAAATCTGTCCAAAATGTAATCAAATCTTACCAACAAAGGATTTCTTCGATCACTCCTTGGCAGGGGGAAAAGGCGCACCGGGGCGAGTCTGCATGACTTGCAAGCAGATCAGTTCTGAACCGAAGCAACGACAGCGTAGACGCTATGGGCGGCTTTCAGAAGGGTGAGTTTCAGGGAATCTTTCGTCTTGCAAAACCCTAGCTATCGAGTTTCGTCTGCATCTGCGAACTGAAATCTAGCTTCCGAGTACCAGTGAGGGTGCTCTGCGCAGTTGTCGCTGCCTGGGGGAAGGGTGGTCCCTTTTTGTGTCCCTCTATCCGTCCGTTCTCAACGGTTTGATTTCTGCAGTTCCGTTCCCTGGTTGAGAATGTCCAGATAGCGGTGATACGTGAACAGCCGATGGCGCTGTTTGCCGGTCGTCTCACGAACCATGCCGAGTTTCACCATGTGCTGCAAGGCTTTCGCCACGGTGGGTGCGGAGAGAGAAAGCTGCTCGGCTGTCGCTGGGATCGTGAGGATCGGCTTGCGTTGAAGGTATAGATGGACGCGCAGAACTGATGCAGCGGGTCGGCCAAGCGCTTCAATCTTCCGGCGGTCTTTTTCGATAAGCGTGAGTATCTCCCTCGATGTGTCGGCTGCCTGCTGAGCCGTCTCCTTCACCCCTGTTAGAAAGAATTCAATCCAAGTCTCCCAATCTCCGTGCGTGCGGACGCGGTCAAGCAATTCATAGTATTTCTGCCGGTTCATTTTGAAGTACAAGCTGAGGTACAGAATCGGCTCGCGGATCGCTCCAGCGACGCACAGCAAGAACGTAATCAGCAAACGGCCCAGCCCGTCCATTTCCGTCCAGGAAGGGATGGATGGTTTCGAATCGCACATGCACGAGGGCCGTCTTCACGAGGAGAGGCAGGCCTTCACGCTCGCGATGCAGGAACTTTTCGAGCGCCCCCATGCATTCCATCAATTGCTCAGGCGGAGCCGGAACAAATGCGGCATTGCCGGGCCGAGTGCCGCCAATCCAGTTTTGTGTGTCGCGGAATTCGCCAGGCCGTTTTTCGCTGCCGCGCCCTTTGGACAAGAGAATCTTGTGAATTTCCCGGATCAGACGGAGGGACAACGGGAAATCTTCGCGGAGTCTCCTCAGGCCATGATTCATCGCTGCCACGTAATTTGAAACGTCCTGTACATCTCCCAGCGGAACGCTAGGGGCCTCGGCGCTCTCGAACAGCATCAGATCAGAAAATGACGACTGCGTTCCCTCGATCTGCGAAGAGAGCACGGCTTCCTTGCGAACGTACAGGTAGATGAATAGCGATGGGTCGGGCAAAATGGACGCGAGCCCGTCCAGGCGTCCAAGGGCTTGGTTTGCCTGTTCAAGGAGGGGCAAGAGCGGCTGGAGGACTAGCGGCGGCTCCGGTGGCAATGGCGGCAGCACATAGGCCCGGAAAGACTCGTCCTTGAAGGTTTTGAGGACGTAGTTCCCGAGGCGGCTATTGGGTTTCGTTAGCGTTGGCATCACAAAACCATCGTTTCGTTAGGAATTGGCTAAACGAAACTATATAGGCTTTTCCTTTCGTTGACCAGTCCAAGATCGAAAAGGCGATACGAAGGGCGAACGGTCTGGCTCTGTCCCGTCTAACTCCAGGAATACCAGGCATCGCTCGAATGCGTCCGTCTTCTTCTCGAAGCTATCCACGCTCTTGTTCAGCAGACCGTAATCGATCTCGAAGATTTTCTTGACCGGGCTGTGACAATTGGTCGGCATCGACATCAAACCAAAAAGAGTGTCTGTGTTCTAACCGATTGAATCTGCCACCGCACAGGGACCAGGGCCTCGCTCTTAAGAACGACGACACCGAAAAACATCCGGCACGCAACTATATGGTTCGTAATACTTTGATACATCAATTAAAATGCGGCTGCGTGTCAGCGAGACTGTGAGGGGACACCAGATGGGCGATGAACTGGATAAGTTCTATGAGCACCTAAAGCGAGGACCGGCCCTACTGTTCTTGGGTCAGAGGCATCTGGCTATCGAATCTGGTCAAGATCCATTCCTTTCCGAGGTACTGAGAAAGTATGGAGGCGGTGGAAACCAATCCCTCAACTATCATCAAATCTTCGAAGGCGAGGCAGGAAAAGCGCCTGCGGCAGCACTTGCGTGGATGCACGAGAGGTGCAAGCGTTTCTCAGCGTCAGAATCGACGAAGATAATCTCAGATTTTGTTTGGAGTTCTCTCTATACGTCAGCGATCGATGTCGTTTGGTATCCGACGTTTCGAAAAGAATGGCGTGAACTTCAGCCAATATTCGATGAGAGCTATAAGCCAAGCGACCCTCGTAACCGATTCAAACTGCATTGCACTTTTCTGTTCGGCTGCGTGAATAGGTCGGATGACGAACAGCGCCCGCCGTTAACATCTTTTGAGTGGAGAAAGAGGAAGCAAGTCGCGGTTGCCCTCGCCCGCCGCATCCCAGAAATAATCACCCCCAAAGGAACACTGGTCATTGAGGGATACTCCGAACACGATTGGTTTTCACCCGAAGAACTCTTTCCAATTATCGATCTACTCGGCCCCCAGCAGACCCACATTTTTAGAGCGTCGAATGAACTCATCAATCATCCCGACGCAAGACAACTCGTTGGTGCAGGAAAGCTGATCTTTCATTCGACAGGCTTGGCAGAAGCAATGCTAAGGGGCCAAGAATCAGGATTTCTCAAGCTCGGGTTGCCCCCAGAAGAAGAACGGCTCGGTCGGCGCGTTTCGATAGGCGACAAGGTCGCTACGGTTCCGCATGACATCTGGGTACAAAGTGTTCGGTCCGCAATCGTCTTGGACGACACCGTGCTCGTCGAAGGGCCCGCCCTTTCGGATGAGGCTCGGTATAGAGAATTTAGAAACTTTTTAGCAAACGCAGATGGAAGACCTCAATGGGCAGCTTTTGCGCGAGGTTTTGCCTTTGTGCGCAAGTACGAGAAGGCCCTTAGAAAACAGGTTGAAGATCAGCTAGCCCAAAATCGATTGGCTGACAAACCGATCATTCTTCACGGCCAAACAGGGACAGGAAAGACGGTTGCTCTAGGACATCTCGCTTTTGCCACGAGACGAAACCTCAAAAACCCAGTTCTATTTATAGAACGAAGGTTGCAGAGGCCCTTGCCAGCTGATATCGACCGCTTTTGCAAGTGGGCAGAGGACACGGGTGCGCCAGCTTCCCTCGTTATCTGGGACGGAATGGTCAATCAAGAAGATTATGCCGACTGCCTGAATTACCTGACGAGTAGAGGCCGCAAGGTTGTTCTTGTTGGCAGTTGTTATGGGATATCCGAAAAATACACCCATGAAACCAGGTTCGTGAAGGCCCCAGCGGAACTCTTATCCGAGGAGATAACAGAGCTTCGCCGCTTTTTGTTGTCGTTAGATCCGGGCATTGAAGCGATTCTCGAAAGGGTTTCCCAGGCAGACGAATCATTTCTTGTGACTCTTTACAGGTTACTTCCGGAGACTCGCTCTCGAATTCGTACCGGCGTGAGCGGAGAGGCCTCCCATGCTGAGCAGCACGTCACGGAGAAATCCCAACAACCACCAGAGAAGGTTTCGGCAAGAACAGCTCTGGAACAAGCGCTATTGATTGCAGGTCTAATCTCAACGGAAGCCCTTACGACCACCAGAACGGTTGACGGCGAGGTGGTCACGGAAATGCAAGATTTTACCAATCTCGTGATGGTTCCTGGACAGTTTGGTCTAACGGTTCCGCTCGAACTACTAATCCGCGCGTGGGGGAAGAGGACATCATGGCGACTGCCGAGCCTATTCGAGGGTACGGATTTCTTTCAGTGGTTTGAAGATGCCGTTGGCAACGTTGAAGTCGGGTCGCGGAATGGCCTTGAGGCCACACTGGTCGTACAGAGTAGATTGGGAGGCGCTAAGCTCGAAGTGGACTACATCAAGCGCTTGCTGCTCGCTGTGCGTGAATCAGGAACGGGATTTGGTGAGGACAGAGAGGTCAGTTTTGCGGTCGAGCTCGTCCGCGCTGTCACGCATCAAGGGCATCGGTTCGTTTCATATCTTCGCGAGTTATCTCATGTCCTGCGGCAACTTCGAGAAAGTTTGGGGGTCACAAACCCGCGCATAATGCTTCAAGAAGCTAACCTACTCCGTGAATGGGCGAAGAGTCAGGACATTCTGGGAATAAGGGACCAGTCAGTTGACGACGCATTTGATGAAGTTCAACCGATCTTGCATCAAGCACTGGAGTTGATTGTTGCAGACAAGAAGAATCGAAGGCTTCAAACCTTCCTTCTTGTTGAACTTGCGGCAGCCCTCGCTTCGAACGCGAAACATAAGAGTCAATCTCCGAAGGAGGCTGTCGAGCTTTTCAATTCAGCGCGCAAGACAATTCACGAGGCACGACTCATCGATTCTTCGAACTATCACGCAATCGATGTACTCGCGTGGGCAACGCGCGATATCCTCGATCTCAGTTTATTGGACGAACAGACAAAGGCGGAGTCCCTCGCCGATGTGTTACACGCTTTTCAGGTAACAGACTCCGCTGATCTCGACCCAAGTCAGCAAGAGAACTTTCAGCAACGCCGTCTTCAGTACGCGCAGTTGCTTGACATGGAGGATATGGAGGCCGATGCATTTAGCGAACTTGAGAAAACTGGCTCCCGTGCCGGTTATTTCCTTCGCGCACTGAGAATATCGGGTCTATCGAGGGAATCAAAAGACTCGATGAACCTAGACGATCCAAGACTCCTCTCAGCGTATACGTATTTGGAACAACACAGCCGTGAAATAGCAACAGACGTACGATGTTTGGACCTGATGCTGGATTTGTGGTGGATGATCAACACCAGGACGAGGTTCTTCGTTGGCGAGCGAACCTCGCTTCGACTAAATCAAGTTCAATGGCAGAAATTGCATGAACTCGTGGGGATACAGGAGGCGACAAGGGAATCGCAGCGTCCCGTTGTTCTTGCGTTTTTGAAAGGATTGGCGCTATTTCATTTGGGCGACATTGTCAGATCCCTCGAAGTGTTCCGGAACCTGCAGAGGGATTCAGAGCTAGTGCGCGGTCGCCGCAGAATCATTCGTAGTTACCTAGCAAGTGCCGAAACCGGAGAGCCTCGAAAATTTCACGGAACCGTATCGCGGATATTTGCCGAAGGCACCAGAGGAGAGGTGTACGTAGAAGAATTGATGCAGAGGATTACATTCATTCCCAGGGACTTTAGAACCGATCTCAGAACTAACGCAACCTTGGGCGAATTTCATATTGCCTTTAATTTTCTTGGCCCCATAGCCGACCCGATCGGCTACTCCAAGGCATAGGGACCGTCGGTCATGGACAAACCAACACCAGACGGCTTGATGTATCAAGTGATCTCCCAAATTGAAGAGATGAACCATGTTGCTGCTCGATTGGATGTGGTGTCTCTTGCTGTTTTCGAACCAGTATCTTTGAGAGTGCCTCGATTTACACCTGCGGAGCTGGGCTTCCTGCGAACGGTTTCGTATCTCTTCGTTCTCTACAATGAAGTCGGCAAGGTGGGTGTCAGATTCCTGCAAGACAAACTAGATGTATACACGAGTGGCCAGCTTTCACACTGTATGAAGCATTTTCTGCTAGTGAAGAGCTTACGTACCTACCTCCAGCACAATTTGAATCCGAGGCATGATCACGACAAGGGAGTTCAAGAGATCTCTGAGGACTGGCTGCGGGAGAAGTGTGGCACGCCTTTGCCTGGAACGGAGGAACAATGGCTGACGTGTCTGCTTGCGCTGCTATCTGAAGCTTTGCACTTTGTGGAAGCGCTGGCGGCCTCTGTGAGAGGAATCGAGGGCGATGAATCTCGGGAAGCGATTTGTCGCGAGTGGGTGAGCCGAGTTAATAAAAGTCATTCCCCCGCTCAGTTCGACATTTTGATAACCGAGGTAGCGATCGACATGGGAAGAGAGAATATCGACGCTGTCAGGATAAGAGCCCGTTTCTACGACCAATGGGAGCAAGAATTAAGCTTGCTTCAACCAAATTACGAGTTCCGCACTGAAGCGCGGAGGCTGATTGAACGAGCGCTCCTGTCCGTACTTACCCCTGTCCTTCCCATAACGGGAAGAGACATCATGGAAGCGTTCGGTATCTCTCCAGGGCCACAAGTTGGACAGCTATTGGGGCAAGCCCAGAAAATCCACGCCGCACGACCATGTAGTCGAGAGCAGCTAATCGCACAGTTGACGGTGATGACTTGGGTGCAGGTGGTTCAACGTAAGAATCATCCCAAAAGTTGGGTCCAACTTGGGTCCAACAACTGCCAAATTAGGTCCAAAACCGTGTACCATGACGTAGAACAAAGCTAGACGGACCAACAAGATAGATTTTTTGCAACTGCCTTGGGCGCAGGAGGTCTCCGGTTCAAATCCGGACGCCCCGACCACTCCCCTCCGTGAAAAGCGTGGACTCGCACGTCCATTAGTCGATGGAGTCGCTCCGTTTCGGGGATTTTCCGGGGCTCTCTTTTGACGTATCGGTCAGTCGTGGCCCACTCGGTTACCTTTCATACTCTGCTATCCCCTATGTTGCCAGCGACTGCTGGTTATCCTGGCCCGGACTGAGTTTTCGTAGGACTTAGAGGGGTGCCGATTTGGCTTCTTCGAGAGTCGAGTAGATCGCGAACAGGGAACGGAGGCGCGTCATCTCAAGCAGCGCGATCGCCTGGGTGTTCATGGCCGCAAACGAGAGCTTTCGGCGGGACTTCTGCGCCGAAAGGTGAGCGCCTACCAAAGCACCGAGGCCGGCGGAATCTATGTAAGGCACGCCGCTGAAGTCAATAATCACGTCGGGTGAGGACTCCGCACGCACCAGGTTCTGAAACTCGAACACCGTGTGGATGCTCAGCGGGCCCGCCATCCGCAAGATCCGCTGCCCTGTGCGCGACCCGTCAGAGGCAACTATCTGGAGATTTTCCAATGCCATGGCTGGGGATTGTAACGGAACATTAAAGCTCCAAGAGTTAAAATCATGTTAAAACTGGCGCATCTGGTGCCGATTGCAGGAGCCTGGCAGCCAGTTCGTCGAACTATTTCGAGTGAATAGTCCTCTGAGGCTCCCCGGCCCAAGTGATTGTGAATGGTCAACAATACGCAAGAGTTTGCACATGTTAAAGTTATGCTTTCTAAGTCCAGATATTCGTGTTGCAAATAAGTGGTTTATCGAAGAACTCGGACGCCGCGGAATGGCATACTGCGTGCAGGGGTTATCGCGCAGGGAATTTACGGAGGTGTGGAGATGAAGTTGAGCCGACTGTTTATAGTGGGGGCGCTGGTCGCGTTGTCGTTGCCGATGTTGGCTACGGTCGCGAAGGCTGATGGCCTGCCGCCGGGTGACCCAATCGTCAGAACCGCCGGAGACCCACCTCTCCCCGGTGAAGTCGCGGCCCCAATTGTCACGAACCTTTTCAGCATCTCGTGCCTTAGTGGAACCTGCCCGGCCGACCCGAATGACGGCAGCTCTCCATGCGGACTGGCAGAGGGCAACTTTTCCTTTTCCTCGCCGTCATGCTACTTCCAGAATGAGTACGAAATCAACGGCCAGGGCCAGGTCATCGACGGGCTGATATTTGAGCTTCCCAATGTGCCTCTGGACTCAGTGGACGAGTCAATCTGCACGATTCCAAACGAGCCCCAACTCTTCGGAAGTTGCAGTGCGAAGAGCGATGGAGGCAATGGCACGGTCGTAATTTTCGGAGATGGGAACCGTTCAATTTGGTCAAGCGTTCTTCTTGGATCTTGAAGGATTCACTGGCGGTCTGACGACTTCCGCAGTAGCCAATGTACCTGAGCCGGGGACGCTTCCTATGCTGGGGCTGGGCTTGATCGCTCTTCTGGGATTGACCCGCAAGCGAATCTTTCAGCAGGCCCAGTAAAGCCGTTCTATTTGGTTTTACTGAACTCTGCCACTAGCTTCGAGAACTCAGGACGACCCTGAAGCGTAGCCAGCTCAGGGTCGTTTTGTGCTTCCTGCACTGTATATCCCTTGCCGAATGCCGCTCGAAGTGATTTCACTGCGTCGTCTGGGCGGTTCGCCAGCGCATCTACCACGGCTTCGGTGTACATCAGGCCCACATCGGCTGCATTGATCGATCGTGCGCGGCGGATGAATTCAAGTGACTGCGCAGCGTTCCCCTTCTTCGCGTAATACATTGCCAGGCCTTGCAACGCGTCAGTACTCTTGGGGTTTACTTCGAGCTCTTTGTACGCGAGAGCGATGGCCTTGTCGTAGGTAGCATTTGCCTTGTCGCGCTGCCCTGACCAGCGATACGCGTCTCCCAGATTCCCCATGAACAATTGGTCGTTGGGATTCAATTCGACGGCTTTTTCAAACATCGGCACCGAATCCGGGTACTTTTTCAGGTAGAAATACGCCGAGCCGAGGTTCGAATACGCCAGGTAGCTCGGTTGTATCTGAAGAGACTTTTGAAAGTAGGGAATCGCTTGCTCGTATTTTCCTTGGTCGAAATAAACCACTCCGAGATTCAGATAGCCGAAAGAATTGTCCGGTTCGAGCTCGGTCACGCGTTTATATGCAGCCAGGGCCTTCTCGTAGTCTCCCGTTTCTGAGTAGGCATTGCCCAGCTGATTGTAGTTGTACCAATAGTAGGAATTGATCTGGACGGCCTTCTCGTACGCTTGAAGGGCCTGCTCTTTTTCCCCAAGTGCCAAGTAAGCCCTTCCCAATCCTGCATAGCCGTCGTCCGAATTCGGCTCGATGACGAGTGCACGCTTCATCTCCGCGATCGCCTCCGCCGTCTTTCCCGTGCCCAAGTAGACTCGGCCGAGAACAAAGTGCACTTCCGCCGAATTGTCGTTCAAGCGCTCCGCCTGCTGCGCTGCCGCGAGCGCCTTCTGGGCCCAGAAAGCGTCCTTTTTCTCCCGATAGTTAACCAAGCTGGCTTCAGAAAGTCCCGCGTATGCCAGGGCGAAGCCGGGATCATTCTTTAGCGCGTCCTGGTAGAAGTTCATTGCCGCTTCGACGTTCTTCGGGTCCTGCTGCCCGCGCATGGCGTTCCGGCCCTTCAGGTACAAATCATAGGCTGCGATATTTTCCGTAGCATGGACACCGGCATTCGCGCGTTCGTCGTTGGTTGGATTCACGTTCAGCGCCGAGACGAGGGGATTGTAGATTTCGTCTTCAAGCGTGAAGAGATCGCCCGTGACACCATCGAATTGCTGGCTCCAAAGCTCCTTGTTATCAGCGACGTCCTCAAGTTTCAGGATGATGCGGATCTTATCTCCCGAGCCTTGCATGGTTCCTTGCACAACCATGTTGGCGCCGAGCGCCTCTCCGATCTTCACCAGGGGCTGTTTCTGGTCCACTTTGGAAGCGGCATCCGTACCCGTCACCCGAATATCCTTCAACTGAAACAACTTGGTCGAAAGGGCTTCCTGAATACCTTGGGCGAGGTATCCGAGCTGCGATTCATCCCCCAGCACTTGCAACGGCAGAACGGCAACGAATCGGCCACTCTCGATGGGAGGCACGCCCGAGACCGGGCCGGTTTTCGGACCCTTGAAGCCCGGAATCATGTGCCGGGTGTAGGGAACGGCGAAAACGAGGCCCACCACCAGGAGTAGCGCAACGCCCGCGGCTGCCAGAGTCCAGCGCTTGTCGGTGAATTCAGGAATTTGAATCTGAACAGTGCGTGTGGTCCCTCCACCGCCGCGGGTGGTGGAGACCGTCGATCTCGCGCCTTGCAAATCAAGCACGATCTCGTCGGCTCGCTGGTAGCGCACCGCCGGATCTCTTTCAAGGCAGCGCATGATCACCTGGACGAACCAGTTTGGCAGATCCGGGTTGATCGTCTTGGGGCTCTTGGGTTTTTCCTGAATCCGTTGATACATGACTTTGAGCGTGGATTCTCCGGTAAACGGCACATTGCCCGTTACCATCTCGTAGAGAATTAGGCCATAGGCGTACAGGTCGCTCCGTAGGTCCGCAGGTTTGCCCTCCACCTGTTCCGGAGACATGTAGCGAGGCGTGCCCATAAAGGCGCCCGTGCGGGTCATCTGGACTGCGCTTTCTTCGAATGACCTCGCCAAGCCAAAGTCGGAGACGTAGAGGTGGTCCCCTTTGCCCACCAGTATGTTTTGAGGCTTCAGGTCGCGGTGGATTACGCCTTCGGCCTGGGCGGCCGCGAGAGCCGAGGCGAGCTGCTGCGCGAAATTCACGACGCGGTCAAAGGGCAGCTTCGGAGTCTCTTGCAGAATATGGTGGAGATCCGGCCCGTCCACAAAGGCCATCGTAATGAATTTCACCTCGCCGACCTCGCCCATATCGTGGATGCGCAGGACGTTGGTGTGCGAAATCTTGCTGGCAAGAAGAAGTTCCTGCTTAAACCGGTTGAGGGCTTCGCCGTCGGCCATCACGCCTTGGCGCACCACTTTGAGAGCCACCGTGCGGTCGAGCGTCTTGTCGTATGCCTTGTAGACTCGGCCCATTCCGCCCTGGCCAAGCAGCGCTTCGATCCGGTAGCGGGTGCCGAAATCGGTGCCCGCGGAGAGGGCGGTGGGATCCACCACACGGATAGTAGCCGAGTCGCTGATCGGCATGGGCGTGCCGCAGTGACTGCAAGACTCGGCAAAATCAGGATTTGCGGTCGTGCACTGAGGGCAATTCATCTGACGAAAACCGTGGAAAATTGCTGGTTGCGTGCGCTATGAATTCTTGGATTATCCTGCACGTTCTCATATCGTGCAACCATAATGTTACGGCGAAGTGCGTGAAACAGCCCCGCGACTCGCGGGAGTAGCCTGGACGGGGAATTCGTCGCCCAGCAGGCTCAGCTGACTGCTCCCTTATACTGCACTACGAGGATTGTGATGTCGTCGGACTGTGCAGCGCCTTCCGAAAATACCCTCACACTTTCGCGAATGGCTTCCGCAAGTTCCTCGACGGTTTGCCCCTTGAAATTCTGAAGGACTTGTTGCAACCGCTCTTCTTCGAACATCTCCGTCTTAACATTCACCGCCTCGGAAACGCCGTCGGTGTAGATCACGAGAAAGTCGTCCTTTTCCAACTTCACTGCGGCGCTCTCATATTCCGCTTCCGGAAACATTCCAACCGGGAAACTCGCAAGATCGAGCCTCTCGATGGCGCCTGAGCTGCGACGAATAAGCGGAGGAACGTGGCCCGCGTTGACGTATTGGAAAGCGCCGGTCTTGTCGAGAACGCCATAAAAAACCGTCGCATAGCGGTCCCCGCCGGCGCGTTCGCAGAGATAGCGATTTACGCGCGAAAAGACGCCGGTGATCTCGATGTCCATCGAGGCGGTGGTGTAGAAAATCCCCTGTAGCAAGGTCGCGAGCAGCGCCGCCGGAATCCCCTTGCCAGAAATATCTCCCAGGAAAAATCCATGCCTCCCTCCATCCAATTCGATCACGTCGAAGCAGTCGCCTCCGACCGAATAGCATGCGAGCGTGGAGCCTGCCATCGCGACGTGCGGCAAATTCGGCAATTCCTTTGGGAGCAGTCCCAGCTGAATCTTGCTGGCGATTTCAATGTCGTGATCGAGCCTCGCTTTGACCCGCCCAGCCGCAAACAATCTCGCGTTCTCGATCAGCGTGGCGGCTTCATGGGCGAGCGTTCGCACCACTTCGCGATCGAGCGCTGAAAACGTGCTGGAAGGAGCCCGGCTATCGAGGTATAGAATTCCGAGCAGTTCGCTCTGTCGGGCCGCTACCGTGGCGTCAATCGCTTCGATCACGGGTTTCTTATCGATAGGAATCGCCACGACGGTATGGAGATCCAGGCGCGTGATACTTTCCCCCTGGTTCATGCGCCCCCCATCCGCCGCGTCCGCGATCGTATCGCCGACCACCAATTCGCGCCGCGAGCTTGCGACGCGCTTGACCACACCCTGCGACACCTGCATCTCTTCGGGACGAAGAGTGCCGCGTTGGGCGTTCCGCGCCACGGCCGTTTCCAATTGGCCCGCGGGATTCGCCAGCAACAGCACGCCACGCTCCGTTCGCGTTACCGCTATGGCTGCATCCACGACGCTCGACAGAATGTCTTCGAGTGAAAGGCCGGAGCTAAGAGACCTGGCGACATCGAGGAGGACGCCCAAATGGTGAAGTTCGCGCGCGCCCGCTTCAGATGGAGCCGGGGCTTCGATGCGTTCGACGAGTTCGTCAATTGTCGCGCCCTCACCGACGTAGATGACTCGATAGGAATCCGGCACCCCAAAATCTATTTGGTCGCTTACCTTCAGCTCGTGGCGGACGATTTTTTCCCCATTCACGAAAGTGCCGTGGCTGCTGCCCATATCTTCGAGTACCATCGTCCCGCTGACGTCTGTGATCTGGGCCTGTTGCCGGCTCACGCGGCTGTCTCGCAGCGTGAGTTCATTTCCTGCCTGGCGGCCGATACGGAACGGGAAGTTGGCAATGGCGACATCGCGGCGCGTGCCGTTCGGATCAACTACGACAAGCCTTGGACCGCTAGACATAGTTCGCTGTCGCCTCGACGGGTGAGGTCATGAGTTGCTGTTATGCGGGAACACCGCTTATGGTAGGGAATCTGGCGGGCGAAGTAAACAGGAAGGACCCAAGATGAGATTTGACGCGATTGTGATCGGTTCGGGCCAGGGAGGCAATCCGCTCGCATACGCTCTGGCGGACCATGGCTGGACGGTGGCCTTGATCGAAAAGTCGTACCTCGGCGGAACTTGCATCAACACAGGCTGTACGCCGACGAAAACGATGGTCGCATCCGCGCAGGTGGCGCACTACGCGCGAAACGCCTCTCGCTGGGGCGTGAAAGCCGATAATGTTAGCGTGGATCTTCCCGCTGTGGTCGCTCGCAAGAACGCCGTGGTGCTGAGTTTTCGAGAAGGTCTCGAGCGAAAGGTCGAGCAGCGCCCCAATCTACATCTTTACCGCGGCCACGCCCGTTTTCTCGCGTCGCGAAAGCTTCAAATAGCCGACGACATCATCGAGGGAGAGCGCATATTTATCAACGTGGGCACGCGGCCCAATCCGCCTCGTCTGGAGGGTCTTGAAACAACCGGATATCTGACCAACGAATCGCTGATGGAATTGCAGGAAATTCCCGAACACTTGGTCGTGCTGGGCGGCGGCTATGTTGGCCTTGAGTTCGGGCAGATGTTTCGACGCTTTGGCAGCCGCGTCACCGTGATTCAACAGGGAAATCAACTGCTGGCGCGTGAGGACGCCGACGTCGCCGAGGGGCTGCGCAAAGCGCTTGAAGCGGAAGGCGTCGAATTTCGCATGAGCTCGAATCCCACCAAAGTTGAAAAGCAGCAGGGCCGGATCGCCGTCACGATCACGACCGCCGAAAAGATCGCAACCATTACCGGCACCCACCTGCTCGCGGCCACGGGTCGCCGGCCTAATACGGACGACCTCGGCCTCGACAAGGCAGGAGTGGAGCTCGACGCGCGCGGATACGTCAAAGTGAATGGCCGGCTGGAAACCACGGTGCCGGGCATTTGGGCGCTGGGCGATGTGAAGGGTGGCCCCGCCTTCACTCACATTTCTTACAACGATTATCAGATCGTGTACGCCAACATTATTGACGGCAAGAATCTGAGCATCGAGAATCGCTATGTTCCTTATTCGTTGTTCACCGATCCGCAGCTGGGTCGTGTGGGTATGACGGAGAAAGAGGCCCGCGCTACGGGCCGCAGGTTGAAAATCGGAACATATCCGATGGCCTACGTGCCACGGGCGATTGAACGCGGCGAGACGGAAGGCTTCATGAAGATCATTGTGGATGCGGAAACCGATCGAATTTTAGGCGCGTCAATTTTGGGAATAGAGGGCGGGGAACTGGTGCAGATTCTTGGCGCGATGATTCTCGCGAACGCACCGTACACTGTCCTCAAGGGCGCTGTTTTCATCCATCCGACTCTCGCGGAGGGATTCTTCGGACTGTTGGATTCGGTTCAGCCAGTGAACTAGCGTCCGGCATGTCGTGCGTCTGCTCTAAGGCGTCGCCGATTTATGCTTCAGTGGCCGGACGAGTAGCGTCAGGACGAAACCTCCGACCAGCAGGATCGCAAGCACGCGCAGCGGTTGATCGTAGATGTGGACGCGGCTTTCCCCGGGAGCAAGACCGGCCTTGGCGCGTTCCGAGAGCTGCGTAATGATGACCGGGCCCGCGACGGCGGCCGCGCTCCATGCCGTAAGAATCGCGCCGTGAATAGCCCCAACATTGTCTTCGCCGAAGATGTCCGCCAGAAAAGCAGGAACGGTGGAAAAACCGCCTCCGTACATCGTAAACACCGTAAAGATCGCCGCTTCGAATATCAACCATTCACCCTTTGCAGCGAATCCGGGAATCAGCAGGAAGAGCCCGAACTGAACAACGAAGAAAGTTAGGTAGGTCGCGCGGCGGCCGATGTAATCGGAAAGCGACGCCCAGAAGAATCGCCCTCCCGCGTTGAAAAGACTAATAAGAGAGACGACCACACCCGCTTCGAGCGCCGTCTTGCGAAACATGTCCTGCATCATCGGCGAAGCCTGCGCGAGAATTCCAATTCCTGCCGTCACGTTGATAAAGAGAATGCCCCAGAGCAGATAAAACTGCACCGTGCCGAGCGCCGCGTTCCTGCTAACGCTGTGAGTCGTAATCATCGTGTTCGTCTGCGCGGGAGGAGTCCAGCCCGTGGGTTTCCAGCCTTGGGGAGGCCGGCGAATAATGCGCGCGCCGATCATCATGATGACGAAATACGTAACGCCGAGAATCATCATCGTGTGGGCCACGCCAAAAAGACGCATGAAATATACGTTGAGATATCCCGCGAGAAACGCTCCGCCGCCGAATCCCATGATGGCCATGCCAGTCGCCATCCCGCGCCTGTCCGGAAACCATTTCACTAGCGTGCTGACCGGGGCGATATAACCGAGCCCGCAGCCGATCCCGCCAATAATTCCCATTCCGATCCAGACCAGTACGGATTGCCGGAGAGCAAGACCGATGCCGCCGATCACCAGTCCGCTGCCGAAGAACAATGCTGCGGCGGTGCCCGCCGCGCGCGGGCCGCGCCGTTCCACCCAGGGCCCTCCAAAAGCCGCGCTTAATCCGAGCAGCACGAGCGCAGTCGTGAAAGTCGTATATGGCGGACTGAACCACCAGGATGACGTCGGGAACAGCGCTTTGATCGGGCGGTTAAACGTGCTCCACGCATAGACCGAACCGATGCAAATATGAATTGCGACGGCCGCTACCGGAATCAACCAGCGATTGAAAACCGAGGTCGAGTCCGTGTGATCGAGCCCAGCCGCCTGCGAAGTAGCCATCTAGGCATCTCCTGTCGTCTCGTGATTGGGGGCCCAAAGCTGAAAACTTCGAAATAGCGGCGACGCCCGCGCCGATTTGCCGTGCACTCATAACACGAAACTTGCCGGGAACAAATACGAATTACATCGAGAACTCATCGTGCGATGTCACCAAATATTCATTACTGTGTAACACGGGTGCAAAGTGCGGCGGAAGGTTGTCCATCGCATCACACGAAGATCGAAGTGCAGCGGCTCGCGGATGACGATCGAGGCGCGCGCTCGCGTTTTCCGGCTCGCGCGGCTCGCTCGTCCATATACAATAGGACGGTTGCGCCGCAGACGTGGGGCGTTTTCGACTATGGTTACACTTCAAACGATCAAGGCCGCCGTCGGGCGAATCCGCGATTCGATATTCATGTCGCCATTCGTACGCTCGGAGACTTTTTCCAAGCTGACCGGCAACACGATTTATTTCAAGCTGGAAAATCTTCAGATGACCGGCTCCTATAAGGAACGGGGAGCGCTCAACAAGATTCTTCTTCTCACGGAAGACGAACGTCGAAAGGGAGTGATCGCAGCATCCGCCGGCAATCATGCTCAAGCCGTTGCGTATCACGCGACCAAGCGCGGAATCGCGGCGCAGATTTGCATGCCGCTCACGACGCCGATCGTGAAGGTATCGGCCACGCGCGACTACGGCGCCGACGTCGTTCTCTCCGGCACGAATTACGACGAAACCTGCCAAGAAGCCTTGCGCCGCTGCGAGCGGCGGGGTCTGACGTTCATTCATCCATTCGACGACGAAGCGGTGATTTCGGGGCAGGGAAGCCTGGGCCTTGAGATGCTTGAGCAGCAGGGCGATATCGACGTTCTCGTTGTCCCCATCGGCGGGGGTGGTCTGATCGGCGGCGTTGCTTGTGCGGTCAAGGAAACCAACCCGAAAGTCAGGATAATCGGCGTGCAAACGTCGAAACTGCCCTCCATGAAGGCAGCCATTGAGCACGGCTCGCTGGTCACTTTGCCTCCGAAGGTTACTATCGCGGAGGGAATCGCCGTTCGTTGCGCGGGAGCACTCACGTTTCCGCTGGTGCAGCGATACGTGGACGATATCGTTACGGTGGACGAAGAAGAGATCGCCAATGCGATTCTCCTGCTGCTCGAAAAGGAGAAAACGCTTACCGAAGGCGCCGGAGCTGTGGCCACGGCTGCTGTGCTGCAACGTAAAATATCATTTAGTGGCAAACGGGTCGGGGTCTTTATCGGCGGCGGAAATATCGACGTTTCGCTGCTCTCACGCATCATCGAGCGCGGTTTGGTGAAGGACGGCCGGCTGGTTCGATTGCGCATCCATCTTCCCGATCATCCGGGAGCGCTCGAGAGGCTCGCGGGTGTAATCGCCGGGCAGAAGGCGAACATCGTGGAGACAAATTACGATCGCGCATACTACGGGGTGCTGCTCGGCGACACCGTGATTGATATCACTATGGAGACGCGCGGGCCGGAGAATATCGCGGAACTCATGGCGGCTCTCGAAGCCTCCGGTTACGCTCACGAACGCGTACTTTAATGAGCCATCGAAAGCTGACCGTCAACGAGACGCGCCGGGTCCTCGATGACATCCCGTTCAACAAGCTCCTCGGAATGCAGGTCTCTCGGACGCATCGCGACGGCGTCACCATCGAATGCAAAATCGTGCGGCGTTTGTTGAATAGCGCAAGGGTGCTCCATGGAGGCGTCAGCGCAGCTCTCGCCGATGCGGCGGTCGGGATCGCGCTCCATCGTCATCTTGGCGATCATCGCCCCATCACCACGGTAGAGATGAAAATTAACTATTTTCGCCCGGTGAAAGAAGGCCGTATCTTCGCGCGCTCACGCCTGCTTCGAGTCGGCTCAACTCTGTGCATCGGCCGAGTGGATCTCGCTGACGGACAATCTCGGGCGATCGGCACGGCGCTCGTGACCTATATGATTCTGGGCGGCGCGCCGTCTGCTTCCTCGTGAACCATGTTTTCGAAGCGCACTGATTGGAAACTTGAGGAAAATGCCTACACCCAGGCTCTGCGCCGCCACAAGCAGAGCGGTAAGTCAGTTCTCGACCTTACCGCCTCGAATCCCACGACGTGCGGTTTCCAGTATGACGAAGTCGCGATCCTCGCAGCTCTACACACGAAAGAAGCGCTTCAGCACGAACCCGAGCCGAAGGGCCTCGCGTCCGCCCGCGCGGCCGTGCTTGAGTATTACAAGCAAAAGAACCCCGCTACTTATCTCAATCCCGACCGGTTGATCCTGACCACTGGTACGAGCGAGGCGTACTCGTTTCTTTTTCGGCTGCTGTGCGAGCCCGGAGACGAAATTGCAATTGCCCAGCCGAGCTATCCGCTGTTCGATTTTCTCGCGACGATACAGGATGTGAAAATTTCTCCGTTTCGTCTCGTTTACGACCATGGCTGGCAGATTGACTTTGAGGGGTTGCAAAAGGCCATCAGCGCGCGAACGCGAGCGATCCTGCTGGTACACCCCAATAATCCCACGGGAAACTTCATTGGGGCTGAGGAGGCCGAGAAGTTACAGAGCATTTGCCGGGAGCGTAATCTCGCGCTCGTGGTTGACGAAGTGTTTCTCGACTACGAAATCCGACCGGGGAACTCGCGGCGAAAACGACACGGCAGTTTTATTTCCAGCAATCATGCGCTCACATTCGTTCTAAGTGGACTGAGCAAAATTGCAGCATTGCCGCAAATGAAGGTGGGGTGGATCGCCGCGAGCGGTCCGGATGCGCTCGTGCGCGACGCGATGGCTCGCCTGGAAATCATTTCCGACACATATCTTTCGCTTGGCGCGCCTATACAACTTGCCCTGCCAGCGCTACTAAGCCAGCGCGAAAACATGCAGCGGCAACTTCTCGATCGGATCGCTGCAAATTTGGCGCAATTGGATGAAAAGCTCGCGGGGCCGAAGCTCGTTTCCCGTCTCGAAATCGAAGGGGGATGGTACGCGGTGCTGCGTGTGCCGGCCGTGCAATCGGACGAAGAGCTTTCAATACGGCTGCTTGAGGAGCACTCGGTTTTGGTGCAGCCGGGACATTTTTACGAATTCGCGGGCGAAGGATATTTGGTTGTCAGCTTGCTGACCCCATCGGATCAGTTCGGAGAAGGAATTCGCCGTTTGCTCGCGTGCGTCACCGGAAGATAATTTGGCAACGCACGCGGTGCGATCGATGGGAATTGCTACTTCTTCTTGCCGAAGGTGGTGCGAACGTAGGCCACCACACCCTCAATTTGCTCCTTGCTCAAGGTGTTCTTGAACGGCGGCATGTTGTTCTTACCGTCCGAGACCTGGGTTTCCATTTGCGCCACCGTCATCTTCTGAACGGCGTCGGAATGGAGGTCGGGCGCCATGAGGGCCTTACCAGTGGGCGAGCCGGTACCATCGGCGGCATGGCAAACCACGCAGTTGGACTTGTACGTGGTTGCGCCGGCGGCATCGTCGGCTGGAGGTTTGGCTCCCGCCCGCGATGCAAATCCCAGCACTGCAAGAGCGATCGCAGCCGCTAGAACAATCGTAACGGAACGAAGCCGCGCCGCGCGTTGGAACGAAGCTTCACCAGATGAACGTGAATCAGAACCGTCTGACGGAACGCACTTTTCATTGTCGAGCATCGATCCTCCGGTTGGGATATTGGCAGTCCGTTCACGACTGCGGATTATGGCCGCACCGCGTGTCGCCAAAACCACGACTATTTTGCACCAGCACCTTCCCGTCTGCAAAGGGAAAGGTGTTTTCTACCACTCAGTTAGATGCTCTCCACGGCCCCCGGCGACTTCTCGCATGTGGCGATCGAGTCAACCGATACGGAGAGGCGCAAAGCATGGGCGGCTTCGCGAAGGATAGTTCGAATGATGCTGAGTTGCCGTTCGGTACGAACCCAAGTAAACTGTTGGGCGATGTCATTCAGGTTCGGGGCGTAGCGCAGCCTGGCTAGCGCGCCTGGTTCGGGACCAGGAGGTCGGTGGTTCAAATCCACTCGCCCCGACCATTCTTTCCAAAGAGATATCCGTGTCCTCTGAGGTTTCGTCTACACGGCAGTCGCGCGCTGTGCGAAAATGAGTTGTCAAATCACCGAAAGCGGGGCTTTCTCCCGCTCTTCGAGGGCTGCAGGAAAGTAGATAGCCCGCAAAGAATTCGCTCGCTACTAGTACGCCATCATGGGAAATGCGGCCGGGGATCAAGGAAGCGAAAGGATGAGGCAGCCATGTCCACGCAGACGATTGGATTCAATCCGGACCAACTGAAAACTCCTTCCGGATGTTTCTTGGGAGGGCAGTACGTTCCAGGCGATGGTGCGGAATATGAAGTCCTCCGTCCCTCAGATGGCCACGTCATCCGCGCCGAGCGAGGAGCCAGCGCAAACCTGGTTGACCGCGCTGTTACCGCAGCGGCGAAAGCCTTCAAAACGAGCGGATGGGCATCGCTGCCACCCCGCGAGCGAGCCAAAGTTTTGTTTCGCTGGGCCGACTTGATCCAAAAGCACGTGGAGGAGATCGCGAGCTTGGAATCCCTCGCGTCCTGCCGCCTCATCAATGAAACGCGGCATTTCGATATTGGCTTCACTGCAGAAGTGATTCGCTTCTTCGCGGAAGCGATTGACAAGCTGGACGGCAAGCTTCTCGCTTCCGAGGAGAAGGTGATAAGCATGGTCGTCCATGAGCCCTATGGCGTCGTCGCGGCCATATCACCCTGGAATGTGCCACTCGTGCTCGCGGTTCTGAAAATCGGACCGGCTCTTGCCGCAGGCAATGCCGTTGTCCTGAAACCGTCGGAGCTGACACCCTATTCCATTCTCCGGGTTGCTGAACTGGCTCACGAAGCCGGCGTCCCGGCGGGACAGCTCGCAGTTCTTCCCGGCCTCGGTCCGGAGACAGGTAGCGCGCTTGTCAGGCATCCTCTCGTGAACTACGTGTCGTTTACTGGTTCGACGGCCACCGGCAAGCAAGTCATGATTGATGCAGCGAACACTGGATTGAAGCCCGTTTGCCTTGAGCTTGGCGGGAAAAGTCCGCAGCTTGTGTTCCGCGACGCGCCCAGTCTCGATCGAGTCGCAGACAGTATCGCGGGAAGCATCTGCTTCAATGCGGGGCAGGTCTGCTTCGCGGGGACGAGACTCGTGGTGGACGAAAAGATCGGCGACGAATTGACGGAAAAAATCGCTCAGCGGATGAAAAATCCAAAGCCGGGACCGACCTGGGATACGAATACGACGCTGTCTCCGATCATCTCCGCAAAGCAAGGCGTCCGCATCGCAGACATCCTGAAAGACGCCCAAAAAGCGGGAGCTGAGATCATGATGGGCGGCGAACGGGAGGAAACCGGCAACGGCGGCGTCTTCTTCAAGCCGACGATTGTACGCAATACTAAGCCCGACAATGCGGTGATCCTAAATGAGGTGTTTGGCCCCGTCTTGGCTGTGCAGAGCTTTTCCGAAGTAGAGGAAGGGATCGCCTTGGCGAATCATCCGATCTACGGTCTTGCTGGCGCCGTCCACACCAGCGACATCAACAAGGCGTTGCTGGCAGCAAAGTCGATTCCCGCGGGAACGGTGTGGGTGAATACGTTTGGCGAGCTATCGCTGAACGCGCCGTTCGGTGGGTACAAGCAATCGGGCTTCGGCCGCGATTATGGGATGACCGGGCTCTCGAAATACATGAACACTAAGACGATCCATATTCGGCTGACCTGAAGATTGCCTCTATTTTCTTTTTTTGCCGGATTCCGGGAATTTCACATCGAGAAAATCTTCTGCCAACGGCTGACTATTGAAAGGTACCAGGCAAGTCCCCTCGGGACGCGTGAAAAGGCTATGGGCTCAGTCCAGCATGGAAGTTATCCTGGCGAGTGTCCACGAAATCGTCTTTTGGATCCAGAGTTCCAATTAACTTTTATCGCTTGGTGACTAGGAAGTGGTGGGTTGACGCCTCGGTCGTTGCCTGAACGTCGCCAAACCAGCTCGTATCAAATCCCGCTGTATGTTTGGCGGCGGATGAATTCGCCGCTTCCGGCTTTGCCGACAAACTTGCCATTGTCTACGATCGTTCGTCCGCGCGACAGCACGCTCTTCGGCACTCCCTTGACGCGAATCCCCTCGAACATCGAATAGTCCACACGCATGTGGTGCGTCGAAGCGCTGATCACTTGCTCGGCGTTCGTGTCAAACACGACCAGGTCAGCGTCCGAGCCGATAGCGATCGTGCCCTTGCGCGGATACAGTCCAAAGAGCTTCGCCGGCGCTGTGGCGACCAGTTGCACGAACCGGTTGGGCGAGAATCGCCCGCCATGCACCCCGCCCGTGTAGACCAGACTTAGCCTGTGCTCGATTCCGGGCCCGCCGTTGGGAATCTTGGTGAAGTCATCTTTGCCGAGCTCTTTCTGTTCCTTGAAGCAGAACGGGCAGTGATCGGTGGAAACCACCTGAAGCGTATCGCGAGCCAATCCTTGCCACAGCTTCTCCTGGTGCCACTTCTCGCGTAGCGGAGGCGTGAATACGTATTTGGCACCCTCAAATCCCGGCGCTTCCATCTGTTCGAGCGACAAATACAGATACTGAGGACAAGTTTCCGCGTAGGCCGGCACGCCACGGTCGCGCGCCTCGCGCACTTTTTCTAGAGCGTCGTTGCAGGAAAGATGAACGATATAAACGGGCGCGCCTGCCATCTCCGCGAGCGCAATCGCACGGCCTGTCGCTTCACCTTCTGTGGAGGTCGGCCGCGTGAGAGCGTGGTATTTTGGCGCGCGTTTGCCCTCAGCCAACGCGCGCCGCACGATCACGTCAATGACGCCGCCGTTTTCCGCATGCATGCAGATCAACCCGCCGAATTTCGCCGCCTGAGACATCGCGCGGAAAATTGTGGCATCGTCCACCATCAGCACGCCGGGATAGGCCATGAACAGCTTGAAGCTCGAAACGCCTTCGTGGATCAGCGCGCCCATTTCCTCGAGCTGCGCATCGCCCAGGTCGGTGATGATGCAATGAAATGCGTAATCAATCGCGGCCTTGCGGTCGGCTTTCTTCATCCACGTGTCGAACGCCTGACGCAAGCTCTGGCCTTTTTGCTGGATCGCAAAATCAATGAGCGTAGTCGTTCCGCCAAACGCCGCGGCAATCGTTCCTGTCTCGAAATCGTCGGCGCTCGTCGTTCCGCCGAAGGGCATGTCCAGATGCGTGTGCGCGTCAATTCCGCCGGGCATCACCAACATTCCGGCTGCGTCTATCACCTTGCCTGCGTTCTCGATGGGCAGTGCTGCAGCAATTGCAGCGATCTTGCCTTCCAGGATGCCGATATCGCTGGCGTAAGTATCCGTCGCGGTGACCACGGTGCCATTCCTGATGACGGTGTCAAAACGCATCAAGCCTCCTTCGATTCAGCGTGCAGGCATCTTATGGCATTCCCGAAAGGTGGCGCAACCCGTCTGCCAAGGCGGCGATGGCCCGAATGCAACGCGACAAATGAAATCGCTGGTCCTGGGCTGGATTTCACAATGCTAGAATAGCGGCCTTATAAGCACTGGCAGGGCCGGAAGCGCTTCGTCCTACCCGGTCCCGCGATTCGGAGTCCAATCGGTTTCCCTATGACGCTTCGCGAAACGGCGCCGAAGCTTTCCCCGGAACAGTACGAAAAGAACTTCGCCGAGATTTCTCCGGCGATGGATCCGCGACAGGCTGCGATTGAAGCCGCACGCTGCCTTTACTGTTTCGATGCTCCTTGTATCGCCGCGTGTCCCACGCATATAGATGTTCCTGCGTTCATCAAGAAGATTTCCACGGGCAATCTGCGCGGGTCGGCGCGCGAAATTCTGACCGCCAATATCCTGGGACACAGTTGCGGCCGTGTGTGTCCCACCGAGGCGCTCTGCGAAGGCGCCTGCGTGATGCACGAGAAGGGCGAATCCGCGATCGAAATCGGGCGGTTGCAGCGCTACGCCGTGGATCACGTCCTCGGCAACAAAATACAACTATTCAGCGCGGGCGCGCCCAATGGCAAGCGCGTGGCCTGCATTGGTTCAGGCCCGGCGTCGCTCGCCTGCGCTGCCGAACTCGCGAAATGGGGCTACGACGTCACGGTATTCGACCGCAACGAACTTCCGGGCGGGCTGAACAGTTACGGCATCGCTGCATACAAATCGCGCGCGGCCGATTCGATTCGCGAGGTTGATCTCGTCCGCCAGCTGGGCGTGAAATTTCGGCAGAAAACGGAAGTTGGGGCCGATATCTCGTTCGCTGATCTCGAAAAGCAATTCGACGCTGTTTTCATCGGTATCGGGCTTGGCGAAACCTGGGCGCTGAATCTGCCGGGAGAAGATCTTCACGGCGTGTATGGCGCGATCGAATTCATCGAGAAAACGAAAATCCAGCCGTTCCAGGACGTCGAGATCGGGCGCCGCGTCGCCTGCATCGGCGCGGGCAATACCGCCGTTGACGTGGTCACTGCTGCGCGTCGGCTCGGCGCCGAAATCGTGTACCTCGTTTATCGCCGCGGCGAGCCGGAAATGCCCGCCTTCGCTTATGAATATCAGCTCGCCAAGCAGGACGCGGTTAGTTTTCTTTGGCAAACGCAGCCCATTCGCGTGCTGGGCCAAAATGGGGTCGTCGCGGGGCTCGAATGCGTGAGAACGCAGCTGGGCTCACCGGACACGAAAGGCCGTCGCAGCCCCACACCTGTGCCGGGCACGGAATTCAAACTCGATGTGGATATGGTCGTGCGTGCCGTGGGACAGAAACCGGCGACGGATTTTCTGAAAGCGATCGAAGGCGTGGAAATCAATCCGGATGGCACGGTCAAGATCAACGACCTGCATCAAACTGGTCACGCGAAATATTTTGCCGGCGGCGATTGCACGAATGGCGGAAAAGAAGTGGTGGACGCAGTCGCCGAAGGCATGGCTGCGGCGCGTGGCCTGGACATGTGGCTCGGTTCTCCGCGCTAGCTTGCGAGGCTCGGCCTCTTTTGGTTTCGTAAGGGCACAGCATGTTGTGCCCGGCAAACATGCTTGGCGTAGCACGGCCCATCCGCCGCGAAGCCCCGCCAAGATCGTTTTCGTCGTATTCGGAGGTCCATGATGGCTGATCTCACCGTGAAATTTGCCGGCGTTACGAGCCCCAATCCGTTCTGGCTCGCTTCCGGACCGCCCACCAATACCGGCGGCCAAGTAATGCGCGCGTTCGATGCGGGCTGGGGCGGCGCCGTATGGAAGACGATCGGCGAGCCCATCGTAAACACGAGTTCGCGCTACGGCGCGATTGACCTTAACGGCGTCAAGATGATGGGCTTGAACAATATCGAGCTGATCAGCGACCGTTCACCTGAAACGAATTTCCGCGAAATTTACGAGGTGAAAAAAAGATATCCCAGGAATCTCGTGATTGCGTCTCTGATGGTCGAGTCCAAGCGCGAATCATGGCACGCGATGGTGCGCCGCGCTGAAGAAGCCGGTTCCGATCTCCTCGAATTGAATTTCGGCTGCCCTCATGGCATGAGCGAACGCGGCATGGGTGCCGCCGTCGGACAGGTGCCGGAATATACGGAAATGATCACGTCGTGGGTGAAGGAAGTCGCCCGCATTCCAGTGATCGTCAAGCTCACACCCAACGTGACCAGCGTCAGCCATATCGCTGCGGCTGCCGAACGCGGCGGCGCCGATGCCGTCAGCCTGATCAATACGATCAATTCACTGGTGGGCGTGGACCTTACGACTTTCTCGCCGCGCCCGGTCGTCGGCGGCAAATCGTCTCACGGAGGTTACTGCGGCCCCGCGGTGAAGCCCATCGCGTTGCATCTGCTCTCGACCGTGGCGAAGAATTCGGGAATTCCCATCAGCGGCATAGGCGGCATCGGATATTGGAATGACGCCGCGGAGCACATAGCTCTTGGCGCTTCCACCGTGCAGGTCTGCACGGCCGCGATGCACTACGGATTCCGCATCGTCGAGGACATGATTGATGGCCTCTCCGCATACATGGACGATCGCGGCTACCGCACAATCGAGGATTTTCGCGGCCGCGCGGTGCCGAATGTGAAGGATTGGGGCGACCTCGATTTGAACTACAAGGTCATCGCGAAGATTAATGCGGAGCTGTGCATCGGCTGCCAGCTATGTTACGTCGCATGCGAGGACGGCGCACATCAGTGCATCGAGCCCTACAAGGAATCCGTGAAGAAGAATGCCGCCGGCTTCGGTGTTCACGTTCCGCGCATCATCGAGGAAGATTGCGTCGGCTGCAATCTGTGCGCGCTCGTGTGTCCGGTGGAGAATTGCATCACGATGAAGGAAGTGGACGCTGGAGATACGCCGATGAGTTGGAACGACCGCGTGCGCCAATCCTCCGCGACCCTTTCGCTGCCGTTTCCGAGCGGCGATTAGTCGCGCAACGCCGCCTGGAGGTGGTTTCGTAGGGGCACGGCATGCCGTGCCCGGCGCAGATCCTTGGCACCTCGCTGCTCATTCAGCAGCAGTTTGGTAACACCCGCTTTCAGGCGGGCCGCCGTTCGCTTCCTCTCAGATTCCCGCGGCCAGCCATCAGCGCCCAATAAACCACAAAGCTCACGCCGAATCCAACGAACCACGCGTAATCGTACAGCACGCGAACGGGCGTATAAACGAGCCCTACAAACGCCACGGCGCAGCCAGCCAGTAGCGCCAGAATGGCTCTCCAATTCACGCCACGCGAGAACTCATACAATCCGCCCCGCCGGTAGAGATCCTCGGCATTCAGGATCGTTTTGCGGCGCACGAAGTAATCGCAGATCAAAATCCCGGCCACCGGCCCCAGAAATCCAGAGTAGCCGACGAGCCATCCTGAAACGTAATTGCCATAGCTCGCCAGCAGTTTCCACGGCTGCATCAATACGCCGATCAAACAGGTGAGCAGCCCGCCCGTGCGGAAGCTGATTTTCCTTGGCCACAAATTCGAGAAATCGTTCGCCGGAGAAACCACGTTCGCCGCCACGTTCACGTTGAGCGTCGCCATCAGCAGAGCCACCATCGCGATGACGACCGCGATCGGACTCCCCAGCCGCGCCAGCACCGCCACGGGGTCCCAGATCGCCTGGCCGAACACCACCACCGTGGCCGACGTCACTGCAATTCCAATGAAAGAATAAAATGTCATCGTGGTCGGCAGACCAAGCGCCTGTCCGACCATTTGTTCGCGTTGGCCCTTGGCGTAGCGCGTAAAGTCCGGAATGTTGAGCGCGACTGTCGCCCAGAACGCGACCACTCCCGTCAGCGACGGGACAAAGAACCGGAAGAATTCGCTGAAAGTCTGAAATTTCGAAGGCGTCGCCAGCATCGGCCCAAATCCGCCGGCTTTCGCGCGCGCCCAGAGCAACAGCGCCACGCCAATCAACAGCAGAAAAGGCGCGGTTATCCCCTGCAGAAACCGAATCGTCTTGATGCCGCGCAAAATCACCACGAGATTCAGCAGCCAGAAAAACAGGAAGCAGACCGCTACTCCCCACGTTACGTTTTTCCAGCTGGGCGCGAGCGCCACGATCATTGCGTTGATCGCTTCGCCGCCGATCCAGGTCTGGATTCCGAACCAGCCGCACGCCACCAGCGCCCGCAGCATCGCGGGCACGTTCGCACCCAGCACTCCGAAGGCGGAACGCGCGAATACGGGGAAGGGAATTCCGTACTCCGCTCCCGCGTGGGCGTTCAATAGCATCGGGATGAGCACCAGAACGTTGCCCAGAAACACGGTGAAAATCGCCTGCTTCCAGCTCATGCCCCCGGCGATCATCGAGCTGGCGAGGAGGTATGTGGGAATGTTCACGCTCATGGCGATCCAGAGCGCGGCGTAGTTGTATGTGCCCCATGTGCGGCGCGCGGCAGGTACAGGCGCCAGATCTTCGTTGTAGAGGGAACTCGCGTGGACCGCCTGCGCGTCAAAGGTCTCGACGCGCGGCTCGCCTGGGGAGGGAATCGTGGTATCGCTCATCGTGAATCGGCGAGCATCGTTAATTCATCCCTTGCGAAGTCAGGCCTTGGGAGCCGTGTAGTCAATGTAAACGGCCTTCAGCTCCGTGTAGAAATCGATCGCGACACGGCCGATTTCGCGCAGCCCTACGCCCGTCGCCTTCATCCCGCCAAACGGCAAATGTGCCTCGCTCGTCACCGTCGGAGCGTTCACATGTGTCATGCCGGTTTCGATTCGGTCAATGAACTCGAAAATCTTACGAGCGTCGTTCGTGTAGATTGAACTCGATAGGCCGTACTTCACTGAATTCGCCACGCGCAGCGCTTCTTCGAAAGTCGGCACGCGAATCACGGAAAGCACGGGTCCGAAAATCTCCTCCTGCGCGATGGTGCTGTCCCAGGACACGTGGTCGAACACCGTTGGCGCGACGAAATATCCATTCGCGAATCCGTCGCCAGTCAGGCGTCCGCCGCCGTGTAGCAGCCGCGCTTCCTTCTTTCCGATGTCCAGATACCGAAGCACAGTATTCAGCTGCTGCTCGTCCACCACCGGTCCCACCTGCACGTCCGCGTCGAGTCCGTTACCGACTTTCAGTTTCCGCGTCTGCTCGACGATCATTTCCACAAAACGATCGGCGATTGCTTCTTCCACCACCACGCGGCTCGTCGCCGTGCACCGTTGCCCACTCGATCCAAACGCTCCAAGCACAACCGACTGCGTCGCCAGCGCCAGATCTGCGTCGCGCAGCACGACCACCGGGTTCTTGCCGCCCATCTCGCACTGGCACTTCTTCATCTGCCGAGCAGCCAGCGAATAGATCAGGCTGCCCACTTCGTTCGAACCGGTGAACGAGATCGCTCGCACTTCGGGGTCGCGCAGCAGCTCGTCGCCCACGTCCTCGCCCGCGCCGAGCACCATATTCAGCACGCCGGCGGGCACGCCTGCCTCCGCGAAGATCTCGACTACCTTCGCGGCGCATTCCGGCGTCAGCTCCGCGGGTTTGAGCACCATAGTGTTGCCCGCCACGAGTGCCGGCGCCGCTTTCCACACGGGAATCGCCACCGGGAAATTCCATGGCGTAATCGCGCCCACGACTCCCAGCGGCTGTTTGATCGTGTACGCGAAATTCTTGATGGATTCACTGGGCAGCGTCTCGCCACCCATCCGCCGCCCCTCGCCTGCCGTGAATTCCAGAATGTTGATCGAGCGTTGCACCTCGACAAGCGATTCCTTCAACGTCTTGCCTTCTTCGCGGCACAACGTGCGCGCGAGCGCGTCTTTCTGCTTTTCCATTAGGGCGGCGGCGCGCGCCAGCATCTTGCCTCGCACGGGAGCCGGCGTGTCGCGCCATGCGGGAAACGCAGCCTTGGCAGCGGCAATCGCTTCGCGGACTTCCTCGCGCGTGGAAAGCGGCGCCACGCTTGTCACTTCCTGCAAGTTGGCGGGATTGCGCCGCTCGAGCGTCTGTCCCGAGCGGGACTCGACCCAGCGGCCATTGATGAAGTTGCGGCAAAGCGGTGCGGTTACGGTTGCAGTGGTCATCGGAAGTCGCCTCAATCCGCGGCTTGCGGCATGCCTGGCGTTCGCGTTCGCACGATCTCGTCGTAACTTTCCGGCCGCCGGTCGCGATAGAACTGCCACGTCGCCCGAACGTCCTTGATTTCGTCGAAATCGAGGTCCGCCACGACCAGCTCATCCTTGTCGCGGCTGCCCTGCGCGACGATTTTGCCGCGTGGATTGCAGAAATAACTCTTGCCGTAAAATTCGCCGATGCTCCATGGCTTTTCGGTGCCAACTCGATTGATCGCCGCGACGAAATATTGGTTGGCGACGGCGTGCGCCGGCTGCTCCAGTTCCCACAGGTACTCGGAAAAACCGGCTACCGTGGCCGATGGATTGAACACAATCTCCGCGCCGTTCAGTCCTAGAACTCGCGCGCCCTCCGGAAAATGACGGTCGTAGCAGATGTAAACGCCGACTTTCCCGAAGCGCGTCTGGAATACCGGATACCCGGCGTTCCCCGGCGTGAAATAGAATTTCTCCCAGAAACCCGGATGGCAGTGGGGAATGTGATGCTTGCGATATTTCCCAGGTAGCTTCCATCCGCGTCGAACACGGCCGCCGTGTTGTAAAACACTCCGGCCATTTCGACCTCGTAAATCGGAACGACCAGCACCATTTTGTATTTCTTGGCCAGCTTCTGCATGCGCACGAGTGTTGGCCCCTTGGGGACGCTTTCGGTCAGCTCGTACCATCGGGCGTTCTGTTCGGCGCAAAAATATGGGCCGTAGAAAAGTTCCTGCAGGCCGAGGATTTGCACGTCTTTCTTTGCGGCAGTCGCGATCATCTTCTCGTGCTTCGCGATCATCTTTTCTTTGATGTCCGCCAGCGAATATTTCTCCGGCGACCATTCGCAAGTAGCTTGGATAACACCACAACGCACGATCCGCGGCATCGCATGCCTCCTGGGTGCTCGTGGCAGCAAGTCTACTATTCGCCCGGGGACGCGACAAGGATGTACGCGCGCTGTGCGTAGTTTCGGAGACTTAAAAGCAGATGTCGGCGCTTCGCTACGTAAGCTTGCTGGACGGAATCCCACGCCCTGCGAGGCGAAATAACTGGGCTATGCAGTGGGCTGTAGCGCCGGAATTTTCAAATGCGCGTAAGCGCGGTAGCTTCATCTTCGGCCAGATCGAGTACGGTGTCCAGGCGGACCATTTTCAGCAGCATCAGAATGCGTTTGGTCGCGGAAAAATAAGTGCATTTCCCGCCGGCGCGTTTCAGCATGGTGAAAGCGCGGACCAGCGAGCCAATCCCCGAGCTATCCAGATCCGTTACTCCCGCCAGATTGATCGCGATGTGCGTAGAGCCGGCGTCCAGTAGCTGCTGTACCTGGCTTCGGAAACCCTCTTCGTCCTTGCCCAGCTTGAGCGGTCCCTCGAGGTCCAGGATCGTTGCCCGGCCGGCCTTGCGGATTCGAATGTTCACGGTGCCTCGCTGCGCAGTGTCAAACTAACCGAATTGGGTTTTGCGATCAAGGCCCGTGATGCAGTTCCTTGACGCATCAACGGTGCATTTGCTAGGCTGCGCCGTTCGCTCTTTATCGCGCACTATCTTACGCGACATAAGAGCCTTTCTGCCCCTCCTCAGGAGAATCATGGAAACATCGGCCGCGCTCTTCGAACTGGCGAGCGTGTCTCTTGCGTGCCGCGATCAGGGTACGCTTCTAAAGACGGTTGCCGCGCGCGTCGGTGCAACTGTCGGTGCGCGCGCCGTGCTCATCTGGCTCGGCGAACCTGATCCCGGACTGGTCTGCCGATCGCGCTGGAGCGATCCAGGCGAGCGAATTGGTCTTGCAGATGGTCCCATTTCCGACGGATTGCTTGTCGAAGTCTGCGAGTCCGGAGAGGCGCGGCGCCTGGGCGCGAAGCAAATCAGCGCCGATGAGCTTACTCATCTCGACGAATCCAGCCGCGGGCGCGTGAAGTCCGCGGTTTATGCGGCTCTGCCGGGAGGGCAGGGCTGGCAGGGAGTCCTGGAAGTATTGGGCAAGCGCAGCGGCGATTTCACCGCTGATGACGCGCTGTTCATCGAGGAAGCGAGCCGCCTCGCCGGCCAGGCCCTCACGAATCTGGAAGCGATCGAAGCGGAACGCAGCTCGCATCTTGCCACTCTCGATCGCCTGACCGCCCTTTACGATATTGGGCGAACATTTACCTCAACTCTCGAGCTTGCCGAGCTTCTGCCCATCGTCGCGGAGAAGATTCGCGCGATCCTGGGCGCCGCCGCGTGCAATATCTGGCTCATGGACTCCGGCGCGCAGGAAATGCATCTTGCGAATCGAGTAGGCGAGGATCCCACGGCCGAGGAAGGAGCACGGGTTTCTGCTTCTGACGGTCTGCTTGCCGACGTGGCCCACCAGGTGAATCCAAGGCTTGTGAACGAACCGGCCACGGAGCCAGGACTCGAAGAGCGCCGTGGCGCGGCAGGCGGTTTCGAAATCCAGTGTTGGATGGCCGCGCCGCTGCGCAAAGAAGACGAAGTGTTGGGCGTCGTCGAACTGATCAACAAGTCCGACGGCGCCTCATTCGACGAGGATGAACTTTTCCTCCTCGCAAGCGTCAGCGAGCAGGCAGCGATTGCTCTGCACAACGCGAATCTGCTCGAGTCCGAGCGCAAGGTGCATGTGCTCGACGCACTCCTGAAAATCTCGCAGGAAATCACCTCAACGCTCGACCTCGACCACGTTCTCACGACCGTGGTTCAGCAAGCCCGATCCGTCGTGCCATTCGACAAATGCGTCATCGGTTTCTTTGACCGCGGCCGGTTCATGCTCGGTGCGGTATCAGGCGAGGCGGAAGTTCCGAAAACACGCGAAATGGACGATTTCCGCGACCGTTTCGAGTGGGTGGCGAATCAATCGGAGGTGGTCGCCGCCGATCTTCATTCGGGCGCTTGGGAACTCCACCCGGACGAGGCGCGCGCGCAAATCGTCTCCGTCCTGGAAAAGCACGGTTACGGTGGATTTTACGCGTTGCCCCTGCGAGACGAGCAGGGAGCGCTCGGAGTTTTGGCGCTGGTAAGCAGCGAAGCCGATTTCCTGAACGAAAATCACAAAGAGACGCTCGCCATTCTTGCGAATCAGACCTCCGTCGCGATCCGTAACGCGCAGCTCTATCAGCAGGTGCCCCTCGCGAATTTTCTGCAGCCGTTCGCGGCGCGAAAGAACAAGCTCCTTGCCGTTGTGCCCAAGGGGCGCTGGCGCGTTTACGCGGAACGGGCCGCCATGGTTGTTGCGGCGCTCATTCTGATTCCCTGGCCCATGCGCGTGGGCACGGACGCGACGGTGGTGCCGGCCGAGCGCCGGATCGTCAGTGCCATGGAAGGCGGTGTCGTCAAGCATGTCTTCGTTCACGAAGGGGACGCAGTACAGCCAGGCCAGTTGCTCGCGCAACTCGATGACGGCGATGATGCCGTTAAACTCGCGCAGGCTCAGGCCGCGCTCGCGCAATCGCGGCACGATTCCGCAGAGGCGGAATTCAAGAACGATGGCTCCGCAGCCGGACAGGCGACGATTCGCGCCGATCTTCATGCCGTCGAAGTGCAATTCGAGCAGGAGCGTGTCTCGCAGGCCGAATTGCGCGCACCGATCGCCGGAATCGTAGTCACTCGGAAAGTGGAAGAGCGCGCCGGAACCATGCTGAAGCCAGGCGAGGCGTTCTGCGAAATTGTCGAAGGCGATCGCATGGCTGCCGAGATGAGCGTGCCTGAGGCGGATCTCGGGCTCGTACGCACCGGACGGGCAGTCGCGCTGAAACTCAACGCGTTTCCCACATCAACTTTCGCGGGTACTGTCGAGCGGATCGGCGAGGAAACACGGGCCGAAGCGGGCGAGCAGTATTTTCTCGTTCGCGCAGTATTCGACAATTCCGGGGGCGGCGCTCGCGACGGCATGGTTGGCCGCGCGCGAATTAGCGCGGGTGGTGGGTGGTTCGGGAGCGGCTGGTATCCCGTGGGCTACGCTCTTTTGCGCGACCCGTTTCGCTGGGTCTGGCAGGAAATCTGGGCCTGGCTGCCGTAGGGGAGAAGGATGAATATGACAATGCGCGCGATGCTGTTCCTTGGAACCGCACTGGCCTTGATCGCATCGGGCTGCGGAGATTCATCGGCAGTTTCACCGGCTCATGCCGCGTCAACTGACGCCAGCAGCCAAGCGGCTGCTGCCCCCGTTGCCGCGCCAGAGGCCAGCTCCGTACCAGCGCCTCGCGAGAATCACGATGTCCTCAGTGTGCTGTCCGTGGAGCATCAAGTCGACATCGCGACTGAGCGTGATGGAGTCGTCGTCTCCGTTGCGCAGGACGAAGGAAGCGCTGTCAAGAAAGGCGACATCCTTGCCCAACTTGACGACCGGACGCTGCAGATCGAGCTGGTTAAAGCGCGGGACGATTTGCAGGTGGCCCAGAACAACGTGAGATTCAAGCAAGCCGAGTTGAAGGCCAAGGGAGCGGCGTTCGCGCGGCAGCAGCAGCTCCGAGCGCTCGGCCTTTCCAGCCAGGCTGATCTGGAACAAGCCGATTTCGAGGCGAAAGGCGCCGAATTCGATCTGCACGGCTGGGAAGCAATGGCCGAAAGCAGTCAAGCGGAAATCCATCGCCTGGAGATCGAACTCGACGGAACGCGCTTACGCGCACCCTTTGCCGGCGCCGTTGTGGTTCGCTACGTTCGCGAGGGGCAGCAAGTCGCCAAAGGGGACAAGTGCTTCCGAGTCAGCCAACTTTCTCCCCTCGAGGTGCAGTTCCAGATCCCGGAATCTGCGACACGGCGTCCGGCGCATGGCGCTCCGGTAGATTTGGTTCTCGTCAGCGATCCCACTCGGTCTATCAGCGCGCGTGTGACGAAGATCAGTCCGGTAATCGATCCCGCGAGCGATAGTTACGACGTGACGGCAGAGCTCACCGGCAAAAGCCTGTCCGATCTGCGTCCGGGGATGGCCGTGCGTGTTGTCTGGCCGGACGCGGCTCACCCGAGGCCTTAGCGGATCCGCCATGCGTTTTGGTCCTACCAGCCTGAAAGCGTCGAGCGTTCTAGCCAAGGGGTTGCGACGCCCCAAATTCCGCACAGACCTGCGAATCAGCGAACAGATATTTGCTGGCGAAAAGAGCTATGTCATCAAAGTGCTGGAAACGAATTCATACAATCGTTACGGCGCCTCTGAATACGAATTGCTGACGCTCTGCGATGGCACTCGCACGCGTGCCGAGGTCGCGGGAGCGTGGAACGATCGCCATCCTGACGATTTTCTGGGCGAAGCAGAGGTAATGGAATTCCTCGATGGCGTCGAACCGGAAGTTTGGGAACAAACCGTCGGGGAAAAGAATCTGGCTGTGCTCGAACGGATTCGTGACGACCGCAAGAGCCGTGTGGATCAGTCGAACGTCCTCTATATTTCGTTCAAGGCCTGGGATCCCGATAGGACACTCGCGAAGTTGGATCCGTATATGGGATGGATGTTCACTCGCGGCTTTGTTTTCTTCTCGCTGGCCATGTTCGTGGCAGCCGCATATCTGGTGGCCGGAGACTGGACGCAGGTGCAGAGGGACACGTCTTCCTTGTATTCCTTTGAAGGCAAGACGGCCTACGACATCTGGATTTTCTGGTTTCTGCTATTGGGGTTGGGCGCCATCCATGAATTCGGCCATGGCCTCACGTGCAAGCACTTCGGCGGAGACGTTCATCAGATGGGATTCCTGCTGATCTACTTCACGCCTGCGTTCTATACGGACACCACGGACATCATGTTGTTTGACCGCCTGGGACGCCGGCAATGGGTTCTGTTCGCCGGAATCTGGATCGAGCTGGTGATCTGCGCCATCGCGGCTTTTTTCTGGCGCTTTACGGCCCCAGGTTCGTTTGCCAACGATTTCGCTTACAAGGCGATGCTGCTGAGCGGGATCCAGGGCGCTCTCGTAAATCTAAACCCGCTCATCAAGGCGGACGGCTACTACGCGCTCGCCGAATATCTCCGCATCGACAATCTCCGCGAAGAGGCCTTCTCATTTCTTCGGGCATGGGCTCGCAAATACCTTCTCAGACAAGACCTGGAGTTGCCTGTCGCCACCCGGCGGCAGCGTCGCATCTACCTGGTCTTCGGCGTCACCGCAATTGTTTATAGCGTTTCGCTGCTGATTCTCGTCCTACTGTTCGTCAAGAATGTTTTCGTCAGCAAGTTCGGCGGCTGGGGATACGTCCTGACGGCGGCAGCTGTTTATCTCCTGGCAGGGAAGGACGTGAGGAATTCTTTGCCGCATGTGCGCGCGTGGTGGCGCGAGAAGAAAGAGGAATACATGACTTGGAAAATTTCGCGGACACAACAAGCAGGCGCGCTCTGCCTCGCTCTTCTGTTATTGATTCCCCCAATTCCCACAAGAGTGGCGTCCGATTTCGTGCTGGAGCCCGGCAGAGATGCCCATGTCCGGGCAGACGTGGCCGGTGCGGTGCGCCAGGTATTCGTGAAGCAGGGCGATACGGTTACGGCTGGAGAGACGCTTGCCATCCTCGAGAATCCGGATATCGAATCTGGCGCGCGAATTCTGGAGCAGCAGCTCGCCATGGCCAATAGCGAAGTCCGCTTGGAACAAGCCCGCTCAGATCCCACTAAAATTGCTGCCGCGCTTCAGGACCAGAAGCGCCTCGAGGCCGAGTGGACGATCGCCCAAGACAAGGTTGACGCATTGGACGTTCGAGCGCCGTTCACCGGATTAGTGGCGACACCCCTTGTCGAGCAGAAGGCCACGGAATATCTCGCGGCCGGTGACGAATTCTGCGAGGTGGTGGACCGTAGCACGATGAAGGCACGCATCCTGGTGCGTGACTGGGAGCTTGAACAGGTGCCAGCCGGTGCGAGTGCGCAACTGAAAGTTTTGCCTTACCCTTACCGCACGTACGCCGGCAGCGTGGCGCAAGTGCTCCCCGCTGCGGCCCCGGACCGACCGGTTGCGCAGCCGCAAGAGCTCGAACGGCTGGGCCAGGAGCTAACCAACTACTTTGCCGTCGTCACGGTTTTCCCGAATCCGGACGGCTCACTGCGCGAAGGTATGACCGGTACCGCCAAGATTGCCGGCAGGTCGCGTCCTTTGGCATGGCAGGCTGGCCGAGGGACTTACAGATGGCTTCGTTCGCAACTTTGGTAGCTTTTCCGGAGGGACCGGTGCCGAACGATAGCTGCGCCGTCTGGTAAAACAGAAAAGGCTGCCCTGAAGGGGCAGCCTTTTCGCCATCCGCGCTGAATCCAATTGCCGGGAACTGGTTTGGCGGCCCCAGCAAGGCCCAAGGGCGCCGTTCCCGAAGATCTGCGTACTATCGAAGGTTCTTCAGAGTCGTCAGGGGGACTTTCTTCTCGAGCTTTTTGGATCCGAGCTTCTTTGCGGTCTTGGTCGGCTTCATGATTTTTTCCTCCAGAAGTTTTGTGTTTCTGACTTCGCAGCTACCTAATGCAATCGCCGCGCCAAACCCTAATCGACGGCGTCTCTGCCACATCGGATTGCAATCAAAGGAGTTACGCGTGCTCGGCCGTCCAAGAGCGAGGGCTAGACCGCTTCGTATGTTGACTTTCCAATGGCCCCGTTGAGTAATTCAACATATTGGGCCCGCGAAGACGTGAAACCCGAGCGCTCACCCGCTCCGAGGCCAATCGAACTGCGCCAATCACAGAAAATATCGGGCAGCGAAGTTTTTCGGAGTGGTTCCAGTATTCGGTTTTCGGCTCACCAGCGTCTCCGGTGGCTTGCGCCGCCGCGATATCGACTCGCCCGTGACAAAAATCCGATCGAGAAGGGCGTCCGCCGAGCACGACTTCGTCCAGAAGTTATTCCCGCGCTGAAATATTCAACAAATGAAGAGACGACCGGCTCAGAGTCCGTATTTTCGGCAGAGGTAATTCAGGCGATTGCGATCCACGCCCAGCAGACGAGCGGCTTCCGACTTGGTTTGCTTACCTTGCTGCATCGCTTCTTGCACCCAACGCCGTTCCGTGGCTTCCAGTTCCTTGTCCAGTTCGATTCCGCCGGCGGGCAGATGGAACCGGGATTTCGAATCGCGACCCGTAGCCTGGACGATCTCGACCGGCAAGTCGCTCAGGGAGATCGTATCTGCCTCCGTCATCACCACGACCCTTTGCACAGCGTTTTCGAGCTCGCGAACGTTTCCGGGCCAGGAATAGCGCTTGAACGCCAGCAGCGCCTCGTCCGCCAGGCGTTTGGCGGGCACGCCGTTCGCGGCGCAATAGACGCTGATGAAGTAATCGGCGAGAACCGGGATATCCTCCACGCGCTCCCGCAGCGCCGGGACGAAGATCGGAACCACGTGGATACGGTAGTAGAGATCCTCCCGGAAGCGGCCCTCTTTCGTCATTTCCTCGAGGTTTTCATTGGTCGCACTGATCAGCCGAAAATCCACGCGAATCGATTTCTTGCCGCCCAGCCGCGTGAGCGAGCGATCTTCGAGTACGCGCAAAAGCTTGCTTTGCAGGGAAGGTGTGAGCGTGGCGATCTCGTCAAGAAAGAGCGTCCCTTGATGCGCGACCTCGATTCGTCCCTCTTTCATGCCCGCCGCGCCGGTGAACGCCCCTTTTTCGTAGCCAAATAGCTCGGACTCCATCAGCGCCTCGGGCAGAGCAGCGCAATTGACGCTGACGAATGCACGGCTGCGGCGCGGGCTCTGCTCGTGAATGGCCCTTGCGACCAGCTCCTTTCCCACTCCGCTCTCACCGCGGATAATCACGTTAGTCGTGGCGCGCGCGATTCGCTTGATGGAATCGAAGAGATGGCGCATCACGTCCGTTGCGCCGATGAAATCGCCGAGTGTGTTCTTGCGGCTGATTTCCTCCCTCAGGATGCGGTTCTCGCGCTGGATATGTAGTTTTTCAACAGCGCGCTCAAGCAGGTGGCGGAGCACGTCCGTGTCTACCGGCTTGGTGAAATAGTCGTAGGAGCCGCTATCAATGACCTTCAGCGCCGTAGACTTCTTCTCGTCGGAGCTTAGGACGATCACCAGCGTGTCAATATTGCTGCCATCGAGGCGGTCGAGCAGTTCCGCGCACTCGCGAATGCCCCCTGACGCGATCGGCAGCGCCAGCAGAAGTATGTCGAGCTCGGACTCCTCCAAAAGCGCGTAGGCTGCCTCGTAGTCCTTGCCTTCAAGGACTTCGAACTCGGAGCGCAGCGACGAAGCGATCTTCGCGCGTAGGCTCACGTCGTCGTCCACGATTGCAATCCTGGGTTTCGCTGGTGAAGGCGCTATGGCTGATCTCCGGGGGGACACGCGAGACTCCTAAAGTTCGACGCTGAAAGGCGTCCCGCGCAGGCGCGATTCTAGGCGGGAGGCACCCTGGGTGTCAACGAATGGACGCAGAGAATAGCGTCCTCAGCGTCTCGGCTGGCCCGCGGATCGAGGCAAAAAGAGGTTGAACGCGGGCCGAAGTTATTACAGACTGCGCTCGAAACAACAGCGGAACGCCAGCGGCTCTCCCGCGCGCAAATTCAGGTGAAGGGCAGGATTCCAGATGTCCACAAATTGCGATATTGCTGTCATCGGGTCCGGGCACAACGGGCTGGTCGCCGCGGCGTATCTCGCGGCTGCGGGCAAGAACGTTGTGGTGCTCGAGCGGAACGCTTGGCATGGAGGCGGCGTCGTCACCGCCGAACTCACGGGGCCCGGCTACCTGCACGACCGGTTTAGCACAGGGCACATTTTCATTCAGGGCAATCCGCTCATCAAAAACGACGAGCTCAAACTCCTTTCGCGCTACGGGCTGAAATACGTCTACCCGGAAATCCCGTTCATGGTAGTTTTCGACGACGGCTTGTCAATCGGCCTGTATCGCGATCGCCAGAAAAACTACGAGGAAATCTCCAGGTTCTCGAAGAAGGACGCGGACACGTTTCTGAAGTTCGCCGAGACCGCGATGAAGTACCTTCCAATGATCTCCTCGTCGTTCTACACGCCACCACCGCCGATGGGCGCCATGCTCGCGATGCTCGATCAAAGCTCCGAAGGACGCGAGCTTTTTGCCCTGATGCAGAAGAGTCCCTACGACATCATCATGGAGAATTTCGAGAACGAGAAAGTGCGCCTGTTTTTCGTGCGCATGGTCTCCGAAAACCTGACCGGCCCGGAGGAGAAGGGAACCGGGCTCGGCATATTCGTCTTCCTCGGATTTATGGAAACCTACGGCATCGGGGTGGCCATAGGAGGTAGCGGCGCTCTCACGGCGTCTCTCATCCGCTGCATCGAAGCGCATGGAGGGAAAGTTCTCAACAACACGCCCGTCGAGCAGGTCCTGGTGAAGGGTGGCCGCGCTGTCGGAGTTCGAACCAAGGACGGAACGGAATACGCCGCCAAGGACGCTGTCATCGGCTCCATCCATCCGCATTTTCTCGGCAAATACGTCCCCGGAGTCGAAGCCCGTATCACGCGCGACGCGGAGCGCGTCGAGCTCTCGGCGAATTCGTGCTTCACGGTTCACGGCGCTTTGAATGAACCTTTGCGATTCAAAGCCGGACCGCACGTCAGCAAGTCCTACTTCACCGATTTGGTGGCTTCGGACATGACTGTTCTTCGGGAGTACTTCGACGCCCTGCGATACGGTCGCATTCCGGACACTGCGTTGCTGGGCGTTGCTTGCCCGTCGAATTTTGACGCCACGCGCTGTCCGCCCGGCAAATCCACGTTCCATATCTGGGACTACGTTCCCTACTCGCATCCCGATGGCGGACCCAAGCACTGGGACAAAGCAAAGGACGCATTTGCCCAAACGATGATCGATCGGACTGCGAAGTATTGCGAGAATCTGACGCCCCAAAACATCATCGCCTACGTCTGCGACAGTCCCCTGGACCTCGAACGATGCTCCGAGAGCTTTCAGCGCGGTGATCTGCACGGCGCCGCCCCGTACCTCTATCAATCGGGCGCGCATCGTCCCACGCCTGATCTTGGAATGAACACGGTGCCCGGCGTCGAGCGGCTCTATCTCGTCGGACCGTTCCAGCATCCGGGCGGTGGTGTCTTCGGTGCAGGGCGCGCCACGGCGATGAAGATGTGCGAGGACTTGAAAATAAATTTCGACAAGATCGGCCAGCAGCAATGATGAAAATCTACGGCCCGGACAACAACGAGCTGATGCAGATCACCTCACTTGAGCGCGAGGGCGGCAAGCTGGTGATGAAAGGTAAGGTGTTCGGCTCGATGCCCCTCACCGCGAAGCTCACCGGCGCCGAAGCACGTAACGCCTTGAGGCTGCTAAATTTCAAGCTGGTGCTTTTTCTGCTGACCTTTCTTTTCCGCAAATGAACGTAGCTTAGGGGGTGGAGCTTCAGCTCCGACATCAGGTGACAGCGAAGAGATGAGTCTTCGACCCCTAAGGGCGATTCAACAACGTGGCTTTTCGCTTTTCGTCAGGGCACGACTTCAGTCGTGCCGCAAATGCAGCAAAGCGAGTGCGGCTTTAGCCGCTGAGGTCCGATGGGCGGCAGTGTCGTGAAGGCTGGAAGCGCGGGGTTTTAACCCCGCGAAAAACCGGCCCGGCGAAGCGGGGACTTTAGCCCCGGAACGCGAACCTGATTCGCCACGGTATTTCCAGGAGCGAAATCGAATGGCTGGTCGAGCGAAACGCCTTGGTTTAGATGCCAAGAGGCTGCGTCATCTTAGAGAAGTCATCGAGGACGATATCAAGCGCGGCCGCTACTATGGAGGGGTGATTCTGGTCGCCCGAAACGGCGTCATCGGGCTTCACGAGGCAATCGGCCTCATTGACCCCCAAACTCGGAAGCCCGTCACCAAGAAATCCATCTTCAGCCTATTCTCAACCACCAAGGCCATCACCAACGTGCTCGTGTTTCGCGCCATTGAACGCGGCGAATTCGCGCTCACAACAAAGGTCTCCGAGATCATTCCCGAGTTCTCCGGCGGGCAGCGGCAGCACATTACCTTTTACCATCTCCTCACCCACAGTTCTGGCCTGCCCAGCGTCTTCACGCCGAAGCCGGGCATGTACATTGATCGCCTGGATGAAATCGTCGCCGCGATCTGTGCCACTGTGCACTGCGCTGCCGCGCCGGGCGAAGTGATCAATTACTCCCCGATGGCCGCTCACGCCTTGATGGGCGAGGCCGTCCGCCGGACCGATCCCAGGAAGCGCTCCTATCGCCGGCTGGTCGAAGACGAAATCCTGAAGCCGCTCAAGATGAAAGACACTTCCATCGGCGTTCGCAAGGATCTCCGCGCGCGCAAAATCGTCCCCATCTTTCTTGATCGCTCGCCCATAGATCACCTTGGACATAGCAACCTCGGACCGAACGGCGCTTTCGAAGAGGAAAATTCGGAGATGCCCTGGGTCGGATGCATCTCCACCGTCTCGGACTTGTTTCGCTTCGCTGAAATGTTGCGGCGCGGCGGCGAACTCGATGGCGCGCGAATCATCTCGTCCGCGATTCTCGATCTCGCCACCCGGAATTGGTCGGGCGAGAAACCGAACGAGCTTTACAAGCCTCTTGTCACCGCTCGCGGCTGGGAACCTTATCCGGCGTATCAGGGGATTGGTTTCCAGGTGCGCGGAGACGCCATCTGCCACGGCCTTTTCGGAACGCTCACCTCGCCGCGCACCTTCGGCAACTACGGCGCAGGCAGCTCCGTATTCTGGGTTGATCCGGAGCGCCAGCTCACATTCGTCTGCCTCACCGCCGGCGTAATGAATGGCGTGGACAACATCGAACGCTTCCAACGCCTCTCCGATATCGCCGTTTCCGCCGCGATTTGAGAAGGCTGCACGATTCGTCAAGGATGGCGGTTCCGAATCCTTCACAGCTGGCGGCAGTGCCAGATTAGCCGGATCACCGGCCAAGCCTTTTCGTAGTAATCCGCTTGTCCGATAAACGCGGTGGATTCGATAGGTCGATGCAACACCATCTAAGAGATCTGCAGTTTAAGGATGGTGTTTATGACCCAGAGGAAACGATCGAGGCTTTCTCCCAGGCAAGAAATCGATGTATGGAAGCGGTGGAAGGCCGGGCAGTCGTTGCATGCGATCGGTCGCGTATTTGGCAAGCCGCATACTTCCATTCGCCATTTATTGTTGCCTCGGGGAGGGATTGCTCCGGCAGCTCGCCGGCGATCTCGTCTAGCCCTGACGCGGTTTGAGCGAGAGGACATCTCGCGCGGGATCGCATCCGGTTCATCGATTCGTGAGATAGCTAGACATCTGGATCGAGCAGCTTCGACGGTGGGCCGGGAAGTCACACGCCATGGTGGCCGTCTCGCCTATCGAGCGCATGAAGCCGATGACCAAGCCTGGGAGTCGGCCTTGCGGCCCAAGAGGTGCCTTCTTGCCCTGCACCGGAGGTTGCGAGAGGTCGTTGCGAGTAAACTGGTCCTGGAATGGTCGCCTGAGCAGATTTCCGGGTGGCTGAAGACCGAGTATCCCGAGGACGAGAGGATGCGCGTGTCCCACGAGACCATTTACCGCAGCCTGTTCATCCAAGCGCGTGGAGTGCTGAAGAAAGAGCTGCTGGAGCACCTGCGAACCAAGCGGCGCATGCGCCGCTCGCGGCACTCTCGTATCTTCAAAGATTCGCGCGGTCAAATCGCAGATGCCATCTCGATTAGGGAAAGACCTGCCGAAGTTGAGGACCGCGCTGTCCCTGGTCATTGGGAGGGCGATCTCCTGAGCGGCTCAAAGAACAGTCACATGGTGACCTTGGTGGAACGGCATTCACGCTTTGCCATGCTGATCAAAGTGCCCAGCAAGGACACCGCAGTGGTGGTGACGGCATTGAGTCGGCACATTCGTAGACTCCCCGCTGCCCTGCGGCGCTCGCTGACATGGGATCGCGGACTGGAGATGGCGAAACACAAGGACTTTACGGTAGCTATGCATGTGCAAGTCTACTTTTGCGATCCGCAAAGTCCCTGGCAGCGTGGCACGAATGAAAACACCAACCTACTCTTGCGGCAATACTTCCCGCGAGGAACCGACCTGTCGGGATATTCCCAAGCGCAACTCAACCAGGTCGCGCTGCGCCTAAATCAACGCCCGAGAAAAACGCTAGGCTTCCAGACTCCCGCGAGTAAACTGCACGCCAGTGTTGCATCGACCGATTGAGCTGGCAGCGCTAATCAAGACTTATCGGCCGCCACGTGTCAATCAGGCAGGTTTTTGCGTCCACACGCGAATGGCTTTACCCGGGGTGGTAGGGCAGACGACTTCGCAGGCTCCGCATCCGGTGCACTTATCATTGACCACGGGGTAGGCGTTGTACTGCTCCTCGTCCCAGACTATTTTGACCGCATCGTATGGACACGCCTGCTCACACGCGTCGCATTCTTTTTTTCCGAGGGCAGTCAGGCAGACGTTGTTATCAACGAGCGCCTCTCCGATGATGTACTTGTTCTTCTTCTCAAGTACAAGTGCCGTGAGCGCGCCCGTCGGGCAAACCTGCGTGCAGGCGTTGCAGGTTTCCAGGCAGTATTCGTAGTCCCTGTCGAATCGAACGATAGGTGCCCCGAAGCCTGCCAAGCCACCTTCATGACCGGTATCGGGGTGAATGATTTTCGACGGGCAAGCATGCACGCAGTTGTTGCAGCGGATGCACAGCCCGGCAAAACGATCTTCCGGCACGGCGCCGGGAGGACGCAGCAGCGTGTCACTGTTGCGATATCGCGCCGCTCCAAGTCGTCGCGCCCAAACGGCGAGCAAGGCGCCAGCCGAGCCGGCGAAGAACACGCGTCGCGCGACACGGAACTTTTGCGAGGGCGCACTCGCCGCCAATTTGGTCCACAGCGCTTTCCGGGTTGCGAACAGCATGTCCTGTAGTCCGCTGAGAGGGCAGATTCGGACGCACCAGAGCATGCCGAAAACTAATGTGCCTGCCACCAAAACACCCAAGCCGAGGCTGACCAGAATGACGGATACCGTGTTCGTCGCCTTGTTCACAGCAAAGGGGCTGCTGAAAATGCACAGAGGATCCATCCACAACAGCACGGGATACCCGGCCACTGCACCCACCAGCGTGACTATCGCGACATACTTCCCGACTGGCGGACACTTGTTCCACCAGTTCGATTTGCGCATTCCCATGTGCGAGGCATTTTCGAGGAGGAAGCCGGTCGGGCAGAGGTAAAGGCAGAACCACCGTTTCTTAAATGAACTCGCGATGGCTACGACGACTGCAAAAATCACCCCAAGACCGATCGACCGAGTAGCGATGCTCGACGCCAGAGCAACGAAAGGACTCGCTTGCACGAAGGATCTTGGTGCAATCGCCCAAGGGACCACCGGCCAAACCAGCACGAGCGCGCCGACGAAGCAAATAAGCTGAATCACTCGCCGCGGAACGCGCCGGAGAAACATCATCCCAAATACGCCCCTTGCTGCCGGAGCAGATCTTGCAGCTTCGCAACATTTACGTCGCGAGGTTTGCATTTATTTTGGATGCACAATGCCGCAGCCAGACCAGCGGCCTGTCCGGTGACCCAGCAAACAGGAATGAGCCGAGTGATATCCGCAACTTCGAAATCGGCCGATATGCATCGTCCGGCCGCGAGGACATTTTCGACCTTCGAAGGAACGAGCGAGCCGTAAGGAATCTGGAATTCAGGAGCATTCGCGTAGGCGCCGGAATATCCGATCACATCTTTAAACTTGGCGCCGGTTCGGATTTCCTGGACCGTAAGCTTCTTGACGCCGCCAAGGAGTCTGCTGAGCCGCACGCCCAACTGAGGGGCCGTTTCGGCCAAGTAGGCCTGCTCGTCTCCCGGTTTTTGACGGAGCTTCTCGACGTTACCCCAGGTCCCGCGGCGATGCTTGAGTTCCAAGGCGGTCAAGTCCGCAACGTCCAGGGCGTCCCCGACTGGGCCTTTCATGTTGAGCCAGTTCACATGGGGCGCAGGCGTCGAATTCCCGGCGTGCCCGTTGAGATCGTTCACTCTGCCCTTCGAGGGGCGGCCTTCTCCGGGCTTGCCTATAGCGGGGTGCTCCGGGTCTTCCGATCCTCGTCCCACGGCCATGTCAACTTCATCGATGTTCCCGATTCGGCTGATCAGTCCGATGTTGGTTCTTGACTTTTTCAAAAGCCGCCCCTGCGGCTGCGTAAATGTCGCCGTCTCCCGAAGCATCGATCACAATGTCGGCGAGAATGGCCTGTCGCCCCGACTTGCTCTCAAAAACGGCGCCCCGTACAGCTCCTTTGGCATCCACAATGGCATCAACACCCCAACAATCCAGGTAGGCAGTTATCCCGGAATCGAGGACCATATCGGCCAACACATATTTGAATGCCTCCGCGTCAATTGTCGGATAAACAGGCGCTTTGTTCCGGTCGATGATTCCGTACTTGAGCACGTCCAGTTTCTTCATCAGCTCTTCGCCGATGCCGAATATGACCTGCTTCTTGTTCCGATCGTAAAGAGGGAAAATTCCCAGGACGAGGCCGCCGGTCGCGAGTCCTCCGAAATACCCGTACCTCTCCACCAGAGTGACGTCGACGCCCAGCCGCTTGGCCGAAAACGCGGCCGCCGTCCCGGCCGGGCCGCCTCCGACAACCAGAATGCTTGTCTTTTGCAAAACCGACAGTTCCCGTCGCGGTTGCACAACTTTGCCGTTAACAATCGTCGCGGGAACCCTGGTTTCGGTTTGACTAGTTGATTGTCCGGCAGATTGATTGGCTGCCGTCGACGAAACTGGCATCAGCGATCCGGCCGCAAACAAGCCACCTGCGGCAATCGAACGACGCATCAAATCTCTTCGTGTCAGGTCCTTTGGCATGGGTCACTCGTCCGACAGTTGGCCGATCCGAACCCATTTTCCGGGTTCTTGATCTATTCGGCGCCAATACTATCCCAACGCGAACCAGCAGCCAACTCCTGGGAAGGCGGAATAGCGGAGAAGTTTACTCTTAGTACCGATTTGTCCGGTCAGCGCGTTGATCTAGGCAACTTGATTAATTGCGAGCACGTCGCCAATCACCAAAGTCTCGAGAATGGCCGCGTCGGCGACTTCACCTGGGTGTCCATACTAAGTAGCGGATTTCCACAGTGGTTCTTGGGAGTATAATTCGGCCCCGGATGACGCTCTCGCTGACATTCGCGTCGGGCCGTACGAAATTCTGCCTGCTAACGGTGCCTTTCCTTCGTCAGGACAAGCGGGCGGAACGTGGGAAGTTTAGCGCGCGATCTTTCGCAAACGACATGGAAACGAAACGATCAAAGGCGATATGATGGTTTCACAAGCGCAACCTCGCGCGATAAGGCGAAGCGCTGTCCTGTCTTACCTAGGAAGACGCGGAATTTCGGATCTGTGGAGGAGCAAATGAGTAGGGCCCTTAGTTATACCTTCCTTGCCATCGCTGTGATCCTGACGGCTACTTCGACGTTTGCGCATCATTCGTTTGCGATGTTCGACCAGTCGAAGTTGGTCCCGCTGCAAGGCACCGTGAAGGATTTCCGGTGGACCAATCCCCACGTCTTCATCCAGCTGCTCGTCAAGACGGACAGCGCCAGCGAAGTGGAGTGGAGTATTGAGATGACGAGTCCGGAACATCTGGCGCGAGTCGGGTGGCGGCCCGGCACCTTGAAAACGGGTGATCAGGTAACATTGAACATTCATCCGATGCGCGATGGCACCGCTGGCGGTCAGTATGTCTCGGGAACCGGACCGGACGGCCCACTCGCCGGCTCGCCCGCGCCGCAAGGTCCAGGCAAGTGACGCTGCGGAGATTGGCGTTAGCGGCGGCGATCCTGCTGGGGTGCGCGGCAAGCATGTACGCACAGGCAGGAATGCCGGATTGGAGCGGCCAGTGGGAAAACGTCGGCGGAACGCCGGACGCATCGGGAGGATTCAATCAGTCGCTCGATGATGTCCTGAAGAATATGCAGTGGTCGCCGCCGAATAGACCCGAGTTACAGGCCAAAATTGACAAGATCGTCGCGGGGGAGCGCAAGAGACTCGAGATAATCGCCCGCGGAGGAGATCCCGGCGGAGTGGACTTCAAGGCCTGCACGTTTGGATATCCGGGACTGATGCTCGACACACCGGTGATGTTCGAAATTCTTCCGACGCCAAAGGAGACGGCGTTGATTTTCTCGAGCCGCGAGATCCGCCACGTTTACACAGACGGGCGGCCGCACACGCCGAAGGACGATCTGTGGGCGACGCCTTGGGGCGACTCGATCGGCCACTGGGAAGGACAGACTCTGGTCATTGACACCATCGCGGTCAAATCTCCCTTTGCTCCTTCGGAGGCGGATGGGGTCGCCGTCCTGGCGTTCGGGGATGTCGAGGGCGCGCAGACGGTCACCATTATGAGTTCGCAGGCCCGCTACGTTGAGAGAATTCGCATGCTCGACAAGGATCATCTGGAAGATCAGATGACCGTGATTGATCCCGCGAGTTTCACGGCGCCCTGGCACCTAAGTCGCACCTACCAGCGAGTGGCTCACATTCACCGCATGGTGTACGAGGACTGCGAGGGCGAAGAACGCAATCCCGTTGTCAACGGCCGGTTCACGCTCGCACCACCGCCGTCAGAGAAACCGCAGCCGGGAACAGCACCGAACAGCGCTGCGCCCGCCCCATCGCTGGCTCCTAAATAGTTTTCCGCCTCGCTATCTGATGAGCCGTCGCGAGTGATTTGCGTGTGAGCGATTCCGGCGGGGCGAGACTCCGAGCGTACGAGATTGTCGTCGAAGTCGCCGGCGGAGGATTAACTCCTGGTTAGTCGGACTACCGAACATCTTCAGTGCCAGACCATGGGGACGACTAATCCAATCACTTGGGATTTGCAGTCCCCATCGTAGCTCGGGCCGATTCGCGCAGCGGAACCAGCCTCGACCGGGCGTACGCAACGAATGCCGCAAGGATTCCAACTGCCAGGGGAAACAATGCCGAGAAGATCGTGCCTTCCTTCGCCGAGATCCATGTTGCACCGATCATGATAATCACGAGTCCGGAAGCGGCCAGAGGAGTCAAGCCCGTCCGAATTCGCGTAACTCCGGGAAGGATCAGGCCGATCCCGCCCAAGAGCTCGGCCACACCGATGAATCGGAGGAACCAGCCCGGCATTGCGGCCTGTTTTGCCATAGCCGCAATAGGTAGGACGAGTTTCACGCCGCCCGCAAACAGGAACAGAAGGGCCAAGAGAGCCTGAATGATCCACAGCACTACATTGAGTTTCCTGCCCGCCGGCTTGTGCTTGCCCTCGCTGGTCGTCACAGATTGCATTGTCAAATTCTCCTTATGTATTCGAGGTATTTCGACGGCATTGGCTCGGCATTTATGCGTCGGGAATCACGAAATGTCAACGGCACTTACCCCCTCGGTGAACCCGCTCTGTCACTCCAGATTAGTCAGAGTGCCGGACAAGTGGGTGCTGGGAGCAACTTGTCCGCTAAGCTCGTCAATCGAGAATTATCCCCAGCTCCCGCCGAACTTCCCACCTCGACCCTGCCGAATTACCTTTGGCTTGTCGAAAATTAGTTCCGTATCTATTTCGAACGAATGACTGGGCTAGTCCTTTGGCGCGACGTCACGTGTCTTGATTAGCCACTGACCATTCACCCGCACGAGATCATCGACGTCCCGCCCGGCAGCGGCTACGCGAACAGGCACATTCGGGCCTGCACCGGCGAACACGGTCTGCCAGTAAGCTTCCATGTGCGCGTGATCCTTATCGACGAATTCAAGGTAGCTGTTCGCGGTCATGTGGTACATCGCCGGCCTTTTTTCACCCTTGGCTTCGGCGTCAGCGGTGCGCTGTCGAAGGTCCGCAATCATTTTCTTGAGCGCATCGTGTCCCTTGACCACGTTAGCGCCGCTGCCGAATTGACCATCCCGTGTATATGTCTCAGCGTACGCATCCGGGTTTTCCGTGTCCAGGGCGCGGGTGTACTGCCACATCAGCTTCTCGATCTGCAGGCGGTCTTGATCCTCTCGATGTGAATCGTCTCCTCCCGCCGCGGCTCGGTACCCGAGCAATACCACAAACAGAAGCGCAACGGCGCCAACAAGTGCTTTCTTCATCACACGTATCTCCTTTTCGGAACAAACCGCACGGTCGCGTGTTTTCGAATAGCGGAGTTGACCGCACTGAGATTTTGTACCGGGCGAATAAGAGAGTCTACATCACAGTCATCGCTGGCGAATTCGGATTTGCAGGAACCACGCGCGTACGGCTGCTGCGCCGCTCGACGGTTGAAAAGTATCACTTTCAGAGATAGCATCACGCCGCATGATCGTAATCATGTGAGTCGCTGACGCCTTGCACTCGTGCGATCAGAAAAAATGGACGTGATGGGGAGGGATGCATGCCGGGAACGCCGTATCCGAAAGAGCAGATGCATCGCATCGCTTACACCAAGCTTTCGGAACAACACATTGCAGACAAGCTGAGCGCAGTCGCTGTGAGCGGGCCGACGAGCGCCTCGCCGCTGTCCGACGTGTTCATCGGCAAATCGATCCGCATCGTTACCGATAAGGGGCCGGCGCTGAGCTATACGTTCAGCCGGAACAACCGCCGCCTTTCGGTCGCTGAGAACGATGGCAGCGTGGCGGAGGCAGGATACGGCGCGCTGACGCTCGGCAGCGTGGCCTTCTTCTCCCACATGATCCCGGGCACGCAGCGCGGCTACGCCGTGCTGATTGACCAGGAAACGAACCTGGCGACAGTCTTCGAGCTGTGGTTCAGCGGTTTCGAGGACAATCGCGAAGTCCAGCGCGAAATCTATTACGGCTATGTCGAGCAGCCGGGCCAGGAAGCGCCGAAGGCTCGCGACGTCACGACGAACCGCGCCGAGGGTAAGGGCTTCTACTGGAAGCAGGACAATGGCGCCGAGACACTGGAGTTCTATCCCTCGGCGGCGTACTCGAACTTTGTCGAGCTCTCGCGCCTGGGCGGCGAACTTGGGTTCTGTGCGCCGTCCGACTACATCAAAATCAACGAAGACTTCTATATCTACACGCGCACGGAATGCGAATTTTCCGGGACCTTCACAGCGTACGTGATGGACTTGAACCGCATCGAGCAGGTCGGCCTGCGGCTCGGCTTCGACGCGAGCGACGCGCTGGAATATTACTTGTTCCGCGGCAAGGGCGAGTGGCTGGGACAGCTCGCCCAGTTTGAAAAATTCGGCGATGAAAGCGGCTCGCCGGTTCCAGCGGCGGCACCCGGACAAACTCCGGCGAAGGGCGCGCGGCGCGTGTATCGGCCGCTGCGAACGATGGCGAAAATGACGCCGGCGCAGGTCGATGCCGTTTGCGCAAAACATACGTCAGCCTTTGCACCGCGGGCCATCTCACCCGGTGCCAATGCGCCCGTCGCGTCCATGGCCGGCAATCTTGGGCCGAGCACCAACTGGCTGGCTGGCAAGTCGTTTACACTTCGCTACGACCACGCGCCTGCCATGGAATACCGCTTCGACGACACCGAAAACTTGAACTGGCGCAAAGAGGGCCGGGACTGGACCAAGGCGCGTTATCAGGCCTTCGAGTCTTCGCCAGGAGTAATCCTGTTTGGCCACCTGCTGGAGGGCGAGCCGAATCATGATGGACATTGCGTCGTCGCGGATTTCCACCAGGGCCTTGCGACATGCTTCAACGGGTATTTGAACACTCCGTATTTCGCGAATGAGGCGGGGGTGAAGATTCACTTTGGCGTAATCGAGATGGAAGGCCTAACTCCGCCAAAGTATCGCCGCCACGAGCTAACGGATGAGATGGTCGGGCGCGCGGTGAGCCAGAACTATGCACCGGGCTTGACCTCCATGCATCTGTACACGACGCCGCATTCACTCTCCTGGATCATCTTTACCAATTCCGATGCCGGCGGGTTGGAATGGAGCGGTCCGGCGGCCTACGTAAAGATCCGCGACGGACTTTATTTCATGTACTGGCTGGAGGAGGCCTGCAACGGCACGCTCGGCACCATCCTGGTCAACCTCCATACGATGCGCGATGTCGGGATCGGCTACAACTGCGGCGATAACGGCTTGAACATGAACGCGCTGGGCGCACACGAGCGGCTTGCCGGCCAGTTCGATGTTAAGCGCTTCTATCAGGTGAAGACGTCGGGAGGTGCGGCATGACCGGGGACACTGCTCCCACGCGCCGGTCGTTTCTGAAGAGTGGCGCAGTGCTGGCCGCGCCGCTGGCTGTCGCGCTGCCCGGTGCAGTGCTGGCGGAGGAAGGGCTGAAAGCGCGCTTGGCGAGAATGGAGGATGAGTCCGCGATCCGCGAGCTGCATCAGACCTGGCTGCGGAGGATCAACACGGGCGCAGGCGATGCCACGGCGTCGCTGTATGCTAACCCCGAAGGCGGCGCGTTCGATCAATCCGTGCGCAGCGTCGCGGCGGATCATAGCGGGCAACCGGACGCCATCGAACTTGCCGCGGACGCGAAGAGCGCCGCCGGGCGGTTTCATTGTTCGGTGGAAATCGAAACCGCGATCGCGCAGGACTGCACGCTGGCGCGTATGGCGCACGCGCAAGGTGGCGGCTTCGTCTACCGAACGGAGCTCCACATCCTCAAATTCGAATATGTGAAGACCTCGGGCGCGTGGGCGATCGCGAAGGTCGAGTTCGCGTTAGTCTAAGTCTGTCTGTGAGGTGGAAGCGTGGATCTCACGGCACGAATGGAATCCTTGCGTGCCGTGAGGGCCACAGAAACACTAGCGCTGAACTACGGGCGCTGAATCATCTCAATGCGGTTACCCACCGGGTCAACCGCGATGCCGATCACGATGCCACGTATTTCCGAACGGGCGAGGATCGCCAGCCATCGAACCGCCAGCCGCTTTGACGGCTGCGACTGTCGCCGTCATATCCTTCACGTCCACGATAACGTGCGCAATCGGGTCCTTCAGGTCGTCGGAGTCGCGATGCGTGACCACAATGGGCTCGCTTTTGTTGGCCTTTGCGGCGTCCACCGTCGCGCCGAAGTTCACGAAGATCTCCGCTCCTCCGGGTACATTGATCCGATTGACTTCAAACATGCCGAACGCGGTCTCGTAGAACTTCGCCAACGCGGCGGTGTCCTGCGCGCCAACTCGCACCGAGTCCAGCTTCACCTGCGCGTGTGCGGTGCTCGCGAGCGGCAGCATGGCGCTAAACGCCACCACAGTTGCGTAAATTCTGTTCATCGAAATCTCCAGTGGCACGCCTCATTCACACTAAGCCGCGCCGGGATCAGAAGTTAACTTGCCCTTCGCCAAAGCTTTGATCAGCCGTGAGATCGTATCCGTCAAAGCTTCAAAGTTCAATCACCTTCAATCGGATTATCGGACAAATATTCGGCTGGCATTCCACTTGTCCCGTAGATGAGTTTAAGCCAAGTCATCAGGTCCTTGATCGGACGAGCATGACTGGAATATAGTTTCAGCCATGGCAACCACTCCGATTGCGCGGTCGCAAAGCCGGTTGGAACTGATTTGGGCCGAGGCGGAAGACAAGACCGCGCTCCAGGGCCTGCTGTGGGAGCCGCAGAAGGCCAGCGATTCGCTGGTCGTCATGGTGCCCGGGGGCACGACGGGCGCCGCACTGTTTCCGGCGCATGATTACTCTCCTCTTGCTAGCGCACTGACAGATAAGGGCTACGCGTTTCTGCTTTGCAATATGCGTGCCTCCTACAACAACGCGTACTCAGAATATAGCGACGCGGTGAAGGACATCGCCGCCTTCGTCGCGTACGCAAAATCGAAGGGTTACGCCCGGATCGCGATTCTGGGCATCAGCCTTGGTGGCCCTCGCATGGCACAGTATGTGGCGGGGCGAAGCGACCCTGCGGTCAAGGCGGTCGGCTTTATAGCTTCGATCCCATCACCGTATCTGGAGTTTCAAGTGCGGAGCAGCGAAGCGGACAAGCGGCGACTGGAAGACACGCTCAGGCACGCGCGCGAATTGGTCGCCCAAGGCGAGGGACACCAGCCAGTCAGCTTTGACAACTGGTTTCCCGGCGGCCTGTCAGTCATGGGAACAGCAAAGTCGTTGATTAGCTTCTTCGGAGCGCCGAGCGATCCGGGCACGCCTAGCTCAATCAAGTACGGACCGAAGATCAAAGTTCCCGCCTTGGTGATTCACGGCGATAAGGATGAGCTTGCCCTCCCGCCGAACGCTCAAAAGATTTACGACAGCCTGACGGCGTCGCCGCAGCGCGACTTGGTCTGGGTTAAGGGCGCGAGCCACTATTTGACGCCTGGTCCGCTCGCGGAGTCGTACGCCAATCTGACGGTAGATTGGCTCCTGAAAAACTTCCCCGCATCCACTCGCCGATAGGCAGTCGCACTCGAACGTCGATTGCCGCTGCAGCGTGGCCCTGAATCGAGCGCGCAAAACCTAATCCAGTTGCACCTTGCTGGGCGACACTTGCAACCGCTATTGAAGATTGTTGTGCACGATGCGACCGCCGACCACCGTCAGCACGGAATTTAGCTGCTTGATCCCTTCATCCGACACTGCCTTGCGATCGAAATAATCATCGCTCAGCACGGCCAGATCACCCAGTTTGCCCGTTTCGATGGACCCCAGCTCGTTCTCCTCGTGGAAGAACCAGCCGTTGTCCGCCGTGTACATGCGGAGGGCTTGTTCGCGCGTGACCTGCTCACCGGAATTGATCAGTGCGCCTGTGCAGTCTTTGCCCGTCACCATGTAATACATCTCGAACCAGGGATCGAGCACGGAAATGTCACCCGCGTCCGAGCCCGCGCCCACGTGAATCCCGCTGTCGAGGATGCTGCGATAGGGCGGACCCGCCGGTTGTCCTGCAGGCGTGCCCTGGCTACCCTGAAGATATTTCCACCCATGGAGCGCCATGCCTACGCCAATCGCTTTCATGGACTTGAGAGTTTGCGCGTCAATAGACGGGACATGCGCGATTGACCAATGCAAGTCGGCAATCGGCGTGACAGCGTTGACCTTTTCATAGGTTTGCGCGGTGAACTGCACTTCCGCCAGTGACAACGTGTGTTGTTGGTACGTCCAGCCGTGCTTGGCCACCAGCTGCAGCGCCGTTTCGTAATTCTCAGGATGCTGTCCGCCTGCGAAATTCGAAAACCAGGGCGACGCAAATTCGCCGATCCCCGAAACCCGGAGCATATCGTCGCCGAAGTCGGGAAAAACATTGAGCAGGCGCTCGGTCAAGAGTGGGAGGGCCATGGTTTTGTCCATCGAGATCTGGAAAAGCCGAACGCGCTCGGCGAGCTTGTGCTGGTGGTCGAGCGCGAGAATCTGGTCGTATGCGGTCCAGGGATTGGCGCTGGCAATGCCCGGAAACGTGAAGCTGTCCTGCAGATCGGGGCTGTCAGGGTCGGCGAAGACTCCCATATCCACACTGGTCGTAAGCCCGTAACGCAGCACATACGCCTGCGCGTCCTCGGCGCTGCGAATCTTGTCCTCGGCGGTCTGCATTTGGCGCAATACACCGAGCGCGGCCCCCGCAGCCGGGCCCTCAAGGGCGCCCGTGGTGGGGTTTGCGGTAATGCCTTTGCTCTCGAAAAATTTCCGCCCCAGGCTGTTGGTAACTGCGGGACCGAACGTGGCGAAAAATACGGGATGATCCGGCACCGCTTCATCCAATTCCGCCAGCGTCGGCATCCGGTTTTCCGCGAAGAGCCGGGGAGTCCAATCGCCAATTGCGGTTACCCAGGCGCCGGCGGGGACCGTTCGTGCTCGTTCCTTGAGCAGGGCCATCACCTGCGGAATATTGGTGGCAGTCTCAACCATCACGTCATAGCCGGGACGCTGGCTGAAGAGCGCGAAATGGTTGTGATTGTCTATCAGGCCCGGAACGACCACGCGCCCGTGGAGATCAATCACTTTCGTGCACGGATTCACTTTGCGATTTCCCAGCGGGCCGATATAGGCGAAGCGCCCCTCCTGAATCGTCACTTCGCTAACGACGCGATCCTGCGAATCCATCGTGTGAATTCTGCCGTTAACGAGGCGTAGATCGCGCGACCAGGAGCAGGCATCCTGGCCCACGGCGGGAACCGCCGTCGCCAGCACCACCAGGTACATCAGCACTGTAAATCGCATTTTGCTTTCCTCCGGAAATCTCGTGGTGGATGCTGTCACCGGTAAGCGAGACCGACCGCGCTGCCATGATCGCGCAGACATATTACTCCACACAGTCATATTTTGCGTTTGCGTGGACTCCCGGACTTACAAGTCCCGATAAGTCGGATCACCGGAAATTCGAAGCAGCACTTCATCTATCCGGTTCGCCCGCTAATAAGGATTTAGGTTTACTTCGCCTCCTTTCTTCGATAAGCATGCGCGGTACTACTGGCTTCTGGCGGCGGTCGAGGTCAGAATCAAATCCTGATTTACTGCGCAGGAGGAAACGCCAATGGCTTCCATGATTGATTCGTTATTCGATCAGTATGAACGCGGCAGTATGACACGGCGGCATCTTGTCCAGGCGCTGGCCGCACTGGTCTTACCGGCGACGGTCCTGGCGCAGGATGCTGCTCCGGCTCCCGCTCCGATTGTCCGCGGCCTGGGTGTCAACCACATCGGGCTCACCGTCAGCGATATCGAGCGTTCCTTTGTTTTCTATCAGAAGTTATTCGGGGTCACAAAAGGCTGGCCGGCCACGAACGCCGGGACAGGTATTCACCTCGATTTCCGACCGGATATATCAGCGTCGATTCAGTTGCCGAACAAAAGGGTGTGATCACGCATTTCTCTGTGTCCATAGACCACATTGATCAAGATTCCGCAAAACTCCTGGCCGACAAAATTAATAGCGAATTGCCGGATGCCAAAGCCAGAGCCGCTTTTCAGGCAAACGATGGAGTATCTACGGTCAATCTCCTCGATCCCGACGGCTTTCACGTGCAGATCTCGCCCAAAGACGGGCGCTGAACGGAGCTTAGGAGTTGCATCAGGCGAAATAACAATAGGAATCCATCGCGCCACTCTTGCTTAGTCGGATTAACGGACAAATGCCAGCCTAGACCCACTCGCCCTGTAGGAGCGCAAGATGATGCCGCCGAGCAAGCTCTGGCAATGACGCTGCACGACGACTGACCGCAAACCGAAGTACAGCCACAACGCTTTGGTGCCTGGGCTGGGTAATACCAGAAAGAGTGTATTGTGGCCGACAGCTCTCATCGCTAACTTCTACGGTGACTTGCGGTGCTTTATGTGACTCCGCGACGCCAAGTAGACGACGGGTCTTTCCACGGTCGCGAGGAGATCTATGAGCCGACTCAAATGCCTTACACTAGCTGCTGTTGCAGGAATATGCTTGATGGCAAGCGCTCCAAGAATTCAGGCCCAGGTCAGCGTCGCAGTCAACGTTGGAGCCGCCCCAGACTGCCCGTACGGTTACTATGACACTGCTCCATACGGCTGTGCTCCATACGGATATTACGGCCCGGAATGGTTTACTGGCGGTGTCTTCATTGGCGCTGGCCCCTGGTTTCATGGCCCTGACAACTTCCAAGGCCACGTAAATAACCGGCTTCACCCCGACCACGGCTACAAAGGCCCTGCACCACACGCGGGCGATAAGCCTGAGCCCTCAAAGCCCGTCGGTAAGGTTGCGCACTTCAAAGGCAATGAAGTGAGGGATGGGCGCGGCCACGCGGGCGGCGGCGAGAAGCACTAAATAAGTGTCCGGCTAGCCCTCCGCTGGTCCGGCCAACGCGATAATCAGGCACTGAGAACATCTCAAGTATGCAGCGGTCTGGCTCGGATTCTATTTCTTTAAACGGGACGTGCTGAAAGCCGTAGCCGCTATCAACACCTGCGCTTCGGCGGGATCAACTGGCACAAGTTTTGTTCCTCGCTGGAATTCTGTCCGTCCGGCGTTTTTGTCCGGAAGTAGTAGGTTTTGCCAGCTTCAGCCGTAAAGCTGGTTGCCGCCGTGGAAGACTTAACCACTCGCTCAATCTTCGATTGAACGCTCTGCACAATCGGTGATCGCCGGGTTGCACTGGAAAGAAAAAGTAAGATCTGTAGCCGTTCGCTCCTACCCAGGTGCCGTCAATTCCGAATCGCGTCGGCGGCGTGCCAATGTGGACCGCAACCTGGTCGGACCAGGCAGCGCCAATTACGTATACCAACGCCTTGCCAGCATCAGGTTGCGAGGTTGGGTGTTGCTTCTTGTTCGTTTTTACATCGAAGCGAATATCGTTCGCCCCGCAACCGGCAGCTGCCAGCGGGTTTGCGGTTGAATCCTGAGCGAGAGCCGGAAAAGCAAAAAGCAGCACAATTAATGCTGTCCTAAGCATGTTACAACCTCCTTCAAGTAGACAATTCTATATATGCGACGTGCCTGAGATAACTTCCGTTACTCCGCGTGAGCAACGACACCCTTATGCTAGGCTTTCGCTGGCGGGCGATTTCCCACTTTCCCCGTCCAATCATGTCACCTGTACTTTATCTGAACGTCCGCACAGTCGCGGCGCCTGAACGCTGCGTGTTACGTTCCGGCGAGGTCCATCAACATGGACAATCGGCGCGTTGGGCGGTCGCAAAAAGTGCAGGGCGAACTCCGCGCTGGCAGGGAACCGGACTCGGTCGCAGGTACACGCTTCGAAGCACGCTACGCGTTCGGCACAGCGTGTTTTCCCTCCAACCGCGCACCTCGCAAATCACGCCTACACGAATGACGAGCTGCGATTTGCTCCTTACCAATCCAGAATCGTGCCAATTTACTCGACACACGTGTCGAGTAAATTTTCGCGTAACTCACTGAAAACAAAGAATAGGTGCACGAATTACTCGACACAAAATCGAGGGGTCACTGCGGTGTCAAATTTCCCGAAATCCTGCGCGCATTCGGCCTCGCGTTTCCCGTTGCTTTCGGAGTCCGCTTTCCCTGCGCCGACCTGAATCTGTTGACGCCGCAACGTCCGCTGTGGCAACTTCCCACTCGCAAGATAGAGGGAGGCCATGAGATGAAGACCCCGCCCGGTGTGAGCAGCCAGGATTTCGCCGAAGCAATCAAACAGTTTGAGGAAGCCGTCGGCAAGGAATGGGTTTTCACCAGCGATGAGGACGTCGCCATGTATCGCGACGCGTATTCTCCCTTCTATGGTGAACCTGAAGAACTCGTCGCATCCGCCGCGGTCGCTCCGGACGGCGTCGAGCAAGTACAGAAAGTCGTAAGGATCGCGAACAACTACAGGATTCCGATTTATCCCATTTCCACTGGAAAAAATCTCGGATACGGCGGATCTGCGCCCGCTCTATCGGGAAGCGTGGTTCTCGATCTGAAGCGCATGAATCGCATCCTGGAAGTGAGCGAGAAAAATGCGTACGCGCTCGTCGAGCCGGGCGTCAGCTATTTCGATCTTTACCGCTACATCCAGGAGAAGGGCCTCAAGTTGTGGATTGACGTTCCCGATCCCGGCTGGGGCAGTCCGATCGGCAACTCGCTGGACCGCGGCGGCGGCTACTTGATGCCGGAGTATCGCAACCATTTCGATTCCCACTGCGGCATGGAAGTGGTGCTTGCGAATGGTGAGCTATTGCGCACGGGCATGGGCGCGCTTCCCGGCGCGAAGACCTGGCAGCAGTACAAATCCGGTTTCGGTCCGTGGATTGACGGGATGTTTTCGCAGTCGAATTTCGGCGTGGTCACGAAAATGGGATTCTGGCTGATGCCGGAGCCTGATGCGTATCTCTCCGGCATCGTTTACGTGCCGCGGCACGACGATCTCATCCCGTTGGTGGACACTCTGAATTACTTGGAGAACACGCGCGTCACCACTGGAATGCCCGAAATCGGAAGTCCTCTCCTCGGAAGACCGCTGCTCTCCGAAAGGACCAAGCTCATGGAAGCGGGCATAGGCGATCCGTGGGCTGGAGGCGGCTCGAAGCCGGACCCGGAGCTTGTCGCATTGCTCGCAAAACCAGGCGGCGACCAGTCACCGGAACTCGAGCAATACGCTCTGCGCAAGGGCGTCAGCTATTGGCATTGCAAGCTGAGCTTCTACGGGCCTCCCGCTGCGAACGCAGCAAATTGGGAATTCGCAAAGGAGAAATTCTCCGCGATTCCTGGAGTCAAATTCGAAGACGGCGAGTCCTACAAGCTTCCTCTGACTCCAGACCAGCGCGACAAAGTCCATAAGCCGCAGTTCGGCATCCCCAGCCTGTCAATGTTTTCCCGAGGCGCGCGCTCCGAAACCAACCCGTCGCCTACGAATGGACACATTTGGTTCTCGCCGATCGTCCCGCGGACGGGCGAGGCGATTTTCGAAGCGAATCGAGTGTTCTCGCAGGCCGCCGTGGAATACGGATTGCCGTACCTCGGCTTTAGCCTTCCATCGTGTTATTGGGAGAGGTCTTTTATCTACATCTTCGCTCTTCCGATCACTCATGACGTCGAGACGAACAAGAAGAATCGGGCGGTTATAAAGCGTCTGGTTCAGATATCAGGCGAACATGGCTGGGGTGAATACCGCACGCCTCCGGCTTTCTACGACGCGATCATGAACGAGTATTCTTTCAACAACCACGCGCTGTTGCGTTTTCACGAAACGATCAAAGATGCGGTAGATCCGAACGGGATACTTTCAGCGGGCAGGTATGGAATCTGGCCCAAGCATTTGAGGGACGCCAAATCGGGCGAAAAGTGATTTACGCAGCCTTCGCTTCTGCAACGATCGCGTTCCGCGGAGTGGGCATCGTCGCGAACGCCATCGCCACAATGCCGATAACAGCGAGCAGCGCGTTCAGTTCAAATGCCCGCGAGTAACTGCCATAAACGTCGAACATTTTCCCACCGATGGCGCTCGCGGGCGATCCGAAAACGGAAGTCAGCATGATCATCGTTCCATTCAATTTGGGAAAAGCAGCCGTGCCGAAGAAGTGGGCCGTGCAGGTGTTCATGCACGTGAACGTCCAGCCAAAAGCCAGTCCGTACAGTATGGCAGCGGCAAACGCGATGCCGAGCGAATTCGCATTTACCTCGATGGCGAGGAACGAACCGATCACGAAGATGCAGAGTCCGATCATGAAGGCGTACCGGCCGGTAATCGTGTCCATCAGCCAACCGCCGATCAGCCGACCTGTGACGCCCGCGATGGCAAACAGGCTCATCGTCCACGCCGCCTCGGAGGCAGGAATACCCGCGCGTTCTGCATGGAGAATCCAGTGTGCAACGAAAAAGAAGAGCGGATACTGGCACGTGATTCCGGCGATCACGATCAGCCAATAGGATTTGGTCCCGTAGGCTTCCGCTGGAGTCCACGAATATGTCGTGATCAATTCGTCGGGGCGATTCGCCTCGAGCGAGTGACGGTCTGTTCCTGTTTCCGCGATTCCGTCAACGACTTGGCCCAGATCTTCAGGGCGCTCTTTGATAAAGAGGAGCGCAACAATCCCGGAAATAACGGCGACACCTGCGACGATCTGCCAGCCCACACGCCAATTGCCACCGCTCGCCTCAAGCATTCTATTGAGCAGCGGCGCAACGACAAATCCTGCTATTCCCGAAGCGCCCAGACAGATTCCCATCGCTCTGCCTCGATATCGCTTGAACCACCGGGTCACGGCGGTTCCTGCCGGGACAAGAGTGCCGAAGCCCATGCCGACGCCGACGATAACTCCGTAACCAAGCAAATAATGCCAGGGCTTCGATGCGAAGAAAGCCAGGAACAAAGAGCCCGCGCAAATGAGCGCGGACCCGATTGCGAATGTCTTTCGGACGCCGCGCTTGAGAATAGACATCGCCACGATCGTCGCGGACAATCCGACGAACAGGTTCGAAAACGTGAATCCCAGCCCGAGCGTGCTGCGGCTCATCGGAATCTGACGCAGCATGTAGCTGTTGATCACGGTGCCGCCGTACACCGGAAATCCCATGTTGACGAAATCCAGCGAGAAGAGAACGGCGAGGAGCGTCCAGCCATAGAATGCTTGCTGCTTCCGCACCTCGGATCTCCTTTCGCGGCGCTCGCAAACCGCGAGCCGCTCGTTACGATGGCAGGATTCTAGTTTGTTCTCCTGCCTTTGCAAGATGAATATGAAATGGCGCAATCCGTGCACGGGGGACGACGTCCAGTGTTCCGTGGATGCGAGTTGCGCCGAAGCGCAAATTGGTGTTACATGAAGGCGATCACACGATTGCAACGACGAAAGTTGAAGGAGAGCCCCAATGGACCCAATCAAAGAACCGGGCGCCGAACATCACGCGGTTCAGGCAGCCGCAAGTCACGCCGCCGGCCCGCCGGCGACGGGGGCAAATAATAAGGGCGAATCGCGAATCAGGCGTTGGCAAGTCGGCGACGTCAAAATCACCAGCATCATGGAAACGGCGGACCGGATTCCGTGGGCGCCTTTATTTCCAGCGGAAACTTCCGAACACTACAAGAAATATGCCTGGCTGGTCCCGAACTTCGTCACGCCTCAGGGGCAAATCATATTAGCGGTGCAGGCCTTTGTACTCGAAATCCACGGTCAGCGGATTGTGATTGATACGTGCGTCGGCAACGGCCGCGGGCGGGAAGTCCCACAGTGCGAAAATCTTCAGACGGCATTTCTCGAAGATCTTAAATCCGCAGGATTTGATCCCAATTCGATAAACACAGTCCTTTGCACGCATTTGCATTTCGATCACGTCGGCTGGAACACGCGCCTGGAAAACGGCCGTTGGGTGCCGACGTTTCCAAAAGCTCGCTATCTTTTCGGCCGTCGCGAGTGGGCGTATTGGCAGGACGTGCTGAAAGAAAATAGCCACGACGTCCGGCACATCGTCGATTCGGTTCAACCAATTCTGGACGCCGGCTTGGCCGATTTCGTCGATACAAACCATCGCGTGATGGACGAAATCTGGCTTGAGCCTTCGCACGGGCACACGCCGGGTCACGTCAGCGTGCGCGTCTCTTCGCGCGGGCAGGAAGCAATCGTCACGGGCGACGTATTTCACAATCCGATTCAGCTGGCCGAGCCGGAGATCTGTTCGGTGGGCTGCGTGGACAAGGAAATGTCGCGCGAGACGCGTCGCAAATTCATTGCGCGCTATGGAGATGGCCCCGTGCGATTGTTCGCCGTTCATTTCAACGATCCCGTGGGCCGCGTAGTGCGCGACGGGCAAAGCTGGCGTTTCTCGACGGAGTAGTATTCCGCACCCATGCCTGATCTTCGCAGCTTCGATTACATCATTGTCGGCGGCGGCACCGCGGCGTGCGTGCTGGCCAACCGGCTGACGGAAGACTCCTCCGTTCGCGTTCTGATGCTTGAGGCCGGACCCGAGCCGACGAGCATGTGGATCAAGATGCCGCTGGCCATGGGCAAGCTCTTCACCCATCCGATCCTGAATTGGGGTTTTTCCACCGAGCCCGAAGCACAACTCAACAATCGGATTGTATTCTGGCCGCGCGGGAAAGTTTTGGGCGGATGCAGCTGCATCAACGGCAGCGCCTACATTCGCGGCCAGGCCGAGGATTACGACGGTTGGAAGCGCCAGGGCAACACTGGCTGGGGCTGGTCCGACGTGCTGCCTTACTTCCAAAAGATTGAGCGGCGCGAAGACCCGCGCGGCCGGCCCACCCATGACTCCAAAAACGGCTCGAAGAACGGCAAGGGTATGGTCGCGGTGAGTTATCCGACGTACGTCCATCCCATTGCGCGAGCGTTTATCGAGGCTGGCGTGCGTGCCGGATTGCCCGCAGCCGACGATTTGAACGGCGCCGTTCGCGAGGGCATCAGTCTCATGCCCTATTCGGTTCATCGAGGCGTGCGCCAATCCTCGGCGGAGGCATATCTTCGTCCGGCAAGGACGCGTCCCAATCTCGTGGTCGAAACTTCTGCGTTCGTTCGCCGCGTCCTACTGGAGGGCCGCAAGGCGGCCGGGGTCGAATACGAAAGCAATGGCGCTCTCCAAAAAGCGCTCGCGACGCGAGAAGTGATTCTGGCGGCCGGTTCGATTGGTTCTCCACAGATCCTTATGCTTTCCGGCGTAGGCCCGGGCAAGCAGTTACAGGAACATGGGATCGCGGTGGTGATGGATGCGCCCGGCGTGGGAGAAAACCTCCACGACCACGCATCGGCAACGTGCACCTACCGGACTGCGCCGGGGAATTCACTCAACAGGCAGGTAAGCGGCCTTCGGGCAGTTGGTCACGCTATCAGCTACTATCTTGCGAAGCGAGGTCCGCTCACGAACGGCGCGTCCGAGGCAACTGCGCTGGCGCGGGGGCTGTCTACCTCCCCTTGTCCAGATCTGCAAATCGTTTTTCGCCCGATGAGCTACGTCTACGACAAAACCGGACGGATTGCTCCCGATCCCGATACCGAGAGTGACGGGCGGCGTTGCCTTCGTTCGACCGAAATCGCGAGGGCGGCTTTTCTTGAAGTCTGCGGACCCCAAACAGGCGCCGGGCATGTACGCGAATTATTTGGCCGAGACGAGCGATCAAGAAGGGCTGCTTGCAGGGCTGAAATGGGTGCGGCGCATTTTCCAAACCGAGCCGCTGAAGTCTCACATCCTGGGCGAAGACATTCCGGGCGACGTCTGCCGGACCGAAGATGACATGCGCGAATTCCTGCGCAACGCGGCCAGCACGTTTTGCCATCCCAGCGGCACGTGCAAGATGGGACAGGATGCAATGTCTGTGGTGGATGAGCGGTTGCGCGTTCGCGGTATCGAATCGTTGCGAGTGATTGACGCTTCGATTATGCCCGCGCTGCCGTCGTCCGGTCCCGCACCGGCCGTATTCATGATTGCCGAAAAGGGAGCCGACCTAATTAAGGAAGGCCATTCGTCGCGCGTCACTTCGTCAAGCACCGGCGCCACTGTTTCCGCTGCAGCCACTCGGGCCTAAATTCGACAGGAGCCAAAAATGCCGCGTCTTAAAGGGCAGGTTGCGTTCGTCACAGGGGCAGGGCGCGGGATTGGCCAGGCCATAGCGCTCGCATTCGCATCGGAGGGCGCGATCGTCGGCGTGGCGGACATCGATCCGGCCACCGCGCAGGCGACCGTGCGCGAAATCGAAAAGAACGCTGGTACGGCGCGCGCGTTTGCGATTGATGTCAGCCGCCGTGATGATTTCTTGCGCGCGGTGGATGAATTGGTCGCCGAGTTCGGGCGACTGGACATCGTGGCGAACAACGCCATCGTGTTCCGTCGCGAGCCGGTCGCTGAAATTCGCGAGGAGACCGTCGCGCGGATGATTGACGTCGGCCTGAAGGCGATTTTCTGGAGCGCGCAGGCCGCCTTGAAGCATATGGATTCGGAAAGAGGAGGTGTAATCATCAACAATACGTCGCCAGCGGCAGAACTCGGAGTGCCGCGCTCAACCGTCTATTCGGCGATCAAGGGCGGCGTATCGTCACTCACGCGTTCGCTGGCCGTCGAATTCGGCCCGCGCAAGATTCGCGTCAACGCCGTGTGCCCGGGTACGGTGCCGACGCCGGGTGCGCGGGCGATGAACAACAATGACGACGCACTCTACGAATCGCGGCGGCAGAGGTGTCCGCTGGGACGAAATGGGACGGCGGAGGATATTGCGTCCGCGGCGGTTTTTCTCGCGTCACCGGAGGCTGCGTATATTTCGGCGGCGATCCTGCGAATTGATGGAGGAACGACGGTCAACGGCGGAGCGTGAGAGAATGCCGGGACGCCGCTCGCGCCTAAAGCGTGCTCACGTAGTAGCTGTCCATGTATTCCTGCAGGGTAAAAACCTTGTCGTCCTTGATTTCCAGGAAAAATGCGTAGCGGTTGGAATATTCCTTGCCGTTCTTGAAGTGTCCGAGGCCTCGCGCTTCAGCCGCGATGACGGACCCTTTCGAAATCAGCCGATCCACGTGAATCTTCGGATCCCCCGGGACGAACATGCCCCGCACGGGACCAAGGAAGTCGTCAATGATCGCCTTTCGGCCCTTTTTCGGGCCAGCCCCCGGAATGCCCGTCGCCATCACCGTCCACGTCGCTTCCTCGTGCAGCAATAGCCGGAGCTTTTCGAGATCTCCCGAGCTCAAGGTCTCGAAAAAGTGCCGCGCCACTTGCTCAGTGCGGTTCTCGGACTCGGGCATGGATTCCTCCTCTGAGTTCTGCGTCAATCGGCGCGCATTATACCTTGTAGTGGAAAAAGATTTCTCCGTGTTTCGGCGCGAATCCCAGGTGGTGTGTCGCACCTACGGCGCTTGGAATCGGGCGGCTTGGTTTCCCAGCCCTGCCGGACTGGGCTAGGTTCTGCCGCACCTACGGCGCGCGGGCGTCCTACGTATCGCACGTACGGCGCTAGGGATCGGGCGGTTTGGTTTCCCAGCCCTGTCGGGCTGGGCTAGGTTCTGCCGCGCCTACGGCGCGCGGACGTCTCGCTTGTCGCACCTACGGCGCTTGGAATCGGGCGCACTTGAAAGCACCCGCGGCACCCCCAAGACTCACCGCACTTCGGTCAGAGCAGGGAGACGCAGAGAACGCAGAGAAAGACTGAATGCTTACCACGGAGAACACTGAGAAGACACAGAGGGCACCGAGAAGGCCTACATGAAATGAGCCGACCGGATGACATCATTACTCGATTGAGCGGTCGCGCTGGACGGAATGCTTTTTTTGAGTATGATTGGGCCGCTCAATTCGAAGGGGGCTTGCTATGAAGTATTCCGTAAAGTTTTCAAGAACCATTGCGATTCTTTCCATCGCGATTCTGGCCATCGTTGCCGCGGTCGTTTCGGTAAGGGCGCAGCAGCCTCACCCTGAGGCGCCGAAATCACTCCGTCTCTATGTTTTTGATTGCGGAGTGATCAAAGGTCTCGATCCGGCGCTATTCAATTTCAAGAAGGAAGAGCTCGCCGAGACCGAATTGGCCGTTCCTTGCTACTTGATTGTGGACCCAAAGGGCACGCTGATGTGGGACGTTGGGGCGATTCCAGACACAGCCTTCAAGGGTGATGGCGCTCCCGTGACGCAGGGCTATTTTTACTCGACGAGAACGCTGAAGTCACAGCTTGCCGAAATCGGCTACGCCCCTTCCGACATTACCTATCTCGGACTTTCGCACTATCACGGCGACCACGTCGCAAATTCCAACGAGTTTGCCGGATCCACGTGGCTGGTGCGGCCGGTCGAGCGCGACGCGATGTTCGCCGAGAAGCCGCCGGCGCTCTCCGATCCAAAGAACTACGACCAACTCAAGAACAGCAAAACCATTCTGCTGACGACGGACGAATACGACGTGTTCGGCGACGGTAAGGTAATCATCAAATTTGCGCCGGGCCATACGCCGGGGCATCAGGTGCTGGTCCTGAAATTGGCGAAGACCGGCAAGGTGATGCTCGCAGGCGATCTCTATCACTATCCGGAGGAGCGGAAGCTGAATCGCATCCCGTCGTTCGAATTCAGCAAGGAACAATCTCTGGCAAGCCGCGCGATGATCGAGGACTACTGCAAGAGAACGAAAACGCAGTTGTGGATCGAGCACGATTTCGCGGGCAATGCAAAGCTGAAGAAATCTCCGAAATTCTACGATTAGAAGCAGTAGCGATGCGACAGCCGCGGCCCGGCCGTGTGTCGCACCTACGGCGCTTTGATTGGCGAGGGCTTTGTTTTCCCAGCCCTTCCGGACTGGGCTAGTTTCTGCCGCGCCTCCGGCGCTTCGGAATACGGAGCGTCTTCGCTACGCGATTCGCGCGATTGCGGTCATTGCCAGGCCGCCGCACGAATCCGTCGCCCACAGCGAGATCGTCTTCGCGTCGTTTTCCGGCTTGCCAAAGAGCTTGAAGGGCGAAATGTCGAACAGGGGACTGACGGCGCGGAATTCGAACCGCGAGACGTTGCCTCGGGCATGTGCCGCCGCAAAAGATCGAGCAGCAGCGTGGCAATCAGCGGGCCATGGACAACCAGTCCGGGATATCCTTCGGTTTCGGTGGCGAAACGGCGGTCGTAGTGAATGCGATGGCCGTTGAACGTGAGAGCGGAGTAGCGGAAGAGAAGCACATCGTCCGGCTGCACGCGTGCGTTCCCACATCGCACCCGCCGGTGCGGGCTGCGGCGCCGACGCGTGATCGCCGGGCTTGGCATGGTCGCGATAAACGAGATCCTGTTCTTCGACTAGCGCGATTCCTTCGGAGTTTCCGATTTCGTGACGGACCAGCACAAATACAAGCGTGCCAGTGCGTCCTTTTTTCTCTTGCACGTCCACGATTCGGGAAGTGCGAGTGAAGGTTTCGCCTACGCGTAGCGGACGCATGAATTCGAATCGTCCGCCAGCCCACATGCGCCGCGGCAGCGGAACCGGCGGCAGGAAGCCTCCCAGTTTTGCGTGTCCGTCAGGACCAAGCTCCGATTGCCTGTGAGTCTCCAGGAAATAGAGCCAGTGCCACAGCAGCAGTACCACGTCTCCTGCGAGCGGATGGGGAGCTTCGATATCGAGAGTGGCGGAGAGCGCGGCAATCGGCGCCGGCGTCACGAGATCCGTGGCCGTCTCAGTTTTTCCGATCCACTTCCGCAGATGAGAGATGTCGACCTGCAATGCCGTTCGCTCCGTATCAAGAACAAAGCTCACCACAGAGGGCACAAAAAAGGCACAGAGAACACTGAGAACGACCACGCCACCACGGACATTACCATGCTTCTGCTTGATGCGAAGCGTGCGTGATACACTCCGGATTCTTCAGAGAAGGGCAGCGAAAAAATTAGAATGCCAGGCAGCACTCCCATCACGGCGCCACCCCTTGATGATTCCACGACTCCGCTCGCCACGGGATGGCGCATGTGGGTGCCTGTCGTCGCGATGATGACTTGCTCGTGCCTTTCCTATATTGACCGCCAGGCGCTTACGGTGATTTCTCCGATGATTCTTCGCGACACCGGACTCAGCGCAGCGGCGTACACGGGGGTCGGCGCGGTGTTTTCCATCGTGTACATGATTGCGAATCCGCTGTGGGGCGCGTGGATCGATTACATCGGGCTGCGGGTCGGTATGCTTCTCGCCGTCGGCATCTGGACTGTCGCGAGCGTATCGCACGCCTGGGTGATCGGATTTATTGGATTTGCCGCGGCGCGCGCGCTGCTCGGCTTCGGCGAGGGCGCGACGTTTCCCGGGGGATTGCGCACCGCGGCGAATTCCTTGCCGCTCAGCCGCCAGTCGCGCGGAATGGGAATTTCGTACAGTGGCGCGTCGGTGGGCGCGATTTTTGCGCCGCTCATTATCGTTCCGATTGCGCTCAAATTCGGATGGCGGGCCGCGTTCCTCGTTACCGGCGCGCTCGGGGCACTCTGGCTGATCGTTTGGTGGTTTGTCGCGCGCCCGCCACTGGTGCGCGCCGGCGAACGGAAACCATCCGGTGTCGCGTGGCCGAATTTATTCGAGCGCCGCTTTTGGCTCTTGGTCGTTGGCATGGGACTCGGCGGCGCTGCGCTGGGGCCGACACTTTATCTCTGCCCGCTTTATCTCAATCGTGTGTTGGGCCTGACGCAAGGTCAGCTCGGGGAAGTTCTGTGGATTCCGGCGGTCTGTTGGGAGATCGGCTACTATTTCTGGGGCTGGGTGTCGGACCGCTGGGTTCGCGACAATACTCGGCCCGTGCGACTTTACGTCGCGCTCACGTTTCTGGCGCTGATTCCGTCTGTCGTCACGCGAATGACTTCGTGGATTGCTGCACTGGCGCTATTTTCCTGGGGAATGTTTATCGCTGTCGCGTTTATTGTGGTGTCGCTGCACGTAGCCGCGCGTGAGTATCCGCGGGACGAAACGGGAAAGGTTGCGGGAATCGGGTCGGGCGCGTGGTCCGCTGTTGTCGCGCTCCTGCTGCTCGCGTATGGTCCGCTGTTTGACCGACACTTGTACTCCGCGATTTTCGTTTCGCTGAGCCTGGTGCCGATTCTGGGAACTTCGCTGTGGTGGTGGATCGGGAGTCCGAGCGCGAACTCGCGTCAGCTTCCGGTTTAGGGAATGAAGGTACAGCTTGGCTAGCGCACGCGGCTCGGCTCGCCGTGGGCCAGCGCCAGTTCGGTGATTCGCAAGCCTGCGGACGTGGCCCTCGATGGATAATGATCCTTGAGCCGATCTTCGTGGAAGGGAATCACTCGCTTGACATCCCCGTCAACGCTTTTCACCATCGCTTCCGTCGTCATCACGAGATTGTACTGGCTTCCAACGGCAAAACCGATGGGTACGTACTCGGGATCCTCGGGTTTCCAGCCGCGCAAATTCTCGTAGGTGTAAACGAGATCTCCTGCGAACACAAAACTATCTTTCGAATTCGCCTCGAGATCGTTGCGGAGCCTCACGTACATCGAGCCCCACGTGTGTGTGTCTGGCGCGGCATGCAAATCAATCCCCGGCAGAACGTTTTCGCGGTCGCCGTCCACACAGACCAGGCGATGATCACGCGCGAGCTCGACCGTGCGGAGAATGTCGGCCGGATCGACGGCCAGCGTCAGCCATCGAAAGCGGCGCTCAAGCGACATCGCCCACACCCATTTCGACAGCTCTCGCTCCTGAATGTAAAAAGTGGCGTTCGGAAAATCCTCGATATTTCCCATGTGATCAAAATGCGCGTGGGTGAGGAATATGTGCGAGACGGCATCTGGCTTGATGCCGCATTCAGCGAGCACCGTCAGCGGAGGATGCCAGCCCTGAATGCCGTAGGTTTCCGCCAGCACCTTGCCGTAGGTTTCGTGGTTGTAACCGACGTCCACCATCGCCACGTGACCCTGCCCTTTGATCACAATGTAGTTGTAAGGCAGCCGCCGGTGACCCTGATTGTGAGCGCCGTAAACGAGGCCGCTGAGCGGATAGTTGGGCACATGCGCGTATTCCATCGCCCAGGCCGAGTACGCGCTCACTTCGTTACCCTCGCGTGATCTTGCTCGCTCGTGTAGATGGGGGTCGCGTGATTCTGCGGCCCGCAGCAAGCCTGCTCGAACGAAATCATTTCGAATCCCGGCAGCGCGCCGGCTGCTAACCGAAGCTGGTCGTAAGCAGCCTGCAGTGGCAGCATGATCGGTTCTATTTCTACGTTACGTCCTGCCCGCCAGAGGTGCGTTTGCGCGGACGCCAGCGCACATTCGAGTGCGGCCGCCGCTCGGGAGAGATAATCGCGATGAGCGCTCGCACGCGGTGTCGCGCGCAAATCTCGAATTCCGGCGGATGCGGATTCGTGGAGGCGTCCCGCGGCTTCGAGCATCGGATGGTCGGGCGTCGCGCTTTTGCCGCCTGCCGCGGCAAGGACCAGCAGCCCCGCCAGTTGCGCCGCCACCTGCCGCAAATCCTCGAAATACTTGTGGGCTTCCAGAGTGTAGGCGACGGTTTCGTCGTCGACGTTTTCGCGGCTGCCAAAGGATTGAATGATGATTTCTTCGGGCACTTTGAGGTGTCTCCGCCGGAACTATCTCATCACGAATGGATTCGGCGCGTTCCCGGCGATGTCAATCCAGACGCTTTTCGTCTGCAAATATTCGCGGATCGCGTCAATGCCGCTTTCTCGTCCGATTCCGGATCGCTTGTATCCGCCGAAAGGAGACATGTAACTCACCGCGCGGTAGGTATTGACCCACACTGTGCCCGCCTCCAACCGCTCGGACATCATCAGCGCGCGCCGAATGCTCGTCGTCCAGACTCCGGCAGCGAGGCCGTAGACCGTTCCGTTCGCAATGCGAACCGCTTCGTCTTCGGAGTCAAACGGAATAATCGAAAGCACCGGGCCGAACACTTCCTCCTGGGCGATGCGCATGTCTGGCTTGACGCCCGTGAAGATCGTCGGCTCGACGAACCATCCCGAGCCGCACTCCGGCCGCTGCGCAGGCGCGCCGCCCAGGCGACAGATCGCGCCTTCTTCTTTGGCGATCCGTATGTAGTCGAGGACTTTTTCATATTGCGGGCGGGTTGTAATCGGTCCGACTTGCGTGCCCATGTCGAGCGGGTTGCCCATGCGCGCCGTCTTAGCCAGCGCGAGAAGCTGTTCGACGAACTTGTCGAGGATCGGGCGATGGATCAGCGCGCGCGAGCCCGCGATGCAGGTCTGGCCAGTCGCGGCGAAAATTCCCGAAACCACGCCTTTCACGGCCTGGTCAATATCGGCATCGTCGAAGACAATGTTCGCGGACTTTCCGCCAAGCTCCAAAGTCACGCGCTTCAGGCCGCGCGCCGCGAGTTGATAGACGTGCTCGCCCGTCTTGTCTCCACCGGTAAACGCAATCTTGGCGACGTCGCGATGCGTGATCAGTGGCTCACCAACTTCGGCGCCGAATCCCGTCACGATATTGACGACTCCCGGCGGGAAACCTGCGCGCTCGAATAGTTCGCCGAATGCGAGCGCCGAAACGGATGAAAATTCCGAAGGCTTCCACACCACCGTGTTCCCGGCGGCGAGCGCCGGCGCAAGTTTCCATGCAGCCAGAAGTAGAGGTGAATTCCATGGCGTAATCGCAGCCACCACGCCGAGCGGTTCTTCGCGCGTGAAATTGAAAACGCCGGCCTTATCAATTGGAATCACGCGCCCTTCAATTTTGTCCGCGAGGCCGCCGTAGTAATAAAACCACTGCGGGATGTAGTTCAACTGACCGCGCATCTCGGCGATCAGCTTTCCGTTGTCGGTCGTCTCGATCTCGGCGAGTTTGGCCGCCTCGGCGGTGATCAGGTCACCGAGGCGAGAGAGCAGGGCGCCGCGTGCAGTGGCAGTCAGCTTGCGCCATTCACCGTCGTAGAACGCAGCTTTCGCCGCAGCGACGGCGCGGTCCACATCTTCCTTGCCTCCGCGCGGGATCAGCGCCCACGGCGCGGCCGTGAACGGATTCACGGATTCAAACCACGCACCGGACGCGGGGTCGAGCCACTGACCGCCGATCAACATGCGATGCTTTTTCAATTCGCTCATTCGTTTCCTCGGCGGCTAGGACTTGGGCGCTTTTTCTTTCTGCTCTGCGAATACTTCGCGCGCTATTCGGAATGAGTCCACGGCGGCCGGCACGCCGCAATAGATCGCCACCTGCAGCAGGACTTCCCGAATTTCGACGGGCGTCACGCCGTTCACCAGCGCACCTTTGATGTGCGCCTTCAACTCATGGGGGCGATTCAGGGCGCTGATCATTGCGAGGTTCAACATGCTGCGCGTCTTCTTGGGCAGCTCTTCGCGTCCCCAGATTGCGCCCCAGCAATATTCCGTCACCAGCTCCTGCAACGGCCGGTTGAATTCATCGGCTGTGTTGAACGCGTTGTCCACGTACTCCTTGCCAAGCACCGAGCTCCGGATTTCACGACCGCGATCAAAAGTCTTCTTATCCATGTCAGTATTCCTCTTTTCGTTGGGTATATAAGCCGATCAAGACAGCGATAACTGAGCGCCCAGCATGCCCACGTCTTTCTGTTTCTCGAGCGAGTCTATCGTCGCTTCGATCGTGCTCGTCGTCTTCGCTCCAAAAGCTTTCTCGGACGCCGACCGGAATCTCGCTCTGATGTCGCTTGCGCTGGCAGGCACGAGATCGCGCATCCTGCGACGCCGCGTCTGGCCACTGCGCAGAGTCACAGCCACCTCCGCCCCCTGCGCGCCCGGGTAGTCTGCGGTGAAATTCGCGTCCTCTTCGAGCGTTGTCGCGGCCAGCAGGCGCATCACTTCCGGGTCGGAAAGCAGATGATAGTTTGCTTCGTCAATCCTGCCCTGCGTTAACGTGGCAGCCACGCAATAAAGGATGCTCATCTTCGCTTGCAGAATGCGATCGAACGGGCCAGCGAAATCGCAGCCAGGATACGCCACCGCTGCCGCCGAACACTTGATTCGAATTCCGACGATGTCGCGGCTCTCGACGCCATCTTCTGTCGCAAGCGCCAGCGCTGCCTGACACGCCGTCTGCGCGTAGTTACACGCGGGCGCGGGCTTGTGATACACGGACATAATTTCCAGCGCCGCGCCTGAAAACGGCGTCACTTGCAAGACTCGCTCGCTTCTGCTGAGCGCAGCGAAGAGTCCCGACCGCCCATCAAGCGCCGTTTCGGATGCAACGGTCCCCAATTCTGCGAGTTCGACGGCCGTGACGGCATTCCTCGCGGCGAATCCGGGATGAAAAAACATTTCATCGCCGCCGCTGTACGGCCATTCGTTCAATCCGCCAGTCGTGTTGGCGGCAAGACCCACCGCGCTCACCGTTGCGTTTTCGTCCAGGCCGAGGAGTATGCTTCCCGCGACTGCGGCCCCGATGGGGCCCGTGGTTCCCGTCGGCCGGTACAGGCGCACGAAATCCTGATCAACGAGCGCACGCCCCACACTCGCGCCAACTTCGTATCCGCAGATTGCGCCCAGAATGAACGCGTTTCCGGTCACCGGTTTGCACTGAGCCAAGGCCAGCAGGGTTGGGAAAATTACCACGCCAAGATGGCTTACAGAGCCCGTGTGCATATCCTCGCGCACTAGCCCATGCGCGAGCGTCGCATTGGCGAATGCTGCATCCGAGGTCGAAACGCGATAGGGCGTTCCGATCACCGTCGCCCTCCCGCTGCCTATATTCCCGCTCGACGACCGGCTTGCGATTTCAATCGCCTGTCTACCCCACGGAAGCTCCCGCGCTTCGATCGCGCAAGAGAGCATGTCCAGAAGCGAAATCTTCACCTTCTCGACCGCATCGAGTGGCAACTGCTCCACAGTCAGTTGGCGCGCACTCTGCGCAATTCTGCGCGAAAGAGTCGCGGCCTGCGTCATCGTAGCTGTGGTTGCTCGGTCCATACGCTTCCGCTATTTCCCGCCGACCTGCACGCCCGCCCACTTCTCCACGGTCTTTGCCATCGCCGTCATGTCCGCATCGAGCCCTTCCGTTTGCGTGGCAATCGAGAGGAGCTGCCTTACCGCGCTTCCCACCACCATCGGAACTCCGAACGCGTCAGCTTCGGCCATGCACAATCGAATGTCCTTATTCAGCAGCCCGATCCCGAATCCGTAACTGAACGACCGCGAGATCACGTGCTGCTTGATTTTGTCTTGCGTGGCGCTGTTTCGCGCGGTCCCGGCGTTGAACACGTCAATGACGAGCGCGGGGTCAAGTCCCGCCTTCACTCCCATCACCACGGCCTCGGAAGTGATCGCCATCGCCGTTGCGGACAACAGATTATTCAGCAGCTTCATCGTCTGGCCCTGCCCCGGCTGCGTGCCCACAAAGAATATCTTCCCAATTACTTCGAGGATCGGCTTGATCGTCGCAAGAACGTTCTCCGGGCACGACACCATCACGGCAAGCGTCCCTTTTTCGGCTCCGGTGATCCCGCCGCTCACCGGCGCATCAACCGCCTGAATTCCCTTGGTGGCCAGACCTTCGGCGACAATTCGCTCGACAGTCGCGCCCGTGGTTGAAACATCGATGAAAAGTTTCACGCGGCTGCCTTCGATGACGCCTTTCGGGCCCAGCGCTACGGCCTGCACGATGGGTGGAGTCGGCACGCTCGCGAATACAATTTCCGCGGCCGATCCCACCGCTGCGGGTGAGTCGGCGCGCTTGGCCCCTAGTTCCAGCAGAGGCGTCATTGCGTCAGCACTCGTGTCATAAATTGTGACCGGGTAGCCAGCTTGAATCAGGCGCCGCACCATGCGGACGCCCATTCTCCCGACTCCCACAAAGCCGATACTTTCCTTCGCCATGCGTCTTTCCTCCATCTACTTGGCCGCGTCCGCTTCATCAAGGACACTTATGCCGGAAGGTGCGAACCCGTTGCGGTGTCGTTGATTCCGCCGGATAGACGTTTTCCGACGCCGCATTATGCCCTATGATAGCGCCCTCTCACAATTGACGTTCCGCCCGGCGCTCGACGATTTGGCGCGTCCGGCGGAGCAGGGAACCGCGCGAGGTAGCCGTGCCGATCGAACCTTTTGAAGTGCTGGCCCTCCGGTATGCTCATCTGGGCAACCGGCACGCCGGCGAGAATTTTATTCTGGGAGACCCCCACGAGTCCGCGTCTGATCTGGACTATTTCGTGTGGGTACTGCGCCGGAGCGACTGTACGTTCGTAGTGGACACCGGATTCGCCAAAGAAGCCGCCGACCGGCGCAAGCGCGAATGGCTTCGCTGTCCGATGGACTCGCTGCGGCTCCTCGACGTTGATCCCGCGAAAGTCACCGATGTCATCGTGACGCATCTGCATTACGACCACGCCGGCAATCTGGACAAACTACCGCGCGCGCGGTTTCATCTGCAGGATCGCGACATGGCCTACGCGACGGGACGGTCCATGTGCCACCAAACTCTTCGCAGCCCGTTCGATCTCGAAAATATTCAGATGATGCTGCGGCACATCTACTCGGACAAAGCCGTGTTCCACGATGGCGATACCGAGCTCGTGCCGGGGCTTACCCTTCATCGCGTCGGCGGACATTCGGCGGGACTGCAGATCGCGCGGGTTTGGACTCGGCGCGGATGGGTTGTTGTCGCGTCCGACGCCTCGCACCTCTATGCGAATTTCGAGCAGCGCCGCCCGTTTCCGATTGTCTATAACGTCGCTGAAATGCTTGAAGGATTTAATTTGCTCTACCGGCTGGCCGATTCGCCCAATCACATCGTTCCGGGACACGATCCACTGATGATGAAATACTACCCGGCGGTCAAACCTGAGCTGGAAGGAATTGCCGTGCGGCTGGACGTGCCGCCCGCGCGCTAAAAGAACGCTGTCGCTCGTCCGGCGAAGATGAGCGCAATCCACAGAAATAGCGACACGCCGGCCCAGCGCCTGGCGCTTGCCGGCGTGATGGCGGCATCGTCCCACGCGGCTACGCTGCGATAAATGCCGTAGCGAAAAACTGCGGCATTCACTCCAGCCACCAGAAGCACGCCGAGCGAAATCCAGAACATGACGTTGTCGTAGTATTCCATCGGATCGGACGCGGCGACCAGCGTGCCTGTGACGAGCAGAATCGCGAACGCGACCCACTTCCACGCGCGAAATTGCCCAATCACTTGCGAGACAGGCACGGTTCGCATCGTCTTCCCCAGCACGCGCAGATTGCCTATCACCACCATGCCGCCGAACAGCGCAATGCTGATTACGTGAACGATCAGAAGGACCGGATAAGGATACGGCGCATCGCGCAGCCACATGCTTAACGGTGTCTGGCTAAGCCATTGGCAAAAGTGCAAGAAAGACATGCCGAAAACTCCTCCAATGCGTTCCGATCGCCTTCGCGTGCGCTACAAATTTCCAATCCAAAGCCCGGCCAGCAGCACGCTCACCCATAGCCCCAGTGAGACCACGGCCGCCGGTCTGCGCCATCCGGGCGGGGCTGAATCGTGCGACTCGGCCGTGGCCTTCCGAATTGCCGTGAAATGAAAGATCAGCGCCAGCAAGAGCAGCAGCATCTTGGTACGGAACGCCGCCACCTGCACGTATTCACCGGGATCTCCCGAAAAAAGATACGCTCCCGTGATCAGCTGAATCAGGATGCCGGTGTTTATCCACGGCGCCAGATTCTTCGCGACCTGCGAAATAGACAGCTGCCGAAAGCAGAGACCGAGCAGGCGCAGGTCCAGAATTGTGACGGTTCCGACCAGCAGCGTGAACCCACAGATGTGAATGGATTCGATGACGGGGAACACCCACACCCAGCGCGCGATGGGATTCAGGGGAATTGCTTCAGGGTGTGCCTGCAGAATGGCGTACGCCAGCAACATCTCGCCCGCCTTTCGTCGCTGCTTTACCGCAACAGCTCGCTCACCGAGCTCACTGATGTCGTCACATATCCAAGGGCCCGGCCCCCAAGCCCCACGCCGGACCACAGCAGCAGAGACACGACCGCGACAACGACCCGTACGACTGGTCCGAACCGACGCCCATCATCAGCCAGCGTCACCTTGCGATGAATCGTAAACGTGTATATCACCGCCAGGAGCAGAAAGAGCATCTTGAACTGGAAAGCCCAGTTCCCGTACATCTTTACCGCTTCCGTGGAGAAAAGCAGAAATCCCGAAACGAGCATAACCGCGAGACTGCCCAGCATCCACGGCCGCACCTCTCCGGCCAGCTCCGCAGTTGATTCGCTCTTGAACGCCAGCCGCATCAGGCGCAAATTTAGAATCAAGACCGTTCCGCCAAGTATGCCCAGGCCAAGGAGATGAAATATTTCCACGAACGGAAACAACCACGTGGAATCGCGAACCCCGTGGCCCCACCACGAACTGTTGCACCACTGGCAAAAGCTCAGCAGCAGCGATCTAGTCATGCGGGTTGGCCTTCCTCACACCGCTCATGGCGGCGGCAACACGTACGCAATCGCGCGTCCCGCGGCGACGATCAGAACCCACAGCACGATCGAGACGACGGCTGCCACTTTTGCCGCGCCCGGCGTAGTCGGATTCAAATCCCACTCCGCGACCTTGCGCCCGATTGTCGCGTTGAAGATCAGTACGTTCAGCCCGGCCAGCACGAGCATGATCATCTTGATTTTGAAGAAAGGAGGATGCGTGTTGTAAAAAGAAACGGGATCGGCGGAAAACAGCAGCACTCCGCTGACGATCATCACGGCGAATCCGCCAAAGAGCCACGGATTGAACTGCGCGAGCACTTCGGACATGCGCCGCCGCTTCAACACGACGCCCAGCAACCGCATATCGAGCATCACGGCGAATCCCAGAAAAAGCGTCAGCGTAAGGACGTGAATAGACTCGACGATCGGTTCGCCCCAGGTGGATTCGCGCATATAAATGCTGAAGTGCGTGTTGGAGAGCCACTCGAGGAAACTAGCGATAGACATCCGTTATCCTCGCGAGACTTGGGATCGGCCCGTGGATAGCCAATGGAGTTACTTCGCCGTGCACGGCGTGGGATTCCAGCCCGTGGCGTCCGCCTGCTTCTTGAATTGCGAGCTGGTTAGGAAGGATTGGTCCAAGTACTCAGGATCGCTCACCAGCGACGTCACGATGAGCCACGTCGTCCCGGCCTCGGTAAAGCCGTCGAAAGTTTCTTCCACGCTCGCTTTCGCGCCGTACGGAACGCCATTCTTTCGCAGGTATCCCGGCTTCAGGTCCGTCGTCTCCACTTTCAAATAGCCTTCCTGAGCAGGGCGCGAGCCCGGCGCCCCGGCAGCCACCGGAACAACGAAGCCCCGCGGGCGCAAACCTTCCCAGCTCGCGACTGAAAATCCCTGCAACGATGGTTTTTCGTCGGCCGGCGGCGTTGCGCCGAAATGAAATAGCCTCGTTTGCATTCCGGCATCCGTCTCGACTTTTAGCGTGTTGTCGTCCACCCACGTGATGTGCAGCCGAGTCGGCACGCGCATGATGGCGCCGGCTCCGTAGGCCTTGCACGCGTTGCCGCTTGCTTCGTCCTTCGCTGGGTCCCAGCTATTCGCGATCGCGCGCCCCGCCGCATTCAGCGGCACGCCAGGATAATCGCCCTTGTCTGGCGTGATCATTCGATAGCGCCAGTCTTCCGTCACCACAGCGACCCAGTAGCCGCTCGGATCGAGCGGACCTTCGAGGCGGTTGTTCATCTTAGGAGCTGGGGGAGGAACGAAAGGGTTGGGTCCGAATCCGCGCTGATTGGTGTCCTGAGCGGCTGCCGGCTGCGTGGCCTGTTGGGCCTGCGCGCCTGCGTGCGAAGGCGCTATCAACCATGCCATGGCCAGTAAAGCAACCGGCGCGCCCATCCTCCGAAAGGTTCCGCAAATCATTCTTGTCCCCCCAACTGGTCCAGCCATCGCCGGCTCATCCTTCGCCGTTGAATCCAGCGAAGACGGGCCGCTTACATGATTACGCCTTCCCACTTCCAGCCGTCCGACGGCCGCACGATCTTGTGGAGACGAATTCTGTGCTCGGAAGGATCGCGGCCGGGATTTCCGGTGACGACCACGTGGTCGCCCGGCTTCAGCGTGTCACGCGTTACGTGCTCCTGCGTGAGCTGCGCGCCGCCGCCCCACTCGACTGACCATGTTTGGGCCGGCCCGCCCTTCGGATCCGGCACATCCACCTTTACGAACGAGTGCGGATTGCGGTACATGAACTGGGTCAAGGTTCCTTCCACCGTGATTTCCTGATCCACGAAATACGTCGCGGCAAACGAATGGTGCGCGTATGCCGTGCCGCCAGCCAACATCGCAGTGGCGCCAATCAAAAGAACGATTAGTGTGCGCTTCATTGGGTCTCCTCCAAAAAACTTCACAGCCTTCGTTACCCGGCCGTTTCGTCCAGGCTATTTCTTCGGGCTCAAGCTTTTGTACACAGCCTCGACGAACATATCGGTCGTCCAGAAGCCCGTGTCTTTGCCGTACCGGGGATCGTAATCCAGCGTTGGCTTGGCCGCCTTCACCTGCTCCAGCGTCATGCCCTTGTTCACCATATCCTGAATTCGATCTCGAATGATCGTCACCATCTCCTGGTAGAAAACCACGTCGGCCACGTCGCAGAGCCGCCCGTGTCCTGGAATGATCTGCGTGCCGCCTTCCTGCTCGTCGGCGGGAATGGCGAGATCAATGATGCGATTCAGTCCGGCAATTACTCCCTGGATGTTACCGCCTCGCGAGAGATCAACGATCGGATAGCCGGTTGTCACGAAAATATCGCCGGTGCTGATCACGTCGGAACGCCGAAAGAACACGATGGTGTCGCCGTCGGTGTGGGCTGCCTGGGGATGAATCATCAAGACGCCTTCACCGTTGAAATAGAGCTTTCTTTCCGGCGTCGTATAGGTTTCCGTCGGCCACGCGCCTTGCGGCATTGCCGGTTGGGCACCGTTCGTGGAGCTCATGCGGTCGAGCACTTCCTGCGCCGCGATCACCGTCGCTTGATTCCCCGCGCTCGCGCCGATATCGCCGACCACATTGCCTCCAGCGATTGTATTGCCCAGCTTGGCAAGCGCTTCGTTGCCGCCCACATGGTCCGCATGAACGTGCGTATCTATGATGTAGCGAATCGGCTTGGTAGATATGGACCGAATGGCTGCCTCAACTTTGTCGCTCGTCCCAGCGAGGCCCGCATCCACAAGCAATACGCCGTCGTCGCCTGCCTGAACGGTGATGTTCCCGCCCGCGCCGACCAGCATATAGACGTTGCCTTGCACCGGCAGCACATGGACTTCCACGTCCGCCGGATTCCGCTGTGCGGGGGCGGCGGTGGTTGCTTGCGCGGACGCCGAAGCCGCCGTTCCAGCCAGAGCGGCAGTCGCGAGCAAAATCATCAGGGCCAGATTCTTCGACGATTCGAATACTTGTTTCGCAAGAATGCTCATCGGTTTGTGACTTTCTTCACCGGACGCGGCAGGGTTTTCATTGTTTTCATTTTGATTTGATACTCCGGATACATTGTCTCCGCGCCGCCTCTGGTCGCTTCTGGGGGAATCCCGTAATTGGCGGGGAATTCATTCAAGAACGTATTCTGCCCGGGCAAGTGGGGCGGGACCACTCCAGCGGGACGGTCCACTTCATCCACCGATTCACAGGGCCACGGAGCCATCGCTTGTTGCGGGTTGTAAATAAAGTCGCTCGTGCGGATGAACGGCTCGGTCAGATACACCGGATCGTAGGTGATGCCGCCACCGTCAGATAATTGCCGTGCCTCATGATGTGTCGCGGTAGCCGTGGCCAGGTCGCTGCGCGGCAATCCATTTCGGCGCAGCCAATTTTCTTTCAGGTGAGTGGTCGTCACCACCAGAATATCGCCGTCCCATTTCCCGGTGGAGAAGCCCTGCCAGGTGTGCGGCGCGTAATCCGGCGGATGCGGACGTCCATCCATCCAGATTGTTTGCTCGGCGCCGTACGCCGATAGGTGCGTGTGGTAAGCGATCACTTTCTGCGACGCCCGGTCCACTTCCTTCCAGATGCTCAGTTGTGACGGGCCGCGCCAGCCGTAATCTGATCCGTGCTCGCGACATTGATTTTCCGGCAGCTCCACCAGCGTTGCGTCCCAGCTGTCGCCTCGCAATCGGTCGGCCTGGTTGATCGGTATCCCCAGATAGTCGCCGAGCTCCGGACCTGGTATGCGCTCCTCCCAATCCTCGTCAAATCGCGGCGACCAGCTTCCAGACGGATCCTCCTGAGCTTTCGCCGGACGGCCCGTCAGCGCCGCCAGAAAGAGCAGCGCAATCAGACCGCCCACGATTTTGACTCGATTGACCTTACCCATTCCATTCCCCCAGCAGAAACACCGCTCCGCGTGGCAAGCTCGTGATTGAAATCAACTTTTATCATAAAATGAACGCTCGCGAATCATCAAATTACCGACTTCGCGATATGAATTGGCATTTTTCCGGCCTAGGAACCGAATATCTTGCGAAATCTCGGCCTCATTGGATAGAATCCGGGCCTTGCGGTTCCGAAATGGCACCCACGGAACGCACAGAGCCGCGACTCGCTGCTGCAACTTGGTGCAATTCCATCTGTGCTAAAATCCCGGCGGAGGTAAAGGACCATGTCTCTCGTAAAAGGTATCCATCACATGACCGTATGTGTAGCTGGCGCGCAGGAAGACATCGACTTCCAGACGCAGATTTTCGGCCAGCGCATGATCAAGCAGACCGTCCTCTTTGATGGCCGCTACGCTCATTATCATTTGTACTATGCGAACGCGAACGCGGAGCCTGGCTCTGTTTACACCACCTTTCCTTATGGACGCGTCCGAGGCCGTCAAGGTTCCGGACAAATCCAGTCTACCGCCTATTCGGTGCCCAAGGGCTCGATCAAATTCTGGTTCGAACATTTGAATCGGCACAAGATCAAGAATGGCGGCATTCAGGAACGCTTTGGACAAAAGTTCATTCGCTTCGATCATCCTTCCGGAATCCAGCTCGAAGTAATCGAGGACAACACCGACAAGCGCACCGGCTGGACCACAAAGGAAGTTGGCGCGGACGTCACCACGCACGGTTTCCATGGCCCCGTCCTATCGGTCAGGGAAATTGCCGAAACCGAACGCTTCTTTGTGGACGCTCTGTCCTTCAAGAAGACTGGTCAGGAAGGCGCCTATCACCGCTTTGAAATCGGAAATGGCGGCGCCAACAAGACGGTCACTCTTCTTCACCAGCCCGATCGTCCCTCCGGAAGCTGGATCTTCGGGGCGGGGACTGCGCACCACATGGCGCTTGAAGTTGAGAACGATGAAAAGCTCGCGGAGCAAAAGGGTATCTACGAAGAGCTTGGCTACACGGACGCTTCGGAGATCAAGGACCGCATGTACTTCCACTCCGTTTATTGCCGCTGCCCGGGTGGAATTCTTGTCGAATGTGCCGCCACGGTTCCCGCGGGATTTGCCGTGGACGAGCCGGCCGATCAGCTTGGCCAGAGCCTGCTGCTTCCTCCGTGGTTTGAGGCTCGCCGCGCTGAAATCGAAGCGATGCTCGAGCCTATCAAGGTGCCCGGAAAGCAATTTTCCGGGTGGCATGAAGAAGAAGACCGCAGCGAAGACCTGCGCCGGTGGCTTCCAGCGGACCAACGGCCGGCGGAGCATCACGGCGCACCTCCGCGGTATTTATCGGCGGCGATGGTTCGAAGAAAAAGAAGAGGAAAGAGTAGGGTGGGGCAAATTTCCCCGCGGCCGATCCATCTCCGCAAATACCAGCGGCCGCGGGAAACGCTCAGTAGGAAGCTTCGAGCAGGCCAATCACCTCAGCCTTCGTCACCGGCCGGTCCACGACTTTCGATTTCTCCAGTTCGTGCATCACCGATTCCACGATGTCGCCGATCTCCGCTCGCGGCACGCCTGCGGCTTTCAGCGTATGCGGCACGTCAAATCCGGCGATGAACTGCGCGGTGCGGTCCGCGCACGCAAGTGCGCCTGCCTTGGGATTGCGCGTATCGAACGGCAAATGGAAACCCTCTGCAATCGGCGCAAATCGTTCCGGCGCGATTTCCGCCATGAACCGCATCGCATGCGGCAGCGTGATGCACGACGTAACGCCGTGCGGCACGTCCCATCTCGGCCCGATCTGATGTCCGAGCAAGTGCGAGATGCCGAACCGCGTGTTCATCGAGCCGTAGATTGAAAACCACGCTGCCATCTGACAGAAACCGCGGTGCGCGAGTTGGTCCGCGCCGCTGGTCTTGATCGAAGCGGCGAGATGCTCCACCAGCAGTGAAATCGCCTTCGCGCCCAGCGCGTCGCTCAGCGGATGATGCCGGATCGCGTAGCTCGATTCGATCGCGTGATCGAGCGCGCGCATTCCCGTCGCCACCCAAAGCCAGTCGGGAGTCGCCAGCGTCAGCGTGGGATCGTTTAGTACCGTGCGCGCTTGCAAACGAGGGTCGGAGACGCCCGATTTCACGCGCGTCGTCTCGTCCGTCACTCCACCGGCGTGTGTGTACTCGCCGGCCGAGAGCGTCGTAGGGATTGCAATGTGAACCAGGTCGCGGCTGGTCAAGAACGCGTAGCTCGCCACCTTGCACGTATCAATCGGACTTCCGCCGCCAAAGCTGATTAAGCAATCGGCGTCCACGCGCGTGATTTCCGCCTCGAGCTGGCCCACCACGCTCCGTGGTACATGCTGTCGCGCGCCTTTGAACACCGCCGCGCAACGCGCACCGAGCGCTCCCGTCACTTTTTCGAGCAGTGGGGAATTGCCTAGCGTCTTGCCGGTCACGACGATTCCGCGCTTCAGCCCTCGCCGGTCGAGTTCCTCGCCCAGCGTCGCGATTTTTCCCGGCCCTGAGATCACTTTTTCGAGCCGGCTTAATGTGAAGTCAATGTTTGGCGCTTCCATGGAGCAAAAGTATACATCGCCGCGTGCTTACTAGCGTCACGCCGGTCAAGGTCGCGCCGGCGCACAACCGATCAGGTAAGTAATCGGCATTTCAGTGCCCGCTCCAGATTTCTCACCGATCTCCCATTGGTATTCGTTTGCGTTCAGCCTTCTCGACCATCGCACGCAATTCCTCTGGCCGATACGTACGCAGGCAAGAAACGATTCCATCGAACAGAAAGACGAATGAAACGACGGGGATCAGATATGTCCAGAGCAGCCGCGACCAACGGAACGGGCGAATCCACGGAGTGAAGAAAAGCGGCATAAGAGCCCACGGAAACATAACGGCAATAGCTAAGAAGGAGCGCCTCGTCATCTCAAAAATGCCGATGTTTTGGCCGTTCGTCAACGGCATTTTGGAGCACGGCGCGGGCTTGCTCCGGGGAAAAATGATGAAATGACGTGAATATCGTTCGGAAACCCTTCAATTCGCCGGGCACGTTCATCGCGTCAACCGGCTCGGGGCTGAACGTAATGCGATCTTCGGAATTGGCGCTGAGTCTTTGGAATGCTCTGACGTTCGGATATTTGTCCGTCAGGCAAACGTGAATGGCCTGCGCCGGTCCCCAGAGCTTTCGGGACAGATAGATCCACGGCCCTCCTCCGCCTGAACACATGTCGACAATCGACTGGCTCCGCGCCGACTCGATCGCACTGTGAAGCAGCGGCCCGATTGGCGCGTAAGCGTTCAAAAGACTTAACCCGAATTGAAGCGCATCGGTAATCTCATCTCGAATAGATGGCGGAAACCATGGTTGATCGTGGAGCTCGATGAATTGTATGCGGCGCATGATAATCGGGATCCGCGAGCCGTGGCAGAAAGTCCGCACGCGGCGTGCCCAAATTCGTCGTAAAATAATTATGTCGAGACTAATTTCTTGCTCGGAGCGCAGCGAATACTTCCGGCCGCAACTCGTATCCTAAAACTCGATTGCTTCGATTGTATCAGTCAAAGTATCATCCCCACCCGCGAGGAACCGAATGAAACTCAGCACCGAGCGTATTCTGACAACGCATGTGGGCAGCCTTCCGCGCTCCCAGGAAGTTGTCGATCTGTTATTTGCGCAGGACCGTGGCGATGCCGTGGACGAAGCGCAATTCAATGAGGTAATGCGCCGCGCCGTCGCAGGAACAGTGAACCATCAGGCCGAGGTCGGCGTGGATGTCGTCAGCGATGGCGAAACCAGCAAAATCAGCTACGCCACATACATCCGCCACCGTCTTACCGGATTCGAAGGGGATTCCGCGCGTCCTACTCCTCAGGACCTCGACGATTTTCCCGAATATCGCGATCGCCTCGTGAAATCGGGCCATTCGGCCACCTACAAGCGGCCCGTGTGCAAGGGACCGATCAAGACCAAGAGCCTGAAACCGGTCGAGCAGGATATCGCCCATATGAAGGAGGCGCTGTCCAAAACCAAGGTCACTGAAGGATTCATGAACGCTGTCTCGCCGGGCACCATCGCCGTTTTTCAGCCCAACGAGTATTATCCCTCGCACGAAACGTATCTTGAGGCGCTTGCAAACGCCATGCGCGAAGAGTACGAGCTAATCGTCAAATCGGGGCTGTTGTTGCAGCTCGATTGCCCCGATCTCGCCATGGGACGTCACACGCGATTCAAGAATCTCAGCGATGAGGAATTTCTGCGCTATGCCGAACTTCAGGTCGAGGCGCTGAATCACGCTCTTGTCAATGTACCCGCCGATCGCGTCCGGCTTCACGTCTGCTGGGGCAACTACGAGGGCACGCACATCAACGACATGGATTGCGCCAAGATTTTCCCTATCGCAATCAAAGTGAAACCCATGGCGCTGCTCATTGAAGGCGCGAATCCGCGCCATGAGCACGAATGGGAAGCTTGGACTCGTATCAAGCTTCCGGACGACAAAATTCTCATTCCCGGCGTGGTCGCATCGAGCACCAACTACGTCGAGCATCCCGAAGTTGTTGCGCAGAGGCTCCTTCGTTACGCGGACGTCGTTGGGCGCGAGCGGGTTATTGCCGGAACGGACTGCGGCTTCGGCACTTTCGCCGGATTCGGTCCCGTCTTTCCGGCCTTCTCGTGGATGAAGCTGCGCTCCCTTGTCGAGGGCGCCCGCATCGCATCGAAGAAACTGTGGGGCCGCGCGGCCTAAGTTCAGATATTCGCCGGAAATCGATTCGAGGAGATGCGTTGTGGTGAAATCTTCGGCCCTCGTTTTGATCGTTCTGTTTCTTTCGATTCCGCTGCTCGCGCAGAAGGGCACAGCTCCCAGTGGTTACTATCCAGCGGACTATTTTGGGCGGATATTCACCGGAGTAGTGGAGCCGGCGCCCGGCGCCGCCGACGACGAAATGACCTTGGTCTACACGAAAGGAAACACATCAGAAAAGTTCGCGGGCCGACTGGAATCTAAATGCTCGATGCTAAGGGTCGACGGCGTCACGATTGATTTCACGGCGTCCGAGTTGCCCAAAGGTACGATCCTCACGGCGTTCTACACACCCACCACGACGAAATCGAGCGGGAAGAAATCAACGGAGAATCTGGTCTTTGCGATTGAAATTCTCCAAGTCAGAGGCAGAGAGTTCCTGCCCAAGTACCTAAAGGCCGTTCGTTGCTCGCAGCGGCAATTCTCCGAATTTAAGCCCTTCTCTAGTACCAGCCCCGGGGCGATTGTTCCACCTCCGTAGGCAGTTTGCCTCTTACGGAAGCGGGGCGAAACGGGTAAACTCTGGGCCGTTTGGGCGTGGAGTGTCGCTGTGAATTTTGGTCGCGATACGAGGGGGCGCAATCATGAACCGGCGATCGTTCATCGGTACAGGGATCGGGGCGTTGGCTGCAGGAAGTCTCGTGAGTAGCAAGTTGGCCAGCGCGTTGGGCCAGGACGCCAAAACCGCGTCCGGAGCGGCCGTCGAGACCACGCTGGGCAAAGTTCGCGGCACCACGCAAGCTGGCGTGCAGTCCTTCCGTGGCGTGCCGTACGCGGCGTCGACAGCGGGCGCGAATCGCTTCATGCCTCCGGCAAAGCGGCAGCCGTGGACAGGAGTGCGCGACTGCGTCGAGCTGGGATTGCGTGCGCCGCAGCGAAATTCTGATTTCTTCGGCCAGGTTCCAAAAATATTCGAAGTGATGTGCCCGGCTGAGCCTATGGGCGAGGATTGCCTCGTGCTTAACGTGTGGACGCCGGGGACGACGGCGGGGCGCAAGCGGCCGATCATGGTTTGGCTGCATGGTGGAGGCTACACGTCCGGTTCTGGCGGATTCGTTTGCTACAACGGGCAGGAGTTAGCCCGGAAACATGACGTGGTTGTAGTGACGGTAAATCACCGGCTAACGGTTTTCGGATACCTCTATTTCGCGGGAATCGGCGGCGAGAAATACGCGAAGTCGAGTAACGTCGGCATGGTCGATATCATCGCGGCGCTCGAATGGGTACGCGATAATGCCTCGGCCTTCGGTGGAGATGCTGGGAACGTAACAATCTTCGGCCAATCCGGCGGCGGCGGAAAAGTCAGCGCGCTCATGGCCATGCCTCCCGCCAAGGGACTCTTTCATCGCGCCATCATCGAGAGTGGTGCGGACGTGAAGGGCGTGCCCGTGGACGTGGCCAACAAGTCCGCCGAGATGTTCCTGTCGCGGCTGAATCTCAAGCCCGGTCAGGTTGACGAACTTCAGAAACTTTCGATGGAACAATTGCTCGGGGCGATTCCGCCCGGGGGCGGGCCCGGTAGCCCGGGATTAGCGCTTGCGCCGGTTGTTGATGGCAGCACGCTGCCGTCCGGTCCTTTCGATCCGACCGCGCCCGAGATGTCGGCAAACGTTCCGCTGCTGATCGGCACCACCGAAACGGAAGTCACCTTTTTCCCGAATCAGGTGCTCGATCCGATTGACGACGCCAGCCTGCACGCGCACGTGAAGCAAACGCTCGCCAAAGCCAGTGACGCTCAGGTTGATGAGGTGATCGCCGCTTATCGCAAGGGCCGGCCCGGCGTGGCCAACACGGATCTTTATCTGGCGCTGGCTTCCGACGCCACGTTCCGTGCGGGAGTCCTTACCGAGGCGGACCGCAAGGCCGCGCAAAAAGCAGCGGTCTATCAGTACTACTTCACGTGGCATTCACCGGTGGACGATGGGAAGCTGCGCGCGTTTCATACGGTCGAGATTCCATTCGCCTTCGACAATGTGGACATGGCGACATCAATGACCGGTACGGGGCCCGAGCGCCAGGCTCTCGCCGACAAAGTCAGCGGCGCGTGGGTTGCATTCGCGCGCAGCGGCAATCCGAATCACAAGGGATTGCCGACTTGGGCGCCCTTCGACACGACGAAGCGCGCAACGATGATTCTCGACAACGAGTGCAAGCTGGTTAACGATCCGCACGGCGAGGAACAGCGCTTGCTCCACAGCGTCCAAAACGGTTAGGCGTGGTTCTAGGATAGTGAGCGTCGCCTAGTGAACCATGACGTCGGGTTCTGCGCTATACGCGCTCACTCGGCCGCCCATTCGTTTGCTAAGAAAAATCGCGAGCCACGCGCATGCCGCCGCAGCCGTGCCCGACAGTAGAATTTGCTCGGGCTTCCATCCCCAGGTGAGAAACATTCCACCCAGCAGCGGTCCTACGATTGACCCGATACGACCGATTCCCAGTGCCCATCCGATACCCGTGGACCGCACCGCCGTCGGATAGTAACTCGCCGCCAATGCATTTAGTCCTGCCTGCGCGGCAATCACCATGAAGCCCAGCACGAAAGTCACCGCGAGCATCAACGAAAATGAGCTGGGAATCTTTGAGAGTGCGCCAATGAACGCGGTCGCGAGCCCAAACTCGAACAGCAGAATCAAATAGGCGCCGCGTCGCCTGATCAGCCAGCCTTCCACGAGACACCCAAAGACGCCGCCGAAATTGAAGAACGCCGTCGCTGTTACGCCCACCGCGATCGTCATGCCCGAGGCGCGCAAAAGCGCCGGCAGCCAGCTGGTGATGAAGTAGATAATCAACAAATTCATGAAGTAGGGAATCCAGAGCAGGATCGTTCCGAAGGCGCGGCCCTCGGTGAAAAGGTGCTTCACGGGAACGCCTTCGTGCTGCGTGTCTCGCGCGCTGGCGCGGAGATTGGCCGTCGCGAATTCCGGCGCAATCCGTGACATGATCGCGGCAACCTTCCGCGGATTTTTCCCGCGCACGGCCAGGAACTGAACCGATTCAGGAAGCCACACGATCAGCAAAATAGAAATCACGAGCGGCAGCGCCCCACCAAGATAGAGCACCGATTGCCAGCCCCACTTCGGTATCATCACCGCGCTCAGCAGTCCGCAGGTGACTCCCCCGAGCGGCATCCCAACGAACAACAGCGAGACCACCGAGGCAACCATCCGCTTAGGAACGTATTCCGACGCGAGCGCTACAACATTCGGCATAGCTCCACCGAGGCCCAGGCCCGTGAGGAAGCGAAGAAGGAGGAGCTCACGGAACGACGTCACGTGGACGGTGAGCAATGAAAACAGTGCGAAGCTGAGAGTCGAAAAGAGGACCGGCCATTTGCGTCCCAAGCGGTCGGCAATAGGGCCGGTAGTCATCGCCGCAATCATCAAGCCGAAAAGTCCACCGGAGAAAATCGGGCCAAACGTGCGAATGGGAATACCAATACTGTCGGCGATCGAAGGCGCGATAAAATTGATGGCTTGCGAGTCGAATCCGTCGAGCACCAGCACGAGGCCGCAGAGAACGATCGTCCAGATTTGATAACGGCCCAGCGGGCGGTGCTCGATGATCTCGGCGACGGTGAAGGTTTGTGATTCGGTGGTGGCCATGATGATCGCGCGCCTTTTGTGGCGACGTTTGAATCTCCGGGCGCAAAGTGTACACCGGCGGGACGTGTTTCGCTGCCTCAGTCGGCTCTTTTCGGAAATGCTTTGCGAAGTCCGGCCTGCTCAAGCAGCGGCAGGACTTCGCGAATGAACCGATCGACGCCATCCACGTAGTCAACCCAGGTCATGATCACGCCGTCTATGCCCACGTTGGAGATCGCCGCCAGCTCCTCGGCGAGGCTTTGCGCGGTGCCGATCAGCGGATGTCCAGCGCCGACGGCCATTCGCCGCCGCATGAACTCCAGCCGCTCCGATCCCATGGGAATATTGTTCTCGGCGCTGATCGTGCGCATCAGGCTGTCCATCACCTCGGTGTCGAGATACTCCTCCGAATAACGGCGCAAGTATTCTTCTGCCGCTTTCTGCGTCTCGCGTTGGACGACCGAGCAGTTTGTCCAGAGTTGGATTTCGCGGCCAAATTCCTCGCGGGCCATCTTCTTGTAGTTTTCCACTTGCGGCCGCCATTCCTCGGGCGTTGCTCCATGCGGGCTGATCAATCCAATGTCGGAGTATTTTGCCGAGAAGCGCATGCCCATGGGAGACAGCGCCGCATTCATCACAGGTACTCCGCCCGGTTGAAGCGGGAAGGGTCTCGAGATCGCTTTCTTCATCCGGAAGTATTTTGATTCGTAGTCGAATTCCGTCGGGTTCGTCCACAGCCTGCGCAATAGTTGCAGCCATTCCTCGAGGTAGACGTACCGCTGGTCGTGCTCCATCAGGTCAATGCCGAACATCTCGAACTCGCGGCGATTCCAGCCTCCGACAATATTCAGCGCGAACCGTCCGCCCGAGATCGCGTCAATCGTGGCGGATTCTTTCGCGACGAGCATCGGATGCATCGTCGGCGCATGGGATGTGGCGAAGACAGCCGAATACTGGGTCGCTGCAGCGACTCCCGCCGCCCAAGTGAATGTCTCGAACACGATGTTCGAAGGGTGATCGGCTTTGTCGTCCAGATAGCCTTTCCAACGGGCGATGGGAACGATCGCCTCCAAGCCCGCATTGTCCGCCAGGTGCGCCGATGCGAGCGTGTTTGCCCACGTCGGCTGCCGAACCTCCGGAACTAAACTCATGTTGGGGATGGTGTTGGTGCAAAAGGTGCCGAGCTTCAGTTTGTTGTCGTTGAAGATTGGGTTTGTTGGTCTGTTTGTCACGCCGGTAATTTTGCCAGAGATCTCATGAATTGAGGCAGCGATTATTGCGCGGTTATAATCTAATCGTTGCGAGGGCTAGCCATCATAGGCATCCCGGTGTAGTTTCAGAGTAGCTGGATTAGCTGTGGATGTTACGCCAAGTGGGAGTATTAATTTCCGTGCGCACGATAAGACTAACGCTTTTCCTCGGCATTCTCGCTGTCATTCTCGCCTCGCAATCGTTCGCTGCAATCACCGATCCTGTTCGTGTCGAACAGGGCCAGCTTAGCGGCACTGCCGGCCGCAGCCCGGACGTGCGCGTCTATCGCGGGATTCCGTTTGCCGCGCCTCCCGTCGGCGACTTGCGCTGGAAGCCGCCACAACCTGCTGCGTCGTGGCAGGGCATTCGCCAGGCAACGGAATTTGGCAACGCTTGCTCGCAACCCGCTTTTCCTTCCAGTGGTCTTTACGGCAACTCACCTCCACCGATCAGCGAGGATTGTCTCTATCTGAACATTTGGACGCCCGCCAAATCGGTCGACGATCGCCTTCCTGTAATGGTCTGGATCCACGGAGGCGGGTTCGTGCGCGGCACGGGCAGCGCCATTGGATACGAAGGCGAAAACCTGGCTCACAAGGGCGTCGTCGTGGTGACGATCAACTACCGCCTAGGTATTTTGGGCTTCCTTGCTTTGCCGGAACTGGATGCGGAATCGCCCCAGCACGTGTCCGGCAATTATGCGTTGATGGACCAGATCGCCGCGCTTCAATGGGTTCAGAAAAATATCGCCGCTTTTGGCGGAGATTCAAACCGGGTGACGATTTTCGGCGAATCGGCGGGCTCCATCTCGGTGAACATTTTGATGGCGAGTCAGCTGGCGCACGGTTTGTTCGCGCGCGCGATCGGGGAAAGCGGTGGCGCATTTGATCCGATGTCTTCGCTCGCCGACGCGGAAAAGCAGGACCGGCAATTCGCCGTTAGACTTGGCGCGACGCAGGACGTGTTGAAGACTCTCCGTGCGAAAAACCCAGACGATCTAGTTAAAGCGACCACCGGCGACGACGTTCAGATCATCGTTGACGGCCGGGTGCTTCCGCAAAGCGTCTATTCGATTTTCGCGGAAGGAAAACAAAACGATGTGCCCCTCATAGTAGGCAGCAACGCCGACGAAGGAACACTTTTCCCGCCCCCGAGGGGCTCCATCACTCCGGAAAAGTTTGCGGAGAACGCTCGAAAGTCATATGGCACATTTGTGGGCGATTTCCTGAAGGCGTATCCCGCGGGCGCTTCAGATCAGGACGCAACCGCCGCGTACTTCGCATCGGTGCGAGATGGCCAAGTCGGCTGGGAGATGCGCATTTGGGCGCGCATGGCAACCGAAACGGGACATCGTCGCGCGTACCGCTACTACTTCACGCGAGTTCCGCCGGGCAGCGGCGAAAGACTGGGTGCTTTTCATGGTTCCGAAATGGCCTACGTCTTCGAAAACTATCCCTATCGCATTTCCTATCAGGATAGAGACAAAGAGCTCGGAGAAATCATTTCAACATACTGGGTGAATTTTGCCAGGACGGGCGATCCCAATGTGGCGGCCGATCCGAAAGCCGTAGCCGCGCCGACATGGCCCGTTTACGATGCGTCCAGAGATAGCGTGCTGGAACTCGGTGACGAGGTGCGCGTCCAGTCGCACGTCAACGCGGCAGGCCTCGACTTTTTTGATACGTTCAATCGCTCTCTTCGGCCGCCGCCTCCGACCGCCGGATCGAAACCGTAAAGTATATGATTAGCGATTCTTCCGCATTCACTCAAGTGTAAGCAAAACGATTTCGGGTCGAGTGCCAACACGGAACGGCGGACCCCAAGTGCCGGCTCCGTAGGATGTGTAGACGAGAAGGTTCCCCAGGCGATTCAGCCCGTAGACAAACGCACCATAAATGCGCTTCGTGAACAATGTGAACGGAAAGAACTGCCCGCCGTGCGTGTGTCCCGATAGCTGCAATCCAATTCCTTCTTCTGCTGCCACGGCCAACTGATCGGGGGCATGAGTCAGCAGGATGCTCGCGGTACTCGGGTCCAATCGAGCGTTCTGCAGAATCGCCCGAAAATGTTCGGGATGTATCGCGTCTCGATAGTGCACGCCGACGAGCTGCAAGCCGTCGAGAACCACTTTTTCGTTGTTCAGGACGCGCACACCCGCGGCGCCGACCGCTTCGAGATATTTCGTGTGATCGCCAAATTCCTCGTGATTTCCGGCAATGAAATACGCGCCGTACGGTGCCGAAAGCTCGCGCAGAGGTTCGGCAAGCTTGCGCACGTTCGCCGCCGTGCCGTCGTACAGATCGCCGCCGATCAGAACAATATCCGGCTGAAGGCGTGAGACCATCGCGACAATTCGCTTCGCGAACCGGACGCCGCGCACATGGCCCAGGTGCGTGTCCGTGACCAGCGCCGCAACACGGCCTCGCCAGCTTGTAGGCAGATTCGGCAGCTTGACCGCAATCCGCGTAACACGCACGCGCCAGGAATTGACCAGGCCGTAAAGACCTGCAACGATTGAAAGGCCGAACAATAAGCATACGATGTGTCGCTGCTGCCCCGGCAGTCGCAGCGCCTTCGCGAGTCCATAAACGATCCAGGACGCGCAGGCGGCGAAGAAAAAGAAGTTGAAGAAGCCCAGCCAGATCGCCGCCGCGGTGTAGTAAATCCGAACCGGCAGTTCCGAGTAGCGCCATGCCAGCAGTGATGCTGCGACAAATGTTATGGACAGCACCGCAAATGTGATGCCCAGGATCGAAATTCCCCGCGGGTCAGGCGCCTGTTGAAAAACGGCCCACGTCTGGTACACGAACCAGTGCGATGCCAGAAGGATCGCCTGGATGACTGCCACGAACAAAATAATCCGCCTTCCCATTCTTAGACGATGCCCGGAACATTGGATGAAATCGAGGCGTCGCGCGATTCGTTACGGTTGTGTTCGATCCAGATCACGGGCTGCGGATCGCGGAAACGACTAGAACTCGGTGGGGAAAAAAGTCTGGTTCTGAAGAACAGTATCAACGGCCAGCAGCAGCTTTTGAACCGCGTCTCCCTTTGTCACGTACCCCCGAACACCAATCTTCTTGGCCTCTTCGACGACCTGCCTACTCTTGTGCACGGACAAAATGAGAATCGGCAGATTCGGAGCGAATGATCGAATCTGGCGCGCTGCGTCCAAACCATTTAATTCGGGCATGGTGATATCGAGAATGACCAGATCCGGATTCAACTCTCTTGCTTTTTCGACGGCTTCCTTTCCATTGGAAGCCTCGGCGCACACTTCGAGATCGCCCCGAGACATAAGGGTGGCCACCACTCGCTTCCTCACTACCTCCTGGTCATCTGCAACTACAATTCGCACGATACCACCCAAGACGTGCATGACATCCTCGCGGAATCGCCTGTTGATGAGGCGATTTACGCTCCGATCGCATCTCTCTCACCCGCAAATCCAAGTCCCGGTTCTGGGGCCGTCACGGGGATGGTGACTCGAATTCCCGTTCCCTTGCTATCCGATTCGATTGCCAGGTCCCCGCAAAGCCCAGTGATTCGCTCCCGCATTCCTCGCAGGCCCACGCCCGAGTCACCCGAGGAAATGATCTTGGCCAATTTTTCCGGCGCAATGCCTTTTCCTTCGTCCCTTACTTCCAAACTGATGCCGCCAGCGTAACGGGATACGCGAATGCTTGCCGTCGGACTGTCGGAGTGACGGTGAATGTTTGTGAGGCATTCCTGTATCACTCGAAACAGCGCAATTTCCAGCTCTTGCGACAATCTGCCCAGGTCCGCAGAAAGATCCAGCGTGATTTGAATGTTACTACGCTGACGGAATCCGTCAACATACCAGCGAAGAGCAGATTCCAAGCCCATCTCCTCCAGCAGAGGCGGGTGCAAGAGATAGGAAAGCGTTCGCAGCTCAGAAGATATTTGGCGGACAATTTCCTCATTCTCCGCCAGACTCTTTACCAAGCCCGGACTCGACTTGCTTGCTTCCGCCTCCATGGCTGAAAGGTTCATGCTGAGCAGAGCAAGAGACTGCCCCGTGCTGTCATGCAGGTCGCGCGCGATTCGCCGCCTTTCTTCATCCTGTACGCGGAGAAGACGAGTGGACAACTCGCGCAAGCCTTGGTTTGTCATATCTAATATTTCCGCTTGCTTCAGTACTTGAATATTCTTCCTCCGGAGTTCGTCGGTTCTCTCGCGGACGCGCTTTTCCAAATCATCATGAGCTTGTTGCAGCGCTTGCTCCATCGCCCGCCGTTCCGTCATATCGTGGATGAAGGTTCGGGTATGGACAAAAGTTTCGCCTTCCCAGAGCCCGTTCGAGTGAATCACCACGTGGACAACCGCTCCGCTCTTGCACCGGAGTTCGGCTGGGTAATCGTAAATTTCTTCCCGGCGCATCAATTTGGCCCAGAACTCGTCGAAGGTTCCCTGGTTGACAAAGAATTGGTCGAAGGGCTGGCCGATGTATTCTTCGGTCGCGTATCCCAGAAGCTTGAGCACGGCTTTGTTCGCCCATGCGATTTTCTGGTCTGGTCCGGTGCGTTGCACGCCTTCCAGAGCATTCTCCAGTAGATCGGTGAGCTCGGATTCCCGCTGCCGTAGTGTTTTCTGAGCTTCCTTTCGTTCCGCGGTCGCAATATCGAGGGCTTGCGCCCTTTGCTGCAAATGACTGATGTTCCGCAGCCGCTCTTCGTCCGTAGTAAGCGCCGTGTAGCTCTCGCCGGGAATCACGTGGGAGTGTTCCGAACAGATTTTCAGGAATTGCTCGCCGTGGTCCTCCCGGTTGAACCCGGCCATCGGATAGGCACAACGGAGCGCGAAGGAGTGGGTTTGGCGCAACCGGTTCCAGTATTGCTCGAGCTGAACAGCTGCATCGAATTTTCCCTGCGACCACAAAATAGCGACCATCTCCCCAAAGATTGCCAGACGCCCGTCCGCGCTCTGGGCCGCTTCCTTGGCGCGTACAACAATACCGCCAACTACTTCGCCGAATCGCACCGGGTCGGGCCAGCCCTCCAGCATGAATTTCGAGAGAGTCTCTGTGGCGTCCAAAGCGACGAATCGGCCCTGTTCGGCTGCTGCTGCCGTGTGAATCCCCCGAGCTTCCAGCCGCTGGGCTAGCCCCTGCCGATGAGCTGCGGTTGCTACAACCACCGCCGAGCCTTCCGTCTTCTAGCGAATCGCCGATGAACCGGCTGAGCCCGTCGAGGAGTACGCCATGTTCCCCATAAAATTGAACGGTGTGACCGAGGTGCGCGCTGTCGCTCGAACGTGCCGATGCCAAGGGAATCGTGCCACGAGACACCTGTGCTTTGCTTGTGCTCATCTTGGTTCTCCTCGCGGCCCACCGGTAAGCGCGACCCCCTCGCGACTCATCGGCTCTCGGTGATCTGGTCCATGTGGGCGGACTTCACACCGCGTTCTCAGGGCGAGATCCGAACATATTGTCACAGGCTTGCCGCCGCCAACCAATACCTTGAACCCTGTATGATGGACCGCCTCCCCTGGAAAGTCCCAGGTTCGCGGCGATGTCACGTTAGGCCACGCAGTCGGAAGAGAATGGAGGGGCCGCTGGCACGTTCGGGGGTAAATCCAAACGGCCCCTTAGGGGGTGGGTAGCGTGGTGCGGAGAAAACGGGGTCTTAGTGTCACAAGCATTCATGGGTTCGACAATACGAAATCGCCGGCAGCCGTGCCATCAGCCAAGTCCCCTATTCGCGTAGGGAATACCTTGTAGGAAATTGCCGGCGCGCCGCAGGCAGCGGCCCGATGAAGTGTAAGTATTACCATTCGCCGATCGGCGATAAGGGCCTCGAAAACTCCCAGCAGCTAAAAAGGTGTTTGTTCTGTCGCTGATGGGAATCTCGAGCCCTGACGCTTCTCTAAATCGGTGTCTGCGGCGCGATTCGGCTGGCCGTTAGCGGGTTTTCGGAGGGTCGATGCCCAGCGCGGTTGCGAGGGCGATCAAGTGGTCCTGTTCGTCCATCAGGATTTCGCGGATGTGTTCGGCCATCGCGAATTCGCCAAGCTGATCGCATTGACGAACCCGTTGGGTATAGTTGCGAATGGTTTCAGTCTCGCTCTCGAGGTCGAATTGCAGCATCGCCTTTGCTTTTTCCGACGTCCGGACGGGCTTCGGCTGCACGGTTGGCATGCCCCCGAGATAATCAATCTGGTTGGAGATAATTAGTGCGTGGCCCAGTTCCTGCGCCGCATGCTTTTCGAGCTCGCCGGCGATGTTCATGTACTCCGCGCCCTTGAGCACCTGGGAATAGACTACGTAAGAGATGATTGCTTGATATTCGCGAGCGAGGTCTTCGTTCAGCAACTCGATCAGTTTTTCGCGCGATATTTCGGTTTGGGACTGTGACGCCTGCTTGGCTTGAGCCATCTCGGTCTCCTGTTAAAGGTAGTCAAAGCGCCGCGATTAATTCGCGGCGCCTCGACCGATCGGTTGCGATGATACCCTATCTACCGCGCCCGGCCCGCGCTGCTTTTTCCTGCCGCTTGTCTTCGGCCTTCAGGGTCTTGACGAACTCGTCCGCTTCCTTTTCCGTGATTTCCCTGGAAGTGCCGTAGTATTCCTGGATCTTACCGACGAGCAGTTGCCTCCGGCCGTTGATCACGTCCAGGTCGTCATCGGTCAACTTGCCCCACTTTTCCTTCATCTTGCCTTTGTACTGCTTCCATTTGCCTTCCACTTGGTCCCAGTTCATGGTTTTCCTCCGTGGTAATTTGCTGCGGAGCTTAACCGGTCAGCAGGTGCCCGCAGGTTCGGGAGACGCGTATGAGGGTAGGTATTGGCTCCCAAACAAGGAAACCGCATTCGTCAGTCGCGGGACATACCGCGCGCAACCGATATGCGTGGGTAAGAGCGTGTACTTTGCCGTTGCAGGTTAGGCCTCGATGATCTTGTTGCGGATCGCGTAGCGGACGACCTCACTCACCGAGTGGCAATCGAGTTTGCGCATGATATTGGCACGGTGAGTTTCGGCGGTCTTCACGCTCAAATCGAGCGCGACAGCGACTTCCTTGCTGCTTTTTCCCTCGGCGAGAAGCTGCACGATTTCCCGCTGTCTCGGTGTCAGGCGTACCGCGCCCGAGTCGGAGTTTTGAGGACGCGGATCGCCCTTCAGAAATCCGTCCAGTATCATCTGCGAAACCCGCGACGTGAAGAACGTTTTGTTCCGGCGCAACGAATCCACCGCAGTCACAAGGTCCCGTCCGGCGTCCGTCTTCAGAATGTATCCGCGGGCCCCGGCGTCGAGAACTTCGCGAATCACTGAATCCGATTCGTGCATCGTCAGGATCAGAACTTTCGTCTGGGGTCGCATCTTCAGAATCTGCCGCGTCGCTTCCAGTCCGTTGAGCGTCGGCATTCCGATATCGAGGATCACGACGTCGGGATTCAACTCTTTCGTCAGCGTCACGGCCTGACGGCCGTCTCCAGCTTCTCCGACGACCTGGCATTCTCGCTGAGCTTCCAGCATCGAACGCAGTCCTTGCCGGACGATCTCGTGATCATCGGCGATCAGCACCTTGAGAGCGGGCATGGTCAGCCTCCTATTGGCAGACGGCAATAAAGCTTCCTGCAATCGCTGGAACTTGGCAACCCAAGACATAGTAAGTGGATGCGGGCGTTTTATCACTACTGTGTTTCCTGTACACACTTACACGCTCGGCCGGATACCCGTTGCGAACTCGAGGGTTCATCTTGTGTTCGTCAGGCCTGGCAGCCCGATCGAGGTCTGGTTTCGGGAGGCAAAACGAATGTTCGGAGGGAGAGAACGGTGAGTTCCACAAAAATAGCGCGATCATACGGAGTTGTATCAGCTGGCATACTTTCTACTGTAGTCGCTCTGCTATCGAGCCGCTTGGACCGCGCCCTCTTCTATATCCTCGCGAGCGGATCGATCTTTCTGGCGCTGGCGTTCAGCTCTCTTTCGGCGGACTTGGTCCTTAGAAGGTTCAGGCGGCCGACTGAAACCACAGCTCAACCCGGATCAGCCATAGCGGCAGCTACCGGCCGCCATTAGCCTTGTTACGCCTCGTGGTTAGGCTTACCATTCGCCAGTCAAATCCATTGGTCCTGTCGGACAGCACTCGAAACGACTGGAAGAGGCTCCGCAATGTCCAGGACCAAAGTCACGGCGTCCCCCTCAGTCCCGTCTCCTACCAACTCGCGATTTAATGTCATCAAGCTTCTGCTGAAGCTGGGCCCTGGATTAATTACCGGCGCAGCAGACGACGACCCCAGCGGCATTGCCACCTACTCGCAGGTTGGAGCGAAGTTCGGATACGGAATGCTGTGGGTCATGCCTTTTTCGTATCCTCTAATGGCAGTGATCCAGGAGATCAGCGCTCGCATCGGACGGGTAACGGGCGCCGGTATCGCCGCTAATATTCGCCGCCATTATCCCAAGCCGATTCTCTATGCCATGGTTTCTCTGCTGCTGGTCGCCAACATTTTTAACCTCGGCGCCGATATCGGAGCCATGGGTGCCTCGGCCAAGCTGTTCTTGCCGGGTCCCGCGTGGGCCTACATTCTCCTGTTCGGTGGAGTGTCCTTGCTGCTGCAAATCGCCGTTCCATACACAAAATACGTTCCGTATCTCAAGTGGCTAACACTCGCGCTTTTTGCCTACATTGCCACCGCCATCGTCGTGGGGGAGCCTAAGTGGCAGGCGATTCGCGCCACGTTCTGGCCACACATACATCCGAACGGCGATTACTTCACGTCGCTGATCGCCGTCTTCGGAACGACGATAAGTCCTTATCTCTTTTTCTGGCAAGCCTCCGAAGAGGCTCAGGACGTTTCGGTCACTGCCAATGAGAAACCTCTCAAGCAAGCACCCAATCAATCCCGCAAGCAGTTCGGCAGGATCAAGATCGACACGTATATCGGCATGGCGCTTTCCAACACCGTCGCCTTCTTCATCATCCTGACTGCGGCCGTCACGCTGCATACGCACGGCATCCTGGACATTCAGACCGCGGACCAGGCTGCCAAAGCCCTCGAGCCTCTGGCCGGCAGATTTGCTTTCGTGCTCTTTGCCACTGGGATTATCGGCACTGGCCTGCTCGCCGTGCCTGTGCTGGCGGGCTCTGCCGCGTACGCCGTCGGCGAGGCATTTCGATGGACCGTCAGCCTCCAAAAGAAGCCGCGACAGGCCATAAAATTCTACGCCACCATCGGCGCCGCGACCGTGATCGGTCTCCTATTGAATTTCGTTCACCTAAATCCGATTAAGGCCCTGTTCTGGTCGGCGGTGTTGAACGGAATCGTTGCCGTCCCCGTCATGATACTGATGATGATTCTCACGCAGAACGCGAAGGTGATGGGGAAGTTCATCCTGCCGCCCTATTTGCGCATCGGCGGATGGATTGCCACCGCGGTGATGCTGATTGCATCGCTCGGAATGTTCGTCACTCTTCGGCCGTAAACCTTGCTGATTGAAGCCTACAGCGATCCCGCGATCTTGCTACCAGCTTGCGGGTATTGGCCGGTGGCCCGAGATCAACTACAACAGTCGCGTTCCCGGAAGCGCAAGCCGGCGTTCGATTCCGACACGCGCGATCGGGATGTCTCACAAGGAGGATTTATGCTGCGTTGGGCGCTGGTATTTTTCATCGTGGCTTTGGTTGCCGCGGTATTCGGCTTTCTTGGGATTGCCGTAGCCGCTGCCGGAATCGCAAAAATCCTGTTCTTCATCTTCCTGGTTTTGTTTCTTGTTTCGCTCGTGGGCGGCCTTGTACGGCGAGCCTGAGCGGCGGCCACAAGGAACCGTCCGCCGCACACGCGGATTGAATTCAGCTCAAATCAAAGTGTGCAACGGGGGAATCCGATGAAGACTGCTCCATTGATGGGAGTCATCCTGATTGTCCTGGGCGTTATTGCCCTCGCATACCAGGGCATCACGTATACGACGCACAAGAAGGTGCTGGACATCGGCCCGTTGCAAGCCACGGAAGAACAACACAAGACGATTCCGCTGCCTCCGATTCTTGGAGCCCTCGCGCTCGTGGGCGGGGTCGTGTTGCTCGTTGCCGGCAGGAAAGACGCATAGCGGTTTTTCCGCGTGCTTCCAGATGAGAGAGAGGGGGGACCGCGCTTTCGGGTGCGTCCCCCTCGGCGCAGGTCATTTCCTTCCGTGAGAGCAGCTCGTTAGTCGCAACCCGTTTTCTCCCCCGCCCTATTTTGCTGACTCAGCGAACTCGCGTGCTCGCAATTCGGAAATTTGGGAGCCCTACAGGGTGTTCCAAAGTCACCTAACACGTTGACTGTATTGTCCCTTCCGCGGGTTTCCGCGATTATGCGCGTGGCGGGAGAAGAGGGAAGCGGCGCTGAAGGATCCTATAGGGATTCGAGGGCTGGGGTCGGCGTCGCTCCTCTTCTTCCACTTGATCGGTCCCTACAAGGAGACCCAAATGTTGCTCGCAATTCTGGTCGTCGTTCTCATTGTCGCTCTCGTTGGTTCCGTTCCCACGTGGCCGCACAGCCGGGATTGGGGCTATTACCCAAGCGGCGGCGTTGGAGTGATTCTCCTAATTCTTCTTGTGTTGTTCCTGATGGGCCGGCTCTAGCTTTTACTGGCATCGCGCGTCTGCCTTGCGGAAAGAGGCAGAACAGGAGTTCAAGATCATGCGAATTTCAAAATGGGCCCTCACAATCGGAGCTTTAGTAGCTTTCGCCGGTCCCGTCATAACCATGGCGCAGCAGCCGGCGGTTCGCGGCGGCGCTCAATCAAACGCCGCGGTCATACGCGAAGTGCGTCACGAATTGGTCATGCTGCCCTGGTATTCCGTCTTCGACAATTTGGCGTATAGCGTTAATGGGGGGCAGGTAACGCTTACGGGTCAGGTTGTGCGTCCCACGCTAAAGTCCGATGCGGAGGCCGCCGTCAAGCATATTGAAGGTGTGGAAAGCGTGGACAACCAAATCGAGGTTCTTCCTCCGTCGCCCAATGACGATCAGATTCGTCGCGCGGAGTTCCATGCGATTTATTCGCAACCCAGTTTGCAACGTTATGCCGAAGGTGCTGTGCCGCCCATTCACATCATAGTTAAGAATGGCCACGTGACACTCGAAGGCGCGGTCGCCACCGAAGCCGACAAGGACGTCGCAAACGTTCAGGCGAACGGCGTGCCGGGTGTTTTCTCGGTGACGAACAACCTGGCCGTAGCGGGCGGTAAATAAGCCATAACTTCCTTGGAGGCCTTTACGATCCTGGCTTCTCGATCGTGAGGGCCTTCAACTCATCTAGTTCTGCGGTTGTTCGTGCCCAGTCCTTCTTATTTGCTTTCTTACCAAGCGGTCCCTTCACGTTGGCATAGTGGTCGAGCAGCGTGGTTCGAAGTTCGGGCGATACGTCCTGGAAGTGGTTTTTTGCCAGGCGGTTTAGTAACTCCGCATACGTTTTATCGGCAAGCGGATATTGTCCCGGCCCGGTCACCGTGCCCGTATCGAAATTGTCATTCACCAGCTCGATCTTCCCGGATTCTCTCTCGTCCCTTAGCGACCCTTCGTAGTCCTTCAGCGTGGCGTTAAAGCTTGCCATGAACAACTGATCCGTCTGCGGCGTGGGTGCGCGAAGAGTAAGCGTCTGGAGCGGCCCGATCTGGGGAATCAATCGCAGCAGAAAAGCCAGGAGCCTCGCGCCAAACCCCGGCTTCCGGTATTTCCTGTGCCATTCGTGTTCGTACTGAGCCCGCGATAGGTGGTAGAGAAATTTCTGGCGCGTAATGCCGGGGATATCTTTCTGGATCTCGCCTTTTTTCATCTGCCAGGCAACTCTGGTCATTTCGGGAATCACTTCGCTGACGCCGCGCCGGTAAGATCCGATGGTCAAATCGTAGTCTGTAAAGATGGACTTCAAATCGAGTGAATACGTCTCCTTGAAGGCGCGCTCGAGGAGCGGTTGCGAGACCTCGAACCCGATGTAATCGTGATACGTATCGGGCGCGTAGTGTCCTTTCGCGATCTGCAGCACGTCAAATGCGAACTCCGTTTTCAAATGAGCGGCGGGATCTTCGTCGTACGTAACGTCCGCGCCGTATTTGCGCCTGAGCTTGGGATACAAAATTGGTACGGACAGGTTCACGGCGATCCGGTGCCCGTCATTATCCGCGGCATAGTGCGCCAGGGCGCCAAGCGCGAACGCGTATTCGTCAATATCGCTGGAATCGCGAATGAGTGCTTCGATGAAATCACCCGTGCGGATGTAATGCACCAGATCGCTAAAGAATTTGTTGCCGAAGGGATAGTAGCCGACGTCCTGAATCGCGCATCCGCCATACGCAAACGCGTGCGCTTTCTTAAGGTCTTCCGGAGTTGCGTTGGGGAACCGCTTCAGAAGCGTCGGGCGGATGGCGTCTTCCCACGCGGAATCCACGATCGCTTCATGGGTCAGAACCGAATAGGCGTGCGAAGGTGTCGCGCCGGGTAGCAAAAAAACCAGAATCAACAGGCAGGCACCGAATTTCGCTGAGCGCTTTCGAGCGCATGTCGGCCGGCTGGAACCCAATTTGGCTTTTTCTCCGCGTATCTCTTCACAGTCTAGGGCGGATACGCCGCAATAACAAAGAAATCAAAGAGAGAGTAGCCGCCTCCCCAATGCTGCCCGTCGTCGCGCGAGGGATTCGGGTTCCACATACCTGAAACGCTTTACATCGGCTCAAGGCAAGCTGTATCCGGTTCGGCTTTGGCGCTTCTTTCTCAAGTATTCGCGGTATGGGAAGCCGAACACGATCTCCCATACAATAACGTCCGGCTCACTCAAGCTTACCGTCCTGCCGGTTGAAGAGGCCGAGAAAGCTCAGCTCGGTACCCATGCGAAAATGGATAGTTGGTGTCGTGCTGGCGCTCGTGATTGTGGTCGTCTTAGTTCCCACAATTGCTTTGTACGTGCTCCGCCCAAAGATTCACGCCGTTCTGCGCGAATCGGGTCGAGACCGTCCTGAAAGCTCACTTTGAAAGCCAGGTTGAAATCTCGGATTTCAGCGTTTCTCTGCTTCCTCGGGTTCACGTCACAATCACGGGTCTGGTGCTCCGGCATAAGGGCCGGACCGACATTCCCCCACTGGTCGAAGTCCGCAAAGTTTCAATGGACGCGAATATTGCGAGCCTTCTGCGAGCGCAACCGCACGTCGCCTTCGTGCAGCTAGACGGATTGCAGATACATACGCCGCCCCGAGTGCCCGGAGGAAGCCCACTGATTCACAGCACGGACCAGGATCTCGCCAGGAAATATCCGGTTCTGATTGATCAGCTCGTCGCCGATGACGCCATCATCGTCGTCCTGCGCGCCGAACCGGAAAAGCCTCCGCGCGAATTTCCGATTCATCATTTGCAGCTCCGCGATCTCAGCTTCGATCGTCCGGCCGACTTCCACGCGACGCTGACCAACGCCGTTCCCAAGGGTGAAATCAACGCTACCGGCCAGTTTGGGCCGTGGCTGCCGGAGGAGCCGAGCGAAACTCCCGCGGTGGGGAACTACACCTTCTTCAACGCCGACCTCGGCACCTTGAAAGGGCTGAAAGGGATTCTTTCTTCCACCGGTAAATTCAGCGGCCCGCTGGACTATCTGAGCGTGGATGGAGAGACGGATGTTCCCGATTTTGCCCTGCGCACGGCGGATCATCCGGTGGCGCTGCACACGGATTTCTCCGCCATCGTTGACGGCACCAATGGTGACACCTATCTCAATAGCGTAACGGCCCAGTTTCTGCATACGACGCTCCTCGTGAGCGGCAAGGTCGTGGATGAAAACAAGGAGATCAAGGGCCGCACGATCGTGCTCGACGCCGTCTCGCGTGAAGCGCAGGTTGAAGACCTGATCCAGCTCACCACAAAGGGAAGTCACCCGGTGATGACCGGCACGGTCCGCCTCCGAACGAAGATTACGATACCTGAGGGAACTCCTGACCTGATGGAGCGTTTACAACTCCAGGGAAAATTCGGGATCGGCGACATTCAATTCACCAAGGCCTCCACTCAGGGGAAAATAGATACGCTCAGCCGCAAGGGCCAGGGCGCGCCGAAAGATCTCGATATCACCAATGTCGAATCCGATATGAAGGGCGATTTTGAATTGCGCAATGCTGTCGTGAAATTTTCCGATCTGCAATTTGGTGTCATCGGCGCGGCAATCAATCTATCCGGAACCTACAACCTTGATACTGAGGAGATGGATTTCCACGGCAAGCTAAAGCTCAAGGCCAAGCCGTCTCAAACCACCACGGGCGTGAAGTCGTTTTTCCTCAAGGCGGTCGATCCATTTTTCAAGGGGAAGGATGCCGGCACCGTCCTCGCGATCAAGATCACCGGGACGAAAGACAATCCATCCTTCGGACTCGACCACGGTGGTCCCTCGCCTCCCGCCGATAATTCGGCCCCCAAAGGCCAATGATTTCTTGGGTCAGCGGCAACCACGAACAAGAAGTTGAATCTGTCAGGGCGTAAATTGAGGAAGAAAACTGGGGTGAGCGACGGGGTTTGAACCCGCGACCCTCGGTGCCACAGACCGATGCTCTACCAGCTGAGCTACGCTCACCACCTGGCAAAAATCATATCACGGCGTTGCGTGCGCGAGCTACGCTTTGCGGGGGAAGGGAATTGGGGCCACGGGCTTGCGCCGCACGGAGCATTGCCGCAAATGAGCGCGCGCCTGGTCCGCCCACGCGCCGTTGGGAGCGTGGCGAAGGTAAAGCGCCCACTGTTCGCGTGCGAGTCGCAGCTCGCCGCGCTTTTCATAGGCTAGAGCCAGATTGAAATGAACGTCCGCATGAGCCGGCAGCGCGCGAACCGCCCGCCGCAAATGCTCGATGGCTTGGTCAATTTCTCCCTGCTCCTCAAGCACGCATCCCAGGTTGTAACGCGAGATTCCGTTCAGTGGATCGAGCTGCACTGCAGCCAGAAACTCGGCCCGCGCTTCGTCCGCCCGTCCCATTTGATAGAGCGCCACTCCAAGATTGATGTGCGCGTCCACCCACTCGGGCGTCAAATCGAGCACTTGCCGGTATCGTTCGATCGCTTGCGGCAGTAGCTCCGTCCGCGTCTCGCAATCGAGCGCGCTCTGAAACAATTCCTCGGGTGTCGGACCCGTCATTGCGTGCAGTTTTGTAGGGCGGGAAGATGGGTCGAAAGCGAATACCCATTGTTGCTTGAGTGGACTGAACGGGCGCGAAGCGCCGGGCGGAATTACCAGCAAGTCGCGGCCCTGTTCGAGGAAACGGAATTCGTGAAGTGGCATCGCGGACTCGCCAAACTGCTGCTCGATCAAACTGACCGCGCGGCGCACCCGCCGCGCCGGAATCCGATTGTCCGTCAGCCGCTGGAGCGTGCGCAGCGCAACGAGATCGCCGAAATTATAGAATCGCTCCCCCCAACGCGCCTGGGGTCGCACCAACTGGAGCCTTTCCCAATAGCGAAGACGGCTCGGGTTCACGCCCAGAATGCGCCCAACCTCTCTTCGCGTATATCGCTGCACCAAGCCGGAGATTCCTCCACTAAATCGATTCTGCGAAGGATTATGCACCCTTTGTCAATCCCGATGGGGATGCGTTTGTGTAAAGATCCTGCCTCGCGCCATCTGGCGATTACCAAAAGACGACACCCCGCCGCGCTGCGATTGCACGACCCCGCTGGCTTGCTAGACTTTTAGAGGCACTCACCCTCCACCATGTCTCTGGACAACACCGGACGCCTGTATCTCGAGCGGCAAGTCACGCTGGCTCGTGTTGTGATTGCGGCACTGTCTCTGGTCGCGTTGCTGGAAACCTCCGGCACGCCGATTCGACGCTCTTCGGCTCTGTTTCTACTCGCGTACTTGCTGGTCGCGCTGGCCGAGGCGCTGGTGGAGCGCTTTCTGTCGGGAACGCGGTTTCGCATTCCTCTCGCCGTGGATTTCGGCGTCCTGGCGATCTTCGTCTACCTCACGCCCTCGGTGTCGGCGTTCTGGTTTCTCTTTCTGTTCACCGTTTTCGCTCTGGCATCTCGCGGAAATTCACGCGCGATGCTCGCTCTGGTCGGCGTGGCCACGGTCGGAATCATTGCCCGCGTGGCATTCGAACAGCCTTTCCGTTGGGAAAGCATTTGGCACTGGATCGCCATCGGCTCGGGAACGCTGGTCTCCGGCTTGTGCATGGGGTTCCTTGGCGCGCGCGAGCGAGAACATCTGGCCCGCCAGGAGTTCCTGGAGAAAATCACCGGCCTGCTGCAATTCGATCACGGGCTCGCCGAATCGATTCGGCAGGTGCTGGGCGAACTGGCCGTAACGTTTGAATGTGAGCAGGCCTGCCTGGCGATTCTCGAGGAAGAACTCGAGCGGCTCTTCGTCTGGAAAGTACGTCCCGCCGAGTTGGCGGCCAGCGGCGCTGAAACTCTTCCGCAATCGCGGTCCGACACTTTCCTGTTCGACTGCTTGGAAATCACCATGGCATGGGAATTCAAGAACGGGAGCGGCCAGGGTTTCGGCTGGGACCGTCGCACCGGCGCTCGGCTGCGCGTGCCCGCCCCACCGACTGCCACTCGTGAGGAATTCGGGGCGCAATCGCTTCTCGCCGTCACGATGGAGAACGGCGGGCGGCCCATAGGTCGCGTCCTGCTGGTGAATCCTCAGCCCTCGCGCGGCCACTTCTCGCCCGGCGATTTGCGCTGGCTTGAGCAAATCGTCCGCTACGTGGGGCCGCCGCTCGAAAACGTGTTCGTAATGCGCAGCCTGCGGGCGCGCGCCGTTGAATCGGAGCGCAGCCGCATCTCGCGCGACTTGCACGACGGAATTTTGCAGACACTCCTCAGCCTGAAAATTCAGCTCGAAGTCCTGCGCCGCAAGCTCCCGCAGAAGCCCGAGCAGGCGGGGGCGGAACTCGAAAGCTTGCAGAAAACGGTCCAGCAGGAAAGCGATGAGCTCCGCAGGATGGTCACGGACCTCCGCCCGCTGCGCGTGGAGAGCGCGGACATGCGCGAATTGATGTACGGTTTCGCGGAACGATTCCGCAGCGAGCACGGCATGGCGATTGATCTTTTCATCGAGGATCGCAATTTGCGCCTGCCGGATCGGATTTGCCGCGAGCTATTTCAGATTTACAGGGAAGCACTTCACAACGTAAAAAAGCATGCGCACGCGAGCCACGTCGTGGTAAAACTAGAACAAGACGAGGCGAATGTTTTTCTCTTCGTGGATGACAACGGCCAGGGATTTAGCTTCTCTGGACGCTACCGAAGCGAAGAGCTCGACCAGTTGCGTCTCGGGCCAATTTCGATCAAGGAACGGACGCGGAGCGTGGGTGGTACTCTGACGGTGGAATCGAATCCTGGCCACGGCGCACGCCTGACTGTAGAAATTCCTTTGAATTAATATGACGAAAGCAAAACAGGCCATTCGAATCCTGGTTGCGGACGATCACGCGATCTTTCGCGACGGTCTGCGCAAACTCTTGGAGGTCGCGGACGACGTTCAGATCGTCGGCGAAGCCTCCAACGGCGTCGAGTGCGTAAAGATGCTCACGAAGTTGAAGCCGGATATTCTACTCCTCGATCTGCGCATGCCGGAAAAGGATGGTTTGGGTGTCCTTGAAGAGGTCAATTTCGATTCGCTTCCCACACGCGTTATCGTTCTTACCGCCGCGGAAGATGACCGCGATGTGGTTCGCGCCATGCGCCTGGGAGCCCGCGGCGTCGTGCTGAAGCAATCGGCGAGCGATTTGCTTCTCAAGAGCATTCGCAAAGTCGCTGACGGTGAAATCTGGCTCGATAATCGCATGACCGCCGAGGTAATTGACGCTTTCAAGAAGTCCTCCGAATCCGGCCAGCGTCGCGAGAAGCCTTTGTTGAGCGACCGCGAAAAGGAAATCGTCCAGCTGGTGGCCCAGGGCTTCCGTAACCGCGAAATCGGCGAAAAGCTCTTCATCAGCGAACAAACAGTGAAGAACCACCTGCACAATATCTTCGACAAACTCGGTGTTTCGGACCGCCTCGAACTCGCTCTCTACGCCATTCACCACCGCCTGATAGACCAGGCTTAGCTTGCCTCCCATGTCTTAGGAGGTCGGAGCTTCAGCTCCGGCAAACAGGCCCGGCCAAACTGTCGTCATCCCGAGCCGTAGCGAGGGATCTCCTTCCTTTCCCAAGATTTCCACACCCTTCACCAAATATTACCCGAATTGGTACTTGACTCCAGTTGTTCTGAAGCGTATCTCCCGCGCAACTTAATCAGTCGGTTACCCGTGGAGATACTATGCGCGCCACGCTGTGGTTGGCACTCAGCCTCGCATCTCTTCTCGCGTTTTTAACTGCAACGCCCCAAGCCGCTGCCCAGTTGCCAAGCATGGAACAGGCTACGAATCCTTACACGCCATATAACGGCAGCGACTTTGAGTCGGTGTCGGTCACCAATGGAAAATTGGTGCTGCACATTCCCATACTCAGCTATCCGCAGCGCGGCACGCTCCAGCTGTCGTTCACGGCTATGTACGACAATCGCACGATCGGAGAAGCTCAGGTCTGCACCACGAAGTGTCAGACGTTTTGGCATATCACCGGGAGCGGCGTCCACATCATCCCGGATTTCCCTTATGCTTGGGAAATCATCGGGCCGCCTCCCAATCAAACTAAATATTACGAAATAATCACACCTGACGGATCGTCCCATCCGCTCGAGAAATACAAATGACGGTTACATAACGGGAGACGCGACGGGATTTCACTACAACCTGACCACCGGAACGATAATTGATAACAATGGAATCCAGTATCTCAACACGAGTTCGACCACCTTCGAGCCCTTCACTCCATCGATGGTTGAAGATCCTAACGGAAATATTCTCACAACCGTCTTTTCGGGCGAGCCTGAATCCATCACCGATTCTCTCGGCCGGTCCATTCCGTATCCTCCCCTAACAAACGGCAACCTAGGTGCGACGCAAACCTCGGATTTCACAGGCTGCACCGGCCCGCTACCCACGACGAGTGCCTATTTGTGGAGTCCTCCCGGACCTAACGGCGGCACCTCCACCTTTAAATTCTGCCTCGCCGGTGTGAGCTACAATTACACTCCCCCCGCCTGTACTCCGGCGAACAATTGCTTTCCAGCAACCGGCATACTGACTCAGATCCAGAGCATAGTGCTGCCGAATTCGACAGCCTGGACATTCGAATTCGATGGCGAAGCAAACCTTGACGCCATAGTCACGCCCACCGGGGCCACGGTCTCTTACACTCGTGCAATCCAGGGTCCTTTCGGAACACCACCCAATCAGATTTACAATGAGGTCATCGCTAGCCGGACCGTCAACGCGAACGACGGGACCGGCCCTCACACTTGGACCTATAGTGGCTATCCGACCACCGCCACCGGATCGGTAACCGTAACCGATCCGGATGGCGACCAAACCGTCCATAGCCTTACGCCCTTCGGCGGGTCGTACCCCGCACCGGCGACGTATTACGAGACATCAGTCCAGTACAACCGAAACATCGGCGGCACTCAGACTCTGCTTAAAACCGTCGCTACCAATTACAGCACCCCGACGTGCGTATTCTTCGGCAGCCAAACGACGAGCATTTGCCTCAACCTCGTTCCAACTAGCGTCACTACCACTTGGCCTAACGCCAGGGTCAGCGAAACCGTGAAGTCCTACGACGCTGGGATTAGTGGCAATTCCAACGGCCCCATTCTTCTGGGCCAGGTTCTTCAGGAAAATGATTACGACTATGGCAACGGTTCTCCGGGCGCCCTCCTGCGCCAGACCGTTACTACCTATCTCGCTCCCGGCAACTCCTCTTACTTTACGAACAATTTGATCTCACTCCCTAGTTCAGTTACCACCTACGACGGTAGTGCCGTTAAGCGCGCCTATACCGGCTACAACTACGATCAGTACTCGCTAGCGACGTCTGGAGTATCGTCGACCTACCATAACGCGAGCCCCCGGACGGCACGTATCGCGGCAACCTCACCTCCGTCGCGCGCTGGATGAGCGGCAGCACCGTCGCGACCACGAACTGCAACATCTCCGTCAGCAACGGAAACCTCGTCAGCTACAAAACGTATTTTGATACGGGCGAGACTTCGACTTCCGTGGACTCCTGCGGCGCTTCGAGCACGGACGCGAATCACAAAACCACATACGCGTATTCGCTGACCTACGAAGGCGCCTACCCGACGACGATCACCAATCCGCTCGGCCAGTCGACGACAAACACATATGACTTCGATACTGGATTATTAGCCTCAACCACCGATCCCAATTCGCAGACTACGAGCTACACCTATGACGATATGTGGCGCGTCGCCACGATCAACTATCCCGACGGTGGCCTGTCCACGATCACCCATCAGGAGTCCACGTTCCCATTCACTGCCACTTTAACGAAGGCCATTAACGCATCGCAAAATTACGTCAGCACAAACGTGTTCGACGGCCTCGGTCGCGAAAGTCAAAACCAAATCACTTCCGATCCTCAAGGCACCGTCTACACGGTAACGACGTATGATGACGAAGGCCGCAGAGCGACCGTCACCAACCCTTATCGCAGCACCTCAGATTCAACTTACGGAGTTACCAGCTACGCGTATGACGCTCTGAATCGCACGGTCAAAGTTACGAAGCCGGATAGCTCCATTGTCCAAACCGCTTACTGCGGCGCCACGACTCTGGTCACCGACGAGGCGGGCCATTGGCGCCGCAGCACCACGGACGGTCTGGGGCGCATGATCGAAGTGGACGAACCGAATTCGACCACGGCCACGGTAAACTCCAATGGCTGTCCCGGTACCGGTGATCCCATTTGGGTCACCACCTATGCCTTCGACGCTCTGAGCGATCTCACCGGCGTCGTCCAGGGCGGTTCGCGCAATCGCAGTTTCAGCTTTGACTCGCTCAAGCATTTGACCGTTTCGACGAATCCTGAGTCCAGCACAATTTCTTACGCCTACGACGCCGACGGCAACGTCATTACCAAAACCGACGCCCGTTCCATCGTTAGCACCTATTCTTACGACAAAATCAACCGCGGTACGGGCATCAAATGCCTACAGCTGGAACGGCGAGAGCGAGCTTAAATCCGCAGCAGGCGTGAACTACACCTATGACGGCGACGGCAATCGTCTCGAGAAATCCAGCGGCAAGCTATACTGGTACGGTGCCGGCACGAAGACACTGGACGAATCAGACCTCAGCGGCAATTTCTCCAACGAATACGTTTTCTTCGGTGGCCAGCGCATCGCCATGCGCAACGTCTCGAGCGGCACGATTTATTATTACGCGGAAGACATGCTCGGCAGCTCCCGTACGATCGTGCAGTCGGGCCAGACCTCCCTCTGCTACGACGCCGACTTTACTCCCTTCGGTACCGAGCGCGTTGTGAACTCGACCTGTTCCTCTGGCTACAAATTCGAAGGCAAGGAGCGCGACACCGAGACCGGGAACGACGATTTCGGCGCCCGCTATTATTCGTTCAGATTCGGACGCTGGCTATCCGCCGATTGGTCCTCGGTTCCGGTCCCCGTTCCCTATGCCAACCTGTCCAATCCCCAGACCCTAAATCTCTACGCCATGGTCAGTGACAACCCGGAAACTTTCGCTGACCTCGACGGTCACTTCTGGAACCCGTTTGACTGGTTCGCTGCCGGGAAGAATGCGAGCCCCCCGCCTCCCCCACCTTCGACGACCACAAATGATTCGAACGCCCCGAGCACGCAGTCGCCGGCCCAACAACAGACGGCTCAGCAGCAAGCTGCTCAGGTTCCTGGTGCGGTGAAGTCTGCGATCATGAATTCGGTCAATGCCAGCAATGCTCCGAGCGGTGCTGATACGACCGGTGGATTCCACGAAGAGGGTGGAATTGCTGGCACAAATGCAAACGGTGGAGTGGTCATTTCGCCTGCAATACCGGGTGCCTATAGTCCTTCCGGTGTGGTTAGTACAAAGCTGATGCCAGTTGATCCATCGCTGAACGCGAGCATGAGCACAGTGACGGTCAGTTGGCACGTACATCCAGATGGAAGAACCGCCGCTGGAGACCTTGCGTGGAATCAGCCTCCGTCGGGTCAAGATCAGCGTGTAGCCGCCGGTGAACATCAAGCGGTTCCAGGCCTCATTCACATCGTCGTCGGTGCGGGCAATAAGACGGTGTATTTCTACAATGGCTCAAGCAGCGTGCAGTCGATGAGCTTGAAGAACTTCATGAGGCCCTAATGTTAAGGAAAGGAAGGACTATCCGATGCAAAAGTTCGTAGCCATAGGGCTGATGATGCTGGGTTGGTTCGGCTCTGCCGTGCTTGCCCAAGAGGCAGCGCGTGAGGTTCCGTTACTCTCTGCTAGTGCCGTGCCGTTGTATCCGCGCATGGCACTGGCTGCGCGTGTTCAAGGCGTTGTGAAAATCCATGTGACGACGGACGGCAGGAAAGTCTCTTCCGTTGAAGTCGTGAGCGGACCGCCCATGTTGGTTGCGGCTGCTAAAGAGAGCATCCTTGGATGGCGGTTCGAGGCACACAAACCCACCAGCTTCGAGACGACGTTCGAATACGTGATCGAGGAGCCAGCGGAGTGCTACTTCAGCAACAGCGTTGCCGTTCTGAAACTTCCGCTAGAAGTGCGTATCAGCACGAAGGGGCTGAAGACTTGCGATCCTGCCGCAGAGACCAAACCTCATCAATAGGCGAAACCCGACCCCACAGTCGTTACGTCAGCTTCGTTCTTGTGATGCTGACGCTGTTCCCTGCGGGTGTTGCAACCGCATCTAGCCGACCGTCTGATGATGCACTTGCGGCGATCACGGCGCGAGGAACGCTTCTCGCCGGGTACGACGTGGCAGCGTGGCAATCGACCGATGCGGTTACAGCGAGTCATCCGGCAGAAGGGCTGATCGAACGCTACATCGCCCGAAAGACGGATGCGGGTTGGGTGGTGGACTTCGGTCGCCTGAACAGCTCTGGAGATAAGTTCCTGGTGGCTTATGAAGCCGTCCAAACGGACAGTCCGGCGGGTTACAAGGTCAAGAGCTTCCGTCCTGTGCGCGAGGATGTGGGCTGGAATCTGTCAGCCGCGAGAGCGGTCGAGCTGGCCACGAGAGACTTCGGGCCTACGACTCGCCCTTACAACATCGCCGTGCTTCCTGGAGACGCTGGGAGCCTGTACGTGTATCTGTACCCTGCCCAGGTGAAGGCGGGCGTCTATCCGCTGGGCGGAGACGTTCGTTATAGGGTGTCGCCGGACGGGAGTAGCATCACGGAAAAGCGCCAGATGCACAAGAGCATCATCGAGTCGGCCTCAGCAGACCCGAAAGTGAAAGTGGAGAGCGGCTACCACTCGCATGTGCTGAGTGACGTTCCAGAGGATACAGACGTGCTCTTGGTGCTGACTCGTCAGCCCAAGGTGCCGGAGATCGTGGTCACGCAGCACTACGTGTACACCATCGCCACGGGCGGCTCGATCACGGTAGCTGACCGGCCTAAGTAGTCATCTGAGCTGAGAGCAAAGACGCGCTGCCTACGGCATCGGGTTGAGGGGTGACACGTCACCCCAGAATGGGAGCTGCGGAGTAACCGAAAGTTCCTCTGCGGGAACCTGCTGAAAACAGGCGGCTAATAGAAAAAGGCCAGTAAAAGCGTTACCCTAGAGGCGAGCGCACGTTGCTGAAGGGGAACCACATGAGCCTCAACCCCAGAGCCCGCCTCCGGCCCCCTTGCCCTGTCCGACGCATGGCACAGGGCGGGTGGCCCATTCTTAATCGTCTTCGCTCACCTTCGTTTTCGCGTCACGTTAGAAATCCACACCGCAGCGTCTTCGGGCCACGCACAGCATTCAGCGGGTGCCGCATCCCTTCGCTTCTCAGAAGGGTGCATCTTTCCGTTTCCAGTTCCTTCAGGCTTTCCGGCTCGGCCTCCAATCCGGATTGGGAGGGCACAAATTCGGCTTTCCGGTCGAGCAAAAAACGTAACTGCTCCATAGCCAGTACCGCGTTTCTTGGGCTTCTCCGGCGTCCCTTAGGGGACTAGTACTTCTGTACCAAAAGGACCACCCCGAATTGGCTCTCTTGCTCTATAGGTCCAAATGGGGACTGGCCCTATCCTGTCAGCGAACTAAAAGGAGTGTCCTTTGTCACTGAAAGAACGACGTGTATCGCGGCGCTTTCTTATGCGTTTGCCGCTAACCGTTCGCTGGACGGACGAGAATGTGGTGGGCGAGGCCGATACTGAATCGCGCGAAGTCAGTTCGCGCGGCCTCTATTTCCACTTGCCTAAGGGATTGCGAAGCGGTTCGCCGGTTGAAATTGTCATGACCCTGCCCCACGAGTTGACTCAGGCCGGCCCGGTGCGTGTCCGCTGTCTGGGGCGCGTTCTGCGCAGCAGCCAGGAAAACTCGGGCGAAATGGGCGTGGCAGCTGCGATCGAACGCTACGAATTCATGCGGAATGGCGAAAACGCCGCATAAGAGTTTCTTACCCAGACCCTGCGGAGATGGGTGAGAAGAGGCCGGGCGGCTTGGGTCCCTCAGCCTAGCCCCCGGCCGTTAGATTTGTGCTTGATCCGAACTACCGTGCGCGGCGGCCCGATGGCCGCTGCGCATTCCTCGTTTAATCGAACTCCATTTTTGGCGCTGTTTGTTCGGCGCCCGCACGTCCCGCCACGATCTCAGCTTTGAAGTAGTTCTCCCCCCTGACCGGCGCGCCCGCCAGCCGGCGGAGCATCGAGATCTGTCCCACATGCGTCAGCGAGTCCGCCAGCGGAGCCTGAACGAGCTTCTCGGCAGGGCAGCCAAGAGGCGCGTCCGAAGCCAGGTATTCGTCCAAGGCCTGTAGGGCCGCGAAAAAGCGCTCCGAACCCTTGTCCCAGGGCAGAGGATCGGAGTTCTGCCACTTCTGTGCGCCCTTCGCGAGCGAGAGCCCCCAATCCAGCAGATCGCCGATATGCGCAAGAATTTGCCCGGGCGTGCGCGTCGTCTCTCCCGCGTGGAATTGAGCGAATCCATCAGGCGCGCCGCGAAGCGCTTTTCCGCCGCGGTAGGCCAGCGTCGCAACCATGTGGCGAACCAATTCGCGACTCGCGTTGGCTGTGGATGAGGACTTGTCTTCCATGGTTTTTCTCCTTTGTGGCACATGCTAACATCGGAAAGCTTCCGCTGGCACTGAAGCGGTAGATGGGGAGCAACGGGTCGGGAGGGCTTTGATGAGAATCGCATCCAGGCTTTTCTTGCTGGCGATACTCTTTGGCTCGACGGCTGCGTGGGCAGGTCCCCCCTTCCAAACTGACGACCCGGAGCCAATTGACTTCCGCCATTACGAGTTCTATGCATTCGCCACGTCAGATGGCACGCCGATTGAAACAGACACAGCGAGCCCGGCCGTTGAGTTCAACTGGGGGGCTCTTCCGAACGTTCACCTGCACTTGATCATTCCCGTCGCGGCCATCCTGCCCTCGAACAATTCCCAACTTGCTCCAAACGGAATCGGCCCGAATGAATATGGTCTGGGTGATATCGAAGCGGGCGTCAAATATCGTTTCGTTCAGGAATCGAAGCACCGCCCCATGATCGGCACGTTTGTCATGTTCGAGCTACCAACTGGCAGCGCGCGGCGAGGTCTGGGCGTTGGCAAGGCGTGGTACAAGGTGCCTATTTGGGCTCAGAAAAGTTTTGGGCCGTGGACTACCTACGGGGGAGTCGGAGAAACGGTGTTCGACAATGTTCCCGGCTATCGGAATTTCACCTACGGAGGCTGGCTTGTTCAGCGGGACATTGGCAAGAAGTGGACCCTGGGCACAGAAGTTTTTTCTCACGGGGCTGAAGGCCCGGCCACGCCGCAATTGAAGTCCGCCACGCTGGTGGATGTCGGCGGCTATTACAAGTTTCGAGATCCCGGATTTCAATTCCTCTTCGCCTACGGGCACACGGCCTTCGGCCAAACGGAAAATTACGCTTACGTAGGACTTTATTGGACGTGGGGCAGGAAGTCGGATAAGGGCACAGATTCGGATACAGCCATGAATAGATTTAGTCCGCCGGGAGTGGGCCCTATGGCCGTGGCCTCGCGATAAAGTGAACATCGAACGAAGCGACATGATTCTTTTGGCCCATGCCACCTTTGGTGTGCTCGGCACGCTGTCGGCAGTTTGGGTATTTGTCGAGGCTTTGAATGCGCGCGAGGACAATGCGGCTCGCACGCGGCGCGTTTCCTTGGTTGTAGCAGCCTGCATGTGCGTGGCTTGGATTCTAGGTGGTTACTGGTACCTCCACTTCTATCCAGCGGATAAAGCAATCATCCTGAGAGGTCCGTGGCCATTTGCTCACAGCGTTTTCATGGAAACGAAGGAGCATCTCTTTTTTCTCACTCTGATTTTGTCTTTGTATCTTCCCATCGTGGCGTGGGAAAAAGTGTGGGCGAATTCGAACGCACGCAAAATGGTGCTTTGCGTCTCGATGTTGATCGTTCTTACCGGGATGGCGATTGAAGGCTCAGGGGCAATCATCAATCATGGAGCCAAGGTCGCGTACGTCCGAGCCAGCGTAAAAGGAACTCCATGATAGGTGCCGACACATCCGGTTTTGGACGCCCAAGGACCGCTTTTGCCATTTCCGCTGCGACGATCATAATTTTGAACACTCTGATTGCCTGCGCGAAGGATGCGTATAACCCGCTGAAAGTGTTTATGGCATCACTTAGCGACAGCGATTGGACCACCCAGGGCGTAGCTGATGTGATTCTGTTTTTTGGCTTAGGGCTGCTCCTGCTGAAAACTGGCTGGCTTGAAAGGATCAATCCTCCTCGTGTGATTTCGTTCCTGGTCGGAGCCGTTATCGCGGCAGGCGGAGGTTTGTTCGCCTGGTATCTATTGTACTAACTCGTTCAAACAGCAAACCTCCGGACCGACGTCCCGATTCGCCAATACCTGTTCGCGTTGCTCAGAATGCCGCCACCCTGCGGGCGCTCCTCGCCCAGAGGGTATTGGGCAGAGTCTGTGCAAATTTGTGCTTGACATAGTCTATTAACTTAGTAGACTTACTGAGTCTAGTAGGGAATCAGTCAAACGCCATGCGAATTTCTCAAAGAGGACTGTACGCTTTGCAGGCGCTCACCGTGCTCGCGCAGCACCCTGCCGGCGTGGTCAAGATCAGGGACATCGCGGCCGAGGAAGAATTGCCGGAGAAATTCCTGGAAGCAATTCTTCTGGACCTCAAGCGCGCCCGCATCGTGGTGAGTCTCCGCGGCGCTCACGGCGGCTATCAATTGAAGCGATCCCCGAAGAAGATCTCGCTCGGGGAAGTGCTCCGCAGGATCGATGGCCCGCTCGCGCCGTTTGAGGACGCTGAATCCCTGCGCCACCGCGTGAGTACCGACCCAAAGCATCGTCCGCTATTCCGCGTTCTGCTCGACGTCCGGAACGCCACCGCTCAAATTTTGGACCACACCACCCTCTCCGATTTGTGTTGTCGTAGCCGCAATTAAGTCCCCGTCACAGTAATTCCTTTAACAGGCACCGAGAGAATTTCCATTTTGATGCGTGACTCGAAGTTGCGCTGGCGCTGCGAAGCATTCTTTGAGGTTTGAATTTACAAAATTTCAGGAGACTTCAATGATCTTAAGAAACACGATAACGAAATCAAAACGAATTGCCATCACGCTGCTGTTTGCCTTCAGCACGATGGCGCCGGCCTGGGCCGCGCCTGGTGGCGCGGCGGACAAGGATTCTCCGGAGACGACGGGCGCCAGTAGCAGCGCGCCTGCGACAGCGGCTACTACGCCGGAGCCGGCCAAGACCGGGACAGCATCCAATGCGAACGCAGCGACGAAACCAGCCGAAGCGCCGAGCATGGAAAGCGAGCTGCAGGAGCTGAAGGCGCTTCTCGAGTCACAGGCTGAGCAACTTCAGGCGCAGAGCCAGGAGTTGCAGGATCAGCACCAGAAAATGTTGGAGCTGGAAGCGGCGCTCACCGCCGCGAATCCAGGATTGACGCTGGAGACGGTTCTGCCACCGCCTCCTGCCGCCCAAACGCAGGAACTGGCCGGTAGCCAGTCGCAGCAGCTTTCGGGTGAACAAAACCTCGCGCGACGAATAGACACACTCGAGCGCGGCCTGAATAACTTTGGGCCGTTTTCTTTCGCCGGAGACGTGCGCGTGCGGGACGAATCCTACTCGGGCGGTCCGATCAACGACTCTCAGGATCGGAACCGCGAACGCTACCGGGCGCGTTTCTATATTAACGCGAAGCTGAACGACGACATCAGCGGCGGAATCGGTCTCTCGACAGGCGATCTGAACGATCCAATCACCTCGAACCAGACGGCGAACCAATTCTTCACGCGCAAGCCATTCGCCCTGGACCGGGCTTTTATTGACTACACCCCGCACCAGTGGAAGGCATTGACGCTGATTGGCGGAAAATTCGCGTATCCCTGGTATCGCACGCAACTCACCTGGGACGACGACATATTCCCGGAAGGCGTTGCCGAGAAGCTCGAATGGAAATCCGACAATTGGCACGTACTGCGCCAATTCGCGTTCATCGGATTCCAGCTGCCCTTCGCCGAAACTCAGAACCCGGAGGCGATCAGAACCTCCACGCAGCCGGTGAGCGCTGTTCTTCCTTACAACACCGGCAGCATTCACCAAAGCGTCGTCTATGGCGGGCAGCTCCAAACGCGATGGCAATTGGGCAGCCGTGTGTCTTTCCTTGCGGACACGGCCTTTTACAACTACCACAATGCCGATCCCATCGCGCTCGCGAATCAGGTTGCCTACGGAAACCCAACCACCTCCAGCCCGGTTGACGGGCTCCTGCCGCTGAACAACACGCTGACAAACTCGTTCCAGACGGTGACCGAAACGATCACAACACTGAGTACGAGTGGCTCGGCGCCCGGAAGCGTTGTCGTTAGCAAGGAGGTTATCGCCGCGAAGCTGAACTCAAAGTTCGCTCTCTTGGATTCAATCGCGCAGTTCGATATCAAAACGTGGTCGGATCGGTGGCCGATTCGGTTCCTTGGCGATTACGTTCAAAATACCGAGGCGTGCGGCAATGACCCGGCCGACGCTCCTTTCATCCCTCCGGCTACACTCACCGCGCTGGAGAAAACCGCGACCATAACGATCGCGACCGTAAACGGTACGTGCGATTCGCACGACCGCCGCGGCAATTGGGCTGAGGCCCGCTTCGGCCGACAACAGCAGAGGGGCGATGTGCAGTTTGCCTACACCCACATGCTGATCGACCGGGAAGCGGTCATGTCGCTATTCGATTTTAGCGACATCCGGCAGGGCAGCAGCGTGCAGCAGAACCGCGTGGAAGCGTATTACCAGGCGAATAAGAACATTCAAGTGGGCTTCACTGGTTTCTTCGGCCGGCAATTGGCGACCACGAACACAACCGAAACCGAACTGAAGCGGTTGCAGTTCGACGTCATCTACAAATTCTAATCGAACAAATGACCATGAAAAACTCACTGGCAACTTACGCCAAAACGGAGCAGCAGAAAATGACGTCAGTGCAGCGGAGAATATGGCTCTTGCTCCTCGTTATCGGTTCAGCTTTGACCCTGGGCATGCCCGTGCACGCCCAGGGGCCGGTAACGCTTCTGAATGTCTCTTACGATCCGACACGCGAGCTATATCAGGACTATAACCCGGCCTTCGTGAAGTATTGGAAGGCCAAAACTGGACAGGACGTCACGATTCAGCAATCGCACGGCGGTTCCGGTGCGCAGGCCCGTTCCGTAATTGACGGGCTGCAGGCGGACGTGGTGACGCTGGGACTGGCTTACGACATTGACGCCATCTCGGAAAAATCCAAACTGCTCCCTGCCAACTGGCAATCGCGGCTTCCAAACAACAGCACGCCGTACACCTCAACAATCGTTTTCCTCGTGCGCAAGGGCAACCCGAAGAACATCAAGGATTGGGACGATATCGTGAAACCGGGAGTCTCGGTGATTACGCCGAATCCCAAAACCTCCGGCGGCGCGCGCTGGGCTTACCTGGCGGCGTGGGGCTATGCGTACCTCACGTCGGGAAAAAGTGACGCGGCAGCGAGAGACTTCGTCACAAAGGTTTACAAGAATGTCCCTGTTCTCGACTCCGGTGCCCGCGGTTCCACGACCACGTTCGTCGAGCGAGGCATCGGTGACGTCCTGTTGGCCTGGGAGAACGAAGCGCTGCTCTCGGTGAAAGAGCTAGGCCCAGACAAGTTTCAGGTTGTCATTCCGTCCGTCAGCATCCTTGCGGAGCCGTCTGTATCGGTGGTGGACCAGGTCGTGGATAAGAGAGGCACGCGTACCGTTGCCGAGGCCTACCTTCAATATCTATACACTCCCGAGGGTCAGGAGATTGCGGCGAGAAATTTCTACAGGCCGCGCCTGGAATCGGTTGCTAGGAAGTATGCCTCCACGTTTCCCAAGATAAAGCTGTTCACCCTCGGGGATATTGTCGGCGACTGGCACAAAACGCAGAGCGTTCATTTCGCCGACGGTGGCGTGTTCGATCAGATTTATCAGCCAGCGCAATAACCTACCCACCCTACAACGGGAGGCCGAGCGATGAAATTTGTCCTGAAGCAGCGGAGCATCTTACCAGGTTTCGGGCTGTCGCTCGGCTTCACTGTTTTCTATCTGTGTCTGATTGTCTTGATTCCACTGTCCGCCACTTTCCTGAAAGCGTCCACATTAACCTGGCATCAGTTTTGGCACGTCGTGCTTTCGCCCCGTGCTCTGGCGTCCTATCGCCTCAGTTTCGGTGCGTCGCTGATCGGAGCGTTCATCAATCTTGTCTTCGGTGTTCTCGTCGCCTGGGTACTCGTGCGCTACGACTTCTCGGGTAAGCGCCTATTCGATTCTGTGATTGACTTGCCGTTTGCCCTGCCGACCGCGGTTGCCGGCATCGCGCTCACCACCATCTACGCTCCGAACGGGTGGCTCGGCCGGCCACTTTTGGCTCTGGGCATTCCCGCGGCGTACACGGCACTCGGAGTCACGATCGCGCTCACCTTCATCGGATTGCCCTTCGTCGTCCGCACCGTGCAGCCTGTTCTCGAAGACTTGGACAAGGAGCTCGAAGAAGCTGCGGCGAGCCTCGGCGCACGCCGCTGGCAGACCTTCGCGCGCGTTCTCTTGCCGACGATTTTCCCGGCGGCGCTCACCGGCTTCGCCATGGCCTTCGCTCGCGCAGTCGGCGAATACGGCTCGGTGATCTTCATCGCAGGCAATATGCCGATGCGCACGGAAATCACGCCGCTTCTGATCATCACCAAATTGCAAGAGTATGACTACGCCGGCGCCACAGCGATCGCGGTGGCCATGCTTGCCGTTTCGTTCGCGCTGCTGCTGCCCATCAATATTCTGCAGCGCTGGAGCGCCGGCCGCCGCGCGAGCGAGTCGCCCATCGACACATCTATCGGCGCAAGTCTCAAACCAGTTTTTGGTCAGCAGGAGAACCTGTAGCGCGATTTAATTTCGTCGCGCCGGCAAAACCCATGTCAGCATCAGCCCAATCGCAGTTACAAGGGACGCTGGCACCTCGAAGCGGCGTCGCGGGTCTGGCTATCTCCGAACCTGCGCTCGTGCGCTGGCTCCTCATTGGCATCGCGCTGGTGTTTCTTGGAATTTTCCTCCTTCTGCCGCTGGCGATCGTGTTTGTCACCGCCTTCCAGAAGGGAATTGCTTTCTACCTTCATACCTTTCGAGATCCGGACACGCTCGCTGCCATTCGCTTGACACTGCTTGCCGCCGCCATCGCTGTCCCGCTAAACGTCGTATTCGGCATCGCCGCAGCGTGGCTGATCGGCAAATTTGATTTCGTTGGCAAGAGTCTGCTGATCACGCTGATTGATCTCCCGTTTTCCGTGTCTCCGGTCGTCGCCGGGCTTATTTACGTTCTGCTTTTCGGCTTACAAGGTCTCTTGGGGCCTTGGCTGATCGCCCACGGGATTCGAGTCATATTCGCCGTGCCCGGAATCGTGCTGGCGACGATCTTCGTCACGTTTCCATTCGTGGCGCGTGAGTTGCTGCCGATGATCCAGTCGCAGGGAAATGATGAAGAAGAAGCAGCGCTGACGCTGGGTGCCAGCGGCTGGCAGACTTTCCTCCGCGTGACCCTGCCAAACGTGAAATGGGCGTTGATCTACGGTGTGATCCTTTGCAATGCCCGCGCGATGGGCGAATTCGGCGCCGTCTCGGTGGTCTCCGGCCATATCCGCGGCCTCACCAACACGATGCCGCTGCACATCGAGATTCTCTACAACGACTACCAATTCGTCGCTGCCTTCGCGGTTGCGTCGGTGCTGGCGCTCCTCGCATTGACCACTCTCTTGGTCAAGAGCCTGGTCGAATGGAAAGCGGCTCAGCAATTCGCGGCGCAGTCCGCAAGTGATACGGAGCCAATCCGATGAGCATTAGCGTTCGCGGCATCAGAAAGCGTTTCGGACATTTCGACGCATTGGACGATGTTGATCTGGAAATCCCGGATGGCCAGCTCGTCGCATTGCTCGGGCCTTCCGGTTCGGGGAAAACCACGCTCCTGCGCATCATTGCCGGACTCGAATTCGCCGATTGCGGAACCGTGCAATTCGACGGCAAGGATATCAGCGGTCAAACCGCGCGCGAAAGGCACGTCGGCTTCGTCTTTCAGCATTACGCGCTCTTCCGGCACATGACCGTATTCGAAAACATCGCGTTCGGATTGCGCGTGCGGCCGCGTCGTTTCCGGCCCTCCGAACAAGAAATTCGCGCAAAGGTGCAGGAGCTGCTGGCATTGATACAGCTTCAGAATCAGGCTCGCCGCTATCCTTCTCAGCTCAGCGGCGGTCAGCGTCAGCGCGTCGCGTTGGCTCGTGCGCTGGCTGTCGAACCTGGCGTGTTGCTGCTCGACGAGCCGTTCGGGTCGTTGGACGCCAAGGTGCGGCAGGAATTGCGGCGTTGGCTCCGCCAGCTGCACGACGAAGTTCACATCACCAGCGTATTCGTCACCCACGATCAGGAGGAAGCGCTCGAGGTCGCCGATTTGGTCGCCGTGATGAACGAAGGACGAATCCAACAAGTCGGCAGCCCTGAGGACGTTTACAATCACCCTGCCACTCCGTTCGTTTACAATTTTCTCGGCAACGTGAATCTGTTTCACGGGCGCGTGGACGAGGGGAAAGCTTACATTCAGGAAACGGACACGGGCAATCTCGCGTTTGTGCGGCCGCATCTTCTGGAAATCACGCGCCAGCCCAATGGAGCGAGTCATTTTCGGGCCACAACCACGCACATTAATTCAGCAGGGCCTGTCGTCAAAGTGGACGCGATCACCGAATGGGGCGCTCCAGTTCACGTCGAGATGTCCCAGGAACGATTTCATGCGCTGCAGTTGGCGAAGAACGAAGTGGTTTTCGTTACCCCAAAGGACATCGCGGTATTTCAGAAGGGGCACCGCTCCTGACGCCTGCTGGTGCGTTTGATCCCGGCTGGCATATGCCGCCCGCGCCCGTGGGATTTGGATTGGGATTAGATGGAGCCGAGGCCCGGACTTGAACCGGGGACCTGCCGATTACGAATCGGCTGCTCTACCAACTGAGCTACCTCGGCAGCGTCACCGACTGTAACATCGCGGCGAAAAATCTGTCAAACCGCCACGCCTGCCGGGTTTCTCGTTTCCGATTCCGCTTGGGGTTTACAACTTGAACGCTGCAGACGAGACCATTTCTAGTTAGAACTTGACTCTTCTTTGTTACCTATAGTATCAACCCCGCCAGGAATGGGTTTAGCCGTGCCATTGTGCACGTGACTAGGTTCAATTGGGGGAGGGTGGAAAATGGTAAATATTAGGAAGTCGTTGCCGTGTGTCTTGGTGTGCGCACTGAGCGCGCTGCTTTTCGTTGTGATTAGCGCGAACCGTGTCGCGGCCCAATCGGCCGGAACGGGTGCACTCACTGGGACCGTCACCGACCAGTCGGGGAAATCCGTCCCGAACGCGACGGTTACAATTACTAACTCCGGAACGAACCAGGAGCGCTTCACGACCACGGGCGCGGATGGTGTGTACAAGTTCTCTCTCCTTTCGCCGGCTACCTATCGAGTCAGGTTTGCTGCCCCGGGCTTCAAGTCCGCCGAAGTTTCCGGCGTTGTCGTTGATGTGACCGAGACACCCCTTCTGGACAAGGTGCTGGAGGTTGGCGCGGTCACTCAGACTGTCACCGTCGAGAGCAACGTTGAAACGCTGCAGACCCAGAGCTCTACGCTCGGCACGACTGTCACCGGCGGCCAGATCACCGCACTTCCGATGGCCCAGCGCAACTACACTGAAATTCTTGGTCTTTCCGCAGGAACCAGCGGGTCCCCGGAGAATGCGACGACTTTGGGAAAGGGCACGCAGGACATCAGCGTGAACGGAAATGACCCTGGCCAGAACAACTTTCAGATGGATGGCGTGGCGATTGATAACATCGCCAATCGCGGGAGCGCCACCGACTCTGGCATTTATGCCGGCATTGGAATTCCCAACCCCGACGCCATCGAAGAGTTCAAGGTCCAGACTTCCACGTACGACGCCAGCTACGGCCGCAACCCCGGCGCGAACGTCAATGTCGTCACCAAGAGCGGCACGAACGCTTTTCACGGTTCGGTGTTTGAATTCACGCGCGATTCGATCCTGAATTCCAGCGACTACTTCTACAATCTGACTCCCGATCAGCCGCACCAGACGTTGAATCAGCAGCAGTTCGGAGGCGCCATCGGGGGCCCGATCAAGAAGGACAAGCTCTTTTTCTTCTTCAGCTATCAGGGGACTCGTTCGAAGAACGGCGTAACAGCGCTGGGCACGACCTTCGGCGCGCAGTTGCCTCCGATCCCGGACGAATCTCGCGGGACTTGCCCAGCTGGCACGGGTCCGATAAGCGGTTGCGACGCGGCTGCCCAAACTTTTGCGGCTGACCTCGCTGCGGCGAATTGCCCTGCAAATAATCCCGGTGATGGGCAGCATACAGTGTTGATTACCGGAGCGGAGCCGGCATGCGACGGTAGCAACCTTAACCCTGTCACACTCAGGATATTGCAGCTCCCGGGATCGACGAAAAGCGGTTTCTACTACCCAACGACCAATATTCTCGGCGGCGCTTCGGTCACGCCAGGTTGCGCCGTAAACGGGCCATCTTCCGGTACCAACAGCCCCTATTACACGTGCAACTTTAGCATTCCGGCTATCTACAACGAAGATCAGTACATTGGCAATGGCGACTATGTGATCAACAGCAAGAACACTCTGGCGACGCGGTTCTTCTATTCACGAAATCCCCAGATCACCACGTTGAATGGCGACCTGCCGGGTACGCCCCAGAGCAACTATTACTCGAATATCAACGGCTTGCTCAAGCTGACGACGCTGGTCAGCAACAACTTCGTGAATGAGGCTCGCCTGTCCTACCAGCGCCTCTTTGCTGTTGGATCTCAGCAGGTCCCGGCCGGGGCGAGCTACGCGAACCTGGGTATGACGTCCAGCACGCCAACCTCGACTTCGCTGACTCAGCCACCCTTCACAGTAATTGCCACGGGCAACTATGACATCTTCGGTACGATTGACCCTGATTTCAGCCCGGTCAACCAGTTCCAGGAGGCCGACCAGATTTCCTGGTCGCACAACAAGCATACGATCCGCGCAGGGGTCGAGCTTGAGCAAACCCAGTGGAACCTTCTGTTTCAAGGCCTGGAGCGGGGATTGCTGGTCGTTGGATCCTTTAATGATCTGCTCGTTGGACAGCCCGGAAACATCATTCAGTGCTTGTTCTGCGTGACGAGCGGACCTGACGGTATCCCGCATCACTACCGCCTGCCAAATTTCGACGCCTTCGTGCAGGACGATTACAAGATCAGTTCTCGGCTTACTTTGAATCTGGGCTTGCGCTGGGAATATGACGGAACGCTGACGGACACACAGGGAAATGCTACTAACATCTGGACCAGCGCGCTCAGTCAAGTGCCAAACAACTTGGTGCCGACGACCTTGGCGGACGCGCTTGCGAATCCAGCCCTCAGCCTGGCCGGTAACGTGGTCCCGAGGAACTACTCCAGGTTCTACGGCCCCCCGCCAGCAGGCGTGCTAACGAACTCAAACAACACTGCGATCAACCAGCACGTCCCGCTCAGCAACTTCGCCCCGCGTATCGGAATGGCGTGGCAGCCGCTGGACAGCAATAAGCTGGTTGTACGCGCTGGCTTTGGCATCTTCTATGATCGCGTTGCTCTTGATAGGTTCGTGCACGCGATCGAACAGGGCAACCCGTACTCGGTTACCCTCGACTATGGTTTCCCGAACGGCCAATCTTTGGCTACTCCTTATGCGGCACCGTCCCTTGTGCCGTTGCCCCATCCTCCTGCTGGGGTACCCGCGAATTTCGGATTTGCGCCGCGGTACTTTGACGCCGATTGCGCCGCTGCCCAAATCTGCGCCTTCCCGTCCAATAATTTCGGTCCTGGCAGTCCCGGCAGCTCTTTCCTGAGCACTCCGCTCCTCGACGCGGACACCCATACGCCGCTCGTCCAGCAGTACAACCTCGGCATCCAGTATGAATTTATGCCCAAGTGGGTCATGGAGTTGGGTTACGTTGGAGCGAAGGGCGTCAACCTCGTTGATTACAATCACAACATCAACGGCGCAAATCTGGTCACGGATCCGACTGCGCCCTTGGTTGAGAACGGCAGCATTAGCGGCCCGGGCGGCGTAGATATCACCAATAACACGGTTCCCAACGTACTCGCTCGCGTTCCGTTCCTGGGATATCAGCCTACGGGCTTGCAGATCACCGCGTTCGACGGCCGCTCCAATTACAATAGCCTCCAGGCCACCGTGCGCCACCAGTTCTCTCACGGACTGCAGGTTCAAGCGGCCTATACGTGGAGCAAGGTTCTCTCCGACTTGATCGGAACTTCCGCCAACAGCAATAACGCGCTGGATCTGAGACAGCAATATGGACCGGCATCGTTCAACAACTACCAGCGGTTCATCATCAGCTACAGCTACGATCTGCCGTTCGGAAAGGGCATGACCGGAGTCGAAGGAAAGTTGGTCAACGGCTGGAACGTCTCCGGCGTTACGGTTGCCCAGGATGGCAATCCGATCACGATCATCGATAGCAACAACGGGGCCGCCTACGGTACAAACGGTACAGGTACCGACAGCGGTTTCGTCAGGGCTAACCTGTGCTCAGGAGCAACGATCGGGGATATTTTGACGAAGGGTCCTCTGACCTCGCGATTGGGCAAGGGTGAAAATCTCAATCCGGCCGACACCAACGGATACTTTAACCCGGGCGCGTTCTGCACTGCGCCTAACGTCCCGAATGGCGTCGCGGTGCCGAACTTGGCAGGACCTCCGGGAAGTCTTTTGGAGCCCACGGGTTATGGCGACCTACCTCCCGGCTCCGTGCTGGGGCCCGGGGAATTCAACTGGGACATTTCGATCATTAAGACAACGCCGATATTCGGAGAAGGCAAAGTGCTACAATTCCGGACGGAGTTTTACAACGCCTTCAATCATGCCCAGTTCGGCAATCCCGCGGGAGCGTTTTCTGTTGGCAGCCCGCTCGAGCTTCCGAACGTGAGCGCGGCGAACTTCGGAATCATCAACACTTCGTCGGTGAATCCGCGCATCATTCAATTCGCCTTGAAGTTCCTGTTCTAGGCATAGCATTCGCGGCGAGCACGCCGCGGATCGAAACAGATCTTGGCAAACGGCTGGCCGGACCAAAAAAGTCCGGCCAGCTTTTTTGTTTTCATGCGCGCCGCCGTTTAGTTTCCGAAGGGCCGGCAAGCGTAAGCCTTGAGCCTTCTCTGTGCTCTCTGTGCCTACTCCGTGTGCTCCATGGTAAAGCATTTGTCGTTTTTGATTCAATGCGTTGGTAATCGTTATTTCTATACGCTTCTCTCGGCGCAGCGCCAATGCGCGGCACAAACGCACGCTTCGATCTTGACTCCGCATAGTCGTTGGCATAACGTCGTCGCGAAGCCGCAAATTTCGTCGAGCAGGTTGTTTTGGATGCCTCGATACTGGCGCTTCTCAGGAGGTTTTTTTCGTGGCAACTCATTTCACCTTGAATGGCAAGCCCCAGACAGTAAACGCCAATCCGGATATGCCGTTGCTGTGGGTTCTTCGCGACACCCTCAATATGACCGGCACAAAATTCGGTTGCGGGTTGGGTTTGTGTGGCGCCTGCACGGTCCATATCAATGGCAGCGCGATCCGCTCCTGCATCACTCCGATTTCCAGTGTCGCCGGGAAGACCGTAATGACGATCGAGGGGCTTTCTCCTGATCGCAGCCACCCCGTCCAGCGCGCCTGGATCGAAATTGACGTTCCTCAGTGCGGCTATTGCCAGTCGGGCCAGATCATGACGGCCTCCGCGCTCTTGGCTAAGACCCCGAAACCGACCGACACGGAAATTGACGCCGCCATGACCGGCAACATCTGCCGCTGCGGCACCTACCCCAGAATTCGCCGGGCGATTCATCGCGCCGCGGAACTTCACGCGGCCTCGGCCAAACCGGCCAGCGCGAGTTCTGATGCTGTTCCGTCCACGGACGCCGTCCTCGCAGGAGGTGCGGAATGAGCGCCACTACGAATCCGCTGGATCGCCGTAGCTTCCTAAAGACGGGCATTGCCGGCGCTACCGGCCTCGTCATCGGCTTCTATCTCCCGGGGCGTCGCGAGGTGCTTGCCGCCGCATCCACAGCCACGCCTGCAGTGCTCAACGCCTTCATCCAGATCACGCCGGACGACAAAGTCACCATCCTGATCAACAAATCCGAAATGGGACAGGGCGTCGAGACCTCGCTCGCCATGCTCGCCGCCGAAGAACTCGGCTGCGACTGGAAGCGGATTAACACCGTGTTTGCGCCCGCCGATAAAGTCTATTACGACCCTGCGTTCGGCATGCAGGGCACCGGCGGCAGCCAGAGCATCCATTCCGCTTGGATTCCCATGCGCGAGGCTGGCTTCACCGCGCGCACGATGCTGATTGCCGCCGCCGCCCAGAAATGGGGCGTCGACGCATCCGAATGTCACGCGGCGGACGGCAAAATCGTCCACGCCGCCTCGAAACGCACGGCTACCTTCGGCAGTCTGGCGGAAGCCGCCGCGAAGATTCCGCCGCCGCAAGTCAAACCGCAAGATCTGAAAGATCCGAGCATGTTCACCATCGTTGGCAAGCCCACCAAGCGCGTGGACACGCCCAAGAAAGTGAACGGCACCGCCGAGTTCGGAATTGACGTTCGCCTTCCGGGCATGCTCCACGCTTCCGTCGAGCACTGTCCTGTTTTCGGCGGCAAAGTGGCCAGCTTCGACGCCACCAAGGCCAAAGCAATCCCCGGCGTAAAAGACGTCATTCAGATTCCGACGGGAATTGCGGTTGTGGCTGACAACACGTGGACCGCTTTTCAAGCGCGCAAGGCTCTCGATATCAAATGGGACGAAGGCCCGAATGCAGCCGTCACCAGCGCGAGCATCCGGAAATCGTTCGAGGACGCCTGCCAGACGCCCGGTGTAGTCTCGCGCAAGGAAGGCGACGCGGCTGCGGGGCTTGCGAGCGCGGCGCAGAAGATCGAAGCCGTCTACGACGCTCCCTATCAGGCGCATTGCACCATGGAGCCGATGAACGGCACAGCGGACGTGCGGGCTGACGGCGTTGACCTATGGGTTCCCACGCAGTTCCAGACTCCTTCGCAGGGCACCGCAGCGGGGATCACGGGCCTGAAGCCGGACGCCGTGAAAGTTCACACGACCTACCTTGGTGGCGGGTTCGGCCGGCGTGGCTGGTCCGATTTCGTGGCCGAATCAACCATCGTTTCGAAGGCCATGGGAGTGCCCGTGCAAGTCACCTGGTCGCGGGAAGATGACATGCAGCACGATTACTACCGTCCCGCCTCCTACGTCAAAATGTCGGCTGGCCTGGATGCGAATGGCAAGCCGACGGCGTTCACAGCGCGCGTCGCTTGCGATTCCATCATGAGCTGGTTTTTCCCAGGCTCGATCAAGAATGGCCTCGACAGCAGCAGCGTGGAGGGTGTTTCCGATATCGCCTACGACATTCCCAATATCCTGGTGGACTATCACCTCGTGGCCGGGCCGATTCCGATGGGTTTCTGGAGGTCGGTGGGAGCCTCGCAGAACGGATTTTTCAGCGAGAGCTTTGTTGACGAGCTTGCAGCCGCGGCCAAGAAAGATCCATACGAATTTCGTCGCGATCTGCTATCCAAGAAGCCGCGGAACTTGGGCGTCTTGAATCTGGCCGCGGAAAAGGCCGGATGGGGCACGCCACTGCCGAAGGGACGCTTCCGCGGGATCGCCTGCCTCGAGGCATTCTCGACGTACGCCGCCGAAGTCGTGGAGATTTCGCTCGAAAAAGACGGCACGGTGAACGTCCACCGCGTCGTTTGCGCCATGGATTGCGGTCGCGTGATCAATCCGTCTAGTGCCGAGGCTCAAGTTTCGGGTGCGGTGGTCTATGGAATTACGGCCGCACTCATGACCGAGATCACGATTGACCGCGGTCGCGTGGTCCAAACCAACTTCGGCGACAATCCGATGTTGCGCATGAACGCCGTGCCGAAGATTGAAGTCCACTTTGTCCCGAGCGAGGAAACTCCCACGGGGTTGGGTGAGCCGGCAGTTCCGCCTGTCGCTCCCGCAATCGCCAATGCGATCTTTGCAGCAACCGGAAAGCGCATTCGACACATGCCGATCAAGCCGGAAGACATCGTCTAGCGGATAGACAGCCTGCGGAAAATAAAAGGGGCGCTCGTAAGGGCGCCCCTTTCTTTTTTTGGCTTTGTTCCTCAGGTTCAAATGTAGAGCCGCGGTCTTCAGCGCGGCATCTCGCTGTTTGTCCCGGATTTTATCGCGCGTCGCTACCGCGAAAATGGATACATCAGCCACGCAATCCCCACGCCGACCACCAGAAACAGCGCAAGCGACCACAGCGCGTACTTGATTCGCCCCGCAATTGTCTGCCGGCCGAGGCACGCGAAAGCAATTGACACGCACAGCGCGAAAATTACCATCGCCGCGAAGTGGCTGAGATGGATGCCAGTTCCGAACATTCAGGATTTCCCCCCGCTGGCAATCCGGTAGGCATCCAGCACGCCGAGAATATTCACCACTCCTGCTGCCGCGAGGAAGCGCGTGCCGTAATCGCCCGCAGCGCGCGATACGTCGGGCCCGGCGGCCTCAAGCACGCGTGGTAGAAAATAAAACACGCCCGAACAAGCATCCGCCACAAAGCCGAGTGCGCCGAATGGATCGGTCGAGTGCATACCAAATGTTTCTCCGCGCATTCCGTAACCTGCCACCGCCAGTCCCGCGACCGCCAAGAAAAGGAAAATCGCGCGGCCCCAGCGCCTGAGCAGCAAATGCCCCAGCCCAGGCACGGCCCATGCGCCGATTGCCACAAGGACTGCAATCGCGGTAACAATGTTGTTTTGCTTTTCGATCAAGGGAGCGTCGGATGCCATCGGTCAGCCGAGCAGCGGCAGAATCTCTTCCTGAATCGCGCCGGTAACGCGCGCCTCGCGTTCGCCGACGTAGACGTTTACCTCGCTCCGAATGCCGAACTCCGGCAGGTAAATTCCCGGCTCGATCGAAAAACACGTCCGCGGCACGATCTTGCGGTCGTCGCGCGTCTCAAGGCCATCCATGTTGGCGCCATTGCCGTGGACGTCCTGGCCGATGCTGTGCCCGGTGCGGTGCACGAAATATTTTGCGTAGCCCGCCTTACGAATCACCTCGCGCGCCGCGCGGTCCACTTCCCAGCCGTGGACGGCGCGTCCGTGCGCCACTGCTTCGCGGACGAATTCGATGGCCCGATCTCTCGCCTGGCGCACGATGCGAAAAATCTTCGCGTACGCTTCCGGAACGCGCTCGCCGAGGTACCCAACCCACGTGATGTCGTAATACACGCTGCCCGGCCGGTCGAATTTCGCCCATATGTCGAGCAGCAGCAAATCTCCGGCCCGTATTGGGCGCGAGCCATTCGGTTTCGGCTCGTAGTGGGGATTGCCGTTGTTTGGCTGCACTGCTGCCACCGGCGGATCGGCCGTGGTGAGTCCATTCGCGTGAAACCGATCGAGGATCCACAATTGCAGTTCGCTCTCGGTGAGCGGCCGGCCTTCTCGCACCAGCGCGGCCGCGCGTTCAAAAGCTGCGCGCGTGATGCGGTCCACAATCTCGCCCGCCTCCAGATGCGATGCGAGCTGCTCGGGCGTCCATGCCGCCTCGAATTTTTGCACCAGGTCAGCGGAGGTGACCACTTTCTTCTTCAGCTTCCGCACCAGTTCGACCGTTCCGGCGTCCACCAGTCCGATGTAGGGAATGTTATTTTCGGGCGAATACTGCATGGCGATTTTCTTGGAGCCGGAAAGCAGTTTCCGCAATTGGGTATGAAGCTCTTCCCAGCCTGCGTAGACCTGCTTGCGTCCCGTAAGCGAATCGAGCGCGCCTTGCTCGATCTTATGCACCAGTTTTCGCGGTTCGCCTCGCGAAGGAATGAAATAAAACCACCGCCGCGTCGCCATCCCATTGCTGCCCAGACCGAGAATTCGGACCGCAATCGGGTCGCGATGGTGATGGTCGTAGAAGAGCCAGCCGTCCATCTTGCCGGCCTTCAATTCCGCCTGGATTGCTTTAATGTCTGGCATGACGACGGTCTGACTCTCCACTCGAGGAACTGTTTGCGAAGCCAGTTCAACGGATCAGGCTGGCTTCGCCTCGCACAGCGCCGCTGCCTGTGCGCGCGATACACCAGCGATCGAAACGCGCTTCGTCCGGTTCTTTTCGCCCGCGACGATTCTAACAGCCGAGACGGGCACCTTCAAACGCTCCGCCAGCAGCTCTCCGTAGCGCTTTGTTCGCGCGGTCGTCCACGGGAGGCGCCGTCAATCGCACCTTCAGCGCGCCGTTGTATTCGCCCTCGACGGCGTCGCGGCTGGACCTTGGAGCCACACGTACCGTAATCTCGACCGCGCCATCGCGTTCTCTTATTTCCATTTGTTGCCTTGGGTTTCTCATCAGAACATATCACTGGCCGTCGCTTTGCCGGGCCGGGTTCGCCACGTGGGAACTCCTTGCATCGGTTCGATTCCCCTCGTACAATTCTCGCTCTTCAAAAATTTCCCATGCCATCGTCCCCTAAGACTCCGCTTACGAAGAATCAGGTGCGCGGTTTTTGGGCCTCATGGGCCGGCTGGGCGCTCGATGGTATGGACTCCTTCATCTATGCGTTGGTTTTGGTCCCGGCGATGCGCGAGCTTTTGCCGAAGTCGGGCATTCCGGCGACTCCTGCGAACATTGGCTTCTACGGCGGACTGCTGTTTGCCCTTTTTCTTGTGGGATGGGGACTGGCGCTCATCTGGGGGCCAGTGGCGGACCGATACGGCCGCGTGCGCACTCTCGCGCTCACGATCCTTTGCTACTCGCTGTTCACCTTCCTGGCGGCTTTCGGTCAAAACATCTGGGAGGTTGCGATCTTCCGGCTGCTCGCCGGCGTCGGAATCGGCGGCGAATGGGCGATGGGCGGCACATTCGTTGCTGAAGAGTGGCCCGAGGATCGCCGCAAGATGGGCGCGGGCTACATGCACACCGGCTATTATTTCGGATTCTTTCTCGCCGCCCTAGCGAACCACTTTGTAGGCGAAGCCCACGGTTGGCGGCCCGATGTTCATGATCGGAGGGGCGCCTGCGATTTTGATCGGGCTCGATTCTTTACAGCGTCCGCGAGCCGGAACGCTGGAAAGCCCGCGCCAAGCGGGTTGCGAGCCCGTTCGTTACGATCTTCAAGCCAGAGTACCGCCGGCGCACGCTGCTGAACTCCGCGTACGTCTTGATCTCGATCATCGGGTTGTGGGCCGGGACGGTGTACGTCCCGACCGGAGTCAACGAGATTGCCGGCCGCATGCATCTGGCCGCCGGACTCGCGCCGAAACTGGCCACCTACGCCACTGTAGTGTTGTCGTTGGGCACAATCCTGGGGTGCTTGCCTCTTCCATGGATTGCCGAGAGACTCGGGCGCCGCCTGACGCTGGGCGTTTATTTCGTCGTCATGGCTATTTCGATCTGCGCCAGTTTCGGGCTGGCCTTTTACCTGGTTCACAACGCCATGGCCTGGTTTTTTGTTGGCATGTTCTTCCTTGGGATCGGCGGCGCGAATTTCGCCATGTACACGCTTTGGCTGCCGGAACAGTATCCGACGACCTGCCGCGGCAGCGCCTTCGCGTTTGCCACTTCCGTCGGGCGGTTTGTGGGCGCGGGATTTTCGTTCATGGTGGGCGCGGGTGTCTCGCACTTTCATACGATTGGTATCCCCGTAGCCCTCACGGCGATTCCTTTCATCCTTGGGCTTTTCCTGCTTCCGTTTGGCTTGGAGACAACCGGCCAGCGCTTGCCAGACTAGTAACAACCTGTTGACGTCGCGTTTATTCGGCATATTAGTAGCCTCGCGTGAAATAATCGGCTCGGCCCGCGCGTAGGAAGCGGCAGAAGCCCGACGCCCAACCGAGAGGGAATCAGTGGACGCGATATCGCTCGAAAACGTCACCAAGACGTACGATTCCGTGACCGCCGTTGGCGGCGTAAACCTGCGGGTGCGGCAGGGAGCGGTTCTCGGGCTACTTGGGCCAAACGGCGCCGGCAAGACGACCACGATCCGCATGGTGATGAATATTCTGGTGCCCGATGAGGGCACGATCCTGGTGCTCGGCCAGCCGGTGAGCGACAAGAGCCGCGACTCGATTGGCTATCTTCCCGAAGAGCGCGGCCTCTACCCGCGGATGAAGATTCGAAGCCTGATCATCTTTCTCGGCGCCCTCCACGGTCTTTCGGAAGCGGAAGCCGATCGGCGCGCGCGCCAATGGCTCGAACGGTTCGAGTTGAGCGAATGGTCCGAGAAGAAAATGATCGACCTTTCGAAGGGCATGCAGCAGAAGGTGCAGTTCATAACTTCCGTGCTGCACAAGCCGCCCATCGTGATTCTGGACGAGCCGTTTTCCGGCCTCGATCCGGTGAATGCCGCGACAATCAAGGATGTAATGCTCGAAATGCGCGATCAGGGCTCGACGATCATTCTCTCGACCCATCGCATGGAGCAGGTCGAAAGAATGTGCGACTCAATCTGCCTGATCAACAAAGGCCGCAGCGTTCTCGACGGAGACCTTCGCGCCATCAAGCAGTCGTACGGGAAGAACACCGTGCATATCGAGTTCACGGGATCCGACGCCTTCCTGAACCATCCTTCGATTGGCGCGATCAATCGTTTCGGGACGGGAGTGGAGGCGAAATTGAAGCCGGGCGCCGATCCTCAGGAAATTCTGAAGGCGGCCGTGCAATCAGGCGTTCAAATCAGCCGGTTCGAGCTGCTCGAGCCTTCGCTCAGCGACATTTTCATCGAGAAAACCGCCCATGCATAAAACGTGGCTGATCATTAAGCGCGAGTACATCACCCGCGTGAAGACCAAGGGATTCGTCATCGGAACGGTGATCGTGCCGCTCATCGGTATCGGCTTTACTCTGTTGATCGTCTTTCTGGTAACCCACCAATCGAGGCATAGCCTGCGCCTTGCCATTGTGGACAACGCTGGGGGGATCGCGTCGTCTGTGGCCGGGGGCCTGCAGTCGAAGATGCCCGACGGAAAGCCGCAGTTCAATATTCTCGAATCGATTGACCGGCCCGCGTCGCTCACCGCAGTGCAAGATGATCTGCGCGCCAAAATCAATTCCAATGCGCTCGATGCTTATCTGGTGATTCCCAGCGACCTCAGCAAATCAGTCGAGTTGCATACGAAGAATCCAGGCAATTTCTCGCTGCTCGGTCCGCTTTCCACCGCGGTGAATCAAGCTGTGGTCGAAGCGCGGTTGAGCGCTCGCGGCATCCACGTGGATAACGTGCGGGAGCTCGTCCGCAGCGCCGATCTGCAAGTTATCAAGGTGGGCAAGACAGGCGAATCGGTTGAAAGAGGCCAGACGATTGGCGTGGCCATCGCTCTGGTGATTCTGCTTTACACCACGCTGCTGATGTACGGCATCATTACCATGCGTTCCGTGTTGGAAGAGAAGACCACACGCACAATGGAAGTCCTCATTTCCGCCGTCACGCCTTCCGAGCTTCTTGCCGGAAAGATTCTCGGAGTGGCGGGCGTGGCGTTCACGCAATTCCTGATCTGGACGGCCTCGCTGGCGCTGCTGGGCTCCTATGGCGCTGCCATGGCCGCAATGGGCGGCGCAGGTTCAATTTTGTCCGCACTCCACGTACCGATGTCACTGCTGCTTTACGCGATGGTATATTTCTTCGGCGGATATTTTCTGTATTCGGCGATGTTTGCCGCGGTCGGCGCCGCGTGCTCGAACGAACAGGATGCCGCCCAGTTGCAATGGATCGCCATGGCGCCGCTGGTCTTCACCATGGTGATTTACACCCTGGTTCTGAATGATCCGGCGTCGCGAATTTCGATCATTCTCTCCGAGATTCCGTTTTTCGCACCGGTCCTGATGCCTCTGCGGGTCTCGCTCCAGACTCCGCCCATGTGGCAAATGGCGCTTTCGATCGGCCTGCTATTCCTTTCGATCGTGGCCGTGATCTATTTCTCCGCGAAGATTTATCGCGTCGGCATCCTGATGTACGGCAAGCGGCCCACGCTCCCCGAACTCGTGCGCTGGCTCCGATATTCGTAGGAAACCAGTGGCTAGTGGCGGGTGACTTGTGGCTAGAACCTCGTGAATTTGACCCCTCATTTGTGTGTCACTTTGCAGGTGTCACTTTTGTTTGTTTTCAATGACATACAGCCGAAATTACTCGGCACGTGTGTCACTTGGTTTGTGACTAGTAGTTGCGTGCAAAAAGCGTGACTCGTGAAATTCGAGCCCGAGAGCAGGGACGCCGCTCCGGCGTAAGGACAGGTGGTCGTCTGTGCCACCAGCCCTAATTCTCGGATCCCGACGTTCGCTCCCAGGAGACGCAGAGATCCCTCGGCTCCCGTTGGTCGCTCGGGATGCCGATCCTGTTCGGATCGTCACTTGTCAAAGAGCGTTCGGCTCTCGTCGAGAGAGTGGACAAGATTTCTTGTCGCATACACGCTGCCTGAATTGAATCGAATGCGTCTACTGGCCTTTCGTTCAACGTTAGTTCAGGCTGTCTTTTTTGCGTTTTTGCGAGATCGCTGATCTTCAGAAGGTCGGGCTGCACATCGGCGCAAATGTGATGGGGACTTCGAACTGATCGGGGAAACCTCCGCCTTTGTCCGAAACAAGCTTGAATCTCCAGGTGCGTACGGCGTCGACCGCTCGTTTGTCGATCTCGGGCGACAACGAACTCTCGACGCGTATTTTCTTTACTTTGCCATCGCGGTTGACGGAAACGGAAAGCTTTACCGTGCCCGAGATGCCGGCGCGCATTTGATTCGCGGGATAGATAGGAAGCGCGTAGCCGGAATCGTCAGCCATCCCGGCCACATTACCTTTCTTCGAGTGGAACAAACCCCCGGCTGACACCTCGCCAAGGTCCGATACTGCAGCGGGGCAGCGTTTTGGAAAGCCCCAATAAAGTTCAACCAATTGTACAAAAGGCGCCGACGGAGGAGGTTCAAATGTCCACAGCTTGGAAGCGGTGAGCGCCGATTCGTACACTTCGGGCGGCCCGCTGACCGCTTCGGAGCTGATCACCTTGCCCTCGGCGTTGACGGTGATTCTAAGCGTGAGTTTCCCTTCAATCTTGGCAGCGTCTCCGGAAGGCCAGAAAGTAGGCATGTAAACCGGTTTCAGCTCGGAAGAACGATCGGAAGAGATTTCCTTGGTTTGCGACGCTGCAAGGCCGGAGGTTTGAGCCAGTGAAGTGCTGGCGAGAAGCAGAGGGAACGCGGCAGCGATCAGCCATCCAATACGAAGCCTCATGGTGCGTTTCTCGACTGGTTGGATTGTACGATAAGTAATCCGAAACGGCGAGTTGCGGCGCGCGGAAAATGGGTTGTGCCGGGCGCGGGGCGGGAATACGATGCGTCTCGGAGAATAATGCCGGCGGTTCGGACCAACCGTTTGGCGGAGGCACTGAAATGAAGATTGCACAGATAAGTTTCATGGCGGCCCTGTTCTTGGCGACGTTCGCATTCGCAGCGGCGGCTCAGCAAGCTCCTGCGCAACAAGCTCCTGGGCAACAGGCGCCCGCGCCAAAGCAGCTGCCGCGTGATGGGTTTCCGGTGGGGCCGTCGGCGAAGATTTTGGGTTTCACGGCGAGTGCCACGTCCATCCAGGCGGGCCAGTCGGTGACACTGCAATGGGAAGTGATTAACGCAGACCGGATCGAGCTCGATCAGGGAATCGGAATCGTGGCGACGCGGGACAGTCGCACGGTCACTCCGACGGCGACGACGACCTATACGCTGCTGGCGAGAGGTGGCAACGGCACGGGGAGCGACACGCGGACGGTTACCGTGACCGTTACAGGGTCGTCCGCAGCAGCGGCGAGCTCGCCGCAAGCTGAACCGGCGGGCAGGCCAACGGTGAGCGAAGCAATGATGCGCGGGTCCGCGCCGCGGATGCCAGACGGAAAGCCGGATCTGAACGGGCTTTACATGGCACCATTCCATTCGATCAAGCCGATTGACGAGATCAAACTGAAACCCGGGGCGGAGAAGTACAAGGTGGGGCCGGAGTACACATTTTCACTGGGAGAAGTTTGCCTGCCGCGCGGAGTGCCAGACACGATCGGCGAACCGTACCCAATCCAGATCGTGCAGACGCCAAAGCAAGTCGTGATTTTGTACGAGGCGGGCGACTATTTCCGCGTGATTCCGATGGACGGGCGCGATCATCCGAAAGACCTCGATCCCACGTGGATGGGAAATTCGGTGGGCCACTGGGACGGAGACACGCTGGTGGTGGACGTGATCGGAGTGAACGACAAAGTGGGAGTGGGCGAGTACCGGCATACTACGGCGTACCACCTGGTGGAGCGGTTCGAGCGCACGAGGTTCGACACGCTGAAATACTCGGCAACGATCGAAGATCCGAACGTCTTCGCGGCGCCGTGGACGGAGGCGGGTACGTTCACGCTACATCCCGAATGGGACATTCAGGAGTACATCTGCGAAGAGAATAATCATGACTACAAGAAATTATTCGAACTGCACAAGTAACGAACTCTGAGTTGGCGCGCGACGATCTATTGTGTACCGCGCTGTCCAAACAGCGCCGTACCAATGCGGATTTCAGTCGCACCCTCCTCGATTGCGACTTCGAAATCGTGGCTCATTCCCATCGAGAGGACGGGAATCGGCTTGCCGAGGCTGTGGCTCAACTGCTCGCGCAGCTCTCGCAGCTTCCGGAAGTATGGGCGGACTTGCTCGGCGTCCTCGGAATACGGCGGGACGGTCATCAGGCCGCGCAAGTCGAGATGCGCGAGCGTTGAAACTCGCCTGGGCGAGGGCGGGCAAATCCGCTTCGGTGACGCCGCTCTTCGTGGCCTCGCCGCCCAGATGGACTTCGATCAATGCTGGCAGGCGTTTCTCCTGATCGTCAGCCGCAAAGTCCAGCTTTTGCGCCAGTGAGAGGCTATCCACCGAATCCACGCGATTGAAGAGCTGCGCGGCTCGCTTAGCCTTATTGCTTTGCAGGTGTCCGATCAGGTGCCACGTGGCATCCAAGTCCGCAAGCTTCGCGTGCTTTGCTTCGAATTCCTGCACGCGATTCTCGCCGAACTCGCGCAGGCCTGCATCGTAAGCAGCGCGGGCCGCCTCCGCAGGAAAAGTCTTCGACACGGCGACGAGCGTGATTTCGTCCGCGCGCCGCCCGGCCCGTTCAGCCGCGCGCGCAATTCGCTCACGAATACGCGCTAGGTTCTCCGCAATCGAACTGATTTGTTCCGGCATCGCCGCGATTCTAGCATGCCGCCACGAACCACTAGTCACGAGTCGCTCGCGGCTGCTAAACTGGCCATCAATTCGATGCCTGTCCGCGGAAAGTTCATCGTGCTTGAAGGAATCGACGGCTCCGGGAAACGCACGCAGATCGAGGCGCTTGCTCGCGAATTCAGCCGCCGGGGAGTGCCGTTCTCCCAAATCAGCTTTCCCAACTATGGTGGTTTTTTCGGCAAACTTGTGGCGCAATTCCTGAACGGAGAATTCGGTCCGCTTGCCGCGGTCGATCCCCATTTTTCTGCGCTGCTCTATGCGGGCGACCGCCTGGAATCCAAACCGGGCATCGAATCGGCGCTGGCCGCTGGCAAAATTGTGCTCGCGGACCGTTATGTGGCGTCTAACCTGGCGCATCAGGGCGCACGCGCGCCGCGCGAGAAGCGCTCTGAATTTCTCGCGTGGCTAAGGCAGCTTGAATACGAGGTGCACGCGCTTCCGGCGGAGGACCTGGTGATCTATCTCCGCTTGCCGGTGGCCGAGGCGCATCGTTTGGTGGGCTACAAGGGCACGCGGGATTACACAAGATCGAGGCGGGATTTGCAGGAAGCCGATTTCGCTCATCTCGAGGCCGCTTCGCAGGTCTATGACGAGCTGGCGCGACAGCCAAACTGGATTACGATTGAGTGTTTCGATACTGCATCTGGCGAGCTTCGCGAGCCAGCGGAAATTCACGCCGAGATTGTGGCAGCAGTCGGAGCGCACACACACTCAGCGGTTCGGGCGAGCGGCTAGGCAACTCAGGTAAACAAATGGGCTTCGGCGAATTTCTCGGCAATCAGCGCGTCGTGAGCGCCCTGCGCGGCATGCTCGGCCGCGAGCGCGTCCCCAGCGCGCTGCTTTTCACCGGGCCGCATGGCATCGGCAAGTACACGCTCGCGCGAATGTTCGCGCAGGCGGCAAATTGCGAGCGCCTCAAAGACGATTTCTGCGGTGAGTGCGCTTCCTGCGTGCGGATCGCGCGGCTCGCCGATCCCGCGCCGCTGGTGGAAGCGGGTCTCGCCGAACGCGGAGAGTCAGCCGACACCGCAACGGTTGAGCGCACGCCACTGATTCTTGAGACGCATCCAGATGTATGGCTGATCGTTCCAGATCCGGTGCGGCTGCGGACTCCGGTGGCCCGGCCGATGATCCGCGTGGGGCAATTGCGCGCGGTGCAACGCGCAGCGTATTTCAAGCCTCAAGGCCGGCGGCGCGTTTTCATTTTGGACGGCGCCGATACGATGCGCTGGAACGATGCGGATCTCTTTCTCAAGATCCTCGAGGAGCCGCCTGAATCGGCCACTCTGATCCTGCTTGCGGCCACGCCTGACGCGCTGCTGCCTACCATCCGGTCGCGCTGCCTCCAGTTCCATTTCGCGCCCGTGCCGGCGGAGGAGATCGAGTCGTTTCTCAAGGACCGGTCGGATGCGAAGCCCGCGGAGCGGAAATTGGCGGCTCAGCTTTCGGCAGGGAGTCCGGGCGCGGCACTCTCGCTTGACCTGGAGGAATCGGCCCGGCTTCGCAAGAGCGTGCTCAGTCTTCTCGATCGGGCTATAACCGGAGAGAAATATAGCGAGATTTTCGCGGCGACCGCTCAGCTTTCGAAGCAGGAGCAGGAATCGTTTGAAAACATTCTCGCGCTGTTCTATAGTTTGCTTACGGACTTGCTGGAATCCTCGGAGGGCTCCAAGAGCAGTCTCCTTCGTAACCCCGACCTGCGAAGAGAAGTGGAGGCCTTGGGCAAGAAGATCAACTGGGAATGGGTTCTGCGCGCTACGCGTGGCCTGGATACGCTCGAAGGCCGCATGCGCCGCAATATCGGCCGCCAGCTGGGTCTGGATTCTCTCATTACTTCCCTAAGTATTCGGTAAGGCCCCGGGCCACCCTGATTTTTTTGCAAATTGTTGCAACCGAACGTCCGCATCCGTAGTCATATGAAGTAGCGACCTACTGAGGAGCTCCCATGGTGAACCGCAAACTGTTTCGACCCGTCCTCACCGACATGAAGGAACAATACACCGCGCCACGGCAGACGCAACCCGCGCCGCAGGCAGCCCCGCCGCCCCGGAAGAAGCCGGCGCCGCCCGACCAGACTTTCGCGGAGAATTTCTATTACGTTAAGCAGATGCAATCGCGCACGCCCGTTTCCGTGGTTTTGACGGATGGCGAGGTCCTTCACGGAACCGTGGAATGGTACGACCGGGATTGCATCAAGCTCACGCGCTTCGGCAGCCCGAATCTGCTGATTTACAAGCACTCGATCCGGTACCTTTATAAAGAAGGCGACGAAGCGGCTCTGGGCGGCACCAACGGTCAGTAAGCGGCGCACAATCACCTCATGGTCACCGTGAAGGCAGTTGGTCTCGCGTCGCTGATACCGTTAATTCTCGCTGCGATTCACCGGCAGGACGCGCAACCCGCTCTATCTGCAGTGTCTTCGGGCCGGCCTCTCCTTGCCTCGCTCTCTCTAAGACCATGAAAATCGGAATCACTTGCTATCCAACGTATGGCGGTTCGGGCGTCGTCGCCACCGAACTCGGCATCGAGCTCGCGGCTCGCGGCCACGAAATCCATTTCATCAGCTACGCGATGCCCATCCGCTTAACCGGGGCAAGCGACCGGATATTTTTCCACGAGGTTGAGGTTACAAGTTATCCGCTGTTCGATCATCCACCCTACACGCTGGCGCTGGCGACGAAGATGGGCGAAGTGGCCGAGCAGGCGTCGCTCGATCTATTGCATGTCCACTATGCTATTCCGCATTCGGTCAGCGCTCTGCTGGCGCGCATGATGGCTTCGCCGAGGCGCCTGCCGTTCATTACCACGCTCCATGGCACCGATATCACGCTCGTCGGCAGCGATCGCAGCTACTTGCCGATCACTCGCTTTTCCATCGAGCAGAGCGACGGGGTGACCGCGATTTCGAATTACCTGCGCGACCGCACACTGAGGGAATTTGAGATCAAGCGATCCATTGACGTGATTCCGAACTTCGTCAACTGCGATCTTTACAAGAAGTCCGCGGACGACGCGGCTCGCGCTCGATGGGCGTCCGGCGGCGAGCCAATTCTGATGCACCTCTCGAATTTCCGGCCCGTGAAACGCCTAACCGATGTGGTCGAAATATTTGCGCTCGTTCGCGAAAAGATTCCCGCCAAGCTCGTCCTGGTGGGCGACGGCCCCGATCGCGGCGCCGCGGAGTACATTGTCCGGAAGAAGCGCCTCTCCAAGGACGTGCTTTTCATCGGCAAACAGGACCACGTGCACGAAAAACTTGGGCTAGCCGATCTATTCCTTCTGCCCAGCGACGAGGAATCTTTCGGGCTCGCGGCGCTGGAAGCAATGGCCTGCGAGGTTCCGGTCGTTGCGACGAATGTGGGAGGCTTGCCGGAGGTTGTGAAGCACGGTGTGGACGGCTATCTTTTCGAGCCGCGCGACGTGCATACAGCGGCGAAATACGCGCTGGAGATTCTGACGCGGCCCGATCGCGGCCGCCTGATGGGTCAGATGGCCCGCGCCAGCGCTCGCGCCAAATACTGCTCGAACGACATCATTCCGCTCTACGAAGCGTACTACGAGAAAATCCTGAACTCGGCCGCGTCTTCAGCGCGCACGTAGCGCCAGAGGCGCGCCCACCCGAAGCCGTCAGTCTTTGTCCTTGCGAAAATGGTGGCGAATATCCGGCCAGAATTCCTTCGCCACGTTGGAAACGGCGTCCCACATGACGTCCGTGCCCCACACGGCCATCGTGTTCGAAATCGTACGTTCTTGCGCCGGATGGTAGGCGTTGGAGATTCCCGCAGCCACGAGGTTTCCCGCAATTTCGGAGTAGTTGAACCCATGGCTTCCGTCATCGTTCCGCGTCCAAAAAATGCGGCTCACCGAATACAGGCTGCGATGCATGATGCTGCCTCGGCCCAATTGAAAATATCGTGGGTCTTGGTGAAGCAAGGAAGGAAACACCGAAGTCGTCATCGTCGTGCCGAATAGAGCGTCTCCGTAAGCAGTTCCGTACCTTGCCCCGTATCCCTTAAGACCCTGGCCGAATTCCGGATCGCTATTCTGTGCCTGGCTGATCAATGCTTCGAGGCCAATAAACGGGAAAGTAACCGGGTCGAACATACTGTCCGCCGTCAGCTTGAACTTATCCTTCACCGTAAGCGGACCGAACTCGTGTTCAGTCTCAACCGTGGCGTAGTTCGGCAGTACGCCGAAAAGCCGGTCCGTGTTGACGGTGTTTTGTCCCTGTGGTTGACCCGGCTGCGCGGCGCTCGCGCTGGTGCTGGAGGTATTTGCGGGCTGAGATTGGCTGCTCGAAGGAGTCGTGGCTGGCGTAACTGGCGTCGCCGGCTGTTGCTGTTGCGCGCCGGCCGGAAGGGCCCAAAGCAAAATCGTGACTGCAATGATGCCGAGGGCAAACCTCGGCCTTTTCCTCAGTGTGTGATGCATCGTTACTGATTATCCCCTAGGGCGAGCGTACGCGGGTGTGACTTAGGCGCTGGCGTTTCCAGGTCGAATCCTTGGGCGCTGTCTTGATTTCCGCTGGCGGGAACGAAAGTTCCGAATCTTTCCGGTACCCCGAACGCCCGGTACGACACGCGAATCGTGAAAACAGAAGGCCCGCTTTGCAGCGGGCCTTCAAGGGGAAAAAGCTCCATGGCCAATGCGCGGATGGCCTCGAACCCTATCCTCGCCCGCAGTCTAGAGGGCAGTGTGAATCCTGTCAAGCGCACAAACTGGACGCTTGGGCTGTCCGTAAGATGTTTGTTTTCAGCGAAAAATGCGCATGGCGACGCGGTCCGGAAGGTGTTTATCCACAGCTGTGCCCGGCGCGGTCGGGGCGCTATAGCCGTAGAAGTCGTCTGAATTGATCGGTTTGCTGCCCAGACCCAGCTGTAGAACTTCGAGGTGGTTCTTGGTGTCGAAGATCTTTCCAGGCATTACACGCTTAACCACCAGGCGCAGTCCGCCGAAGGAAATTCCGGCGACCAGCGCGAATACGCAAATTGTCATCGCGCCAACGATCGAGCCTTCGATCATCAACTCGATGCGCGGTTCGGGCTTGAGCACAGGCTCATTCCACATCCGGTCGGTCTCGAGTTGGATCTGGCGTAGCAGGGAATTCGCTTCGGCCTCGCTCGACGCACCGGAAACGATTGCCACCAGCGTTGCCGAGCGCTTGGCAAAAAGTGCCGGTGACCTATCAGCCGGATTCGGGCCATTCACGTGGAAGTTCTTCTCGATCTCCGCCAGTTGACGCGTCGCGATTTGATCGGTAGGGAACTCCACAAGCAGGAGAGTGGCGTCCCGCCCGCCGAGGCGGTAGTGCGCGAGTTCCGCTTCCGCACTGCTCTGAAACCCGAGCGAATCACCGAGCCCGCCGGGAAACAGCTCATTCAATGTCTGGGGGCCGAGAATGTAACGGTCGGTCTTCTCGATCATGTTCTTCGACGGAAGGTACTGGCCCAGCATGGGCAGGGCTCCGTCGTGAGCCTTCGGTTCAATTTCGGCGACCAGCGCCTTCAGTTGCGGTTCAAGCCTCGGAAGATCTACACCGTGAATATCGAGCACCAGATCGCCGACGAGCACCAGCGCTCGGTCGCTTGAAATCGAGGAATGATCGGCTAGATTCGAGCGCGACATATCAGGTGTACGCAGGTATGAATAGAGACCGTAGGCGCCGCTGGGGTCCTGCATTACGAAAAGTACGACACCGATACTCTTCGGTCCATCTCCATAGCTCATGGACTCCGTTGATTTCCAGCCGTATTCAGCGAGGATAGGCGAACCGGAGGGAAGCGCCTGGACTGGCGCCACGCTCGCGTTCTGCGCCCATCCCGAGACCTGCATCGGCAAAATCTGCTGAGCGTGCGTTGGCAAGGCAGCCAGGAACAGCAAGGCAATGGACAAGCCTATCAGCCGTCGCATAAATACCCCTATCTATTAGACACCGAAAATATTACTTGGGATTCCCGGTAGATACCACTGTTGCGGGTTCCAGATGGCTGCCGGACATGTGATTTTCCGAAACGAGCTTTTGCTTGTTGTAGGTGAGGCTGTTCAGGTTGTCGAGGTAGGTCGCAACGCCGCGGTAGAGGCCATCCGCGATCCGCTGGCGCTGGTCCGGCTTGCGGAGCAGCTTCTCGTCGCCCGGATTGCTGACGAAGGAGATCTCCGACAGCACCGAGGGCATGTTGGCGCCGATAAGCACGACGAACGGAGCTTTCTTCACGCCGCGATTCCTTTCGCCGTGGCTGACCAGTTGCATCCGCGCGGTAAGTGTATCTTGTATGTCGCTCGCGAGCTCTTTCGACTCCTCGATCTTTTCATTGCGCGCGATCTTCTGGATCAGATCCTGCAGATCGTGCAGCGACTCCTGCGAATTCGCGTTTTCGCGGGAGGCCACTTCCATGGATTCGGCGGAGGTCGCGAAGTTCAGGTAGTAAGTCTCGATTCCGCGCGCCGCAGGGTCGTGGCTCGAGTTGGCGTGGATCGAAATAAAGAGATCGGCTTTCGCCTCGTTGGCAATTGCGGTGCGCTGCTCGAGCGGAATAAACGTGTCGTCCTTGCGCGTGTAGATCACTTCCGCGCCGGGAAGCTTCTGCTCGATCAAGGTGCCCAAGCGCAGCGCGACATCGAGGCACAGGTCCTTTTCCATCAGGCCGTGTGGGCCAATCGTGCCCGTGTCGTGGCCGCCGTGGCCGGCATCAATCACAATGCGGCTGATTTTCAGACCCAGAGCCCGCGTCAGAGATCGATCGCCCTCGCGCGTGGGTTTCGGCTCTGGCGGTGGTCCGAGGGCCGCGATGCTCGCAATAGTTTTCTTGGCTGGAACCACAGGCCCGGCGTCTGCCGCGACCTTGGCGGCAGTTTTCGCCGAAATCTGCGCGGGGGCTGCGTTCTTATTGGAATTAATCGTTACAGTCTCGCTTACCACGACCGGTGAGCTTGCGGCTGGCTTCTCAATAGAAGCCTTGGAGGCCGCTGACGGGTTAGGCGCGGAGGTGTTTGTGGCCGTCGCGACCGGTTTCGAATGAACGTCAATCACAAGGCGATAGGGTTTCGACAGCAGATACGCCGAAAAATCCCTTGCGCCGTCCACGTCAAGAACCAGGCGGACAACCGTGGGCTTGTTCTGCGCCACGCGAATGGATTTCAGCAGGCCGCTCTGCACGTCAACCTGTTTGGTCGGAAGCTTGCCGCCGAGTTTCGCCTTGTAAAGATCGAAATAGATGCGGTCGGGCGCTGCGATGCGCACGGAGTCGTATTTGATCGTGTCGTCAAGCGCCACGACGATGTGAGTCGAATCCTCGGCGTTCCAGGTTTGGATGCTGGTTACGCTGGGCGTGCCTCTGTCGGAAACGCGCGGATCAACGCGCGGGCCGTCGGTGTCCGGCAGTTTTTCGGGTTCGGGATTGTTTGCAGCGGAAATTTCCTTCAGCGCTTCGCGCGCCTCATTCGCCTTATCCGAGCGCGGGAACCGCTTCACATATTCCTTGTAGGACGCTTCCGCATCGGCGGGATTGTCCAAGTCGTCCTTCTGGATTTGGGCAATCGCCAGCATCGCCTCGCCGCGGTATCGGCTTTCGGGATACTGCTTCAGCAGGAAATTGTAAGCTTCGATGGCGGATTGAAAATACTTCGGATCAAAGAGACGGCCCATCTCCTGATACAGCTCGCCTTCGGCGACAAGCGATGGCGTCACTTCTTCCGCTTGCGTCGAGATCAAATAGACTTTGTGATAGGCGGAGACAGTCTGGCGGTATTCGGAGAGCGAGCGATCTTTCTCGAGGTAGCCCTCGAGCATCGTGCGCATTTTGACGGCGTGCTCAAATTGATCGCGCGCGTCGGATTTCCTGTCGGCGCGAACAGGGAAGCGCAAAAGATACCGCGAGCACGGCGGCGATTGTTGCCGCGCACAGAACTCTTCCAGCGTCGCGTTTCCCCCGAGAAGCGATGCGTTTCATTCGTTCGTGAAAACTACCCGGCCACTCGAATCCACTTCGCGCCGCACAGGGGCCTTTGGCGGGCTCCAGAGCGTCGGGTTGCGTCCCGATCCGGGTTGGAAATATGCGTGTGTTACTTTTTGTACGTACTTTTGCGTTTCCGGGTACAACGGAACACCACGATATAGATCGACTGCGTGCTCGCCCGCGTTGTATGCCGCGAGCGTCTTCGGCAAGTCGCCGTTGTATCGGTCGAGCAGCCATTTCAGGTACGTCGTTCCGCCCTCGACATTCTGTGCTGGATCGAACAAATTGCCGACGCCGTAGCGCTCTGCCGTTTCGGGAATCAACTGCATCAGCCCGACCGCTCCCTTACGGGACACTGCTCGCGGATTCCAGCCGGATTCCGTGCTGATCACGGCTTTGACCAATGCGGGATCCACTTTGTGGCGTTCGGCAGTTTCGCGAACCATGCGATCCATCGGATCGCCCGAATCCTCGAGTGACGAAACCGGTGGCGCGGTTGCAAATCCATCCGCCGTCGCAGGAATTGCGGGCGGCAGTGGCGGCTCGACGGCGCGATGTGGCTTCGCAGTCACGGCGGGTTCGGCACTTGTATCGTGCGGAGCCTGCGGGGCTGGCGAGGGAGGACTAATAGTACTCCCACTATGATGCGGGTGTGAATTCGAGTTAACGAAAACCATGTTGCCGTTTTTGTCCACGGAGGCCGCAATTTGAGCAGCGGATGGCGCGGGCAGCAAGAGCCACGCCACAGCCGCCAGAATCACGATGGCGATGCTGGACCTGGTCATAAGCCGCTCACTCCATGCCCTTGGGGAAGGCAGAATGCTGCAATCTCGAACAGTCAGTTTGGTCATGAGACAGACACCGATACGCCTCGGGAAAGAGCTTTCCCGGCGTAAACTTCTGGCACCACGCGGATTATAGCAATCGGTCTATGAGGGGGTAAATGGAACGCAAGGCACTTTCGACAGCCGATGTGTCTTTTCCGCCAGCCTCCGCCAAATCGGGCTTTCCGCCCCCGGAACCGCCTACCATTTTGGCCAGTTCCTGGACGATTTTGCCGGCGTGTAATTTTTGAGTCAGGTCCTTCGTAACTGCTGCAATTAGAGAAACTTTGCCGTCCTCGGTAGAGGCGAGAACGACCACTCCTGAGCCGAGTCTTTGACGCAGGGAATCCACCATCTGGCGGAGGGCCTCGCGGCTGGCGCCGGTCACCTGGGCGGCCAGGACGCATACACCCTTGACGTCCCGAACGGTGTCCATAAGGCCCTCAGCTTGGGAGCCGGCAGCCTTGCGTCGCAGGCCCTCCAGCTGCTTCTCAAGGGCCTTAATCTGGTCAAATTGGCGTTCCAAAGCGGGAATCAGCTGATCCTCGGACGCGTTTAGCATGCCTGCGGCGTTGCGCAGCGTTGTGAGTACGCGCTGATATTCGGCAAGCGCCCGGTCGCCGGTGATGGCTTCGATCCGGCGGACGCCCGCGGCGGTGGATTGCTCGGCGACAATTTTGAAAAGGCCGATCGCGCCTGTTCGCACAGTGTGCGTGCCGCCGCAAAGTTCCTTGCTGTAAAAACCGCGCGGCGAGGAATCGTCGGGAATCGTTACGACGCGAACGTTTGCTTCCGGATACTTGTCGCCGAAGAACGCGAGCGCGCCGGATGCGAGCGCGTCGTCAATGTTCATGATGTCCGTGCGGATTTCGAGGTCCTTGCGGATTTCTTCGTTCACCTGCTGCTCGATTTCGGCGGTTTCGCTCGGGTCCACGGCCGCGAAGTGCGAAAAATCGAAGCGCAGATGGTCCGGCGCGACGAGCGAGCCTGCCTGTTTCACGTGCGTGCCGAGAATATTGCGCAGCGCGGCGTTCATCAAATGCGTGGCCGTGTGGTTGCGCATGTTGCGCGCGCGGCGTTCGGGATCGGCGACGGTAGCGACGCGGTCGCCTACACGCAGATCTTCTTTCGCGATGATGCGATGCGCGATCAAACCGGTGACCGGATAATACGCGCCGCGAACTTCCGCGACTTCGAGCGATTCGGAATTATCGTAGAGGCCGCCCGTGTCCGCGACCTGGCCGCCCGATTCGGAATAGATGGATGTGCGATCGAGGACGATCTCGGCTTCCGCGCCTTTCTTGATTTCGTTCACCGCGCCTTGTTTCGTGATGATGGCTTCGATGCGGCAATCGCTTGTGCGCGTGCCAAAGTAAAAGTCCGGCTCGGTTTTGAATGTGCCCGCGAGCTTTGCATAGGTTGGGCTGGCCGATTCCTTGTGCACACCCTTCCAGGAGGCTTTGGCGCGCGTGCGCTGTTCCTCCATCGCGCGGTCAAATTCGGCTCGATTTCCATTTTTAGGCCATTGTCGCGGAGCACGTCTTCGATAAAGTCCAGCGGCAGCCCGAACGTGTCGTAAAGCCGAAACGCATTAGCGCCCGGATACCATCCGATCCCCTGTTTTTCTTTAGCTTTCACAAAAGGAACAAGATCTTCGTCCAGTTTCTTCAAGCCTACTTCCACAGTGCGCGTGAATTGATTTTCCTCTTCGTCGAGGACGCGCGTCATTCGAACGGCGTGTTCTTCGAGCTCGGGATAGGCTTCCCTCATCTCGGCGCGAACGGCCGTAGACATCGGTGAGAGAAACGGGGACGGCGCGTTGAGAATACGAGCGTGGCGAAGCGCGCGGCGGATAATTTTTCTCAATACGTATCCGCGGCCTTCGTTTGATGGAATCACACCGTCAGAAATGAGGAACGTCGCAGCGCGGGAATGGTCGGCAACGATTCGCAGAGACGGATTAGTATCCTCGAATCCACTGAACTCTTTCCCGCATAGCCAGGCGGCCTGACTTCTGAGCGGCCTAAACAGGTCGGTGTCATAATTTGAAAACTTTGAAGGGTCTTGGAGATTCAACATTACTGCAGCAACACGCTCGAGACCCATACCGGTATCGACGCAGGGCTTGGGCAGAGGGTCGAGCCGTTCTTCTTTGTATGAAGCGGCGTCGTTTGGCCCCACGATTGGCCCCTCCTCACGAACTCGATTGAACTGCATGAAGACAAGATTCCAGATTTCGACGTAGCGCCCGCAGTCGCAGCCGAATTTGCAGTCTGCATGGCCCTGATCGGAGGCAGCTGGACCCATATCGTAGAAGATTTCGCTGCACGGGCCGCAGGGGCCTGTGTCGCCCATGGCCCAGAAATTTTCCTTCAGGCCGGGAACTGCGACGATGCGGTCTTTGGGCGCGCCAACTTTTTCCCAATAGGCTGCGGCTTCACTATCTACAGGAAGTTGATTGCCGGAAACTTCCGCGCCGCCAAAAACGGTGAAATAGAGTTTGTCGAGCGGGATGCCAAACCAATCCTTCGACGTGACCAGCTCCATCGCGTATTCGATCGCTTCTTTCTTGAAGTAATCGCCGAAAGAGAAATTGCCGAGCATTTCGAAGAAAGTGTGATGGCGGTTGGTGAAGCCGACGTTCTCAAGGTCGTTGTGCTTGCCGCCGGCGCGGACGCATTTCTGGCAGGACGTAGCGCGCTTGTAGTCGCGCTGTTCGAGGCCGAGGAAAACATCCTTGAACTGGTTCATCCCGGCGTTGGTGAAGAGCAGCGTGGGATCGTTCGTCGGGACGAGCGAAGAGCTGCGCACGACGCGATGGCCGCGCTCCTCGAAGAATTTCAGAAACGTCTTGCGAATTTCGTTGCCGGTCAACTTTTCCTCATCCAGCCATATTAGGGAGAGAAGTCATTGAGCGCAAGGGATCGGTGATGGTGGGATTTCGGGGGTAACGAACAGCTAGTAGAAAAGATAAGGACTCACCGCTGAGACGCAGAGGAGAACAGAGAAAGACTCACCACAGAGGACACAGAGGAGGCACAGAGTGCGCAGAGGAACGACACCGCGTGATGATTGCGCGCCGAATTGCGCTGCAGGAATGGCAAAATAGAACGCTGTGACCGCGCACTCTACTTCGACGGCGACTCCACCGGAAAAATCGGGCGGCCTTTCGTACGCCTGGCGGGCGCTGCGGCATCGAAACTTCCGGCTGTATTTCGGCGGCCAGGGCATCTCGGTAATCGGCACGTGGATGACGCGCCTCGCGACGAGCTGGCTCGTCTATCGGCTGACCGGTTCCGCTCTTTTGCTCGGAGTCGTCGGATTCGCGGGCCAGATACCGACGTTTCTGCTGGCGCCGTTCGCCGGGGTTTGGGTTGACCGGCTGAACCGGCGTCACCTTCTCATGGTTACGCAGATTTTGGCGATGCTTCAGTCGCTCGCGCTAGCCCTGCTTACGCTCACGAAGCACATCAATATTCCGGAGATCATTTTCCTGGGCGCGTTTCAGGGCGCGATCAATGGGTTTGACATGCCGGGCAGGCAAGCCTTTCTCGTGCAGATGGTGGAGGACAAAGAGGATTTGGGAAACGCGATCGCGCTGAATTCGTCCATGGTGAATATCGCACGGCTTGTGGGGCCTTCGCTCGCAGGAGCGGTAATCGCCGTGTCAGGTGAAGGCTATTGCTTCCTGGCTGACGGACTGAGCTATCTCGCGGTGATTGCTTCGCTCGTCGCCATGCGAGGAGTAAAATCCACGGGCGTGAAGCGGCACACAGGCTCGATGCTCGTGCAACTGAAAGAAGGCTGGACGTACGTTTCAACGTTCGCGCCGGTTCGCACGATCCTGCTGCTGTTCGCGATCGTTAGCTTGATGGGGTGGCCGTTCACGGTGCTGATGCCGGTGTTCGCGGCGAAAATTTTGAGAGGAGGGCCGCATACGCTTGGTTTTCTGATGGGCGCTGTCGGAGTGGGCGCGCTGGTTTCGGCAATATCCCTCGCGATGCGAAAAACCGTGCTGGGACTTGGCAGGATGATTCCGCTCTCCGCGGCAGCCTTCGGTGTCGGCTTGATCCTTTTTGGGCTGTCGCGGAATTTGTGGATTTCGCTCGCGCTGATGCTCGTTTGCGGTTTTGGATTGATGCAACAAATGGCCGCCAGCAACACGATCATTCAGACAGTCGTTGACGACAGCAAACGAGGGCGCGTGATGAGTTTTTACACCGTGGCTTTCGTGGGAATGGCTCCTTTTGGGAGCTTGCTCGCGGGTAGCCTGGCGCACGCGATCGGCGCACCGCGAACCGTTATGCTAAGCGGAGCGTGTTGTATCGCCGGTTCGATCTGGTTTGCAGGCCGCCTGCCGCAGATACGAAAGCTCATTCGACCAATCTACAGGGACCTCGGCATACTCCCGCCGGTGAACGCCATCATTCAAGACAGCGTGGCGCGGTAGGCGGCTCGCAATAGCCAGTTCGAATTCGTGCCGCGCTAAAGGCCGCGGCGCTACACCCAAGTCTTTACGGCTTTGGCGCCTGCTTCTTCATCGCATCGGCGGTCCACGGCGGGACGATGCCGTTGACGCGGGCATACGCGACGGACTGGCCTAGATGCTCGTGGTCATCCGCAACGATGATGTAGATGATGTCCCCTGCGCTGGCCTCGGGGCCGAATTTTGTCTCTGGCTTGGCGAAGTCGGCGTTCGTCATGTGCTCGACGTACGCATGCACGTATTCAAATGACTGGTTCAGCTGCTCGATGATTTTGGCCTTGTCGGTCGTGGATGTTTCGTAGCCGTCTTTCTTGTATCCGGGCGCGGGAGTGGCGCCGATGGCCGCGGGCATCTGGAAATTCATGTCGGCGACATGGAGAAATACTTCGCTGAATGAGCGGACGCCTTCGCCGGGCCTCCAGGTGAATTTATCGGCCGGAATCGCCTGAGCCAGGCGATAGAACTTCTTGTGCATGTCGTCGAGATCCTGTGCCGACTGCGCTTTCATGTCGTAACTTGGGGAAGTCTTATCAGCTGATTGCGCAGCCTGAGCCGCTGCGTGTCTGGCCGTTCCACCTATGGCCAGGGCGAAGAGCAAGGCCGAAAGGAACAGATTCTTCATGAGTGGTTCTCCTTTTGAAGGGCGCCTCGCTTAACCGTTTAGAGACGCTTGCACTGAGGGGTATAGACGAAGCTCGCGGCAAAAGGTTTTGGCGATTCTACTGTGTCGGGCCAATGGCAGGCTTTTGTTCGGGTCGACAACCGGGGCTTACAACTCGGAGTCGGGCGCATCCGGCAATTCAGGCAAGTCGCCATGCGTGACCCCGCGCAGCTCGGCGCGAATGATATCCGAAGAAAAGCCGGCGCGAAGCAGGCTGCGATAGATCGAAGCGATTTTGTTTGCGCCAAGCGCCCCGCGAACATGCGATAGATGCCGCTTCAGGCGCGCGCGAACGGACGCGGCTTCGTCCGTCTCGGCAAAGACAGAATCGAGAGCGGCTTCGATGTGTCGGTCAGGAACGCCGCGGCCGCGCAGCTCGCGTGCGATGCGAAATCGTCCTTGCCGGCGCAACTTCGCGTGATTGCGAGCGTACTCGAGTGAGTAACGGGCATCGTCGAGATACTGCTGCTCGCGGAGGCGTGCGACCACGGTGGAAACCGCTTCCTTATCTTGGGCACGACGTTCTAGGTATGCGCGCATTTCGTGAATTGAATGCGCACGGCGCATCAGCGCGCGGATAGCGGAGGCATAGAGCTGCGGCTCAGTGGCAAGCTTGCGCGGGGAGGAGCGAGAGCGCATGGCGGAAGGATAGTTGAGGAGACCGGGGAGGTAAAGCAAGTAAAGGATGCGATGGAGGCGCGAGCGGCCGTCGCATTTTTCGAGTGCGCACGCTACCGAAATACATGCCGCGATAGAGAAAGCTTACAAGGAGGTGTTTCGCGGCAAAAACGTTTGTCGGAGCTGAAGCTCCGACTCCCTAACGAACACTGTAAACCGATCGCTAGTGTTTGCCGGTGCGCTCGAACTCGTTCATGGCGCGTTCCATATCCTCGCGGGCGGAATCGGCAGAGGAACGGATACCCTGAACGCGGAGGTGGAAATCGTCCGGGTTCGAGGCGCGCAGCAAAGCTTCTTCGAGTGTAATGAGGTTGCGCGAGTACAGGTCGAAGAGCGATTGATCGAACGTCTGCATGCCGTATTGGCTGGTTCCGGCGGCGATGGCGTCGCGGATCATGCGAGTCTTATCCGGATTGATGATGCAATCGCGAATGTATCCGGTCGCGACCATCACTTCGACGGCGGGCACGCGGCCCGTACCGTCACTCTTGCGGACAAGGCGCTGGCTGATGACGGCCTTAAGTGTTCCGGCAAGCTGCAGACGAATCTGCTTTTGCTCCGGCGGCGGGAAGACGGCGATGATGCGCTGAATCGTTTCCGTGGCGTCGAGCGTGTGCAAAGTCGAAAGAACCAGGTGGCCGGTTTCGGCTGCGAGCAGAGCCGTGGAAATGGTTTCCAGGTCGCGCATTTCGCCGACGAGCACGACGTCGGGGTCTTGCCGCAATGCGGCGCGTAGGGCCGTCGAGAACGACGACGTATCCACTTCGACTTCGCGCTGATTGATGAATCCCTTTTTGTCGCGATGCAGATATTCGATCGGGTCCTCAATGGTGATGATGTGTTCGGCGCGCAGAGAATTGATGCGGTCAATCATCGCGGCGAGCGTCGTGGACTTACCGGAACCGGTCGTGCCGGTCGTCAGGATCAAGCCGCGCTGCTCTTCGCAGATCTGCATCAGGATGCGCGGGAGCTCAAGTTCCTCAATGGTGCGAATTTTCGTCGGGATTACGCGGAGAACCATGCCGACGTTGCCGCGCTGCTGGAATACGTTGACGCGGAACCGGCCGAGGCCAGCCACGCCGTAAGCCATATCCAACTCAGCCGTTTCCTTGAACTTTTGCTTCTGCCGGTTGGTCATCATGCTGAACGCCATCGAGAGCATCTCTTCCGGCGTGATGCGGGGAACGTCGGTAAGGCCGCTCAGCAGGCCGTCCACGCGAAGATACGGGTGGTTGCCGACTTTGAGGTGCAAGTCGGAGGCGCGGCTATCAACGGCGCGGCGCAAAAGATCGTCAATATTGAGGGCCATCGAGAACACTCCCCGGTTACGAAGCTGAAGCCAAAACTAGCATGGGTTCTAGTACCCCACAAGAAGGGTGGGTTGGGGAGTTTCTAGGGGCGCAACGGACGGACTAGGGGCGAGGCGCGAGTGCCGGGGCCGTGGAAAGGCTTCGCGCGTCTGCGAAGACGACGAATCTTGCGGCGCCTTAGGCCGGAGGCTGGTCACGCAAGAACATGCGGTCGTAGAGGACGCCCGCGATCACACCGCCGAGAAGCGGGCCGGCCCAATACACGCCGTGGTTCTGCCAGTGGCTGGTCGCCAACGCTGGACCAAATGTGCGAGCGGGATTCATGGACGCTCCCGTGAAAGGGCCGCCGAAGAGAATATCCATGGTGATCGTCAGGCCGATGGCGAAGCCTGCAATTTTGTTGAACGCGCCTTTGGCGTCCGCGGCCGTGGCGAATACGACGAACACAAGCAGGAACGTCATCACGGCTTCGAGAGCGATGCCATGCGCGCGCGTGAAGTCGCCGCCGAGGTCAGGGGTGATCGAGGCGAGAGCCTTGGCGGTCCAGGTCTGATCCGGAATCGTAAGCTTGATCATGTAGGCCGCTGCCGTGCCGCCGAGCAATTGCGCGATCCAGTAGGAGATGCTGTGCAGCGTGCTCAAACGCCGCGTGACCCAGAAGCCAATCGTGATCGCGGGATTGAAATGGCCGCCGGAAATGTGTCCCATGGCCGTGACCATGATGCCAATCGCCAGGCCGTGCGCCGCGGCGATGCCCAGGAGCCCCACTCCGCCCTGTCCGGTGGCGGCCAGATATTGATCGGCGCAGATCGAACCAGCTCCGATGAAAATGAGAGTGAATGTACCGATAAACTCAGCGACGAGCTTCTGCGGAAGACTGTACATGCGTTCCCCCTTAATTCAAGTGGGCGGATTCTACTTGAATTGGAGAGAGAGAGTCAAAGAAAGGCTTACGTCGGATGTGAATTATTATCGGATAGTCTGACTACACTTTCACTCACGGGATTTCACTTGCACTTGCACCAAGGTGCTCCCTTTGCTTCCCGCAACTCAGGGCCTCCATAGCCATCGAACGCGATACACAGGTCGACACTCTTGTAATCAGAGAATCGAAACCAGAACGACTGAAGTCTTTTTCCGTCGGAGGTGAGCACGACAAGATGACGCTCCTTGAGGTCCAGGCCGTCGATTTTGACACCATCTTTGTGGGGCCATGGAATTGTCTGGCGTTGGTCAATCCTAAGGGAAAGCGTCGCCGGATTGTATTCGAGGCCAGGTGAAAACCGTTGCGGCGGCTGCGCTGAGTTCGGAGCGACGCAAACCGTGCCTTGACCGGGTTCCGCCAACAGCAGAGGAGAAAGCAAAAGACTCAACACAAGAATGGTCGCTGCGGCCTTCATGGCACCTCCGACTCCACGTCAGCGGACGGCGGCGCTTGGCACATTCAGCGGAGAGAGCCAGCCGTGGCGATCGGGTGACTTACCGCTGGTGATGGCGAAAAAGTCGTCCTGGATGCGCTTGGTGACCGGGCCGCGCGCGCCCGCTCCGACCTTGATGCGGTCAATCGAGCGAACCGGCGTGACTTCGGCGGCGGTGCCGCAAAAGAAAACTTCGTCCGCGATATAAAGCATCTCGCGGGGAATCACTTGTTCGGCGACTGGAATGCCGAGGTCGCGGCAGATCTTCATGATCGAATCGCGCGTGATTCCGGGCAGCGCGGAATTCGCCAGCGGTGGCGTCGAGACCGATCCGTTCATCACCACGAAAATGTTTTCGCCCGAACCTTCGCTCACGTAGCCGTTCGTATCGAGCGCGATTCCTTCCTCGTAGCCGTTCACTTTTGCTTCCATGCGAATGAGCTGCGAGTTCATGTAATTCGCGGCGGCCTTGGCCATTTGCGGAAGCGTATTCGGCGCGGGGCGATTCCACGAGCTGATGCAGACATCCACGCCGCTGCGCAGCGCTTCTTCGCCCAGATATTTTCCCCACTCCCAACAAGCAAGGTAAACCTCGACGGGATTACCCGTGGGATTCACGCCCGCATCGCCATAGCCGCGCAGGATGATGGGGCGCACGTAGCACGCCGGCACTTTGTTCGTGCGCACCAGATCGAGACTCGCCTGGCAGAGCGCATCGAGCGTAGAAGGGAACTGGCATCCGATAAATGTAGCGCGGAGTTGAGCAGCCGCTGCATGTGTTCGCGCAGGCGGAAAATGGACGGGCCTTGCGGCGCGTCGTAGCAGCGGATGCCTTCGAAGACGGCCGATCCGTAGCTGACGACGTGCGACAGCACGTGAATCTTGGCGTCATCCCAGTTGATGAATTTTCCGTTGTGCCAGATCTTTTCAGTCTTGGGCAGGCTCATGAATCTCTCCGCATCTTGCAAAGAAACTTTTATAGGTTCCTAAAACCGAAATTATAGCACACGGATTTTCATGCCGCATGGGCGAGCATGTCGTGGAACGTGCGTAAAACACGGCCAATTTGGCCGCCCGGAGAGCGGTGCGCATGCTGAGACTTCAGTCGGTGTGATCGTCCGGTCCGTCGAGATCGGGAGCGCTGATGCCGGAGATGCGGCCCCACGCGCTGGTCTTCCAGTTATCCGTGATTTCCTTTGCCAGGATCCACGGAGGAACCTCCATATAAAGGAAGCGCGAGAGAGCATGAAGGTAGGGCTCATACATCGCCCGAAGATCCGTGAGCTTCTTGTATGACGCTTCGTCGTCGCGAAGTTGAAAGCCGGCTTTTGTTGCGCGCAGCGCGCAGTCGCTCAAGCTCCGGAGCGGGCAAACGGTTGCCCTCGTGGGCGGGCGGCGGCTCGTTGAAAAGCTGCGCGAGATCAACGACGGTGTGGCGGCACATCGCAAACGTGAGACGAGCCTGCCGCGATGCCACGCCTTCAACAAACGCAAGCAAGAAACTGCACGAATCGAGAATCGCCGTAAGCGAGGCGAGCCAGGATTCGTTGGTATGTTGCGAACGGAAGTAGCTGACGCTCGGATACGATACGTGGCTCTCGAGAATGTCAGCCGAGGAATGCTCCCAATCGTGCAGCAACCGCTCAAGCGCCACCGCGCCCTGCGGCCCCGCGTGGCGGCGGAGGATTTCGGCCGCAGTGGGAGGCGAGCCCGCCCGCGCGTCGAGCAGCACAATATTCACTTCGCGACGGGAGAACGCCTGATAGATCACCGGCAAATAGCTCAGGACCAGCGCGAGGAAGCCGAACCCGATTCCGCTTTCGCATACGACGAGAAAACGCTCCGGCCAGGTATGCGGAATCACATCGCCGATGCCCAGCGTGAACATTGTGGTGCCGCTCAGGTAGAGTGACGTCTCAAATGTTGGATGCGTCGAGTCCTGTGTGGAACCGCTGTGATACAGCAGCGCGAAGCCGAAAATAATAACGGAGGCCCAGACGACGAACAGAAACAGGATCGAAAGCGGGCCGTAAATGCTGAGAAACGTCTCGCGGGATTTCGACTTCTTGAAAAAATGTGCGATGGCTCTCCATGGAAGCCATGTGCCGCGATAGACGAGGACTGTCAATCGAAAGCGGCGCGCGACGCGGCGAGGGAGAACAACGGTCTCGAACGCCTCCCACAGTACGACAGCGATGATAATCAAGCCCGCCGCGGCGGTAAGAATCACGCCGCCTGATCCAGGCTTGCCGTCATCGTGATTTCCGCCTTCAATAGCCGGGAAACCGGGCAATTGGCTTTCGCACTGGCGGCAGCCGCCTCAAAGGCCGAGGACGAAATCCCGGGCACTTTCGCGGTGACGTCGAGATGAACCTTGGAGATTGTCCAGCCCGCGTCGAGCTTCTCAAGCGAGACAGTGGCCTTGGTGCGCAGAGTTTCCGGCGTGAAGTTCATCGTACTGAGCTGGGCCGAAAGCGCCATGGTGAAGCAGCCGGCGTGGGCTGCGGCAATCAATTCTTCGGGATTTGTACCTTGTCCATTTTCAAAGCGCGTGGAGAAGGAATAGGGCGTGCTGGAAAGCACTCCGCTCGCCGTGGAGATCGCGCCCTTTCCCTCCTTTAGCGTGCCGTTCCAGACAGCTGTGGCTGCTCGTTGCATGAAATCCAACCTCCGTACGGATGATAAAGCTATGGAATGAGCACGATCTTGCCGTACGCGCCCGCTTCCATGACAGCGACGTGTGCGCGCGCGGCTTCGGCCAGCGGAATTTCCCGCCCAATCACGGGACGAAGCGTCTTGTTCTCAAGCCCCGCGACCAGCGCCGAATGGATGCTGACCACTTCTTCGGGCGAAGCATTCCACATGCTCATGCCCAGGATTGAGGCGTCGCGCGTCATGGTGTGGCGCGCGTCAATTTCTGCGCTGCCGCGATTGCCCACGACGACCACGCGTCCCTTGGGTGCCAGAATCGGGAGATCGCGGCCCAGGTTCACATTCGCGAGCATTTCGATAATCACGTCGAAGCCGCGGCCGCCCGTAAGCGCGAGGGCCTCGTCGAAATGGCCGGGAGCTTTGTGGTCGAGAATTTCGTGCGCGCCTTCGGCAGCGACGAGCTGGCGGCCGCGGTCAGATCCGACCGTGCCGACCACGCGCAGCCCTGCAGCTCGCGCGAGTTGTACGGCCGCGATTCCGACGGCTCCGCTCGCACCGTGAATCAAGACTGTTTCGCCTCCCAGCGCGTGCGCACGATGAAAGAGTGCGCGAAATGCGGTGGAGTAGGGAATGTGCATTGCCGCGCCCTGCGCAAAAGAAGCGTTCGCAGGCAGAGGGAACACAAAGCGCTCCTCGCAGAGCGATTGTTCCGCATACGCGCCGCTCAGGCTGCCCGCGATATACACGCGATCGCCAACCTTGAATCGCGCTGCATCCTTACTATTCGAGGCGGGGCCAATGGATTCTACTGTGCCGGCGCCATCGGTGCCGGGTGTCCAAGGCAGCGAAGGTTTTCGCGGGTACGTGCCCGCGCGCATGTAAGTATCAACCGGATTGACGCCAATAGCGCGCAGACGAACGACAACCTGGCCCGCACCCGGTTTCAGATCGGGCACTTCTTCGAGCTTCATGACCTCGGGTCCACCGAATTCCTTGATGCGAATCGCCTTCATGGTTTCTCCTGAGCTTCAGAGTTCGATGCGGGCCGGGTCCGAGCGGATTCCGCAATTCGCGCCGCGCTTCGGATTTACTTCGCTGCGGGAGTCTTGGGTGCATCCGACGACATCAGACTCAGCGTGTGAAAGTTTGACTCCACGCGCTGAAGGCGAGTGCCCCACACGCACTCCCATGTCCCGAATGCCAGAAACGGTACGAGCGCCGCGAGCACCCAGAGCTTTGCGCGACGCGGGACCTTGGCCTCCGGTTCCCATCGGAAAAGCTGGCGCGAAACTTCGAACGCGACCCAGAATCCCAGCGCAAGCGCGACAAAATCCTCAAGCACCTCGTGAGGCGTCGCGAGTTTGGTAGCGGCCGATTCGAGGCCGGTGGCCAAATATTGCGCCGGAACGAACAGGGCCACGCGTTGCAGCCAATTCGGGAAAATCGCGAGCGGCACAGTGGCCCCGGAAAGAAACAGGAAACCCATCCAGATGAGGTTATTGATCATTTGTGTTTCCTGCATCGTGTTTGTGACGCTCGCGACGATCAGCCCGAGCGATGAAAACGTCGCTGAACCGACCGTCACCAGCACGAAAATGGCCCACAGATTTCCCCACGTATTCATATGGAATGCGACGCGGCAGACCAGAATCTCGAAAACGGCGACGGGCAGCGCCATGAAATAGTTTGAAAGAATGCTGGACGCGAGCATCGGTCCCGCGCCCACGGGCGGAAGCCTAAAACGCCTGAGAATGCCTTGTTCGCGAAACGTGACCAACTGAACGCTCAGCCCCCAGAAACTTCCCATCACTGTCGTCGTCAGTATCGCCCCGAGTATGTAGGGGACCCACGGTTTTGAACCTCGACTGAAGAACGCGACCGCGCCAAACAGGAAGATAAGCGGCATCGCGAAGCTGAAGAAGAAGAACGCGCGGTTGCGCATGGCCAGTACGATCCGAATTTTGGTCAGCGTCCAAGTGTGTTTCAAGGTGATTTGCCCCTATTTCACATTTGCATCATTCGCGCAGCCGCCGGCCGGTCAGCTCGATGAACACGTCTTCGAGCGACGGCGAGAACATTTCCAGGCTCTGCAGCTCGTTGTTTTCCGTTTCGAGCTGCTTCACGAGCGCCACAATCGTCTGCGGCGGCCGCGCGGAATGCAGCACGTAGGTGCCCTCAAATTCGCGGCAATCGGCAACGCCCTCCAATCGCCCGAGCGTACCGTCAGTGAGCGGACGCGCGAGGCGGACTTCAATGCGCGTTTGCCCGGCGGAGCGCTGCTTCAGCTCGCGTGGCGTGCCCTGCGCGATTACGCGGCCGTGGTCCACGATAGCGACGCGGTCGCACAATCGCTCGGCCTCTTCGATGTAGTGCGTGGTCAACAAAACAGTTTTCTTGCCGCGTTTGAGCTCTTCAATGATGTCGTAAATCTCGCGGCGCACCTGCGGATCGAGGCCCGCCGTTGGCTCGTCGAGAAATACGACTTCGGGATCGTTCACCAGCGCCATTGCGAGCGCCAGGCGCTGTTTTTGGCCGCCCGAGAGATGGCTGTAGAAGGCGTCGCGCTTTTCGTCCAGCTGGAATCGCCGCAGCAAATCGTCCGTGTTCGCCCGTTTGCGATAGAACTGCGCGAAAAGTTCGATGGCTTCCTTCACCCGGAGTTTGTCGGGCAGGGCAGTGGCCTGCAAGACGGCGCCGATTTTTTCCTTGAAACGCTCGCCGCTCGTCTGCGGGTCGAGACCGCACACGCGCACTTTGCCGCGATCGGCCGTGCGCAGGCCCTCCAGGATTTCCACGCAAGAGGTTTTCCCAGCGCCATTCGGTCCGAGGAGGCCAAACACTTCACCTTCCTCGACCGCAAAGCTGACGCCACGCACGGCCTCCACGGCATCGTAGCTTTTGTAGAGATCCTCGACCTGTATGATTGGCTCGCCCACGGAATGAATCCCTTCGTCTCGGGGACGCAATTCTATAACACAATCGCGACGGCGGCGCGAATCAGCGCTTCCTCGCGCGCTTGCGTCCAGCCGGCTTCTTCTTTTTCTTGGTCCGGGTCCACGCGTAGGCGTGCATATCAATTCGACTGCCGTCGATCATCACGCCTTCGGTTTCGAGCAAGCGTCGCTGTAGGCTGCCGTACGGTTCGCGAATGATCAGTCGCCCTCCCGCGCCAACCACGCGGTGCCAGGGAATGCCGCGCCCGCTCGGGCAAGCGGCCATCGCGTAGCCAATCGCTCGCGCGCCGCCGCGAAACCGGAGCTTTCGCGCTAATTTCCCGTACGTAGTTACACGCCCGCGCGGGATTTGTTTTACCAGCCGATAGACGGGATCCCAGGACATGACTTCGTCTCCTTGCGGGCTACGCGGCACTTCGATTCAGCATCTAAACGAGTACGATAGTTTATTGCCCGCCGATTCCACGTGAAAAGCGCGGCAAAAGCCCCGTTTTCAGCGTTTCCAGGCCCGGCGCGAGTTCCTCACCGGCATTAACCAATTCGATGCAACTTCGCGCCATCTATTGCATCGTACCATTGACGGTGTAGTGGATGGGCCATACACTACGGCGCAGTTGGACGTCTTGCCCGGCCAGAAGGAGACAGTTGTGGCTTTCGTTCGGCGAAAAGGCAACACCTATTTCCTGGTGCATAACGTGCGCCGGCAGGGAAAAGTGCAACAGTTGCAGCTCGCGCGGTTGGGGGAACGGCCGCGCATAACCGACGAAGTGGTCCGCACGGTTTCGCGGAGCCACCCTTTCCTCGATTTGGATTGGTCGCACCTGCGCGAGCGGGTGAGCAGCCGAGTCGAGCTGTTCAATATACGGTCGCTGTATTTGCAAAACCTGATGCATTCGCTTCGCAACCTTAACCTGGACCTGGCCGATCTGTCGCCGCCTATGCTGGTGCTGACGGACCGAGCCAATTCGAGCCGGGAACTGGTCACGCAATTACGATTGCTGCGTTCAACGGTGGACGTCAAGCTCGATCAATTCGAGCGCTCCGAACCGCGCAATCCTGAAAGCGGCAGAAAGTTCCGGTAGGGAGTATGACCATGGGCGCGCAAGCACTACAACTCGACCCAACCCTGCGCAGCGTAGAGTCGCGCGATTTCGAGGGGGGGCTGCGTCGGAAGATCGTCGGGCAGGACGAAGCGGTGCAGGCCGTGGTGGACCTGTATCAGGTGTTTCGCGCCGGTCTGAATTCACCGGGACGCCCGGTGGGGAACCTCCTGTTCCTCGGACCGACCGGAGCGGGGAAGACGCGCGTTGTGGAAGCTACGGCCGAAGTGTTGTTCGGCGATCCGCGCGCGGTGATCAAGGTGGATTGCGCGGAGTTTCAGCACTCGCACGAAATTGCGAAGCTGATCGGTTCGCCTCCGGGATATTTGGGGCACCGCGAGACGCATCCGCTGATCACTCAGGAAGCGCTCGCGCAATACCATACGGAGAAATTGAAGATCAGCTTCCTGCTGTTCGACGAAATCGAAAAGGCGTCGGACGCTCTATGGCAGCTCCTACTCGGTATTCTCGACAAAGCCACGCTCACGCTGGGCGACAACCGCCGCGTGGATCTATCGGCCACGATGATTTTTATGACGTCGAACCTCGGCGGCGGAGAAATCACCGAACTGATGACTGGCGGAATGGGATTCGCTCCTCTGGTGCGGCCTGAATCTCAGGTCGGGCTGGACGAGAAAGTCGAGCGAACCGCGTCGGAAGCCGCGAAGCGGAAATTCTCGCCCGAATTCATGAACCGGATTGACAAGGTAGTTGTGTTTCATCCGTTGCGCTCGCAGCAGCTCGAGCAGATTCTGGAAATCGAGCTGGGAATGGTGCAACAGCGCGTGCTCGAAACAGCGAGGGGCAGGTTCCTCTTCCGCGTGACGCAGCCGGCGAAGGACTTCCTGCTCCGCGAAGGGACGGACTTGAAATATGGGGCGCGTCATCTGAAGCGGGCAATCGAGCGGCACGTGGTGTATCCGCTCGCAAGTTTGCTGGCAACCAACCAGGTATCGCTCGGCGACGTGGTCTCGATTGACTGGCACGGCGGCGAGAACGGCTTGACGTTTCTGAAGGAGGCCGAAGGAGCTTTGGTCCCGATGGCTTCGCCCGTGCCCGACACACTGACCGAAGCAGCCGCCGCGATCTCCGATGGCCGCGAGCTTTCGTTTCCCGCACCCGCAACAGCAGCTGCGGAACTCGCGCCGACAATGGCCGCGCAGCGCGCATTGCCTGTCGAAAAAGCCAGGAACGAGAAAAGATAGGGATTCCACCGGCGATTTCTTCTCGCGAAGAAATCCACGACGACATTCGCCGCGTCGGCGGCGCTTGTCTCACGCCCGGGTGTGGCCTACTATGAAGTTCAGGCCATGCCGCTGCCAGCGGAAGGACCGCCACAGTGACTACCATTTGCAAGCAGTGTGACAAGCCGGAAGCACAGTGCACGTGCGAGAAGTATTGTTGTTTTTGCCAGGCACAGGAGAGCGTGCGCCTCTGTGAGGACGGCCTCTACTACTGCCCGGATTGCCGCGAAGCCTGTGACGTGCGAGTGGGCGAAACGGGCGATCACCGATGAACGCTGAACCCGTCGGCAAGGCTCCGGCGGCCCCGACCGCCGAACCAGCCGCATCGAGTGCACATTCGACAATGACCCGCGCCTGATTGCGTCGCTCGGAGTGGTCGTCTCTCATGCCGCGAAGCGGGCCGGGCTATCCGAAAAAACGCAGGAGCATGTCACCACCGCCGCAGTCGAGGCGTCCCGCGAGATGTCTGATCTCCGCGAATGGCGAACGAACGGGCGCGTCCAAGACCAAACTTATCGTTGAAGAATTTTCGGACAGACTCGAGGTAACGATTGAATCCGCAGCCGGCGCGAAGCCCGAAGGATTTCGAAAGCGCCTGGAAGCCGCGGGCACGGATCGTGTGCGATGCGACGGGCGTGAAGGCCTCGTGCGCGTCACTCTCATCAAGTCGTGCGGCGCGGCCAAATCTGGTTCGACTACGTAACACAAAACGTTTTGGTTCGCCTGCCCGCAGCTTCTGTCCGAAACGCCTACCCATTTCAGCCGCACATTTGACGTAAATGCCCGCAGCAATCTCTACATCGGCGCTGCAAGAGCGCGTGTCTTGATCAGTGAGAGGAGCTGGTCCTGGGTGACCGGGGCATTCACCTTCAGCCGGTCTCCGCTTGGCGATACCTGAACCTGATCGAGCGCGCCGGCGAGGTCCGGATGATCCTGCGCTTCCTGATAGCGGCGCATCATCAGCGCGCCCTGCATGCCGGCAGCAAGCAGATTAGCGTCGTCCGGTCGAGCTGCAAACAGCCTGGAAGTGCGCGTCAATGCCCTTATCCGCTTCGACGGTGATCGTCATCGCGCGAACGCGATTGAGGATCGGGCTTGCCTGCGCGAACTGGCTCGCCTCGCGGCAATCAATTGCTGCATGGCCAGGTGCGCGTACGTCTTGTCGAGCACGCCCCAGATGATCCCGTTCCCGTTGGTTTCGCCGATCAGAGGGAAAAGCAGGTCGTTGGTCAGCAAGCTTTCCGTCACGCCGGTGCGAACGTCAATCAGCTTTTCGAGAGCGGCGCGATGGCCGAACGCCGCAGTGTTCGAGTCAATGAACATGAACAGAATATCGTCTGCGCCGCTCCCGCTGCCGAAGGCGTAGAGGTGGTAGCCGTGCACCTCAATCATCGGGAGCTTCTGCGCTTTGAATCGAGCTTCGCTTGACGAAGGGTCGAACGATCCGAGCGCTACGCCGACCACTTCTTCTCCCGTGGTTTTCGTGGCAGAGATTCCGGCCCACGCGAGCTCATCAACCTGCGCATTGGGATCCACTCCCGCGGATGCGAGAAATTTTTCGAAGTCGCGAAAACGGCTGGGCAGGAGCTGTTCGCGAAGCTGCGGGAACCATGGATATTTCCGCGCCGTCTTCAAATCGGCATACGTAAATTCGCCCACATCCTTGGGAAACATTCCAATGATCGCGGTGCTGAGCGATCCCGCGGAACTCGGCTGCGGAGCAATGGCCAGCGCCGCCAGCAGAAAGCCGATCGCCAGCATTCCAACTCCGGACAACCAACGAAGTGCGTTTTTCACGTTTTTACCTCAGGACATCCAAGATTACTCTATTGGCCGGTCGCTACTGAACTTTCGTTGATGCGTGATGCAAGCGACAGCACCTCCGAACGCACGCGATTGGCAAAGTCCGCATCGGTGATATCTGCGAGATTTGTGGCCGCATTTTCCAGCGCGCCGCGAACAGCGGTCGCAGCCATCATTCGGCCCACGCGGACATCTGAAAGCATAGACGGTCCTGCCATCGGTTCCAGTTGCCCGAGCCTCTCAAATACTTCGGCGGCCCGGCGCGCGATTTCAAGCGGCACATTCACCGCGCCCATTGAGCGCCTGCTGAATCGCTTGATCGCGGCGAAGCTTTTGTTCCGGCGTCTCGCGGGGCAAGCGATGCGCAGTGATAACGGATTCATATGACGCGGCATCGCGGTCGATCCCTTCCGCGAGCGCGTCGGCATGCCTTGCGGAGTTCGTCGGCGGTATCCAGAGAGCGGCTCGGCGTGCGCCGCAAGCGACTTCTTCTTGCGCGAAATATCGGCCACCATCTGCCCCAGCGCTGCGCCCAGAGCCCCCGCCAGCGCCGCCACCGAACCTCCGCCCGGCGCGGGCGTGGGATTCGCAACGGCGTCAATAAACGGCTGTGCGAGCGCCGCAAGCTTTACCGGACCTTTTTCCGCGGCCGCAATGAGCGATTCTTCCAGACGATTCTCTAACACTTGCGCCGAAGAAAAGTTCTCCACGTGCAGATAGAACTCGGCGGTCATTTCGATCGCGCGCCTGGGAATCAAGCCCACGATTTCGCTGCCGACGATTCCCACGCCCAGGCGTTCGGCTTCGCGCTTGACCGTTTCGAAGACTTTATGTATCGGCGTCTGCTCGAAATCCGTGAGGTTCATCGAGACCTGCGCCAGATTGCGCGCGCGCAGATCCACTCCCATGGCTTTGACGCAGGGCATGCCGCCACTCGAGAATCGGATCGTCTTGGCGATGCGCTTCGCGATTTCGAGATCGGGAGTATTCAGATTGATGTTGTACGCGATCAGGAATTTGCGCGCGCCCACGACTGTGGCGCCGGCCGTCGGATGCAGTCGCGGCTCGCCGATATCGGGAGCGCGCTGCGGATTGCGAAGCACTTCCTCGCGAAGACCCTCGAACTGACCGCGGCGAATATTTTCGAGGTTCACTCGCTCCGGCCATTGCGCGGCGGCTTCGTAAAGATAGACGGGGATGTGAAAGCGTTCCCAGATTTCTTTGCCGGCTTCGTTCGCCAGCACCACGCAATCCTCGATCGTGATGCCCTTCGATGGGAATAAACGGAACCACGTCGGTCGCGCCCACGCGCGGGTGCGCGCCCGTTTGCCGCGTCAAGTCAATCAACTCAGCGGCTTTGCCTACGCCGCGCACCGCCGCCTCACGGACTGCGTCGGGTTCGCCAACCAGCGTGACCACGCTGCGATTGTGGTCCGCGTCGCTTTCCCGGCCGAGCAAATACACGCCGGGGACCGCGCGCATGGCGTCCACGATGGCGTTTACCTTCGCCAACTGGCGGCCTTCGGAAAAATTCGGAACGCACTCGACGAGCTGCTTCATGGGTCAGCGTTTCTTGGAGTGGATGATCGCGCCGCGTTTCATCGTCAAGCTGCAGAGGTTCACGCCAAAATAATACGGAATTTCGCGATAGCTCGCCACGTCAAACGCAGCGAGGTCCGCATACTTGCCAACCTCGAGCGAGCCGACGCGGTCATGCTGGCGGAGCGAGTAGGCGGGATTGATCGTCGCGGCGGCAATGGCTTCGGCGGGAGTCATGCGCATTTGCGTGCAAGCGAGCGACAAGAATCATCGGCATGCTGAGCGTGGGGCTGGTGCCGGGGTTGAAGTCCGTGGCCAGCGCCACGATCGCGCCTGCATCAATCAGTTCGCGGGCGGGAGCAAAGTGTCCGAGGCCGAGATGAAAGCAGCAGCCGGGTAACAGAGTGCAAACGACATTCGAGAGCGAGAGCGCGCGGATGTCGCCACCATCCACCTTCTCCAAGTGATCGGCGCTCGCCGCTTGCAGCTCGATCGCGAGGCGAGCCGCGCCCGTGCGGGAAAGCTGCTCGGCATGGATGCGAGGCACAAGGCCGCACGCGCGACCGGCCTTCAGAATCCGCCGCGCCTGCGCCAGCGTGAACGCGCCGCGATCGCAGAAGACATCGCAGAACTCCGCCAGTCCGGCGGTCGCGACCGTCGGAATCCAGCGCTTTACCAGCAGGTCCACGTACGCCTCGGGCCGCCGGCGATACTCCGCTGGAACCACGTGCCCGCCGAGAAATGTCCGCGCGATATCGAGCGGTTGCTGCTGATGCAGCTGTTGAAGGACGTCGAGGATCTTCAGCTCGCTCTTCCAATCGAGGCCGTAGCCGCTCTTGGCCTCGAGCGTCGTCGTTCCATGCGCCGCGAATTGCCGAAGATGCGTCTCGTGCGCTGTCGAGCAGGGAATTCGAGGAGGTGTGCCGCAGGTTCTTCACTGTGGAATGGATTCCGCCGCCCGCGCGCGCGATCTGCGCATAGGTCTTTCCGGAAATGCGCTGCTCGTATTCCGCAGCGCGGCTCGAGGGAAAAATCAGGTGAGTATGCGAGTCTACAAAGCCGGGAAGGACCACGCGTCCGCCGAAATCCAATTTCACGGCGCGGCGCGCTTCCTTGAGACGTTCAATGCGGCGGCGCGGTCCGATTGCGGTAATGCGGTCGCCGTGGACCAGCAGCGCGCCATCGCGAATTAGGCCCAGTTCCGCTAAGGCTCTTCCGCGTCGTGGGACAGAACCCCGCAGCGTCAGCAATTCCGAGCAGCCGGTGATCAGCCAATCGGGCATGGGAGTGGCGAACCCGATACTAACGCGCAAAATCGCGAAACACTATCGCGACAAAGCGAATCGGCTACTCAGAGCATCGGAACTTTGATGCCGGATTTGCGAGCGAAATCAATGGCCTCGGGATACCCCGCGTCCACATGGCGCGCGACGCCGATACCGGGATCGTTCGTGAGGACGCGCTCGATGCGCGCGGCCATTTCCTTCGTTCCGTCAGCGACTATGACCTGCCCGGCGTGAAGCGAGTAACCGATGCCAACCCCGCCACCATTGTGAATCGAAACCCAGCTTGCGCCGCTCGCGGTATTGAGCAGGGCATTGAGCAGCGGCCAATCGGCGACCGCGTCGGAGCCGTCGCGCATTTTTTCAGTCTCGCGATAGGGCGACGCGACCGAGCCGCAATCCAAGTGATCGCGGCCGATGACGATGGGCGCTTTCAATTCGCCGCGCGCCACCAGATCGTTGAGCGCGAGGCCGAACTTTTCGCGCTCGCCATAGCCCAGCCAGCAGATGCGCGAAGGCAGCCCTTGAAATCGCACACGCTTTTGCGCGAGCGCGATCCAGCGGCACAGGATTTCGTCGTGCGGAAACATTTCGAGCACGAGCTTGTCCGTGCGATGGATGTCCGACGGCTCGCCGGAAAGCGCGGCCCAGCGAAACGGACCGCGGCCTTCGCAGAAAAGAGGGCGGATGTAGGCGGGCACAAAGCCGGGAAAATCGTAGGCGTTTTTCACGCCCTGCTGAAAAGCGAACGTGCGAATGTTATTGCCGTAGTCGAATGTGACCGCGCCCAGCTTTTGCAGCGCGAGCATTCCTTCGACGTGCTTGGCCATGGATTCGAGCGAGCGCTTGCGATACGCGTCAGGACCGCTTTGTCTCAGCTCAGCAGCCTGCTCGACATTGAGCCCCTGTGGAATGTAGCCGCCGACGGGATCGTGCGCGCTGGTCTGGTCGGTAAGCAGATCGGGGACAACGCCGCGGCGGGCGAGTTCGGGAATCACGTCCGCGCAATTTCCGACGAGGCCCACCGATGTGGCTTCGCGCGTGCGAACGGCGTTTTTCAGGATGCGCAGCGCCTCGTCGAGATCGTTCACCATCACGTCGCAGTAACCGCTTTTCACGCGACGCTTGATGCGCTCCGGGTCAACATCAATTCCAAGAAACGCGGCGCCGTTCAGAGTCGCAGCCAGCGGCTGGGCGCCGCCCATCCCGCCCATGCCACCGCTCGCGATAAGCTTTCCGGCAAGATCGCCCTGAAAGTGTTTTCGCCCGGCCGCGGCAAACGTTTCATACGTGCCCTGCAAAATTCCCTGGGAGCCGATGTAAATCCAGCTCCCGGCGGTCATTTGGCCGTACATCATCAGGCCCGCGCGGTCGAGCTCGTCGAAATTCTTCCAGTCGCTCCAGTGTCCAACAAGATTTGAATTCGCGATCAGCACGCGCGGCGCATACGAGTGCGTGCGGAAGATGCCCACCGGCTTGCCCGATTGCACGAGAAGCGTCTCATCGTTTTCGAGCGCGCGAAGCGACGCGACGATGGCGTGAAAACACTTCCAGTTGCGCGCCGCTTTGCCGCGCCCGCCGTAAACGATCAAATCTTCCGGCTTTTCGGCTACCTCGGGGTCAAGGTTGTTCATCAGCATCCGCAGCGCCGCTTCCTGCTGCCAGCCTTTGCAGGAAAGCGCAGTGCCGCGCGGCGCGCGCACGGGTTGATAACCGGCCGCTTCATCCGTGGCGAGCTTCACCATGGCTGAACTCCCCGCAATGATCCGCGTTCGATCCGAGCATTCACGGCATCATCTTAGTACGGAACAAGCCGAGTGCAAGCGCGAGGTAGTGCGGACTTCTGGGATCCAGTCAGTGCGCGAGCGACACCCCTTGTAAGCGCTGGAACATTTTGGTTCGCGCCTCCGTATCCAACTGTCGGAGGCGCTCGACTATGCGATGGCTTTCGTTGGGTATCACTGCCGTGATGGTAGCTGTCATGGCGGGTGGCGGATTGGTCAGCACCGCCCGTGGAGAAAACCAGTCGGGCGCGGCAATCTCGGACGGCGAATTCGTCAGGATTGGCGGAATCGACCAGTGGATCGATATTCATGGCGACGATCAGGTGAATCCGGTGATCGTGGTGGTGCATGGCGGGCCGGCGGAGGCGCAGACCCCTTTCGAGCAGTTCTACACAGGCTGGTACAGGGATTTTACCGTCGTGCAATGGGACCAACGCGGCGCGGGAAAGACGTTCGGCCGCAATGGCAAGACCACGCCCGATATGACTCTTGGGCGCATGGTGGACGACGGGATCGAGGTCGTCGAATACGCACGGCGGCGTCTCAACAAGGACAAGGTCATTCTTGTGGGGCATTCGTGGGGTTCGTTCCTGGGCGTCAACATGATCAAGAAGCGCCCAGATCTCTTCTACGCCTACGTTGGCACAGGGCAGGTGGTCAGCTGGTCCCAAACCACGGCGGTGCAATATGCGTACGCCATGAAACGGGCCGAATCCGAAGGAAACCAGGACGCACTCCGTGAGCTACGGGAAATTGGTCCGCCGCCGTATGAGTGGGGCCCGAAATTCTTCACTGCGCAAAAGTGGCTCAATCACTATCTGGCCCCTTCGGACGCAGAGCACCTGCGGAAGCAAATGGACATTGTGCGCACAGCTCAGAATTTTTCGCCACAAGACGTCCAGGACTGGATCGCCGGAGGGCAGTTCACGATTCCGCTGTTGTTTTCCACTCTCACGGCGATTGATTTGCCGGCAACAGAGGGTTATGACATGCGGGTTCCCTTTTACATCATCCAGGGGCAGGAGGATCACATCACGCCAACCAGCGTCGCCCAGGACTACTTTCGGAAGATTCGCGCCCCCCCGCAAGAAAATGGTCCTCATCAAGCACGCGGGGCACTTTGCGTACGCTACGAATCCCGGTGAGTTCCTGGCTGCACTCGTCAAGTACGTCAGGCCTCAGGCGGTTGCCTCACACTGAGGGGTAGTGTCCTAATTTCGAATCGTGCAGCGCGTCTTTTACGCTTTTTAGGGGATCGGAGCTTCAGCTCCGACATAACAGTCGGCAGAAGTGGGGCTTTAGCCCCTGAGGAAAGCGTTTCTGCCCCGAACGCTCAACTTGGGGCACTACCCACCAAGGCCTTCGATTGCGCGGAAGCCGTCCGTGGGCTAGAGTGGCGACGATGCCCGCGGTTTACCCGACGATCACGAAATGTTTTCTCGACGCCGTGGACAATTTCGCGAATCCGCGCGCGCAGATGTATCGCACGCAACATGGTTCGCAGGCCGCGGTCTGGGAATCCATTTCGGCGAAGGAGATGCTACGGCGTGTGGCGGGTTTGTCCCGTGCGCTCGCGGAACTCGGTATTCAGCCCGGCGACCGCGTAGGTTTATTCGCGCCGAACTGCCCGGAGTGGGCGATTGCGGATTTTGCTATCGAGGGGCTAGGCGCGGTCAGCGTGCCGGTCTATTTCCACGAATCGCTCGACCGACTCACTTACATCCTGAAAGATTCGGGCGCGCGCGTCGTCTTCACCTCGGGAGAAGACGAGGCGCGAAAAATTGCCGAGTGCCGCGGCCAGTTGCCGGCGCTCGAGCATGTGATTTCTGTTGCGCCTCCCGCCGATCTCCATGGCGAAATCCTGCGTTACGACGCGCTGATCGCCACAGCTGGCGATGCCGACATCGCGCGGTACAGAAGCCGCGCCGCCGAGGTGACCGGCAAACAACTCGCCACCATCATCTACACTTCCGGCACAACGGGCGAGCCCAAGGGCGTGATGCTGAGTCACGCGAATCTCACGTCGAACGCGCTCGATTCGGCCAAGGACCTCGAAACGCTGCCGGGAGATCTGGCGCTATCGTTCCTGCCGCTTTCGCACGTTTACGAACGCGTCGTGGACTACAGCTACTTTTTTCGCGGCGTTACCGTGGCGTATATCGAACAAACCGAGCTAGTGTCGCAGGCGCTTCTCGAGGTTCATCCCACGATGGTTGCGGCCGTGCCGCGTTTCTTTGAAAAAATCTACGCGACCATCGTTGAAAAAGGGCACCGCGAAACGGGATTGAAGCGCGCGATTTTCGATTGGGCCTTGCGCGTGGCAACGCAAGCCGCGCCGTGGCGCGCCTACGGCAAGACTGTGCCATGGAGTGTGAAGCTGCGCTGGCGCCTGGCGAACCTGCTGGTGTATTCGAAATTCCGTGACGGCATGGGAGGGCGGATTCGCACATTCACGTCGGGCAGCGCCCCGCTCGCGGTCGAATTACTGGAATTCTTCTGGACCGTTGGTTTGCCCGTCTATCAGGGTTATGGGCTCACAGAAACGTCGCCTGTCGTCACCGCGAGCACGCCGAAGACGTACAAAGTAGGCACGGTAGGGCGCCCGATTGCGGGCGTGCAAGTAAAGATCGCCGAGGACGGCGAAATTCTAGTGAAGGGTTCGTGCGTGATGCAGGGGTATTACAACAAGCCCGATCAAACGCGCGAAGCGTTCACGCCCGATGGCTGGCTGCTCACCGGCGATATTGGGCGAATCGACGAAGACGGCTACCTCCTCATCACCGACCGCAAGAAAGAACTCCTGAAGACGGCCGGCGGAAAATTCGTCGCGCCGGCGCCGATCGAGAACCTGCTGAAAACGTCTCCGCTGATCACGAACGCGATGGTCGTCGGCGACACAAGAAAGTTCACCTCCGTTCTGGTCGTCGTCAATTTCGCGGGCGTCGAGGAAGAGGCGCGCATGGCCGGCCGCGAGTTCTCCACGCACGCGCAGATGCTGTCCGATCCGTGGGTGAGGGACCTCTACACGCGCGAGCTCGAGCGGCTGACGGCGCCTCTGGCGCAATACGAAAAGCCGAAGCGGTTCGCGCTCATCGAAAAAGATTTCACATACGCGAGCGGCGAACTAACGTACACGATGAAATTGAAGCGGCGCGTGATCGAGGAGCGGTATCAGGATGTGATCGCGCGGCTCTATGCGGACGTCGAAGAGCCGCGGCCGCAGCGCACGGCGTAGCGCAGTGAAAGTCCCGGACGGTACAATGGAAGTGGAGACATCTCGATGACGGACCAACTGGTGATTGCCGGACGCGCATTCAACTCCCGCCTGATCGTGGGCACGGGAAAATATCGCAGCTTTCAGGAGATGGCGCGAGCGCACGCGGCCTCGGGCGCGGACATGGTGACGGTCGCCGTCCGGCGCGTTAACCTGACCGACCGCACGAAGGAATCGCTGCTCGATTACATTGACCGCGACAAGATTTTCATCCTGCCGAATACCGCCGGCTGCTATTCAGCCGACGAAGCCGTGCGCGCGGCGCGACTGGGCCGCGAAGTGGGACTTTCCGAATGGGTGAAGCTGGAAGTGATCGGCGACGAGCAAACGCTTTTCCCCGATACCGAGCAGCTCATTCGAGCGACCAAGACGCTGGTGAAGGAAGGCTTCATCGTGCTGCCGTACACGACCGACGATCTGATCGTCGCGCGCAAGCTGATTGACGCAGGCGCATCGGCAGTGATGCCGCTCGGCGCGCCAATTGGTTCGGGTATGGGCATTCAGAATCTCGCGAACCTGCGCATTCTGCGCGAGCGCATTACGGAAGTGCCGCTGATCGTGGACGCGGGCGTCGGCACCGCATCGGACGCGGCGATTGCGATGGAGTTGGGCGCGGACGGCGTCCTGATGAACACGGCGATTGCCGGCGCGCAAGACGCCGTGCTGATGGCCGAGGCAATGCGCGCGGCCGTGGAAGCGGGGCGGAAGGCGTTCCTCGCCGGAAGAATCGAGAAAAAGTTATACGCCACCGCTTCGAGCCCGCTCGCCGGAATCGTGAAGTGAAAACGCAGACGACGTTCCTGCTGCTCATAGCAAACGGATTCGTCGGTTATTACTATTGGAACGATAACAGGCACGGCATGTCGCCCGAGCGCACGCTGCTTCTGCTTTTGGCCTCGCTGATCGCGATCAATCTCGCACTCATATTAGGACAGTGGCTTGGAGAGCGCCGGTCGCGGCAGATTGCTGCGCGCAGAAACCAGCGAAGATAACGGGACGAAAACTCCTCTGACTTATCGAAAGAGGATGTGCCAGGAAATGTCCACGAGCGCGTGGACGAAAGTGCCGGGCAGGAGCGACCGCGTTTTCATCCACACGTGCCCATAAAATAATCCAGCGATCGTTGCCAGTAGCACGTACTTCCAGTTCGGAAATGGCGCGTGAAAGATGTGCGAGAATCCGAAAATCACCGACGCCACGATCAACCCCGCCCATTGATTCTTCATCGCTCTTGAGAGCAGGTTCTGCAGCAATCCTCGGAACAGAAATTCCTCGGGCCACGCGGTGAAGAACAAAACTCCGAGCGCCGTAAGTGGAGAACTTCGTGCGCGCGCAAGCGACGGATTAAATGCCAGGAAGCCCATCTTCAGGCCGATCGGTATGGCGATCGCAGCAAATATCGCGAAGTGAATTGCAAAATTCGCGGTAGAGCCCCGTCCCCAGGCGACCGCGTAGCCCACGCCATCAAGGCGACGGAGCAGCACGAACGCAGCAACGGCCGTTCCGAGCGCCATGAGAATAGCGAGCGTGTGCGTCAGCGGCGGCGGATAGGGGAAGACGCGATACATCAGCCGATTTGGCACGGGAAGCGCGACCGGCAGCCAGATGATCAGCAGTGCAGCGTAGTCTTCCCACGTGCACGGCGATTTTCCGGCGCTGCTCGCGAGAAGAAGCGCAGGGAGCACAGCGTAGGCCGCGCCGAAAAGCAGCATCTTCCAATTGCCCGTCACCGCGAGCGAATAGACAAGGACAGCGAAAAGTGGCACGAGTGGCGCGAGCAGCCCGCCGCGTCCACCGAGCGCGCGTTGGGCGGACGCGAGAACGCGCGGTGCGGCCAGGAACAACTCGAAAGCGAAGAGAAGCGCCGCGATTCCGAGCGCGATAAAGAACGCGTGGCCGTGGAAGCCCCGCCGAACGCCTTCGTACGCCGCGGCCGCGACAACGAACGCCCAGATGACGAACGCCGCTGGGAAACTCATTTGCCAGGATTGGGTCGTTCCTGTCATGAACGATGATTTTACCGGACGCCGCCCGCGAGGCGATAAGAACTTGATTTGGGTTCCGGCCTCGGCGATGCTGTCGCGTGCCAAACGCGCCCGCCCCATCGGGAAAACAAAGGCTCGCCTACATTGACTGGATGCGCGGGCTCGCCTGCGTGCTGATGTTTCAGACGCACTGCTACGACTCGTGGCTCGGCGGCGCGGCCCGGCAGACCTCGTTCATTGGCTGGTCGCAGCTGGGCGGCACTCTGCCTGCTCCACTGTTCCTCTTCCTCGCTGGAATTTCCTGCGCGCTGTTAACGGACCGGATGCGGCAAAAGGGAATCGCGCCGAATGCGATTGCGCGCACCACAATTCGGCGTGGCGCTGAAATCCTCGGACTCGGGCTGCTGTTTCGCGTGCAGGAGTTCGTGCTCGGCCAGCCGTGGTCCCCGTGGACCGATCTGCTCCGCGTGGACGTGCTCAACGTGATCGGGATCTCGCTGATGCTCATGGGCGCCGCGAACTGGATGGCGCGAAACCGCGCGGCCAATTCGATTCTGGCCGGCGCGCTCGCACTCGGGATCTCGCTCGCCACGCCACCGCTCTGGACAACTTGGCGGCCGCACTGGCTGCCGTGGTATCTCGAGTCGTATATCAATGGAGTCCACACATTCAACGTGCCACAGCCATGGCTTTTCCCGATCTTTCCCTGGGCGGCGTTTGCCTTCGCGGGGCTGGCCTCCGGATATCTGCTGTTCAGCGAATGGCCGGCGAAGAATCCTGGCCGGGCGGCGGCGATTTTCGGCGCGGCAGGCGTGAGCATATTTTATCTTTCATCATGGTTTGACGGGCTGCCTGTTCATCTCTACGCGGTGTACGATTACTGGCACACCAGCCCGAACTTTTTCCTCGCGCGTGCGGGAATCCTGCTGGTCATCACCTGCGCCGTGTACGCGTGGTGCCGCTGGGGGCCGGGCCAACTCGGATTCAGTCCCCTGATTCAGCTGGGGCAGGCCTCCCTGCTTGTCTATTGGGTGCACATCGAATTCGTGTACGGGCGATTCTCGATCTTGCACAAGCGCGCGCAAATGATTCCGATCGCGACGCTCGGCCTGCTCGTGATTTTCTCGGCGATGGTTCTGCTGGCGACAGCGCGGATACGATGGAAAGGGCGCGGCGGGGAAATCCTGGCGAGATTCCGGCGGGTTCCGCGAACGGCGGAAAGCGTCTAGGGATTGTTCGGCGGGTCAGCGGGTTGCGGCGCGGGCTTCGAAGCGTCTGCGGGCCTCGGCGAAGTCTTGAAAACATACTCTCCCGGCCGCGCCAGCCCCAGCTCCTCGCGCGCAATGTGCTCGATCGCCTGCTGAGTCGTTCTTCAGCGCTTTCACGCGGTCCTGCAACTGGCGATTCTCGTCGTTGATGAGATTGATTTCCTGCCTAACGGTCGCGGCTTCCTTTTGCGCGCGGCGCATGGCCAGCACTCCATGCGTGCCAAAGACATCCTGAAGCAGCAGTAGGCTGAACGCTGCGGCCAGAAACCAGGTCGCATTCCGTCGGAGAAATTCGCGCAGTTGTTCGGCAAAGCTCATCGTTGGTTCTGTCATTTCACGATCCATGCGCGCGCATCTTCCGCGAGTTTCTTTGATTCGGCCGGCGTTGTTGATTCGGTGTAAATGCGCACGACCGGCTCGGTGCCCGAAGGGCGCATCAGAACCCACGCGCCGTCGTCGAATGTCAGTTGCAATCCATCAATGCGGTCCGTGCGCACAACATGGCGCCCCGCGAAATCCTTGAAATCGCCGCGCAATCGAGCGGGCAGTTTAGCCTGCGCGTCGTCCGGAAGATGGAGATTCATGCGGACCGGCCAGAATTCCCGGCCCACTCGGCGAAAGAGATCGCGCAGCTGATCGGCGAGCGAAGCCTGGCGCGCCGCGATCATTTCCGCAACAAGAAGGCACGCGAGAATGCCGTCTTTCTCCGGGAGATGGCCACGAATCGTCATGCCCGCGCTTTCCTCGCCTCCGAGCGCGATTTTATCTTCGCGGAGCAGCGGTCCGACGTACTTGAAGCCAACCGGCGTCTCGTACACCTGCACGCCGTGAAGCTTCGCGACGGCATCCAGCAGATGAGTGGTCGCGACGCTGCGGGAAGCGCCGAGCTTATATCCGCGCGTCTCCAGCAGATAGTCGAACACGAGGCCCAGAATGTGATTCGGCGAAACGAACGTGCCGTCGCGGTCCACGATGCCGAAGCGATCGGCGTCGCCGTCTGTCGCAAGGCCTGCGAGGGCCTTCTTCTCGCTGACCGCCTTCATCAACGGCGCCAGATTCTCCTCGGAAGGGTCGGGCCCCGTGCCTTCAAAGAGCACGTCGCGCTCGGCGCGAATCTCGGTTTCCGCAATGCCGTGATCCGCGAGAATGCGGTCGAGCCATCCGGCGCCGCATCCATGGACCGCATCGCAGACGAAACTGCCTTTTGCTTTTGCGAGCACGTCGAATCGAATCATCCGGCGAAGTTGCTCGAAATATGGCTCGCGCGGGTTAATGCCCGGGAAGTCGTTCACGACCTGATGAAGATCGGGAGGCCCATCCTCCAGAGCCGCGGCGCGCTTCTCGATATCTTTTGTGATTTCAGGCAGCGCCGGCCCTCCATCGGGCCCGGAAAATTTCAGCCCGTTGTATGCCGCCGGATTGTGGCTGGCTGTGATGTTCACGCCACCATCCAGCTTGCCGTGCAGGATCGCGTGGGCAATCGTCGGTGTTGGAGTCGCTTCGCCACAGAGGAGCACGCGGCAACCATGGGACCGCAGTACGGCGGCAGACGCCAGGGCAAATTCCGGCGAGAAGAAGCGAGTGTCATAGCCGACAATCAGCGTGGGGGATTTCTTTTGCGCAAGCACGTGACCTGCAATTGCTACCGACGCACGGCGCACGCCCGGGAAAGTGAAGTCCTCGGCGATGATGCCTCGCCAGCCCGAAGTCCCGAAATGGATCGCTTGGCTCGTCACGCGGCGCTATTGTATCTTGTCGCGCAACCTGCACGTATCGGGTAATCACCCGAGGGGGCGTCTCAAGAGTAAAGGCCGAGATGACGGACAAAATCGTGGTTCTGGTCACATGCGCGTCTGCGGGACAAGCGCGGAAGATCGCCCGCGCGCTGGTAGCGGCCCGGCTCGCGGCATGTGGCAACGTGTTTGAGGCGCCCGTGCGGTCAATTTACCGTTGGAAGGGAAGAGTCGAGTCGGCAAAGGAGTTTCTGCTGGTCCTGAAGACTTCCCGCAGGCGATTTGCGGCCGTCGAGCGTGCGGTCCGGGAGTTGCACACCTACGAGGTGCCCGAAATCATCGCGATCCCGATCGCCGTTGGCTCGCGCAACTACATGAAGTGGATTTCAGAGTCGGTCAGACCCGCGAAGAAGTGACAGAATTCGTCTCTGCGCCTGCTACGGCCATCGTAGATCGAGACTGACGCGCACCCAGAGCTTGAGCGCCACATCTAATTAGGGTAAAAACGAAAGCGTCATGAGCACAAAGGCAAGTTGCGGGCGATTCGGATTGAATTTCCGGTGCGGCGCTGCGCTGGCAGCCGGATCATGCTATGCGCTACTGTCGGCTTCGCTCAGGACACCCACCCGAGCCAGGAAGGTTCTACGCCGTCATCGCCTCGAGCGTCAAGCAAGCAGGATCAGAAAGTACAGAAGTCCTCTGATTCGCTCACCACGAAGATACGAATTCAGGTCAACGATCCGCACGATCAGCCCGTCTCCAACGCCAGCGTGTATGTCCGGTATTACATGTCGGGCGGTTTCTTGCGTCACGAGAAACTGGAGGAGCTGAGTTTCAAAACGAATCAAGAGGGTTCGGTAAAGGTTCCGGAGGTCCCGCAGGGCAAGGTCATGATTCAAGTGATCGCGAAGGGCTGGCATACATTCGGCATGTGGTACGACATGGACAAGGACCAGGAGTCGGTTTCGATCAAGCTCGAACAGCCGCCGCACTGGTACTAAGAAACTTTTGCGCTTACCTTGTCTGGGAATTTCCTCTCCCTGCTTTCCCTTTTCGGAGAATCAGGTTGATGCGTCTGGAATTGCGAAAAAACTATTTGCGCGGCGCGAATCTGCCCCGAACTTGTGCAAAGAGGGCTAACGTCAACTCTGGCGCGAGATTTCGAATCACGACTGAACCTTTTCCACACGGTTTTCAACAGAGCTGTTGAAAACTTTCACGGAAGATTCATGAATATTTGCGCGTTATGCAAAAATGTGGCGCGCAAATTGCTTCGTGGCGCGTCTCGTCAGAAATCCTCGAAGTCCCGCACCCTCAGCGCGGCGTGATAACATTCCCTCCCGCCGGAAGATAACGCTCAGATCAAAATGAAAGACTTAATTCTCAACGCGGACGATTTCGGATACACCACGGGCGTCAACGAAGGAATTGTTCGCGCGCATCGTGATGGAATTCTGACCAGCGCCACGCTAATGGCGAACGGCCCTGCGTTTGATGACGCCGTCGAGCGGGCCAAAGCCAATCCAAAACTGGGCATTGGATGCCATCTCGTCCTCACCGGAGGCTTCTCCGTTGCTCCGAAGGAAGAAATTCCGTCTCTTGCGGACGCAGAAGGCCGGTTGCCGTTGTCGCTGGGCGCACTTGTGGCCCGAGTGAGCGTGGGAAGCGTGCGCACGAAGGAAATCGAAACGGAATTGCGCGCTCAGCTCGAAAAAATTCGCCGCGCGGGCATCGAGCTAACTCATGTGGATACGCACAAGCATACGCATGTCCATCCGCGAGTCATGGGCGCGGTCGGGCGGGTAGCCCGCGAGTTCGGAATCACGCGCGTGCGCAATCCCATCGAGAATCTAGGCGATTCGTGGAGGACAGCGCGAAGCGAGCACGCGCCTTTGCTTGGAAACATGGCGGCATCGCTCGCCGTTCGAGCGGTTGGGTCGTGGTTCAACTCCCTCGCGCGGAAATATGGGCTTCGCTCGCCGGATCATTTCCTCGGCTTGGCAGTGACAGGGCGCCTGAGCGCCGTGGCATTGTGTCGCTTGATTGACACAGTTCCGGAAGGCCGCACGGAAATCATGCTGCATCCCGGAATCCTCGATGCCGACCTGGTGAAGTCAGGCTCGCGCCTCCAGCAACAGCGCCAAACGGAGCTCGACGCCCTGCTGGCGCCAGAATCGAGACGCGCGGTCGAGGCAAACGCCATCCGCCTGATCAGTTATCGAGAATTGAACTAGCCTCCACAGTTGGCGGAGCGTTCGGCGAAGATTCGGGTAAAATTGCCGGCGAATCCAGCTTCGGACGCTTCACACAAAAGAGGACATCATGACGAATTTGAGGATCGCAGTGGTTTGCGTGTTCTGTCTGACCGTTCTGGCTGTCGCAGCGAGCGCCCAGATGGGAATGGGCATGCGCCCTTCGATGCCGCAGGGTATTTTCAACCCGACGGTTGGTTCCGGAGCGCAATACGAGATGACATCAACCGATGGCGCCAAGTCCACGATCGAGTTCACGGTCGTTGGAAAAGACACAGTAAACGGTAAGGACGCCTACTGGCTCGAGTGGGCGATGACCTCCGGACGAATGGGCGAGATGGTGATGAAGATCCTCATGTCGCCAGACTCGTCCAACGGCGTGACCACGCGCATGATCATGCAAATGGCGGGACGTCCGCCGATGGAAATGCCGGCGCAAATGGGCCGCATGGGCAACCAACCTCCTCCGAAGGTGGACATTCGCGGCGAATCAGAGGACGTCGGCAAGGAATCCGTGACAACTCCGGCGGGCACCTTCGCCTGCGAGCACTACCGCTCCAAGGATGGCAGCACCGACACGTGGGTCAGCGCCCAGGTTGCTCCGTTTGGCGTAGTGAAGTCCCAGGGCAAGAGCTCGATGGTGCTCACCAAGCAGATCACTGGCGCGCATGACAGGATCGTGGGTACGCCGGTGCCATTCAATCCGCAGATGATGATGCCGCAGTCGAACCAGTAAGAGCTTCGCGCTGGACGGCTACTCCAGGTCAGGCGGCGTCACCTTGGCGATCCATGAGTCATAGTCCGAGGTGTAGCCCACCCGCTCCTGGCGAGCGCGCACGCGCCGCTCGATTGCCGCCATCTGGTCCGGCGATAAGGATGGCAGAGACTCTACAGCTTCCTCAACCGCTTGCGCTTGTCCCGTCGCGCGAGCTTCCGCCGATGCAAACGCCGCCGTAGCGGTCGCGCTATCTTTTCCCGCGAGCAAATATTCCTCAATCAGTTGTTTCGTAACCTTCTGGCTGTGCACCAGCGACACGCGGATATTTCCTTGCCCGGTCACCACGTTCCCCACGCCGAAGACATGGTCGGCGCCCGAGTAGCGTGGCAAATCTTCGTCAGTAAACGTGTAGTATTCACCTTTCATCGCGACGCCCGGAAGAATCTCCGGCACCGACCCAATCGAGGAAATCACCAGCGGCGCTCGCAGCTCGTGCTCCGAGCCGGGAATCGGTTCCGCTCGCCGCCCTTCGATCTTCGTCTCCGCCACCTTCAGCCCGACCACTCGCCCATTCCCAACGACGAGTCCGGTGGTCAGTCGCCGATCTTGAACTCGAAACAGATACTTGTCGCGCGCCAGCCGCAGCATTTTTTGCCGCACCATCTCGGTCTTCGCGATTTGGTCAGCCGTAGCATTGTCCGGCGGCTGCGCCAGAGGCATATCCTGCTCGCGCCGTCGGTAAATCAGCAGACACCCCTTCACTCCAAGCGACTGCGGATCCACTCCGTGCGCCTTGCACGCCGCCGGGATGCCCTTTTCGAGCTCGTGCATGCTCGTCGAAATTCCGCGAGCCTTCATCGCGCGCTCGTAGTTCTCGATCTGTAGCACTTTCACCACGTCAATGGACGCCAGCCCGCCGCCGACCACGATCGCCTCGTCGGGAGTCTCGTAGCGCGGCCCGCTGTAGTCCTTCTCGTTCTTGTGGTTGTACCAGTAAATGAACGGGTTCTGGTAGACGAGCCCCTTGTCCACGAACTCCTGCGCGCCGGGCACGCCCAAATCCCTGTCGCGCCACGCGCCGTTCGCCAGAATCACCGCCGAGAATCCCCAGTTGTGGCAGAAGTCGTGGAATTCCAGATCGCGCCCGAGCTTCGTCGAAGGCACGAAGTAGACATTCGGCTTCTTGAGCCGCGCGTCAATGCGCCCATACTCCTGCTTGCGCTGCTCGACGTGCCACCGCGGCAGCCCGTCCTCGATTTTGCCGTACGGACGTTTGTTCTGCTCGATCACGGCGACGCGAATCCCGCGGTCCGCCAGAATTTCCGCCGCCACCGACCCGGAGATGGCTCCGCCGACTACCGCGACGAAATGTTGGCCGTTGTCAGGCATCCGCGCTCAATTCCGATCCTCGCCCCAACCTCAGAGCGGTGGATTGTACACCGCCCCGCCGCAATCCGAGTATCGGTGTCATCCGGTCGGCTCGCTTAATCCACGCTTCGTATGGTTTCTCTGTGCCCTCTGTGCCCTCTGTGCATCCTCTGTGTCCTCTGTGGTAAGTCTTGGCGCTTCTAGTGCCACTGCCTTCAATCTGATATATTTCCGGCACTGGGGAATTCAAGGGTTTGCCGCGCGCCTCGGTTAGGTGATTCGTCGGCGACGGGCGCGACGGCATCGAAGGAGACGCAGGCGATGCACGTAGGCTACGGAGCGGGTTTTCAACACTTGGGCGGCTATTCCGACCGCCAATTCTTGCGCGAGGAACTCGGCAATTGCGAGCGGGCGGAGCCGCTCGGCTTCGATTCCGTGTGGGTCACCGAGCATCACTTCGACAATTACTCGGTCAGCCCGGACCCGTGCCAGGTGCTCTCCTTCATCGCCGGCAGGACGAAGCGCATCAAGCTCGGCTCGATGGTGATCGTTGTGCCGTGGCACGATCCCGTGCGCCTCGCGGAGCAGATTTCGCTCCTCGACCACGTTTCCGACGGCCGCTACATCCTCGGCTTCGGCCGCGGCCTCGCTCGCCGCGAATTCGAAGGCCTGCGCATTGACCAGAACGAAGGCCGCCAGCGTTTCGACGAATACGCGCAGCTCGTGCTCGACGCGCTCGAATCCGGCTTCATCGAAGGCGGAGCGACCGTGAAGCAGCCGCGCCGCGAAATTCGTCCGCGGCCGTTCAAATCATTCAAGGGCCGCTCGTTCGCCGCCGCGGCTTCGGCGGATTCAGTGCCCGTGGTGGCCAAGCTCGGCCTGGGCATGCTCGTGATCATTCAAAAATCCTGGAAGCTGGTCACCGCCGACATGGAGCGCTATCACTCGCTCTGGAAAGAGTTTCATCCCAACGAGGATGCGCCCAAGCCGTTCTGTTCGGGCTTCACCTTCGTGGACGAGAGCGCGGACCGCGCCGAAGAACTCGCGCGCAAGTACCTCGCCGCGAATTATCGCGAGGCGCTCGACCACTACGAAATGCTCGGCAAGCACTTCGACAAGACCAAGGGCTACGAGCGCTACGCCGACATGAGCAAGTACCTCAACGAAATCGGTCAGGACAAAGCCGTCGAGGATTACATCCAGCTCATGGCCTGGGGCACGCCGCAGCAGGTCCTCGAGAAATTCGCCGGCTACAAAAAGCTGATAGACATGCAGGGCATCATGCCCAATCTGAATTTCGGCGGCATGCCCCACGACGAGGTCCAGCGCAACATCGCCTGCTTCGTAAAACACTGCATGCCCGAACTGAAAAGCTGGCCCTCCGCCACCCTCGCGGAACCGAAAGAGCTCGCGCTCGCCGCAGTGTAGTGCGCCGTTGCCTTCGTAGCGCCCACCTTCAGGTGGGCAGCTTTTGTAGCCTGCGACCACCCCTCCGGATCTGTGTCGGTTAGAAAACGGTGATTCGTGATTCGTGAAACCCGGCAGAAAAAGGCGTAGGTGGCTGATCTCCCAGGCTCGACTAGCCGTCGACACTGGGAGACCTAGTCCGAAAATCTGTGTCACTTGGTGATGTACCCAATCGTTTGTTTTGTTGGAGATACGGCGAAAATTACTCGACACGTGTGTCGAGTAAATTTGCGACTGGTAGGGCGTGAAATCCGCTGCACTTGGAGCGAGCGGGACGCAGGAGTGGGTCCCGGTGTCACCGTGAGTGCTGCGCCGAGTTCATGTTCGTGTCGCATAACGCCAGAATGACGCTAGCGGAGTCGGGCGGCGCGGGAAGCTGGGACAAAAGTACAGGTGACAAAACTAGCTGTACGAGGAATTGGGCGGAGCAGACTGATTAGTGCTAGCGCTGTTTCACGCTTGCCGTCGGAAGCGATTCAGTTTCGAGCGTCGCGAGGTCCAGGATTTGAGAGGCATGCTGGATGTCAATGCCCACAATCTGGCCTTTAGCGTCGAGGTCAATCACGACGCCATCCTGGACTTCGCGCGAATCCACGCTAGGCCGCGCGTTTAGATCAATGTAGAGGGAGTCGGTTTCCCGGTCGTAATTTAGCTTCATGGCCCTATCCTCAAGCTATGCGACAGGAACTTTGAAATCCCTGTCCGGAAAAGCATTATGCACTGTTTCGCCGTCGGCGAGCGTGACTACCCGCAATGCGCGTCCGTCAAGCTCCGGCAGGATTCCCCAGAATCGTATTCGCCCGTCCGGCTGGATTTCCGTGGCCACCGGCTTCGCGAGAACCCTCTCGCACCACTCTATCTGAATATAGGGCCTTTTGCGCAGCACTTGTTCACGGAAATACCGGGTAGTTTTCATCCCCAACTAGTTTACTTGCCGAGCAACGTGCGAGGTAGAGAAAAAGTGCAGTCCGGGCTTGGGTACAACGCCAAGTCTGTGTTCGTGTCGCATAACGCCAGAGTGACGCTATCGAAATTCGTGACGCGAAGAAGCTGGGACAAAGTACAGAAAAAGTACAGGTGACAAAACTAGCTGTGCGAAATTGGGGAGGAACGGCCGCCTTCTCTCGAATCGTGGCCGTTGGAGGAGCGGGAAACTGCATTTGGCTTTACGAGTTGCTATACTTAGGCTCCTAAGATTGAGCCCATGCCTGTAGCTGCGAAACGCAAGCTAGCGACTACGTCGCCTGAGAAGGCGACAGATCTGTCTGCGTTCGTGCCGCGCGAATTGTTTCTTTCGGAAGATCCGCAAACACTGATCCCTCGCCTCGCGAAAGATGAGGACGCGGTTCGGGCCATCGAGCAATCCGTGCGCACGATTCCAACCGTGCACCATCTCAACCTTGGCGATGCACGGAGCATGCCGAGCCTCGCACCTGGCAGCGTCCAATTGGTTTTGACCTCACCGCCTTACTGGACGCTCAAAGAGTATAGGGACACCGACGCGCAGCTAGGACACGTCGAAGACTACGACGAGTTTCTGGAACAACTGGACAAGGTCTGGAAGCATTGCTTCGAAGCTCTTGTTCCGGGCGGGCGTTTGATCTGCGTGGTCGGCGACGTTTGCCTGTCTCGTAGAGAAAATGGCGGACGACACACCGTAGTCCCGCTACATGCATCAATCCAGGAGCACTGCCGAAAGCTTGGCTTCGACAATCTGGCGCCAATCATTTGGCACAAGATTTCGAATGCGGCCTATGAGGTGGAAGGCGGCTCCGGATTTCTCGGCAAGCCATACGAGCCGAATGCCGTGATCAAGAACGACATCGAATTCATCCTGATGGAACGCAAGCCGGGCGGATATCGAGCACCGGACATGCCGACCAAGATTTTGAGCCTCATTTCGGCGGAAAATCACAAGAAGTGGTTTCAGCAGATTTGGAGTGGCGTCACGGGAGCTTCGACGAAAGACCATCCTGCTCCTTACCCGATGGAACTTGCCGAAAGATTGATTCGCATGTTCAGTTTTGTCGGGGACACGGTTCTAGATCCATTCCTCGGAACAGGGACGACGACGACCGCAGCGGCGAAGTGGGGCCGGAACAGCATCGGGTTCGAGGTGGACAGTCATTATTTCAAGCTGGCGGAGAAGCGAATCGCTCAGGACACGTCCTCCCTTTTCAGCAAGGCTCAAATCATAGTGAAGGCTGCCCACTAGTTCTTGCATGGCCCTCAATCCCGAGCTCGAGAAGAGGCTTCGCAAAGCGATCCGCCATTTTTGGGCTACCCGCGAGACCCAATCGCAGCTACAAGGCTCGAAAACGGGCTCGCGCGATGCTGGAACCCGAACCGCCGTCACCGGCGGGCGCCAGATGGACGGTTTCGTCACGCTCGTCCGTGACTGCCTTTGCGAGAACGGCCTCCCGAAAGCCCACGTGTATTGCCAGACGCGAATTGAACTGCCGGGATGGTATCGCCCGGAGAAGAAGTGGGATTTGTTGATAGTGGAAGATGGGCAGTTTCTTGCTGGAATCGAATTCAAGTCCCAAGTGGGTTCCTTCGGAAACAACTACAACAACCGAACTGAAGAAGCGATTGGCAGCGCATGCGACCTTTGGGCTGCATACAGGGAAGGAGCCTTCAAGCCATCGGCCCGTCCCTGGCTTGGCTACATGATGCTATTGCAGGATGCGCCTGGTTCTTCCAGTCCTGTTCGAGCCAAAGAACCACATTTCAAAGTTTTTCCGGAATTCAAGGCCGCTTCTTATGCGAAGCGCTATGAAATCCTACTAACGAAACTTGTACGCGAAAGGTTATATGACTCGGCCTGCTTTCTTCTCTCGGATTCCAAGACCGGACTTCGAGGAAAATACAAAGAGCCAGCGCCTGAATTGAACTTCGAGAAATTCATGGCCTCGCTGCTTGGGTCGAGCTATTTCTGTCGCGAAGACGAAGAAATAGCAGCAACTCTGGCCGCGCTGCATTAGGTTAGCGTTGATGCTAGTTGCGTCGAATTTTCTGGGCACTGCGCCCGGCTGGGTGTGGGCGCCCGCAGTGATCGAACTTCAGGGGGGCTTTTAGTGACGACCAAGGCCGATATTCGTCTTCCGAGCGGAACTAGTTAGATCGCGTAGCAGGCGAGCAAGATTTTTCCGGCATTCATCGTGATTTTTCCATTTTCGAAAATCGCCGATGTGTCGCGTCCGTCGAATCTCCGCAGCCCACGCTTCTTCGGTGTGCATCACCGCATCATCCAATCGAATCGGAAAGAGAACGGTCCGGCCTTGCTTTCGTTCCTTTTCGAACGCTGCCTCAACTTCTGCTTCGACCCACGGGCTCTTTACCGAATGCTCGGATAGCACCAGCAAGAGCTTGTCGTAAAGGCGAATGGCTTCGTCAATTTTCGCGCGGAACTTATCGCCAATTTTCAGATTCTCGGTTGCCAGCCACACCCGCGTGCCTTTATTTTGCAGTTGCGAGTGAAGTAAGTCAGCAAATCCTTGGTCTTTAGTGGAGTAGCTGATGAAACAAGAATAATACTCGATCGGCTCGGCAATCAACGAGTCGGCGTAGGTAATTAATGAGTCGGGCACGCCCGCACCGCGTAAGAACACGTGCGGTATCTTTCCCCCGGATAGAAAGAGGGTGTCGATATCGAGTCGGCAGGGTCCCTCGTGCCGGACTGAGTCCAAGCCCCTGACGGTTGCGAGATCTACGCCGCCGAATCTAGTGCCGTCCATTACTGATCCGCTGAAGTCAGCCCCGTCAAGAGATGCCTCCGTGAAGTCAGTATCATACAGAATGGTGCCAGTTAGATCGGCGCCGTCTAAGCACGCTCCCCAGAGGTCGGCGCCACTCAGGTCTGTCCCGTGTAAATTGGCTCCACTGAGGTCGGAATTTATTAGGCTGGCCCCACCCAGGCTCCCTTTGGAGAGATTGACGTTGGCCAAGTTGGCGAGGTCAAGCTCAACATGGGTATACACGTCTATCGGGCGCAGATTGATTCCTGACATATCTGCTCCGGAGAGATCGATCACGCTATCGCGGCCAGTTTTTGCCCACTCGTTCCAAGCTCGTACACCTTTCTTCAGCATTTCAATGTGTTCGTTGTTCGCCATGAGTCCGTCCGGTCACAAACTCCTACGGATTATAGTCCGACAGCAAGAAAAATGTGGGCTGCCGACAACCGATGCATGTGATCGATTTGTGGGACGGTAACATCGGCCGCGGCTCAGCAGCGTCCCTACGAAGACCACGGTTGGGCAAGCGCGATCCCTCGGCTCCCGCTGGTCGTTCGGGATTGCCAATCCTGGTCGGATTGTCAATCTCTCTGCGGCTTGAAATACGTGACGGCGAGCGGGGGAAGCTTCAGCTTGATCGAGTAGGGGCGATCGTTCCACGGGAATGGCTCGGCGCGCACGCCGCCGGAATTGCCGACGTCCGTGCCTCCGTAAAATGTCGAATCCGAGTTGAGGATTTCGCGATAGAAGCCGGGGCGGGGAACTCCGATGCGGTAATTCTCGCGCACGACCGGCGTGAAATTGCAGACGGCGACGACGAACTCCTCGCCGTCCTTCGCGCGCCGCAGGAACGACAGCACGCTGGCGGCGGCATCGTTCACTTCCAGCCATTCGAAGCCGGACCATTCGAAATCAACTTCGTGCAGCGCGCGCTCCTTGACGTGCAGGCGATTCAGGTCGCCGACCAGGCGCTGAACGCCTCGGTGCCACGGCGAAGCCTCGAGCTCCCAATCCACCGAGCTTGCTTCCCAGAATTCGTTGCGCTGCGCGAGTTCGCTGCCCATGAAATGAAGCTTTTTCCCCGGATGCGCGAAAAGATAGGCGAAGAGCAGCCGCAGGTTCGCGAATTTCTGCCAATCGTCGCCCGGCATTTTTTCGAGCAGGGACTTCTTGCCGTGCACCACTTCATCGTGCGAAAGCGGCAGGACGAAATTCTCGTGGAATGCGTAGAGCATCGAGAACGTCAGCTTGCCGTGCTGGAATTGCCGGTGGATCGGATCGAGCGACATATATTGCAGCACGTCGTTCATCCATCCCATGTTCCATTTCAAATCGAAGCCGAGTCCGCCGATGTACGTGGGCCGCGAAACCGCCGGCCAGGACGTGGACTCCTCGGCGATCATCAGCGCGCCGGGATGGCGCACGTGCAGCACTTCGTTCAGCCGCTTCAGGAACGCGATGGCTTCCAGATTTTCGCGTCCGCCAAACGCGTTGGGAATCCATTCGCCCGGCGCGCGCGAATAATCCAGATAGAGCATCGAGGCGACCGCATCCACGCGCAGGCCGTCAATGTGGTACTTATCAATCCAGAAAAGCGCGTTCGAGAGCAGGAAATTCTGCACCTCGTTGCGGCCATAATTGAAGACGAGCGTGCCCCAATCGGGATGCGCGCCGCGGCGCGGGTCTTCGTGCTCGTAAAGATGCGTGCCGTCGAAAAATGCCAGGCCGTGCGCGTCGCGCGGGAAATGCGCGGGCGTCCAGTCGAGGATCACGCCCAAGCCTTCCTGATGGCACCGGTCCACGAAGTACATGAAATCGGCGGGCGATCCGAACCTGCTCGTCACCGCGTAGTAGCCGACGGTCTGGTAGCCCCACGAAGCGTCGAACGGATGCTCCATGATGGGCATCAATTCAATGTGCGTGTAGCCCATCTGCTTCACGTAGGGGATCAGCTCTTCCGCGAGTTCGCGGTACGTGAGCCAGCGGTCGCCTTCGTCTGCTTTGCGCCGCCAGGAGCCGAGGTGAACTTCGTAAACGGACATCGGGGAATGCAGCCAATCGCGCGCGGCGCGCGCTGCGAGCCACGCGGAATCTTTCCATTCGTAGCGGTTAATGTTGCAGACAACCGACGCGGTCTTCGGGCGAAGCTCGGCCGCGAATCCGTAAGGATCGGACTTCAACCCGAGTTCGCCCCCGCGCGGGAACGAATCTCGAATTTGTACAGCGCGCCTTCATCCAGCCCGGGCAGAAAAAGTTCCCAGATGCCGCTCGCGCCGCGGCTGCGCATCGGGGACACGCGCCCGTCCCACGAATTGAAATCGCCGACGACGCTGACGCGCATCGCGTTCGGCGCCCACACGCCGAAATGAACTCCGCTCACACCCGCAACTTCGCGCACGTGCGCGCCTAGCTTTTCGTATTTCAGGTAATCCGTGCCTTCGCCTGAAAGATACAGATCGTATTCAGTGAGGACAGGCGGAAAAGCGTACGCGTCGTACGTTTCGATTTCGGCGCCGCCTTCAATGCGGAATCGAAGGCGATACGCGGACGGCGCGACGGCTTCTCGTCCGTCCAGTCCGAGCGCGCTGGCTGGAATGACTGCTTCGAAGATGCCTGCCGGATGAATTTGCGCCGCAGGAAATGCAGTCTTGCCAGCGCCCCACAAAATCGTTAGCTCGTGAGCGTCCGGACGAAACGCCCGGATGGCCAGGGACGGTTTCCCGTCCCGCTGAATCCAATGAGGGCCAAGGGTGCGGAACGGATCGGATTCTTCCGCGCGGAGCAGCTCTTCCAGATCGTCCGCGAGGCCCCCGGCTACAGGCGTCGGCCCGCTCGATGGCTTATCAGCTTTGTTCATGCGCTCCTATCTTACTACCGGAGCGCGATGCGCAACGCCAATCCTCCGGCTCGGTAGTTGGCGCTGAACTTATCAAAGAGTTCTCTGTTGATCAGATGCAAACCCCGACGTAACAACCCCGCTTCGCTAGTACCAACGTACCATTGTGAGGGCCAGTACCCGCCTCTATAAAGGGATGCGGGGTACATTGTGCGGAGTGCTGCGTAAACTCCGGCCCTACAGTTGTCTACAAACCATGTCTAGCCGAAACGCGACGCTTCGCCCGAAGCAGAATGGTTCGCAGCACGCTTTGAAGCGTGCTGACGGTAAACCCGCACCACCACCTCAAGTAAACGCACGGACTGACGACGGCCAATTCGAAGTCGTTTTCTCCACCAATCCGCTGGCGATGTACATTGCCACGACGGATACGCTGGAATTTCTCGAGGTCAACGCGGCCGCCATCCGGCAATATGGCTATTCGCGGGACGAATTCCTGCGCATGAAGATCACCGAGATACGCCCTGCCGCGGATGTGCCGAATTTCCTGACTTCGATTCGAAAGCACGGGACTTCGCCAATTGGTGTGGGTCATCTGCGGCATCACCGGAAGAACGGCGAGGTTTTCGACGTTGATGTGACCAGCCAGAAAATCTTGTTCGCCGGCCAGGAAGCGGTGTTGGTAATTACGCAAGACGTCAGTGAGCGTCTGGCGGCCGAGCAGAAACTGGCCGAGCACGCGGCCTTTTCAGGCGCGCTGACTGAAAACAGCCCGCTCGCGATCGTCGCGCTCGATCTGGAACGCCGCGTACAAACCTGCAATCCCGCATTCGAGCGCCTTTTCGGATATGCGCTGGCTGATATCGCTGGAACGGAGCTTGATTCCTTGATCGCGCCTCCAGAACTGGATGGCGAAATGCGCGGTTACATTAAGCGAGTGATGACCGGAGAAACCATCCGTAACCTCGGGAAACGCAAGCGGCGCGACGGCTCACTCGTGGACGTGCGGATCATTGGCGTGCCGCTCGTCGTCAACGGAAAACAAACGGGTACGTTTGGCATTTACGAGGACATCAGCGAAAGAGGCCGTGCGGTAGAGGCGCAACACCGCGCCGAGGAAAAATACCGCCGCCTGTTCGATGGCGCTGTCGAAGGTTTTTTCGAATCAACACCGGAAGGCCGCTTCGTGACCGTCAATCCAGCGATGGCGCGTATCGTAGGTTATTCATCCCCGGCGGAGATGATTCGCGAAGTTACGGACATCGGCAAACAGCTCTACGTGGATCCGGTCTCGCGCAAGGATCTCCAGCGACGGCTAGAAGAGCAGGGGATTCTTGAAGGATTCGAATGTCCGATGCGCCGCAGGGACGGCACCACGATTTGGATTTCATTGAACGTGCGCGCGATCCGGGATTCCAGCGGCAAAATCGTCAGCCACGACGGCACGGCAGAAGACATCACCGACCGGAAGCGCTCCGAGCTCATCCGGCAAGTCACCACAGAGATCATTCACGCCACCAGCGTCACGGACAATCTTGACGCGTTGCTGCGGCTCATTCATGCGTCGCTGGGAAAAGTGCTCGACGCGGGCAATTGTTTCGTCGCGTTGTGCGACGCGGCGACCGGGAAATTCCATTTCCCGTTTTTCGTTGATCGGTTCGATCCGGCCCCAGCTCCCGACAAAATGGAAGACCTGGACCGGAGCTGCACGTCCTACGTTTTTCGCACCGGCGAGGCAATGCTGATTTCGCAGGATCGCTTCGATCAGCTCGCAAGAAAGGGCGAAGTAGAACTCGTGGGTACGGCTTGCCCATCATGGCTTGGAGTTCCGCTGAGGACGCCCGCGGAGACGATCGGCGTGCTGGTCGTCCAGAATTACGAAAGCGAAAATGTTTACACCACGCGCGATCTCGAGTTTCTCTCTTCGGTCGGAGGGCAAATCGCCCTGGCCATCGAGCGAAAGCGCTCGGAAGAACGCGCGCGAGAAAGCGAAGCGCGCCTGCGCCTCCTGATCGAGCAGTTGCCCGCAGTGTTGTGGACTGTGGACCGGAATCTTCGTTTCACATCCGCCGTCGGGTCGGGACTGGCGCGACTTGGGCTCAAGCCTAACCAGCTTGTGGGAATGTCGCTTTCCGACTACTTTGAAACTAAGGATCAGTCTTTTACGCCGATCGCAGCACATCTTCGCGCTGTTGCGGGCGATCCTGTCACGTTCCCGGTCGAATGGAAAAAGGGTTCGTACGCATGTCACGTCGAGCCGTTGCGGGACTCAACGGGCGGAGTCCAGGGCGCGATCTGCATGGCGCTGGACGTCACGGACCGTAAACAGCTCGAGGAGCAGTTCCGCCAGGCTCAGAAGATGGAAGCGGTCGGCCGTCTGGCCGGCGGAATCGCGCACGACTTCAATAACCTTCTGATGGTGATTCAGGGCTATGCCGATTTGCTAGCGGACCGGCTGCCCGCGGGCGAATCGCTACACCGAAACGCGGAGCAGATTCAAACGGCCGCGCAGCGCGCTGCCGCGCTTACGCAGCAATTGCTGGCCTTCAGCCGCAAACAAATACTGGCGCCGAAAGTCCTGAACGTTCACAGCGTGGTCGCCGACATGGAAAAGATGCTGCAACGGCTGATCGGCGAGGATATCGAGCTTGAGACTTCCTCCAAACCTGATCTCTGGCTCGTGAAAGCCGACCGCAGCCAAATCGAACAGGTGGTTATGAATCTGGCGGTAAACGCGCGGGACGCGATGCCGAAGGGCGGTCGGCTGATGATTGAAACCACCAACGTGGAATTCGACGCGTCGGTTTCGCACTCACCCGCCGTCGTGGCTCCCGGCAAATACGTAATGCTCGCGGTCACCGACAACGGCTGCGGCATGGACACGAAGACGCAGGCGCACATCTTCGAGCCTTTTTTCACGACCAAGGAGAAGGGGAAGGGCACGGGGCTAGGTCTCGCGACGGTATACGGAGTTGTCAAGCAGAGTGGCGGCTACGTCTGGGTGTACAGCGAACCGGGCCACGGCACGACATTCAAGATTTATCTGCCGCGCATCGAGGATGAAACTGCCTCGGCCGGGCGCGATCGGAGTTCATCGTCGGCATCCTTGCCGCGAGGTACCGAAGTCGTTCTGCTGGTCGAAGACGAAGTGGGAGTTCGCGAACTCGCTCGCGAATACCTGGAGATGAGTGGCTATACCGTGATCGTGGCGCCGGACGGTCACACCGCTGTGGAACTGGCCGCCATGCACGCCGGAACAATTCATCTGCTGATGACGGACATGGTGATGCCCGGAATCGGAGGGCGCGAGCTGGCGGAACGCGTGCTCGCAGTCCGCCCCGATATCAAGATCCTCTATATGTCGGGATACACGGATCAAGCAGTCGTGCATCAGGGAATTCTGGGAACTGATGCGCCCCTTCTGCAAAAGCCCTTCACTTTGGCGGCTCTTACCACGAAGCTGCGCGAGATTCTGGCCCCCGAAGTCGTGCGGTAGCTCCCAGTCGCGTACCGTTCGAATGCACGTTCCGCAAGCAATCCTCCGGCTATTCCGCGTTGGGATATCGTAGAATCTTCCCGCAGACCCCGCTGCAAAGCGTTGATGACCCTCTCGTCCAGCGATCTCGCGTGTCCAGAAAAGCGGTTACTCCTATGCTGTGCGCGCACGAGGGTCGAACCGGCACTCGCGACGGAAATCCGCAAGCTCGCCGGCACTCCGCTTGATTGGGATTTTCTTGTCACAACGGCAGCGGAGAACTCGATCCTGCCGCTCGTGGCACGGCAACTTTCCGCTGTGGCGGCGGATATCGTTCCGCCCAGCCAGCTCGAGCGCTTGAAGAATGGCGCGCGCGCGAATGCGCTGCGTTGCCTTCTGCTAACAGCTGAATTGATCAAGATCACGGACCTCCTCCGAGCGCACGGAATTCAAGCGATGCCGTATAAGGGGCCTGTTCTGGCGGTCGAGGCTTACGGAGACGTCACGCTGCGCGAGTTCGATGACCTCGACATTATTTTGCGCCAGCGGGATATGGCGAAGGCGAACGAAGTGATGCAAGGGGTCGGATACAGTCCGCGTTTTCCTTGGATTTTCGCGTCCGGCAGGTCGTCGGTGATTCCCGGCGAATACAATTACCGCGATGAAGAGCGGCGCCTAATTGTGGAGCTGCACACGGAATGGACCTTGCGGCATTTCCCGATTCGCCCGGACCTTGACGATCTGGCTCGGCGGCTGGTTTCTGTGACGCTCAGCGGACATGAAATACAGACGTTTGGTCCCGAGGATATGCTTCCGATTCTCTGCATTCACGGGTCGAAGGATTTTTGGGAAAGGATTTCCTGGATCGCGGATATTTCGGAATTCGTTCAGTTGCATCCAAAGCTTGATTGGGATCAGGTGTTCCGCCGCGCGGAAGCGCTGCGCGCGGGGCGCATGCTAAGCATCGGCTTGGCGCTCGCAGCCAGCCTTTTGGCGGCGCCATTGCCGGATGACGTATCCACGCGCGTGCAAAGCGATACGGTCGCGGCGGCCGTTGCATCAGAGATTGCTCAGATTCATCTGACCCGCGAATCGCGCGAGCGCGACGCGGCTGCGCGTTTTCATTTTCGCCGCCGAATGGTTGGCGGAACGTTTGCAGGATGGCGGTACTCGATGCGACTGGCCACCGACCCCGCGGACGAAGATGGTGCGATGATGCAGTTGCCGCGCCCGCTTGCGCCGCTTTATGCCGTCCTGCGTCCTCTTCGACTTTTGCGCAAGTATGGATCGTCCGGCGAGCGCCCCGCGGGGCATAATTGATATTTGTAAACACGCGGTCAGGCAGCGGAACTGCGGAGGAGCTTCGAAATGGAACTTGGACTTAAAGGCAAAGTTGCAGTTGTCACGGGATCGAGCAAGGGAATTGGCCGCTCGATCGCGGAGGCGCTGGCGCGCGAAGGCGTGAAGGTGGTCATCAACAGCCGGAATGCGAAGGAGCTGGAGGGAACTGCAGCTGAAATGCGCAACGCTGGTGCGACGGTGCACCCCGTCGCCTCGGATGTTACCAATGCCGAAGGCGCGAAGCGACCAGTTGACGAAGCGGTAAAGCACTTTGGCGCGATCCATATACTTGTCAACAATGCCGGCGGCGCGGGCCGCTTCGGCTCGTTCGACGATCTGACGGACGAAGAATGGCTCGGGGCATTCAATCTGAATGTTCTTTCCGCCGTTCGTGCGACGCGCGCCGCGATGCCTCACATGCAAAAGCAGAAATGGGGACGCATCATCAACATATCGTCGGAATCCGGCGTGCAGCCCGATGCGATGATGCCGCACTACAATGCGTCCAAATCCGCGCTGAATAGCCTGACGAAAAGCCTTTCGAAAGCTTACGGTAAGGATGGAATTCTCGTGAACACCGTGTCGCCCGCTTTCATTCGGACACCGCTCCTGGACGGCATGCTCGCGCAGCAGGCGAAGGCACGAGGCATCAGCATGGACGAAACCGAACAGGTTATGCTGCGCGAGTTTCGGCCAAACATCCTGCTCGGGCGCGCGGGCCGATCGGATGAGACAGCGGGCATCTGCGTTTTCCTGGCGTCGGAGCAAGCCTCATTCATCACCGGCTCGAATTATCGCGTTGATGGCGGATCTGTCGCGAGCCTGTAATCTCGAATGTCGGATAATTCAGAAGGCTCCGGCGCCAGCTCCCGCGGCGGGCAAGGAAACATCGCCTGCCCCGCGCCACGTGCGCTAAAATGGATGTTCGATGGTCAGGAGGACACGATGAGCTTAACCGCGAAGCCAACCACCCCACCCCAGGATGCAAAACAAGCCGAAAATCCACTGAAAGCGCTGAACCGCTTCGGCCAATCCGTTTGGTACGACTACATTCGCCGCGATCTGATTACCAGCGGCGAGCTCGCGCGCTTGATCGAAGACGACGGATTGCGCGGCATGACGTCCAATCCCACCATTTTTGAAAAGGCCATCGCAGGAAGCACGGACTACGCGCAGCAACTCGCGGAACTCGCCAAACGCAAAGACCTCGACACCAAGGGAATATTCGAGCATCTCGCTATTCGCGATATTCAGGATGCGGCGGACGCGTTACGGCGCGTCTACAATCAAACGAAGCACCGCGACGGCTACGTCAGCATCGAAGTCTCGCCCTATCTCGCGCACAAGACTCAGGAGACGATCGATGAAGCGGTGCGATTGTGGAAGACCGTCGCGCGCGACAACATCATGGTTAAGGTGCCCGGAACGCCGGAAGGACTTCCCGCGATTCGCGAGCTCACCGGACGGGGCATCAATATCAACATCACGCTGCTATTCGCGCAGGACGTGTATGAGAAGGTCACCGAGGCCTTCATCGGCGGGCTCGAGGACCTGGCGAAGAGTGGAGGCGACGTGAGCCGCATCGCCAGCGTGGCGAGCTTCTTCGTCAGCCGCATTGATGTGCTGATTGACGCCAAGATCGGAGAGATGCTCAAGAGTCCGGGCGCTGCCGATCAGGCATTGCCGCGGGGCTTGCAAGGCAAAGTCGCGATTGCGAATGCCAAGCTCACCTACCAGCTCTACAAGAAAATCTTCAGCGGTCCGCGTTGGCAGGCGCTCGCCGGGCGCGGTGCTCAAACGCAGCGCGTCCTCTGGGCCAGCACAGGCACGAAGAATCCAGCGTATAGCGACATACTTTACGTCGAGGAATTGATCGGCCCCGATACTGTGAACACCGTTCCGCCGGCGACCTATGACGCATTTCGCGATCACGGGAAGCCGCGCGCGAGCCTGGAAGAGAATGTTGACGCGGCGCAGAAGACGATGCTTGATCTTGGGCGCTCCGGAATCTCCATGAAGGAAGTGACCGACCAGCTGACCGAAGACGGCGTGAAGCTGTTCATGGAAGCATTCGATAAACTATTCGCCGCCATCGAGAAACAAGTGAAGCCCGCGACGAGCGCGTCCGCAAAGCAATGACCGACAAACTACCGGAACCGTTGGCCAAGGCAGTCAAGGCCACGCTGGAAGATTGGAAAGCCAACAACAAAGTTCAGCGCCTCTGGGCTGGCGATGCGTCGCTTTGGACCAACACCGACGAAGCCAAGTGGCTCGGCTGGCTCGGGATTGTCGAAGAACAGCTTGCGAAGCGGAAGAGTTTCCAGCAGATCGCCGAAGAAATCCGCAAGGCTGGATTCACACACGCGTTGCTCCTCGGCATGGGCGGATCGAGCCTTTGCGTTGAGGTTTTGGAGCTGACGTTTGGCAAGATAGATGGCTATCCCAAAGTTCTCGTGCTCGATTCCACCGACCCGGCGCAAATAAAGACTGTGGAATCGAAGCTCGATCTCGCGAAGACGATTTTCATCGTTTCGAGCAAGTCCGGCAGCACGCTCGAGCCGAACATCTTCAAGGAATATTTCTACGAGCGCGTGAAACAGGTTGTCGGTGCGGCCGAGGCCGGAAAGCATTTCATTGCCGTCACGGACCCCGGCTCCAATATGCAGAAAGTCGCAGAGGCCAGCGGTTTTCGTCACATCTTTTTCGGGCTGCCTTCCATCGGCGGGCGCTATTCAGCGCTTTCGGATTTCGGCGCGATTCCTGGCGCGATACAGGGAATTGACGTCGGAAAACTGTTCGATCGCGCGGAGAAAATGGTTCGCGCTTGCGGCGCCTCCGTTCCCGCCGATCAGAATCCCGGCGCGATTCTCGGAGCAACTCTCGGGACGCTTGCGAAGGGCGGCCGCGACAAGCTCACGATCTTTGCTTCGCCGGGAATTTCGGATTTGGGCGCGTGGCTCGAACAACTGATTGCGGAGTCCACGGGCAAAGAGGGCCACGGCATCATCCCGGTTGATCGCGAGCAGGTCGGCGCGCCGGATGTTTACGGGAACGATCGGGTGTTCGCGTACCTGCGACTGGAAACCGCTCCGGACGCGAAGCAGGACGCCGCCGTAGCGACGCTGGAGAGCGCGGGGCAGCCTGTTATCCGTATCACCGTGCCGGAGATTTACGATCTGGGCCAGGAATTCTTTCGTTGGGAAATTGCTACCGCGGTCGCAGGCTCTGTGATCGGCATCAACACGTTCAACCAGCCCGATGTGGAAGCGAGCAAAATCGAAACGCGCAAGTTGACGGATGCGTACGAAAAATCCGGGTCGCTTCCGGCGGAGTCTCCGGTGCTGGAAGATGGCGGCATAAAACTTTTTACGGACGAAAAGAACGCAGCGGCGCTCAAACAGGCGGCGGGAAGCGACGCCACGCTTGCCGGTTACTTGCGCGCGCACTTGAACCGCCTGCGCGCGGGTGATTACTTCGCGGTGCTTGGGTACATCGAGAGGAACGAGGCGCACACAGTTCAGCTACAAGCGCTTCGCCACGCAGTCCGCGACAAGCGGCGCGTGGCCACCTGTCTCGGCTTCGGTCCACGATTCCTGCATTCCACAGGGCAGGCGTACAAGGGCGGGCCGAATTCCGGCGTCTTCCTGCAGATCACTTGCGACGATGCGGCCGATCTCGCTGTTCCCGGGCACAAATATACGTTTGGAATCGTGAAAGCGGCGCAGGCGCGCGGCGATTTTCAAGTGCTCGCGGACCGCAATCGGCGGGCATTGCGCGTTCATCTGGGAGCGGATGTCGCGGCCGGCCTCGCGAAGTTGCGGCAGGCGATCCAGCAAGCGTTGGCCTAGTCGCAATTTTTCTGCAGTTGAACCGGCCCGGAGTTTTCCGGAGGAGCATCCGTGGATACGACCGACTCGACAAACATCACGCAAGAGACACTCGGTGCACCGGCCGGCCCTTGCGCGATGGTCATCTTCGGCGCGAGCGGCGATCTCACCAAGCGTCTTTTGATTCCCGCAATCTACAATCTTGCGGCTGGGAAACTGCTGCCGGAGCAGTTCGCCATCGTGGGCGTTGCGATTGAGAACTTTTCGATCGACCAATTTCGCGAGCAGGCCACCAAGGACATTCATCAGTTTGCGACGCGAGAAGTCGCCGACGAGATTTGGAACTGGTTCAGCAAGCGCATCTATTACGTTGCCGGTGATTTCAAAGATCCGAATCTGTATTCCAAGCTGAAGGACACACTCGCGCAGGTGGAAAAAGAGCAGGGAACGAAGGGGAACGCTCTGTTTTACCTCGCCATCAGCCCAGAGTTTTTCCCGGTGGTCGTGCAGCAACTTGGTTCGGCTGGACTGGCGAAAGAAGAAGGCGAAAAGTGGAAGCGCGTCGTCATTGAGAAACCGTTTGGCCACGACCTCCCGTCGGCGATCGCGTTGAACAAGACGATTCTTGGAGTGCTCGAGGAAAAACAGATTTTTCGGATCGACCATTACCTTGGAAAAGAGACGGTTCAAAACATTATCGCCTTTCGCTTCGCCAACGGCATTTTCGAGCCGGTGTGGAATCGGCGCTACGTGGACCATGTGCAGGTCACCGTTTCGGAGACGCTCGGCGTCGAACAGCGCGGCGGTTACTACGAAACTGCCGGCGCTCTGCGCGACATGGTTCCGAACCACATTTTTCAGCTGATCACGCTGTGCGCGATGGAGCCGCCGATTTCCTTTGACGCCCACGAGCTCCACGACGAACAAACAAAAATCCTGCGCGCGATTCAGCCGCTCAAGCCGGAAACGGTTCTCGAACAGTCCGTGCGCGGCCAGTATGGGGCCGGAACAATCGACGGAAAGCCGGTCGTCGCATACCGCAGCGAACCACATGTCGCGCCGGATTCCCAGACGCCGACGTTCGTCGCCATGGCCCTGCACATTGATAACTGGCGCTGGGCCGGGGTGCCGTTTTATCTGCGGACGGGCAAGCGCATGGGCAAGGTGGCCACGCAGGTCGTAGTCCGATTCCGGCGCCCGCCGCTCGTTTTGTTTCGCAAGACCTCCGTCGCAAAGCTAGCCCCGAATGAAATCGTGATCAACATTCAGCCGGACGAGGGGATTTCGCTGAACTTCGAGGCGAAGGTACCGGGGCCGGTCGTGCGCCTGGGCGCGGTGAATATGACCTTCGAATATTCCGAATATTTCGGAAGCGCGCCGCAAACCGGATACGAGACGCTGATCTACGATTGCATGATGGGCGACCCGACTCTGTTTCAGCGCGCCGACATGGTCGAAGCATCCTGGGCTGTGGTCCAGCCGATTTTGGACGCATGGAAAGCCAATCCCGCGAAGGACTTTCCCAATTATGCCGCGGGGTCGTGGGGCCCCGAGAAATCCGCGGAACTTCTGCGGAAAGACGGGCGCGAATGGCGCGATCCCACCAGCGGCAATGGCAGGCATCATCCGGCTGCGCCTGACGCGGGCAAGAAGTAGCGAGTAACTTTCGGGCTTTCATCCTGGCGCAGGCCTGCTTTTTGCTATAATTTGCGCCACTGAACAATGGACTTCGATCACCTCATCACATTTCTTGAGATCGCCAAGCAGGGCAGTTTTTCGCGCGCGGGACAAAAGCTATACCGCTCGCAACCTGCAGTGAGCGCGCAAATACGCCAGCTCGAGCAGGAATACGGGCAAAAATTGTTCGATCGCGTGGGGAAGTCCGTGCGACTGACGGTCGCGGGCGAGGCGCTGCTTGAATACGCCGCGAAGCTTTTGACGCTGCGCAACGAATCGCTGCGCGCGGTGGCAGACCAATCGAGCTCGCCGCACGGCACTCTTGCGATTGGCGCGAACGAAGCGACCTGCCTCTACGTGCTGCCCGATATTTTCGCGGAATACCACCGCCGCTTTCCGGGCGTGCAGATCAGCATCTATCGCAATTTCAGTCACAAAGTGCTGGAAAAAGTTGAGGACGGCACGGTGGACGTGGGCATCGTGACGATGCCGGTGAAGTCGCCGAGCCTGAAAGTGCACTCGATTTACCGCGATCGGCTGATGTTGATGGTCAGCCCGGCAAACGCGCTCGCGTCTTACAAAACCGTGCGCACCAGCGACATTGCGGGGCAGCCGCTGATCTTTCCGAAGACGGGTTTCACGCGCCAGGTGCTGGACAAGCAGTTTCGTCCCTTCCGGTCTCGGCTGCGGATCACGATGGAACTGGCGAGCGTAGGAATGATCAAGCGCTTCGTGGCCGCTGGGCTTGGCGTTTCACTAATCAGCGAAGGATTCGCGCAGGACGAAGTGCGCGCGGGGCAGGTGAAACTGATTCCGGTGTCCGATATGGAAGTATGGCGGGAACTGGGACTGGTCTACCGACGCGACCGAACACTTCCGCGTTCGGCCTCGGCCTTTGTCGCGCTGGCTCGCCATGGTGTGAATGACGCCAGCGGCGAGGGCGAAGGCAAAACTCCGCACAAGCGCTGACCAACAAGAGATGGCCTCGCTAGCGCGCGGATTCTGACTTACTTAACGCGCTTTGCGACCAAGTCTTCTTTTGCTGCCCCTGCCACGTCGCGCGTGAACTTGATTTCGTCGCCGGAGATTTTTCCCCTGTAGGTGATCGCAAGCTTCTGGCCCTGATAGTCCAAATTCTCGACGAATGAAACATCGTCGCCCTTCACGGTTCCATTTTCTATCTCAGTTGTTCCGTTGTCGGACTTCGCCGTGCCGGTCAGTTTTTCGCCATCCACTTTGAATGTGTAGGTGTAGTGCTGTTCACCAACTTGCGTGTTGAACGTGGCGGTCCATTGCCCGGTGATGTCAGCAGCCCATGCGGACATGGCGAGGCCTAGCACGAGTATGGGTAGAGCGGCGGCTATTCGAAATTTCATCGTGTGGTTCTCCTAAGGAAGTTTTGGCGCGGAATCTAGCTCTCTTGTAGGCCGGACCAGTGTGAATGTCAATCAGGAGGGTTGCGGAGAGCTTCCTAATTTGAGATTGCGCGGCCGGCGTTTGTCCTCAGGGGCTAAAGCCCTTCTTGTTCTGTCGACTTTATGTCGGAGCTAAAGCTCCGACCCCCTAAACGGTATCAGCCTTGCGAAGTGTGATTTGGACTGGTGACAGACAGAAATTGGAATGAGCAGATGGCAAGCTTACTTCGCACCTTATCCCGCGCCGGCGTGGCCAAGATTGAAATAGGATGCTCAGGGTTTGCGCAGCTGCTTATAGAGGTCGTTTGCGGTCTGGAATTCCTGCTGGATTCCTTTGCTGGCGAGATTTACGCGCAGATAGTCCACGGCTTGCGCGAGGCGGTCGAGCGCCCGCGAGATGTTGTCGGTATTTGTCAGCAGGATGTCGCGCCAGATGTCGTATGGGCTTCCGGCGAGGCGCAACATATCCTGCAAGCCCGATCCCGAAAGCGTGAGTGGCAGGCCGGTCTCGTCCGTTTCGTCCTGTACCACGCGGGCCAGAGCTACGGAGACGAGTTGCGGCAGGTGCGAAACGATTCCGACCGCCCAATCGTGCGTTTCCGGATCGGACCAGATCGGGCGGGCGCCAATGGCGCGAACGATTTCGACGAATGATTTCACGCGCGAGTCGGCGTCGGACTCGGTTCCCATCAGCGCATAAGGTGCCCCGCGGAAAAGCTTTGCATCCGCGTGCTCGATGCCCGATTGTTCCTTGCCCGCCATGGGATGCGCGCCGAAGAATCGCGCTCCTCCGCGAAAATGATCTTTCGCGGTACGGCAGATCACGGTTTTCGTGCTGCAGGCGTCGGTGACCAGGGCGTTCGGCGCGGCGGATTTTGCAATTGCGCCGAGCGATTCGATGGACGCGCCGATGGGGAGAGCGATGTAAACGAGATCCGCGCCGCGGACTGCAGCCGCCAGATCGGGCGTGGCTTCGTCAACCACGCCAGCGGCGCGGGCGCGTTCGCACGAGCCCGAGCGACTATAGCCAATCAGCGAAACGCTGGGAAATAGCTCGCGAAGCGCCAACGCGAACGAGCCTCCGATCAGGCCCGTGCCGACGATCGCTACTCGAGGGAAGGGAACTGTGCTCGCCATGATTCAGTTGCCGCCCGTCATGCGGGCCGCATCCGCGCCATTGCGAGCAAGCGAACGTTCACTTCTTGCTCCCGCCTGCTGCGGTTGATTCCGGCTTGATCCAGGACATCTGGGCGCGGAGTTCCTTGCCCACTGCCTCGATGGGGTGATTCTTGTCCTTGTCCAGGAGCTTCGTATATAGAGGGCGGCCAGCTTTATTTTCGGCCACCCATTCTTTTGCGAACGCGCCGGATTGAATTTCTTCGAGAATCTTTTTCATATTTTGGCGGACGTGGTCGTCAATCACGCGGTTTCCGCGCGTGAGGTCGCCATACTTCGCCGTCTCGCTGACGAACTTGTGCATCTCCGCGATGCCGCCTTCATAAATCAGGTCCACGATCAGCTTGAGCTCGTGCAGGCATTCGAAGTAGGCCGATTCGGGCTGGTAGCCTGCGTCAACGAGCGTTTCCCATCCGGCTTGAATCAGCGCGCGCGCGCCGCCGCAGAGGACGGCTTGCTCGCCGAACAGATCGGTTTCGGTTTCTTCCGCGAACGTCGTCTGGATGACGCCGGGCCGCGTGCCGCCGATTGCGTGAGCGTACGCCAGCGTGCGGTCGAATGCATGCCCCGAGGCGTCCTGATGAACGGCCAGCAAACAGGGAACGCCGCGGCCAGCTTCAAACTGCCGCCGCACGAGATTCCCGGGTCCCTTCGGAGCAACCATGGTGACGTCTACGTCCTTCGGCGGAGTGATCTGGCCGTAATGAATGTTGAAGCCGTGCGAGAACATGAGCATGGATCCGGCTTTCAGATTCGGCGCAATTTCCTTCTCGTAGATCGGCGGCTGCGACGTATCCGGTGCGAGCATCATAACCACGTCCGCGCCCTTGGAGGCTTCGATGGGAGCGGAAAGCTTCCAGCCGTCGTTTTCAGCCTGCGTCCATGAAGCGCCTCCGCGGCGCAGGCCGACAACTACGTCGAGCTTGCTATCGCGCAGGTTAAGCGCGTGTGCGCGTCCCTGGCTGCCATAACCGATCACCGCGATGCGCTTGCCTTCCAGCGCCCGTGGGTTTGCATCCTTTTCCCAGAACATCTTTGCCATCGTCTTCTCCTTGGAATTGCGAAATTTCTATTTATCAGGCGTTCGTGATCGCGCCTTCGGACGCCGAAGAAACAAGTTTCGCGTACTTGGCCATCACGCCGGATTTGTAGCGCGGCGCGGGCGGCTTCCATTGCGCACGGCGTTCGTCGAGATTGGCTTCCACGTTGAGCGTCCTCGCGTGGACGTCGAGCGTGATCTTGTCGCCATCGCGCACGAATGCGATCGGGCCGCCCTGCGCTGCTTCCGGCGCCACGTGTCCTACCATCAGGCCGTGCGTCGCGCCGCTGAAGCGTCCGTCGGTAAGCAGCGCGATGGATTCGCCCAACCCTTGTCCGACTAGCGCGCCTGTGACGGCCAGCATTTCGCGCATTCCCGGACCGCCCTTCGGTCCTTCGTAGCGAATGACGACTACGTCGCCCGCTTTGATTTGTTGCTTCTGCACGGCTTCAAACGCAGCTTCTTCGGAATCGAACACGCGTGCCGGGCCGGAATGGAAAACCCTCTCGTGGCCAGAGAGTTTCACGACGCAACCCTCGGGAGCGAGCGAGCCGCGCAAAATCGCGAGGCCGCCGTCCTTCTTGATGGGATTTGCGAGCGGACGAATCACTTCTTGCCCGGGAGTTTCCTTGGCGCTCTGAATCTCCTCGAAGAGAGTTCGTCCGGAGGCGGTCGGCCCGTCGTGCAACAAACCTGCTTCCTGAAGGCGCTTGCCCAGCAGGCGCATGCCGCCGGCGTGAAACATGTCTGGCGCGGTGAAGCGGCCGCCGGGTTTCAGATCCGCCAGTATGGGGGTTTTCGCCGAAATCTTGTCGAACTCGTCGAGCTTCAAGGGCACGCCAGCGTCGCGAGCGATTCCCAACAGGTGCAGCACTGCGTTTGTCGAGCCGCCGGTGGCGGCCACAGAAGCAATCGCGTTTTCGAGCGACGCGTGCGTAATAATTTGGCTCGGGCGAAGGTCCCGACGAAGAAGTTCCATCACGGCCTTGCCGCAATCAATGGCGACCTGCAGTTTGCGCGGATCAACGGCGGGAACTTCATTTGCTCCCATGGGAGAAATCCCGAGAAACGAAATCGCGGTGGCCATGGTGTTGGCCGTGAACTGACCGCCGCACGCGCCCGCTCCGGGACACGCGCCGTCTTCGAGCTCCGTCACTTGCTGCGCGGTCATCTTGCCAGCCGCGAATGCGCCGGGCGCCTCGAACACGTCCTGAATCGTGACATCGTGACCCTGAAATCTTCCGGCCATGATCGAGCCGCCGTAAAGCACCAGGCCGGGAATGTTCAGTCTTGCGAGCGCCATTACCGTGGCGGGAATTGTCTTGTCGCAGCCGCAGATCGCGACCACGGCGTCAAACGCATGCGCGCGCACAAAAAGCTCGATGGAATCAGCGATCACCTCGCGCGAAACCAGAGAAGCTTTCATGCCCTCGGTGCCCATGGTGATTCCGTCGGATATCACGATGGTGTTGCACTCGATGGGCGTGCCGCCCGCGGCGCGAATGCCTTCCTTTACCTTTTCCGCGAGCGTGCGCAGGTGGAAATTGCAGGGTGTGACGTCGCTCCACGTGTTGGCCACGGCGACGAGCGGCCGCGCCAGGTCGGCGTCCGTCAGGCCTGTCGCTTTCAACATGGCGCGGGCCGGCGCCCGTGCGATACCTTTCTTAATTGCGTCGCTTTGCATTTCGAATTGGCCTTTCGCGCGTCCCTAAAACAAAAAGCCCCGCGACCTGTCTCCAGGTGCGGGGCGCATTCGCCTAAGCGTGACTTAGACGGGTGGCCCCCACCCTACGATTACATATACGGAATAGCTGATTGGTCGAGTCATAGAGTAGCGTCTCATTCCACAATGGACAATCGGTTTCCTCTGCGTTCGAGCGACCGAGCGTTTCTTCGCTGCGCGAGAAATTTCCGCCGCGCAATCTAGTAAGCCGGATTCTGGCGAGATAAGTCAAATTTCCAATTATTGCTTCCGGTATAAGCCCTGTTTATGATGCCCGGGAGCAAGGAAGCGCTTGACGCGTCCCGAAGGCGTTTTGTATAGTTGCGGTTCGATCTGTACATCGGAAGTAATTGCAAAGGATAGCCGAGAGCGCGTGATGCAAATGTACTCTAGCTATTTCGCCTTTACTTACCGCTTCCCCTTCGCGGGGGAGCGGGCCGGCGAAACGCGCGCGGACAAGACCAGCAGCTAAAAGCCGCACAAAGTTTCGAATACCGGCCGCGAACCTCGAAAAGAGGGCGCGGCTTTTTTGTTGTTCCGGCTCGATGCCGGGGAGGCGACGCGAGTCCCATGAACATCATCAACTGGCGAGGCAAAATTGACGCAATTGATACGGCCCTGCTGCATCTTCTGAATCTTCGCACGGAGCTGGCTCTGGAAGTGGGGCGGCTAAAGGATGACGAAGGCGTTGCGCTCCGCGTTCCCGCGAGAGAACAGGAAATTCTTTCACGCATGAAGAGTTTGAATCCGGGTCCGCTGGCGATTGACTCGGTGGCGAAAATCTATCAAGTGATCCTCGACGAATCGATTCGCACGCAGCAGCAGCACGGTTTTGGCGGCGCAGCGCAGCGGCCGCCCAAGAGGTCAGCTCGAAAATGAAGGTCGCGAAAAACGCGCGCGTGGCGTTCCAGGGGGAGCGCGGAGCCTTCAGTGAGGAGGCCGCCGTGAAGTTGCTCGGCGAAGAGATTTCGCTGGTCCCGCGCCCGACGTTTGAGGCTGCGTTCAGCGCGATCAGCGACGGCGTGGCGGATTACCTCCTCGCGCCGATTGAGAACAGCCTGGCGGGCTCGGTCCACCGGTCTTTCGATCTGCTCGTAGACAGCCGATTGAATATTCTGGCGGAAGTGATCATACCTATCGCGCACAACCTGATTGCGGTGAAGGGCAGCTCGTTCGACGAAATCGCGGTCGTGGAATCGCATCCGGTTGCGCTCGCGCAGTGCGAGCAATTTTTCAGCGCGAACACGCGCTTGAAAAGAGTGGTGACGGAGGATACGGCGGGCAGCGTGCGCGCCGTGGTTCGCGCGGGCGACCGCACACGCGCGGCGATTGCTGGGCGGCGCGCCGCGGAGATTTACGGCGGCGCGATTCTGCGAGAGCATCTCGAGGACAACAGCGAAAATTACACGCGATTCCTGCTTCTGTCCGCTTCGCCCGACTCCGTCGAGAATGCGGACAAGCTTTCGCTGGTTTTTCAGCTCGATCATCGGCCCGGCGCGCTCGTTCACTCGCTCGAACCGTTTGCGAAGCGGAACCTCAATCTGATGAAGATCGAGAGCCGGCCCGTGCACGGAAGCCCGTGGCAGTACCGATTTTATCTGGACTTGCAGGCGTCGAGGCGCGATCCGGAAGTAGCCGCGGCGCTGGCCGAACTGGAAAACCTGGTGGTGGATTTGCGGATTCTCGGATCGTATGTTTCCGCGCCGCGATCGGATAGCACGAAATCTTAGCAACTGCGAGGACTCGAAAATGATTTTCAACATGGCGGGCGAAGCAACCGATGCGCAAATCAATCACATCGTGGACCGGATCAAGGAGTGCGGCTACGAAGCGCACTTGATTCGCGGCAAGGAGCGAACGGTGATTGGCGTCGTGGGCAACAGCCGCACGAGCCGCGAAGAGCTTTTCGCGCTCAGCTCCGCACCGGGCGTTGAGGAGATCGTGAGGATTTCGCATCCTTACAAGCTCGCCGCTCGCAGCGTGCGACCTGAGGGCACCGTGCTCGATTTAGGAAAGGGCGTCACGATCGGCGGCAACGAAGTTGTCGTCATGGCCGGACCGTGCGCGGTCGAAAGTCCGGAGCAAATCGAGAGTATCGCTGCGAGCGTCGCCAAAGCCGGGGCAAAACTGCTGCGTGGCGGCGCGTTCAAGCCGCGCTCGTCACCGTATAGCTTTCAAGGTCTTGGCGTCGAAGGGCTGAAGATGATGCGCTCGGCCGCCGATCGCAACGGCCTCCTCGTGGTCAGCGAGGTGATGGACCCGTCGCAGATCGAAATGATGCTGCCCTACGTGGACGTGCTGCAGGTCGGCGCGCGTAACATGCAAAATTATCACCTGCTGCGCGGCCTCGGCGAAGTGGACAAACCCGTGCTGCTGAAGCGCGGGATGTCCGGCACGATCGAGGAGCTGCTACTTAGCGCGGAATACATCATGGCCGGCGGAAACTACAAAGTGATTCTGTGCGAGCGCGGAATTCGCACGTTCGAAACGGCTCTGCGCAACACGATGGATATCGCCGCGATTCCCGTGCTCAAGAGCCTCTCGCACCTGCCCGTGGTCGCTGACCCATCGCACGGTACGGGGAAGCGGGACAAGGTGGCGGCGCTGGCTCGCGCCTCGGTGGCGGCCGGCGCGGATGGGCTGATCATCGAAGTGCATCCCGATCCCGAGCGCGCCATGTCCGACGGCGTGCAGTCGCTCTACCCGGATCAGTTCACGCAGCTGATGAAGGAAGTTCGCGCGATTGGCTTGGCCGTGGAGCGGCGCATCGCCTGATCGCGGCGCCGCGAGGCGGAGAATCGGACTACGGAGTCGCTGGAGCGAATCCGTACTTCTGAAACACGGCGATGCCCGGCGGGCTTGCCAGAAAATCAAGAAATGCGCGCGCGGCGGCTGGATTCTTCGACGCTTTGATCACCGCGACGGGATATATCACCGGCGCGTGTGATTTTGCCGGAGCGGTGGCGACCACTTTCACTTTTGTGGACGACATCGCGTCGGTCGCGTAAACGATGCCGGCATCCACGTTGCCCGTTTCCACGTAGGTCAGCACCTGGCGAACATCTTTCGCGAGAATCGCTTTGGAATTCACAGCGTCGTAGATTCCGAGTGAGGTGAGGACTTCTTTCGCGTACTGTCCGGCCGGCACGGTGACCGGTTCGCCCACCGCGACCTGCTTCACATTCGAGTGCGTAAGGTCCTGGAACGACGATATTCCCAAAGTCGAGTCTTTCGGGACGATGAGCACCACTTCGTTTCGCAGAAGATCCCTTCGCGTGCCTTCGAGAAGCAATCCCTTCGTTTCAAGCGCGTCCATCTGCTTCGGCGCAGCTGAGAGAAAAACGTCCACCGGCGCGCCCTGCTCGATCTGAAGCTGCAGGGAACCCGAGGCGCCGTAGTTCGCTACGATTGCCACGTTGGGGTTCGCCGCCGTGTAAGTCTGCTTCGCGTCATCGAGCGCATCTTTCAGGCTGATGGCCGCGGAAACCGTGAGATCGGCCTTGGCCGCCTGCGGCGATGGGCCGCCGCCGAAACTACCTCCTGTGAAGAAGGGCCAGTCCCAGCACAACAGCCGCTAGCGATCGCGAAATCTGACGAAACATGAGAAACCTCCGGGTAGCTGCGGCTAGCGTCGAAAAGGAAACGAATCGCACTGAGCTATACGAATTAACACGATTTAGTGCGCTACGTCAAATCTGTCTGAATCGTTTCGTGGAATCAGGACGCGAAGAGGGTGATATCGGCGAGGCGTGAATCGCGAATGTTAGGCGGATCTAGATGCGAACGATCATCACTTCGGTGGATTTGATCAGGGCCGCGGCCTTATCTCCCACTTTCAGGCGCATTTCCCGGACAGCATCCGCGGTAATGATGGACGTGATTTTCTGGCCGCCAATGGAAAGAGCCACCTGAGCGATCAGCCCGTCAACCTTGATCTCCGTGACGCGCCCAGCCAGCTGATTCCGGCCGCTGATTTGGCGGAAATTCGGGCGTCGAGACTCGACCGGGAGTCGCTCCGAGTGCAGGTGCAGGAATTCGTCCAGTTCGGACTCGGGAATTCGGTGGTGGCCGCCGGCAGTCGTCACGGTGCGCAGTTTTTTCTTGTAAATCCACTGCTTCAGCGTGGGATAGCTGATGCCCAAAATTTTAGCGGCATCGCGAGGGCTCAGCAGCCGGGAAGGTCGAGTCACGTTGGCCATTAAGGACGGTTTTAGCGCACTCCGCGCCGCTGCGTCAATCTATCCTTCAGATGCATCCAATGCCATGAGGCTGCCGTAACACGTTGTTGGTGCTCTGGTTGACACCATCAACCCGCAAGACTAGACTGATTTAGTACACTATGATTTCAATGCTCCCGAGCCCGTGTTGTTCGTGTTGTAGCACGACGCAGATGTGTGCGTCTTCGGGGGCGCCGGGGTTCATGAGCTAGGTTCGAAATAAAGCCAGGCTTGAATTCAACCCGCCCTCGGAGTTAGACCGGGAGGCGGGATTTTTTATGCGTTGCGCGAATTCAAGCTGGACCTGTACGGCAAGGACGAAACCGTGGCCGCAGTAACCCAACTCGATCACCTGAAAATGCTCGAAGCCGAGAGCATGTTCATCCTGCGCGAAGCTGCCGCGGAATTCGCACATCCGGTGATGCTGTACTCGATCGGCAAGGATTCGTCGGTGATGCTGCGCCTGGCGCAGAAGGCGTTCTATCCCGGGAAAATTCCGTTTCCGCTGCTGCATATAGACACGAGCTACAAATTTCCGGAAATGATCGAGTTCCGCGACTGGTACGCCAAGCACGTGGGCGTCGAGCTGATCGTACACAAGAACCAGAAGGCGCTCGACGATGGGGCGAATCCCTATTCGCTCGGCACGCAGAAGTGCTGCGGATTCCTGAAGACTCGCTCGCTGCTCGACGGCCTGGCGGAAGGCGGCTTCGACGCCGCATTCGGCGGGGCGCGCCGCGACGAGGAAAAATCCCGCGCCAAGGAACGCGTCTATTCCTTCCGCGATGCGCTCGGCCAGTGGGACCCGAAGAACCAGCGCCCGGAGCTTTGGAGCCTGTACAACAGCCGCCATCACAAGGGCGAAAGCATCCGAGTGTTTCCGCTCTCGAATTGGACGGAACTGGATGTCTGGCTTTACATTCACGCGGAGAAGATTCCGATCGTTCCCCTCTATTTTGCGAAGGAGCGCGAGGCCATCGTACGCGGCGAGCAGATTTTGCTGCTTCAGGCCGGCGTGCGCGCGCTTCCGGGCGAGAAGACAGAGTTGGTAAAATGCCGCATGCGCTCGCTCGGATGCGCGCCCTGCACCGGCGGAATCCGCTCCGATGCCGACACCGTCCCAAAGATCATTGATGAGATGATTTCGTTTCGCCGCTCCGAACGCGAGAACCGCGCCATTGATCATGACGAGGAAGGCTCGATGGAAATAAAGAAGCGCGAGGGCTATTTCTGATGTCCACCGCCACGCCAGAGCCTACAGACGCGCCGTCGGCATCCGCAACGCCCTTCGAAGCAGGAGGCGCCGCGGGATCGCTGACGCACGATCTGGGTTTGCTGCGGTTTTCCACCGCTGGCAGCGTGGACGACGGCAAGTCCACACTCATCGGCCGCCTGCTCTACGATAGCAAGTCCGTGTTCGAGGACCAGCTTGCGTCCGTGCAAAAGAGCAAGATCAATCGCTCCAGCGGACTGATTGACTTTTCGCTGCTCACCGATGGCTTGCGCGCCGAACGCGAACAGGGCATCACGATTGACGTCGCCTACCGTTATTTTTCCACTCCGCGCCGAAAATTCATCATCGCCGATACGCCGGGCCACGAGCAGTACACACGCAACATGGCGACCGGAGCTTCGACTGCCGAAGCGGCCGTGGTACTGATGGACGCCACAAAGGGCGTGCTGCGGCAATCGCGGCGCCACGCTTACATCGCGCATCTGCTGGGAGTGCAGCACATCGTTGCCGCTGTCAATAAGATGGACCTCGTCGGTTTCTCTCAGGAAGTTTTCGACCGCATTACCGCCGAATTTCGCGAGTTCGCCGATCATCTCGGCATTCGCAACGTCTATGCGGTGCCGGTGAGCGCGCTCGAAGGCGACAATGTGGTGCGACGCAGCAAACGCATGCCGTGGTTTGAAGGTCCGCCGCTTCTGGAGCACCTCGAACAAATCCCCGTGGGCCTGGGTTCGAGTTCCGGTCCTTTGCGTTTTCCCGTGCAGTACGTGATTCGCCCGGACGCCAGCTTTCGCGGATTCGCGGGCCAGCTTGTCTCCGGCGAACTGCAACCCGGCGCGAGCGTCGTCGCCATGCCTTCGGGTGTGAAGACGAAGGTTCAATCCATCGTTGCCTTCGAAGCCGAACCCGAATCTGCCGTATCGGGAGACTCGATTACGATCACGCTCGAAGACGAAATTGACCTGAGCCGCGGCGACATGCTCGTCGGCGAGGCCAATCCTCCCTCGTCCGGCACGGAATTCCAGGCAATTCTTGTGTGGATGCATTCGGAGCCTCTCGATCCGCACAAGATTTACGTTCTGAAGCACACGACGCGCACCGTTCGCGCGCGCATCAATCAAATTCGGTACCGCGTCGATATCAACACGCTCGAGCACGCGCCGGCAACAAAACTCGATCTAAACGAAATTGCGGCCGTTGATGTGAAGACGACCTTGCCGCTGTTCTTCGATCCGTATCAGCTGAATCGCATCACGGGCAGCTTCATCGTCATTGATCCGCTGACGAATGCCACAGTGGCCGCGGGAATTATCGAGCGCGCCATAGACCCGGCGCGTGGTTCGCGAGCAGCGGCTGCGCATCGCAAGCACAGCACGAAGGAAGAGCGCATCCTCCGGTTCGGGCATCCCGCGGCCGCGGTTTGGCTCAAGGGCCGCCCTCACGTAGCCGAACTTGTGGAGCGCCGGTTATTCGACGAAGGCTGGCAAGTCCAATTGGCGGGACCGAATGATTTTCTGTCGCACGAGCTGGTGACGGTCGCGAAGGCGTTTCGCCTTTCCGGCTACATCACCGTGTTCTGTCCGCTCGACGATGGCACGGACCAGAAGCAGGTGGTCCGCGCGATTTTTGGCCCGGATTCTTTCTTTGCGGTTCGCATCACCGACGACACGGATGAGGAAGCCGTTGACCGGATCATGAAAGTGCTCCGTAAATGGCGGGACAACTATTCCCTGGACTCGGAAAAGGGAAAATCATGACCGCGCTCCTGCTCGCCGACGAATTCGAGGTTCTTTCCGCCGAGGCGGTGATTGACCGCCTGCTGGCCGAAAACTCCGCCGCGGTGAAAAACGGCTCGGTCTGCATCACGTGCAGTTTTCAGGCTGAGGACATGATTCTGCTCGACCTGCTGCGCAAGCGGCTGCCGAAGATTCCCGTGCTGTTCCTCGATACCGGCTATCACTTCGCGGAAACCTACGCGTATCGCGACCGCATGGCGCGCGAATGGAATTTGAATGTGCAGAATCTCGCGGCGAAGCAAACGGTTCCCGAACAGGAAGCCGCGTTCGGAATTCTGAATCGCACGGATCCCGGCCGATGCTGCCATCTGCGCAAAGTCGAGCCGCTGTTCGAGGCGCTTGAGAAATTCGATGTGTGGTTCACCGGGCTACGCCGCGAGCAATCGCCGACACGCAAGAATCTTAAAGTTGTGGAGCACCACGAATTGCCGAGCGGCAAGATCTTGCTGAAGGTCAGCCCGCTCGCCGCGTGGACGTGGGGCCAGGTCTGGGAACACACTTCGCGCGAGAAAATCAAATATCTCCCGCTCTACGACGCCGGTTATCCCAGCATCGGCTGCGAGCCGTGCACCGCAATCCCCGCCGCTGGGGCCGATCCGCGATCCGGCCGATGGGGCGGAGCGAAGCTCGAGTGCGGGATTCACACTGAGTCGAAACGGTCCGATTAATGCAGTATTTGATCGGATTCCTCATCGCGCTCGCAGTGGGTCTGACGGGAATCGGCGGCGGCAGCTTCACGGTGCCGGCTCTCGTGCTGATCGTAGGACTGCCTGCCGGCGCCGCCGTGGGAACCGCGTTCGTGTTTGCCGGAGTGCTGCGCTTGATTGCCGGGCCGTTTTATCTGGCGGGGCGGCACATTCACTGGCGCTATCTGTGGCTGCTGGCGCTGGGCGCGGTTCCGGGCCTTGCGATCGGCACCTACATTCTTCGGCTACTCAGCACCAATGCCAGCAGCCCCACGGTCATAATTCTCCTCGGAGTTCTGCTGACCGCGTCTTCCAGCGTCACGTTTATTCCGCGCGTCCAGTATCAAGGGTTCGCCCGCAAGAATTCCAGCTGGCTTCCGTGGCTCGCGCTACCCATTGGAGTGGAGGCTGGTTTTTCGTCCGCGGGCGCCGGCGCGCTGGGAACTGTGCTGCTGCTCAACTATTCAGAGCTGACGCCGCCGGAAGTAGTGGGCACGGATATTTTATTTGGGCTGGTGCTCGCCGTTCTGGGCAGCGCGTTCCACTGGAAATTCGGCGCGATCAGCAGCACGGTACTGGTCCGGCTCCTCGAGGGGGGAATTCCGGGAGTGGTCATCGGATGCTTGCTGGCCAAGCGCGTGCCCGCGCGAAAATTGAAAGTTGTGATCGCGCTGATTGCGATCTTCGCAGGACTGCAGCTGGTCTGGACCGGCGCGCGAACCCTGATGGTTCGCCACGCGACGAACACGACCGTCCGCGCAGAGTCGAAGCCGGCAGCGAGTTAGCAGACAAGATGCGCGCCGGCTGGGTTGATCGAGGTTCGACGCTGTTACTTAGTTTCCGCCCTTGCCACTCACGGATTTCAACATATCCTTCGCCATCTTGAGATGATCCTGAAGCGTCGGCAACGTGCTCGACGCGAAACTCTTAAGGGTTCCATCCTGGCCGCCGCTGGCTTCCCGTTGAAACAGGTCGATGTCGTCCCGGTGGTCCTTGACCATGTCCTTCGCGTACGCCCGATCGAACTCATCTCCGGATAGCTTGGAGAGCTGGTCGTAAGTTTTTTGATCGTGTTTGTCCAATTCGGCGGGAATGTCGATGCTTTTTTGTTTCGCGATCGATTTCAATTGGTCGCTTGCCTGCGTGTGGTCGGTCACCATTCTCCTGCCGAAGTCTTTCACCGCATCGCTCGATCCCTTATCCTGCGCGAGTTGACCGAGTTTTACTTCCGCCATGCCGCCTTCGGCCGCCTCTTTCGCGAAGTCCGTGTCATTCATCAGGTTCATGTTGTTCAAGCTGCCGGGCACAGTCTGATCAGCTCCTGTGGTTGGGTAGTTTGGCTGCGGAGTTGGACCTTGATGCATCTGTGCCGATGCGGCGCTGGCCGCAAACAATCCCATTGCGGCAAACGCGCCGATACACATGGCCTTAGTGATTGTTGATTTCATCGTGAAACCTCCTCAAGGCGAGCTTAGGAATTTCGCTCGGGCGCCTATAATCAGGTTTTGACCCTAAAATCGATAGGAAGGTTGTGTAGGGAAATATGGGAACGATCTAGAGGTCGAATCCCAACTGTAGTTTCGCGGCTTCCGACATGCGCGATGGGCCCCAGGGCGGCTCGAACACGATTTCGACGTTCACTTCTTTCACGTCCGGCAGCTTTGAGAGCTTTCCTTCGACGTCCGCTTTCAACACGTTGCCCATGCCGCACCCCGGAGCGGTCATGGACATTTTAATTTCGATCCGGTTGCCGCCCTGTGCGAGCGGCGTGGTCACGCAGGAATAAATCAGGCCGAGGTCCGCGATATTCACGGGAATTTCCGGATCGAACACGGTCTTCAACTGATCCCAGACCATTTTTTCGCTGAGCGCCGCCGGCTCGCCTGCGGGAGCTTCGGCCGCGGAGGGAGGCGTCAGGCCGAGTGCGTCCGCATCCTTCACGTCAATGCGAAACATTCCGTGAGCGCTCGTGACGGTCCAGCTATTCCCGAGGAATTGCATCACGCTTACGCCGGTGCCCGCAGGCAGGATCGAAGGATTGCCGCTTGGAATCGCGATAGCGGCGCATTCGCGTTTTAGTTGAATGAATTCACTCATGCAGCTACTCCTGATCGTTTGGCAGACTACTCGGTTGAAACAGCGTCCTGCTTGCCTTCGAGCGCGGCGTTCAGCGTGTGCCAGGCGAGCGTGGCGCACTTCACGCGAACGGGGAACTCAGAGACGCCGGAAAACACGGCGAGCTTGCCCAGCTCGGTTTCATTTTCGCTCGCGGGAACATGCCCGGTCACCATTTCGTGGAAGCGCTCGAAGATTTTCTCCGCCTCCGCCAGCGTCTTGCCCTTTACGCTTTGCGTCATCATGGACGCGGAAGATTTGGAAATCGCGCAGCCCGAACCTTGAAAGCTGATGTCGCGGATCGTATCGCCATCGAGCGTGACGTACACGGTGAAGCGATCGCCGCAAAGCGGGTTGAACCCCTCGGCCTTGTGGTCCGCCGCCGGCAGCTCACGATAATTTCGCGGCGTCTTGCTGTGCTCCAGGATTACATCCTGATAAAGATCGCGCAGGTCGGTCATCAGGCGAACACCTCCCGCACTTTCTCAATTCCGCGAACCAGCGCGTCCACTTCTTCCCGCGTGTTGTAAACGGCGAACGATGCGCGCGCGGTGGCCGGAATGCCGAACCGATCCATCACAGGCTGGGAGCAGTGATGCCCCGTGCGGATGGCGATTCCTTCCTGGTCGAGAATCGTTCCGATGTCGTGCGGGTGCACGCCCTCGATTACAAACGAGAGCACGCCGGCCTTTTCCTTAGCGGTGCCGATCACTCGAACGCCAGGAATCGCCGAGACCGCTTCGGTCGCGTACACGAGAAGATCGTGCTCGTGCGCGCCGATATTGCCAATGCCGAGGCCGTTCACGTAGGTGATGGCGGCGCCCAGGCCGATCACGCCGGCGATGTCCGGAGTGCCGGCTTCGAATTTGTACGGCAACTTGTTGTAAGTTGTCTTCTCGAATGTGACGGAACTGATCATGTCGCCGCCGCCTTGATACGGCGGCATAGCGTCAAGCAGCGCCGATTTGCCCCACATCACACCGATGCCGGTCGGCCCGTAAACCTTGTGGCCGGAAAAGGTGTAGAAGTCGCAGTCGAGCGCCTGAACGTCAACCTTCATGTGCGGCACGGCCTGCGCGCCATCCACCAGCACGGGAACGTTGTGGCTGTGCGCGAGTTCGACCATACGCTTGAGCGGATTGATCGTGCCAAGCGCGTTCGAGACGTGCGTGACGGCGGCGAGCTTCGTTCGCGGCCCGAGCAATTTCGCAAATTCGTCGAGCAGCAACTCGCCTTCGTCATTGATCGGAGCGACGCGAAGCTTGGCGCTCTTTTCGTCGCACAGAATCTGCCACGGCACGATATTCGAATGGTGCTCCATGGCGGTGATGAGCACTTCGTCGCCGGATTGAACGCGGGCGCGGCCAAAGGTTTGCGCGACCAGATTGATACCTTCGGTGGCGCCGCGGACAAAAATGATTTCGTGCGCGTGCGGAGCGTTGATGAATGCCTGCGCCGTTCGGCGCGCCGCTTCGTAGTCCGCCGTCGCGATTTCAGAAAGGTAGTGGACGCCGCGATGGATATTAGCGTTGGTTCCTTCGTAGTAGCGCACGATCGCGTCAATCACCGCGCGCGGTTTCTGGGATGTGGCGGCGTTATCGAGGTAAACCAGCGGCTTCCCGTGAACCTTTTGCTGAAGGATTGGAAAATCGGCGCGAACTCGCGCAAGGTCGAGGCCGCTACTCGCGGGCGCCGGGCGCTGTTCGGCATCGAGTTTTCGGGCGGCGGTGGTCATGCGACTCGCCCCAGCGAAGCCGCGGCCAGGCGAAACGCATGGTCGTGAATTAACTTCTCAATGTGCGTGCGCACGGGACCTTGTTTCATGCGGTCCATGCATTCGCTTGCGAACGCTACCAGCAACAACCTGCGCGCCGCGATTTCGTCTATTCCCCGCGAGCGCAGATAGAACAGCGAGTTTTCTTCCATCTGTCCGATGGTGGCGCCGTGCGTGCACTTCACGTCATCCGCGTAGATTTCAAGCTGAGGCTTGGTGTCAATCTGCGCGCTGTCGGAAAGGAGCAGGTTGCGATTCGTCTGCTTCGCGTCGGTCTTTTGCGCGTCCTTGTGCACGATGATGCGGCCGTGAAACACACCGTGCGCGTGGCCGTCGAGAATTCCGTTATAGAACTGGCGGCTGCCGCAGTGCGGGCTGGCGTGTTCGACGAGCATGTAGTTGTCGAGGTGCTGCCGGCCGTTGCCGATGAACAGGCCGTTGATCAGGCACTCGCCGCCCTCGCCGGCCAGAACCGGGTGGACGTTGTTGCGCACGAGCGCACCGCCCAATAGCACGGAGTGCGACGAAACGTCCGCCGTTCTTCCTTGCTGGATGCGGAGAGTGGAGACGTTGAAAGCGCCAGTGTGCTCGCGCTCGATCATGTAATGCGAAACGACACTGTGGTCCCCGGCAACCAGTTCCGTCACGGTATTGCAGAGAGCCTGTCCTCCGCCGAGCGACACGTAGTCTTCAACGACAGTAGCGTGGCTGTTTTCCTCCGCCACGATCAGGTTGCGGGGATGATTCACCGCGGGAGATTCGTGCTCGGTTGAAACATACAGAACGGCTACGGGAGATTCGAGAATGATGCCCTTCGCGACGTGCACGTAGGCGCCATCTTCGAGAAACGCCGTGTTCAGCGCGCCAAATGAGTCACGCTGCATGTTCAGGTAGCGGCCGAGATGCTTCTCAATCGCTTCCGGATTGCGCGCGATTTCCGCTGCGAGATTGCTGACGGTGACTCCGGTGGGCAGCTTGCCGATCGAGGACAGTCCCGGGGCAAAACGCCCATCCACGAACACAAGCTGGCAGGCCGCGCCGGGCATTAGAAACTGTTCGATATCTTTCTGCGAGGGCAGGGAATGGCCGTTGCGGATCAGATGGAAAGGAGTCTTCGAGATCGCGCCTGGATTCGTGAAGCGCCAATCCTCGTCGCGGGTCGTAGGGAAGCCGACCTCACTGAAGCGGGCGAAGCCATCCTGACGAAGCTTTCGCAGCCACGAAAGGTCGTGACTCGCAGCGGACTTTTCGAACCCGCCGAAGCTTTCCGCGTATCTGGCGATAGCTTGTGTTGCGCTTGCCACTCGATCGTCCTTTCGAAATTCCCAGGGCTAAAGCCCGGAACACGTCAGACAGCTTTACAGCGGGGTTAAACCCCGCTCTTCCAACGATCAGGCGCCCGCTCCCGCTTCATACGAGCCGTAGCCCTTGTCTTCGAGTTCCAGCGCCAGTTCGGGTCCGCCGGAACGAACAATGCGCCCCTCGACCAGTACGTGAACGCGATCCGGCACGATGTAATCCAACAGGCGCTGATAGTGCGTCACGACCAGAATCGAGCGCTCCGGATTGCGCATGCTGTTGACGCCCTGCGCCACGATTTTCAGCGCGTCAATATCGAGACCGGAATCCGTTTCGTCCAAAATGGCGAGCTTCGGTTCGAGCACGGCCATCTGCAAAATTTCGTTGCGCTTCTTTTCGCCGCCAGAAAAGGCTTCATTCACGGAGCGGTTCAGAAGCTTGTCGTCCATGTCGAGCAGCTTCAGCTTTTGGCGAAGCATCGGAAGAAAATCCATCGCATCCATTTCTTCCAGGCCGCGGTACTTGCGAACAGCGTTAAGCGCCGAGCGCAGAAAGTACGCGTTGCTGATCCCGGGAATCTCGACCGGATACTGGAACGCGAGGAAAAGGCCTTCGCAGGCCGCTTCCTCCGGCTTCATCGCCAGAAGGTCCTTGCCATTGAACAAAACCTCGCCGCCGGTGACGTTGTAGGTCTCGCGGCGGGCCAACACTTGCGCGAGAGTGCTTTTTCCCGAGCCGTTCGGGCCCATGATCGAATGCACTTCGCCCGGATTCATTGTCAGGTTGACGCCCCTGAGGATTTCGCGATCCTCGACCCTCACGTGCAGGTTCTTGATTTCCAGCAAACTCATTCCTTTTTTCCTTTTTAGGAATTCAGACGACGCGTTAAAGGTGTGTCACTTAGGTTCGTGATTTGTAACTCGTGGCGTGCCGCGCTAAAGACCGCGGCGCTACATTTAAGTCTCACGGCGACGCTCGGTGCATAGGCAGCGCAGCGCCAAGCATTAGTGCCGGGCACGGCATGCCGTGCCCCTACACTCGCCGACTTCGCACGCATTCTCATCCGACGCTGCCTTCCAGGCTTACGCTTAGCAGCTTCTGCGCTTCGACGGCGAATTCCATGGGCAGCTCGCGGAAGACGCGTTTGCAGAAGCCATTGACGATCATGGAGACCGCGTCTTCGGCCTTCAGTCCGCGCTGGCGGAGATAGAACATCTGATCTTCGCCGATCTTCGATGTGGAGGCTTCGTGCTCCATGCGCGCCGTCGAATTCTTCACTTCGATGTATGGGAACGTGTGCGCGCCGCACTTGTCGCCGATCAGAAGGGAATCACACTGGGTGTAATTTCGCGCGCCCGTGGCGTCTTTCATGATTTTCACCTGGCCGCGATACGTATTCTGGCCATGGCCGGCGGAAATGCCCTTCGAAACGATCGTGCTGCGCGTGTTCTTGCCGATGTGAATCATCTTCGTACCCGTATCCGCCTGCTGATAGTTGTTCGTGAGCGCGACCGAGTAGAATTCGCCGACAGAGTTGTCGCCCTGCAGGATGCAGCTTGGATATTTCCAGGTGATGGCCGAGCCGGTTTCAACCTGCGTCCAGGAGATTTTGGAGTTCTTGCCGCGGCACGCGCCGCGCTTGGTGACGAAATTGTAGATTCCTCCCTTGCCGTTCTTGTCGCCCGGATACCAATTCTGGACGGTTGAATATTTGATTTGCGCATCGTCGAGCGCGATCAATTCGACGACCGCGGCGTGCAGCTGGTTCTCGTCGCGAATCGGCGCAGTGCAGCCCTCGAGATAGCTGACGGAAGCGCCTTCGTCGGCAACGATCAAGGTACGCTCGAACTGGCCCGTCTCCGCGGCGTTGATGCGGAAATACGTGGACAACTCCATCGGACACTTGACGCCCTTGGGCACGTACACGAACGAACCATCCGTGAAAACAGCGGCGTTCAGCGCGGCGAAGAAGTTATCCGTGTGCGGCACAACCGAGCCGAGATATTTCTTCACGAGGTCAGGGTGCTTCTGCACGGCTTCGGAGAACGAACAAAAGATGACTCCGACTTCGCTCAATTTTCCCTTGAAGGTGGTGGCAACAGAGACGCTGTCGAATACCGCGTCCACGGCAACACCCGCGAGCATTTTTTGCTCCGCGAGCGGGATGCCGAGCTTTTCGTACGTGCGCAGAAGTTCGGGATCCAGCTCGTCGAGGCTATTCAGGCTCGGTTTCTGCTTCGGCGCGGAATAGTAGGAGATGGCCTGATAGTCTATGGGCGGGTAGTGAACGTTGGCCCACTTCGGCTCCGCTTGGGCCTTTTCCAAAGTCATCCAATGCCGAAACGCTTTGAGCCTCCATTCCAGCATGAATTCAGGCTCATTCTTTTTCGCGGAAATGAAGCGGATGATGTCTTCGCTTAGGCCCTTGGGCGCGCGGTCTTCGCCGATATCCGTGACGAAGCCCCACTTGTACTCCTGCTGCGCCAGTTCCTTGATCGCTTCGGTGTTCGAACTCATTGAATTCCCCCAGACGCAATCGTCGGCACCACTCGGCCGCGCGCGTCTTTGATGTTCGTCAGGTGCATGGGATGCATCAGGTCGGAAAGCGTGATCTTCTCGAGCACTCCTCGCACCGCCTGATTGATGATTTGCTGGTTGCTCTTAATGGGGCAGCAGGGCTCGAGGTTGCACAGGCCGGTGATCTCGGTGCTGCATTCGGTGAGCGCCATCGGGCCTTCGATCGCGGCGATCATTTCGACCACCGAAATCTCGTGCGCCTCTCGCGCCAGGATATAGCCGCCCTTGATGCCGCGATGGGAAACCAGAAGGCCGCTCTGCAACAACTCCTTCAGGAGCTTGCTGACGGTGGAAAGCGGCAGCTTGGATTCCCGGGCCAGATCGCGCGCCGTGCGCAGGGGCGCGCCTTGATCGCGCGCAATACAGGTCATCAGGACCAGCCCGTAGTCTGTTAATTTGCCGAGCCTTACCATGATGTGCTCCCCCTCTGAAGCATATAGCACTAAACCAGTACGGTATCGATCTTAGCAGGCGCTGAACGCAGTTGCAAGGCGTCTTGATCTATCAATTGTTTCCATCTGTACGACAGATTAGACAGCGCGGTCGCGGCTTGGTACTCTGCGGGCAGTTGTGAAGGATTGCCAACTGAACAGCGGCATGTCCGCTGAGGAACTCATCCATGATTGCTGAGTTCAAGCACGGCGAGATGGCCTTGCAGCCTTCAGCGAAACCGACCTGGAATGTCGGCGCGGCGCCCGAGACCGGCGCGGAGACGGAGAGCCATGCTTCGCAGGAGTGGATGCCGGTGCGTCGCGGGTTGGCGCGAAAGGCGAAATCGAAGGTGAAGGCTTGCGCGATTTCGGCTCTGCTGGTTGCGGCGGCACTGATCTGCACCATCCTGCTGCGGGGCGTATTCGCCTATCCATTCCTGTATCTGTTTTTCGTCGCGGTGATGGTGAGCGCGTGGATCGGCGGAGCGGGCGCGGGGTTCTTCGCGGCAGTGCTGTCAACGCTCGTAGTGGCTTACTACATCGTGCCCCCGTTCGACTCGTTTTGGATGAGCGCGGCGGATACGACCTATTTCGCAGCGTTCGTAGTTTGCGTGCTGGTGGCGAGCTGGGTCAGTTCGACGAAGAAGGAGACCGAAGAGGCGCTGACCGAGGCGCGCGACCAGCTGGAGTATCGCGTGGCTGAGCGGACGACGGAACTGCGGAAATCCAACGAGGAGCTGCGAAGGAGTATCGAGGAGCACCGCAAGGCGCAGGAGGCGCTGATGAAGACGCAGGCAGACCTGGCGCACCTGTCGCGAGTGTTCACGATCGGCGAATTGACGACGTCGATCGCGCACGAAGTGAATCAGCCGCTCACGGCGGTGGTGACAAACGGGCACGCCTGCGTCGAGTGGCTTTCCGCGAATCCGCCTGAATTGGCGGAGGCTCGTCGGTCGGCGGAACGGATCATCCAGGATGGAACTCGGGCAGGCAAAGTGCTGGGCCACATTCGCTCGCTCTTCAGGAAAGAAGCTCCCGCGAGAGACTGGCTGAATATGAATGAGGTGATTCAGGAGCTGACTGGGTTTCTGCGCGGAGAAGCGCTGAACCATCGCCTCGCGCTACGAACGGATCTCGCTGTTGATCTGCCGCGCGTGCGTGGCGACCGCGTGCAATTGCAGCAGGTAGTGTTGAACCTGATCATGAACGCGATGGAGGCGATGCGGAGCACGCCCGGTCCTGCGAAAGAAATATGGCTCCGCTCGCGCAGGGAAGACCCCGCGGGAATCCGAATCGTCGTGGAAGATTCCGGAGTGGGACTTAGCCCGGAGATCGCGGAGAAAATATTCCAGCCGTTCTTCACGACCAAGGAACAGGGCATCGGCATGGGCCTTTCCATCAGCCACTCGATTGTGGAATCGCACGCGGGGCGGTTGTGGGCCACGGCGGGCGCGTCCGGCGGCGCCGTTTTTCAATTCACGATTCCCATCGAGTCGTAGATGCCGACCGCGCAATCCGACTCCATCGTGTTTGTGGTTGACGATGACGCGTCCATTCGCGACGCGGTGAAAAGCCTGCTGAAATCCGTCGGGCTGCGCGCGGAAGTGTTTGGTTCCACGGAAGAATTCTTAGCCGCGGCGCGGCCACAGGTCCCCAGCTGTCTGGTGCTCGACGTAAGGCTTCCGGGAATGAGCGGGCTCGAATTTCAGGAACAGCTCGAAGAAGACCGGAATACGAATCCCGATCATATTCGTCACCGCGCACGGAGACATTCCGATGACGTCGCGGGCGATGAAGGCCGGGGCCATCGAGTTTCTGCCGAAGCCATTTCAGAAGAAGGAACTTCTGGAGGCGATTCATCAGGCTCTCGACCGCGATCGCACGATGCGCGAAGAGGAAGCCGGACTTTCGAGTCTGCGCACGCGGTTCGATAGCCTGACCGAGCGAGAGCGTGAGGTGATGGGCCTCGTCGTTACCGGGCTGATGAACAAGGAAGTGGGCGCGAGAGCTGGGCGTGACGGAAATTACGATCAAGGTTCACCGCGGCCACGTGATGCAGAAAATGAAGGCCGGCTCGCTCGCAGACTTGGTAAGAATGGCGGAAAAGCTCAAGCCGCAACCGCGCAGGTAGATTTCTTCGAATCCCTCCAAGGCCTTATACGAAAGCATAATTGTGGCGATTAGGCCCTCCTGCTAGCTTCAACCATGAAAACCTCTTGGGAAGATTGCTCCGTGGACACGCGCGCACCGTCAATCGCATTGCATTCGGACGATTCGATCCGAGGATCGCACCCAGACTCGGACATCGCGCTACTGATCCGGCTGGGCAGACGGATTGCGTCCGGGCCGCCACGCGACGAGATTCTCAGCGAGGCCGTCGAAATCATCACGGGTGCAGTGAAGTGCGACTCGTGCGCGGTGTACGTCGCCGAAAGCGAGGAGCTGGTACTTCGATCCTGGAGCAATCCTCACCCAAAGACCGCGAACCGGATATCAATCAAGGCCGTACTTGGCATCACTGGATGGGCGGCGAGCAATCGGGAATCGGTGGTCGCGACACGAAGTGCGCATGCCGATCCTCGAGTCCGGGTGTTCTTCAGTGATACGCTGGAAGACCGCTTCGAATCCTTTCTCGCGGTTGCGATGGCGAGCGGCGGCCGGCTCGTAGGAGCGATCAACGTGCAGAATCGCGAGCACTATTCCCACAACGAACGCGAGATCAGCCTCATCGCGGCCCTCGGTTTCCTCGTGAGCACCGAAATAGAACGTGTACGGCTGGAAAGCGAGAACTCGGCGCTGACGGATCGTCTTGAAACCAGAAAGATCGTGGAGCGCGCAAAGGGAATCCTGCAGCGCGAGTTGAAGCTCAATGAGGAAGACGCCTATCTCACCCTGCAGCGGGAAAGCCGGCAGCGCCGGAAGGCGATGAAGGAAGTTGCGGAAGCAATTATTCTGAGCGACGATTTGAAAAAGAAAACGTAAACGGATTCTCGTGCGCGCAGAATTCGGGACCGCGCGATTCAGAATCGAATTACGAATTCGGATAGTGGTAATCAGTTGTTTGAGTTGGACAATAGAATACACGCCCCGCATACTCCCCCCGAAATTGGAAGTGGCCGTTCATTCGGCCGAACGCATCCCCTCCACGTCGACGGGACAATCCGCAACACTCTTTTGCATCGCATAGGTTTCGCCGGGCACAGCGTCGTGTTCCTTCCATAAGCACATCGAGTTTCTCATGTCAGGTTCAGAGTACGAGGTGCGAGCGTGTGGACGTATCGGTGCAGGTAGGCGCGGGTTACTCGATAGCGCCGCGCGGCTGAATCGAAGGAGGCTGTGTGATGAGTCAGCAGACGATGTTGGTGGAACTAATTCTTGGAGGATTCTTCGCCGTCGCGTGCATGCGCACGTCCGTGCCTGTGGCGCCTGGCGGCAAGCTACATTTCGGCGATTTGCTGCGCCTCCCGGGACGCATCGAGAGGTTGAGGCGCTCGCGATGGCAGTGGTTCTCGATGGTTGCGTTTGTCCTGGTAATACGGATGCAGAAGGGAATGCCACTGGTTCTCGAGGCGACGGTGGCGTTGATGTTCGTGCTGTTTCTCGCGATACCCACGCGGGCCATGGCCAAGGCAGGGGCGCGTGGATGAAGGATTTATGGGAAGTCGGAGAATTCGTCCGCAGGATTCGAGCTCGCATGCGGTTCGGCGAACTCTCCCGGGCACCCCTTCGGCTGCTGCGCCTGGAGCTGCGGGGCGACGAAGCCAGTTGCGACTGGCTGGCGCGTCCTGTGGATGTGTGGGCGGGAACATTGCCTCGGCACATTCGGGATCGCGACGCTTCGCTGCAGGTGCTGCAGGATGCCGTGGCTTTGCGCGAGATGCTGTTCACGGTCCTCTCAGGGGTTCAGAGCGCCAATTTTCGATTTTTTCGACAGGAGGCTCGCGAGCCTCCCGCCTTAATTATCAACGGCACGATTACGCGGGAAATGCCATCCGTGCCCCGAGTTACTTCCCCCGTCATGAAAGCCAAGCTCTGTGGCTTTCACTTCCAGATGGACGACGGGGTGCTGGAGCCGCTCGAAATGGAAGAGGGTGGGGTGCAATTCAAGGTTAGCGCGTGACCCTCAGGGGTCGAGGAGGCAGTGTTTATGGCGGCAAATAGGGCGCAAGGAAGTTATTACGGGTTATTTCTCGTGGCTTCAACGGTGCTCTGCGCTGGATTTTACGAGTACTCCAGTGGAACGGGGAAACTGCTGTTAGTTGTAGGTGCGATTGGTTTGGTCGGAAGTCTGTTCGGGATGCTGGGAATCAAGTCGCTCGAAGGGAAAACAGCATTGAAGTCGAATCCCGGGCGATGAAGTTAGCCGGAGCCGCATGCTCGCTGTTGGGATGGGGCATTACGCTGTTCGGGATGCACCTGACTCCGAGCGTCGGCGGGCGCATCGTTCTGGCGTTCGTGGGAATCGCGGTAAGCCTTTTTGGGATCATCGTCATTTTGCCGGCGGCCTTTAACAAGCACGCGGTTTGGAAGAGCTAAAGGGCAGGCTTCACGGCGGCAGCCCACACCACCATGGAGCCCACACGATGAAATTGACAGAGCTAGTAGTCTCTGTACTTTGCACTCTTGCATCGGCTTGGCGGTGGGTGTGTGGTCCACGCACAAGCACCCGCTGAGGCCCCTGCTGCGGCCGCCAGCCGCTCCTTCGCCGACCACGCCCAGCTTGCGGCCACGGCCGCAAAGGCCCCTACACCACGGACCTCGCGAAGGGTGATCCCGGCGACACCATCACCGGAACGATCAATGATGTCCCGGCCGCCGATCCACAAAACGGTTTGACTCTGGCGATGTGGCTAACCAGGTGGGCCAGAATAAAATCGCAGCCAATTTCATTTGGACACTGGTGACCGGCTTCCTCGTCATGTTCATGCAAGCCGGATTCGCGATGGTCGAATCGGGCCTTTGCCCTGTGAAGAACGCAAACCACACCTACATGATGAACTTCATGGTGTACGCGTGCGGTTGTTCTCCTATTGGTTAATAGGCTTCGCCATACAAATGGGCGGCGCGGCCGGGAACGGCAACCTCGGCGGCCTCAATTCTCTGTCGGGCGAACACACATGTCGCTCTTCGGGAAGACGTGGGGCTCTTCGGTGCAGCCGGATTCTTCCTTTCCGGGCACACTTATGACGTGGGCGTGATGGTGATCTTCCTCTTTGAAATGGTGTTCATGGACACCGCCCTCACGATCGTGACCGGGGCGTGCGCGGAACGCTGGAAGTTCCTGGCGTTCTGCATTTCGTCCTCGATTATGGGCGCGATCACTTATCCGATCTACGGGAACTGGGCTTGGGGCGGCGGCTGGCTTTCGCAGCTGGGCACCAACAACCAGTTGGGCAAGGGCTACTGCGACTTTGCGGGGTCGGGCGTGGTGCACGCTGTCGGGGGCATTACGGCTCTCGCTGTTTGCTTCATCATCGGGCCACGCATCGGCAAATTCAATCGCGACGGATCAAGCAACCCGATCATCGGTCATGACATTTCGGCCGTGCTGATCGGCTGCTTCATCCTCGCATTCGGCTGGTTCGGATTCAACCCAGGCAGCACGCTGGGCGCATCCGCCGCCGGTAACTTGCGGATCGGCACCATTGCGGTGGACACCATGCTGGCAGGTTGTACGGGTACCTTCGGCGCGATGATCTTCATGTGGATGAAGAACGGCAAGGTTGACGCTTCGATGTGCGGCAATGGTCTTCTGGCGGGCTTGGTCGCGATCACGGCGCCCAGCGGCTTCGTCAGCTCGGTCGGCGCCTGCATCATCGGCTTGTCGCCGGCGTGCTGGTCTGCCTGAGCTGCTGGTTTGTCGAGAACGTAATGAAGGTTGACGATCCAGTCGGCGCCATCTCGGTGCACGGAACCAACGGCCTCTGGGGTGTGCTTTCGGTTGGGTTCTTGCTGACGGCACCAGTAACTACGGCGGAGCCTGGAACGGAGTCACCGGGTCGGTTACCGGTCTGTTCTACGGCGATGCCACCAGCTTGCCGCACAACTCGTGGGCATCTCCACGCTGATTGGCTTCGTTTTCACTCTCAGCTTCCTCATCAACCTGGTGGTCGAGTACTTCGTCGGGCATCGGGTTTCCATCCAAACCGAAGTGGCGGGTCTGGATCTTCCGGAAATGGGCCAACTCGGATACCCCGAGTTCGTCTTCAAGACGGAACCAGACTTCTCGTCACGCCGAAAAGGAGGCGATGGCCGCATAACTTGGTCCAGTCATGGAAACCATGGTGGCAGGGCGCGATTCGGGGCGCCTTGCCATCGTGTTCTGCAGGGGCTATTCCATGACGCAACCAGCCCAGCGCCTATACGAAGCATGAACAACACAACGGAAACCAACATCGTACCGGCAAGTCAGATCACACGGAAGCACTGGCTGCGCCCGCCGTTTCCGCGCCGCTCTCTCTCCCGGGTTCCTGCGCGGCGCAAGGCATGCTCCTTCGGATGTTCGCTGATCCGATCGTGCTCGCAAAAGACGAGGCGCGGAGTCGTGAAACAATTGCGGGAGTGCGTCGCGCTGAACCCCAAAGTGTCGAACTTCCGCGTCGTCTTCGGGATGGCCCTATCCGTGAATCTCGACCCACAACACGCGATGGAAGAACTCGGCGAAGCGGTAATCTTGATCCGGACAACTTCCTCGCCCATATGAAGATGGGCGAGCTCTGGATGCGCTTGCGCGTCTGCACAAAGCCCAGGATCATACGAACCATGCAGCCCCATGCTCGCGCAGAATATGGCGCAAGCGGAAATGGCGCGCCGTCAGGCGACGACGTTCCGGACCATGATGCGGGAAGGAATCGATCGCGACGGCTACAGGACACCCTGGTTCTCGCTCGCCCGTCTCCGGCGTCTCTGGAATAGCGAACCGCGATGAGGCCGAGGCTTTGGCCACAGCGGATATCGTCTAACAATGTCACCGGCCCTTCAGCTCGCGCTGTTGATCGCCATGCTGATTCCCGCCTGTAAGGTCGCGGGCTCCTTCTGTGCCGGTTTGGAATACCCCCGATTCTAGGAGACTTTTGGTCGGCGTCGGGCTTGGGCCCCGGCGCTATCGGCATGCTGCACTGGCACTTGTTTGACGGCGGCCAGGCCACCGGTGCGCTGCTGCTTCTCGCTCAAGTCGGTGCGCTGGTATTGATGTTCATCGCGGGAATTGAAACGGATATTGATCGCATGAAGGAAGCAAGCGTCACGGCATTCGTCGTGGCGCTCTCCGGCGTGATCTGGCCATTTTTCCTTGGCGCTGGAGTCGGGCACATTTTCGGGCTTTCGTGGAAGACAGCGTGTTTCATCGGCGGCGCGCTGACGGCGACAAGCGTTTCCATTTCTGCGCGAACTTTGATGGACGCCGGTCGCATGGCTTCGTCGGAAGGCACCGTCAATCTTCGGAGCCGCCGTCATTGATGACGTGATGGGCCTTTTCGTTCTCGCGTTGCTTGCCGCTTCCACTGCCGTGAAGGGCCGGCGTTCGGGCTCGCACCGATGGCCAGCGCGTGGTTACAGAAGCGCGTGGCACCTGCGGCGGCCATCCTCTGGTCATACAGATGACCATGCTTAGCATCTGCGTGGCCCTGTTTTTCGTCGTCGGATACGCCGCGGCGAAGCGATGGCTGGACCCTTTGATCCATCAACTCCGCAAACTCTCGGCTACCGAAGCGGTTCCGGCCTGCGTGCTCGCGCTGGTGATGATGTATGCGATTTCCGCCGAATGGCTTGGAAGTGTCGCCGGTATCACGGGCGCTTATTTGTCGGGTTATGTATTCGCCGGTTCGCAATTTAAGGCGGACATGGAGCGCAGCTTCTACGCTTTGGGCCACGGTCTGCTGATCCCGCTTTTCTTTGTTTCGATCGGGCTTTCGAGCGATTATCGCGCGCTTTCCGGGCACTGGAGCTTGATGCTGCTCGTGCTTTTGGTTGCGGTTGTCGGCAAGGTCGTGGGATGCGGTCTCGCGGCGCTGGCTTCGGGAATGGACGGGGTGCGCAGTTTGCGGATCGGCTGCGGCATGATGTCGCGCGGCGAGGTTGGCCTGATCGTTACGGCCATGGGCGCGGCGACGGGAATTTTCGGGCGCACCGAGGTAGCTGTGATGGTCGCGGTCGTTCTGCTGACGACGCTGCTGACTCCCCTGGCCCTTCGCAGTGCGTTTGATTTGAGGTCTCCGCAGGACGTCGAAGAAGGCTTGGAGAATCCGACTCGATAGTTACGCCAATCGGCAAGCACACGTCTTCCGCCGCGGGCACCGCGCCACGAGAGAGTGGGAGTCCGCCTGATGATTCCAGCTTCAGAACAATGACTCCTGGCGGAACAAACTTGGTGGCCGTTAAGGTCAGTGATACAGCCTCCGAACTAAAGTAGGGATGCAACCGCCCTGCAGATGAGGAAAACCCATTAAGCCCGGCGACCAACTCGATCACTACAAGATTGAAAGCGTGGTTTCTCGCAGCGACGTGGCGACGGTTTACCGCGCGACCGACCTTCGAACCGGACAAGTCGTGGCGATCAAGCTTCCACATCCCGAGATCGAAGGCGACGAGGTCTTCGCCGAACGCTTTCAGCGCGAGCAGGAAATCGGCAAGCATCTCGATTATCCGGGCGTCATGAAGGTGTTGCCGATGATCACCGCAGCCAAAATTACATGGTGATGGAGTGGGGCGACGGGAAGCTACTGCGCCAGATCCTGAACGAAGAGAAAAAACTTTCGCCGGAGCGCGCGGTAAAGACTGCTCTCGGCATCTGCCAGGCGCTGCAGTACATCCACAACCATGGGATCATCCACCGCGATCTCAAACCGGAGCATGTCCTGGTTGATTCCGAAAACCACATCAAGCTCGTTGACTTCGGCCTCGCGGGACAAACCGGAGCGCGGCGGATCACTTTTGCCAACCTGTCTCAAATCACGGGCTCGCCCGAATACATTTCTCCCGAACAGGTAAAAGGAAAGCGTGGCGACGGCCGCAGCGATCTTTACGCGCTCGGCGTGATGCTCTACGAGATGGTGACCGGGCGAGTGCCATTTCAAGGGGCCAATGCGTTCGCCATCATGAACGACCGTCTGTTGAAGAATCCGATGCCGCCGCGCGAAATTGACCGCTCCATCTCGCCCCTTACAGGAAGTGATTTACCGGGCGATGGAGCGGGAGCCCCAGTATCGCTACGCAAACGCTCACGATTTCGCATTCGATCTGGAGCACCTCGACCAGGTCGGCGTCGCCGAGCGTCCCGAACTGCAAGACTGGAAGAAGCCGCGCAACGGGGCAACGAGAGAAACCTGCTGTACGCCGCGATGATGCTGCTTCCGCTACTCATATTCGGCTTGCTGCTTTATTTTTCGCGCCGCTAGGCGCGGGAATCGGCGGCAGAAAGCCCATGCCCGGGAGGAAAGTGTGCGCCGCTTGCGGAAGGAAAATGCGCGAGCGCTCTCCAAAGATTTATGGTGGGCCCGCTAGGGTTCGAACCTAGGACCAACGGATTATGAGTCCGCTGCTCTAACCAGCTGAGCTACGGGCCCCACGCGTTCACAACATACTACACGGCAAGGAGTTGATGGACAAAACGAGCTTTCGGTCACGAGTCGCCGCAGCCGCACGCGATTCTCCAAGAAAGACCCTACCGATTCCTTCATCTGTCGCACGCCGTCATGATTGAAGCAGCGCACCCCAGCCGGAGGTTGAGGGAGTTTGCGAGGTAAGGATCGTTTATCTTCATCGATCTGTAGTTTGGAAACGCCCTGCGACAATTCCAATTAAGGAACGATCCAATTGCGATTGTTCCATTCTGAACTTAGGCTTCGCGGACTGCTCGACCCTACCTGGTTGATTCTCTAGATACTTCCGGCAATACCAGCCAGTGCGCGGCTGGCGCTGTACGTGCTTTGGTCATCGTGACTGCGACGATATGCGGCTTGGCGTTGTCGTCTTCAGGAAGTGTTGGTGCGAGAGGATTGTGTTTATTTGAATCCGGCTCGCCTGAAGTTCCGCGATGTTAGTTCGCCGCGCCGTCACCCGTCGAAAAAACGAACGCCCCGCGCCAAGTGAAGAGGAGTGCAAATGACGGAATATAAAGTTCGCGCAAAGTGGTCCCAAAGCGTCGGGATAGCGTTCCTGCTGGCAATCTTCCTATTGGGATGCGGTCGGCAGCAAACATTCGGCCCGGCGGCGCCTGCTGTAATTTTTGCGGTGCCCGCGAATGGTGCGACGGGCGTACCGATGGCTCAGGTGCTCTCCGCGAATTTCAACGAGGCGATGAACGCGGCGACGATAAATGCACTCACTTTTACCGTAGCGGGCCCAGGGGGAGCCCCGGTGACGGGCACGGTCACCTACTCCGGCACTACGGCGACATTCACGCCAACGGCGGCCCTTGCGGCCGGCACGCTATATACCGGGACGATCACGACCGGTGCAGCGAATCCCGCGGGAGTGGACCTGGCAAACAATTTCGTTTGGACCTTCACGACAGGAGCAATCCCCACGGTCATTTCGACGATTCCTCCGAACGGCGCGACCAATGTGGCGCTAAACCAGAAAATCATCGCGGTTTTTAGTCAGGCCATGAACTCCGCAACGGTTATTGCGCCGGGGGCGTTCGCGCTCGCGGTGACCGGCGGCGCAGCGGTACCGGGAACAGTGACGTACGTGGCGGCAACCAACACGGCAACGTTTGCGCCCGCGGCGAATCTGCTGCCGAGTACTCAATACACGGCGACCGTGAATACGTCGGCGCAAAGCGTGGCGGGCAATGCGCTAGCCGGCAACTTTGCCTGGAGCTTTACGACAGGTCTGGCCGCGAATGTGACGTCACCGACGGTGATCGTAACGCGCCCTGCATCAGGGACAACAGGGGTTCCCGAGAATCAGAAAATATTGGCAACTTTCAGTAAGGTAATGGACCCGGCAACAATCACGGCACCGGGCACCTTCACAGTGTCGGTGGCGGGGATGGGCGGCGCGGCGGTTCCTGGAACCGTTCACTACTCATTTTCGACAGCGGTGTTTACCCCTAATGCGACTCTGCCACCCTCGACTGAGTTCACTGCCACGATTACAAGTGCCGCCCAAGACCTCAACGGCAACGCACTAGTAGCCGGCAATCGCCCCAACCCGTGGAGTTTTACGACGGGTGCGAGTCCCGATACGACGCCACCTACGATTGCTCTCACCAGCCCAGCCAGTGCAGCAGTCAATGTTTTCCTGAATCAGGCGGTGAGCGCGACCTTCAGCGAAGCCATGGATCCGGTAACGATTCTCGCTCCCGGTACATTTACTCTCGCGGTGGCTGGACCCGGTGGCGCTGCGGTCGTTGGAAACGTCACGTACGATTCCGTGAGTCAGATCGCGACGTTTACGCCCACGGCCGACCTTGCGGCCACCACGCAATACACCGCTACGATCACAAATGCGGCAACGGACCTGGCCGGCAATGCGCTCGCGGCGGGAACTGACCCGAATCCTTGGAACTTCACCACCGGCGCTTCCGTCGGCCCGGTGGGGCCCAATCTCGGAGTCGCTGCAACTTTCGGATCTTTGGGAGGCGGCGCTGGCATCACGAACCAGGGCATCAACACTGTGATTAACGGAGATATCGGGACCACGGGTGCTTCTACCGTGGTGACGGGTTTCCACGATGCAACCCCGGGGTGCGTTTACACGGAAACGCCCCTCAACGTGGGAATGGTGAATGGGAACATAGACACCGCACCGCCGCCTCCCACCGTTGCGTGTCCGAATGAAGGTACGGCTACTACCTTCGGAATTGCGACTCAGTCTGTGACTGACGCGATGGCTGCGTTCATTGATCTCTCTCCCGCTTCGCGGCCCGGAGGCACCGATCCGGGCGCAGGCCAACTTGGCGGACTTGTCCTCGCTCCCGGCACGTACAAGGCCGCCGGTGGCACGTTCCTGATCACTGGTTCGGACCTGACTCTCGACGCGCAGGGTGATGCAAACGCGATCTGGGTATTCCAGACGGCTAGCTCACTTACCGTGGGCGGTCCGGGAGCGCCTCGCAACGTCATCCTGATCAACGGAGCGCAGGCCAAGAACGTGTTCTGGCAAGTGGGTAGCTCGGCGACGATCAATGCGGCAGGCGGGGGCACGATGGTCGGCACCATTATCGCGTCCGCTGGAGTGTCGTTCTCTACGGCCGGCAACGCAACGATAACGACACTCGACGGCAGAGCGCTGGGACTCAATGCGTCGGTGACCATGGTTAACACCGTCGTCAACGTCCCTGCGCCATAAGAGGAAATTGCTTTGGAGCGAACTACAGGCAGGTTTGAAAACTGCGACGCGAGGATTGTCGTACCGCGTCGGAGTAGGTCGGCGCAATTCAGGAGGCAATCATGAAGGTTGGAGCGCGGGTAGTTGCGGCGATCGCGTTTATTTTTCTGCTGGCGCCTATGCTGCGTGCGGACGACGAGGCGAAGCTGCAACCAAAAGCAAACGGGGTTGAGACCGCCGCTCCGGTCGCTGCGCCAACCGCGCCAGCCGTAACTGCTCCAACTGTCGCGGCCGAGCCACATTTTTCTTTAGCGCCGCCTCTGGGATATTCAACGGCCGGGCAATCGTCGTCCGGAGCCTTTGCGGGGCCGGTGAGTGCGACGCATGTATGGTACGAAACGGACTACGAACTTCCCAAGGTCGAGGTGTTTATCGGCTATTCGTACGTGGGGGCCGCTCCGAGGAACGACCGAAACAGGATCGTAGGGCTTCACGGCGGCAGCGAATCCATAGCTTACAACCTGAACAGTCACTGGGGACTCGTGGCGGACTTCGGAGCCTATGAGAGCGATCACCTCACTCTGGGAGGCGTGCCTCCGACCAACGTGCACGCAAACGGGGCGCTCTACAGTTATATGTTCGGCCCGCGCGTATCGTTTCGGCGCGAAAGGGTCGCGTCGTTCGCCCAGATTCTTTTCGGAGGTGTGCACGCGAGTAACGTGAACATTCCCGGCTGCTCGGACAGTGCCGCTTGTACGGTGCTTCCTTCCGAGAATTCATTCGCCATGACTGCAGGTGGCGGAGTGGACGTCACGCTGAGCCGCCACATTGCCGTGCGTCTTTTCCAAGCCGAGTACCTGTTAACGCGGTTCAGGGATATTTCCTCCAGCACGGGACAGACGGCGAGGCAGAACGATGTGCGCCTTTCGACGGGAATCGTCTTTCGGTTGGCAGGGAATCTAGCTCCTCCGCCGCCCAGTGGCCCGCCGGTCGCTTCCTGTTCCGCCGACAGGAACGCGGTCTACGTAGGATCAGGAGACATTGTGGTTGTGCGAGCGGATGCCAGCGATCCCGGCAACAATCCTCTTGCGTATTCCTGGACGACGAGCGATGGCACCGTGGAGGGCTCCGGTCCCATGGTGCGATGGAATTCCTCGGGCGTGGGGCTGGGACCACACACCGTCAGAGTGCGCGTGGACAACGGGCGCGGCGGAACGGCGGAATGTTCCGCGGGAATTCGCGTGGAACAGCAGCCGAATCGTCCGCCGACGATAAGCTGCTCCGCCGATCGCAGCTCGGTGATGTCCGGCGAATCAGTGCAGATTACTGCTGCTGCAAGCGACCCGGACAACGATCCGCTTACTTACAGCTGGGACACCACGGGCGGACGCGTGAGCGGCTCAGGCTCATCCGTGAGGCTCGACACATCCGGTCTCACGCCACGCGGTTATTCGGTGAATGGTCACGTGAATGATGGTCGAGGTGGAACCGCCGATTGTTCGGTGAACGTGGACGTGCAGCGCTCGGCTGTCGAGAAGCAACTGGAATCGAATCTTGCGCTCCACAGCATTTACTTTCAGACTGCGCGGCCTTCGGAGAAAAATCCAGGCGGCGGGTTGGTTGAAAGCCAGCAGAATGTTCTCACGTCGCTCGCCAGCGACTTCAAGATGTATCTCACATTCCGTGCCGATGCCCATCTAACTCTCGGCGGCCACGCGGACTCGCGTGGGTCGGTCGAGTACAACAAGGCCCTTACGGAGCGGCGAGTGGATCGCGCGAAGAGCTTTCTGGTTGACCACGGCGTTCCGCCTGACAGCATTGACATTCAGTCGTTTGGCAAGGAAGACGAGCTGACTGCCGACCAAGTGAAGGAACAGATGCAGGACAATCCCGACCTTAGTCCGGATGACCGCCAGAAAATGCTGGACAACTTGCAGGTGATTGTCCTGGCCAACAATCGGCGCGTGGACGTCTCGCTGAGCACGACGGGACAACAGTCCGTTCGCCGCTATCCGTTCAACGCCAGGGACGCGTTGGCGCTGATCAGCACCAAGGGTGTCGAGAAGGAGCCGACGTCCAAGAAGAAGCCCAAGGAGTAGCGGCGCTAGGAAGCGAAGAGATGCTTGACCGCGTGGCCGCTAGGCCGAGGTTAGTGCGCGTGATCGTGCATCGCGTTCGGCCTGATGAAGAATTGGGTCTTGTCGATATTCGCGGGCACAGCCACGTCGAAGAATCCCACCATCATTTCATCGTAGGTTTGATCGCCCCAATACACCGCGGCCGTCGGGTCGGGATTGTGTGGATTGTTCTTCGAATTGTCGAACCACGCGACGGCTTGCAGCGTGGTTCCTGCCGGGAGCGGTCGCGGCTCGGCTAACCGGTAGCTCAACTGCCAGTAGAAATCGTAATTGACGCGCAGCAGCGTCTCCGTTGCGCCATCGGGGCGAACAATGTTGTACTCGAAACGCTTGCCGCGCAGGTGCATGTGTGGGAAAAAACTGAGGAGCACGGCATCGTTCGGCAGCGAGCCGTGTACTTCGACGCGGTAATCGTCCACGCCGGGCGGAATCACGAAGTCGCTGTTGGTCAGTTGCAGAGTCAGAACGCGCTGCGCCGGAGGACGCGCCGCAAAAACCAGTCCGATCTTGGCCTGGTCCGTGGTTGCACGGCCGTGCGTCGTGTAATGCATCTGGAATATCAGATCCGAACCGGCGGGAATGTACTTCGCCATGCCGGCGGGCCAATTGTCCGGTGAGCTTCCCGGCGCATATACGAGAAGAATGTCCGCTTTCGTCGTGTGCGTGTCGTGGCGATCCTCTTCGTCCGTCATGTCCGATGCCGTGAACGGCACGCCGACCGGCGCGTGCCGGAGCCAATTCGAATCCGGCGGACGAATGTAGACGACGGCGTGATGAACATTCTCGCGGCTGGTCGGCCGGATTTCGGACATGCCCACCCATTTTCCCTCGGTGAATCCCGTGGGCACGATCTCGTAGGTGTACTCGACGTCGCCCTGCGCGGGAATCGCCACAGGTTTCGGCATCTGGATCACAATGTCCGGCGCCGGAATATTCCAACCGTTCGTCCACTCGCGCGGTGGCGGGGCATCGCTCGAATTTCCCGCTGGGGCGTTTGATTCTGCCCACGACTCGATCGTATGAATCTCGTCGGCCGAAAGGGAAGGGTCGTTCTGGAAATGACCGACGTGCGGATCGGCGAACCATGGGGGCATTCTGCGTTGGCGCACGGAATCGGCGACAGCATGCGCCACCGGCTGAACTTGCTTGTACGTCATGAGTGGCATCGGGCCGATTTCACCGGCTCGATGACAACCCTGGCAGTGCTCCTGCAGAATCGGCAATATATCGCGATAAAACGTGGGCGTGCCGGCGGGGCGTGGCGCCCTGTGCGCGGGAGAGGTCTGCGAATGGCTCGTCGCGGCTGCGCCGGAGAAAAACGCGAGCCCGGAAAGAAGCGCGGTGATCCTAATGAGAGCATTGGTCATTCGGCTCGGGAGATTTTCTGACCCCTCAACGGAATTGTGGCCATTTGCCGTTTTGAATGCAACCGGCACTCAGACCTGGTTTCGCCGGTTGCTTCTTCTAGTACGAAACAATTTCAAAAAAACGCACCGCGGAGGCCCGCTGCCGCCGTAAAATCTCCGCATGGCAAAAGGGTGGGAAAGCAAGTCAGTTGAGAGTCAGGTCCAGGATTCTGAAACGAGAGATAGCGGAAAACGCGGGGTGCAATTGACGTCCGCGCAGATCGACACACGCCGCCGCAGGGAAGTGCTGGTTCTTTCGCGGACCCGTGTGCAGAGAGATTTACAGGCGAGCCAGGACCAGCGTTACCGCGATCTACTCACTCGCGCGCTTGCCGATATCGAAGCGCAACTGACCGCTCTCGACGGAAAGATCTAGCCGGGAATTCCCGCAGGAAAGATTCAAGGCTTTTCCACGAATGCAGGCTGCTGGCTTGTGCGCGATGTATCAGGCTGCTTCTAGTCGCGCGGCGATTCTGATTCCGCGTCTTCGATGAAGAATACTCCCACGCCATTCTGATTTTCTTCGCGGCCGGGCGCGCAATGCACCACCGTCGCACGGAGTGAAAGCGTGCTCGAACGGTTCTGTTCTCCCGAGGCCTCGATCACCACGCGCAATTCCGATTGCAGCCGCGGCCGGTTGCTCAGGGACAAATAGGCGCCCTGCAGGCTGATGTCGCGCAGCGTCGCTTTTTCTTCGAACGAGACGCCGTCCACGGTCTGGCCGCTAACGGTGGCCGCGAACCGCAGCCGGCGGCGCTGTCCCAGACGCGATTCGGGCAGGGCCACGTCCACGCCACGCTCGCTCAGCGTCACAGACATTCCCTCCATCGCCGCCCAGGTTGCGGGAAACTCCTGGCGCGCCGCGGAGAGAAAGCCGTCCACCATTCGGCTCGAAGAATCCGGATCGTGATGGAAGAGAATCAAATTCCGAACTTTGCTTTCGCGCGCGATCTTCACGCCTTCGAGCCAGCACGAATGGCCCCAGCCTTTGCGCGTGGAGGAAAGCTGTTCCGGCGAATACTGCGCGTCGTAGATCAGCACGTCCGCGCCCTGCGCGAGCTGGCGCAAATTGTTGTCGAACTCCGGCACGCCAGGTTCGTTGTCCGTGGCATAGACGATCGAGCCGACGGGCGTATCCAGCCGGTAGCCCAGGCAGCCCTGCGGATGATTCAGCCAGGCGGTCGAGATATGCGTTCCGTCCACGTCCCATTTTTCGCCGCCCTCGATTTCGCGAAAGAAACGCGTCGAGGACATCATGCCGACGTCCACCGGAAAATAGGGGCTCGCAAACTGCGCTTCCAGAACCTGCCGCAGGCTGTTGCGGCCCAGATGCTTCGATTGAAAGCTGTAGAGATGAAAGCGGTTTTGCGATTCAAAAAATGGATGGAAGAACGGAAGGCCCTGAATGTGATCCCAGTGATAATGGGTGACCAGGACGTGAGCTTCGATGCCGCCGTCGCCCTGCCATCGCGTCCAGCGATTGTGCAGTCGCGTGCAGGTGATTGCCGAGCATCCGCAGGCCGGTGCCGCAGTCCAGGATGAAATGCGGGCCATCCGCAACAGTCAATTCCAGGCACGCGGTGTTCCCGCCGTAGCGATATGTATCGCGCTCAAGCGTCGGCGTCGAGCCGCGCACTCCCCAGAATGTCAGTTTGGCGCTGTTTTGAGGCATGGAGGGGCCATTCCTGGCCCATTGTTTCACCGGCCTCCCGGAATTTTCCGGGGCCAGCCATCAATTTAATGGTAGGGGTGGGCCGCGGGTGAGTCAATTGAGTTTCTGGCTCGCGCAGCGAGAAACGCACGTCCGGTTGCATCACTGGTGACACAGTCGCGGCGGCACTGTCCGGCGAGGCCTTTCTGCGGGTAGAATTCAGACGATGCACTTCCACGCGCATGGAGGCTCGGGTCACGGCCACGATGATGGTCACGACCACGTCCACGGCCTGGGCGACGGCGCCACGGGAATCCTGGGCGCAGCCGTTGTGGCCACGCTTGCGCTCGTCGCCGTCGAGTTGGCTGCCGGATATGCCGGGCATTCGATGTCACTGGTGGGCGACGCCGTCCACAATCTGACGGACGTGCCGACGCTCGTAATTTCCTGGCTGGCGACACGATGGGCGCGGCGCCCTCCCACGCATGAGAAAACGTATGGATATCATCGCGCGGGAATCCTGGCGGCGTTTGTGAACGCGATGATACTCGTGCTCGCTTCGCTCTTCGTGCTTGGCGAGTCTGTGCTGCGACTTCGACATCCGGTCGCCGTAGGCACGGGGCTGATGATGTGGGTTTCGGTCTTTGCTCTTGCGATCAATGGAGGCATCACGCTCGCGGTGCATCGCGGGCGACGCGATTTGAACGTACGCACGGTCTGGATTCACAACCTGGGCGACGCGCTATCGAACGTGGCGATCTTCGCGGGCGCGCTGGCGATCCGCTGGACGGGCGCGCAGTGGGTGGACCCAGTCATCGGCATCGGGATTGGCGCGATGGTCCTCTGGTCGGGGCAGGGAATTCTGCGCGAGAGCGGCCACATTCTGCTCGAGGGTCTGCCGCGCGAAATTCGTCTCGAGGATGTGGCCGCGGCGGTGCTGCGCGTCGAAGGAGTGCAGGAAGTCCACGACATGCACATCTGGACGCTCGGCACGGATCTTCAGGCGCTTTCCTGCCACGTCCGCATTCCGGACATGCACATGGAAGAAAGCGAACGCGTCCTCAAGAATATCCGGGAGGTGCTGGCGCGCGATTTTCAGATCGAGCACACGACGATTCAGTTCGAACGCGCCGGCCTGCCTGCGGACGGCGAGCTGTACATGCCCGCGCCCGTGCGTCGATCGGCTCATAGCGCTCGGTAGTGATCAGTTTCCGTTGCGCGATAATCAAGCACTTCGCCTGTTCGTTGGTTGGAATCGGACTCATCGAGCAAGGAGAGGAGCTTCATCTTCGCCTTCGAAATATGTCAATTTCCCGGGGACGCAATACAAAATCGTTCCAATCTGCCTGCCGCTCACGTGTTCAATTGCCGCACTCAAATCCAACTCGCGGCCATCGATTTCGGCATCTTCGGAAATAGCCCAGCAGGTCAGCCCGGCGCCTTTTGATGTCAACAGACGACAAATGTTTTCGATTCCTTGAACGTGTCTGTCCCAAAGCTTGAGTTTAGGGTCGAACTTCCATGCTATCGGAGTCGCAAACTTCGGTTCGAACCAACGAAAATGTGAAAGCGAGCCTGTGAACTTTTTCCTATTCTTAGGATTCCCCAGAAAGCCTAGAAATCGTTCCTGTTTGTCGCGCTGAACGAATGCGCGTATTACGGCTGGTTCGTGGTCAGCCGATTGCATTCCTGTGTTCTTCACACGGTCATCGTATTTGAATTCGATTGGGAATCCAAGAGGACGTGGCATTCTTCAAGGGTATCGGGAGGCCAAGACCGGATAAGAGTCGGATTATCGAAAACTGAGTCACTAACTGGCGATTAGCGACTGGCGCGGCGGCGCGTGCGTGGCGCACGCTGGCAGGCCGGGCAAAAGTAGCTGCTGCGGCCGGCGACGATCGCGCGACGGATCAATCCATCACCGCGAAAGCATTTCTTCCCCTTGCGCTGATAGACGCGATGGCGCTGCTGAAATGTCCCTCGGCGTCCCTCCGAGTCCACGTAATCAGAGACTGACGAGCCGCGCATGCGAATGGCTTCTTCAAGCACTCGCGCACCGCGCGATGAAGGCGGCGCAGTTCGGCGTCCTTCAAATTTACGCCAAGCCGCATGGGATGAATCCGCGCGCGCCACAGACTCTCATCCGTATAGATATTTCCCATGCCGCGCAGCACGCTCTGATCGAGCAGGAGCGCCTTGATCCGTGCGCGCCGCCCCCGCAGTTGCGCGAAAAACTGCGCTTGAGTCGCTTCAAGAGGGTCGAGGCCGAGCTTGCCGAGAGCGGCCTCTTGCGTCCCGGCGGAAAGGATTCGCATTTTGCCGAAGCGCCGAATGTCCGTGTAACGAAACTCGCGGCCATCGTCGAGCGCGAAAAACACGTGGGTGTGCGGCGCGACGGGAGCTTCGAGAGGGCCGATCACGATCTGTCCCGTCATGCCCAGATGAATCAGCAGAGAGAAATTCTGCGCGCTATCGCGGGAGGTTTCGAGCTCGACCACGATGAATTTTCCGTGCCGCCGCACGCTCGCGACCCGGCTGCCGGGCAGATCGCGTTCGAGCGCAGCCGGGTCTTCAATGAAGTCCGTCTTGCCCAAGCGCACGGTGAGGATGCGTCTTCCGGGCAGCACGGCCCGCAGGCCGCGGACAACCGTTTCGACTTCGGGAAGTTCAGGCATGGAAGGTTCAGATGCGTAACACACTCTGTCGCGATTGGCGGCGATTCGGCTTTCACTGGTTAAGCGCCGGTGCGTTTCCCAAAACGAGTTTCGGATTTCAGGGCAAAGGAATGCCCGGCGAGGCGACGATTCCGGCCATCCGCAGGATTTCGGCGTACTCTTCGTCGGTGAGCGGGCAGATCGTCAGCCGCGTGTTCTTAAGGAACTTGATCTTTCGCAGCAGGCGGTCGTCGCGCAGTTCGGCGAGCTTGACCACGCGCGGCAGCCGCTCAATCGCGCGCAGGTCCATCACCATCTTCTTGGACTCCGGGTCCTCGGGATCAGGATAGGGATCGCGCGTGACCTCGGCCAGGGCATAGAGAGAGTGCTCGGGCTTGCCGTGGTAGCACAGCGTACGGTCGCCCTTGTGGACCTGCTTGAGCTGCCGAGCGGCGTCGGGGCGGTTTCCGGCGTGCCTCCACATCTCCTTGCCCTTAACGAACAGGGTGTCCCAGTGGTAGACCCGGGGGTCAACTGCCAGCAGCCAGCGCCTTGGTTTTGGGGGAGCTTGCGTCATCCGTCAAGAAGTGCCGCGCGCACTATACACGCAAGGATAAAATAAATGGAAGCCTTCTCTGCAAGATTTTCAGAGAGATTTTGGTCGGAGTTGCGGTAGCGGCACCGTCCGGGATCTCGGACGGGCTATCCGACGTCCACGAACACGTCGTCGCCGCGGACCTCGACCGGGTAGCAATCAACTCCTAGTGCAGGGCTTTGAGTGACCTTTGCCGGTAGTCACGTCGTATTGCCAGCCATGCCATGGGCAGGTCACGATCTGGCCTTCGAGCTCGCCCTCTCCGAGAGGTCCGCCCTCATGGACACATACGCTATTGATAGCATGGAACTTACCGGCGACGTTGGCGATCGCGATGGCCTGCCCGGCGACTTGAAACTCGTAGATTTTCCCCGCAGGGATATCGTCCTTCCTCGCTGCGCGCACAAAAGCCATGCTTCACCCCTCTTTCAGGTGCTTAATGCCGCCTATCAGTGACCGACTGCCCCGGCTGCGTGATGATACGTCTTTTCGCCCGCTTCGATCCGAACAGCCAGCCGATTCTGCGGCGGCGGAAGTGGGCACGTCGTGTACGGATTATAAGCGCAAGGAGGATTATAGGCCTGGTTGAAGTCGAGGACCACCTGGCCGTCCTTGGGCGGACCGGCATCCAGAAAGCGCGACGCCGCGTAGGTCTCGTGGCCACTGGTCAGATCGCGAAACACAACGGAGAGGCTGGATCCGTCCACTTCCGCGTCGAGCCGCAGCTCCTGGCCATGCAGCGAAAAAACCGCGTAGCCGGGAATCGTTTCCTGCAGAGTGTCGCCCATCACGTTCTGGATCTCAATCTGTTTTGGATTGTCGTAAGGCACGTACCGCGCGGTCACGCGATAGGATTGATCCACGGGGAACCAGCGCGTGCCGGTGAAATCCTTGCGCAGGCGGCTGTTTTTGTCGCGCAGGCGAATCGTGTAGCGGTCGCCGCTGGAATGAACGTACAGAGTGAGATCGCCAATCGCGAGTTGGTCAGCGTTCGAATCGGGATGCATCTCGGCCGTTTCAATCGCTTTGCCATTCAGCATGGCGTGCACGCCTGACTTCATGTGCACCGTCGTGCGCCCGGCGTGGAATTCAAAGCTACCCGCGTTGGCCGGAGCGGAGGCGGGAAGAACAATGTCGTTCAGCGGACCCGAGCCGAAGGTGTTTTCGCCGTCATGCAGCCAGAAAAGCCCGCTGACGGTAAGCCAGCCGCCGTCGGATTTAAGCTGTGCCTCATAGGCTTGACGCCATTTTTCGACGGATTGGCGATAGGTCGGGCCCTCAGCGCTGGCCGCGAACGACAGAGAAGCAGCCGTGACGCACAGTAATACCGCTGCCCTCGCTTTCCATGCCGCGCGAGCCAAGTTCATCCGCCCGCGACTTGCGATTTGCTTTCGGCCGGCGGCTCGCCAACTTTTGCAAGCAGCTCCGCAAACTTCGCCTCGCGATCCTTTTGATCAAGGCCCTGATAGATGTCGGCGATCTGGGTCGCATTCATCGAGCAGAATTTCGGGCCGCACATCGAGCAGAACTTCGCTTCCTTGTAGAAATCGTCCGGCAGCGTTTCATCGTGCATCGCCCGGGCGGTTTCCGGATCAAGAGACAACTCGAATTGCTTGTTCCAGTCGAAGAGAAAGCGCGCGTAGCTTAAAGCGTCGTCGCGATCGCGCGCACCCGGGCGGTGCCGGGCCACGTCCGCGGCGTGGGCCGCTATTTTGTAGGCGATCACTCCCTGGCGCACATCGTCTGCGTTCGGCAATCCCAAATGCTCCTTGGGCGTGACGTAGCAGAGCATGGACGCACCGTGCCAACCGATCATCGCCGCGCCGATGGCGCTCGTAATGTGATCGTAGCCGGGGGCGATGTCCGTGACGAGCGGCCCGAGCGTATAAAACGGCGCTTCGTGGCACAGCTCGGTTTCCTTTTTCACCTGCAGCTCGATCTGATCGAGTGGAATGTGCCCCGGTCCCTCGATCATCACCTGCACGTCGTATTCCCAGGCTTTCTTCGTCAACTCGCCGAGCACGCGCAGCTCGGAAAATTGCGCTTCGTCGCTCGCGTCAGCCAGGCATCCGGGACGCAGCCCGTCGCCGAGCGAAAAACTGACATCGTGCTTCTGGAAAATCTTGCAGATCGCGTCGAAATTCTCGTACAGGAAATTGTCCTTCTTGTGGAAGCTCATCCATTGCGCGAGTAAAGCTCCGCCGCGGCTCACGATTCCCGTGATTCGGTTGCGCACCAACGGCAGGAATTCGCGCAGCACGCCCGCGTGGATGGTCATGTAGTCCACGCCCTGCTCGGCCTGCTCCTCGATTACCTCGAGCATGATGTCAATCGTCAAATCTTCCGCGCGGCGCACGCGCGAAAGCGCCTCGTAAATTGGGACGGTGCCGATCGGCACCGGCGAGGCGTGGATGATCTCCTTGCGGATCCCGGCGATATCGCCGCCGGTGGAAAGATCCATCACCGTGTCGGAGCCGTAGTGCACGGCGCGGTGCAACTTTTCGAGCTCGTCGTTCACGTGCGATGTGGTTGCGGAGTTGCCGATGTTCGCGTTGATCTTGCAATAGAACGCGACGCCGATGCCCATCGGTTCGAGATTGCGATGGTGAATATTGGCGGGAATGATGGCGCGGCCGCGCGCCACTTCATCGCGCACGAGCTCCGGCGTGATTTTCTCGCGCGTTGCCACGTAGAGCATTTCCTCGGTGAGCATGCCCTTGCGCGCATAGTGCATCTGCGAGAAGTTTCTCGCGCCGCCGTTCATCGCCGCTGTACGCTTCTCGATCCATTCGTCTCGCAAAGCCATGGGAACCTCCAACCGCGCCGTCAGCTGCTTCGCAGCTCGCGTCGACCGCGCTCATTATCGCACCGCATTTCCCACCCGGCAACTCAACCATTTGCCGAATCATCGCGCGCGCCGGGATTGACAGCCGGCATTCCACAAGCGTATCTACTCTGTATCAGCTTTTTGCCGGGCGTTCGGCAGGCGATGAGGATTGTCGTGAAAGAAATGCAGCTCAGGATGTACGTCGCGGCTTTGCTCGTGCTGGCTATTTCAATTCCTGCCTTCGCGCACCACGGCACATCGAGATACGACCTGGAGAAGACGGTCACGCTGAATGGAACGGTGACGGGTTTTGATTGGGGCAATCCACACTGCCTGGTTCACCTGGACGTCAAAGGAGAGAAAGGCGACCTGCAACACTGGACCCTGGAACTCGCCTCGCCGTTCACCATGTCTCACGTTGGCTGGAGCAAGGACTCGTTGATGCTCGGCGACATGCTCACCGCCCAAACTCACCCGGCCCGGAACGGCCTGACGATCGGAATAAGCTCCACAGCGAGATCCGTAATGAAATTCGTCGTCAACGGAAAACCGCTGTCCACCCAATAGCCCGCGGCCTCAGAACCCACCATTTAGAACGTGAACTTCGCCGCCACCTGAATCAAGCGGGGATCCACAGCGCTTACGACCGTACCAAATGTCTGCGTGTCGCCAACCTCGCCATCCACCGCTCCGGGCCCGTAGAATTGAGCATGGTTGAAAACGTTGAAGCCCTCGATCCGCAGGTCCAGCGACTTGGATTCCGTAAGCCTGACGTTCTTGGTTAGCTGCATGTCGAAGTTATTGATGCCGGGGCCGTAGAAGAATCGCCGGCGCGAATTGCCGAGCTGCCCGAGCGGTTCCGTTGAGAACAGCGAGGTATTGAATTCGGGCCGTCCGTTGCGTGGATTCCTGTTTATCTGGAGCGGGCCGGGAGTGAACTCCGGCGTGTCCAGCAGATTGTTATTGACGCCGTTGCCGAGCGTGCCGAGCAGGGAATTATCGGAATCGTCGAACAGGGTAACGGGGAATCCGCTGGCAAAACGCGTGGTGCCGGAAATACTCCATCCTTCCGTCAGCTGGTTTGTGTGGCCGAAGAGGCGTTCGAACGGGAGGTCGTATTTGTAGCTCGCCACGAAATTGTGTCGAAGATCCCACGACGAAATGGCGCGGCTGAGTCTTGGATCGAACGGATTGAGCTGCTCGCCGATGTTGGATGCCTGATCGATCGATTTGGCGTACGTGTACGCAAACAGGACGGTCGAGCGTTTGCCGGCGTAGCGAAGGTTGGTTTCGAGCGCGTTGTAGTTCGAATTGCCGATCGTTCTCTGCGCCGTGGTCGCCCCATAGTTCGACCCTAGCCCAATGTCGCGTGTCCCTGTGTAAACGTGGCCGGACGCCGAAGTGTAGGTGCCGTCCTCGCCGTAGGGTCCGCACGTGGAACTTCCCGGAGCGACTTCGCTCAGCTGGCTGAGACTCAGGCAGAGTGGCGCGTCGCCCGCGTTCGTCGGAACGAGAACAAGAATGTGATGCCCCTCGTTCCCCACGTAGCTCATGGTGAGAAGGACGCTCGAAGTGATCTGGCGCTGGAACGAGAACATATAGTTCTCGGTGTAGGGCACGCTGTTGCGGAAATAAAAGTACGGATCCGCACTGATGGGAGTGACTGCAGCCCAGTTGAATGCGGTGTAAGGATTTTTCGCCGATACGGTGTTGGGCGGAAATGTAATCGGGTAAGGATTGGTGTTGACCGCGCCGTCCCCGGCGTTCACGAAGGGCGTTGCGAATAGCGGCGGGGCAGGACTGAGATAGTTGTAGCCGAAGGGGGGAACGGAATACATGATTCCGGCGGACAATCCCGGAAAGGCCGTGTAGAAAACCCCGTAGCTGGCGCGGATGCTACTTTTTGCCGGACCGCCGAAAATCTTTCCCAAGACTCCGCTATCGAAGCGCGGTGCGTAAGCGAAGCCGATTCGCGGCGCGAAATTGTGATATTTGGACGGCGACAACGTGGAAGGAATCCCTGGATCGCCGGGCACCAGCAGATCCGGCAGGGCATTGGGATACAGAACGGATTGGCGGCCCGGCACAACCGTCTGAATATTGTTGTTTTTCTCCCACCACGGCATGATCAGGTCCCAGCGCAGCCCCAGGTTTAATGTCAGGTCACTTCGCACCCGCCAACTGTCCTCGACGAATGCCCCAGCGTAACGATTCCGGAGATGGTATGGCTGGCCCGTGGATTGCGTGAAGTTGCTGGGGACCCCCAGGAGGAAATCGGCGAATGCCGACCCGGTTTCCGTGCCGAGAACGCTGAATGTTCCGTTGAAGGTCGCATTGGGATGTTCGTTGACCTGATCGATGTGGAACTGACCGCCGAATTTCAGAGTGTGCGATCCGACGACTTTTGAGATCGAGTCGCTCAAATACAGAGTGTTGTTCCACTGGTTCACATTCGTGATCGGAACGCCCATGATGAAGGAGGGGAAAACGATATTTTCGACACCTTCGAATTGGGGCGCCTGAACGGTGATGCCGGTCGTGCCCGCGCCGGTCGCAAACCCCTGCGACGCCAGCGTCACTCCCAATCCGCCGTGCGGCTCGCCAATGTCGTTCGCGTTTCTTATCAGGCCGCCGTGAAATTCATTGACAGTGTTGCCTCCCAGGACCCTTGTGTAACCCAGCGTAATCAGCTGAGCTCGGCCAATGGTTAGAGCATCGAAGCCGGGAACGCTTGCGCCGCCCTGTCCACCCGGATACGGATTGTCCAGGCGATAACTGTCGAAGAAGTAGTAGCCGGAAAACTGGCCCCAACGCGTGTTCGCATCCACGCGGCCGGCGGCCTTGTCGTCGCGCACGGTCTCAGCAAAAGCGGCAGTCGAAAACTCATTGAGGCCGTTAGGCTGGTTGGGTTTGGGAATGTATTGCAGCAGGTTCATGGCGGGCGTTGACCATGCGCTCATCGGAATCTGTCCACCGGGAAGGACGCACGTGGCGCTGGAGCAGCCGGGCGTGAAATAGGGCTCACCCTGCGAAACGGCGTAGTCGAGCTTCGTAGTCAGCAAAGCCGCGAGGGCCGGTCCGCTCACATCTCCCCTCAGCGAACTCTCGGCATCGGAAAGGTTCCCGTTGCGATCCGCGAGCGACGGAACAGAAATTAGCGGCGACGTCACGCCTTGCTCCGTGCGCGTGCCCTGGTAATCGGCAAAAAAGAAAAGTTTCTGCCTCTTGATCGGACCTCCGACGGTTCCGCCAAATTGATTTTGGCGAAAAACGCCGCGCGTATCGGCGAAGAAGTTCTTGGCATCGAGGGCTGTGTTGCGCAGGAACTCAAATCCATTGCCATGGAAGGAATCGCTGCCAGACTTCGTAACGACGTTTACCATGCCGCCGTTGTAATTTCCGTATTCGGGATCGAAGTTTGTGGTTAGCAGACGGAATTCCTGAATCGAGTCCAGGTTCGGGATCACGGATGTTCCGCCGTTCATATGCTCCTGCACGTCGGTGCCGTTGACCATGAACCCGTTGGCGGACTCGCGCTGGCCGTTGATCGAAACGTCGCCTGGATTCAAGTCGCCCGAGGGATTAATTGTTCCAGTGACGCCGGACATGATCACCGAAGTCGGCGTTAGCGTGGTGACAGGGCTGACTCCCGGCTGAATCGCGAGAAGATCTGTGTAGCTGCGCCCGTTCAAGGGCAGTGCGGTGATCTGAGCCTCTTGCACGACCTCGCCCAAATGAGTCGCGACGGTTTCAACCTGTGCCTGAGCCTGATTGGCGACAGCGGAGACGGTCACGGTCTCGTTCCGCTCGCCCACTTCCAGAGATAGGTCCACGCGAACGGCTGCGTCCGCGTCAACCACGATGCCGGTTTTCTTCTGCGTCTTGAATCCGGTGGCTTCGATTGTCATCTCGTAGCGCCCGACGGGTAGACTCGGGAATGAATAGAAGCCCTGGGCGTCGGTCCTGGCTTTGTAGCTCGTTGTAATGTCGAGATTTACGAGCGTCAGGCCGGCCCCGGGGACGAGTGCGTCGCTCTGGTCCTTCACGGTGCCGGAGATGCTTCCTCCGGTTGCGGCCCACACGGGCGTGCAGGGAAGCAGCAGAAGGGCGATGACAAAAATCCGCACGAAGTCTCGGATGCCACGCTTCATCAGGATGGTTTTCCTGCCCTTCAATGGGATGGTTTCACAACGAGGTGGCCCACGGGCCCTCTATTCTACTCGAATCCTGCGAGAGCGTGAACGGTCGAATTCGCCAGTAGGACGGATGGAATTTAGTGAGCCCGCGCCACTACCGCTTGCGCTCCGTGGTCCGTCTGCCTAAGATGATTTGTGTCACTCGACATTTGTGCGCAGACGAATTTTTCGAGGGGGGCCTTTGAGACTTCTGAAACCGATTCTGGCAGTTTCGCTGCTCCTCGTGCAGCTCACCGGCGCCACTCCAAGTAACCTTGTGCGCGCGGCACAGCCGAAGCCGACTCCCGCGCCGCAAATCAAGGACAGTGTTACCGAGATGACGCAGGAGAAGGGATATCGCTTCGATCGCGGCGGGTGGATTTACGTGCACCTGGAGGGATCGCCGCACGATATCGGCTACCAGCATGGCTATCTTCTGGCGCCGGAGATTTCGGACGCCTTCGCGACGGTTCGATTGGAAGCGACGCACAACTCGGGTCGCGACTGGGAATTTTTCCGTCGGGCCGCGCACGAAATGCTCTGGCCCAAGATCGATCCCGAATACCAAGCCGAGCTGCAGGGAATTGTGGACGGATTGCAGGCGAACAAAACCAAACTCGACCTTGACGACATCGTTGCGCTCAACGCGTTTCAGGAGCTGCCCGACTATTATGTGCCGTGGCTCGATGCGCAGACCCGAACCTCGAATCCGCCGCGTCCCGAAACTTCCGGCCATTGCAGCGCGTTTGTCGCCACCGGCAGCTGGACGAAAGATCACCAGATCGTAATGGCGCACAGCAACTGGACGAGTTATATGGACGGCGAGCGCTGGAACATTATGTTCGACATCGTTCCGCAGACGGGCTATCGAATCCTGATGGACGGATTTCCAGGCGTGATAGCGAGCGACGACGATTTTGGCGTCAATTCCGGCGGATTGATGATCAGCGAAACGACCATCGGCTACTTTCACGGCTGGGATCCCAACGGGAAGGCTGAGTTCGTACGCGCGCGTAAGGCCATGCAGTATGCAGCCACGATTGACGACTACGTAAAAATCATGCTCGACGGAAATAACGGCGGCTATGCCAACGACTGGCTGCTCGGCGATCGCAAGACCGGCGAAATTGCCCGGTTCGAGCTAGGCCTGAAGCATACGAAAGTCTGGCGCACGAACGACGGTTACTACTCCGGTGCGAATTTCCCGAGCGATCCCGACTTGATCAAAGATGAAACCACCTACGATCCGAACGATCGTTCCTGTGGGCCGAACGCCCGCAAGATTCGATGGGATCAGCTGCTGAATGGTAACAAGGGCAACATTGACACATCGCTGGCCGAGATTTTTCTCTCGGACCATTTCGACACATACACAAAGAAGGAGGGCGCGAACCGCCGCACCCTCTGCGGCCACGGCGATACGATGGCGGATACCATGCCGGGATCGACCTCCAAACCTTTCGATCCATTTGGCGCGGTTCAGGGAAAAGTGATGGACAGCCGGATGGCGCAGGCGATGGACTTCATCGCACGAATCGGGCACCCGTGTGGAATCAAATTCGATGCCGCGAAATTCCTGAACGAGCACCCGGAATATTCATGGCAGTCGCCGGTACTGCGCGACATGGACGCCGGACCCTGGACCGAATTTCGAATCGGCGAACACGTCGCGCAGCCCGCGCGGTAATTCTGGATCGCCCGCGTTAGTTCCCGTTATCAACGCGGAGGTTGTTGGTCACCGAAAAGACGTCCGGAATCGTATTTGCTCGAATTCCAGCGGCGTCCTTATCTGCTTCGCTCGCGACCGATCCTTCCAGAGTCACGTGCCCGGTATTCACGATGATGTGAATTGGCGGCACGCTGCGGAGCCCATACATTTGCAGGCTCGGAAAGGAGTATATGGCTCGAAACTCGGCACGACGGATGCGATCGTCGCCCGGTGAAGGCGGCAAGACTTCGAGCTGATTGTTCACCGTCTCGACGCCCTCAACATGCTTCACCGCATATTCGGCGTCACTCTTGAGGTTCGGCCTGGTCACCTGGCCGATCAGCGTGACGTTGGCCCCGTCCACCTGGTACTGAAGATTGTCGAACACAGAGTAGAAGGGGAGCATCACCAACTCATGACGCACTTGCTTGGTTAGCGAGGCTTCAAAGTTGGCCGAATTGAGCGTGGTAGCCTGTGCGTTTTCGCGAGAAGCTGCGAACGCGCTGCCGGCTGGAGCTAGCGTAAGTAGCAACAAAGAAAACAACATAACCCAACGTTCGACTGATAGTCGCGCAAGCTTTTTCATGGGAGCCTCCTCCATTTCGCCAAGTGTTGGATGTTTCTGTTACAGGTGATTAGACGCGACGACGTGCCACCCAGTTGTAATCTTTGTGTAATCCCCAAAGAGTGGGAGCCGAGTGGGTTGAGCCCGGCGCACGATGATATCGAATAGGCTGCAACGTCCCTGCTGGGAACTGGCAACTTCGGAGCGATGATGCTAAAAAAAGAGAGAAGCTGAAGGGGTGGGTTCGTGCCGGATTCTTGCATTTCAAAAGGATGTAAAACGCCAGTGCCAGCGGGACTTACCCCTGTGCACATGTGCATTCTCCACTTCACCTTGTTCATCGAGCAGGAATGCGCCGAGATGCGCCGCGAGACGGCGCTGAACAAGCAGACTCAAGAGCGACAGGTCGAATTCATGGAGAAAATCGCTGATCGGGGCGAGATGCTGGTCCATGTGGCCATGAGCGGATATCCGATGAGCGACGAATTGAAGGCGCGAATCCTCAGCACCCTGCTTACGCTAATGAATTGCCGCGAGAACATGGACCGCGCCGCGATGCGGCAATCCGCTCTCCGCCGTTTCGCTGGCTGAAAACATTCCCCAAAATTCAGGACTTGCTTACGCGCTGATGTAGCGCGCATAGAGCGAACGTGCGACGGCAGGATCCTGCGTGCCCTTGACGATGGCGCGGCCGTCGGCGAAGACAGTCAATTCGTAGGGCGGAATGCGGCACCGCAGCAGGAAATCATTGCTGCGAACCTCGGATGCCGCGGCGGAGGTGAGCCGGCGGCCAAGCTCACTCAGATCCAGTTGCTTGCTGCGTTCGTGGATTTGCACCGAGTCACGGCCACACATCGTAATGTGCGGCTGGGCCTGGCCTTCGAGAAACGTGAATTCGCGGCGGACGCAAGCGCGGCACTCTGGATTGCGAGCCACGCGTATGGATTGGAATTTCCCTGACCATACATCGCAGGAGACCAGCCGCCCATGCAGCGCTTCGGGCTTGCCGGCGAGAATCTTCATCGCCTCGGTCGCCTCGATCGACGCTATGATGCCGGCGGCAGCGCCCAGCACGCCGGCGGTGTCGCACGTGGCTTCGTTTCCAAATACTGAACCATTCCGCGAGGATTCGTCGCCGTTTTCGACCAAGCACGCGAGGCAGGCGGTTTGGCCGGGCCGAATCGTCATGGTCACGCCATTGCTTCCAACTGCGGCGGCGTAGATCCACGGAATGCCGAGCGAAATGGCCGCGTCGTTCGCCAAAAATCGCGTCTCGAAATTATCCGTCCCGTCGAGAATCAGCGGAAAGCCGGAGAGAAGATCGGAGGCGTTCTTTGGCGTGAGATCGGCAACAATTCCCTCGATCTCGACATCAGAGTTGATGGCGCGCAAACGGCGCTCGGCGGCGACAGCTTTGGGAAGCGCATCGCGGGCGTCGGATTCTTCGAATAGTGTCTGACGCTGCAGGTTTGACGGCTCAACAAAATCCCGGTCAATAATGCGCAGGCGGCCGATTCCTGCGCGAACCAGCAGGTTTGCGGCCACGGTGCCGAGCGCGCCGCAACCAACCAGCACGGCACTCGCTTGGAGGAGTCTTTCCTGGCCGGCTTCGCCGATTCCCCCGAACAGAATCTGGCGGGAGTATTTTTCGTGTTGCTCGCGATTCATACGTTCGTTTCCGTATTCGCACTCATGATAGCGCCTTTTCGCACGAGTCAGGCAACGGGGCTATGCTAACCTTTCTTGTTAAGTCCTTTAGGCGAATGAGAATCCCTCGCAAATCATCGTGTTCCCGTGCCGCCATGGTCAACAGGGCTGCTGCATGGGGCGTCGCGACGGTTGCGTGTCTGTTTCTCTTAGTCTTGCCCATTCATGCGCAAGAGGCCGCCTTAGAAGGCCAGCTCGTGAAGGAAATCCGCGTGGTGGACGAAGCCGGGACGCCCGTCACGGAGAAGATACCCCCGCTCCCCCTCGAAGCCGGAAAGCCTTTCGATTTCCCCGCCGAGCGCGAAAGTCTCCGCGATCTGTACCGTCTGGGCGACTATTCCGACATTCGCGTCAGCGCTGCGCCCGACTCCGGTGGATTGCGCGTGGATTTCATCGTGCGGCGAAATTTCTTCAATAACGTGATTCGCATCGAAGGCCTGAAGGAGCCACCGACCGAGCCAGCCGCTTTGGCTTCATTGCGGCTCAGCCTCGGCGAACCTTTTCGGGATAGTGCGGTTCGCGAAGCCGTGGATCGGCTCGCGGCAACACTTCACGATGATGGGCTGTACCAGGCGAAAATCACCTGGGACCTTATCCCCCACGAAGACACGCGGCAGATGGACGTCACGGTGACGGTCGATCCCGGACCGCGCGCGATTGTGGGCGATATCGCGATTGACAATCAGACACCCTACCCGGATGCGCAATTACTGCGCCGCTCGAAGATCTCGACCAAAGTTGAAATGACAGCTGCGCGCCTGTCGCGAGGGTCGGACCGGCTGCGAAAATTCCTCGTCAATCAGGGCTATCTGGGTGCAAGCGCGCTGATCACAGTGCAAACGTACGACCCGCAATCCAATCGCGTGCCGCTGAAATTTACCGTGGAGACTGGTCCGCGGGTCAGCATCGAGATTTCGGGCGCGCACTTGAGCAAGGGCAAGCAGCGGAAGCTGCTCCCGGTTTTTGCCGAAGGCGCGGTGGACGATGACCTGCTACAGGAGGGCCGGCGGAATATCAGGGATTATCTGCAGAGTCAGGGTTATTTCAATGCGGATGTGCAGGTAAGTTCGCAATCGAGCGACAAGCCGGTCACACGCGTGATTCACTACGACATCACGCGCGGTGACCGTTTCCGCCTCGCGGGCATCGGCTTCGACGGAAACAAGTATTTCGACAACGAATTACTCTCGCGCAGGCTGCTTCTTCAGACGGCTTCGTTCGCTTCCAGCGGACGCTTCAGCCAGCAATTATTGCGCGGAGACACCGATTCGATTCGCGGAGTGTATCTTTCCAACGGTTTTCGCGATTGCCAGGTCACGTCCACGGTGGACGACCGGTATCGCGACAAAAAGAACAACCTGTTCGTTTCATTTCATGTCGTCGAAGGCGCACAGACCCGCATCGCCGGTTTAGAAATTGATGGCAACCATGCGATCTCGACGGACCAATTGCTCGGCGTCACCGGCTCAACCAAGGGCGAGCCGTACTCGGATTCGGGCGTGGCGAGTGATCGCAACAATATTCTGGCCCTCTATTACAACGAGGGTTTTCCCGAGGCGGCGTTCCACGAAGAGGTTGTTCCAGGCAACACTCCCACTGAAGTGAGCCTGCTTTATCACGTGACCGAAGGCAGGCAAGTAGATGTCGCCAGGGTGCTGCTGACCGGCTACCAGTTCACTCGCCCAGGAATTATCAGGCGCCAAGTGGAAGTCCAGGCCGGCGGCCCTCTGCGCGAAGGTGACGTCGCAAAAACACAGCGGCAACTCTACAATCTCGGCGTTTTCAACCGCGTCCAGATCGCGCCGCAAAATCCGGACGGCACCGATCCGGACAAAGCGGTTGTAGTGGAGATGCAGGAAGGGCCGCGCTACACGATTGGCTACGGATTCGGATTTGAAGTGCAGCGAATCGCGGGCGGCAGCACCGATCCCAACGGAACCACCATCGGCGCAAGCCCACGTGGCATTTTTGAAATCGCCCGGAACAACATGTTCGGGCGCGCGCAGACGTTATCCTTCAAAGCGCGCGTCAGCAGCCTCGAGTATCGAGTGGGACTCGACTACACGGCGGATAATTTCCTCGCCGACCGGCACCTGAGCCTCCAACTCACGGGGTTCGCTGACAAGACCCAGGACATCAACACATTCACTTCCACACGCTTTGAAGGTGGGCTGCAAGTTGTACAGAAAATCTCGCCATCGAGTTCGCTGCTCTATCGTTACTTCTACCGGCGCGTGAAGGCCTCCGATCTGGTTTCAACGATCAACGAGGAACAGATTCCGCTATTGAGCCAGCCGACGTTGGTTTCTGGATTTGGTCTCACGTACGCCAGGGACAGACGCGACAATCCGGGTGACGCGACGCGGGGTACGTTCAACACCATTGACGTCAGCGACGCGATCGAATCAGTCGGATCGAGCGCCGATTTCTTTCGCGGCTACTTTCAGAATTCATCGTTCCACTCTTTTGGGCGCGCATTTGTGTTCGCTCGTTCGGTCCGGTTTGGCGTCGAGGTGCCGTACGGCAACACGGTGGAGGGCAACAGCACCGCGTTCAACCCGGCGCAGTGCACCGCGCCCCCGCCGGACATCACCCCGTCCGTAATCCCGTTGCCGGAGCGGTTCTTTGCGGGCGGCGGTACGTCGTTGCGCGGTTTCGGACTGAATCAGGCAGGTCCGCGCGATCCATGTACGGGGTTTCCGGTTGGCGGCTTGGCGCTATTGGTATTCAATCAAGAGCTGCGCTTTCCGATGAAGTTGCCGATCGTGGGGAACCGTCTGGGTGGAACGCTTTTCTACGATGGCGGGAACGTCTACAGCGATATCAATCACATTTCGTTTAGGTGGAAGGCGCCCTCAATTACGGATCTCAACTATTTTTCGCACACGGTGGGATTTGGTTTGCGCTATCCCACGCCGATCGGGCCGGTGCGAGTGGATTTCGGCTATCAACTCAACCCGGCGGCCTACCAGGCGACAATCATCCCGCCGGGCGCGACGGTCGGCACCCTGCAAACTCTTCGGCTCCCGCATTTTGGGTTCTTCTTCAACATAGGACCGATTTTCTGATGCGCTACGCCCTCCTCATTCTTGTCAGTGTGTTTTGGCCTGCCGGTCCGGTCGTCGCCGGCGCGAGCGCGCAGGTGCAACCGACCGCATCCCCGGCCGATACCGGACAAACAGTTGACGGCGTGGCGGCGCGAATTGAGGACGACATTCTCACGGAAAGCGAAATGCGCGAGCTGGGCGCGTTTCAGCAGCTCGTGGATGGCAGCGAAAAGCCGCGCACGGAGCGAATCAGCGAGCTGGCGGACCAATGGATTGTGCGCGGCGAAATCGAAAACGCAAAATACCCGCCGCCCTCCGCGGCTGATACGGATCGCGCCTACGCGCAGCTTGCGGCTCAGTTCTCGTCGCCCGAAGAGTTCGCGAAGCGCTGTGCGGCGGCGGGGCTTACCCAGGCGGCCGTCCGCCGTATGCTCACGCAGCAGCTCTACCTTTCTCGCTTTCTCGACTTTCGATTTCGGCCTGCAGCTCAGATTGATGCGAAGCAGATCCAGACGTATTACGACAATGAGTTCGTGCCGCAATTGAAGGCTCGAAATCAAACTGTTCCGCCATTGGATGATGTCGATGACACAATCCGCGAAGTACTGATTCAGCGAGCGATCAGCGAACGCGCCACGCAGTGGCTCGACGATACGCGCAGCCGCCTGAAGATTGACGTCGTGTCGAATGGAGCGCGGCCATGAGCGGACGCCTAAAGCGGTGGACAGGGCGCGTCCTAATTTTGGCCGTGGTACTTGTTGTCATCGTCGTTGTTATTTTTGCGACAGGCCTCGCGGAGCACTGGGTTCGCAGCGCGCTGATCAGCCAGATCGAGCAGGGCACCGGGGCGCGCGTGGAAATCGGCGCGTTTCATTTTCGGTTGTGGGGCCTGCGGGCCGAAATTGACAATTTGACGCTGCACGGCCTCGAAGCTGCCGATCAGCCTCCGCTATTCCATGCCGATCGAATTGATGCCTCGATCCGCATCATTTCGTTTTTCGGCCGGCAGATCGCGCTCGACAAATTGATCGTTCAACGGCCCGAGACGGCCGTGCGAATTGACCGAAACGGCCGGAGCAACATTCCTACTCCCAAGTCCCACGCGAACAATCGTCCATGGCGCACAACGCTCTTTCAATTGCGTATTGGCCAACTTGCGCTGAACGACGGCGGTGCGCAGTACAACGACCAACGCACGCCGCTTGAGATTCAGGGGCAGAACTTTAATTTCGCGCTGCACTATGACGCGCCGGCCGGGGGCGCCGATTCCTACATCGGCAACCTGAGCTGGCAGCAGGTGAAGTTGGCGGCCAAGAAAGACGTGCCATTCCCGTTCGATTTGTCGGTGAAGTTTACGCTGCATCGCGATTCCTTCGAGGCCGACGAGATTGTGCTCAAGGCGCTGCATTCGGAGCTGAACCTTCGCGCCGAGCTGCCAAGCTTCGCGAGGTCCGATTGGAATCTGAAATATCGCGGTCGGCTTTCGCTCGCCGATGTGCGCAAAATCACCCGCGAACCCACCACGCCGGATGGCAACGCCGATTTCTCGGGCCAGGCTCATTACGTCGTTGGAGCGGAAGCCGCCGGTGAGTGGACTGGGAGCGGCTACTACTCGAGCAACGACGTTCGCCTGCCTTACAAATGGTTTCACCAGGGCGGGATGGAGACTTCTGGAGATTACGAGGTAGCGAACCAGCGGCTCGTGGTGCCGAATTTGAAAGTGCGTGCCTTTGGTGGCAGCGTGGACGGTCGTCTCGAAATGGACTTCAAGGATTTGGCTTTCCGCACGCAGACGCGACTGCGCGGTATGAGCCTCCCGGGCGTGTTTGCGGCGCTCCAAAACGTCGATTTTCCGGTGCGGTCGCTGCACTGGGACGGCGCAATAGACATCGATTCCGTGAACACGTGGAATGCGAACTTCAAGCATTTCCACACAGCTGGCGATATGCGATGGTCGCCGCCCGCGACGTTATCACCGGGCATGATCCCGGCAACCGCTCGTATCGGATTCGACTACGGCACGGACCATGAGGTCGTCTCCTTGCAACCGAGCGAGATCACCACGCCGAAAATGCTCCTGGATTTCGAGGGCCCGCTCGGCCAGTTCGATTCCGGACTGGAAGTGAATTTTCGGGCGGACGATCTGGTCGAGTGGGACGATTTCATCGGTGCGATTCGCGGTCCTGAAGCTGGGACGCACCGCGTTGCCGGCAAAATCGAATGGCGGGGCCGCATTCTGGGGCCTCTCGTCGGGCCGTCGTTCGTGGGCCACCTCCACGCAACTAACCCGGCCTACGATCAACTGACCTGGGATGCGCTTGACGGCGACCTTGATTACTCTCCGGATGGATTTCATTTGAATAACACGACGATGACGCGTGGCCAAACTTCGGCGAAGCTCGACTTGTGGCTCAAATTTGACGGCGACTGGAATTTTCTGGACAAGAGCCCATGGACTTTGGACGCGCGAGTCGAGAATGCGTCGAGCGGTGATGTGCAGGCAGTGGTCGGAACGAGCTATCCCGCGACCGGGCAGATCGGCGGAGAAGTTCACGGCAGCGGCACGCGTGGTGCTCCCGTGCTGGATGCAAACTTGTCTGTTGACGACGTCGAGGTCCGCGGTTGGCATTTCGATCGCTTCAGCGGCCAATTGCATTGGCAGAGTGACGAGGTGCGGTTGTCCCACGCGGAACTTCGTGGAAGTACGGGAGTTGTAGCGGGCGCCGTTCTCTACCGGCCCGATGAACAACTGACTGAATTCAACATTACGGGCACCGGCATCGCCCTCGAAAAAATCAAGGCGCTGCAGACTGCGTCTCTGGCGGTTGGCGGGCGACTCGACTTTAATCTGCGCGGCAGCGGCCCATTGCGGGCTCCGCTCGCGCAAGGCGATGTCCGCGTCACAAATCTGAAACTGGGAACGGAGCCGGAGGGTGACTTCAACGCGCAGCTCTCGTCGGACGGCCAGAATGCGCGCGTGACGCTGACTTCGGAACCCCAGCACGAGAAGCTGCAGGGTGAGTTGACTGTCGGGTTCGGCGGAGATGAGCAAGTTTCCGGGAAACTTTCCGTCGTGCAATTCGATCTTGACCCGCTGATTGCCGCCGGACTGCACCTGACACAACTCACCGGCCACGGCAGTGCCGACGGCGTATTCACATTTTCGGGCGCGCTGCGCCAGCCCGATTCCATTCAAGTGGACGCGGATATCGCGCGCCTATCCTTCAATTACGAATTCGTCCAGCTGACCAACGATCAAAACATCCGGCTGTCCTACCGACGCAACGAAATTCGCATCGAGCAAGCCCGGCTGCACGGTCCTGACACGGATCTGCAGCTCAGCGGATCTGCGCGATTCGACCGCGATCGCCGAATCGAGTTCACCCTGTCGGGAGGCGTAAACCTCCGGCTGCTGAAAAGCGTGCTGCCGGATCTCGAAGCGCAAGGCCGGGCTGACGCGAACGTGTCTATTGAAGGGACGATGGCTCGTCCGCGCGTGACCGGGCGGGCAAGCGTACGCGGCGCTCAAGCCCATTACGCGGATTTTCCAATTGGCCTCAGCAACGTAAATGGCGATTTCGTCTTCGACCGAAGCCGACTGCTCTTCGACAAAGTTACAGCGGATTCCGGAGGCGGGCATTTGACGCTGAACGGAAGCGTTACGTACGGCGAGGGGCCGGTGCGCTATGAGGTTACTGCGGCAACTTCGACCGTCCGCATCCGGTACCCAGTGGGGATGAGCTGGCTGGCGGGTGGAACGCTGCAGCTTTCGGGAACGAGCGAAGCGGCGCTGGTTAGCGGCCACGTGCAGGTCGAGCGCCTGCTGTTCGCGCGAGGGCGTTGACGTTGCGTCATTCTTTGCGTCCGCGTCTGATACTTCGCCCGGCCCGGCATCGAGTTCGCCCTTCCTGCAGAATCTGACGTTCGACGTGGAGGGCCAGACGAATCCTGGAGCGCGCATCGAATGGGCGGGCGCGCACATTGACGTTGATGGCGACGTTCGGCTGCGCGGCACCTGGGATCGGCCCGTGCTCCTCGGGCATATCCATTTGCTCGGCGGTGAGATGCCGTTCCGCGGAAATAATTTCGAACTCACGCGCGGCGATATCAATTTTTCGAATCCGTTCCGGCTGGACCCAGTGCTCAACGTCGAAGCAACGTCGACGATCAATCAATATCAGGTGACGATCGATTTCTCCGGACCGGCAAGCCATCTTGCTCTGAATTATCGATCCGATCCTCCGCTGCCGGATTCGGACATCGTGGCGTTGCTCGCGCTTGGAAGTCCAGGGGAAGGAAACGGGCTACGCTCGGCGCCTGGCGGGGCGCAAAACTATGGCGCGACGGCGCTGCTTTCCGAAGCGATCTCAACCGGGATCGGCGGCAGGATCGAACATTTGTTCGGCATCAGTTCATTCCGCGTTGATCCGTTCATCGCGGGCACGGCCACCGAATCGAACGCCGCCGCCCGAGTCACAATCCAGGAACAGGTGACGCGCGATCTCGCGATCACCTATTCCACGAACGCCGCGACGTCAAACCAGTATCAACTGATTCAGGTGGAGTACACGGTCAAGCGGGGCCTCTCTATCGTCTTCTTGCGGGATATCAACGGCACGTATGGCCTCGACGTAAAATTCGTCAAACACTTCAAGTAAATTGCCCGTCTAAATCAGTCGGGCATCACGAACAGTGATTCCGGCGCAATTCGCACATGCCATGGGAACGGCCGGTCGCGGAAGAGGTTCCACTTCTCTTTGGACACCTCGGCCTGAAGATCTATCTGCGGAATGCCGCCGGACTCGCCGGGAGTGCCGTGCAGACTCAGATACAGCGTGATGCGAAAAGGTGTTTCAGACGAGCGCACGAGCCGGCACGGGAAGATGTTTTCGTTGCGGAGCACCCTCCGCGCCAGCCTCCACGAAATCAATGTGATGCGCGCGAATCCCGACGTGCGCCACTGGTCCTTTTGTCGTGCTCACGACGCGCAGTTTGCAGCCCCAGTCCAGCGCCTCGACTACATTTTCCGAAATCGTGCGCGCGCGAGACAAATTCTTGCAGCCGGTCAGGCGCGCCACTTCAAGATTGGGAGGGCGCCGAAAGATTTCTTCCTTCGCTCCGAATGCGGCGATCCGTCCGCGCGAGAGCACGAGCAATTTGCTCGCTGAGGCGATACGCTTCCTCAATGTTGTGCGTCACCACTAGCGCAGGTCGGCGGTAAGCAGCGAACGTTTCCTGGAGCTGCGTTTCCATTTGGCTTCGCAGATGCGTATCGAGCGCCGATAGCGGCTCATCGAGCAGCAGCGCTTCCGGTTCAATTGCCAGCGCTCGCGCCAGTGCCGCGCGCTGCTGTTCACCGCCCGAAAGTTGGCGAGGATAGCGTTTTTCGAAGGCCGCTGATGTGTGTTCGCGTGAGCAGGTCGGCTACGCGCCGCCCTTGTTCCTCGGCTGTCAGATTCTGCAAGCCAAAGGCGATGTTTTCCGCGACGGTCCGATGCGGGAAAAGCGCGAAATGTTGAAAAAGCATTCCGACGCGGCGATCGCGTGCAGGCACGTTAACTCGTTTTTCGGTATCGAGCAGCACGCGGCCATCGAGCGCGATGCGGCCCCGGTGGGGGCGCTCGAGACCCGCAATGCACCTCAGCAGCATCGTCTTGCCCGCACCTGAGGGTCCGAGAATGCTCAACGGCGCGTTGTTCGCCGTGAATGTCACGTCGAGCGTGAACTCCGGCAGCTTTTTCTCGATTTGGATTTCGAGTGACATGTCAGCGCCGGTCCCAACGCGCGCGCCCTTGCGCATGCGTCCAGTAATAGAGTGCGCCGAGCAGCGCGAGCGAAATCGCCACGTCGGCGAGGCACCAGGCTACGGCGCGCTGCACGTCGTCCGCTTCCACCGCGAAGTAGATCGCGATCGGAATCGTGGCTGTCTTTCCCGGAATGTTGCCGGCCAGCATCAGAGTGGCGCCGAATTCGCCGAGCGCTCTCGCGAATGAAAGGATCGTTCCCGCCAGCACGCCGGGCCAAGCCAGCGGAAGCGCGACGGCACTGAACACGCGCCATTCCGAAGCGCCCAGCGTTCGCGCAGCTTCAAGGAAACGGGAATCAACTTGTTCCAAAGCGGCTCGCGCCGTCAGATACATCAGCGGAAACGCCACCACGGATGCTGCAATCACCGTGGCAGGCCACGAAAAGACGACGGTCGCTCCCAGCCGCAGCAACAACTTTCCGAGCGGACCGTTGCGCCCAAAAAGCAGCAGGAGGAAAAATCCCACCACGGTAGGCGGCAGCACGAGGGGCAGCAGGCAAACTCCATCCACCAGAGCCATCGCCGGACCTGTGCGCCGCTGGCGCCAAACCGCCGCTGCAAGGCCGATCACCAGAGTTATCAGCGTCGCCGTCACGCTGGTTTCAAGCGATATCCAGAGCGGGGACCAGTCCATCGGCGTGCTCGCGGCGATTTGGAGGGCCAGTGCGGTCGGAGCCATCGGGACAGGATTGTAACCCCTCGTTTCTGATTTGAAGCTGGCGAATTAGTCCCGCGTCGCGCTGGGAAGTTTTTGTTTATGAGGTTCTTACTCTACAAAACGCGAACCGATTTTAAACTGCAACAAGGATGCCTGCTGATGCATCTAAGGTAGTGGAATACATTTCGTGCACGAGCAGGAGGGTCGTAATGAGAACGAAATTATTTAAGGTCGTTTTGACCTGTGCGCTATCGTGCGCGGTCGCCTTGGCGACGAGTGCGAGCCTGTTTGCAGCTGCTCCGAACCAGAATGACGCGCCTCCGGCCCAACCTCAGGCGCAGGACCAACCGCCGTCCGCGCAGTTGACTCCTGAACAATTGCAGGAACTTGTGGCTCCGATCGCGTTATATCCTGACGCGCTGGTCGCGCAGATTCTCGCGGCCTCCGCCTATCCAACCCAAATCGTCGAAGCGGAACGGTTCATGCAGCAAAATCCCGGTCTGAAAGGCGCTGCCCTGGGCGCCGAAGTGGATAAGCAGGTTTGGGATCCGAGCGTGAAGGCTCTGACGCAATTTCCCTCAGTTCTTGCGGATATGGACAAGAACCTTTCGTGGACGTCTGAGCTCGGCGATGCAAATTACAATCAGCAAGGTGACGTAATGGACGCCGTACAGTTCATGCGCCACACGGCACAACAAGCAGGCACGCTCAAGACAACTCCACAACAGACCGTGACGGATCAAGGCCCGACAGTCGCCATTCAGCCCGCGGATCCAGATGTGGTGTACGTTCCTGACTACGATCCGGAATTGATCTACGGATATCCCGTGGGTCTCTGGCCCGGATTCTATCCGTGGTGGGGCGTCCCGGGCCCGTACCTTTCGTTTGGAGTTGGCTTCGGCATCAGCCCGTTCTTCGGGTTCGGCTGGGGCTGGCATGCCTGGGGATTTGATTGGGGCCACAGAGGATTGCTCTTTGGCGGTGGGCGTTATGCGTTCCACAGCCACTCTTTCTATGACCGCAACGCGTACTTCCGCGGGAACTACCGGGGTAGTGCGCCTGGAGTTCGCGGGGACCGCGGCTTCCGTGGATACGGCGGCCCGGCAGGGCGCGCTGGTGCGGAAGGGCGAGCAGGAACTCGCTCTGGGGCGTTCGGCGGCTATGGCCGCGGCGGCGATGTGCGAGGTAATTCGTCACGCGGACGCGCCAGCATGGGCGGCGGTGGAGCGCGCGGCGGCGGTGGGCATTCTGGTGGTGGCGGCGGACATTCTGGCGGCGGTCGCCGCTAACGCTAATAATCCAATGGTCAGCGAATCGAGGGGGCATTTATCTGTGCAGGAGTGGAGGAGATGAAAGCAATGTTCTGCAAGACGCGCGGTACAGACGGACCACATCGGGGTGGCGCTGCCAAGCTCGCCGCCTCCACGATCCTCGCGGCCGGGCTAGTATGGTTTGCTAGTCCCGTCACCGCTCAACAAACGGGCCAGAAAACCTTTCCATCCGCGAAAGACGCGACCAGCGCGCTGGTCGCGGCCCTTCAGGCGGATGACTCCGCGGCGTTATCGGCTATTCTTGGGCCCGACGCGAAAGATGTCCTATCGTCCGGCGATGAAGTCGAGGACAAGAACGATCGGGACCAGTTCGTGCAGAAATATCAGCAGATGCACCGCCTTGTCAGAGAGCCTGATGGCACTACGACACTGTACGTTGGAGCGGAAAATTGGCCGGCGCCGATTCCGCTGATGCACATGGGCGCAGCGTGGTATTTCGACACCGCAGCCGGCAAGCAGGAAGTCCTCTATCGAAGAATCGGGAAGAACGAGCTCGCTGTCATCCAGGTATGTCGCGAGCTGGTTGACGCCGAAAACGAATATTATTCAAAGCCCCACGACGGAGACTCGGGTAAGCAGTACGCGCAGAAATTTTTCAGCGACCCGGACAAGCACGATGGTCTCTACTGGAAAGCAAGCGCCGGTGAAAGCGAGAGTCCCATCGGTCCGCTCGTGGCCTCGGCTGCCACCGAGGGCTACGTACGAGATCCGAATCAGAAACAGCAGCCATTCGACGGCTATTACTTTCGAATCCTCAAGGGCCAGCGCGCGGGCGCTTCTGGCAGCGCTCGAAGCTATATCGCAAATGGCAAAATGACCGGAGGCTTCGCCTTCGTGGCGTATCCCGCGGAATACCGATCCTCCGGAGTGATGACGTTCGTGGTTGATAAGGACGGCATCGTCTACGAAAAGGACTTGGGTCGCAACACAGCCCAGATTGCGAAATCCCTGGCGCAATACGATCGAGACGCCAGCTGGCGGAAAGCCGACTGAACGCATGCGCGGGTCAGAGTTGTTTTGATCGCTTGTCGGGCTACTTCGTGGGAGCCGTGGGCGGAGAAACGGGAGTCCTGCCGGAAGCGGGAGCCGTTTCTGGCTCGCTTTCCTGCGGCTTGAGCATCTGCTTGAGTTCCGGATATTCGCCCGACATCTCTTGAAGGACGTTCATCGCGCCCTTCTGCTCCATCTGCACGCCGAGTTCCTCGGATTCGCGCGCTACCTGCGGCAATGCCTTTACCACGCGCTGACCAAGAGGCGACTCGTAGAATTGACTGATCGCCTGAATATCCTCGATCGAAAAGGCGCGGGCATAAATAGGAACCGCGGCGTCGGACACAGCGCTAGCAGGAGCCGCTGTGACCATTTTCTGGCTGAAGCCGTCCATCAGTTTCGCCAATCGGTCGGGTGGCATGGCCTCGCTTAGAACCTGGCGCACCTGATTCGTGACGTACGCGCTGAGGCTATCTCCCATCTTTGAAGTCTGTGTGAGATCCATTAGGTGCCGGATGGCAGCTTCTTTTGCAGGATCCACCTGGTCTGCGGGATCATGGGGGGTGCGCTTTGCCGCTTGGGCCGACACATTGGCGGATTGCGCCGGCACGCCGGGCTGATGCGCAGGAGGGTTCGGCGGCGCGCCAGTAGAAGGTGTTTGCGCCAGCAGCGGGCAGGCCGCAAAGAATAAGGCGGCGATCAGGGCAGTTCTAGCTTTCATTGAATTCTCCTAGGTTTCTATTGTTCCGGGACTTATGCCCCGGCGAGCCGGTTGAGTGGTCGTCGCCAACGGTCTCTCTGCAATCGACTTGATGCAAATCGCGTTCGGGTGGCAGCGCTTGACTCCGTTGTGATAGTTTCAGCACGCATGGACGGCAACGGCAATCACACATCGTGTGACAGCGCGAACTTTGAAGGCGCTCGGCACGATATGGTTGCTCGCCAGATTCGCGAACGTGGGATTCGCTCAGCAGGTGTGCTGGCCGCGATGGAGGCCGTCCCACGGCACTTGTTCGTACCGATCGAACGAATCGAGGAGGCCTACTCCGACGCAGCTCTACCGGTCGGGGAAGGGCAGACGATCTCCCAACCTTACGTCGTTGCGGCGTGCGCCGAGGCGCTGGCTCTCGAAGGTCACGAGCGCGTGCTGGAGGTCGGCGCGGGCACTGGCTATCAGGCCGCCGTGCTCTCGCTACTTGCTCGCCAAGTAATCGCCGTCGAGGCGATTCCGACGCTGGCTGAATCAGCGCGTGAACGGCTGACGCGGCTGGGGTATTCGAACGTGCGAGTGGAACATTGCGACGGATCGCTGGGATTTCCTGGCGACGCGCCATTTGATGCGATTCTGGTTTCGGCTGCGGCGCCTTCCGTTCCGCAGCCGCTGATCGATCAACTGGCCGATGGGGGGCGTCTGGTCATTCCTGTCGGCCAGACCGATCATCAGCAATTGCTTCGCATCGTGAAGGAAGGGAACAGTACGACGGAGCAAGAGCTATTTCCTTGCAGGTTTGTGCCGCTCGTCGGACGTTTCGGCTGGCGTTAAATCACGCGGCAAACATTTTTCGAATGAGCGGCCGATAATTCATATGCCACCGGAACTCTCCATTATCATTCCCGCTTACAACGAAGGGGAGCGCCTCGGCCGCGGGCTCTCGCGCATCCGTGACTATCTCGCGAGCCGGCCTGGCGGTGTCGCCGGGATCGAGATTGTCGTCGTGGACGACGGCTCAACCGATGACACTGCGCGGATCGCACAGGACTGGGCGCGCGACATGCCGTCTCTTCGACTGGTTTCGAATCCCGAGAATCGGGGAAAGGGCTACAGCGTGCGGCACGGAATGCTTGAGGCGCGCGGGCGTGTGGCGATTTTCACTGACGCCGATCTCTCGTCGCCTATAGAGGAGTCGGAAAAGCTGCTGAGTGCCATCCGCGATGGGAACGACATCGCCATCGGGTCGCGCGCGCTGGATCGCTCTCTCATTTTCGGCCATCAATCTCGTCTGCGAGAGGCCGCCGGCATCATCTTTAACACTTTCGTTCGCGTGTTTACGGGCCTTCCGTTCCAGGATACGCAGTGCGGATTCAAGGCATTCGTGCGCGAACGCTGCCTCGTAATCTTCGAGCAGCAGCGAATCGAGCGATTCGGATTCGATCCGGAGATTTTGTTTCTCGCGCGCCGCCATGGCTTGCGGACCGCCGAGGTGCCGGTTCGCTGGGCGCACGATCCGGGTACGAAAGTGCACATGATCCGCGACAGCCTGATGATGTTCGGCGATCTCGTCTATATCCGCTGGAATTGGCTGCTCGGCCGCTATCCGGCGAAGCGTTCCTGAAAAGCCTACTTTTTCGGCTGGGCCGTAGGCGGCAGCAGACCGTTGAGCCGAAGATACATTGCCGCCGTGCTGTAATGGTCGCCCAAGTCCTCCGACATCGTTACGATCAAGTAGCCGCGCGAAGCAATTCTTCCACCAAAAAACGGCAGCTGCTCGCCTAACTTGGAATCGTCCAGCTGCGCCAGCGACTGATTGCAGAAATCAAACGATGCCTTCAAGGGTCCGACGAGCGTGTCTTTCGGATCGTCGTCCTTCAAGTCGGGCGCCTTCGGAGCTTTGACGCCCGCAATCAGCGAGCACAGTCCGTAGTTCACGCGAACGATGTGCACCACCAGATGTCCGAAAGTGTTTTGTTGCGGCGTCGGGCGGAAGTTGAATTTGTCGGCCGGCATTTCCTCCACTGCCTCGAAGGTGTCCTTCGATTCCGTCGCTACCAATTTCCGCAGTCCGTTTGAAACTGGATTCACTTCCGGCTGCGCAGTTTGTGTTGCATCAGCCGTGGGTGCTTGCTGCGCGGGTGATGCGAGCGGGACCAGCCCCAGCGCCAGGATTGCCAGACAGATTCGCTTCATTGATTCGCCTCCGGTGGATTTCGTTCGGCACAAGAATAGTCCGCGTGATCTCCCTTCACAAGCGAATCCGGTTCACTCCGAAGTGCAGCCTTGAAATCGGCTGGACACTGGCTGTTGGCTTTGCAGAGCAAAGTACTTGACACCGGTTGAGCGGGTGTTATCCTTGCTCTGTGACTCCGTTCCAACGTCGGCCTGTTCTCCCCGAAAATCCCGTGGCGCTTGATGACCGCGCCCGCGACAACATTCGCTTCATCCGCGAAACCATGGAGCGCGCCGGTTCCTTTACCGCCGTGCCGGGATGGGGCGGTATCGCCATGGGAATCACAGCGTTGGGCGCGGCGGTCATAGCTTCCCGGCAAGCCTCGACTGCGGCGTGGTTACTCACGTGGATCGGCGAGGCCGCCGTGGCCGTCGGTATCGCGCTTTGGACCACTTACACGAAGGCGCGCGAGGCGGGAACGACACTTTTCTCAGGGCCCGGCCGCCGATTTGTATACAGCTTCGCGCCGCCTCTTTTTGTGGGTGTGCTGCTGACAATGCTGTTCTTTCGCATGGGCTCGATCGAAGAAGTAGCCGGCGTCTGGCTGCTCCTTTACGGAACGGCGGTGGTTACCGGTGGGGCTTTCTCGATTCGCGTCGTGCCGCTGATGGGATTGTGCTTCATGGTGCTGGGAACTGTGGCGCTGTTTTGTCCGTCGAGTTGGGGCAACGCGTTTCTTGCCGGCGGATTTGGCGGGCTGCATGTGATTTTCGGGGGCGTGATTGCGAGGAAATATGGCGGCTAAATCAGGAGCCTTCCGCGCCGCACGGGAGGAGAAAAACAAGCAGGGAACTGCGGCTGCGCGTCCGGCCGCCGCAGAGGCGTCGAGTCTTGACCGTCTGATTCACGAGCGCACGAGGCTCGCTATCGTCAGCGCGCTGGCCGTCAACGCCTCGCTTACCTTCAACGAGCTGAAGGAGCTGTTGCGCGTGACGGACGGCAACCTGAGTGTCCACGCGCGCAAGCTTGAGGACGCCGGTTATATCGGTTGCACGAAATCATTTGCCGGTCGCATGCCGAAAACGGAATACCGTCTGACGCCCGCAGGTCGCCGTGCGCTGGAAAAATACCTCGATCATATGGAAGCCCTGATTCGCGCGACGCGCGAGGGTTAGAAAGGCGGATTTTCTCGACATCGTATGGGTAACAGCGCATCCAGAATTATTCCTGTTCCCAAACTTCACGTCGCCATTCTGCTCGATGGCAACGGCCGCTGGGCCGCTGCGCGGGGCCTTTCGCGCTCCGAAGGTCATCGCGCGGGAGTGGCGGCCGTGCGCCGAGTGGTTCGCTCCGCTCCTTCGCTCGGCATTGGTACGCTCACTTTGTATGCCTTCTCGGCGAACAATTGGGAGCGCCCGGCTGGTGAAGTTTCCGCTCTGCTTAGCCTGCTCGAGGACTATCTTCGAGCGGAGAGCGCGGAGTGCGCTGCTAAGAGCGTACGTCTGCGCGTGATTGGCCGGCGCGACCGTATTCCCGCGACGCTGGTCGAAGCCATCGAATCGGCGGAGCGCGCCACGTCCGCTGGGCGCGCGCTCGAGTTGCGCATCGCGCTCGACTACTCCTCGCGCGAAGCGATTCTCCGCGCCTCCTGCTGGATGATGTCGAGCCTCGAGGTCTCCGAGAGCGAATTCGCGAGGCGTCTTGGCCAGGTCACCCACGGTGGTGCTTCCGCTCCGGACGTGGATCTTCTGATTCGCACGGGCGGCGAGCGGCGGTTGAGCGATTTCATGCTGTGGGAATGCGCCTACGCCGAGTTGCTGTTCACGCCGCGAATGTGGCCCGAATTCGACTCGGCTGATCTCGAGGCTGCCGTCGAGGACTTTCTCGGCCGCGAGCGCCGCTTCGGACGCCTGCCTGAAGCCGCTGCCGCCAGCTAAGAACCCCCGCGCCCGCGCGCCATCTCAAAAGCTTTGAGAATCACCCGCGTTGCAGTCTCCGTAAGCGAGTATTTCGCAAGCTCCGAGGGCGTGGCCCAGGCAACATCCGTTACATCGCTTCCGGCGCATGCCTCGCCGCGAACCGCCTCGCACAAATAATCGAGAACCACGAAGTGATACTTTGTTTTTCCCCGGCCGTCGAGGTTGATGCGCTCGAATACCTCAATCAGTTGGCCGACCCGCACCTCGATCCCGGTTTCTTCTCCCAATTCCCGCCGCACGCCTTCGAGAATCGTCTCGCCCACCTCAAGCATTCCGCCCGGGATTGACCACTGTCCCTCGAGCGGAGGCCCGCCGCGGCGAATCAAAAGCGCGCGGCCGTGCGAAATTACCACTCCACCCACTCCCACCATCGGGCGTTCCGGGTATTCGCGGCTATCAGGCACTTTTACAGGAACCTCCGCCAAAAAAGTTGACACCGGCGTTATATAATACGACGTCCGGTAGAACTTAGCCCTAGGAGGAGAGATTCCCGTGACCAAGTGCCCGGAATGCGACGCTGATATCGACGTGGACGAAGACGAAGTCGAAGAAGGCGAAATCGTGAGCTGTGCGGAGTGCGACGCTGAGCTCGAAGTGACGCAGATTCATCCCGTGCACCTTATCGTCATCTCCGAGGACGATGATGACGATGATGATGAGGAAGACGAGGAAGAAGAAGCGGCAGTGAAGAAAGAAGACGCCGACGACGAGCCGGGAATTGAAGATGAAGACGAAGAGGCCGAGTGATTCCTCTCTCGCCGCCCTTGGGCATCTTCGGTTCCTCGCGGCGTCATCTCGAATAGACGAACCCAGGCGCGGGCGCGAATCACGGCCGCGAACGATTCCAGACTCAGGCCAGGAGGTAATTGTGAGGACTCGCGCATTTTTCCAAATTGCGGTCGTGATGGCGCTGGGAATTGCATTCGCCTTGCCTTCCGCGGCGCAGGACAAGAAAAGCGATGCGCAGCTCCGCACGATTCGCGGCACCGTGCTTGATAAAGACGAGACGCCGACTCCTACAGGGGTGGTTTACCTGCTCAACGTGAAGACGCAAGCGGTGAAAACCTACATCGCGGATGATGCCGGAAATTATCGTTTCAGCGGTCTCGATCCCAATGTTGATTACGAAGTGCACGCCGAACACAACGACATGACGTCACCCGTCCGCACGGTTTCGAGCTTCGATTCCCGCCGCGACGTCGAACTCGTCCTCAAGCTTTCACGCAAGAAATCCGCAAAATAGCGCTACGGCAGGGCGAAAACGGAGACGGCGTTGCCGGCTTCGCCTACCACGTATTGCTTGCCGTCCACCGCATACGTGATCGGGTTCGCGCGCACGGAATTCCCGAGCTGAATATTCCACAGCGGCTTTCCGTTCTCAGCGTCCAGCGCGAAGAAATTCCCCTGGCTATCGGCGCAGAAGACCAGACCGCCCGCCGTCGCTAGCGTGCCTGTCCATGAATCGCCGATCATCTTGAATTGCCATTTTCTATCGCCTGTGGTTGCGTCGAGCGCTCGAATGGCGGTGTAGGCGTCATCGCCGTTCACTAATTTTTGTCCGCCGCCCCCGCCGATGTCCGCCGGATTGTAAGGATCCATTTCCGGATGGCCCTTGTAGTAGTAGGCGCCCTGTTCCCTCGTATCCACGTAGAAAAGCCCGGTCAACGGGCTGTAGGACGAGCTCGTCCAGTTCACACTTCCCGTAATACTCGGATAGATCAAGTTTCCCTGGGTTGTTGGATCAATGTTGGGGTTTTCGATCGGACGTCCCTTAGCGTCAAGGCCCTTGGCCCACGTCTGCTTCGCAAAGGCTTTCCCGGCGATGAATTCGCCGGTCTCGCGATCGAGGACGTAGTAGAAAGCGTTGCGGTCGGCTTGAGCCACAATCTTCCGCTTTTTCCCGTTGATCACCGCGTCAAACAGAATCGGCGGCTCGGCCGCATCCCAGTCATGCGTCTCGTGCGGCGTGAACTGGAAATACCATTTCATCTTGCCCGTATCGGCATCAATCGCGAGCAGTGAGCACGAGTAAAGGTTGTCGCCTTTTCGCGCGTCGCCATTCCAATCCGGCGCGGGATTGCCGGTGCCCCAGTAGAGCGTGTTCAACTCGGGATCGTACGCGCCCGTATTCCATGTGGTTGCGCCGCCGTATTTGTAAGAGTCGCCCTCCCACGTCTCCACGCCCGGCTCACCAGTCGTCGGAATCGTGTAGAGACGCCAGAGCCGCTTGCCGTCCTTGGCATCGTAGGCGTCAATGTAACCGCGCAGCCCGCCTTCTCCGCCACCCATGCCTACGATAATTTTTCCGTTAATCGCGAGCGGCGCCTGCGTGATCGCCACAGCCTTCTTGTTGTCTCCGATTTCCACGCGCCAGCGCACAGTGCCGGTCTTGGCGTCCAACGCAACCAGGTGCGCATCAATCGTCGCGACATACACCGTGTCGCCGAGGATTGCGACGCCGCGATTCGTCGGAAATAGCCCGATGGTCAGCAAATTCTTCGGCAAGTCCGCGCTCCATCGCCAGACCGGACGTCCCGTGCGAACGTCCAGCGCCGTCACCGTGGTCGGTGGCTCGGTCACGTACATCATCCCGTCCACGACGATGGGAGAAGATTCAAATATGCCCTGCCGGCGCAGCTGATAAACCCACTTCAGTTTCAAGGAATCCACATTCGTCTTGTTGATCTGCTTGAGTTCGGAGAATCGCTGCGAGGCGTAGTTGCCGCCATACGTCAGCCAGTCGTTGGGATGGCTGGAAGCGTGCAGAATCTCGTCGTAGGTCACATTCTGCGCTGAGGATTGCAGGCGGCTTCCGAGCACCAGAGCGAGCAGGGCAAAGCCGCAAAGAATATATTTCGTCGTATTCATTGTGCTTCTCCCAGACTCGAAAGATAGGCTACCAGATCGTTGATCTGCGTCGGCGTGAGCTTGTCCTTATAGCTCGGCATGAAGCTCTTGCTCGGCTCGGGCTCGATACTCTTTACGTCGAATTTCTGGATCGAATGCAGGCCGCCGTTCGCGTCACGCAATTGAATCGTGAATGAATCTTCGTTCACGCGCATTCCTTCGATCGTCCTGCCGTCTTTCGTCACCGCGCGATAGACGACGTACGCCTTGTACGCCGACCGTTCCTGCAGGTTCGTGTCGAGCGGCAGATTGTTGCCTGGATCGTTCAGCGTGTCCGCCAGCGAGACGATGGACCGCTGCACCCCGATTTGGCTCAAGTCCGGCCCGAGGTCGCCGCCTTGCGAACCGATCGCGTGGCACGTCGCGCATTTGCTCGACTCGTAGATCTCCATGCCTTTTTGTGGATCGCCGGTGGCCACGCCCTTGTCTTCGTGGCCCAGCGTCATCACGTAGTCCACGATCTTCCAGACCGTTCCGTCGTCCAGCGTCGTAAACGCCGGCATCCCCGATCCGATTGCGCCGCCTCGAATCCTCGCGTACACCCCTTCCGGCCCCATCTGCGCGCCCACGCCGCGAATATTCGGGCCGTTCGACCCGCTGCCGTCCACACCGTGACATCCGGCGCAGGTACCCGCAAAAATCGCTTTGCCCCCGGCAATGCTCTCGGGAGTTGCTTTCGGGTGCGCCGCGTGCGGCGGAGGAGGCGCGGGATTGAACTGCGCGGCGGCGGGCATGGCCAGGCTCAGTAGTCCCAACGGAAGAATCAAGGCAGCCCTGGATAACGAGCGAATCGCGATCATCTGAAGCCCCCTACTATCTTTGATGCGCGCAGAATACTACTGTTGCGCGAAAAAATCGCGGCGGCCGGACTCAATCCTGCTCACGGCAGGCTGAAGACGAAGAGCGTATTTCCAGCCGAGTCCACTACGTATTGCTTTCCGTCCACCGCGTACGACACGGGATTGGACCGCACCGACGATCCCAGCAGCAAATGCCACAGCGGCTCGCCGTTGTCCGCATTCAACGCGAAAAAATTGCCCGCGGCATCCGCTGAAAATACCAGCCCACCCGCGGTAACCAGCGTCCCCGTCCAGGAATCGCCGACCATCTTGTATTCCCACTTTTTCTCGCCAGTCGTTGCATCGAGCGCGCGGATCGAAGTCGTAGTTTCATCCGCCGGACCGGGGCGCATTCCGCCACCGCCGCCGCCCACGACGCCGTTCGAATTGTTTTTCTCGAACTTCCGTTCACCCTTGACGTAATACGCCCCTCCGTCACGCGCGTTCACGTAGAAAAGTCCCGTGAGCGGGCTATAGCACGGGCTCGTCCAGTTGATTGCTCCCGTCAGAGTTGGATAGACCAGCGTTCCTTCGGCGCTCGGCTCGATCAGTTCAGCGGGCATTTTGATCGGCCGCCCCTTTGCATCGAGTCCTTTCGCCCACGTCTGCTTCGCAAAGGGCACGCCGGTCAGGAATTCGCCCGTGGCGCGATCCAGCACGTAGTAAAAAGCATTGCGATTCGCGAGCGCCACCAGCTTCCGCTCTTTGCCGTTCACGGTCGCGTTGAACAAAATCGGCGGCTCCGACGAATCCCAGTCGTGGGTCTCGTGCGGCGAAAATTGAAAATACCATTTCACTTTTCCGGTATCCGCGTCGAGCGCGAGCAGCGAGCACGTGAACAGGTTGTCGCCCATCCGCCCCTCGCCGTTCCAGTCCGGCACCGGATTTCCAGTGCCCCAGTAAATCAAATTCAGCTCCGGGTCATACGAGCCCGTATTCCAGGTCGTTCCGCCGCCATTCGACCAGCTTCCGTCCGCCCAGGTGTCCGCCCCGGGGTCGGTCGCGCTCCGCGGCACCGTGTACGTGCGCCACAATAGCTTCCCGTCGTTCGCGTCGTAGCAGCTCAGGAATCCGTGCGCGCCGGCTTCGCCTCCGCCGACTCCCACCACAATCTTTCCGTTGATCGCCAGCGGCGCCTGCGTGATCGCGTACCCATCCGCCTTGTCCGCAATCAACGTGTTCCATCGCACCAATCCGGTTTTCGCGTCCAGCGCGATTAAATGATCGTCAATCGTCGCCAGATACAGCTTGTCGCCCAGAATCGCCACTCCGCGATTCGTCGGGAAAAGCCCGACAGGCACAAAATCCCGCGGCACTTGCGGCACGTAATGCCACAACGGCTTTCCCGTCCGCGCGTCGAGCGCCGTTACGTTGCTTGGTGGCTCCGTCACGTACATGATCCCGTCCACGATCAGTGGCGACGATTCCATCACGCCGCCTCCGCGCATCTGGTACGCCCACGCCACGCGCAAATCCTTCGCATTCTGCGGCGTCATCTCTTTCAGCCCCGAAAATCGCTGCGAGCCGTAATTGCCGCCGTACATCAGCCAGTTCTGCGGCTCCGCGTCCGATTTCAGCAGACGCTCGTACGGGACTTGCGCGAAGCTCGGCAGCGCCCCGCACAGCGCCAGCGCCATCACCACATATTTCGCGGCTCTCATTGGGCCCCCTTCAAACTCGAAAGATACGCCACCAGATTGTCCATGTCCGTCGCCGAAAGCTTGTCGTAGCTCGGCATCACCGTTTTTCCCGGCTCCGGCTCAATCGTTTTCAGATCCTTCTTGTCGTACGAATAGAAATGTCCGCCCACGTCGCGCAGCACGATCGTGTATGTATCTTCAATCACGCGAATGCCCGTCACTTCGTGCCCGTCTTTCGTGACCACGCGCACGAGCTCGTAGCCCGGTGGCGGATTCTTTCCGGGATCGCGCAGGAACTCATAGAAATATTTCGGCGGCCGCGCTCTCCCGATCGTCGTCAGTTGCGGGCCGACTCCGCCGCCGGTCATGCCAATCGCATGGCACACCGCGCAGCCATTCGCGTCGTATACCGCCTTGCCCTTCACCGGATCGCCCGTCGCGGCCTCCACTGGCCCGGCGTCTCCCAGCGTGCGTACGAACCCGACGACCTGCCACGCTCGCTGGTCGTTCAGCGACATCACCGGCGGCATCGCACCCGTTCCATTCCGAATCGCCGCAAAGATTCCCGCGTCGCCTCGCCGCGCCTCGACTCCATGCAGGTTCGGTCCCAGCTGTCCGCTCCCGTCGAATCCGTGGCACCCGGCGCACTGCGCCGCGAATATCTGCTTTCCGTTGGCGATGTCGTCCGGCGTGAGCTTGGCGGCGGGCGATTCCTGCGATGCGCCCGCGGCTGCGCCAGCGCCAGCGGGAGGTGGAGGGCCCTGCGGCGATGCGTGCAATCCGCTTAATCCGAGTCCGGAAAGAATCAGCAGTGAGCTGGCGAGACACAGCGAACGAGTCGCGATCATGTTGTATCCCCGTTCAGATTTTAACGTTTGCTAGTCAATACGACAGCGTCAGTTCTGTCAAGCCATGTTCGCGACTTCGGGGAGGGAAGTGTTCGACGAGGTTGCGGGTGAAAAGCAGAAAAAATGGTGCCGGCGGCGGGAATCGAACCCACGACCTAGGGATTATGAGACCCTCGCTCTACCACTGAGCCACGCCGGCACGTAAACGATTATTGATGCTAAGGGTTCGCTCGCCGGAGTGTCAAGGATTCGCCTTCATGTCCGTGCGCGCTTCGGCCATGATTTTTTCGATTTCGTCGGCCGTGCGCGGCAGGCGCGCGGTCAGCAGCTGGTAGCCGTCCTTCGTGACGAGCACGTCGTCCTCGATGCGCACGCCCAGGTTTTCCTCCGGAATGTAGATTCCCGGTTCGTCCGAGACCACCATCCCCGGTTCGAGCGGCCGATTCCGATCGCCGGGATCGTGCACGTCGAGTCCGATGTGATGGCTCACGCCGTGCGGATAATATCGTCCGAGCGTGCGGCCCTCTTTGTCGTGACCGTGCGTGTTGATGTAGTCGGTGACGATCTGCTGCAGGCTGCCCTTGCCGCCGTAGAGCACCGCTCCCGGCTTTATCGCGGCGAGCGCCGCGTTCTGCGCGCCGAGGACGATGTCGTAAATCTCGCGCTGCCGCGGCGTGAACTTGCCGTTCGCGGGCACCGTGCGGGTGATGTCCGCGGCATAGCCGCCATATTCGCCGCCCACGTCCATTACCACCAGATCGCCGTCTTTGATTTCGCTGTCGAGCGCACTGTAGTGCAGGACCGTCGAATTGAATCCCGTGCCGACGATCGGCGCATACGCTTCGCGCGCGCAGCCGCCCATTTCGTGGATTTCTTTCATCCGCGCGGCCACCTGATATTCAAAGAGTCCCGGCCGCATCATTTTCATCGCCGCGAATTGCGCGTCCACGGATACGTCAATGGCCTTTTGCATCAGCGCGAGTTCGCCCTCGGATTTCACCTGGCGCATGGCGTCGAGCTGCGGCGCGATGTCTTTAAGCGTTGCGTGCGGAATCATGTCGCGAATGGCCGCGACCGAATTCGTCAGGTGCGGATAGCCTTCTTCGTTCTTCGGCGGCAGCAGCGTGTAGAAATTCTTGTAGGTCTTGGCGAGTTTTTCGAGATCGCCCTTGAGGTTGGCGATCGGCTCGACGTTCGCGAAACCCGTCTTCTCCTGCACGCCGGGATCGTCGGGGCCAATCTTCGGCCCCTCCCATTTTTCCTGCGATGGATCGCGCGGCGGAAGATACAAAATCGCGGCTGGCGTCACGTAGTCCACAATCCCGGGCTGCGGCGGCCTAGGATAAATGACGACGGCCGCGCCGGGCTCGTCGTGGCCCGTCAGATAATAAAAATGAGTTTCCTGGAAAAAGATGGCGACTTCGGAAGCGTCTTCGTGGCCCGTGTAGCCGAAAATCACAATCGGTCCGTCGACGGTCTCACTTAACACCGTCCGCCGCGCCGCGTATTCCTCGCTCGGCTGACGAAACCGCGCCTGCGCCACGCAACATGCGCATGCCACGGCCAGCAGCGCCAGACCGACGCGCCGGGTGCGAATTAGGTTTCGAAGTCTCATTTCGTTCGCCCCATCATAGCCGAAAGAGTGGGAACAGCGAATATTTGCTTTCTTGTAACGGGCGCCTTTCGCCTTGCTTCGATATCTATACGCTATTAGCGTATAGTAAAGTCTGTACGCTGACGGCATATAATCCGCCCCGATGGAGTTCATCGAAGCCCCGGCGTTCACGCGGCACCTCTCCACCTATCTGGCCGAGGATGGGTACCGCGCGCTTCAAAGCGAACTGGCACGTGAGCCCGAGAAGGGCGATTTGATGCCCGGGACTGGCGGTTTCCGCAAGCTCCGTTGGGCGGACCCGCGGCGCGGCAAGGGCCGGAGAGGCGGGTTGCGCGTCATCTACTATCACTTTGCGTCCGGCCGGCAAATTTGGCTGATGACCGTTTACGACAAGGACGAGGCTGCGGACCTCACGCCCAGGGAAAAGAAGGCGCTGAAGGCAGCGATCGAAGCCGAGCTGCAAGCGAGGCAAGCAATCCGGCTGGCGGGGAAAAAGAGACCACGGAGAGCGTAAAACATGGCCAAAAGAAAAGTTTTCACCGAACTGATGGAAGGCGTGGCTGCGATGAAGGGCCATCGCGGGGGCAAGATCACGCTCCTTACCTACAAGGTGGAACCGGCGCCGCTTCCGAAGGTGGACGTCCGGCTCATTCGAGACACTCGCAAACGTCTTCGCTGCTCTCGCGCGGTCTTTGCGCGCAAGCTGCGCATCAACGAGAGAACTCTCGAGAAATGGGAACAGGGTCGTGCTAGGCCGAATCCGCAGGCCGCTGCGCTGGTCCTCCTCGTCCGCAAATACCCCGACACCCTTGAACGTCTCGACCGCGTCGCCCAGCGCTGAATGCAACAGACGATTTGCCTCTCATACGACTCAGCATCTTGAGTTGGTGCGCCCTTCGTCGGTGCTCAACAGTTGGAGCGCCAGTAGAGCGTCTTGAATTTCATGGTACTCGGCTGTGTCGAGCTTCCTGGGCCCATCGAGTCTTTCCTCGATTTCTTTCAATGCCACGTCAATTCGTTCGTAGAGCCGGGCAAAGTCCGTCTCAAAGGCGGCGGCGATGTACGCCGGGAACCACGAATAAGGAGAACGAAGTTTCATCGCCAGTCCCTATTTAACTTATGCCACAGTTTGAGGAGTTGAGCCACTGGCGGGTCGCCCACGCCCAAGGGATGGGACGCCCGGAAATATCAAACGCTAAAGCCTGGGCCACCCGCCTGGCCGGAAAAGGGAATTGCAAGCAGAAAGGAGAACGAAGGTTCATCGCTGGTCCTTACTTAACTTATGCCACAGTTTGAGGAGTTGAGCCACTGGCGGGTCGCCCACGCCCAATGCATGGGACACCCGAAATATCAGACGCTAAAGCCTGGGCCACCCGCCTGGCCGGAAAAGGGAAGTGCAAGCAGATCGGAAACATCCCCACCTTCTGCTACGGAAAGGACACTTCGGCTGCGCTCAGGACAAGTGGGGGCAGGCGGAGAATCAAACGCTAAGGCTTAGAGCCGTCCGAAAATTTACTGTCGCAAGCCATTGTGGCCTTGGCAAAAGTGCCATACTTCGGAGGGGCCGGGGGTAAATGGCTATGTCCCGGCGTAAACGACTGCGGTTGAAGCTTCCGTTCACATGCTTCATTTGTACTGTTCCCCCGCCTGATCCCTCCAAACGAACTTCATTGCATGGAGGATTGCCTTGCTTCCCTAATTGAATCTCTCTTCTCTAAGCCTTTATCTAGATGAGGCCCGAATCCGGTCGAGATAAAGTTTTGCTGCGGGCCTATCGTTCGAGAATCCTCGGGATGTATCTTGGCTACGGATTCCAAGAATTGTTTGTAGTATTTCTCCTCAGCCGCTTTGGAGACAAGCAGTTCTCCGTTAGGACCAAGTGCCTTCGTCTCGACTATATATACCCGATCAAAACCATACTCATTCAGTGCCGGAACTGATGGACTTACATTAGCGGTCAGTGAAATCGACCGCGATCGGGTTCGGAGATCTTAAACTGCACGAGGCTGCGACCCGTTAACGTGACAAATGCTTCCTGCGGAGGAAAATTAACGGGTGTTGGAGTGACGTTGACGACCGGAGGCCGTTCGGTATTCTGTCGGATCGCGTTTAGTTGATTTTGTAGCGCAGATTGCGCCATTTCGTTTCTATCGTCTGCACGAATACTAGAACAACCATAAGCGCGCCAGCGGCCCCGAAAAAACACTTGTGCCAAGTCCTCGTGGCTGCCAAGTAGCCCCCCAATATGGAAATGAGGGCTGCCAAAACAGCGAGGAACACGGCGATAGTGATATTCCAAAACATTGGCCAGATTAAATCGGGTGTCCGTCGGGCGTCCTGCCTACCTGCGGCCCGTAGCAGCCCAAAGGCGTTTGAACAGCGTTCATCTCAAGCTTTTTCAATTATGGTACACATTTACGCCATTTTCATCGAACGGTCAAGCGTCGTTGGGTTTGCGAAATGTCCGTAGGTTTATCGAGAAGCTACATAAGAATAAGTGAATCCCGGCGCGGAGCAACGAAGATCATAGAATAAAGATCTGAGGAGGATGTCCATGGCCAATGACGTCAAATGGGCCGTTTACGTGCAAGCTCAAGCAGCCGCGCGTCTGAGTACCAGACCAAATCATGCGGAACATTACAGCTATTATTTTCGGCGCAAATACCGTACTTTTTGGTTTGATCCTGGGGGCAGTGGAGAAGCGGAGCTGTGTGCCGTTGTTCATCCTTCGATTGTGGGATTGAGCTCACGATCTTTGCGGCGCGAGTGTGCCACGTGTCGCAGGTTGCAAAGAGGGTCAGGATACGGCATTTGTCGGGAAATGGAGAGCGAGCTCCCGGAAACCGAGCATCAGCTCCGGTTGCAGTAGGGAATCGACGAACTCTATCCGAAGGGAATGGCTCGACGGTGGGTCTACGGGATCTGTTTGGTCTTTAGCGGAATATGGTTGGGCGTCTTTCTCTAGGGATGGTGGCTCCTTTTCCGCGCGGCCACTGGCACTGGTGCGGGTTTGCTGTAGCCTTGGGTGTCACTTTGTCGTCGTGGCGGAGTCGGGTGAGCTTGCTACGAATCGACTCGTTCCGGCGGGCGGCCCAGGTCTTGGCAATTGAATTTTCGGGTGCCCCATCCTTCGCATCGTGAATGGTGGGGATTTCCCCCCGCTCAAAAAGTCCACAGGCGCCGCTTGACAATTCCATCTCTCCTCCTTGTTAGCGTGAGTCGGGGCACCATTTCGCCCCCAAGGAGACGTGACATGAGAAACCGTTCGATGCGGGAAATTCAGCAATGGAGAGCGTACGCAGAAGGCAAAGATACCAAGCCCGATTGGGCTTTATCGCTCGGCAGGCACACCCGCAAATGCACCGTTTGCCGTCATCCCGAGCGCGAGGCCATTGAGGCGGAATTCCTCCGCTGGCACAATCCGCATGACATCGCCCTTGACCACCAAATTCACGATGCCTCGTCCATCTATCGCCACGCCCACGCCACGGGACTCTTCAAGCGCCGCAGCGCCAACATCCGCATGGCCCTCGAACCAATCATCGAGGAAGCGACCTGCGTGAACGTCACCGCTCACGCCGTCATCCGTGCCATCACGACCTATGCCCACCTTAGCGATTCCGGCAAATGGGTCAACCCCGGCAAGCGCGTCCGGCACGAGATCATTGACGTTCGCCCAACGGAGTCTGCGCCCCCCGCGCAGCAGGACAATCTCGCCGTCCAATCCTCGCAGGACACCTCCGCGACCGAAGCTCCGCAGGACGACCCCGACCAGCCTCCCGCCGGCGATCTACAAAATTCTAATCGCAAAATACAGGAATTAGAATGTGTCTCAAACCACTGAAAACAAACGACGGCGATCAGTTCTAATCGCAAATTTTCGCGACTTCGCGAAATTCGACGCTCCGCGCAATCGGCGGAAGAAAGAGGGAGTACTGCGCCCGCCTGGAATGCGAGGCGGCCGTCCCGCCACGTCGTCCGGGACACAAAAAGCGTGCTACGAAGACAATCGCCTAGTCGCTGGAAGCGGCGTGGGCTTCGGGGGCGGCGGAGACGGCGGCGGAGAGCGGCGCGGCGGCGGGCGCGGCGATTTCTTTCGCGCCGAAGCGCAGGCGATCTACGTAGGTTTGCGCGAGAGACATCACTCCGGTATAGAGGTAGCCCCAAACGAAGAGCAGGAGGAAGGGAACTGTGACGTAGTTCGTGTTCTGGATGCTGTAAACAACCGCGCCGGCAAAATAAATTCCGAGCAGCACTTCGATGTACGGCATCAGCCCCGCGCGCTTGTGATATTTCTTTTTCGCCCACTCGCTGGAATTTTTCGCGCCGGCTTCCACTTTATATTTCGGCGTGCGCACGAATTCCGATTTCACGCCGAAGATCGCTTCGATCACAGCGACCGCGTTCTTGACGGAAAGGCCGATACCCACGGCCATCACCACCGGCAAATAGAAAAACGTTCGCTTCCACGCCTTGGGATAGAACGCGCGCTGCGCCGCCAGATAGAACGACGAAATCGAGCAGGTCGAGGCCAGGAACAGCGGCAGATCAATCAGCAGCACCTGAAACCAGCCCTGATAAAACCGCACGATCATCGCGGGCAGCAGAATGATCGAAAGAAAAACCATCAGCGGATAGCTGATGTTCGCCGTGAGGTGAAAGAACGCCTCGGCCTTCGCCTTCGCGGGCGCATCGGAACGCATCATCTGCGGCAGGATTTTCTTGGCCGTCTGCATCAGGCCCTTTGCCCAGCGCGCCTGCTGCGTCTTGAAAGCGTTCATCTCCACGGGCAGTTCGGACGGGCAATCAATCTCCGGCAGATACAGGAAATTCCAGCCGCGGATTTGCGCGCGATAGGAAAGGTCGGTGTCTTCGGTCAGCGTGTCGTGCTGCCAGCCGCCCGCGTCCTCGATCGCGGTACGCCGCCAGATTCCCGCGGTGCCGTTGAAGTTGAAAAATAGCCCGCTGCGGAATCGCGACGAATGCTCGATCGCGAAATGTCCGTCGAGCAGAATCGCTTCCACTTCGGTGAGCGTGGAGTAATTGCGATTCACGTAGCTCCAGCGCGTCTGCACCATGGCGATCTTCGGAGTGGCGAAATAGGGCACCGTGCGCCGCAGAAAATCCGCGGGCGGAATAAAATCGGCGTCGAAGATGGCGACGAATTCGCCGGTCGCGGTTTTCAGCCCTTCCTGGAGCGCGCCCGCCTTGAAACCTTCGCGATTGTCGCGATGGATGTAGGTGATGGGAACGCCGAGGGCCTGGTGGCGTTCGACGCAATCGCGCGCGACCTGCTGTGTCTGATCGGTGGAATCGTCGAGCACCTGGATGTCGAGCAGCTCGCGCGGGTAATCGAATTGCGCGACGGTCTCGATCAGCCGCTCGATCACGTAGCGCTCGTTGTAGATCGGGAGCTGGACCGTCACCTTGGGCCAGACGGCGACTTCGGGCGGCGGCCCGGGAACATTCTTGCGATTCTTGAAATAGTTGTAGACCAGCGCGTAGCGATGCATGCCATACATCGCCAGAATTGCCATCACGAAGAAGTACGGCAGCATGATGGCGAGGTCGAACGCGTTCGCCTGATAGAGGCCGCGGAAGGTGGGATCAACCAGCCGTCGAAAATAGATCGTGACCGGGTTGCTGCCAGCCGCGATCAAGGAGGCCAGGATGTATGACGGCGTCAACTCTTGCCCGCTTTCGATGCAGCCTGTCTGGGGTCCAGGCGACAGACTGCGTGAAGGTCAATTATACGGTGGCGCGGCAAGGAGTCAACGGCTCAGCCTGTATGCGGGCGATCCAGTTTTTCGATATCCCGGAATGGGAAAGCTCCGGCGCCGCTCGAAACTTTGGCCGACGGTCACTGGCATCCGCGGGACCATACGTACCGGAACGGTTGTTCCGGATTGACCTCGAAGATCTGCCCTGAAATACCGTAAACAGGGGATTGATCGAAGGGTTCCAGCAGCCCAAGATTGCATCTCGAAATTGAGCGAAAACAAAACTGTTCCGAATTGAACAGACCTGCATTCTGGCGCTTTCTAGAATACTGTCCCCAGCCGCGTCAGACGACAAGCGCGGACGGGGCAGTGCATCGTCGGTTTGGCTCTCCCGGCATGAACTGGGGGGCTCCCGAAGAGGTGGCTGAGGCCGACAAACAGGGAGGAGCTACGATTCGCCCTGAAGAATTTGGGCAAGGACGTTAGAAGTGAGAGCCGGTTTTGTCCGCTGTACGGACTCCCGCAGAAATAAGGAGGCCCGAATGGGTGACAACGAATCGCGTGTCAAGGGAACGCGGCGTGGGTCTTGGCCGCATCCGCGCTGTAAAGACAACAACCAAAGGCAGTTGGTGGGAGAGAGGCACATAGTCGAGTTGATTTCTCTGGGCGCGCCGCTCCCGGGGATCCTGAACAAACTGTGCGCCGCGATAGACCTTCAGATCGGCAACGTGGTGTCGCTCATCTGGCTGCCGGACGAGCAGGAAAGTCAGCTCTGTTCCATCACCCGAAGCGCCGTCAAATTCGGCCTAAATCCGTTTTCGTCAAAACATATTCTCTCGCGCAAGAAAAGACTTTTGGGAACGTTGCATATTTACTGCTGTGATCAACGGCGTCCAACTCCTCCCGAACTGCAACTGATCGAGCGAGTCATCGAGCTGGCGGTGATTGCGCTTCAGCGTCATAGGGACGCGGAGGATCTCGAGAGACCTTGCCGGCATTTCAGTGGAGAAACTGGCGGCAGCTCATCGCGAAGGTTGTCGTTCGTCAATTGACCTTTACTCGCGGGCTGTTGCTCGGATTGATGCGACGAAAGCAATTCTAACTCGGCGGGGTACCCCAACATGTACAAGCATTTTTTCGGGCTTCGTGAAAATCCCTTCAATGCTAATCCGGACCCCCGGTATCTATTCCTGAACCCGCAGACGCGGGAGGCGCTGGAGGAAATGACATACGGAATCCAGGCCCGCAAGGGCCTCATCTTGCTCACTGGGGAGGTCGGAACAGGCAAGACGACCCTCATCAACTGCTTGCTCGATTCGCTGCGCCAGAAGCAGATGCCGACAGCGTTCATTTTCAATTCGCGTTTAGCAGTCAACCATTTGTTTGACTTCGTGCTGGCGGATTTCGGGGTGCCATCCGCCTCGGAATCGAAAGGCAACTCGCTGATGCGCCTGAATCAGTGGTTAATCGAGCGATATCGCGCGGGCGATACGCCGGTATTAATCGTGGACGAAGCGCAGGGCCTACCATTCGATCTGCTGGAAGAGATTCGAATGCTGCTGAATCTCGAGAACCCGCATGAAAAACTGTTGCAGATCGTGCTCGCTGGACAGCCGGAGCTCGAAGAGCGGCTTCAGCGACCTGATATGCGCCAATTCAAACAGCGGATTACTGTCCGATGCAGAACCGTCGCTCTTACTTTAGAGGAGACCCACAAATATATCGGAGCGCGCTTGCACATCGCCGGCGCGAACGGCAAACCGGTCTTTGCATCCCAGGCTGTGGACGGCGTGCATTTCTATTCGCGCGGAATCCCGCGGATCGTGAACCTGCTCTGCGAGCACGCACTGATCAATGCCTACGCGGAACACATACAGCCAGTGCCGGTGCACATCATCGAAGAAATCGCCCGCGAATTTCAGTTCGACGACATCAAACCGGTTTCCCCTTGTTTCGACTTTGGGAACAACCTGTATCCGGATGTAAATCCTGAGCAACCGGCTCCGGCGAGCGCATCAGTCCAGCCACCTTCAGCAACCGAGGTACGACTCCGGCAGAAACCACAAGATGTTTCGATGAACAGAGTTTCAGCTCCTTTTGTCGTCGCAAATGTCGCGCCCGGCCCGACAAATCAGCATGCTGCGCAGGTCACGGATTGCGAAATGCGCCCGGTTCACACGCCAGATAAGGCAGCCTCAAGCGCCTCCGGCGCTTTGCATCCTGCATTGGTGTCGTCCGAACCAAGGCGGATAGAGTCCCATCCGCCTTCCGGCTCGACTATATTTGATTCTGCTGCCGCCTTTCACCTCCTCGCGAAACTGGCGGTGGAAAGGACGCCGCTCGCGTCGTCGCCTCTCATTCGCGTGGTGGAAGCACAAGGAGGACCCAACCGATGGCTCGCCTCTAGTCGCGATCAGGCCTCCGATCCGCCGAGGCCCACACACGCCCCGATCAAGAACGCAGCGAAATTACGCCCTTTCGGTTTCGTGCTAATCGGGTTTATCGCCATCCGCGTATTTCTGGTCCGCTGGAGCGAAAGATGCAGAGATCGTTTCTTGTCCGCCGTCACCTCGCCGGCCAGAGCGGCAATGACGGCGGCGCTGTTTCGGTGCCTGAAGAGCTGTCTAGAGGCAATCCGGGCGCTGTATTGCAGGTGGCCCGCTTGGCGCGGCGCATTTCGCTCGATGGTCTGGTCAACGGAGTGGCTACGAAGGAAGGAAGTCGTACTCCGGTGGCTGAGGCAACCGGTTAATCCCATGCAGTGGCGTCTGCCATATTCGCGCCTGCTTGAAGTGCGACGCGGGGGCAGTTACAAGAAAATGTGATTCTTGGTGGTGGGCCTGGGGAGAGTCGAACTCCCGACAAACGGTTTAGGAAACCGCTGCTCTATCCATCTGAGCTACAGGCCCGCGATCACATTCTAACAGAGGCGGGTCGGGCAGCCGATAGTGGGGCAGGAGTACCCTAAGTGGAAACGCCCTCCGGCAAACTTTTGACCGGGCCCCGCCCGAAATATTACCTTGGAAAGTGGCGTGGGTGTAACGCCGCCGATCCCTTTCCAAATGAGCACAAACCAAATTTCGCTCCCTGAAGTGGGAGTCGAACAGCGCGCGAAAGAGATACGGAGAAACCTCCGCACAATCGGCCGGTACAACTGGTCGCTTTGGGTACTTGCTGTGGTCATCGCGCTCTCGCTGACGTTTGCAATCGCGACGCTTTCGATGGCCGTGACCTTCGATTCGCACGATCCCTTTTATCACTTCCGCCTGAGCCAGTCCGTACGCGGCCTCGTAGGTATGGTCCTGCTATTCAGCGTGTACACGCTCTACCAGCAATTCCAGTTGATGCGGACGCGCAGGCGGCTGGCGGAGCAAGTGGAAATCTCAACCGAACAGCACATGCTGGCCGAATCGTATCTAAAGCTGGCAATGCTTGACCCGCTGACAGGCCTGCACAACCGCCGCTACGCTCAAGATCGTTTGATTGCGGAGATTGCGCGAGCGCAGCGGCAGAAGAGTTCGCTGACGATCCTGACAATGGATGTGGACGACTTGAAGCGGATCAACGATCGCTGGGGCCACGGAGCGGGTGATCTGGTGTTGAAGACGTTTGGCGAGCGCCTCGGCAAAGCGATTCGCGGATCGGATCTGGCTGTGCGAATCGGCGGCGACGAGTTTGTGGCGCTGCTGCCCGAGTGCGACCCGAACCAAGTTCAGCATGTCCTCGGCCGCCTGTCCGAGTTGGAAATTCAGATTGAACAGCAGAAGATTTCGTTTCGCTTCTCCGCTGGCTGGACGGATTATCAACCGGGCGAGACACCCGAGCAATTCCTCGAACGCGCGGACCATGCGCTCTACGTCGAAAAACAGAGTCGGAAAAATCAGGCCGTTCCCGTCGCGTAAGAAAAACCCAGCGGTCTTACTCCTTCGGTATTCGTGAATGGCCCAGCCGTGCCAAGCACGTTTGCCGGGCATGGCATGCCATGCCCCTACGAAACCGTTTGGGATCGAATCGGGCGGAGGTGCGGCGCTAGTGGTGCGCGGGCGGGATGTCCTTCTGCCTGTGGTAGGTGATTTCCGTGACTTGCAAATCGCCCTTTTCCGGAACGACTTCCGAGCGCGAGATGTAGGTATCGGCGTCAACCCGCTGAATGATGGTGCGCTTTGGCTGGCCATCGAGCGGATTTTCGAAAATGATGGACTTGGAATCGGCGCTCTCGAGATTCAAGACGGTCGGGCCGGATTTTTCCCACTGCACCAGCGAGGGCGTGAAGTGCCGAAGATGGAATTTGATTCCATCGGGTTCTTCCACGACGGTGAAGAGTTCGAGCACAAGCGTCTTGTCGTTTTCAGCGAGCTGGAATGTGCCCATCATCACGCCGGCCTTGGGTGCGGTCCATATCTGCTGCGCAACGCGCGGTCCCCAGGAGCCCTGCCATCGTCCCGCGAGCCACGCAAAATCAGCCAGCGTAGGCTTGGGAGCCGGCGCAGTGTTTGTAACGTCATCGGCTGCAGTTGCGGCGGAGCCATTGAGCGGAGAAGCCAATGCGGATTGCGTGCCTGCGCCGGTCGGTTGCTGGCCGAGGCGTCGCCAGTGGAATCGCGCCAGCAGAAGCAGAGCAACCGATGCGAATCGAATGGTTTGGAGGATGGTCATGCGAACCAGGGGCTGGGTCCGAACCGCGGATTTCCCCTGTCGCTATATTAATACACAACCGGGAAATCGCCGCGCGCGTCTTAAGTAAGCGGAACTGGTGGCCGGGAACTTGCCGCGGGGGAAAACTTTGACGCCTTCACATGCCTATACGATAATGAACGTTCGTCACTTACACATGAAAATAGTCCTTAGCACGACCGTTCTCGCCATCTTTTTGAGTGCGCAGCCTGCGCTGGCGCAAACTTCCACTCAGGCTCCCGCGGCGCCCAAGCCGGCGACCGATTCCTCCCACGCCGACGCGTATTACTACTTCACGATGGGCCATCTTCAGGAGCAGCAGTACGAGATGACCACCAACGCCGACATGGCGGCGGAGTCCATCGAGTCTTACAAGAAAGCGCTGGCGATCGAGCCGGACTCGGCTGTGATTTTGGAGCGGCTCGCCGAGATCTACGCGAAGTCGCAGCATATTCGCGACGCAGTGGTCCAGGCGCAGGAAGCGCTGAAGATTGATCCGGACAATGTGGACGCGCACCGGCTGCTGGCCCGCATCTACGTCCGCACGCTTGGCGACATGAGCGCGGGCGAAGTGCAGCAGGAAAATCTGACGAAAGCCGTTGATCAGTTTCAGGCGATCCTGAAAACCGAGCCGAACGACGCTTTTTCCTTGCTGTGGCTCGCGCGTCTCTATCGCTTCCAGAACAAGCACGCGGAAGCGGAGAAGGTGCTGCGCCAGGTTCTCGCGCATGAATCCGATAATGGGCCGGCGCTCGAACAGCTCAGCCAACTTTTGATCGATCAGGGGCGCTCGCAGGAAGCAATTGATCTGCTGACGCACGCGGCAGGCGATACCGCGTCGCCGGACATATACGACTTGCTGGGTGACGCCTATTCCCAGGCGAAAGATTATCCCAACGCGGAAAAGGCCTACCAAGCAAGCCATCGCCGGGGACCCGGACGATCCGGGCCACCGTCACGGACTCGCGCAGGCTCTTCTTTCGCAGGATAAATACGCGGAAGCCCTCGAACAATTCAACAAGCTTGCGGAACTGGAGCCGGGAACATCCGAGAACTTCCTGCGTGCCGCGCAGCTTTACCGGCGGCTGGGACAATATCAACAGGCCGAAGCGAGCCTGGCTCGTGCGAAGCAGCTGGCCCCAGGCAGCCTGGAAATTCTCTACAACGAAGCGCTGCTGTACGAGGATCAGGCTCATTACGATGACGCGGTCAAAGTGCTCACTGATGCCATCGCCGGCATCAAGAGCCAGACGGGCGGGGAGGGAAATCCCAGCGCTCTGGCGATCCTTTACGAACAGCTAGGGCACGCCTACAAGCAGCAGCGCAATTTTCCCGCTGCGCTCGCGACGTTCGAGGAAATGGGGAAGCTCAACCCGGATTCGCACAAGCGCGCACAGGTGCTCACCATCGAGACATACCAGGAGAGCCACGATATTGACCGCGCCATCGCGGAAGCGAAGAAGGCGCTGGATGAATCGCCCGACTCTCGGGAATTGACCGTAACTCTCGCGATGCTGTACGGCGAAAAATCGGACACGGTCGCGGCCCTGCAGCTGCTGCAAGGACTGCTGAAGGGAAACGACACCGATCAGGAAATATACCTCGACATCGCGCAGGTGGAGTCGCGCGGACGAAAATATGCCGATGCCGAGCAATCGGCCCTGAAGGCCGAACAAATGGCGCATGAGTCAGGCGGCAAGGAAATCGGCTTGGTTGTGCTCGGGGCCATCTACGAGCGGCAGAAAAAGTTTGACGAAGCCGAACAGGAGTTTCGCAAAATTCTGGACGCGAATCCGAAGAACGGCCCGGCTGCTGAACTATTACGGATACATGCTGGCCGACCGGGGCGTCCGCGTCGACAGAAGCCGACTTCGCTGATCCAGCGCGCCCTGAAGGAGGAACCCAACAACGGCGCCTACCTCGACAGCCTGGGCTGGGCTTACTTCAAGCAGAACAAATTGACCGAAGCCGAAGAATACTTGCAGAGGCCATCGAACGCGAAGGCGATGATCCGACGATCCTAAGCCACCTCGCCGACGTGTATTTGAAACTCGGCCAGAACGAACGCGCCGCCGATTTGTTCGAGCGATCGCTGGCCGCAATGGCAGAAAGCGCTGCCGGCGGATTACGAGGCCGACAAGGTCACCGCGATTGAAGCGCAATTGAAGAATCTGAAGCGGCGCCTCGCGCAGAAAACTCCTGCGGAAACCGCCAAACCGCAGTAAGCTCGCCCGCATGCCCATCCGAAAACCGAAAGAAAATCGGTGCGCCTGCCGCGCGTTCGCGAAAATCAATCTGTGCCTGCACGTGATGGGGAAGCGTCCGGACGGTTATCACGAACTGCGCACGATCTTTCAGGCGATCTCGCTGCACGACACTCTCGAACTTTCGCTCATGTCGCAGCCCGGGATCGTCGCTCGAGACGTCACGACTCACGTCGTTGCCGGCCGGCCCGGAGAATCTCGTGTATCGCGCGATCAATGCCATCGCCCGCGAGATCGGTTTTCGCGGCGGCGTCCACGTGCACCTGGAAAAGCAAATTCCCGTCGCGCGCGGCCTGGGCGGGGGATCAAGCGATGCAGCTGCGGCGCTGATCGGCATGCTGCGGCTGACGAAAGGAAGTGCCGCTGCCGCGGCTGATGGAAATCGCCGCCGGCCTCGGCGCGGACGTGCCATTTTTTCTCTTCGGCGGGCGGGCGCTGGCCGTGAATCGCGGCGACGAAATCTATCCGCTTGGAAGATGGGCCGAAGCAAACGATCGTGGTCGTTTCGCCCAAGGGCATCGGCGTGCAGCACGAAGGACGCCTATCGAGTGGCTCTCCGCGGAATTGACAAACCGCGCGAAAGCCCCTAATATTTGGGGGTTCTGCGCTCTGTGCTGGAGCCGGCAGGGAGACGGTCTCGAACGATTTCGAGGGACCCGTTTTCAGCCGCCATCCGCGACTCCGAGAAATTCGGGACGGATTGCTCAAGCGAGGAGCCGCGGATGCCGCGCTGGCGGGTAGCGGGTCGGCGGTGTTTGGAATATTCCGAAACCCAGCGCGTGCGCGCCGAGCCGCTCGTGCGTTCCCGGAAGATTCGGTTTTCGTCGTAGAAACCCTTTCCAGGGAAAAGTATGGCCGGGCCATGGGTTGGCGTGTGGCCGGCTAAGGGAAAACTTTGGCTGACAGACAGGTGTAAGGTTTTCTGCGGAACGGCGAATCCCGCCCTGGCGGATTCGATTTGCGCGCTATCTTGGGCGTGCCGCGCGGGCAGAGCCGAGCACGGCCATTTTTCCGACGGCGAAACGCGCTATCAGATTCTGGAGAACGTGCGCGGCGCGGATGTATTCGTCGTGCAGCCGTGCTGCAGTCCGGTAGATCATCACCTGATGCAGTTGTTGCTGATGATTGACGCTTTTAAGCGCGCGTCGGCGTGGCGAATTACGCCGGTGATTCCGTATTACCCGTACGCGCGGCAGGACCGGAAGGATCGCCCGCGCGTGGCGATCTCGGCAAAGCTGGTGGCGGATCTGCTGGAGACGGCCGGAGCGAGCCGCGTGCTGTCGCTCGATCTGCACGCGCCGCAGATTCAGGGATATTTCAATATCCCGGTGGACCATCTGTACGCCGCGCCGGTGATGGTCGAATATTTTCAGAAGAAGAAGCTCGGGCCGGTCACGGTGGTATCGCCCGATGCGGGCGGCGTGGAGCGCGCGCGGCTGTTCGCAAAGAGAATGGACGCTCCGCTGGCCATCGTCGACAAGCGGCGCATTGACGTGAACGTGAGCGAAGTGATGAACCTGATCGGCGACGTGTCCGGGCGCCCGGCGCTGGTAATTGACGACATCATCGACACGGCGGGCACGCTGGTAAAGACGGCCGAAGCGCTGCTGGAAAATGGCGCGACGAAAGTATTCGCGGCCTCGACGCACGCGGTGCTTTCCGGGCCGGCGGTCGAGCGGCTGACGAAGTCGGAGATTGAGGAAGTGGTGGTGACCGATTCGGTTCCGCTCAACGCGGAGGCGCGAAGCTGCCGAAGATCAAGGTGCTGAGCGTGGCGCCGTTGCTGGCGCGCGGCATTCAGTCGATTCACGAAGAGACTTCGATCAGCGAACTGTTTATTTAGCGGGGCTGTGGCCCGGGAGGTTAGGCTGGAGCATGCGAAGGAGAAGGGCACATGGAGACGTTTACAGTCGAAGGGAAAGTTCGCGAAGGGCGCGGAAGGGTCCCGCGCGCCGAACGCGCATGACCGGCATGGTCCCGGCGGTGCTGTATGGCGCCCACAAGGAATCCATTTCGCTCGCGGTGAATGCAAAACAGGTGGCGCGCATTCTGCGTTCCGAGACGGGCCACAACACGATTTTCAGCGTGCAGGTGGCCGGCGGCGGCGAGGAGCGGGCCATGCTGAAGGATTGGCAGGTCGATCCGGTCAGCGACGCGCTGCTGCACGTGGATCTGCTGCGCATCGCGATGGACGTGCGGATGCGCGTCCGCGTGCCGGTGCACACTTTCGGCGAGCCGCAGGGCGTGAAGATGCAGGGCGGCGTGTTCGAAACCGTCACGCGCGAGGTCGAGGTCGAATGCTTGCCGGGCGACATTCCCGAAGAGTTCGGGTGGACGTCAGCGAGTTCCTGATCGGCAAGCAGCTTCGTGCCGGCGACCTGCCCATTGACCCGCAGAAGATCAAGCTGCTCACCGATCCGACACGCGTGCTGGCTCACGTGGTGATGCTCAAGAAGGAAGAAGAGCCCGTGGCGGAAGCGGCGGTGGCTACGGAGACTGCGGCAGCCGAGCCCGAGGTCATCAAGAAGGGCAAGAAGGAAACGAAGAAGGCGAAGCCGAGGGCGCACGCGAAGCGCGCCGAAGGCGGCGAAAAGAAGGGCAAGGAGAAGTAGCCGCGGCGTCGCAGTGTGGCGCTGGTCGGCGGAATCGAGCGCGCCGATGCGCCATGCGGAGCGCGACAGATGAAACTGATCGTCGGCCTCGGCAACCCGGGTCCGGATTACGAGTGGACGCCGCACAACCTGGGCTTCCTGGCCGTCGATGCACTGGCCGGGCGAGCGGGAATTGGATCACGCGGCCGGAAGCGAAAGCGCTCGTCGGGCGCGGAGAGTTGCCGGGCACGAAGTGGTCCTGGCCAAGCCGCAGACGATGATGAATCTGAGCGGCGTTTCGGTGCGAATGCTGCTGGAGCGATACGAATGCGGGCCGGCGGATTTGATCGTGTTGATTGACGAAACCGATTTGCCGTGGGGCATGCTGCGGATTCGGGACAGGGGCGCAAACAGCACGCACAACGGTTTGAAGTCGATTATCGGCGCGATCGGCACGGACGAGTTTTTACGCATTCGGATGGGCAGTTCAGCCGGAGCGGCCGTGGGGCGATCGCAGGGATTACGTGCTGCGCGCCATGGACCGCGAGGAGCGGAAAGCCGCCTGCAAGAGGAGTCGTCGAGGCGGCCGACGCGGTGGAAATGATTTTGACCGAGGGCGTGACAAGGCGATGTCGCGATTTAATCGCAAAGCGACGCCTTCGGAAGAGGATTCGGAGTAGGGAATTTGTAGTTTGCCGCAGAGAAGGCAAGGAATCGAGAGGACACATGGAAGAGCGTCTGTACGACCTGATTTTCATCTGCCGGCCGGACACGCCCGAGGCGGACGTGGACAAAGATCATCGCGACACTCGAGCACACGGCCACCGAAAAGGGCGCCAAGATCGAGAAGACGGAGAAGTGGGGCCGGAAGCGCATGGCCTACCCCGTGCAGCGGCTGCGCGAGGGATTCTACGTGTACATGGTCGTGCGTTCGAGCCATGGCGAAGTCGTCAAGGAACTCGAGCGCCGGCTGAAGGTTGCCGACCCGGTGATGAAATATATGACCGTGCGCATGGACGAGGAATTGAAGCGGCAGGACAAATTGAAAGGCACCGCGACAGCGCGCAGCCCGGCGTCCGCGCAAGACCGTACCGTCGGCGGTTCCATCGGCTGGCCCCGCGCCTGCTCCGGCAGCAGCGGGCGGCAGCGAACCGGCCGGCGTCAGCATCTTAAGATTCGAGATCAGGGAGAATACGAATGGCAGATGAACAAGCACCGCGTCCACCGGCTCCGCCGGCGGGACCATCAGGACCTTCGGGGCATTCCGGGCCGCCTTCCGGCGGACATCCGGCGGCCACCGGGACGCTTCGGCCCGGGCGGCCGGCGGTCCGCAGGGTGGCCCAGGAGGACCGGCGTGGACGGCCCGGCGGTCCAGCAAAGCGCGGCAAGCGGAATTTTGTCCGCAAGAAGAAGGTTTGCCGCTTCTGCGTGGACAAGTCGGACTACATCGATTACAAGCGGGCGGAAATCCTGGCGCCGTTCCTGCAGGAGCGGGGGAAAATTCTTCCTCGCCGCATGACCGGCACCTGCTCGCGGCATCAGCGGTGGCTCACCGTGGCCATCAAGCGAGCGCAGAATATCGCGCTGCTGCCATTCGCCGCGGAACTCATGTCAACCAGGAAGGACACGCGTTTGCGGATCGGGATCTGCCGTGAGAGGAGTACAGGATAAGGAACATGCAAATTATTTTGCAGGAAGACGTGGAAAAGCTCGGCACGCGCGGCCAGTTGGTCGAAGTGGCCGAAGGATACGCGCGCAATTTTCTGCTTGCCGCGGAAACTCGCGCTCGAGGCCAGCGTCGGGAACATGAAGCGGCTCGAAAAGATGCGCGCCATGTTCGCGAAGAAGGAAGCCTCCGAGAAAGGCGACGCGACCAACGCTCGCCGGACTACTCGCCGGTGTTTCGCTGGAGATGTCGCGAAAGGCTGGAGACAGCGATCAGCTTTTCGGGTCCGTCACTTCCGCCGATGTTTCCGACGCACTTGCCGCCAAGGGCTTCACTGTGGACAAGCGCAAAATCACGCTCGCCGAGCCCATCAAGGTCGTTGGCGAGTATCGAAATCCCCGTGAAGCTCCATCGCGAAGTCACCGCCAGCGTGAAACTGACGGTCAAAAAAGAAGAATAGCCGCCTGAATTATTGTGGCGAATGTTTGGAGGGGCGCTGCTTGCAGCGCCCCTTTTTTGTGCACTCCAACAGAGAGGTCCCTCAGTCGCGTTGCTCCTTCGGGACGCCGATCCTTGTCGGATCGGCGTTTTCCACTTTTGCGGAATTGTCCACAGGCGGGTGCAGTTGACGCATGCGTCGAACATGCGCAGACTCGTGCACGTTCTCAAACATTCCTGAGCGTCGAAGCGAACGAAGAGCGCGAGCAGCTCTGCTAAATGGGCTCTTGCGCGCCGAAGATACTTGGGCGAAGATAAGGCGAAATATAAAATGGCTAGCGACACCACACTCGAACGACCGCTTCCGCACAATATCGAGGCCGAGCGCAGCATCCTCGGCGCTGTTCTGCTCGACAATCATGCGCTGAACGCGGCGGTGGAACGGCTGCGCCCCGAGGATTTCTTCCTTCCGCAGCATCGCCATATTTTCGAGCGCATGGTGCAGCTGGGCGAGAAGCAGCAGGCCATTGATACGATTACGCTGATGGAGGATCTGGTCCGCAGCGGCGAACTCGAATCCGCTGGAGGCGTCGCGTATCTTTCGCAGCTCGCGGACGGCTTGCCGCGTGTGACGAACGTGGACCACTACGCGCGCATCGTTAAGGAAAAGGCGATTCTGCGCAGCCTGATCTATTCGGCGTCCGTGATTCAGGAGCAGGCGCTGGCGGCCGGCGACGATGCCGACGTGATTTTGGACCGCGCGGAATCGTCCATTTTCCAATTGGCGGAAGATCGCGTGAAGGCGGGCCTGATCGGCGTCAAGGACCTGGTAAAGGATGGCTTCGAGCGCCTCGAAAAGATTTTCAGCGAGGGCCGTCGGATCACTGGCCTGGCCACCGGCTACCCGGGGCTCGACAACGAAACCGCTGGGCTGCAGCCCTCCGAGCTGATTATTCTTGCGGCGCGCCCCTCGATGGGCAAGACCGCGCTGGCGCTGAACATCGCTGAAAACGTGGCGCTGCGGCAGCGCGAGCCGGTGGCCGTGTTCAGCCTGGAAATGTCGAAGGAGTCGCTGCTGCTGCGCCTGCTTGCGTCGCAGGCGCGCGTGGACGCGCACAAATTCCGCACCGGCCACATGAATCGCGACGACTGGAGCGAAAGTGACCGCGTCGCTCGCGGAGCTGGGCGACGCGCCGATCTGGATTGACGATTCGGCGTCTTCGACCGTGCTCGAAATGGGCGCGAAGGCGCGACGGCTGAAGCGCGATCGCGGGCTTTCGCTCGTGATCGTGGACTACATTCAGCTCGTCGTCCCCAGCACGAACCGGCGCAATGCCAACCGGCAGGAAGAAGTGTCGAGCATTTCCCGCTCGCTGAAAGCTCTCGCGAAGGAGCTGAAGGTTCCCGTGGTGGTACTCAGCCAGCTGACGCGCGCGCCCGAGCGCGAGGATCGCAAGCCGCAGCTTTCCGATCTGCGCGAATCAGGCGCCATCGAACAGGATGCGGACGTGGTGATGTTCATCAACCGCCCGAATTTCTATAAGACCGACATCCCCGAAGAAGAGCGCGCCAAGGCCGAACTGATCATCGCCAAGCAGCGGAACGGACCCACCGGCAGCCTCAATTTCGTGTTCCTCAGCCGCCACACGCGATTTGAGGAAGCCGCGCCGGATGCATGGAGCAGCGGCGGCGAGGAATAGAGCTTCACCTGCGCATGTCCGCCAGTTAGGCTCGGCGGTGTTTTCCGGTATCTTCGACGGCCGTCTTCATCGCAGCATTAGAATCTCTCGCGAATCGTCTCTGAAGGTTCCTCGCATACGGGCGTGCTAGTCTCGCTAGAGGACTTCTAGGTCGAGAGAACGCGTAGAGGTCGTACCAAACCGATTGGTCTTCGGAATGAAATTCCACTGTGAATCGTTCCTCGCCGATTTCCGCGTGTTCGGGCAGCGTCCCGTATGCGAATCCGAATCTCTCGCGGGCGCCATGATCTTCGACTAGGTAAACAATCCGGCAAGCATTGAGCGACCAGAATCCGAGATGTGAGACGAGAACCCCGACTGTAGCGCCCACCTGTGTTGGTGTATCCGGCCGGCAAAGTTCAATCCACGGCATTTCGAACATCTTCCAGCTTCGGATAGCATCGGTGGCGCGTTCATATACGGCAGTGCCATAACCCAGTTGAATGCGATTGTGGTCAACGGTGTAACCATTTGGAGCGTGATCGCGAGACGTTCCCACGTCGGCATAGGAAAAGCGTTGGTCCCTCTGTGCGGCCAGGAACGAGCGAATTGCGGCTTCAGTAGGCCTCGAAAACAGGAACATCGCTTCCCTCAATTGAAATCGTAACGCTATCAGAATGCGCCTAAATCGCAAGGCAAGGGAAATGGCGGCGAATTAGGCCCGGCATGTAGCCTGTCACCAGACAACCACATCCGTGTCGCTTCACCCGCGCCGAGAAGGGGAAGTGTCCAGGCAGCTCGATTTCAGCTCGATCTTCTAACCCTCGTGTTTTCCGCATGCTGCGCCGCGTTAGCGCTTCAGAACCGCGACTGGCCCGTCGTCTGCAACCTCACGATTGGCATGTTTACCTAAACGCTGCGAGGCGGTTTACAGGTTCGGATTTGCGTCGCCCGGGCGGGGTGGAGTCTGGCATTCTAAATGAACATGGCGAAAGCGATAAAAGTCGTTGGGACGGCCGGTCTGGGCGGAGGTGTCGCTCCAGGCGATCGTGCGAAATCTGCGCACGATTCGACGCCACATCGGGCCGAAGCCGCAGATTTTGGCGGTCGTCAAATCGAATGCCTACGGATTGGGCGCGGTCCCGGTGGCGAAGGCGCTGCAGAAAGCTGGAGCGGAGCGCTTCGGCGTGACCTGCGCGAACGAAGGTGTGGAGCTTCGCGAGTCGGGCATACGGAAGCCGATTCTGGTTCTCACGGGATTCTGGCCGGGGGAAGAGAAGCGGTTCATCACGAATCGCCTGACGCCGAGCGTGACGCGCCTGGAAGACGTGCGCTCTCTGGAACGCGCGGCGAAATCGGCGCGCGTGAAATCTCGCCTGAAATTTCATCTGAAGATCAACACGGGAATGAACCGGCTGGGACTGTTGCCGTCGGAACTGAATTCATTTGCGAGCGCGCTGGCGGATTGCCGCCACATCGAACTCGAAGGCACGTTCACGCACTTCGCTTCGGCGGAGGATTTCAGCGCCCGCCAGACCGACGAGCAGGAAGAAACATTTCGAAAGTGTCTGGACCGGATGCGCGCGCTCGGGATTTCTCCGGGAATCGTGCACATGGCGAATAGCGGCGCGATTTGCGCGCGGCCGAGCACGTGGGGCGATATGGTGCGGCCAGGCGCGATTATCTACGGCTACTATCAATCGTTCGATCCGCCGCAGAAGGGGCAGGAGATCAGGGACCGTTTGCCGGTCGAGCCCAGCCTCTCATTGCGCGCTCGCATCATCACGTTGCGCGACCTGCCGACGGGGCAGCCGGTGGGTTACGGCGCGCGCTTTGTGACGGAGCGACCATCGCGCATAGCCGTGATCAACGCAGGCTATGCGGATGGGATTCTGCGCCAGCGAACCAATCGAGGCTGCGCGCTCTTGCGCGGTCACCGCGTCCCGCTGGTGGGCGCAATTTCCATGGATTTAACCACGCTCGACGTGACCAGCGTGCCGGACGCCGCTCTGGGCGACATTGTGACCATCTATGGCCGCGACGGTAATGCAGAAATCAAGGTGTCCGACGTGGCCGCCGAGATCGGCACAGTGACCTCAGATCTGCTCTGCGCGCTCGGCCGCCGCATTCCGCGCTACTACGTCTAGCCGCAGCGTCGCGTAACACAACCCCCCCTCGCGTTGACTCCGGCTTTGTTCCCGGTGCTATACTGGCCTCTAATAGTTAGCTTTTCTTACATACCCGGCCCCGATTCATATCCGGCTCCGACGGAACACTTTCTTACAGCCGGCGAAAGTAGTACCTGGGTCCACGCTGACTCATATTTTTATACGTTATATAGGGTGCAACCATGGCAAAGCCTTCGAACGTGCCCGGTCGAAATCCGGGTGGCGCGCAATTGGATCCGTCCCTCGCACGGCCTTCCACAATCGCCCGATCGCCGCAAGAAAGACCCGCCTCATTCTGGGACATGCTGGCGCTCAAGATCGTATTCACCGCGGTCTGCGTGGTGGTGGGATATCATTTCCGTCCCTTCAGCATTTCGCCGGAGGCGGGTGCCGCTGCCGGCCTGGTTTTCGCGTTCGCGGTCATCTTCTTCGAAACGCGCTTGCAGAGGATCAGCCTTCGCCGGCTGATTGGCGCGTCCGCGGGATCAATACTGGGGATTCTAGGCGCCTATCTGATTTCGCTGATCTTCACGCACACCACGATGCCCGAGAGCACGAGGTCGTTTTTCAGCCTCGCCGTTTTCCTGGTGATGACCTATATCGGCATGGTGCTGGGCGCAAACAAGGGCGACATGCTGAATCTGCAGGCGTTTGGCGGCGTCTTCGGCAGCGAGCGCAATACGAAGCATTCGTTCAAAGTGCTGGATACGAGCGTCATTATTGATGGGCGCGTGGGAGACATCGCCGAAGCGCTGTTTCTCGACGGCACGATCGTCATTCCGCACTTCGTTCTGCGCGAGCTACAGCTGGTGGCCGATTCGGCTGATCCGCTGAAGCGCCAACGGGGCCGACGCGGGCTCGAGGTGCTGCAGCGCATCCAGAAAATGCCGCATCTCGACGTCCAAATCGCCGAGGACGATTTCCAGCACATCCCCGATGTGGATATGAAGCTGATCGAGCTTGCGAAGCGCTACGACGCAAAAGTGGTGACCAACGACTTCAATCTGAACAAGGTGGCCACGCTGCAGGGAATTGAAATCATGAACGTGAACCTGCTCGCAAACGCGCTGAAACCCGTGGTGCTGCCGGGTGAGACCATGCGCGTCTTCATCCTGCGAGAAGGGAAGGAATACAATCAGGGCGTCGCGTACCTGGACGACGGCACGATGGTGGTGGTTGACGGAGCGCGCAAGATGATCAACAAGACGGTGGATATCAGCGTTACGTCCGTTCACCAGACCACGGCCGGCAAAATGATCTTTGGACGCTACGACGAGCGCGGCGAGCAAACGCCGCGCGCGGTTTCCTCAGCCCCGCAGGAGGGCTCAGCGGGAAGCCGCGCCGCCGAAGGCGCCGTCCCCGGAGGAGATCGTCCGCCACGGCCGCTCTATCCCGAGTCCGGGCGCTCGTGACAGGCCAATGCGGGCCCTTTGGCTCGCTCCGAATGCCTCGATTGCGTTAGACTTCTAGCCTTCCAATGACACGAATTGCAGCCATCGTTCCGGCCGCAGGTCTCGGCACCCGCATGGGCGCCGACCAGCCGAAGCAGTTCCTCGAACTCGACGGCCTGCCGCTGATAATTTTCACGCTGCGGCGTCTGGCCGCGTGCCCAGCCATCACCGACTTTCTTGATTTCGACGCGCGCGGATGATGTCGTCTCGCTGCAGGATAAGGTTGCGAAAGCAGCGCTCGGCCGTCCCGCGCGCGTGGTTCACGGTGGCGATACGCGCCAGCAATCCGTTGCGAATGCGCTCGCGCAAGTGGATCCCTCTACCGAAATTGTTCTGGTGCACGATGCCGTGCGGCCGTTCGTGACGCGCGAACAGATCGAACGGCTGATCGCTGAAGCCCGCTCCCGAGGCGCCGCCATCCTCGGGATTCCGGCGATTGATACGGTAAAGGAAGTGAAACGCGCGAGCCTTCCCGAGGATGTCGCGCTGATTTCGGCCACGATTCCGCGTGAGCGCATCGTGCTGGCGCAGACGCCTCAGGCGTTTTCCTACGCGCTTTTGCGCGACGCCTTCCGCAAGGCGCAGGAGGACGACGTCACCGCCTCGGACGAGGCAGCGCTCGTCGAGCGCTTCGGACACGACGTGTTTGTCGTGCTTGGCTCAGAGCGCAATATCAAAATCACGCGCCCCTCGGACATGGATCTCGCGCGCTTCTATCTCGAGCAGGAGCGCAAGGCGACGAAGGCGTGATGCGTTGGGAGATTAGGCGCCAATGAACTTTTCTGGTATCGGCTACGATCTTCACCGGCTGGTCGAAGGGCGCAAGCTCATGATCGGCGGCGTGGAAATCCCGTTCGACAAAGGCTCGCAAGGCCACTCCGACGGCGATGTGCTCGCGCACGCGTTGTGCGATGCGCTGCTGGGGGCGGCGTGTCTGGGAGATATCGGCACGCATTTCCCGGACACGGACCCGAAATGGAAGGACGCTTCGAGCCTCATCTTTCTCGAGCACGCGGCGAAAATGCTGCACGATCGCCAGCTCCGCATCATTCACGTGGACGCAATTGTGATCTGCGAACGCCCCAAGCTCGGACCACATTTTCCGGCTATGCGCGCGGCGCTGGCAAAGGCGCTCGGCCTGACGACCGACAAGATCAACCTGAAGGCCAAGACGAACGAGGGGGTTGATGCGGTTGGCCGCGGCGAGGCGATTGCCGCCCACGTGATTGCCACCGTTCGGCAGCACTAACCGCGCGCCGTCGCTCGCAACTGCGCTAGAATTCCCGCTCATGACGCAAGAGACTTCAGCCGAATCGCCGCCAACTCTTGCGAATTCCTTCGCGGGCGCGGACGTCGCTGCGATTCTTCGCGAGAGCGGCTGGCTCGATGCCGCGCGCGAAGCGGACGCGGGCGGGGAAGCTGCCCTGGAGGCGTGGCTAGCGCGCGCCGCCGAACTTCTCGGCCCCCATGCGGCCGATCGTGCGGCGCTGGCGAGTCTGCTCGCGCTGATCTTCAGTTACGACGCGGCCGCGACTTTGCGCAACGCCGCCAATCAGGCTGTCCTTGCGCGCGAAGGGGCGCGCGACGTGATCCGCGAGCTCGCCAACCGAATCCTCGAAGGCGGCGACGTGGATTCCAATCGCCTGAAGGAAATTGTCGAGGGGATCAAGGCGGCCGTGCCGTACCGCAGCCGCGCGATTTTTCATCCGATTCGCGTGGCGCTCGCGGGCCGCGCGGGCGATGGGGAACTCGACCGCGTGATTTTGCTGCTCGATGCCGCCGCGAAACTACCATTCGCCGTGGCCGTGAAGGGTACGCGGCAGCGCATGCTCGATTTTTGCGCTGCGCTAGATTGATGGAGCGAGAGCCGAACTCATGAATTGGATAACCGGGTTTCACGCAGTGGAAGAAGCGCTCGCGGCTGGACGGCCGCTCGACCGCATCCTGATCGCGAAGGGGCGGCATGGTGAGCGCGTGGAGGCCGTGGTGCGCCTCGCGAAATCGCGTGGCGTCCCAGTGCGTTTCGAGGAGCGCCAGCAGGTTGATCGCGCGACCGGAACACGCGAGCATCAGGGCGTTGCCGCGCTCGGCGCCGCGAAGCCCGCGGTCGAGCTGGAGGATTTGCTCGCCGCGAAGGGCGGGCAGGGCTTGCTCGTGCTGCTCGACGGCATCGAGGATCCGCACAATCTCGGCGCGATCGTGCGCACTTCGCTGGCGGCAGGGGCGCAGGGAGTCGTAATTCCGGAGCGCCGCGCTGCCGGGTTGACCGACACGGTTGAGCGAGCCTCGGCGGGTGCGCTCGCGCACTTGCCCATTGCGCGCGTGAAGAATCTGGTTCGCGCGATGGAGGAGATCAAGGAAGCGGGCTATTGGCTAGTCGGCCTCGACGAGCGCGCGGAAAGAACACATACCGAAGTGGACCTAAAGGCATCGGTTGGAATCGTTCTGGGGAGTGAAGGGGAAGGATTACACGAGCTGACGCGCAAGCGTTGCGACTTTCTCGTCTCGATTCCGACAGCGGGGCCGGTGCGCTCGCTGAATGTGTCCGTCGCGGCAGGCGTGATGCTATTCGAGGCCGTCCGGCAGCGGCGGGCTGCTAAATGAGCGCTCAATTCAGTTGGGCGCGAGAGCCAGGAACTACGCGATGTCTCCGTCCTCAAGCTGGTGGCCCAGCAGGCGATGTATTGTTCGTAGGGCATTAATGGCGTGGTCTCCCCAATGCGAGTAGAAGAGCAATCGCCATTCCCAAACCAATTCCGTCAGGATGGCTCCAACCTGTCTTTTGGCGGTGAGTCCGTTCTTCAAGTCTCGGTACACGTCAGCGATGTCGTCGGCGAGGCTTGCTTGAATCGCTTCGCTTTCTGCTACGGGATCGAAGACTTCCCAGTACAGGTCGGAATCGCCTAGTTTTTCCTTGAGCAATTCATAGGGGTCTTGCCAGGCTTTGTGTCCGATGTCGAGGTTGGCCCGGGGTTTTGCTAAATCCTGGGTCAGGTCGTCGGGTTCGTCGCGTTGCCATGGATCGGTGTCGGGAAGACGGATCGCTTCGCTGATGAGGTCGGTAAGAATTCGGTAAACCTGATAGAGGAGGTCGGTTTTATCCAGCTGTGCCGTGCCGTCCACAATCGCGCAGTACCGTTCTGCAACAGCGCCAAAGCGCTCGGCTGCATCCGTGTAATTGTCAGCAACGCCCATATCAGAACTTATAAGCGAAGCCAGTCAGAGTCAGCTGGCGTACTTCAAGGGCGAAAACACATCCACGCCGGGAAGTTTCGAGCGCCCATTCAAGAAGCTCAGCTCAACAGCAAACACGGCGCCCACAACGTCTCCACCCAACTGACGCACCAATGTGATCGCGGCCGCGGCAGTGCCGCCCGTCGCCAGGAGATCGTCGCAAATCAGGACGCGCTGGCCCTTCTGCACGGCGTCCTGATGAATTTCCAGCTGATCGGTGCCGTATTCAAGCTGGTAGGTCACCGACGTAGTCTTCCACGGAAGTTTTTTCGGCTTGCGCACCGGGACGAAGCCCGCGCCCAGGCGGTACGCGAGCGCCGGCCCGAAGATGAACCCGCGCGCTTCGATGCTCGCAACCATGTCCACGTGGTTGCCCTTGTAGTGATCGCACAACTTGTCCACGAGATCGTGAAATCCCTTCCCGTCCTTCAGCAAAGTCGTCAGGTCGTAAAACAAAATCCCCGGCTTGGGATAGTCCGGAATTTCGCGGATGAGCTTTTTCAGGTCGTCCATCGTGTCCTCTTCCCGGTGTCAGGCGTCGTACTCAATCGAAAATCTGTCCGCAAATGTCCGCTCGATCGCTGCGTCTTCCTCGGTCACGCCGGTAACGGAAGCTCCGCTCGGGCCCCGCTCGAGCGTCCGTCGCAGCTCCTCCAGGGACGTCGCCCGCCCAATCGCATAAGCCTCGACGCGACCGTCGCCAAGGTTCCTCACGTATCCAGCTACTTTCAGGTGCTTCGCAGCGCGCTCGACGAAGTAGCGGTATCCTACCCCCTGCACCATTCCGCTGACGTAATAGCGCTTCGCGATCTGTTCTTCGTGCACGACGGATTCAGCCCAGGAACTGCAAACGCGCGATTTTAACAGAGCCGCGGCCGCTGCGACCCTGTCTTTTTGAATCCGGTTTCGAAGCAGGTGTGATATTTTTCGCTGGCACTCTATTACGGTCACGCAGAACGCGAAAGCCTTACAACGCATCTAATTCGACGATGTACCGATCACTATCCATAATCGGCCTGCTTGCAATTGTCCTCTGCGCAGCCGCGCTCGCGGCGCGTGCCCAGGACAATCAGGGACCGATGGCGCCTCCGCCGAAATTCGAAGTGAAGCGCATCCCCTCGGTGCCGCATCCCGGCCCGCCGCCGATACCGGAACAGGAAATCATTCGGAGATTCGCGGCGAATGAGGACACGGCTAAGAAGGTGTATGAGTCGTACGATTTCGAGCAAACGATTCGTATCGAGGAACTGAGCACTCCGGGCGGAAAGTTCACAGTGACGGGCGAGGAGTATACGCGGCCCGATGGCCAGCGATTCTGGCGCGTTGTGAAGCCTGCGGAGTCTACGCTCAAGCTGACGCACTACTCGTTTGAAGACGTCCGCACGATCACGACGCTGCCCATTTTTTTCCTCACGTCCGACCAGATCGCGAATTACGATTTTCTCTACGCCGGGCAACAGAAGCTCGACGAGCTCAACACCTACGTTTTTCAAGTAAAGCCGAAACAGCTGAGCCGCACGCAGCGCCTATTTCAAGGCGTGGTGTTCGTGGACGATCACGACCTCGCGATTGTGGAGAGCTACGGCAAGTTTGTGACGGAGGTGATCGAGGAAGGCGCGAAGCTGCCGTTCAGCTTGTTCGAAACCTACCGCGAGAATTTCCAGGACAAATATTGGCTGCCCACTTACACGACTTCGGACGATTTCATCGGCGATTCCGCCGACGATCAGTTCCAGTTGCGGCTGGTCATTCGCTCCAGTGACTTCAAACCGAATGCATCGGCCGCTCCGCCTATTGCACCTGCCGCTGTACCCTCAGCAAGTCCTCCACGCTCGTCCAACTAAGGCCGGAGGTCACCGGAGCACGATTCCTCGGGGCGGTGTCTCCCTTTTCTTGGAACATTTGGATGATCGAATGCGTATCGACCCTAGATGGTGTCCCATGTCAGCCGCGAAAAGCACGGGCTCACGCCTCCCTCCACCGGCCGTGGCACGCGATGGCTCGTTGTTGTGGCCGGCGTTGCGATTTCCGCGTTCGCGTTCGACATCTCCACGGGGTTCGGTACGTTCTGGCCCGCAGCGTGGATAGCCCCGATCCCGGTTCTGCTGCTGGCTTTCAGGAGTTCCTGGCGCACTACCGCTCTCATTGCGTTCAGCGCATACTTCCTCGGCAGTCTTAATCTATTTGCCTACGCTGCGACCATACGGGGGGAGGGTGCGCCTCGTATGGTAAGCGTACTCGTCGCCGTCGCACTTGTGGCCTTGTTTGCCGGACCTTCCGCAATCTTCTTTTCGGTAGCCACGCTCGCGGCTCGATATGCCATCCATCACATGCCGCCCTGGTTGGCAGCGTTTGCGTTTCCATGCGCATGGACCTCGTACGAGTTCCTGTGTTCGCGGATTGCTCCCAATGGCACCTTGCTGAGCATGGGCTATTCCCAGACGGATTTTCTTCCACTGTTGCAGATGGCTTCGCTGGCTGGACTTTGGGGCGTTGCCTTCGTTGTGACTCTGGTTCCGTCCGCGATCGCCGTAGCCTGGGATCGCCGCGCTCTGTCGGGTCTGACTCCAGCTCTGGTAATTGCGTTGATTGTGCTCGGCTACGGCGTCGTTCGCTTGCGGCATATTCCCGGACAGGTACCGGTGCGAGTTGGTCTGGCCGCGTCAGACCACGGTCTTGACGCCGCTGTCGCGACAAGAAGCCCGTCCGAAGCACTTGCTGTCGCAACGGCGTACGCGGGCCGCGTCGCGCGCTTAGCTGACCAGGGAGCGGAGGTCATCGTGCTTCCGGAAAAGTTCGTTGGCGTCACGCCAGCCGACGCACCCGATGTCATGAAGGTGTTCAGCGACGCTGCAAGAGCCGCTCATGTCACGGTGATCGCCGGACTGAACCGCATTGGGGTCAGTCCGCCGCGCAATGTGGCAGTGGTCTTTTCACCCGATGGGCAGGTGATCGCGGAATACGAAAAACACCACATGGTGCCGCTCGTCGAAGGCGAATTTCTGGGTCTCCGCAGAACTGTCGCAGCGCATATGGGTCTTGACCCGGCGCCATACGAGATTGGCAGGTCCCCTGCACTTTTCCCCGCGCCTGGCGCCCAATGGGGCGTGGCCATTTGTAAGGATATGGACTTTCCGGCTTGGTCCCGTGCCTACGGTGAGCGTGGGGTTCGTATCCTCGCCGTGCCTGCGTGGGATTTCGTGGTGGATGCACGCTATCATTCGCGGATGGCCATCGTGCGTGGTGTGGAGAATGGATTCACGGTCGTTCGCACCGCCGATCAAGGTGTCCTCACATTCAGCGACGCATACGGACGCATTCTCGCGGAAGAACCCAGCTCAACGGAGCCAGACGCTCTCATGGTGCGGGACATTTTCCCGGGACCAGGAGCCACGTTCTACACCCGCCATGGCGACTGGTTTGGATGGGTGAGTGTTCTCCTGTTGATCGCGCTGCTGGCGTTTCCCCTCACTTCGTCTCGCTCTGTGAGTGACTGACACGCTGTCATTCTAGATCGGCGAGACCAGATGCCGCGGCAAGTCGCGAATCGAACTTAGGAGCAGGTCCGGCTTTGCCGCGCGAATCCGTTCCGCGGTGGGGAACGGGCCTAGCACTCCGATGGCTCGCACTCCCGCTCGTCGCGCCATCTCGATGTCTTCCGGGGCGTCGCCCACGTAGACGCATTCCTCTGGTTTCGCGCGCAGAAGCTTCAACGCGATTTGAAGCGGCGCGGGATGCGGCTTCTTGCGCGGCGAATCCTCGCTGAAAACCCGAGCGGAGAATGAGTCCCCCAAACCGAATTCACGCAACTGCAGCCGGACGCGGCTGCGACTTCCAGCGGTCACAAGCCCAAGCACGAAGCGTCGTTCGAGCGTGCGTATGGCGGTTCGCGCGCCGGAAAGTAAGGAAGGGCGCTCGGAGCGGTAGGCCACGCGCCACATTCGATCCGCGCGTTCCCAGTCGGTTCGTGGAATTTTCGCGGCGCGATAAAGCTGATACCAATCGGGGGAATAGTGCCGGTCGATTTCGCGGACACCCCATTCGACACCCATGCCGCGAAACATCGTAAGGTAGGCACGCTGGTCAGCCGCGTAGGAATCGAGCAAGGTGCCGTCCCAATCGAGCAGCACGCAACGCACGGAGAATATCGTTCGATTCACGAAGGGAGGATCGTATCAGAAGAAGGCGCAGGTACGCCTTGTGTGAGTCAAAGTCGCGCGAATCGGACTCGCGCGAATAACGCATGGCAGAAAGAAGCCGAAGCGGGCTATCCCGCTTTGTAGCGCATGGGAAGAACGTCATCGCGCTGCAAGGCGAAGTCGTCGAAGCTTGCAGCGTAGGCTCTCCAACCGGGTGTGTCGGTATCTTCCGCGCGCACCACGTGAGCAGCGGTGCACATCTGCACGCGGCCAAAGCCTAGAGGCCGGTCCACGAGCGCCACTTCCAACTCGATAGCCGTGCCGGGCTCGATTTCGCGAGGCGCCAGGAAACATACGCCGCTCGAACTGATATTTCTGGTGACGAGCGTCACGGGAATCGGCTCGACGGCGTTGCCGATCCGCGTTAGCCGCAGCGGAAGAGAAAGCGAAGCCCGCGGATAGCGGCGGCGTTCGGAGGCGACGCCAATCGTGTGCGTCGGAACGCGCGCAAAGCGGCGCGGTCCTGGCTTTCCCGATATGGCTGTTACTGATTCTGTTCGACTTTCCAATTCATGAAGCGGAGAGACGGCGACGCGTTCGTCGCGTTCCGGAACAGCTCCCATGACACTTCCCCCAAGACCTGCCGAATGATGACCCCCGTCAGGTTGTCCGAATATGCGGTAGCTGAGGCGAAGGGTCAACTGAGTGTCAAGAAAAAGTGCCGTATGATGTAACCCTCTGGCGGGGCGTCGAGGAAGGCCGATTGCGAGGATTTCCCCAGGTGTGACCTGCGGCAGGGAGCCCGAGAGATTGCGCGCGAGAATCGGATAGCTCGCGAATTTGAGCTCGATTAATGTGATCGAGTCAGGTTAATTCACGCGGAGAACTTAAGAAATGCTGCGAAATCAAGCAGGGCAGAGCAGGGAACGGGTCGCCTAGGGAGCGGCTCTCGTGCGAGATGGCAAGCAGTGCAAGCACGTGACCGCAATGCGGACGGAGATTTTGTCTATGCCGTTCGATCCACCGGAATCTACTGCCGCCCATCGTGTCCTTCGCGCAAGCCCCGCCGGGAACAGGTTGTTTTCTTCCCGCTGCCGGAAGCTGCCGAGCAGAAGGGCTTTCGAGAGTGCCGGCGCTGCCATCCGCGCGCTCTTCCGATGCGGGATGCCAGGATCGCGACGGTTGCGCGCGTTTGCCGCGAAATCGAGGCGCGCATTCACGCGGACCCGGGCATTGAAGTTCGCAGCGATACCAGGCTAACGCTCGCGGCGCTCAGCTCGCTCGCAGGCATGAGTCCCAACCAGCTCGATCGCGCATTCCGAAGCGCGATGGGCATTACTCCGCGGCAATACGCCGATGCGCAGCGAATGCGCCGGTTAAAATCGCGCCTGAAACGAGGAGACAACGTGACCACCGCACTCTATGAAGCAGGATATGGATCGTCGAGCCGGCTGTACGAACGCGCTCCGTCACATTTGGGAATGACGCCCGCCGCATACGGCCGCGGTGGCGCAGGGATGCAAATTCATTACACGATTGTCGGGTCGCCGCTCGGGCGGTTGCTCGTGGGCGCGACGGATCGCGGCATCAGCGCACTCTATCTGGGCGAATCCGACGGCGCGCTTCGCGCCGCGCTGCGCAAGGAGTACCCCAGCGCGGACCTTTTCCTCGACGGCGAAGGCCACGGCGCCAAGGGTCACGGAGGCAGCGAGAGCCTTGGCGAATGGGTCGGCAAAATACTCGCCCATCTGCGGGGCCAGGAGCCTCATCTTGATCTACCGACCGACGTGCAGGCCACGGCGTTCCAGCGGCGAGTCTGGGAGGAACTGCGGAAGATTCCTTACGGTGCCACGAAGACCTACACCGAAGTGGCGCGCGCCATCGGACGCCCGGCCGCGATCCGGGCCGTCGCGCGGGCTTGCGCAACGAACCCCGTGTCCGTCGTCGTGCCCTGCCATCGCGTCGTTCGACAAGACGGCAATCTTGCGGGATATCGGTGGGGGATCAGTCGGAAGCGGGCGTTGCTCGAAAAGGAAGGGAAGGCAGCGCGGCAATAGAGGGCAGGGAGGAAAATAGGTGCGTCGCCGGGTTCCTATTGGCGATGCTTAGCCCTGCGGCTTGATTCGTTCGGTGCCCTTGGGCCAGTGCGGTTTGAACTGGGAATCCGGCAAGCCCGGGTTCCGGACCACTTTCGAGTAGCGGACGATTGAATAGTCGCCTGATCCAGACTCGTAGAACTCCTGCTGCACGGGCAGCCAGCTTGATTCGTCGAGCCAAATCTGGATTTTCGCGATTTGGGCGCGGACGGCACCCAGTTTCGGAGTTAATTCCAGCTCGACCGTCTTCCTGTCGTCAATCTTGTCTTCCTTCAACAGCGTGACCAGGTAGCCCCTTTGCATCTCTTTGCTATCGGTGCCGAAGCCCAACAGCAGAAACTGATCCACGAGGGTGCGATTCTTGCCCAGGTTGTACTCTTCGACCCGTTTCAGCCCCGGCGTATAGACGAAAAGGCTGTCTCCGGTCCGGAGGATCGTGCGCGGGTCCGGAGTCTTCATTTCAAGCAGCATCTTGTCGCCACGGACCTCGATACTGCCGGTTTCGGTCGAGTGGTCGTTGACCACCACCGTCACCTTGGTGCGCTCGATGTCCGCGGACACGCTGTGAAAATCCCTGGCTTGGTCATCCATCTGCCGATAGACGCCTTCGAGCGCCCCCGGACCACGGTTTTGTCCGTGCGTCACCCGTGGGCCAACTGACGCCGCACAGATCACGGCGCACAGGGCGATCATTGCTCCATGGTTCTTCCAGATAAGCAAATTCCCCCCAACAAAACCAAGCCATCAAGTCTGTGCAAGCCATCATAGCACAGCGAAAAGGGGCGCAAATATGTCCGCGCGGGGGATTTCGCGAGTGGACAGACGGTGTCCACTGGCGCTCGGGCACGCTTCTATTGGTGGAGGGCGACCGGCATCCGTTTGATTTGAAATACCCTGCGACGAAGCGCTAAGATTATCTGCTGGGAGCAGGGAGAAAAGGCTTGACAAGAAATGGCACCCTATGGAGAATGCACTGCGCGCCGTTTCTGCCTTCCCCCTGAGGTAGTTCCTCCCCTTTCGCATCGCCGGAAAATAGTCTGCGAGGAGACCGGTGGCGGAAAAAGATAGCATAGCAACCAGCATGGATCTGGATAGAGAAGTCATCCGCTGTCAAGTATGCGGGTTGGTGCAGTACCGCACGCGGACGGGCAATTGCCGTCGCTGCCTGCGTTTGCTGCCCCCGAAGGTGACGTTCGTCATTCCGACGCCGTCGCCACAAGACTTGCCAGGGGACGATCGTCAACTGTTCGAGAACTGGCCGAATCGCGAAACTGTCGAAAACATCGGCCAGCGTATCAGGCAGCTGCGAGAATCGCGCGGCATGACGCAGAGCCAGCTACAAGCACGCTCGCGCGTTTCCCGCTCGTATTTGTCACGGATCGAAAGCGGGCAGATGACTCCCAGTCTCGGCACTCTGGAAAAGATTGCCGAAGCCCTGGGCGTTGGCCTGAATCGCTTCTTCGTGCCGGAGACAAATGGCGAAACGGTTCTCGAGGACCCGTTCATTCAAGGGCTTCGTCCGTTCTTGCGGCAGCTTGATTGGACCCAGTGGCAGGGCATTCTGAAGAGGTTGCAGGCGATCAGCGAGCATGTCAGCACGAACCATCAAGTGCGCCCGCTGGCTCCTCAGCCCACTGAACGGATGCCTCATGTGCCCCGGCGGCAGGCTCAGCCCGGACACGTCGCAACCGCCATTCACCGCTAGAACGATAGCGGCAACAATGAACTCAAAGCCGGCCGGTCGCGTGCGAGACACGCGACTGGCCGAGTTGGTTGCCGACTAATAGAACCGAACCTTGACGTCCGCACCCTTTTCGAGGTGCACGGAGTCAATAAATCGTACCTGCCGCTGATCGAGAGTCATGATCAGTGACTGCGTACGTGTCCCATCGCCGAAGAACCGCACTCCGCGGAGCAGATTCCCCCCGGTGACTCCCGTGCACGCAAAAATGATGTTCTTGCCGGGTGCGAGGTCGTGCGTATCGTAGATTCGCTTTGCGTCCTTGATCCCCATCTGTGCGAGACGTTCGTGGTGCTCGGGTTTCGAAGCCACGAGGCGACCGATAATCTGTCCGTTCAAGCACCGCAGGGCGGCAGCCGTCAGCACGCCTTCTGGCGCGCCCCCCGTGCCCATCACGGCGTGAACGCCCATGTTCGAAACCGCCGCGGTGATCCCGGCAGAAAGATCGCCATCGGTAATCAGCCGGATTCGCGCGCCGGTTTTGCGAATATCCTGAATTAGCTTCTCGTGGCGCGGGCGCTCGAGGACGATAATCACCAAATCCTCGACCTCGCGGTCCAGCCTCTTCGCGATCGCTTTTAGGTTGTGCGCCACGGGGGCGTCGAGCTCGACCGCGCCCTTGCACGCCGGGCCCACGATGATCTTCTCCATATAGAGGTCAGGGGCGTGCAGAAGCCCTCCGTGATCGCTCGCGGCCAGCACGACAATGGCGTTCGGCTCGCCGGTCGCGCAAAGATTGGTGCCCTCCAGCGGGTCCACGGCGATATCAACCTTAGGGTACGTGCGGCTTTTATCGCGGACCGCCGCGCCGACTTTTTCGCCGATGAAGAGCATCGGCGCTTCGTCGCGCTCGCCTTCGCCAATCACAATCGTGGCGTCCATGCCTACCGAATCCATTTCGGAGCGCATCGCTTGAACGGCCGCTTGATCGGAACCGTGACGGTCGCCCAGTCCCATGGTGCGGGCCGATGCGATGGCCGCCCGCTCCACGACGCGCAAGAATTCCAGGCTTAGTTCTGTCTCCACGTTAACTCCTTGAAAGTTCAGGATTCTGCCGGAAAGGGACCGCCACCCGGCGCCATGATAATTCAATTCTTACTTAGTCGAATGAATTTTTGCAGCCCGCAAATAGCAGGGATCAGACGAATGCGGCAATCCCCGTAATGCGTTCGCCGATGACCAGCTTGTGAATATCGTGCGTTCCTTCATAGGTGTAGACCGATTCGAGGTTGTTCATGTGGCGCATGATGCAGTAGTCGTCCACGATTCCATTCGCGCCCAGGATTTCCCGCGCCATGCGCGCCGTTTCTCGCGCCATCCAGACATTGTTCATTTTCAGCATCGAAATATGCGACGAATGCACGCGGCCCTGATCCTTCAATCGCCCTACCTGCAAGGCGAGGAATTGCGCCTTGGTGATTTCCGTAATCATCCACACCAGTTTTTCCTGCACGAGCTGGTGCGAGGCGATGGGGCGGTCGTTGAATTGCTTCCGCTGCTTTGCGTAGCTGAGCGCAGTGTCGTAGCAGGCCATCGCCGCGCCAATCGCGCCCCAGCCGATGCCATACCGCGCCTGATCGAGGCACGATAGCGGGCCCCGCAATCCTTGAACTCCCGGCAGCAGGTTTGCGACGGGAATCTTGCAATCGGTCATGGCGAGGCCGGCGGTCACCGACGCGCGCAGCGATTGCTTTCCATGAATCGCCCACGCTTTGAAACCTGGCGTGCCTTTCTCGACCAGGAAGCCGCGAATTTTTCCGTCTTCGCACTTCGCCCAGATCAGAGCAACATCCGCGATCGAGCCGTTGGTGATCCACATTTTCTCGCCGTCGAGGATGTACGTGTCACCCTTTTTGACGGCGCGCGTGAGCATTCCGCCCGGATTCGAGCCGAATTGCGGCTCGGTCAGCCCGAAGCAGCCAATCGCCTTTCCCTGTTGCAGCAGCGGCAGCCATTTCTCCTTCTGCGCGTCCGATCCGAACGCGTGAATGGGATACATGACCAGCGCGGACTGCACCGAGGCAAAGCTGCGCAGGCCGGAATCGCCTCGCTCAAGCTCCTGAGTGACCACCCCGTATTCCACGTTCGACATTTCCGCGCAACCGTAGCCCTGCAGGTTCGCGCCGAACAGCCCAAGCCTCGCCATTTCCGGGACGAGATTCATAGGGAAGGTTCCTTCGCGGTCATGTTGGGCGATGATCGGTAGCACCTGCTCGTCCACAAACTGCCGCACGGACTTCCGGGCTAGCTTTTCTTCGTCGCTCAGCAGGGAATCGAAGTCGAGGAAATCGACCCCGGGAAATGGAGGCATCGGTTATCTCCTGCGGCATTCTACCGGACTTGCGTCGCACCGCGCCACAGGCTCACCAACGCGGACCCAGTTACCGTCTGCGTATTGGCAAGGTGTTGCCTTATTGCGCCACCTTCCGCACAAAAGTCCTCGTTCGTTACCCTCGCCGCTAGAATTGAAGTTTGGCCGCGCCCTTGGGGATGTTGGGTCGGCTGGCCATCTTGGGGTGGTGTAGCTCGAAATGGGCGCCAATTTACTCCTGAACCTGCCGGACAAGGGATTCGATCCCCTCCAACCAGTCCGGACCTCCATCTGGCGTGCCACGGCCGCCTTCCCGCTCATATTTCTGATGTCATTTATGGGATTGGTGCAGGACAGCCGGGCCCAAGCCACGCAAGACAATCAGAATCCTCCCGATGATCTGAAGCAGTTGAGTCTGGAACAGCTCGGCGCGGTGGAAGTCACAACCACCTCCAAAGAACCTGAGGAAGTGTGGAACACCCCTGCGGCGATCTACGTAATCACCCAGGAGGATATTCGCCGCTCCGGAGCGACGAGCGTGCCGGAAATTCTCCGAATGGTGCCAGGCGTGGAAGTGGCGCAAATAGACTCGGACCACTGGTCGGTGGGTATCCGTGGATTCGGAAGCGAGTTCTCGAAATCCGTGCTGGTGCTGATTGACGGCCGGAGCGTTTACACCCCGTTGTTCGCCGGCGTTTATTGGGAACTCCAGAACGTCCTGCTGGAGGATGTCGAGCGAATCGAGGTAATTCGCGGACCCGGCGGCACGATCTGGGGCGCAAACGCGGTAAACGGCGTCATCAATATCATCACCAAGAGCGCGAAGGACACTCACGGCGCGCTCACGTCCCTAAGCGGTGGGAATGTTGATCAGGGCATGGGCGAATTCCGCTATGGAGTCGGAAACGGAAACGGGCTCGATTTTCGCGTCTATGGCCTGGCGTTCGGCCGCGCCGCGGAGTTTCATCCAGCGTTTTTGGCGCCGAATCAAACTCCGGTGGATCGCGATCCATTCGACGATTGGCAGATGGGGCAAGGTGGATTCCGCACGGACTGGCAGGTGAATTCTCGCGATGCGCTCACGGTGCAGGGCGATATGTACAAGGGATACGACGGCGAGCGTGTGGACGTCGCGCTTTACTCGCCGCCTTCCACGGAACAGTTCGACGATCCTCACAATGTCTCGGGTGAAAATATACTGGGGCGTGGCGCCGGCAGGTCAACGAAAACTCCGACTTTCAACTTCAACTCTATTACGACCGTACGTCGCAGCTCAGTCCGCAGCTCGACGAGACGCGCAACACAGTTGACGTCGATTTTCTCTACCATATAAGCCCGAACGACCGAAACAACCTGTTGTTTGGGGCGGGAGCGCGATGGAGCCCCGACAGTATCACGCAGAAATTCGACACGCTGGATTTCGAGCCTCATCAGGAAACGGACAGCATCTACAGCTGGTTTGTGCAGGACCAGATATCCATTGTCCCCAAGCAGTTCTCAATCATCGTCGGGTCCAAGTTTGAGCACAATAACTATAGCGGCTTCGAAATCCAGCCAAACGTCCGTGCGATATGGACGCCGACAGATCATCAGTCTCTCTGGGTAGCCGTGACGAGGGCAGTCCGCACACCTTCGCGGCTGGACACGGATCTGCAACTCACGGATTTTCTGGGCAAGCGGCGGGGAGTCCGCCCCTGTATCTGCGGGTCGTCGGCAATACGCACTTCAAATCGGAACAGCTCCTTGGCACTGAACTCGGCTATCGGACGCTCGTGACCAAGAAGTTGTACGTGGACGTGGCGTATTTCTACAACAACTATACGGACCTTTATGGGTATGGCCCTGATTCAATACTTGTGGAGACGCCGATTCCGCCGCCAACGCCGCCACCACCGACCCGTGTGGTAGTACAGCTACCGCTGATGAACGCGACGAAGGGCGACACCACGGGAATCGAAATCGCGCCCGATTGGAAACCCTTCAGTTGGTGGGAACTGAAGGGATCCTATTCGTTTCTACATCTGGTCGTAGAGGACAACTCGCGCGCCGGTACCTTCAACTCGCTGATCACGGCTTCTGACAATGGGTCGAGCCCTCATCATCAGGTCCAAATGCAATCGCTTTTCAATCTTCCGAAAAGGTTCGAGTTTGACGTCACCTATCGCTATGTTTCCGCTTTGCCAGGGCAGACGTCAGTTCCGGCGGGGCTGACCGTGAGTGACTATTCGACCGTTGATACCCGGCTTGGCTGGCACCTCAATCCGAGTGTTGAGCTTTCGTTCGTGGGGCAGAATTTGCTTCAAGACCATCACGCGGAATTCGGCGGCGATGATGGCCCGCTGGTAGGAATTCGACGAAGCTACTACGGAAAGGTCACGTGGAGAAGGTAATGCCAACTGTTCCCGCCACGTCCGCTCGATACGGAAGAACTCTTCCATGCAGATCGCGGAGTCGCGCCAGTTGGCGGCGCCTTCAATGTGCTGTGGCGCTTGTGGCGATCGTCTCCTGGGTATTCCTCCCGATTTCGTCTTTGCGCGCACAGCAGCCAAAAGCGAGTGAGTTCCAGGTAAAAGCCGCGTATCTCTACAACTTTGGCAGGTTTGTCCAATGGCCCGATGAAAGCGGCGCGGACCGCGGCGAATCCTTTGAAATCTGTGTGTTGGGTGCTGATCCGTTCGGGCAGGCCCTGGATGCGACTCTGGCGGGCGGAACAATTGGCGGCAAGAGCGTGATGGCCAAGCGCATCGCCAAACCGCAGGACATCAACAGTTGCCGCATCCTGTTCATCAGCTCATCCGAGGAAAGCCACTTGAAAGAGGATTTGGCGGCGCTCGACAAGACGCGCGTCCTGACGGTCAGCGACATCCCCCGCTTTTCGGAGCGCGGCGGAATGATCGGGTTCATTTCGGAAGGAAACCGTGTGCGCTTCGACGTCAACCTCGACAGCGCCCACGGAGCTGGCCTGACTTTAAGCTCCGAGTTGCTCAGGGTAGCGACTAACGTCCGCAAAGGCTCTCACTCGGGAGACTTGTAAACGATGAGCAGCGCTACCAACGCTTCGATCGCACGGCGGCTGACCTGGATGAATATGCTGGTCAGCGCCACTGCGCTCGTGCTGGCGTGCGCGGCGTTCATTGGATATGACATGGTCACATTCAGACAGACCATGGTTCGAAATCTTTCCACACAGGCTCAGATCATTGGCTCGAATAGCGCCTCGGCACTCCTATTTAACGACCCGCAGGCCGCGGAAACCACTCTCTCGGCGTTGAAGGCTGCGCCGGATATTTTGTCCGCTGTGATCTACATGCCGGATGGCCAGCCCCTCGCCACTTATTCGCGCGATCGAAACAGTACGGTTCCGGCGCCGCCCTTGATCGCTTCAGGTCAGATCGAAACGCAGATGCGCCGGAGCAATGAAATCGTATTGGTTCGCTCGATTGTGTTTCAGGGGAAGCCAACGGGGACCGTTTACATTCGATCCGACCTGGAAGAATTAAATCAGCGCCTGAATCGGTATGTTGGGATCGCTGCCATTGTGCTGCTGGTTTCCCTAATGGCCGCGCTACTGGTCTCGTCAGTTTTCCGCAGAGTCCTTGCCAAACCCATCGTGGAGCTGGCGCGGATTGCAAGGATCGTGTCTCACGATAAGAACTATTCGGTGCGTGCCACTCCGATCCCCGGCCAGGGCGAATTGACGATATTGATCGATGCGTTTAACGAGATGCTGACGCAGATCGGTAACAGCGAGAAGGAATTGCTCAAGGCTCATGACGGGTTGGAACAGCGGGTCCAGGAACGTACAGCACAATTAGAGACCGCAAAGAAAGAAGTGGAGGCCTTCTCCCGTTCCGTTGTGCTCGCGAAGGAAGAACTCGAGCGCTCGAGCAAGTTTAAGGATCAGTTTCTTTCCACGATGAGCCACGAGTTGCGAACTCCCCTGAACGCAGTGTTGGGCTTTTCTGATCTGCTCGGCGAGGATCGCTATGGACCCCTAAATGAAAAGCAGCGCCGTTACGTCAATCACATTTCCACCGGTGGGAAACACCTTCTCCGACTGATTAACGACATTCTGGATCTGTCGAAGATCGAGGCGGGACGCCTGCAGCTGACGCTCGAAACTGTGCGAGTCGAGACTTGTTTTTCGGAAGCTTGCGACACGTTGCAGCCCCTGGTCAGCAAGAAGAATCATGTCCTCGTCAAGCACCCGGCCCAAGGCTTGAGCGTGCGCGCGGATGGGACGCGATTGAAACAGATTCTGATGAATCTGATCGGGAACGCCGTCAAATTCACGCCGGAGGGTGGAAAGATAGAATTGGCAGCCAGACGAGTGGGCGATCTCGTTCGCATGGAGGTTCGCGATTCCGGCCCCGGCATCCCGCCTGAGGAGCAGAAACGCATATTCGAGGCCTTCTATCGTTTGACCCAAAACGCAAAAGCCGCGGAAGGATCCGGTTTGGGACTAGCCATCACGCAGCGGCTGGTCGAGCTGCACGGCGGCCAGTTGGGGTTGGATAGTCAGATCGGCGCGGGTAGCTGTTTTTACTTTACGCTGCCTTTCGTTCAGTCGATCGAGCCGCGCGCCGAGCAAGGAATCGAGCAGAAATCAGACAGCGGCGCGGCTGCGAGAATTCTTGTCGTCGAAGACGACCGAACGGCCGCAATGCTGCTTGAGACGCAGCTGGTTTCCGCGGGATATCAGGTCACGTTGTGCACCCGGCCGGAGCGAGCCGTCGAGATGGCCGCGGAGCTTCAACCCGCTGCCGTGACCATGGACATCATCATGAAGCCGATCAATGGCTGGCAAATATTGACGGCATTGAAGAGCGACCGCCGCACCGCTCAGATTCCCGTGATCGTGGTGACCATCGTGGACCAGCCGTCCACCGGAGCCCTGCTCGGCGCGGACGAATACGTAGTGAAGCCGGTGGAAAAGTTGGTGTTGTTGTCTGCCGTGGACCGTTGCTTGAGCCGTTCCGGACGCGCGGGGTCGCACTCGATCCTGATCGTGGAGGATCATCCTCCCACGCGCGAGTTCATTGCGGAATCGCTCATGCACCGCGGATACGTCGTGGATATTGCGGCCGATGGGGCAGCGGCTCGCGCCCGAGTCGCGAAAGGGCTTCCCGAACTTGTGATCCTCGATTTGATTCTGCCGGATGTAAGCGGCCTCGAGTTGCTTGCTGAATGGAGAGGGAATCCCTCGACGGCGGGTCTGCCAGTTTTTGTGCTGACGAGTAAGGACCTGACCATCGCCGAAAAGGAATTCCTCCAGGCAAATAGCCTGGCGCTCCTTCAGAAGAAGGACCAGTGGCAGGAGATCCTGTTCAGTCAGCTACAGCGAGTGGCCCCTCCGGCGCTGGTGGGAAAAATATGAGCCATCGAATTCTCGTGGTCGAGGACAACGCGGTGAATCTCGAGCTCCTTGTGGACTGGCTGGAGTCCGAAAAATTCCAAGTGCAAACAGCTACGACTCTGGACGAAGCGTTTGCGGCCTTCCAAGGCGAGTTGCCTGAGACGGTGCTGCTGGACGTGCAATTGGGCGCTCAGGACGGTTTGACGCTCGCAACCTGGATCCGTCGCGATCCGAAACTGCAAAACATTCCTGTGATTGCCGTAACGGCGCACGCGATGGTAACCGATCACGAACGAGTCATGCGCGCGGGTTGCAGTGCGTGCGTTTCGAAACCAATTGATTTCCGCCTGCTTCGGGAGCAACTACATCGCTGGCTCACCGAGCCCGCTAAAGTGCAGCCAGGTCACTGAGCGTTGCCTGGCTTAGCGACCCGATCCAGCATTCACGCGTGAGGAGTTGAGCATGCCGAGCCGGGTTCTGGTGGTGGACGATGACGCGACGATCGGTGAATTGATCCAGGAAGTTCTGCGCTCGGTGGACATTGAGTCTTTGGTCCTTACGCATAGCGGGCAGGCCGTCACTTGCCTGGCCAGGGAAAAATTCGACGCGGTCTTCCTCGATGTGCACATGCCCACGCCGGACGGAATCGAGCTGACCTGGAAAATCCGCTCCGGCGGTTTGAATGTCTCGACGCCAATCATGGTGATCACCGGCGAAGACGATCGGGCTCTCCTTGGGCGGGCGTTTGAAGCCGGCGCCAATTTTTTCCTCTATAAGCCGATTGACCGGCACGACATTTTGCGCCTGGTTCGGGCGACGAAGGACTCCATCGAGCACGAGAGGCGGCGATTCCGGCGCATCAAGGTCAGCTGCAGAGTGTCCATAGAGTCGGGTAGCGCGCAATTGAAAGGCTCGACCCTGGACATGAGCATCGGCGGCATGTTTGTGCAATCATCCGGCGTGTTGCCCGTCGGCACGGTCGCGCCGGGCACGATTCATTTGTCATCCGGACCGCCCCTGCCTTTCGCGGCGCGCGTTCTCCGCGTGTCCGGGGAGAATTGCATGGGGATGCAATTTGAGAACGTGAGTCCGGCGTTCAGCAAGGGCCTGCAGGAGTTCCTGTTGCCCCTCATTCTTGCTAAGTCAGATTAGACCTAACTAGGCCCTTCTAGCTGTCCTCGGGGCGAGACCTGTACCTCTGGCAATCCGCTGTGGTATCCTTGACCGCTTTTAGACGGTACTCACGCAGGAAGACGCTCACACCGAAGCAGGTTGTCCAAGGGCTCCGCAGCGGAAATAACGACTCGCTGGTCAGGTGTCCCTGGAATGCGGCGACGGGATGGGCTTCCTCGGAGCGCCAGGATGGTCACGAACATGTCCACACCAGCCACGGCACATGAGACGGTTTCCCTGCAACTGGCGCATTCGCCCGATAGCGATGACGCTTTCATGTTTTATGCCCTGGCGACGGGCAAGGTCCGGCTTCCCGGTGTTAAATTCACGCACATACTCTCGGACATTGAATCGCTGAACCACGCCGCGCTGAAGGAAACCTACGACGTGACGGCCGTGAGCTTTTATGGCTACACATTTGTCGCCGACAAGTATGTCCTGCTCGATTGCGGCGCGAGTTTCGGCGAAGGCTACGGCCCGATCGTGGTCGCGTCGCATCCGATCAAGAAAAGCGAGCTGGCCGGGAAGAAAATCGCCGTCGCCGGCACGCGAACGACCTCCTACCTCGCTCTCAAACTCTTTGAGCCGAATATCGAAACGGTGACGATGCCGTTCGACAAGATTATGGAAGCGGTCCAGGCGAAGGAAGTGGAAGCGGGCCTGCTGATCCACGAAGGTCAGTTGCTTTTTTCGCAGATTGGGCTTCACAAGGTTGTGGACCTCGGACAATGGTGGCAGGAATCCACAGGCTTGCCGCTGCCTCTGGGCGCGAACGCCGTTCGCCGCAGCCTCGGCCCGGACATGGGCCGTCAGGTGGCGCGCATCATTCGCGAAAGCGTCAGCTACGCGCTCGACCATCGCGAGGCCGCCGTCGAATACGCACTTCAGTTTGCGCGCGACATGGACCCAATGCTTGCGGACAAATTCATCGGCATGTACGTGAATCGTTGGACGCTCGATTACGGAGAGGAGGGACGTCGCGCCGTGCGGGAATTGCTCGCCCGCGGAGCTGCGGCAGGGCTCGTCGCGCCGTCTTTCAAGGTTGATTTCCTCTCCGAAGCCGCCTGACGCGCCTGGCAAACGAACCAGGCCCGCTGCAGGCTTCGCGGATGCTGGTAACGACGTGATGCCGCACGAGTTCACGGAATATCCGCGGGAACCAGAGCCGCAACCGGCTTCGAGCCGCGGTGGCCGTCCCCCTGTCAAGCGAATCGGAATCGACGCTTCTCGACGGGCCGGAGGTTTCCCCGCCAAACCTAACCCGCGGACTCCCGCACATTTCATTCTGGTGGGGAATCGTGCTGCTCGTGGGCTCTCTGCTGGCTCTCTTCCTGATCGGGCTGGCATCCCACTAGATTCGTCTTCTGATTTTTTCTGCGGGCCTGCCCGTGAACTATTGACGCCAGAGCGGTTTCCATTGACCATAGATGTGCTCGTACGAATGCCGCACTGGGGGTGGGATGCAACGCATTCTTTCCACATACATGTACCGGAACCAGCCACTGACACCGGTACTCCTTGCGGAAATCGCGCAGGCCGGAATTACGAGCGTCGAAATATTCTGCGGGACCTTCCACTTCAACTACGTCGCCGTGCAGTCCGTGCGTGAACTCGCCGGCTCGCTGAGCGACCGCGGATTGACGCTTCACGCTCTCCACGCACCGACCGAACGGGACACAGCTCCGGGACGCGGCAGCGGCGTGCCCATTTCGATCGCCGATCCTGAACGCATTCGGCGTCAGGATGCCGTGGACGAAATCAAGCGCGCCCTCGAAGTGGCGGAGACGATTCCGTTTCGATTTTTCACGCAGGACCTCGCCACCGGCCATCAGGCGGCCGATCCACGCAAGTTCGACGCGGCGTTCAACTCGCTGGAAATCTTGGCCGTTTTCGCAAAGCATCGGGGCGTCACGATCGCGCTGCAAAACACTCCGAATGAACTTGGCTCGCCCGCGTCGCTCGCGCAATTCATAAAGGACACTCACCTGCACAATCTGGGTTTTTGCTTCGACATCGGCCACGCGCATATGGAGGGCGGAGCCGAGGCAGGTTTTCACCTGATGCGCGACCGTGTCGTCACCGCGCACATCCACGATAATCACGGCGAGAAAGACGAGCATCTGCTTCCGTGGGACGGCACGATTGATTGGGACGCCGCCTTGGGCGAATTCGCAAACATGCCGGAACCGCTCCCGCTTGTCATCGAGCTGAAAGAAACCGCGCCGGGTTCGCCATCGCTCGATCAGATTCGCACCACGTTCGACAAACTCGAAAAACACCTCGACGAGAAGGGTGCCAACTCCGCCCGAACGGGACCGGCCCGCAACTGATGCCTTCTTCCGACGAATCCATGAGCGAACAAGCAGAAGCTCCTGTCCCCGTAGTCGCCGTCGAGCACGCTGCGCAGCACGTTGGCAGCGTGGTGACGATTCGCGGCTGGCTGTATAACATGCGCGAAGCGGGCAAACTCCTTTTCCCAATTTTTCGCGATGGCACAGGAGTGATGCAGGGTGTCGTCTCGCTGAAGGAGAATCCCGAGGCGTTCGCCGCGCTCAAGGGCCTCACGCAGGAATCGAGCGTCATCGCCACGGGCAAGATTCAAGCGGAGCCCCGCGCGCCCGGCGGCTGCGAAATGCACATCAGCACGGTCGAAGTGGTCCAGCGCGTGCCGGAATCTGCTCCGTATCCGATTCAACTCAAAGAGCATGGCGTGGATTTCCTGCTCGACCAGCGTCATCTCTGGATTCGCACGCCTCGCCAGGCTTCTATCCTGCGCATACGCGCCGAAGCGATTCGTGCCGCGCGCAATTTCATGGATGGTCTGGGCTACACGCTCACCGACGCGCCAATCTTCACTCCCGCGGCCTGCGAAGGCACCACCACACTTTTTGAAGTGAACTACATTGACGACCAGAAGGCCTACCTCACGCAATCCGGCCAGCTCTACGTGGAAGCCACCGCAGCCGCGCTCGGCAAGGTCTATACATTTGGTCCCACGTTCCGCGCCGAAAAATCGAAGACGCGCCGCCATTTGACCGAATTCTGGATGCTCGAGCCGGAAGCGGCCTACGCCCACCTTGAAGACATGATTGAACTGGGCGAGGGTCTCGTCAGCGCGATCGTGCAGTCGGTGGTACAGAATCGCGCCCGCGAACTCGCCACGCTCGGCCGCGATGTTACCAAGCTCGCGAAGATCGTTCCGCCATTTCCGCGCATCAGCTACGACGAAGCGGTCAAAGTTCTGCAGAAGGCCGGCAACCCCGCAAAGTGGGGCGATGATTTCGGCGGTGACGAGGAAACTTTGCTTTCGAAGGAGTTTGAAAAGCCCGTCGTCATCCATCGCTATCCCGCGGCGATGAAGGCGTTCTACATGGCCACCGATCCGGCGCGACCGGACCTGGCGCTTAGTTTCGACATGATCGCACCTGAAGGCGGTGGCGAGATCATTGGCGGCGGCGAACGCCAGTCGAGTTACGAGACGCTGCTTCGGCGCATCCGCGAAAGCGGCCTGCCCGAGGAGTCGTTTCAGTGGTATCTCGACCTCCGGCGCTACGGCAGCGTACCCCATGCCGGCTTTGGCCTGGGCCTGGAGCGCACCGTTGCGTGGATTTGCGGAACGGAGCACATCCGCGAAGTCATCCCCTTCCCACGCATGCTCTATCGCGTCTATCCTTAGATGGGCTTGGGTGGACCCGGCAGGTGCGTCGGGTATCCTTCCGTCCTTCCGGGGTCGCGAAAAGAATCAGCCAAATGCCAGAAAAGATACGCATCATCGGTGTGCCGATGGACCTGGGCGCTAGCCGCCGCGGCGTGGATATGGGGCCTTCCGCTCTGCGTGTCGCGGGGCTGCAATCGCGCCTGAAGCAGCTCGGGCGGCAGGTTGAAGATGTCGGAAACGTCTCTGTGCCGCAGGCTGAAGAGCAGCCCTACGGCGAAAAAAAGGCCCGATACCTCGACGAGATTTCGCAAACCTGCAAGGGCCTCGCGGAAATGGTCCGCAAGACACTGGACGAGGACATGGTTCCGCTCGTGCTCGGCGGCGACCATTCGATCGCGGTCGGCACTATCGCCGGAGCCGCTGCCCACTTCAATAAGATGGGCAAGCGCATCGGCGTGATCTGGCTCGATGCTCACGGCGACATGAACACGCCCGAATCGTCTCCTTCGGGCAACGTTCACGGCATGCCGCTTGCCTCGATCATGGGTTTTGGACCTCCGGAATTGATCGAGCTTGCCGGGCGTCAAGCCGATGGTTGAGCCGCGTAATGTGGTCCTGGTCGGTATCCGCGACCTCGATTCAAAAGAGCGCCGATTCGCAAAAGAGTCGGGCGTGCATGTCTTCACCATGCGCGATATTGACGAGCGCGGCATGCGTGAAGTGATGGCCGAGGCGCTGCGGTTTGCCACCGACGACACCGCGGGAATTGCCGTCAGCCTCGACATGGATTTCGTTGACCCGTCGGACGCGCCGGGAGTGGGCACGCCCGTGCGCGGCGGCGTCACATACCGCGAAGCGCATCTTGCACTCGAGATGATTGCCGACAGCCGCGCGATGGTTTCTTTCGAGCTGGTCGAAATTAATCCCGTAATCGATTTGCACAACACGACAGCGCTGCTTGGCGTTGAGTTGGTCCTTTCCGGGCTGGGGAAGAAAATCCTGTGATGACGACCCAGAAGAAATTGCGCGTTGGCGTGCTCTTTGGCGGGCGCTCGGGCGAGCACGAGGTCTCGCTCGCTTCAGCCGCGTCGGTTATTCGCGCGCTGGATGCGGAAAAATACGAAGCCGTGCCAATCGGCATCACGAAAGATGGCCGCTGGCTCGTCGGTGGCGGCGCGCAGAAACTGCTCGCTGAGGTTTTGAAATCGGGCGAGCGGGTTTCGTTACCGCCCGATCCTACCGCCGCGTCGCTCGTGCCGCTTACTCCGTCTCCGGGGCATCCGAGCGTAACCGTGGATGTGATGTTTCCGGTTTTGCATGGGACATTTGGCGAGGACGGCACGGTTCAGGGACTGCTCGAACTTGCCGGACTGCCTTACGTCGGCGCGGGTGTGCTGGCGTCGGCCGTGGGCATGGATAAAGACGTGCAGAAGCGCTTGTTTGCCGAGGCCGGTTTGCCGATCGTTCCGTTCCTGGCTTTTCGCCGCTCGGAATGGGAGCGCGAGCGCGTAAAGATCCTGCGAGCGATCAAGAAGAAATTTCGTTTTCCGCTGTTCGTAAAGCCCGCGACGCTTGGATCATCCGTGGGAATGACGCGCGTGAAAGCGGCTCACGAATTGGGCGCCGCGATTGATACCGCGGCGGAATTCGCGCTGAAGGTTCTTGTCGAGAAGGCCGTCACCGCGCGCGAAATTGAAGTCTCCGTTCTCGGCAACGACGATATTCGCGCGTCCATTCCCGGCGAAATCCTGCCGCATCGCGAATTTTATGATTACGCGGCGAAGTATCTGGAGCAGGGAACTCGTCTGCTTATTCCGGCGCCATTGAAGAAAAAGCAGGTCGCCACCTTTCAGGAATACGCGGTCCGCGCATTTCGCGCCATTGACGGCACGGGCATGGCGCGCTGTGATTTCTTTCTTGAGAGTCGCAGCGGGAAGATATTCGTCAACGAGCTGAACACCATTCCCGGATTCACCTCCATCAGCATGTATCCAAAGATGTGGGAAGCCTCCGGACTGCCGTATCCCAAGCTGATCGATCGCCTGATCGAGTTAGCCTTCGAGCTGCATCGCGAAAAAGCCCGCACGAAGTACTCCATCGAGCTGCCTGCTGGTGCGGGCGGCGCGCTCGACGCCTAGGCCCGTCCGCTGGCGAGGCAGTGATCGGTCGTCAGTCCATAGCTCGCGCGCCCTTATCCATTGTCTTTTATGGGTTCGGGTTTTTCCCAACGAGAGCGAAGCCAATATGCATCTTCATCAATGTGTGGTCGGAGGATTTAGAGTGATGCGGACATCCTTCGCGACCGCCGCGTAGAGAATCGGTCCAAGGTAGCGATCCTTGCCCGGTTGTTTGCCGCACGGCTGGCCTTCGCCCAAACCCATCGCGAGCCCCGAGGGAAGAAACAAGATTAATTCGGCAGCAAACAGGGGGCCGCCCACTGCGTATTCAAAGCCGCGTCCAACCTTGTCGCCCCTCGATTTAAGGTGCACCGTATCTACCGGATCTCCATGGGCGCTGCGTTGCACCCATGGAAGCCCAACCAGGCTCACTTTTGTGCCGTCCACTGCTGTCGCCGAATCAATCTTCCAGGAGATTTTCCCATCCTTGCAGTCTTGCTTTCCTGCGCGTCGAACCTCAGTGATATGCGCCGGCACCATCAAACCCGGTGGAAGTGCGATCGTGCTTCCGCTCATCACTGGACGAACTAGCCGCAGCTGGAGGTGATCTCCTTTGTTCACGGATTCCGAACTAACGCCCGTTTTAACTTCGAGTACGAGCACCCGCCCGCTTTCGAGCGTTACTTTTTCCGGCGGCGCGTTCTGTGCGCTCATCGCGGGCGCATCCCCAGCGATCGTGCATGTGACCAGACTGAGGATCAGGCCCAATCGCCCGACCAACCGAAGGTTTCTTCCCAGAGATCGTCGTGTCGTGGTTTCCATTTGTGCGCTTCCCCTTTCAGGCAGTTCCTGCCTCGACGGACGCAGCTTACGCGGGCAATGGCAAGCCAGGGTCTCGCCTTATGACACTTCGTGAATTGCCACATGCGCACGGAATTGGGGTGCTCTGGGGCGATGACAGAGATCGTCCTGCGCTCGCCTCGGTCGGGCTGCGAAAAAACAATGCCGAACCAGAAACGCAGCATTAAGATAGGCCGCATGAAATTCTGGTTCGCGCGCGGAACGGAAGTTACGCTCCGCGAACAGCTAGTTACGCAAACGATCCTGGGCATCCTGTGCGGCGACCTGACTCCCGGGCAGCGCCTGCCCAGCACGCGAGAGATTGCGCGCAGTTTCCGCCTGCACCCCAATACGGTCAGTGCGGGCTATCGGCAGCTGGAACGGGAGAATTGGCTGGAGCTGCGCCATGGAAGCGGCGTGTATGTCCGTGACACGAGGTCGGTGCTGTCCGTCTCCTCGCCTGTGGAATTGGATCGGTTGATCGCGAACTTCTTTCGTTCCGCGAGAAGGCTCGGGACGCCCCTGCCTGTCGTGAGATCGCGCCTGCGACAGTGGTTGGCATCGCAACCGCCAGATCATTTTCTATTGATCGAACCCGACGAGGAATTGCGAAAGATCGTGATGGCTGAGATGAAGCAGGTGGTTACGTTCCCGGTGAAAGGTTGCGGTTTAAGTCTCCGAAATCTGGCTGCGCTTTCAGGACAGTGTATTCCTGTCGCTCTTCCAAGCCAAACGGTAAACGTCCAGAAGGTATTGCCAGCCCGAGCGGAACTCATAACGCTGGGTATTCGCTCGATCCCAGACTCGCTCGCCAAATGGCTGCCTGCCCCCAAGGCGCACTGATCGGCATTGTCTCAAGATGGCCGGGCTTCCTGAAATCAGCTCGCACGATGCTGATCGCTGCGGGATTCAATGGTGACCAACTGGTTCTCCGAGACTCTCGGAAACCTGATTGGCGCCGAGGCTTGATGCATGCGGATGCAATTGTTTGTGACTCACTTACGGCAGCTGGCTTGCGACGAAAACCACGGCTCGTCGTCTTTCCTATCCTTTCCCAGCCTTCGCTCGAAGAGCTGCGGAACTACGAGGCGTTTGTCAGCAAGCCAGGCAGCACCCCCTCCCGACGCTCTTGACCGTCCGCTGTCTGATTGGCGCGGCAACCGGACATCTCTAACAATGTCGGCCCTGTCAAATCGTTTCTGCGCGTACGTCGGCATTCACTCTGAAGAGTGTGCTTGTTGGTGGCATTCGTTGGCCCAGCGTCGATGACCACGGCTCGCCTGTAATCTAGCGGTCGGCTTCGGTCCGACCCAAACATCTCTTCGATCTAAACGTCGACCATGATTACCACTTCAAACTCCCTCTTGCGAGGGAGCGGGATGCCCATTCAAGTGGACGGCGTTCTAGTTCACGCCATGTCCGGTTACGAGCTGTCCCGCGTGCGAACCGAACTTTACCGACTGCGCATACTCCCAACCGTTCCGCCACATCCAGTACAACCGAACTGCCAGCCTTCGAGCCATGGCCACCTTGGCGATGTTCCTCTGCCGACGCATCGCCAGATGAACGTACCGACGTCTCCAATCCGAATCACATCGCGCTGCGGCTTGTGCCGCTTCTCCCAGCAAGAAACGCAGCAAAGAGCTGCCTTGCTTGGTGATGTGTCCCAGCCGTTGGTGGCCGGCACTGGAGTCTTCCGAAGGAATCAGCCCCACATAGCTGCCGATCTGCTTGCCGCACTTGAATCGTTCCGGGGTTCCGATGATCAGCACGAAGGCAAGCGCCGTCAGTGGCCCTACGCCGGGGTGCGTCATTAATCGCAGCACTTCGGGCCGCTTCTTGGCTTCCTGCTCGACCGCTGCAGTGAGCGCCTCGATGGTTGGGTTCATGCGGTCCAGCAGATCCAGCAGATCTTGCCGACGCCGTGACGCCCAGGTAGCCAACGGAAGCTTTTCCAGCTGTGCTCGCCCTTGCTCGCTCCACAGCTTCTTCTTCTGGCGCTGCCCTTGGTTCATCGCCAGGGCCTGAAGCTGGTTCATGATCCGCGTCCGCATCTGCACCAGCCGATGCCGGTGCCACAGCAGTTGCCGCAGATCACGATTCTCCGGACTCGGTACCCAGATGCGAGGGAAGTTATTTTCCAGAAGCAGCTTCAACAGAAGCCCGGCATCGTTGCGATCGGTTTTCTGCTTGCGGACTCGTTTGGTTTTGATCTCGGCCGCATCGCCGATCCAGACCTCGATACCCAGCTCTGCCAGTAACCGCTCGAACCAACGTGAATATCCGGTGGCCTCCATCCCCATGCGCACGCCGACTCCTCGCTGTCTCAGCTCCCGGTAGAACCTCTCGGCTTCTCCATCACTGTGGTTCAATCGCCGTTCGCCGCTCTCACCAGTCTCGGTATCTACAAACGCGATGTACTGATCGCTCGGGTGATAATCCACGCCTATAATCACCATGTTCGGCTCCTTTCTCCCGAGCCTTTGGTCTTCGACAAACCAAAGTCTACCCGGGTCCAAGGAGCCGACATTGTTATGAAA